>NZ_JAPDRH010000002.1:0-1596673 GCF_040706555.1 Lentisalinibacter salinarum
GACTCGCCTTTGCGCCAACGCTCCCACATTAACGCCTTGTCGGCTTCGGTATAGTAGATCCTGCTCGGATACTTCATCGGTGACACCTCCTGCTCTATCCTCAGAGCTTAGGCGTTGCATCGATCAATTGAATCCGCAGCCAAAACCAGACATCTGCACGAAAAAGAAACCCCGGCGCGTAGCCGGGGTTTCGAGACGTCCAGTTTCCGACCCTAATTCTCGCTAAGTCGCTCCCTACCGCTGTGACCGATTAGCGACTACGGCAAGCTAGAGAGCCGAAAGCCTAGATGCCCACTTGAGTCTACTAGTGACTGCGCCGCCGGGAGCTCGATCTTGCCTTCGAAGAACCGGCTGATCACCTCATTCTGGAATTGAAATGCAAGTAATGCAGCTTCCCCGTAGTTGGGATTGTCGCCTTCAATGATTTCGGCTGCGCGACTGATTAGTTTCTTGAGATCATCTTTCTCTTTGCCTGATAGCAGTGTAGGAAGCTTATCCAGAGCGTCCTTGAGAAGGGTGAATGGCTTGTAAAGCAGATTGACGTTGACAGGCGCTGCTGCGGCAAGAGCACTCCCGTCCCCGAATCCCACAAAAACAGCAGGGATACCAACAGCCGGCGGGACAAAGTCAGGCCCCATTGGTATCCGCCAGTCACCGGCACCGAATGCTGGATCGCCCGGAACATTCACTACAATAGCGCCGATAGCACCCGCAGCCTCCGCACGGGCAACCTTAGTCGTGAAACGACAAGCGCCGCGATCGATCAGCGCAACTTTACCGGCAGGATCTGCCAGATACGCATCAGGTGGCCCGAAGAAGATTCCATCGGCCTCACAACCGCGACCAACATAAACCGCCTTGCCTTTCAATTGTCCGGTCTCGTTGGGCCATCCAGCCAAAGCGGGGCTGAATAACGAGTCTGCTGCAAGAAACTCGCCGATATCGGATGACACCTTCACATTTGCCGCGCCATCGTCAAAGTCGGACGCCATGGCCACAGGGGCCATCCCCCAAGCAAGTACCAACGCAGGTACGAAAGACGAAATCGCTCTTAACATTGCCGCTCTCCTCATTTTGTAATTGTTTTCGGCGAGATCAGTATAGACCGACCGGTCGGTCTGTCCAGAGCAAATTCTATCGCGGACTTATGTCAAGTAGATGCAGGCGAACCATTGGACCAAAGATAGCGTCGGACCGGGCATGATTTGACCTGCTCCGCGAGCATGTCGCCGGATGAGAGAGCGACATAGACTGCAGCTACAATGTAAGCGCGCTCGATTCACGCTCGCGAGTGTCGCCTTTGGGTCGATACCGGACATTATCCGACTGCGAGCCGCGGCTGCGGACTGGCTTTCGCTGCTTATCTACCCCGCGTAGAGCGCTGCCAATATGAGTCTGTCCATGCGGCCAGGGTAGGGGAATCCCCCGAATGCAGCCGCCGCTATTTCTTGGCAATCTGCCCGTATTCTCGGATGCGCTCTGCGGGGGGCTCACGCTAATGGAAGAAATAGTAGAAAGCGTTCTGATGTTTGTCGTTTCAGAGCGCGGTTTGGAACTTATTCAAGTCCTTATACTCGCGCTTATAGCATACCGAGTTCGTTTCCTTTTCACTTGGCTATATAGCGCTCTACAAGGTCTCCAACAGAATAGTCGCGAAGAGATAAGTAGCATTAGAGAAAGCTTGAATAACATCGAAGCGCGACTGAGCGACATTGGCTACGAGCTTAAAAGCCCCAAAAAATCAGGATAGGGTAAGCGACTTCCCGAGATTATCTATCATTGTTTACCGGCAATATCAGTATAAGTTGGCGACGTTTTGGGAATGCACATGCAAGTCTGAAAATATTGAAGATCATCCGCCGAAAGAAGAATTGTTCGTAGATGCTATGGGTTTATCGTGAGGCGCATTCATGTCTATTTATGATGCTCTAGAGAGGAAGGCAGTCGAGATGGGCAAGACACCCGCCGAATTCTCAGCAGCGGCGCAGCGCCATGCGAACATGACGTGGGTCTGGGCGCTAGTAGGGGGAGTGGTCTGGTACTTCGCTGATTGGCAATGGGCGTTAATCCCGGCCGCACTCGGTTTGTTGAGTGCCTTTCAAAGCGTCAGCTCAACGGTCGTTGCGACACGATTAGCCGAACGTCAATCAAGATCTAGCGACAATTGATCGGGAGCGTGATTATGCCTACGTGGCGCGAAGAGTTTGAGAGACTATCTTTAATCGAGCGGCAGACAATCGAAGAATGGAAGGTCAACCCCAACTCGACTAACGCGGTAATAAATGCAAAAGAAGCCACAAATGCTTTGCTCAGAGACTACGAGGCTGCTGGTCGACCACCTCACGATGAGATGATGCCTGGCTAGTTGCTATCCTGACTAGCCTTCAAGAATCATAACGGACTCCTTTCTTTGCAGTAGCAGAAGAAACTCATGATCAGAGAGCGGTATGAGGACTCTGCGCGAAACACTAAATGGGCTCAATGGCTGGCGGCGTCTTTGGGTGGTTCTGTCCGCCGTGTGGATTTTGGTTTTCCCCGTTTTGGCCGAACCGCTTGGCGTTGATAACACGGAAGCGTGGGTGCCCTTTACGGTCTGGTTTGGGGTGCCGCTCGCGGTTTATTGGCTGGGCGCAGCGGGCGCTTGGGTAATAAGAGGGTTTCAAGGGTAAGGCGAGGCCGTGGAAGGCCGAACTGAAAAAACATGACCAACTTTCTGCTCTGTGTCTTGATTAGCCTCGTTGCTAGTTTGCTTGCGCATACGATGTGGCGAGACTTTAGCGACGAGTGGCATAAACCGTTTCATGTCTATCTTGCTGTTCTTCTATTTGCATTTGGTGGTGGTGGGATACTCTTTCTGCTCACTTGGAGTGGCAACGCTATCTTTTCGTCCATTCTGTAATAAGATCAATAGTCGGTTAGTGCTTCGTGAACATCCCGCCACCATAGATCCATTCCGCAATACCTCACTCTCGCGCACGCCCAGCCGCTCGGCTATATCGCGCCGCTTTAATCCGTGCGCCCTGAGTGACGCGATCATCTGTTTTGGGTCCATAAGCCACCTCAAAGTGGGCCGGTGCCGCCCCAAACCGTTTTGCTGTCGAACCTCGACGGCGGGTCCTTGCCAGATTTGAGACAGGCGGGTATCGCTCAGCCCGGCCTTTCCGATTATTGCCCTGAGGAAACAGGTTCTAATTAGCTGGGCCGTCCTATCCCGTAAATACGGTTGAGGATCTGAGCTAGGACAGGCCCCGAGAAGCCCTTGGCAACGTCACCTAGCCTTCGGCCTTCAATTCCTGAAGATTGGCCCTCTACCCGCCCCTCCCAGGCTCCTACATGCTGATTCGGGAAAAATCTGGCCGGTCCGCCGAAATATGGCGATAGCAACTCGGAGCAGATCGAGAAAAGCTGGCCGTATCGAACTCGCGGCCATCATTGAGAACTGGCACCCGCCAGACGAGGATTATCTGGATCTGCTAGAAGACGCGTTTCTGAGCTACCAGATCGACTCGATCAGCTATGCGTTGGCTTGCCTCTGGATAGATGACCACGCGGCAGCTTCAACATAATAGGTCGTGGGGTCGGCTTTCCGCCCGGACTGAGAAGGACAGGCAAGAGGTAGGAGACTCCTGTATTCCTCCTGTTAATTCAGGATCTCATCGCCGCATCAGGTACTTAGGTCGCCCAGGGGTCGGGTTAATTCGACCGTTACTGTCTGAAAAGTAGACAGAAATAGAAGCAAGCTCATTGGTCGGCTTGAGACTAGCCGAGGGTCCGCGACCGGCCAGAAGCGGACGTTCGACTGACGTCGATTATTTCTCCATAAGTTCCAATACGGTGTCGATTCTCTTGATTAATACTCGGTGTGACTCTATTAGATTTCCAAACTCGAGAATGCGAGAAATCAGCAAGTTTGCGTACACACGGTTCCTAGTGAATGCGGCCGTATTCATTTCGAACGATACTGGGGATTCAGGCAGATCCACGTATGCCTCCCAATCGAATTCAGTAAAACTGCCCTCCGCGATGTGATAAGGCAGAATATGCAGATTGAAGAAATCGCGCACATCCTCCAGCTCACTGGCATCATCGTCGAGCGCCCTCACGTAGTCGGCGAGCGCCCTTCTTAGTTCTGGAGCCTCTATGACTCGGAATCCTCCCGAGGACACAAGATCATCTATAGCGGCACGAGCTACTGGTGTTGTTCGATCCGGCCCTGTTAGCCACACCATTTCTCGAATCTGGTCGTAAGTTGGCGATGCATCGGGTGCGACTACATCGTTAAGGAAGCCTTCACTTTGCACTACCCAACTCCTTATCACTTCAAGCTCTTCGACCAGAGCCTCTCGATTAGAAACCAGCTCGGTCTCGATAGCCGCAAGATAGGCGCGTGCTTCCTCCCGCTCACCGCGGACGTCCCACCATGCATCAATTGCGAACGCGAGCAAGATACCCAGTAGAACGGCAAGTCCATCCAACAGAGCCGATCGCCAATCGAGTCGTGTTAGGTTGCTCACATTCTCTTTCGCTATTCTGAAAAGTGAATGTCTTCTTCGGTCGAGGAGCAGTCAATTTACCGGAAAGTACAGGCAACTGTCCGCGTCGGGTTCGTTTCGGTCAGTCTAGCGCAATACGCAGGCAACGGTCTGGTTCGGATCGATAGCGGGAATCATACCTCAGAACGCCGCGCGGGCCGGTTTGCCCCCCCCGACAGGAATTGGCATAACAGGGCTCGACAAATCGGTTTTTGCCGCATCATCCGACTCCTTTTCCGTCATTTCATCATGGGGAATTGTGAAACATGCCCAGATCGCGTCGAGCCTCATGCCTAGCATGGGTAAAAACATATTGGATCGAGTTGGAGTCCATCGATGATTACTGCATTTGTTGCTTGCCTAATAATGTCTGGACCTAATGTCAGCAACCTGACAGCGCAATGGTGTATGGAAGGTACTCCCCACAAATCACGGGCCGACTGTAGAAATTCCGCACTCGCACAAGAAGTAAGGCGAAGGAAAGACCCGGACATGGACCAAGTTGAAGGGTATTTCTGCCGTAAGACTCAGCTTTTCTCTCGACCGGATAATGCGTATTGGAGTGAAGACGATGCGCAGTACGAGGCTAGACATATCATGCTGGCATGTGCGCTAAACAATGCTAACTCTCTAGAATGCACACCATTAAAGACGAATGGAAAATACGTGACCGACAAGGCTGAGTGCTATGACCTAGCAGAAGCTTTCTATCAATCGGCACCTTTCACCTCAAAGTCCAGGAAGAAAGTCAAGGCGTGGCTATGTCAGGAGGGCAAACTTTACTCTGAGTCTAATGAAGAGGTTTATAGGCGCAAATACTCGGAATAACTTTGCAGTCCCGCCAAAGGAGCTTCTCTCGCCGAAGAGGAATCGAAATCTGACTGCGTTAGCCGGACTGTCGGACACAACGGGCAACCGTCCGGTCCGTATCGGGAGCGAACCCTTTTTGTTTCTTTGGCCTGTACCAGACTGCCACATTGCAGGGAGCCCAAGGAATAGCTTTGCCCCTGACTTTTCCAGCAGAGGCTGATTCTTGAAGGGAATTTCTTGCGGTCTAGAGGAGCTTCGGGATCCGGCTCGGTCTCCGCCTTGGATTTGTAGCGTCCAATAGCCCCCATCCCCTACGTCACCGGATCTCACCGAACCCAGTCACCTTTTTGGGTACGAACCTGTACGAACTTTGGCACCCTTCTTCGTGGAAGCGGATTTCAACGAATCTCATCACCCTTTTAGTGGCGAACCTCGGCAATCGTCCCACGTTTTGCCGTCGGACTTCGACGGCGGGTCCTTTCCAGCATCCAGCGCGCGGGTATCGCTCAGCCCGGCGGTTCTCAATATCGCCGTTTGAAAACGGGTTCTAATTAGCTGGACCGAAATGTCCCGTAAATTCGGTTGGAAGTCTGGCCTAGGACAGAGCCGGAGTGGCCCTCGGCAACGTCACCTAGTCTTCGGGCCTCAATTCCTCAAGATCAGCCCTCTACCAGCGCCTCCCCGGCTCCTACATGCGGATGCGGAGCATATTTGAACGATCTACTGAGATATGGCGACAGTGAAACGGAACAGATCGAGACAATCTGGCCGTATGGAACTCGCGGCCATCATTAAGAACTGGCAACCTTCAGACGAGGATTACCTGGATCTGCTAGAGGACGCGTTCCTAAGCTACCAGATTGACTCACTCACCTATCAGCTAACGTGCATGTGGTCGAAGCAGCAGGACGCTAATTCAGGCCTATATTGGCATTAACTCATGCCGAGCAACTGGCCTTGCAGGTCCCGCAGCAAGACTTCCCGATCAAGCAGCAAGGCCTTAACCGCGCTATATGCATCATTCATGTCGCTAAATTCGTTAGTCCTCATTACAGAAGCGCGCATATCAGCGAGGCGCGAAGCGTATCTTTCCACAAGGTTCCCTTCGTCAGGCGGTAACATGGTCCGAAGGCGCGCCAGTTCGGTCTGTTGTTTCGCTATATTCTGAACGAGTTTATTCCTCAGCTCTAAATCGACTGCCCGGTCTTCTATGACATTACGCGCAAACAAATAGAAAGTGAGGTTGAATTCGTTACCCAGATGGTCGAGCCTCTCAAACCGCGCATTAAGCGCCGCATGCTCGTTTTCGATTTCAAACCTTACCTGCTCTCTGTGTGCTTCCCACCATTCCGCACCAAGCCAACCGCCGACATTGAGAAAGGCACTGAAAAGAAGCACCGTCAGACCGTGCTTATTGATCCATCCTGTAACACGAGAAAGCCAAGATTCCTCGCGTTCCTGTGCTTTGTGGTCGTTCATATCTACGGCCTCGCTAATCGGCATCCGCGCTCGCCGCTACGTCGACACTCGCGGCGACGTTGAGTCCAGCGCGCTCGCGGCACACTTGGGATTTCTCGCACAGCATGCGCCAAGTCGACTGGCCGAAATGTTCCATCATTCTGTTCACGTAATCGACGACTTCTTGCTCGTATTCCACTTCTGTATCGCCATCTATTCTAGAGATTTTGACAGAATTCGGAGGAGATAATTCGCCCGACGCGATCGCATCACCAACATCCGCTGTGGTTATCGCCAAGACGGCCAGGACGAAACCAGACAACAACTCGCGACGTGCACGAACCAAGAATCGGCCTGGAGAGTGAATTTCAACATCCGTGTCGGCCAATACGGATCGATCGAAAAATCCATCGATTGCCTCTCGCATTGGAAGAAGCGCGAATTTCTCGCCATTCCCCGCTTCCAATGCAAGAAAGGCAGAAATAACGTAGTTAGTTAGCTCAGCGATTTCTCCGATATCGTCGAGGAGAATATGGTCTTTTCGAACACCAAGGTAGAAAGACGTGTCATCATCGGCGATCACATAGCTCTTGAACGCGATATCGTATACGGCGCGCTTCGCCTCCTCTGGAAGCTGGATAAGAGCTTGCCGATTCTGCATTAACGGAATGACGAATGGTGGTAAATCGATCTTCCGCTGATCGTGATCGATCCAACGAACTCGCCTAGCAGGCACTCTCTCGTTCCCAAACTCAGGGACTTGGATTTGCCGGACATCCGAATCCGGTGAATTCGTTAATTCGGCTATACGAATCTCAGTAAAGTAACCACGGTCGGGAACTACGACCAGATCACCTCGCTGCGCCCTTCCATACAGTGCGCGGGCTTCCGATACAGCCCTAATAGGGCGTCCGCTTTTTCGGTAGTGATCTGCCAGATCGGATGAAGGTTCAGACCTACTGCTCCGGCCCCCTCGATACCACTGTGCGCGTGCGCGAGCCATCCGCACTTGCGCTTCGATGGCCCTATACCTTTCCTCGTTCTCCCAAGCGTCGATGGGAGGCCTTTCGAAGCCGGGCAAACCGAGAAAAACAGCGTTCTGAGCGACGAATAAGTCTAGAAACCGATATCCCACCCCGGGGTGCAAGACGAACACTCGATGTTCAGACGGTATTACTCTTTCAGTGATTCGAACATTGACACGTGTCATTCCGTTGACCCCCTCCCCGCTCCCTTAATACCAGACCGGCGTCCCCTCGACGGGAACAAGGCTAATGGACATACGGCGTGATGCAAAGCGCTTGCTAGGCACTACCGTTATTAGGGCACCCCAAAATTCCGTGAGTCCTACGAGCCTTACAGTTCGCCAATGATGGATAGATTGGGGGATAAGAAAGATAAAAAAGAAAGAAAGTCCATATTTTTCAATGGACTTTCTCGAATTGATGGCGGAGGGGGTGGGATTCGAACCCACGGTACGCTTACGCGCACACCTGATTTCGAGTCAGGCCCGTTCGACCACTCCGGCACCCCTCCGTACTTGAAAAGCAGGTAAGCGGCCTAATTATATCAACAGGTTAGGTGCCGCGCCGCCCCGTTGCACGCTTTCGGGGCGGGCCGCGCCCGGTTGCCGCTTTGCCGGGAATGGGCAGCGGATCATGGTCACGTGTGAGACGGCTGTCAAGCCGCCGACCCGTGTCGCGCCTATAATGGAGATAGGGCCGGGGACACGGCGATGCGTCCGCCGCCGCCAAGAGCAAGCAGAAGATGGCGGTCGGACGGTAAAGGAGATTGATGATCATCAGAATCCTCATCTATCTGGCGATCGCGGCACTCCTCGGCACCTGCCGGGAACTCCCGCCCCAGCTCGAGCAGGTGAAGACCCTCGGTGAGTTGCGCGTTGTCACCCGCAACAGCCCTACCGCGTACTACATCGGCGTGAACGGCCCCGTCGGCCCGGAGTACGACCTGGTGAAAGGCTTTGCCGACAGCCTCGGCGTGGAGCTGAAGATCACCGCGGTGGAGAGCTTCGACCAGATCATCCCCACCATCACGGCCGGCGAGGGGCACATGGCAGCCGCCGGGCTGTCGGTGACCGAGTCCCGCAAGGAGCGCGTGCAGTTCAGCATCCCGTATCACGAGGTGACGCAGCACCTGATTTACCGGCTCGGCACCGGCAAACCCCGCAGCGTCGAAGAGCTGACCGACGGCCGTATCGCGGTGATGGCGGGCAGCAGCCACGTGGAGACGCTGGAGTCGCTGCAGCAGGAAGTCCCCGCGCTCAACTGGTCCGAGGAACGCAGCGCCGAGGTGGCCGACCTGCTCATGAGCGTCGCCGCCGACGAAATCGACTACACGGTGGCCGACTCCACGGATTTCAACATCATCCGCAACTACCACCCCGAGCTGCGCGTTGCGCTGGACCTGGAGATGGCCGACCCCATCGCCTGGGCCTTCCCGGCGGACGCCGACGACAGCCTGGTGGAGGCCGCCAACCGGTACCTGCGGCGGACGGAGCAGGGCGGCCGGCTCGCCCGCATCCTGGAGCGCTACTACGGCCACACGGACAAGTTCGACTACGTCGGCACCCGCGCCTTCATGCGCCACTACGAGCGGCGTCTGCCCCGCTACCGGGATATGTTCGAAGAGGCGGCCGACGAGAACACCATCGACTGGCGTCTGCTGGCCGCCATGGGCTACCAGGAGTCCCACTGGCGGCCCGGCGCCGTGTCGCCCACCGGCGTGCGCGGCATCATGATGCTGACCGAGGCGACGGCGGACTATCTCGGCATCGAGGACCGGGTGGATCCGGAGTCGAGCATCTCCGGGGGCGCGCGGTTCCTCCGCCGACTCAAGCAGCGGCTGCCGGCTTCCATCAAGGAACCGGACCGCACCTGGATGTCGCTGGCCGCCTACAACGTGGGTTATGGCCATCTCATGGATGCCCGGCGCATCGTCGAGATCCAGGGCGGCAACCCTGACGCCTGGATCGACGTGAGCGAGACGCTGCCGCTGCTGGCCCAGCGCAAGTGGTATTCCCGGCTGATGTACGGCTACGCCCGGGGCTGGGAGCCGGTGCTGTATGTGGAGAACGTCCGCACCTACCTCGATATCCTGCGCTGGCTCACGGAGCGTGAGCAGCGCCAGCGGGAACGGAAGGACGGGACCGTGCTCGCTCAGGGAGACGGCGAGGAACCGCCCGCCGCCGAGACCAGCAACGAGGACGAGTCGCAGGCGGCGGCGGTCGATTAACCGCGGTCCTGCGCCCCACCGCCCGGCGGTGTCCGCCGGGCGCGGAAGAACGCCCGCAGCAGCTCACCGCACTCCTCCGCCAGCACACCGCCGGTGACTTGGAGGTCGTGGTTGGCGCCGGGGCCGCGGCACAAATCCACCACCGTGCCGGCCACGCCGCTCTTGGGATCGGCGGCACCGAAAACCAGGCGCTCGACGCGCGCATGACGCATGGCGCCCGCACACATGATGCACGGCTCCAGCGTGACGTAGAGGGTGCTGCCGGTCAGCCGATAGTTGCCCCGCCGATGCGCCGCCTCCCGCAAAGCGCCGATCTCAGCGTGGGCCGTGGGATCGCAGGAGCCGATGGGCGTGTTACGGCCCCGTCCGACGATCTCCCCATCCTGCACGATGACGGCGCCCACCGGCACCTCGCCGAGACGCTCGGCTTCCCGCGCCTCGGCGATAGCGAGGCGCATCATGGCCTCGTCGCTCCTGGCGGCGGTGTCTGTCGTCCTGTCCGTCATCTCGTCCGTCGTCCCGTCGGCACCTTGTTGATGGTAGCGCTTTTGGCTAAGTTTGCCCTCTGCGTCCCGCCTTCCATCCGCCACAGGAGACCAGCATGGGCACCCTGCGACTCGCGCCCGCTTCCACCGAGGACTACCGCCGCCTCGCCGAGCAGCGGCTCCCGCGCTTCCTGTTCGATTACATCGACGGCGGCGCCTACGACGAGGTGACACTCGCGAAGAATGTCGCCGACTTCCGGGCGCTTGGCGTGCGGCAGCGGGTGCTGCGTGACGTCTCCCGCATCGAGACCGGCATCGACCTGCTGGGGGAGAAATGGACGATGCCCCTTGCCCTCGCGCCGGTGGGTCTCGCCGGCATGATGGCTCGGCGCGGCGAGGTGCAGGCGGTGCGCGCGGCGGATGCCATCGGCGTTCCATTCTGCCATTCCACGGTGGGCATCTGCTCCGTCGAGGAAGTGGCCGAGGCGGCGCGGCGTCCGTTCTGGTTCCAGCTCTACATGATGCGCGACCGGGGCCATGTGAAGGAACTGGTACAGCGCGCCGGCGCGGCCAGTTGCAAAACGCTGGTGTTCACCGTGGACCTCGCCGTGGTGGGCGCCCGCTACCGGGACGTGCGCAACGGGCTGAGCGGCGGCACCGGACTGTGGGGCAAGCTGCGCGGCAAGTTCGGCGAAATTCTCCTGCACCCGCGCTGGGCCTGGGACGTGGGCGTGAACGGCAAACCCCACGTGTTCGGCAACCTGACCGAGTACGTGCCGAAGGCCTCCACGCCGGACGATTTCCGCGAATGGGTGGACTCCCAGTTCGACCCCGCCGTCACCTGGCAGGACATCGAGTGGCTGCGCTCCATCTGGGACGGGCGCATCGTGATCAAGGGCGTGCTGAGCCCGGAGGACGCAGTGGCGGCGGCGGAGGCCGGTGCCGACGCCGTGATCGTCTCCAACCACGGCGGCCGTCAGCTGGACGGCGTCTCCTCCACCATCAACATGCTGCCGCGGGTGGTCGACGCCGCGGGCGACAAAACCGAGGTGCTGGTGGACAGCGGCGTGCGCAACGGCCAGGACGTGGTGCGTGCGCTGGCCAGCGGTGCGAAGGCGGCGCTGATCGGCCGGCCCTGGATCTGGGCGGTGGCCGGCCGGGGCGAGGCCGGGCTGCGCGCATTGCTGAAGACCTTCCAGGCCGAGATGAAGGTGTCGATGGCGCTGACGGCGCGCACGGCCATAGCCGACCTCACGCCGGAGATCCTCGAGCCGCGCGACGAAGACTAGCGGCGACCGCGGCTCGCCCTATTCCCACTCGATGGTAGCCGGCGGCTTCCCGGATATGTCGTAGGTGACCCGGGAGATGCCGTCCACCTCGTTGATGATCCTGAGCGAGACCCGCTCCAGGAACTCGTAGGGCAGGTGTGCCCAGCGGGCAGTCATGAAATCGATGGTCTCGACGGCACGCAGCGCGATCACCCAGTCGTAGCGCCGCCCGTCGCCCATGACGCCGACGGAGCGCACGGGCAGGAATACGGCGAAGGCCTGGCTGGTCTTGTCGTAGAGGTCGTGGGCGCGCAGCTCGGAGATGAAGATCTCGTCGGCGCGCTGCAGCAGCGCGGCGTATTCCCGCTTCACCTCGCCCAGGATGCGCACCCCGAGGCCGGGACCGGGGAACGGATGGCGGTAAACCATCTCGCGGGGCAGGCCGAGTTCCACGCCGATGCGCCGCACCTCGTCCTTGAACAGCTCGCGCAGCGGCTCGACGAGCTTCAGGTTCATCTTCTCGGGCAGGCCGCCCACGTTGTGATGCGACTTGATGACGTGGGCCTTGCCGGTTTTCGCGCCGGCAGATTCGATGACGTCCGGGTAGATCGTGCCCTGGGCCAGCCAGTCGATGCCCTCCAGCTCGCGGGCCTGCTCGTCGAAGACGGCGATGAACTCGCGGCCGATGATCTTGCGCTTCTCCTCCGGGTCCGCGACGCCCTCCAGTGCCGCGAAGAAGCGCTCGGCGGCATTCACGCGGATGACGTTCACGCCGAGGTGACGGCCGAACGTGTCCATGACCTGGTCGCCCTCGTTCAGGCGCAGCAGGCCGTGGTCGACGAATACGCAGACGAGCTGGTCGCCGATGGCTTCGTGCAGGAGCGCGGCCACCACCGAGGAGTCGACGCCGCCGGAGAGCCCCAGCAGCACCCGGCCGTCGCCCACCTCAGCGCGTACGGCGGCTATGGCGTCGGCGACGATGTTGCCCGGCGTCCAGTCGCCGGGGCAGCCGCAGATGTCCCGCACGAAGCGGAAGACGATCTGCTCGCCCTGCAGGGTATGAGTCACCTCGGGGTGGAACTGCAGGCCGTAGAAGTGGCGTTCGGGGTCTTCCATGGCGGCCAGCGGCGAGTTGTCGCTGGCCGCCGCGGCGGCGAAACCGGGCGGGAGCGCCTCGACCCGGTCGCCGTGGCTCATCCAGACCTTCAGCACCGCCGTGCCGTCGGCGGTGTGCTCGTCGGCGAGTCCCGCCAGCAGTTCCGACCGGCCGGGCCGGATCTCGGCATAGCCGAACTCCCGATGCACCGAGGCCTCCACCCGGCCGCCCAGCTGGGCCGCCATGGCCTGCATGCCGTAGCAGATGCCGAGCACGGGCACGCCCAGCCGGAACAGGGCCTCGTGGGCCCGTGGCGGGTCGTCGAGGTTCACTGACTCCGGGCCGCCGGAGAGGACGACGCCGCTCGCGCCGAAGCCGCGGATCGCGGCCTCGTCCATGTCCCAGGGATGGATCTCGCAGTAGACGCCCGCCTCACGCACGCGCCGGGCGATCAGCTGGGTGTACTGGGAGCCGAAGTCGACGATCAGGATGCGATGCGCATGGATGTCCCGTGACATCGGCGGCTCACTCGGTGCGGTAGTTCGGGGCTTCCTTCGTGATCGCGACGTCGTGGACGTGGCTCTCGCGCATGCCCGCGCCGGTGATGCGTACGAACTGGGGCTTCGTGCGCATCTCGTCGATGGAGCTGCAGCCGGTATAGCCCATGGCCGCGCGGACGCCGCCCATCAGCTGATGGACGATGGCGACGATGCTGCCCTTGTAAGGCACCCGGCCCTCGATGCCTTCCGGCACCAGCTTCTCCAGCTCCTCGGTGGCGTCCTGGAAGTAGCGGTCCTTCGAGCCCTTCGCCATCGCCGCGATGGAGCCCATGCCCCGGTAGGACTTGTAGGAGCGGCCCTGATAGAGCTCGACCTCGCCCGGCGACTCCTCGGTGCCGGCGAACAGCCCGCCGATCATCACGCAGTAGCCGCCGGCCACCAGCGCCTTGGCGATGTCGCCGGAGTAGCGGATGCCGCCGTCGGCGATGAGCGGTACCCCGCTCGGCGCGAGCGCATCCGCCACCTCGGCCACGGCGGAGATCTGGGGCACGCCGACGCCTGCCACCACCCTGGTGGTGCAGATGGATCCCGGGCCGATGCCCACCTTGACCGCATCGGCGCCCGCCTCCACCAGCGCCAGCGCGGCGTCAGCGGTGACGACGTTACCGCCGACGACCTGGGTATCGGGATAGTGCTGCTTGATCCAGGAGACGCGGTCCAGCACGCCGCGGGAGAAACCGTGCGAGGTGTCCACTACGATCACGTCGACGCCGCTCTTCACCAGCAGATCGACCCGCTCGTCCGTGTCCGCTCCGGTGCCCACGGCCGCGCCGACGCGCAGCGCGCCGCGCTGGTCCTTGCAGGCCAGCGGGAAATCGGTGGCTTTCTGGAAGTCCTTGGCGGTGATCATGCCGCGCAGACGGAAGTCGTCGTCCACCACCAGCACCTTCTCGATGCGGTGCTTGTGCAGCAGGGAGAGCACCTCCTCCTTGCCCGCACCCTCGCGCACGGTGACCAGCTTCTCCTTCGGCGTCATCACCGAGGAGACGGCGGCGTCCATCCTGGTCTCGAAGCGCAGATCGCGGTTGGTGACGATACCCACGGTCTCGTCGCCGTCCACCACGGGCACGCCGGAGATGTTCTTCGAGCGCGTGAGCTGCATGACCTCGCGGATAGTGAGGTCCGGCGAGACGGTGATGGGGTCGGAGATGACGCCGCTCTCGTATTTCTTGACCAGCACCACCTGGCGGGCCTGCTCCTCCGCCGTCATGTTCTTGTGGATGATGCCGATGCCGCCTTCCTGAGCGATGGTGATCGCGAGGCGTCCCTCGGTGACCGTGTCCATGGCCGCCGAGGTCAGCGGAATGTTTATCGGGATCTCCCGGGTCAGCCGGGTGGCCAGGCTGACCTGCCTCGGCAGCACCTCGGAATAATCCGGCTGCAGGAGGACATCGTCGAAAGTGAGCGCTTCCTTCGCTATGCGCATGGGTTCTGCCTGGCGGGTGGGGTTAAACAGTCTATTGTATGCTTCGCCGGTCGGCCGGTAAACCGGAGGCCCGGCCCCGCTCATACCTGCACTCGTGGCCTATACTGTCGCGCCATGGAATCCGTGGATACCCCCCTGCCCGGCGGCGGCCGGGAACGCCCGCTCACCGTCTCCGAACTCAACCGGGACGTGCGAACGCTGCTGGAGACCGAGCTGCCTCGCCTGTGGGTGGAGGGCGAGATCTCGAATCTCGCCAGGCCGGCCTCCGGCCACGTCTATTTCAGCCTGAAGGACGACGGCGCGCAGATCCGCTGTGCTTTCTTCCGCCAGCGCCAGCGCGGGCTGGCTTTCCGTCCGGAGAACGGCCGGCAGGTGCTGGTGCGCGGCCGGGTGAGCCTGTACGAGCCCCGCGGCGACTATCAGATGATCGTCGAGCAGATGGAAGAAGCCGGCGAGGGGGAGCTTCGACGCCGCTTCGACGCTCTGAAGAAGAAGCTCGCCGCGGAGGGGCTGTTCGACGAGGCGCTGAAACGGCCCATCCCGCACCTGCCGCGGCGGATCGGCATCGTCACCTCGCCCACCGGCGCGGCGGTCCGCGACATCCTGCACGTACTCGCGCGGCGCTTCCCGGCGGTACCGGTCATCGTCTACCCCACCGCCGTGCAGGGCGACGCTGCGCCGGCGGAGATCGTGGCCGCACTGGAGACGGCAGGCCGGCGCGCCGAGTGCGATGTGCTCATCCTCGCGCGGGGCGGCGGCTCCCTGGAGGACCTGTGGTCGTTCAACGAGGAGACGGTGGCCCGCGCGGTTCGCGCCAGCCCGGTACCGGTGGTTGCCGGTGTGGGCCACGAGATCGACTTCACCATCGCAGACTTCGCCGCAGACCTGAGGGCGCCCACGCCGTCCGGCGCGGCGGAACTGGTGGTGCCGGACTGGCGGGAATGGTCGGCTCGGCTGGATCAGGCCGCCCGCCGGCTCGGCACGGGTCTGGACCGGCGGCTGCAGGATCGGGGTCAGACCCTGGACCGCCTGGCGCGGCGCCTGACGCTGGCGAGTCCGGCCCGCCGGCTGCGCCAGCGGCAGGAACGCCTGGACTCGCTGTCGCGTCGCATGGCGTCCGCCCGCAGCGCGCTCCTGACCGCGGCCGGGCACCGTCTCGAGCGCCTGGGGGCGCGCCTGCTGGCCGCCTCACCGGCGGGCCGGCTGAAGGAACTGCACGGCCGCTGGACGCTGGCGGACCGAACGCTGCGTCGGGCCATGCCCGAGCGCCTGCAGAGCCTCCGGACCCGTCTCGCCGGCGACGCCCGGGCCCTGAACACCGTCAGCCCGCTCGCCACCCTGGAACGCGGCTACGCCATCGTCACGGCGGAACCGGACGGTACTGTCCTGCGAGACGCCGCCGGAGTCGAGCCCGGCAGGCGGATCCGTGCCCGCCTCGCCCGCGGCACACTGATCGCCGCCGTGCAATCCGCCGAGACGCCGGAGGACGAGAAATGAGACTGCAAGGGATTCCGGGCGCCATCGCTATTGCTATCGCTATCGCCATCGCCATCGCCAACCCGGGCCGGCTGGCCATCGTTATCGTGACCGCCCTCGTCACCTGGCCGGCCGCCGCCTCGACACCGCAGGCCGCGCAGGCGGACGGCATGCACCTGCCCCACGCGCCACGGCCGGGCGGCGTCGCTGCCGTGACCCTGCCGGACACCGCGGCACCTCCCGCCCGGGTCTTCCTCGGCGAACGCCGGGTCATGCTGCGTCGGCAGGACGGGCGTTGGGTGGCGGTCGCCGGCATCCCGCTGGACCGGGAGCCGGGCACGGCGACCCTGTCGGTCGAGACCAGCGACGGTGATCGCAGGGAGGTATCCTTCGAGATCGGCGCGGCGGACTACGCCACCCAGCACCTGACGGTCCCCAACCGTCGCCACGTGACGCCCGACCCGGCGGATCTCGAGCGCATCGGCCGCGAACGCGGGATCATCGACGCGGCCCTCGGGCGCTTCAGCGAATCGCGCGTGCCGGAACTCGGCTTCGAGGCCCCTGTGCCGGGCCGCCGCAGCTCCAGCTTCGGCCTGCGCCGCTTCTTCAACGACCAGCCCCGCTCGCCGCACAAGGGTATGGACATTGCGGCGCCCAAGGGGACACCGATCGAGAATCCGCTGCCCGGCCGGGTGGTCGCCACGGGCGACTATTTCTTCAACGGCAACACGGTCATCGTCGATCACGGCCAGGGACTCGTCACCCTCTACTGCCACCTCGAGCGCATCGACGTCGCGGAAGGCGAAGACCTGGACGCCGGCGAGCGACTCGGCACCGTCGGCGCGACCGGCCGCGTGACCGGCCCCCACCTCCACTGGGGCGTGTACCTGAACGCCACCGCGGTAGACCCGGCCCTCTTCCTGAGGTAGGAGGGCCTTCAGGCCCGATTCTTCTTACCCTATCCCCTTCTATTGTAGCCGCCCTGCGGGGTCGTCCGGGCCGACTGGAGCCATGACGGCGGGAAGGAGGCCCGGCCGAAGCGAGGGAGGACAGGACGTCCGACTGAGCGTCCCCGCGACCCTTACCCACCCGATGGCGGGCCTGGCTCAAAAGAAAGCAAGATCGGGCCTGAAGGCCCTCCTACAGGGGTTAGCTGCAGGTCTCGAAGAAGCGGCAGATCACCGGCCGGAAGGAATCCATGTCCACCAGGAAAGAGTCGTGGCCCTGCAGGGAGTGCAGGCGCACGAACTCCACGTCGCGGCCCGGCTTGCGCAGGCCGTCGGCCAGTTCTTCCTGCTGGCGTATGGGGAACAGGAAATCGGTCTCTACGCCGATCACCATCGCCCGCTCGATGTCGATGCGAGAGAACGCGGTCCGGCGGGAGCCGCCGTGGTCGCCCAGATCGAACAGGTCGCTCGCCCGGGAGAGGTAGAGATAGCAGTTGGCGTCGAACTGGCCGGTGAACTTGCGGGCGTGGTTCTCCAGATACGACTCCACGGAGAAGTCGATGCAGAAGGGATCACCGGACAGATGCTCCTCCGACACCCGTTCGCGGCCGAAGCGCTGCTCCCATTCCTTCGCGGAGCGGTAGGTGATCATGCCGAGCTTGCGGGCGAGCTGCATGCCGGTGATCGGCCCCTTGCCCAGTTCGTAGTTACCCTCGTTCCAGGCCGGGTCCTTGCGGATCATTTCCCGCTGTAGCGAGCGCAGGGCGATGGAGAACGGCAGCGCCCGGTCGCAGGAAGAGATGGAAACGAGATGGCGCGCCGCGCCCGGGTACTGCAGGCAATAGGCGAGCGCCGTCATGCCGCCCATGCTGCAGCCGATCACCGTGTGCAGCCGCTCGATGCCGAGGTGTTCGACCACCGCATGGCCGCCGCGGGCGACATCTTCCAGGCTCAGCACGGGGAAGTTCAGCCGGTAGGGCTCGCCGGTGAGAGGATCGACGGAGGCCGCGCCGGTGGAGCCGTAGCAGCTGCCCAGCGAGTTCACGCAGACGACGAAGTAGCGCTCGGTGTCCACCGGCCGGTCCGGCCCGACCATCTCCTCCCACCACCCCGGCGCCGGGTCCTCCCGGGATGAAGTTGCGTGGGCGGAGGGCGACAGGCCCGTGAAGATCAGCACGGCATTGTCGCGGGCGGCATTCAGCCTGCCCCAGATCTCGTAGGCGATCTGCGGGTCCGCCAGCACGCCGCCGCGGCGCATGGGGAACTCGCCCTCGATGCGGTGGATCTTCCTGGCGCTCGGCCTCGATTCCTGTTTCGGTGCGTCCATCAGGGCTACATTGTGCGGCGTGACGGCAACGCTTGCTACCGCCCTCCGCCGCCGCGTCGTCAGCGCAGGAACTTTTTCGCCATGCCGAAGAGGTCGTCGGTCACCGAACCGTCGCGGTCGCCGTCCAGCATGCCGGACAGGAGTCCGCCGAGTCCGCCGCCCTGCTGCTCCCGGAGCGCGCCGCCATCGGCGCCTTCCTTGCTCAGCGAGCCCATGGCCATCGCGGCGACCAGCGGCAACATCTGCTTCAGCTTGCCGACGTCGATGCCGGTCTCCTGCGCGGCATCCGCCGCCACCCGCCGGCTGACGTCCTTGCTGCCAAGCAGATGGCCGAGGATGCCTTCCCCGTCGCGCATGGTCTCTTCGCTGGCGAGCCGGGCGGGATCCTCGATATAGCGACGGTGGGAGCCGTTCTTCAGGGCCGCCAGCAGGGCTTCCGCCCCGCCCGGCGCCGCCGCGTTCTTCTTCAGTCCTTCGGTCAGCGCGGGCAGCAGTTTCGCCACCGCCGCGCCGGCTTCGGCGTCGTCCAGCCCGAACTGCGCGGCCAGCTGTTTCACGGCGCCGCCGTTACGGGCTGCGAGGATGTCTTGCAGTATCTTCATGACGGAGTCCTTGTTATGGCTGGTGTCGTCCTTTCGCTCAGATCAGCGCTTGACGTGCTTGATCAGGCGCTTGCGGTGCCGCTGCTGTCGCGGCGTGAGTTTGTTGCGACGGCCTTTATAAGGGTTGTCGCCGGTGCGCAGACTGAGTCGTATGGGGGTACCGTCCAGGCCGAAGGTCTGGCGGAAGTGGTTGATCAGATAGCGCTTGTAGCTGCCCGGCAGTCGGTCGGTCTGATTGCCGTGGATGACGATCACGGGCGGATTGCGCCCGCCCTGGTGGGCGAAACGCAGCCGGATGCGCCGACCCCTGACCAGCGGCGGCGGATGGGCCTCCACCGCCGATTGCAGCGCGCGGGTGAGGTCCGGCGTCGGCAGGTCACGCCAGGCCGCCGCGTAAACCGCGTCGACGCTCCCCATGAGGTCGCCCACGCCGGTGCCGTGCAGCGCAGAGATGAAGTAGCGCGGCGCGAAATCCATGAAGGGCAGCCGCCGGTCGAGTTCGTCGCGGATCTGGCGACGCCGGTCTCCGGCGAGCCCGTCCCACTTGTTGATGGCGACGATAATGGCGCGCCCGCGCTCCACCGCCAGCCCCATCAGGGAGACGTCCTGCTCGGTGATGCCCTCGCGGGCGTCGACCACGGCGATGACCACGGCCGCCTCTTCCATGGCCTGCAGCGCCTTGACGATGCTGAATTTCTCGATGGACTCGTGCACCCGGGCACGGCGTCGGACGCCCGCGGTGTCGATGAGCGTGTAGTCCCTGCCGTCTCGGCTGAAGGGCACCCGCACGCTGTCCCGGGTGGTACCCGGCTGGTCGAAGGTAACCAGGCGCTCCTCGCCCAGCAGCCGGTTGATGAGCGTGGACTTGCCCACGTTGGGCCGACCGATCACCGCGACTGCGACGCTGTCGGCCGGCGCCTCGGCCGGCTCGGGCTCGAAGCCCGCGAGGATGGCATCCATCATGGCCGACACCCGGTCGCCGTGGGCCGCCGATATCACGACGGGATCGCCCAGACCCAGGGCGTGGAACTCGCTCGCCGCCATGTCGCTGGCGAGCCCCTCGCCCTTGTTCACGGCGATGGTCACCGGCACGTCCCGGCGGCGCACCAGGTCCGCCACGTGCTCATCGGCGGCGGTGAGGCCCTCGCGGGCGTCCACCAGGAAGACGACCCGGTCCGCCTCTTCCAGCGCCTTCAGGGTCTGCTGCTCCATGAGTTCGTCGATGCCCTCGCGGGCACCGGCCAGGCCGCCGGTATCTATGACGATGTAGGGGACGGGGCCGAGTTTGCCGAAGCCGTACTGGCGGTCCCGGGTGAGCCCCGGGAAGTCGGCCACCAGCGCGTCACGGGACTTGGTCAGCCGGTTGAACAGCGTGGATTTGCCGACGTTGGGGCGTCCGACGAGTGCGATAACGGGCAGCATGATGTGATACCGGCGTCCCTGGCGTCACCCGGGCCGGCGGCGGCCCCTTATTCCCCGCCGCCGTCCGGCAGCGCGAAGCCGACCAGGCGGCCACTCTCCGTCTGGGCGTAGATGCGGCCGTCCTGGACGTAGAGATCGCCGCTGATGCGGGAGTTGTCCACCCGCTCGCGGGCCTGCATCTCGCCGGAGCGCGCGTCCAGCCAGTGGAGATAGCCCTCGAAATCGCCCACCACCACCGAGCCGGCCATGGCCGCCGGCGTGGACAGCCCGCGGCGCAGCAGCGCGTCCTGGCGCCAGTACTCGGTGCCGTTGGCGCGCGACAGGGCCACCACCTCGCTCTCGTCGGTCACCAGGTAGACGCTGGTGAAGTCCACGCCGAGGCCGGAGTAGCTTGAGAGCTCGCGTGACCACAGGGCGGAGCCGGACTCGAGCGCCAGCGCCGCCACCCGGCCTTGGTAGCCGGCCACGTAGATGTCCTGGCCGATGGCCGCGACCGCGCCGTCGATGTCCACCAGCCGGTCCAGATCGGTGCTGCCCTGGGGCGGCGTGATGGTCTGCTCCCACAGCACCTCGCCGTCCAGCAGGGAGGCCGCCAGCAGGCGGCCGTTGTCGAAACCGCAGACGACGGCGTCGGCCACCAGCACCGGCGCGGAGGTACCGCGCAGGGTCAGCGGCGGCACGCTTTGTTCCAGCTGCCAGAGCTGCCCGCCGTCGTCGCCGGCCAGCGCGAGCAACCGTCCGTCGGCAGTGCGCAGGACGACCCGGTTGCCGCCCACGGCCGGGCGTGCGAGTACCTCGCCGGCGATGCGCACGCGCCAGAGCTCGCGACCGTCGCCGGCCGCCAGGGCGATGACGTCGCCGTCGCTGCCGGCGACCACCACCCGTCCGTCGCCGACGCCGGGCCCGGCGGAGAGCTGAACCTCGAGCCGTGTCTCCCACAGCCTGTCCGAGCTCTCGCCCTCGAAGGCGTGCACCCGGCCGTCCCGGCTGGCCGCAAAGACGCGCGTGCCGTCGCCGGCCGGCGCAAGCGCCAGCCGCAGATCCTCGGCGCCATCGCCGAGACCGACGGAGAGCACCCGGCGCACGTCCAGCGTGGGCCGGAAGTCCACCAGTTCCGCGGGCGGCGCGACGGCCTCGTCGCCGCCGCCGAATATGCCGCAGCCGCCGAGCAGCAGCGCAGCGGCTATGGTCGCTACTCGCGTCGATACGCTCCCGGTCGACTGGGGTGCGGGCGCAGCCCTCACGGTGCGCCTCCCTCCGGCGTCCCGCTTCCGGCCTCGGCCACCGCGGGCGCACCCAGCTCGTCCAGCTTCATCTGCACGAGCCGCATGTCGATCAGCGGCGGGTCACCCGGCTCGGCGATCGCCGCCGTCCAGGACTCCCGCGCGTCCCCGATCCGCCCGAGGGCGAACTGCGCATCGCCCCGAAGCTCGAGGAAGCGGGGCCGGAACGCGCCCGCATCCGGGACGTCCAGCACCGCGAGCGCCTCCTGCGGCTTGTCCTGGTACAGCAGCACCCGCGCCAGGCGGTGGCGTGCGATCAGGCTGATGGGCGGCTCGCCGTCCTGCACGAGGGTGCGCAGCTCGGCCGCGGCCTGCTCGCTCTCCCCCTGGCCCATGTAGAACTTCGCCATGGCGAGATGCGCCTGCAGCGCGTAGGGCGTGGAGGCATACTGCTCGGCGAGGGTGGCCGCATGGGCCTTCGCGTCGTACTCGCTGCCGTTCTCCACCGCGGCGACGAGCTTCTCGAACACCGCAGAGGCGGATTCCGCCTCCTCGGCCTGGTGTGCCTGCCACTGATTCCAGCCGACCAGACCGCCCACACCGAGCACGATGCCGGCGATGATGAATTTGCCGTTTTCCTGCCACCAGTTACGGATCGCTTCGACGGTTTCCTTCTCCGATAGATCGTTCAATGTCTCTGACCCTTTCTCGTTGAGTGCCGGCCGCGGGGGGGCCGACATTCTAAACCTTATGACCTTGCCGCGTCCCGTCGACGGCCAGCCTCTCCGCGAGTACCGCCGCCAGCTCGCCGACAGCGATGCTCTCCTGGGCTTCGTCGGTCCGCAGCGGCTTCAGGCCCGCCTCGCCGGCGGCGATCTCGTTCTCGCCCAGGACGATCGCGTAGCGCGCCCCGCTGCGGTCGGCGCGTTTCAGCTGCGACTTGAAGCTGCCGCCGCCGGCATTGACCTCGACAGCCTGCCCCGGCAGGCCGTCGCGCAGCCGCTCGGCCAGCGCGAAGGCCGTGGCCGCGGCCGTCTCGCCCACGGCCACCACGTACACGGCCGGCGCGCCGTCGGGTTCCGCGCCGCCCTCCTCCTCGAACAGGGCCACCAGCCGCTCCATGCCGAGCGCCCAGCCGATGGCCGGCGTGGGAGCGCCGCCCAGGTGCTCGACCAGGCCGTCGTAACGACCGCCGGAGCACACCGCTCCCTGGGCGCCGAGAGCATCGGTCACCCACTCGAAGACGGTGCGCGTGTAGTAGTCCAGGCCGCGAACCAGTCGGGGGTTCACCGTGTAGTCGACGCCGGCGGCCGAGAGGATGCGCTGCAGCTCCGCGAAGTGCGCCGCGGACTCCCCGTCCAGGTGCTCGGTGATGTCCGGCGCGCCGGCCACGATGTCCTGCATGTCCGCGTTCTTGCTGTCCAGGATGCGCATCGGGTTGGTATCCAGACGGCGGATACTGTCCTCGTCCAGCCGGTCACGGTGCGCCCGGAAGTACTCGACCAGCACCTCCCGATAATGCTGCCGCGAGGCCGGCGTGCCCAGCGAGTTGATCTCCAGCCGGATCCGGCGGATGCCGAGCCGCCGCCAGAGCCGCGCGGACATCAGGATCATCTCGGCATCGATGTCAGGCCCGGGATAGCCCAGCGCTTCGACATCGATCTGGTGGAACTGCCGGTAGCGCCCTTTCTGCGGACGCTCGTAGCGGAACATGGGCCCCGCGGTCCACAGGCGGTGGCGCTGGTTGTGCAGCAGCCCGTTGCTGATGGCCGCGCGCACGACGCCCGCCGTTGCCTCCGGACGCAGGGTGAGGCTGTCGCCGTTGCGGTCCTCGAAGGTGTACATCTCCTTCTCGACGATGTCCGTGACCTCGCCGATGGAGCGGCGGAACAGCTCGGTGTATTCGAGCAGCGGCAGACGCATCTGTCGGTAGCCGTAGGACTCCAGCACGTCGCGCACCGTGTCTTCCAGATGCTGCCAGCGGCCGGTGTCCGGCGGCAGTACGTCGTTCATGCCCCGGATCGGCCGTACCTTGGCGCTCATGGGTTCCTTCCGCAGGCCGGGCCGCTCACGAGCCCGGCACCGTAATCCGTGCCGTGCGGCCCCGCCGGTCCGCCGGGTCGATGGGATAGGGTTCGCCGTCCACCTCGATGCTCGCCGCGTCCGCGTTGCCGAGGACGAGGGATACCGGGGGAACCGCGCTGAAACGCCGCACCTGGCCGCCCCGGGCGATACCGGCGTAGAGCCGCTCGCCGTCGCCGTCGGTCACCTGCAGCCAGCATTCGTCGCTGAAGCTCAGCGTCAGGGACAGCGGGGCGGACTGCGGCGACCCGCGATCCGCATCGACGGCATCGGCAGCGCGAGCCACCGGCGCCGGTGTCGGTTCGACCGTCGCAGACGCCGCGTCGGCGGCGCTGTCGTCGGCCTCTTCGTTGGTCGTCGCGATCGCCGCTTCGGCCGGCTGCGAGGGCGCAGCGCCCGCCGTCGTGGCAGCGGCGCCGGCGGGCACGTCTTTCCCGCGGGCGGGCAGCAAGGGCTCAGCCGCGCCGTCGCCGGCCACCTCCGGCACCGGCTTCAGCACGGCCCCGCTGAAAGCCCACCAGCCGAGCAGGCCCAGAAGGGCGGCCAGCAGCACGAGCAGGACCGCCTGCAGGGACGGCACGTAGCGTGGACGCGCCGGGGGAGACTTGATGACCACCGGCGGCGGCCCGGCGGCGTCGCTGAGTTCGTCGAAGCCGGCCAGCACCTCATCCTCGGAGACGCCGACCAGGCCGGCGTAGCGGCGCAGATATCCCTTGGTGAACACCGGGGCACTGAACACTTCGAAGCGATTGGACTCGAGGGCTCGCAGCTTGTCCGCGTCCAGGTGAAGTTCCCGGGCGATCTCGTCGAGGGAGATGTTGCGGGCCTGCCGGGCCGCCTTCAGCCGCGCGCCGGCCTGCGGTCCTCGGGTAGCGGGCGCCTGCGTGCGGCCGTCGACCTCCTCTTCCTCGCGCGACTCCTCCTGGCCCGTCTCGTCCTGGCCCGTCTCGTCCTCGCTCATGTCGTCACGAGTCATCGGACTCCTCGTTCAGCCGGAGGGTCTCCGCCGAAGAAGGGAATTTCTCCCGCAGGGCCGCGGCGTGCCGGGTCGCCGCCTCGCGGTCGCCGAGCGCGCGCTCGGCCTGCACGCCGATCCAAAGGATCTCCGGCGCGGCCGGATGCTGCGCGAGATAGCGCTGCACGAACGCCCGGGCGCGCAGGAAATTGCCCCGGTCGACGCTCAGCGCCGCCATCTGCAGCAGGGCCTCGCTGTAGGCCGGGTTGCGCTGCAGCGCGCGGCGGAAGAACTGCTCCGCCTGCACGTAGTCCGGCTTCTGCATGAGACAGACGCCGGCATTGGTGAGCGCCGCCTCCGGCGTGCCGTAACGGGAGTTCGACGCGGCACGGGCGAAATAGTCCATGGCCTCGTCGTAACGCTGGCGCTTGCACAGAAACACGGCGTAGGTGTTCTGCACGCTGGCGTCGTTCGGCGCGAGCCGCACCGCTCTGCGGTACTGTTCGTCGGCCAGTTCGATGTCGCCCTGGCGGTCGTAGACCAGCGCGAGCGTGGAGCGGGCCAGCGCAAGGTCCGGATCCTGGGAGACGGCCCGCTCGAGCCGCTCGCGCGCGAGTTCCAGGTTGCCCTGGCGGATGTACTCGGCGCCCAGCTCGTAGTTGATGCGCGCCGCCTCTTCGGGCGAGCCTTCGGAGCGGGGCTTGCCGGTGTCGGTCGTGACGCAGCCGGCGAGCGCCAGCGCCGCCGCGATCAGAAAAGTCTTCGGCAGGGTCTGCCGCAACGCCACTAACCTCATCCGCGTCATCCTCCGGAAAGCGCCCGTCGCACGGGCTTTTCGCTCAGCCGGATACGCACCCGGTCGGTTACCTGGCCGGCCAGCTGGCCGCAGGCGGCGTCGATGTCGTCACCGCGGGTACGGCGCACCGTGGCGACGATGCCGCGGCCGCGCAGACGGTCGCGGAAGTCGTCGATGACCTGGGGCGGCGAGCGGCGGAACTCGATGCCCGGGAACGGATTGAAGGGGATCAGGTTCACCTTCGCCGGCCGGCCGCGCAGGAGTCTGGCCAGCCGGTCCGCATGGGCCGGCGAGTCGTTCACGCCGTCCAGCATCACATACTCGAAGGTGATGTGCCGGTTGCTGCGAGCCGCGGCGTAGTCCCAGCAGGCGTCGAGCAGCTCGGCGATGGGATGCATCTTGTTGATGGGCACGAGGCGGTTCCTGAGCTCGTCGTCCGGCGCATGCAGCGAGACGGCGAGGGAGACGTTGCACTCTTCCCCGAGCCGGCGCATCTGGGGCACCAGGCCGGAGGTGCTCACGGTGACCCGGCGGCGGGACAGCCCGTAGGCATAATCGTCGATCAGCAGCCGCAGCGCCGTCACCACGTTGCGGTAATTGGCCAGCGGCTCGCCCATGCCCATGAAGACGACGTTGGTCACGGCCGGATCGCCGTTCGGCCGCGGTTCGAGTTCCCGCTGCGCCAGCCAGACCTGGCCGATGATCTCCGCCGCCGTGAGATTACGGTTGAAGCCCTGCTTCGCCGTGGCGCAGAAGGCGCAGTCCAGCGCGCAGCCCACCTGCGAGGAGATGCACAGCGTGCCCCGGTCCGGCTCGGGTATGAAAACGGTTTCCACCGCCTGCCCCCCGCCGGCCGCCGTCAGCCATTTCACGGTGCCGTCCGCGGACTGGTGCCGGGAGATGACCCGCGGCAGCGAGACCGAGGCGGTGAGCCCCAGCGCAGAGCGCAGGGACTTCGCCAGGTCGGTCATCTCGCCGAAGTCGGTGATACCCCGGCGGTGCAGCCACTGCAGCAGCTGGCGGGCGCGGAACGGCTTCTCGCCGAGACCGGCGAAGAAGCCCTCCAGCTCGTCCCGGGACAGCCCGAGCAGTTCCTGTCTTTCCGCGGGGGTGTTCATGATCCGGCCTTCGCGCGGCGATCAGCCGCGCGTGCGCTCGCAGACGCCGTCCGGGAAGAAGAAGGCGATCTCCTGAGCCGCCGTCTCCGCCGCATCGGAGCCGTGCACCACGTTCTCCTCGATGCTCTTCGCGAAGTCGGCGCGGATGGTGCCCTCGTCGGCGTCCGCCGGGTTGGTGGCCCCCATGAGGTCACGGTTGAGCGCGACGGCGTTGTCGCCCTCCAGCACCTGCACCATCACCGGCCCGGAGGTCATGTAGGACACCAGGTCCGGGAAGAAGGGACGCTCCTTGTGGACGGCGTAGAAGCCTTCGGCCTGATCCTTCGTCAGATGCAGCATACGCGCGGCGACGATGCTGAGGCCGGCATTCTCGAACCGGCGATAGATCTCTCCGATGATGTTCTTCTCCACGCCATCGGGCTTGATGATGGAGAGCGTGCGCTCACGAGCCATGGTCTTTCCTTCGTTGCCTTGTCAGAGGGTACTTGTCGGGGGTACGAAAAACTCCCGACCCGCATGCGGGTCGGGAGCATAAGCTATTAATTTTACTCGGTTTAGCCGGGCTCGGCAACGCTTTCAGACGTTGAAGCTCTCGCCGCAGCCGCACTCGCCCTTCACGTTCGGGTTGCGGAACTTGAACGCCTCGTTCAGCCCCTGCTTGACGAAGTCCACTTCCGTGCCGTCGATGTAGGACAGGCTGTCGCCGTCCACGACGATCTTGACGCCGTGATCCTCGAAGACGTGATCACTGTCCGCGACCTCGTCCGCGTAGTCGATGACGTAGGCGAACCCGGAACAGCCCGTCTTCTTCACACCCAGGCGCAGGCCCACCCCCTTGCCACGAGTGCCGATGTGGTTTTTCACCCTGTCCGCTGCCGATTGTGTCAGTGAGATGGCCATATGCGTTCTCGCTCAACTATGCTCGCCAATTGATCCGTCGTCTCATCGATCCATTCATCGATCCATTTGTCGATCCTTTTGTCGATGGTCGGAGTCTGCCGCCGCCGCCAGCGTCCGGCCGAGTTCGGCCAGCGCATCCTCTACGACCAGCAGACTGCCCGTTTTCTCCGCGGGTGCCGCCAGCGCTCCGGCCATCGCGGCCGCGGTCAGCGTGGACAGACCGGCTGTCGGACCGCCCTCGGCCTGGCGGCAGGCCCATTCGCACGCCGCGATGACCCACGGACAGCCGATCGCGCCATAGCGCATGCGGGCTATTCTACCGCCCGCGACCCCGGCGCTGAAAACGACCTCCACACCGCCGGTACGCCCCCGGGCACGGCCGCTGGCGCCACCCTCCACCTGCCCGGCGTGGGCAGCCTCACGGAAAAGGGTGAGGACTTCGGCGCCGTAATTCAAGCCGCGCGGCCTCCGAGCGGCGCGGCGATGCGCCGCAGACGGCCCACGGCGGCGGTGAAAATGTCGACCGCCCGGTCCACTTCCTCCTCCGTCGTGTAACGGCCCAGGCTGAAACGCACCGACGCGCCGGCCAGGCGGTCGTCGCGGCCCAGCGCACGCAACACGTAGGAAGGCTCGCCCGAGGTGGTATTGCACGCCGAGCCGGACGCCACCGCGAGCGGTTCCAGCGATGCGAACAGGCTCTCCCCGTCCACGCCCGCCACGCTCACGTTGACGATGCCCGGGATCCGCTCGGCACCGCCGCCGTTGACGAGGACGCCGTCCACCGCGGTGAGGCCCGCGCTCAGCCGATCCCGGAGTGCCGTCAGCCGCACCCGTTCCGCGGGCAGCTCCTCGCGTGCCCGCGCCGCCGCGGCGCCGAGCCCGACGATCTGGTGCACGGGCAGCGTGCCCGGCCGCAGCCCCCGTTCCTGGCCGCCGCCGTGCAGGAGCGGCTGCACCTGCACACCGGGACGATCCGCGATATACAGCGCCCCCACTCCCTTCGGTCCGTAGAACTTGTGGGCCGTGAGAGCGAGGAAGTCGGCGGGCAGGCGCGCGAGATCGATGGGCAGTTTGCCGACCGCCTGCGCGGCGTCCACGTGGAACAGCACGCCCCGCTCGCGGCACAGGCGGCCGATGGTCTCGACGTCGTTCACCACGCCGGTCTCGTTGTTCACCCACATCACCGCCGCTAGCACGGTGTCGTCCCGGAGCGCCGTACCGACCGAAGCCGGGTCGATGCGACCCTCGGCGTCGGGCTCGAGCCAGGTCACCTCCCAGCCCTCCCGCTCGAGGCGGCGGGCGGCATCCAGCACCGCCTTGTGTTCGATGCGCGTGGTCACGAGGTGCCGGCCACGGTCGGCGAAATACCGCGCCGCGCCGATGACGGCGAGATTGTCCGCCTCGGTCGCGCCGGAGGTGAAGACCAGTTCTCCGGGGCGGGCGCCGATCAGCGCGGCGAGTTCCGCGCGCGCGGCGTCCACGGCGGCGGCGGCGCGGCGGCCGGGTTCGTGCATCAGTGACGCCGCGTTGCCGTACACGCCGTCCCGGCCGAGGCAGCTTGCCATGGCCGCGGCCACCGCGTCGTCCACCGGCGTGGTGGCCGCGTAGTCCAGGTAGATGGGGCGGGCGTCATTCATGGTCGCGTCTCCGCTCGGCGGGCGCCAGCGAGGCCAGTATGCCCCGCAGGATGTTGATCTCGTTCATGTCCGGCTCGGCGCGGGCGAACAGCCGCCGCAGGCGCTTCATCAGGTGCCGGGGATTGTCCGGGTCGAGGAAGCGGGCGGCGAGCAGCAGCTCTTCCAGATGGCGGTAGAAGTTCTCCATCTCGCCGGCCGTCGCGGGCCGCACCTCGCGTGCCGGCGGCTCGCGGCCCGCCTCGCGCTGCATCTGCACCTCGTAGGTCACCACCTGCACCGCCATGGCCAGGTTCAGCGAACTGAACTCCGGCGCCGTGGGGATGTAGAGCAGTGCCTGGCAGCGGGCCAGGTCCTCGTTGCTCAGTCCGGATTTCTCCGGACCGAACACCAGCGCGACCGGCCCGGACGCGGATTCGGCCATGGCCTTCTCCGCCGCCTCCCGGGCGCTCAGCTCCGGCCAGGCGATGCTGCGCTGGCGCGCGCTGGCGCCGGCCACCCACACACAGTCGGCGACGGCGGCCTCCAGCGTGTCGACCACGCGCGCCGCCGCGAGCACGTCCTCCGCCCCGGACGCCCGGGCCGTGGCCTCCTCGTGGGGGAAACTGCGTGGGGCCACCAGCACGAGGTCGCCGAGGCCCATGTTCTTCATGGCCCGCGCCGTGGCGCCGATGTTGCCCGGGTGGGTCGTGCCCACCAGTACGATGCGGATCGCCGTCTCGCCGTCGCTCATCTGCCCTTGCTCATCTGCCCTTGCTCATCTGCCCTTGCTCATCTCTTCTCGCTCGTCTCCACAGGTCATCTCCACCTGGCCGTCTCGCTCACCATCCGGTCTGGTATTCTACCGCCCGCACCCACACACCCCACCACCGGATACGTATCGCGCATGCAACCACTCGCCAACATCGCCGCCATGGCGGCACGCAAGGGCGGCGACATGCTGCTACGCCAACTGAAACAGCTCGACCGGCTGAAGGTGGAGACAAAGGGCCGCAACGACTACGTCAGCGAGGCCGACCGGCAGGCCGAGGCGGTCATCGTCGATACCATCCTGAGCCACTACCCGGACCACGCGATCCTGGCCGAGGAAGGCGGCTCGCAGGGGGATTCGGATCACGTCTGGATCATCGACCCGCTGGACGGCACCACCAACTTCCTGCACGGCTTCCCGGTATTCTGCGTCTCGGTGGGCCTGCAGATCCGCGGCCGGCTGGAGCACGGTGTCATCTACGACCCGCTACGCCAGGAGATGTTCACCGCGTCCCGCGGCGAGGGCGCGCAGCTGGACGGGCGCCGCATCCGCGTGGCGAACCGCCGCGACCTGGCCGACGCCCTGATCGGCACCGGCTTCCCGTACCGGCGGGGCACCGCCGGGCTCGACCCCTACATGGCGCTCCTGAAGGACGTCATCCGCAATGCCGCCGGCGTGCGCCGGCCCGGCGCCGCCGCCCTCGACCTGGCCTACGTGGCCGCCGGTCGGCTGGACGGGTTCTGGGAGACGGGACTCAAGCCGTGGGATCTCGCCGCCGGCGCGCTGCTCATACGCGAGGCGGGCGGTATCATCAGCGGCCTGGACGGCAGCGAGGGTTTCATGGAGACCGGCCACGTGCTCGCCGGCAGCCCGAAGATCTACGCGGCGCTCGCCCGGCTGACCGCTCCCCACCTCGACGGCATCCTCGCCTAGAGACCCGCCGGCGTCGCGAAAGTCCCGCCGGGACGGAGACCGGTCAGGGCAGGTCGTCGACTTCTTCGGGGTCCTTCTCCGGCGGCAGCAGGTCCTGGGCGCTGACGCCCAGTTCCAGCGCGGTGGCGCTCGCCGTGTAGATGGACGAATACGTACCGATGATGATGCCGACGATCAGCGCCACCGAGAACGGCCCGATCGCCTCGCCGCCCAGCACCAACAGCGCCACCAGCACCAGCAGCGTCGTCAGGCCGGTGATGATGGTGCGCCCGAGCATCTGGTTGATCGAGGTGTTCATGACGTCGACCGGCTCGAGGCCGCGCAGCTTCAGGAAGTTCTCCCGGATCCGGTCGAACACCACCACGGTATCGTTCAGCGAGTAGCCGATCACCGCCAGGATGGCCGCCAGCACCGACAGGTCGAAGGGCAGCTGGAACAGCGAGAAGAAACCGAGCGTGATGATGACATCGTGAGCCAGTGCCGCGACGGCGCCGGCCGCGAAACGCCACTGGAAGCGGAACATGACGTAGGCGAAGATCATGATCAGCGTGAAGATCATGGCCAGCCCGCCCTTCTCGGTGAGTTCCTCGCCCACCTGGGGGCCGACGAAGTCCACGCGCCTCAGCTCCACGTCCGGCTCGTCGGCCTGCAGCACGTCGCGCAGGTCCTCCCGCACCTCGGTACCGCTCACGCCTTCGCGCGGCGGCAGACGCACGAGCACGTCACGCGCCGTGCCGAAGTTGGTCACCTCGGCCTCGGGGAAGTCCGCCTCGGTCAGCACCCCGCGGATGCGCTCGAGATCGGCGGCCTCGGGATAGCCGAGCTCCAGCAGGATGCCGCCCGTGAAGTCGATGCCGAAGTTCAGGCGCTGCACGGCCAGCGAGCCGACCGAGACGGCGATGAGCACCAGCGACAGGATGATCGCCGGCCAGCGCCGGCCCATGAAGTCGATGTGGGTATTGTCTGGCAGCAGCTTGAGGCTCATACCGGCACCGTCTGGATCCGCCGGGAACCGTAGACCGCATTGACCACAGCCCGGGTCCCGATGATGGCGGTGAACATGGAGGTAATGATCCCGAAGGTGAGCGTGATGGCGAAGCCCTTGATGGGGCCCGTGCCGAAGGTGAACAGCACGATGGCCGCGATCAGCGTCGTGATCTGGGCGTCGGCGATCGAGGAGAATGCCTTCTCGTAGCCGGCATGGATCGCCGCCTGGGGCGAATTACCGTTGGCGACCTCCTCGCGTATTCGCTCGAAAATGAGCACGTTGGCATCCACGGCCATGCCCACCGTCAGCACGATACCGGCGATGCCCGGCAGCGTCAGCGACGCCTGGAACAGCGACAGCAGCGCGACGATCAGCACAAGGTTGGTAAACAGCGCCACATTGGCGATGAGGCCGAAGGACCGATAGTACACGGCCATGAACAGCACCACCGCGAGGAAGCCGATGGTCACGGCCATGAAGCCGCGGTCGATGTTCTCCTGGCCCAGGCTCGGGCCGATGGTGCGCTCCTCCACCTTGAAGACGGGCGCCGCCAGCGAACCGGCGCGCAGGAGCAGCGCCAGGTCCCGCGCCTCGGCCGGGTTCAGCCCGGTGATCTGGAACTCGTTCCGGAACACGCCGCGGATAGTGGCGACGTTGATGATCTCCTCGGAGCGCTGGGTCACGTATTCGATGTCGCCGTTGCGCTCGACCACGTCCCGGGTGGTCTCGATGAACAACACCGCCATGGGCTTGTCGATGTTGGCGCGCGTGGTCTTCAGCATTCGGTCGCCGCCGGCGGCGTCCAGGCGGATGAACACCGCGGGCCCGCCGTCCTGGGAGAAACCGGAACTCGCATCCACGATCTGGTCGCCCGAGGCGATGACCTCGCGCTTCAGGCAGGTATCGGGCCCGTCGCGGAAGGGATAGCGCTGCGAGCCCAGGCCCGAGCAGTCCTCGTCCACCAGGCGGAATTCCAGCGTCGCCGTGGCGCCGAGGATGGCGTCGGCCCGCGCCGGGTCCTGGATGCCCGGCAGCTGGACGACGATGCGGTCGACGCCCTGGCGCTGCACCAGCGGTTCGGCCACGCCGAGCGCGTTCACCCGGTTCCTGAGCGTGGTGGTGTTCTGCTCGATGGCGAAGTTCTGGCGCTCGCGGATCTGCTGCTCGGTCATCGTGACCAGCAGTGACTTGCCGTCGCCGCCGTCGGCGATGTTCAGATCCTGATCCGCGTTGCGAATGATCCGGCGTGCCTCGGCGAGATCCTCGGCATCACGCACCTGCACGCGCACCCTGTCGTCCTCCACGCGCACCCGGCGGGAGATCCCGGCCTCGGTCAGCCGGGTCTCGAAGTCCTCCACGTACATCTCGAGCCGCTTGCGGATGGCGGCCTCCATGTCCACTTCGTAGAGGAAGTAGACGCCGCCGCGCAGATCGAGGCCGAGGCTCATGGGTTCCAGCCCCAGATCCCGCACCCAGGCCGGCGAGCGGGAAGCCAGCGTCAGCGCCACGGCGTAGTCGTCGCCGACGGCCTCGCGCAGCGCGTCGCTCGCCTGCAGCTGACGCTCGACGCGGTCGAAACGCATCACCACGCGGCCGTCGTCCAGGTAGGCAGCCTCGGGCGTGAGCTCCTCCTCGACGAGGATGTCGCGGAAGCGCTCCACCATGGAGGCATCCAGGGGCTCTGCGTCGGTACGCGCCACCTGCAGGGCCGGCACCGTGCCGAAGGCGTTCGGCAGGGCGAGCAGCGCCCCGATGACGACGATGCCGATAACGAGGGCATACATCCACGCGGGATATCGATTCATGGCGGACCAGAGGGCCTTGAAAGTCTTGGAAGGATGGAGCCGGCGATCGTCCGACGATCAGCCGGCGCTCTCCACCGTGCCCTTGGGGAGCACGGCGCTGATGGTCTGACGCTGTATCTTCAGCTCGACGCCGTCTGCGACCTGGATCGTCAGGAACTGATCGCTCACCGACGTGATCTTGCCGAGGATGCCGCCGGCGGTCACCACCTCGTCGCCGGCGGACAGCTGGGAGACCATCTCCCGGTGCTGCTTCTGGCGCTTCTGCTGCGGCCGGATGAGCAGGAAATAGAAAGCCGCGAACAGGATGATCATCGGCAACAGGAACCCAAGGGGGCTCTCCTGGGCCGGCGCACCCTGCGCCCAGGCACTCTCGATCAGGAAATCCATAATGACACCGTCTTAGCGGGGATACGGCGCGCTATTATTACACAACACGCGGCTCCTTTGTCCCGTGCCGCGCCAGGAACTCCGTGGCGAACGCCCCGAAGGTACCGGCCTCGAGCGCCGCGCGGATATCGCTCATCAGCCGCTGGTAGAAATGCAGGTTGTGCAGCGTCGCCAGCCGGGGACCCAGCATCTCATTGCACTTGTCCAGGTGGCGGAGATAGGCCCGGCTGTAATGGGTGCAGGTATAACAGTCGCACTCCGGGTCCAGCGCGCCGAGGTCCCCGGCGTAGCGGGCATTGCGTATCTTCAGCGTGCCGGCCGAGGTGAACAGATAGCCGTTGCGCCCGTGACGGGTCGGGATTACGCAGTCGAACATGTCCACGCCGCGGGCCACCGCCTTGACGATATCGGTCGGCGTGCCCACGCCCATCAGGTAACGGGGCCGGTCCGTCGGCATGCGGTGGGCGATGGCGTCCAGCACGGCCAGCCGCTCCTCCTCGCTCTCGCCCACCGACAGCCCGCCGATCGCGTAGCCGTCGAAGCCGGTCCCCACCAGTCCCGCCAGCGAGGCCTCCCGCAACGCGGGGTACATGCCGCCCTGGACGATGCCGAACACGGCCTCGCCGCGCCCCGGCTCGCGCTCGCGCAACTCGTCGAAGGCGCGGCGGCTGCGCGCGGCCCAGCGCAGCGAGAGTTCCATCGACTCCCGCGCCGCGTGCTCGCTGGCCGGATAGGGCGTGCACTCGTCGAAGATCATGGCGATGTCCGAGTTCAGGGTCTGCTGCATGGCCATGGCGCCTTCCGGCCCGAGGAAGATCTCGTCGCCGTTGACCGGCGAGCGGAAGGTGACGCCCTCCTCGCTGACCTTGCGCAGCGCCGCGAGGCTGAATACCTGGTAGCCGCCGGAGTCGGTGAGGATGGGGCCGGTCCAGTTCATGAACTCGTGCAGTCCGCCGTGTGCGCGGACCACCTCCGGCCCGGGCCTCAGCATGAGATGGAAAGTATTGCCGAGTATGATCTCGGCGCCGGTGCCGGCGACCTCCTCCGGGGTCATCGCCTTCACCGTGCCGTAGGTGCCGACCGGCATGAAGGCGGGTGTCTCCACCGTCCCGCGGCGGAAGGTGAGACGCCCGCGCCGCGCGGCGCCCTCCCGGATCAGCAGTTCGAAGTTCACGGGCGCGGCTCGAGCGCGTCCGGCGCCGGCCAGACGAGCATGGCGTCGCCGTAGCTGTAAAAGCGGTAGCGGCTCTCCACGGCGTGGCGGTAGGCGGCGAGCACGTTGTCCCGACCGGCGAAGGCACTCACGAGCATCAGCAGCGACGACTCCGGCAGATGGAAGTTGGTGATGATGGCATCGACCACCCGGAACCGGTAGCCGGGCATGATGAACAGCTCGGTCTCCCGGCGGCAGGGCGCGAGGCCGTCGCCGGCCGCGGCGGTCTCCAGACTGCGCACGGCCGTGGTGCCCACGGCCACCACCCGACCGCCGCGCTCGCGGGTGCGGCTCACTGCGGCGCAGAGCGCTTCGTTGACGTGCACCCGCTCGGCATGCAGCCGGCCGGTGGCGATGTTCTCCTCCCGCAGTGGCTGGAAGGTGCCCGCGCCGACGTGCAGCGTCACGAAGGCCCGCTCCACGCCCGCGGCCTCCAGCGTACCGAGCAGGGCCTCGTCGAAATGCAGGCCCGCCGTCGGCGCCGCCACGGCGCCGGGCTCACGCGCGAAGACCGTCTGGTAGTCGTCCCGGTCGCCGGCGGTATCGGGGCGGCGGATATAGGGCGGCAGCGGCACGTGGCCGTGGCGCTCGAGGTGGTCGAGCACCGGCAGGTCGAAGGCGACCCGAAAGAGGTCGCCCTCCCGTCCGGTCACCGTCGCCGTGGCGCCGCCCTCGAGCGCGAGCGATGTACCCGCCCTCGGCGACTTGCTGGCCCGCAGGTGACACAGCGCGTCCCGTTCCGTCAGCGCCCGCTCCAGCAGGAGCTCGACGCGGCCGCCGGTCTCCTTGCGGCCGTGGATGCGCGCCGGGATCACTCGCGTGTCGTTGAAGACCAGCAGGTCGCCCGGCGCGAGCAGTCCGGGCAGTTCGGTAACCGCGGAGTCGGCGAGCGAGCCGTCGCCCTGCAGCACCAGCAGGCGGCTGGCACTCCGGGGCCGGGCCGGCTCGTGGGCGATCAGCTCATCGGGCAGCTCGTAACTGTAGTCCTGCGCGCGCATGGCGGCGCATGGTATCAGACCTCCGGCAGGCCGAAATCCGCTTCCGGAGGCGGTGCCGGAGCCCGCTGCGGTGCCGCCGCGGGCGGGCGGATGCCGGGCAGCGACGGCAGGCGGGGCAGCGGTGCGAGCCCGCCCTGGCTCGCCGGTATCTGCACCGACAGATTGCGGGTACGCTTCTCGCGCATGATCTCCAGTTCGAGTTCCTCGCCCTCCTCGTAGGAGCGGAGTATCCGAATCGCGTGGGAAACGGAGCCGGGCTCACGGCCACCGATCCGGCGGATGACGTCGCCGTCCTCGAGCTTCAGCGCGGGGTCCGACGGCGCCCTCACCACCAGCAGGCCGCTGTCGGTGCCGAAATAGCGGCCGAGGTCGGGCGAGAGTTCCACCAGTTCCATGTCGCCCCAGGGACGGGCAGGACCGAACCAGACCATGGGCGCGTCGGTGCGGAAGTCGAAGTCGAAGTTCCCGCCGTCGCCGAAGAAGGTGAATGCCTGGGCCTCTTTGTCCCGGGTCTTTACACCCAGCGTGAGTTCCTGGCCGTCCCCCCTGCGCAGCTCGATGTCGATGGTGTCGCCGGGTTCGCGTTCGGCCAGGGCCTCCAGCAGACGGCGGTTGGCGGCGGAGGGGCTTTCGGCGGCGAGGGACTCGCCGTCGATCGCGGTCAGCACGTCGCCGGCCCGGATGCCGGCCTCCGCGGCCGCGCTACCGGGCGAGACGCCAAGCACCTCGACGCCCTCGACGGGGCCGTCGCCTTCGCCGGCACCCCCGCCGATGCTGACGCCGAGCACGGGCCGGCGGGCCGAGGCGATGACGCCGCGGGCATACTCCACCGCGCCGGGTACGACGCCGGAGGTGATCTCGGCGATCTCCCGGGCCGCCTCGGCCAGGCGCTCCTCGGCTGCGGCCAGGCGTTCCTCGGCCGCACGCAACCGTTCTGTCTCCGCCGCACTGCGGGCCTCGTCGGCGGTCCGCCGTTCGTCACGGACGATGATGCGCCGCTCGGCGGCCTCGTCCCGCTCCACCTCCCACGCGCTCTCCTGCGCTGCCGCCGTCGCCGCCAGGCCGAACGCCAGCACCAGCATGCCCAGGCCCGCTGTCGTCGTCTTCATCGTGTCACTCCCGGTCAGTTCCCAATCGATTACCCGTCGATTTCCAATTGTTCGCAGTTGTCCAGCCTGCCGCTCCGCCTGCCGCGACTGCGCCCGCTCTAAAGCACAACCCTGCGTGCCTGCGCATAACGCAGCTGCACCAGTGAATCCATCAGCTGCACCCGCTCGCGCCAGAGCGCCCTGGCCTCGGCCTCGCTCAGCGGGCGCTCCGGGAAACTCAGCTGCTGGTCGATCATGGCGATGCGGTCCTCCAGCGTCGCGATCGTGCTCGCGGTGCTCGCGCGCATCACGCGCGGGGTCTCGGGGGCCGCACGCAGCGCCTCCTCCAGCAGGCGGGAACGGGCCATCAGGCTGCCCAGACTGGCGTCGTTCTCGGCCGGTGTGGCGGCGAAACCGGCCTCGTCGACCGGAACCGGATCCTCGCCGGGCGACGTCCCGAACAGCGGCAGGTCCAGCAGCGCGAAAACCACCGTCGCGGCCACCGCGCCGGCAGCCAGCCACTCCAGGTCGCGCCGCACGCGCCGCCGCCGCGGCGGCCCGACGAGCCCCTCGCGTTCGGCCCGGCCGCGAATCTCCCGCCATGCGCCGCGGGGCGGCGCATGCTGCGACAGCCGCCGCAGCGCCTCCGCCAGGTCGCCGTCCCTTTCCATGCCGTTCTCTTCGTACATCTTCAACCTCCCGGCAGCACCCCGGTCACCCGGCTCGTCGCATCGCCGGGTTCGCCGGCACCGCCATCCAGCAGATCGCGCAGCCGCCGATGGGCGCGGGACAGCTGAGATTTGGAATAGCTCTCGGTCTTCTGCATCACCATCGCGATCTCCCGGTGGGTGTAGCCCTCGACGTCGTGCAGCCAGACCACCACCCGGCTCTCCGCCGGAAGACTGGCCAGTGCCGCCTCCAGATCCATGCGCAGGCCCACCGACTCAGCCACCGGCGCACCGCCGTCCACCGGCTCGTCGCCGTCGCCGAATTCGCCGGCGCGCCGGTTCCACGCCGAGCGCAGGTGCATCAGGCACTTGTTCACGGCGATGCGGCGCACCCACGTGGCCAGCGAGGCGTCGCCCCGGTAACCGGGCAGGCTGCGCATCACCTCGATGAAGGTCTCCTGCAGCATGTCCTCCGCGGCGGCCGGCGTCTTCACCAGCCGCAGGGCCAGCGTGTACACGGCCGGCGCCAGCGCCCGGTACAGGGACTCGTGGGCACCGGCCTCCCCGCGACGAGCGCGGCGGATGACCACTTCATCCACGCTGATGCCTGCAAATCCCGACATGTCGACAGCTCTTGATGCGCGAGGGAAGAGAATCGTCGCAATGCGGGTCGCAACCAGGGCCGGAAAATTCGTCGCAAGGTGGCCTGGTCAGCGACCGCAACCTATACTAGCGCCCTCCTGCCGGGATGGCGGAACTGGTAGACGCGCTGGACTCAAAATTCAGTGGGGTAACACCCGTGTGGGTTCGAGTCCCACTCCCGGCACCACAAGCACAACCCGCGGCGCGGACGGCCCGCCAGCCGGCGACACGCCCGCCTCGCGGCATCTCCCGTACTCTCCCGTATGAAATATTGTTCCAACTGCGGCAGCCTCGTCTCGAAGACCATACCCGCCGGCGACAACCGCGAGCGCTGGGTCTGCAGCGAATGCGACTACGTGCACTACCAGAACCCGCGGATCGTGGTCGGCTGCGTGCCGGCGCGGGGCGACGAGGTGCTGCTCTGCCGCCGGGCCATCGAGCCCCGGCTCGGCTACTGGACAGTGCCCGCCGGCTTCATGGAACTGGGCGAGACGATGGAGGAAGGCGCGGCGCGGGAGACCCGGGAAGAGGCGCTGGCCGAGGTGGAGATCGGGCGCCTGTTCGCCACCGTCGACGTAGTGCAGGCGGGCCAGGTACACGTCTTCTACACCGCCCGGCTGCTGGGCGGATTCGGCGTCGGCGACGAGAGCCAGGAGGTGGCCCTGTTCGCGGAGGCCGACATCCCCTGGGACGAGATATCCTTCCCCAGCGTCCGCTTCGCCCTCGAGCGCTACTTCGAGGATGCCGGCAGGGACCGGGGTGTGCACAGCCACAAAGCGCCCCGGATCCGGCTCTGACGGGCTCTGAGCGCGCCGCAGACTCTATGGCATAATCCCGCCTCCGCTCCGGCGGGTCACGGTTCAAGAGCGAACAGAGGAAACGAGGTAACAATGACCTTCGTCGTCACCGAGAGCTGCATCAAGTGCAAATACACGGACTGTGTCGAGGTCTGCCCGGTGGATTGTTTCCACGAAGGCCCGAACTTCCTGGTCATCGACCCCGAGGAATGCATCGACTGCACGCTGTGCGAACCGGAGTGCCCGGTGGAGGCCATCTACTCCGAGGACGAGTTGCCGGCGGGCCAGGAGAAATTCCTGGAGCTGAATGCGGAACTGAGCCGCGAGTGGCCGGTGATCACCGAAGCGAAGGATCCGCCCGAGGACGCGAAGGAATGGGAAGGCGTCCCGGACAAGCTGGAGCACCTGGAGCGCTGAGCCGCGCTCCCGCCCGTCACTCCTCGCCGTCACCCTCCAGCCGCTCCAGCAGCTGCGCTGGCGGCAGGTAACCGCTCACCAGTTCGCCGGTCTCGGTCACGATGGCCGGCGTGCCCCGCAGGCCGATGTCGCGGCCGAGGTCATAGTGGCGCTGCACCATTGACGCATCGCACTCGCGAGACTGGACCGGCTGGTCGTTCTTGGCGCGCGTGAGCGCCGTGTTGCGGTCGTCGGCGCACCAGACGCTCTCCGCCTTCTGCCATGACGCCTGCCCGGGGCCGCTGCGCGGATACAGGAGATAGCGGACCGCGATGCCCGCATCGTTGTACTCGTCGATCTCGCGGTGCAGCTTGCGGCAGAAGCCGCAGTCGATGTCCGTGAAGATGCTGACCGTGTGCTTCGGATCGGCCGGCGCGAACACGATGGCATCCTCGTCCGCCAGCGCATCCATCGCGCGCCGGCGCTCGCCGTTCATGGCCGACTCGGTCAGGTTGGTGCGGGTCTCCAGGTCGATGAGGTCGCCCTGGAACAGGTAGCGGCCGTCCGTCGTGACGTAGGCCACCAGCACGCCCTGCCGGATCTCGAAGAAACCCGGGATCGGACCCTCGTTGATGCTCTCCGGATCGAGCTGCGGGAAGCGCTCGGTGATCTGCGCACGCACGCGCGCGAGGTCTTCGTCCGTATCCGCCAGGGCCGCGGCGGGAGCCAGCCCGGCGGCAAGCGACACGCTCAGTAAGACGCCGGCTGAGAGAATCGGCAACAGCGATCCGATGACACTACGCATAGAGAGTCCTCTGATTGACGGTTGACCGGCCGCGCCTGGGGCAGGCCGGGAACATGAGGAATGGGACAAGCCGGTCCGCCCATCGTTCCCGCCCCGGCCGGGCGGCGCGCATTGTAGCAGAGGGTGCGCCGGGATCCGGCAGCCGGGCCGAATCAGCCCCGGGGGTGATGCGCCCCGTGCAGGTCCTTCAGCCGTTCCCGCGCCACGTGGGTGTAGATCTGCGTGGTGGACAGGTCGCTGTGACCGAGCAGCAGCTGCACCACGCGCAGGTCCGCACCGTTGTTCAGCAGGTGGGTGGCGAAGGCATGGCGCAGTGTATGGGGGGAGAGCTTCTTCTTCACGCCGGCTTTCTGGGCGTAGCGCTTGATAATGTGCCAGAAGGCCTGCCGGGTCATGCGGTCGCCCCGGCGGGTGGGAAACATGTAGTCGGTCTGGCGCTCCAGCAGGATCTCGACCCGGGGACCCTCCATGAAGTCCCGCAGCCAGCGCTGGGACTCATCGCCGAGCGGGATCAGCCGCTCGCGGTCGCCCTTGCCGACGATGCGCAGGACGCCCTGGTTCAGGTTGACCTGATTCTGCTTGAGATTGATCAGCTCCGAGACCCGCAGGCCCGTGGCATAGAGCAGCTCCAGCATCGCCCGGTCACGGTGGCCGAGGGGCTCCTCCGTATTCGGCGCGCCCAGCAGCGCCTCCACCTCCTCCTCGGTGAGCGACTTCGGCAGCGAACGGCCGATACGCGGCATCTCGATGTCCGCGGTCGGATCGTCCGCGATCACGCCTTCGCGGCAGAGATAGCGGAAGAAGCGGCGGAAACTGGACAGCTGGCGCGCCGTGGAACGGGGTTTGGCGCCCTGCTCCACCCGCCAGGCGATGAAGGCCAGCAATTCCGGCTTGCCGGCCCGCACGATCTCGGTGCCGTCGTCGGCGACGAAGCGTGCCAGCGCCATGAGGTCGGCGCGATACGCGCCCAGCGTATTCTTCGACAGGCCCCGCTCCATCCAGATGGCGTCGAGGAACTTGTCGATCATGGCCTCGGAGGCCGCACTGACGGCTGCCTCCTCGGTCTGTTTGCGCGCTGGGCTATAGCTCATCTTGCGTATCTTCGGTCGCTGCTCGCTGGTTGCGGCCAACTGCGCTGGCCCTGTGACGGCCAATTACAATGGCCACTGGCGGATCGGAGAGCGAGTATGTCCGCCCGGCCTCAGGGGGGGCGTGACCGCTGTCACAGATTCCCCAAAGCATTAACATAACGTGACCGGGTTCACACTCTTCGATGCGAACCCGCTACGCTGAGGGAAAATGACCAGACTGATCCGACTCGCCCGCGAGGCGTGGCATGCGCTGTACGGCCTGTGGTTCGCTGCCGTGTTCCTCGTCTGTGTTCCGGTCACGCTGCTGCTGGTCACCGTCCTGCCCGGCCTGGGCCGGCGCCGGGCGGCCGCGCGCAACGGCGCCCGCCTGCTCTTCCTGGCCACCGGCATGGGCCCCGGCATCGATAACCGCCGGCACCTGCCGGGACGGCCCTGCGTGGTGGTGGCCAACCACGCGAGCTACCTGGACGGCATCATCCTCTGCGCCGCGCTGCCACCGCGTTTCGCCTTCGTCATCAAGAGCGAGATGCAGCGGGTACCGCTGGCGCACTACCTGCTGCGGCGCATCGGCGCCCAGTTCGTCGAGCGTTTCCATCACGGCCGCAGCGCACGGGATGCCCGCACCATCCTGCGCCGCGCTCACGTCGGCGAGTCGCTGGCCTTCTTCCCGGAGGGCACCTTCCACGCGGAGCCCGGGCTGCGCCGTTTCCGCGGCGGCGCCTTCGCCGTCGCGGTCAAGGCGCAGGCGCCGCTGGTGCCGGCCGTGATCCACGGCTCCCGCCATGCGCTGCCGTCGAGCAGGCTGCTGCCCCGGCCGCAACGCCTGCGCGTCACCCTGCTGGAGCCGATCGACACCGCCGGCCAGACGCCCGCATCTCTCGCCACCCTCTCACGGAGGCGGATCCTGGCGCATCTGGACGAGCCCGATCTGCATCCGCCGGCGGAGACGCCGGTCCCGCGGGAGGACGGACGGGACGAGACGAGAGCCGGGACCGAAGCCCCGGCAGACGCCGGGACGGAGGCCCGCGGACCGGCCGGGATCCGGCGTCTGTGAACGGGCCCCGGTCGGACGGCTTCAGCCGGAGGCGATCCGCGCGGCCTCCACGGCCTGGCGGTCGCGCACGAAGGCGATCCAGGCGGCGGCGTTCTGGCGCTCCTTGGCGTCGCCGGTCTCACGCACCTTGTCGAACGCCTGCAGCGCCTCTCCGAGGCGATCGAGCTCGGTGTAGGCCATGCCCATCAGCAGCCAGGCCCGGGCGGGCGTCTCCGTGCCCGCGTCCAGCGCCTGGCGGGCCGCCGCGATAACGTCCTCCCAGCGTGCCTGCTCGTTCAGGATACTCGCCTTGTCCATGTAGTACTTGGGATCGCCGGTGAGCTGACCGAGCTGGTCGATCACCGCGACGGCGCGGTCGTATTCCTTCGCCGAGGTCCACGCCGAGCGCAGCAGGTTCAGGTTGTCGGCGTCGCGCTCGACCGCACCCTCCTCGATGCCGCGGGCGAGTATCCGGCCGGCGACGTAGGGACTGTCCAGGTACAGGTTAAGGCGCACCAGGTTGAGGATCTTGGCGCCCTCGGTAATCAGGCCGCGGTTGTAGGCGGCCATCATGGTGGCCAGCGCCAGCTGGTCCTCCTTCAGCTCCAGGTACACGCCGGACAGGGTTTCCCAGTAGCGACGCTTGTCCGGCCAGAGCCGGACCATCGTGCGCAGTACATCGACGGCCGCCCGAAAGGCCTCTTCCTCCATGTGGATGGCCAGTTCCAGCTGATACCAGGACTCCTTCGGCTTCTCGGCCTTCTCGATGGCGAGCTGCACACAGGGCAGCGCCTCACGGTAACGCTCGAGTTCGGCGAAACTGCCGGCCACCAGGATGTAGGCCGAAGCGTCGGGCTCCTCGGCGTAGCGGAACCAGGTGCGCATGGTCTCGATGGCATCCTCGTAGCGCCCCTCGGACTGGTACAGGCCGGCCAGCGAGTAGAGCATGCCCTGCTGGGCCTGGGTGCTGAGGGCATCCTCGGCCAGGCTGCGCTCGAAGTAATCGATGGCCTTGCCGAAATCGCCGCGCGCGGAATAGATGAAGCCGTAGGTCTGCCACATCAGCGCCTTCTCGTAGTCGTTCAGGCGCATGTTCTCCATCTTGCCGATCTCGTTGAGGGCCTCGTCGTAACGGTCCTCGCCCATCAGCTCGTGGATCTTGGACAGCCGCTTGTAGGCCAGCTCGCCCATGGTGCTGCCCGGGTCGTCGCGATCCACGGCGGTGGTGTCGAGGCAGACCTTGCCCTGGGCCAGGGCCGGTCCGGTTGCCAGCACGAGCAGCGCGGCCATGGCGCCCATGGCGCCACGCACGATGCCCGCGCAGGAGAGGGCCCGACCGCTCATGTCGCCTCGTCGATGTTGAAGTCGATCCGCTGGGTGGCCCTCCGCTTCACCGGCTGGCCGTCTACGATGCGCGGCTTGAACTTCCACTTGAAGATGGCGCGCAGCGCATTGCGCTCGAACATCCGGCGCGGCTCGGCGTCCACCACCTCCGGGTCGGAGACCGTGCCGTCCTCGTTGATGGTGAACTCGATCAGCACCCAGCCGCTGATGCCCTCGATGAGGGCCTCCCGCGGCCACTGGGGCTCGATGCGCACGATGGGGATGACGTCGCCTTCGGCACCGGGATCGCCGGCGCTCCACTGGCCGAGATACGGTCCGCCGCCCGCGCTCGCCGGCATGTTGATGCGCGGAGTCTCCATGCGCGGCAGATCCGGCCGCGGCTTGTCCTGAGAGGGCTGACTCAGCTTCGGCGGCGGCGGCGGCTCCTTCGGCTTCTCCGGTTCCGGCGGCGGCTTGCGCTCCTTGATGTTCTCGATCTCGTCCTGCTCCACGCGGACGAAGTTGAGCGACAGGCGGTCGTCGTCGTCCTTGTGGATGTCGGGCGAGCCCGAGATGAGCTGGTGCATCAGCAGGAACAGGCCGAGCGCCACCAAGATGCCGGCACCGAGGGATATCAGGAACCTCATGTCCTGCCTCCCCGTCCGCGCGCCTGCGTGCCATTCGTCCTCACGTGCCCTCCGGCTCGGCCGCCACCGAGATGTCGACCACGCCCCCGAGTCTCACCTGATCCATGATGTCGATCAAGGTGCCCGTGGGCGATTCCTGGTCGGCGATGATCACCGCCGAACTCTCCGGGTTCTCGGTCAGGGCGTTCTCAACGATCTGGCGGATCTGGTTCAGCTCGACTTCCCGCTTGTTCATCCAGATATCGCCCGTCTGGTCCACGCCGATCAGGATGTTGCCGCGAGGACGCGCCTCCGCCGTCTCCGCCTCGGGCCGGGTGGGATCGATGCCCGTCTCCTTCACGAAGGAGGTGGTCACGATGAAGAAGATCAGCATGATGAACACGATGTCGAGCATCGGCGTGATGTTGATCTCCGTCTCTTCCTCCGGCGTCGAGTGCTTGCGCGCCATGAACTCTCTCCGGTCAGTCGGCCAGCGCGGCCAGTGAAACCTTGCTGGCGCCCGCCACCCGGGCCTGGTCGACGACCCGCACCAGGATGCCGGCATCGGCGTTGCGGTCGGCAGCTATCACCACGGCCGCATCCGGATCCACCGCGAGGCCGCTCTCGATGTTGGCCCGCACGGCGCGGATGTCGGTGGGCCGGCCCTTGATGGAGATCTGCCCCGTGTCGCTGATGCGGATGGCGATCACCTCGGAGAGCTTCTGGTCCTTCGGCGGCTCGTTGGAGGGACGGTTCAGGTCGACGCCGAACTCCTTCACGAAGGAGGTCGTGACGATGAAGAAGATCAGCATGATGAACACGATGTCGAGCATCGGCGTGATGTTGATCTCCGCCTCCTCGTCGTGCCGTTTCAGCCGTCTGCGCATCGCTAGCTCCGCGGCCCCCTCAGTGGTGGACCAGCATCTCCTCGAAACGTTGGACTTCCTTGCCGGCGCGCCGTTCGAGATAGGTGGCCAGATACAGACCGGACAGCGCCGCCACCAGACCGGCCATGGTCGGGATGGTGGCCGCCGAGACGCCGCCGGCCATCAACCGCGCGTTACCGGTGCCGGCGAACGCCATCACGTCGAACACCAAAATCATGCCGGTCACGGTGCCCAGCAGGCCGAGCAGCGGCAGGATCGCCATCAGCGTCTTGATCATCAGGATATAGCGGTGACTCTCGAGCGAGACCTCCGAGATCAGCTGGTCGCGGATGCGCCGTGCGAACCAGGAGGTGGTGTCCTCGCGCTGGTCCCACTCCTCGATGGCCCGTCGCTCGAGGCCGGGCAGCACCCAGCGGAAGAACCAGAAGCGCTCGATGATCAGCGTCCACATCAGCGTGGTCACGGCCAGGATGGCCCAGAGCACGTCGCCGCCGGCTTCGAAGAAGCTGCGGATGGCGATGAATGCGGACTCGAGCAGATACACCGGTGCGCCCCGCTACACGCCCCTCTCGGAGTGGCGCGCGATCATGCCCGCGCTCTGCTCCTCCAGCACTTCCACCATGGCGCGGCTGCGCGCAGCGACCAGGCTGTGCAGGAACACCAGCGGGATGGCGACCACCAGGCCCAGCACCGTGGTGACCAGCGCCTGTGAGATACCGCCGGCCATGAGCTTCGGATCGCCCGTGCCGAACAGCGTGATGGCCTGGAAGGTGCGGATCATGCCGACCACGGTACCGAGCAGGCCGAGCAGCGGCGCCACCGCCGCGATCACCTTGATCCAGCCCTGCCCCTGCTCCAGGCGCGGCGTCTCCTTGAGGATGGCCTCGTCCAGCTTCAGCTCCAGGGTCTCGGTGTCGATGTGCTTGTTCTCCTCGAACACCTTCAGGATGCGGCCGAGCGGGTTGCCCTCCGAGGCGCTGTCGCGTTTCAGCTGCGAGCTGAGCTTGCGGCCGGTGACCAGCAGCGCGAGCAGGCGCCACAGCGCGATCAGCAGGCCGATGCAGCCGATGGCGATGATGACGTAGCCCACGGTGCCGCCCTGATTGATGCGCTCGCCGAGACTCGGCGACTGCACCACCAGGCTCAGCAGCGCGCCGCGGCTGGGATCCACCGCCATGCGGGCGTTGCCTTCGCGCGCGGTGTAGAGGTTCTCCGCCAGGCTGCGGAAGCGGTCATCCGGCTGCCGGGCCAGCTCCTGCAGCTCGTCCGCCGCCGGGTCGTATTGCAGGAAGCGGTCGCCGGTGATCACGTTGAACAGTCCCACCCGCACGACCTCGGCGCTCTCCTCCTGCCCCGCCGCGTTGCGGATGGTGGCCGCGAACCGGTCGACGTCGCCGGAGCCGGCCATCTCCTCCAGGATGAGCACCTGAAGGGACTTTAGGTCGGCGATGGAGGGCAGGCCGCGGGCGGAGGCGAGTTCCGTCGCGATCTCGCCCCGGTCCGGATACTCCGCGGTGATGAGCGAGGTATCCACCATGCCGTTGACCTCGCCGGCCGTCTGGCGCACGACGCCGAACAGCTCGCCCATGTCGCCGACCCGGATGCGCAGCGTCTCGTTCAGCTCCTCGAGCTGGCGCTCGTTCTCGTCGAACTGCGTCTTCAGCCGCTCGCTGCGCCGCTCTTCCTCCGCCAGCGCGCGCTTCGCGCTCTCCAGCAGCGCCTGCTGCTGGTTGCGCTTCTGCAGGAACTCCTGCTCCCGCTGCCGGTTCTCCTGGCTCAGCCGCTGGCCCTGCTCGCGGACCGTCTGCAGCAGCTCGTCCATGTCGCGGGGCGCGTCCTGGGCGAGCGCCGTGCCCGCCCCCAGGGCCATCGCCGTGACCAGGCCCATTACGCCGGCAGCTCTGGCCGCCCAGGCCGCCCTGCTAATCGATACGCTCATCATTCCTGCTCCGGGGCCGGGACCGGCAATGTCAGCAACTGCGGGGCCGCCTGCTTCCTGGCGATGGCGATGCCCTCGGTGATCGAGCGCCGGTACGAGGAGTCGAGCTCCTCCCACTGGCGGGTCTGCTTGTTCCAGAAGCCGGTGCGTGACCGGTCGGCCGTCTGGTAGGCGAGCAGGACGCGCCCGACCCTGAGGAACGTCACCCGGGTATCGACGCCGTCGATGTCCAGGCTGCCCGTGTAGGCCTCGATGTTACGGCCGAAACGGGCCTCTTCCTTGTAGGCTTCCATGATCTGGCGGTACTTCTCCGACACCGTGAGGTCGGAGCGCTCCATGTTGTCTTCGAGGCGGGTCACCCGATCCATGCGCTCACGCAGCTGGAAGGGCATGTCCAGTTCGATGAAGGCGCGGAGATCCGAGATCATCTCCAGCATCAGCGGCACGATGCCCTGCTCCACGTCGCCGAACTCCTCGAGCTGGCGGGTGATGGATGCCTTCTCCTCCTCCTGATCCTCGACCAGCCGCTGCAGGTTGTCGTTGTAGATCCGGATCCGGTCGAGCTGCTGGGTGGTCACGCGGTATTCGCCCAGCAGCTCCGAGGTCTGATCGGCCAGCTGGCTGATACGCACCTGGGAACGCTGCGCCGAACGGTTGACCTCGGTCTGCTCGCCGAGCACCTGGCCTAGCGTCGTCTGGCCGCCGGCCGGCGCCGCCAGCACGAAGACGGCCAGCAATCCGGCCGGGAAGCGACTCACGCGGACGGACCGCAATCGCGGGAATCGAACCATTATGAGAATTCCTTGGACTTTTAGACGTGTCCCGGGGCGCGCCCTGTCGCGCCAGCGGATCGCCGGAAACTAGCAGAATACCGGCGCAAAAAAAAGCGCGGCAACGCCGCCGCAACCGCCGGCGCCGGACGAATACCGGCCAGATCGTTACGGATGCAACCGATTATGCCGGGGCCTATAATCGTCGTGTGACCGATAACCCCGAAGCGCGCGCAGAGGCGCTGCGCGCGGGGTGCTGTCGCCATGTTTTTCCAGGAGGGGGATATGGAACTGTTCGACACCATGAGCGACCGCGGCCACGAGCAGGTCGTGTTCTTCCAGGATCGTCCGACCGGCCTCAGGGCCATTGTCGCGATCCACTCCACGGTGCTCGGCCCGGCGCTGGGCGGCCTGCGCATGTGGCCCTATGCCAATGAGGAAGAGGCGCTGCGCGATGTCCTCAGGCTGTCGCGGGGCATGACCTACAAGGCCGCGGTGTCGGGACTGAACCTGGGCGGCGGCAAGGCCGTCGTCATCGGCGACCCCGAGAAGGACAAGAGCGAGGCCCTGTTCCGCATGCTGGGCCGCTTCATCGGCTCGCTGTACAACCGCTACATCACCGCCGAGGACGTCGGCACCACCGTCGACGACATGGACCACATCTTCCAGGAGACCGACCGGGTGGTGGGCGTGCACGAGGTGCACGGCGGCAGCGGCGACCCCTCGCCGTTCACAGCGCTCGGCACGCTGAAGGGCATCGAGGCCTGCGCCGAGCGCAGGTTCGGCCACGCCGATCTGGGCAGGCTCAGCTTCGGCGTGCAGGGGGTGGGGCACGTCGGCCGCCATCTCGTGCACATGCTGCGAGAGCGCGGAGCCCGCGTGACGGTCACCGACATCAACGAGGAGCGCGTTCAGTCGATGGTGGACGAGTACGGTGCCGAGGCGGTGCCCATGCAGAACGTCTACGACCTGGACATGGACGTGTTCGTGCCCTGCGCGCTCGGCGGCGTCATCAACGAGGACACCGTGCCGCGCCTGAAGTGCAGCGTCGTCGCCGGCAGCGCCAACAACCAGCTGGAATCCGAGGCCTGGGGCACGGCGCTCGAGGAGCGCGGCATCCTGTATGCACCGGACTATGCCATCAACGCGGGCGGCCTCATCAACGTGGCGATCGAACTGCAGGGTTATGACAAGGAACGCGCCCACCGTCAGGTCTCGCTCATCTACAATAGCCTCGGCCGGATATTCGACATCGCCGAGCGCGACGGGATACCGAGCTGGCAGGCGGCCGACCGCATGGCCGAAGAGCGCATCGCCGCCCTCGGCCGCACCAAGCTGCCCTATACCCGGCGTTTCAAGGACCGGCTCTCGGGCCGGGCCCATCACACGACCACCACGCACTGACACCGGAGCGCGCCGAGCCCATGATCAACACCCGCATCAGTGAAGAGATCGACCTGCTGCGCGAGACCGTGCGCCGCTTCGCGGAGGAGGAGATCGCGCCGCGGGCCGCCGAGATCGATGCGAGCAACGAGTTCCCCGCCGACCTTTGGCCCAAGCTGGGCGAACTGGGCCTGCACGGCATCACCATCCCCGAGGAGGACGGCGGCACCGGGCTCGGCTACCTGGCCCACGTGGTGGCCATGGAGGAGATCTCGCGGGCCTCCGCCTCGGTGGGGCTGTCCTACGGTGCGCACTCCAACCTGTGCCTCAACAACCTGTACCTGAACGGCACGGAGGCACAGCGCGAGCGCTTCGTGCCCGGTCTCGTGAGCGGAGAGATGCTGGGCGCGCTCGCCATGTCCGAACCGGGCGCGGGCTCCGACGTGGTCGGTTCCATGAGCTGCCATGCCGAGAAGCAGGACGACGACAGCTGGCTCGCCAACGGCTCGAAGATGTGGATCACCAACGGCCCGCGCGCCGACGTGATCCTCACGTACATGCGTACGGCGCCGAAGGAGGACGGGTCGCGCTCCATCACCGCCTTCCTGGTGGAAAAGGACATGCCGGGTTACCGCACGGCGCAGAAGCTGGACAAGCTCGGCATGCGCGGCTCGGACACCTGCGAGCTCGTCTTCGAGGACTGCCGCATACCGGCGGAGAACGTCCTCGGCGAGGTGAACCGGGGTGTCTACATCCTGATGCGCGGGCTCGACTCCGAGCGGCTCGTGCTCTCCGGCGGCCCCATCGGCATCATGCAGGCCTGCCTGGACGCCGTGATGCCCTACCTGCGCGAGCGCAAGCAGTTCGGCCGGCCCATCGGCAGCTTCGGCATGATGCAGGGCAAGCTGGCCGACATGTACACCGCGCTGCAGACCTCCCGGGCGTTCACCTACCGCACCGCGGCCCAGTTCGACCAGGGGCTGCCGACCCGCCAGGACGCCGCCGCCTGCCTGCTGCACGCCTCCCGGGAGGCGGTCACCGTCGCGCTGGAGGCCATCCAGAGCCTCGGCGGCAACGGCTACATCAACGAGTACCCCGTGGCGCGGCTGCTGCGCGACGCCAAGCTCTACGAGATCGGCGCCGGCACCACCGAGATCCGCCGCATGCTGATCGGCCGGGAACTCCTGGCCGCCGACTGAGCGCCGCCCGCGCTACAATGACCGCCCGCCCCAGAAGACGGAGAACGAGATCGCCATGAGTCAGGACCCAATCGTCATCGTTGCCGCCCGACGCACCCCGATGGGCGCCTTCCAGGGCGGCCTCGCCCCGCTGCCCGCCCCCGAGCTCTCCGCGGCGGCCAGCCGCGCCGCCCTGGCCGATTGCGGCCTGGACCCGGCGGAGATCAGCGAAGTGCTGCTGGGATGCGTCCTGCCCGCCGGCATCGGCCAGGCGCCCGCACGCCAGGCGGCGCTCGCCGCCGGCCTGCCGGAGTCGGTGGGCTGCACCACCGTGAACAAGGTCTGCGGCTCCGGCATGAAGACCGTGATGCTCGGCGCCGACCTCATCCGCGCGGGTTCCGCCGCGGTGGTCATGGCCGGCGGCATGGAATCGATGACCAACGCGCCGTACCTGATGCCCGGCGCGCGGGCGGGGCTGCGCATGGGCCACAAGGAGATTCTGGATCACATGTTCTTCGACGGCCTGCAGAACCCCTACGACGGCAACATGATGGGCCACTTCGCCGAGGAGACGGCGAAGAAGTACGGCTTCAGCCGGGAAGACCAGGACGCCTTCGCCATCGCCTCGGTGGAGCGGGCGCGTGCGGCGGCGGACAGCGGCGCCTTCGACGCCGAGATCGCGCCGGTCACCGTGAAGACCCGCAAGGGCGAGACCACCGTCGACACCGACGAGGAGCCCGGCCGGGCCGACGTCTCGAAGATCCCGAACCTGCGGCCGGCATTCGCGAAGGACGGCACCGTGACCGCGGCCAGCTCGTCCTCCATCTCCGACGGCGCGGCGACGCTGCTGCTCATGAGCGCCGCCGAGGCGGAACGCCGCGGCATGGAGCCGCTGGCCCGCATCGCCGGCCACAGCGGCTACGCCCAGGAGCCCGCCTGGTTCACCACGTCGCCGGTGTATGCCATCCGGGCGCTGCAGGACGAACTCGGCTGGTCGCCGGACGACGTGGACCTGTACGAGGTGAACGAGGCCTTCGCCTGCGTCACCATGGCCGCGATGCACGACGTGGGGATCGCCCACGAGCAGGTCAATGTCAACGGTGGTGCCTGCGCCCTCGGCCATCCCATCGGCGCCTCCGGCGCCCGCATCGTCGTCACGCTGCTGCACGCACTGCGCAACCGCAACGCGAAGCGCGGCATCGCCTCGCTGTGCATCGGCGGCGGAGAAGCCGTCGCCCTGGGTATCGAGACGGTCTGACTCCGTGCCCGCCCTGAAGAGCCATCTGGATCCCGCGGATGGCCGCGTTGCCGAGAACGCGCGTCACATGCAGGGGCTGGTCGACGAGCTCCGCGACAAGCTGACGGCAGCGGCCCGGGGCGGCAGCGAGCGCGCCCGCACGAAACACGCCGAGCGCGGCAAGCTGCTCGTCCGCGAGCGCATCGACGCGCTGCTGGACCGCGGCAGCCCGTTCCTGGAGCTCTCGCCGCTGGCCGCCGACGGCCTCTACGACGGCGCCGCACCGGGTGCCGGCATCGTGACCGGCATCGGCCGGGTGCACGGCCGCGAGGTCATGGTGGTGGCGAACGACGCCACCGTGAAGGGCGGCACCTATTTCCCGATGACGGTGAAGAAACACCTCCGGGCCCAGGAGATCGCGCTGGAGAACCATCTGTCCTGCGTCTACCTGGTGGACTCCGGCGGCGCCTTCCTGCCGCGCCAGGACGAGGTCTTCCCGGACCGCGACCACTTCGGCCGCATCTTCTACAACCAGGCCAGCCTCTCCGCCGCGGGCATCGCGCAGCTGGCCGTCGTGATGGGTTCCTGCACCGCCGGCGGTGCCTACGTGCCGGCCATGAGCGACGAGGCCATCATCGTGCGCAACCAGGGCACCATCTTCCTCGGCGGCCCGCCGCTGGTGAAGGCGGCCACCGGCGAGATCGTGGACGCCGAGGACCTGGGCGGCGGCGAGGTGCACAGCCGCGTCTCCGGCGTGACCGACTACCTGGCCGAGGACGACAACCACGCGCTGGCCATCGCCCGGGACTGCGTCGCGCGGCTGGCGCCGGGGCGCGACACGTCACCACCGCACGTGCCCGCGCAACCGCTGATGGACGCCGACGGCATCTACGGTGTGGTGCCGACGGACCTGAAACAGCCCTATGACGTGCGCGAGATCATCGGGCGCATCGTCGACGGCTCGGAGCTGCAGGAATTCAAGCCGCTGTACGGCAAGACCATCGTATGCGGCTTCGCCCGCATCCATGGCTATCCCGCGGGCATCATCGCCAACAACGGCATCCTGTTCTCCGAGTCCGCGCTGAAGGCCACCCACTTCATCGAGCTCTGCAACCGCCGGCGCATCCCGCTGGTGTTCCTGCAAAACATCACCGGCTTCATGGTCGGACGCAAGTACGAGAACGCCGGCATCGCCAAGGACGGCGCCAAGATGGTGAACGCGGTGGCCACGGCGACGGTGCCGAAGCTGACCGTGGTGATCGGCGGCAGCTACGGCGCGGGCAATTACGCCATGTGCGGCCGGGCCTACGGCGGCCGCTTCCTGTGGATGTGGCCCAACGCCCGCATCTCGGTGATGGGCGGCGACCAGGCAGCCAGCGTGCTCGCCACCGTGCGCCGGGACGGCGCCGAGGCCCGGGGCGAGGACTGGCCCGAGGACGAGGAGGCCGCCTTCCGCGAGTCGATCCGCCACCAGTACGAGGACCAGGGCAACCCCTACTACGCCACGGCACGGCTGTGGGACGACGGCATCATCGATCCGCTGGACACCCGCCGGGTGCTGGCCCTCGGACTCGCGGTGGCCGCCGGCGCGCCCGATCCGGGCGAGGGACCCTACGGCATCTTCCGGATGTAGGGGGGCCGGGGGAGCCATGTTCCAGCGCATCCTGATCGCCAACCGCGGCGAGATCGCCTGCCGCATCATCGAGACCTGTCGCCGGCTCGGCATCGCCACGGTGGCCGTGTACTCCGGGGCGGACGGGCGCGCCCGCCACGTGCGCATGGCCGATGCCTGCCTGCCGATCGGTCCGGCGCCGGCCGCCGAATCCTACCTGGACGGCGAGCGCATCGTACGGGCGGCGCTGGACGCCGGTGCCGAGGCCGTCCATCCCGGCTACGGCTTCCTGGCCGAGAACGCGGATTTCGCCGCCGCCGTGCGCGCCGCCGGCCTGGCCTTCATCGGACCCGAGACGGATACCATCCGCAGCATGGGCTCCAAGCGCGCGGCCAAGGAGATCATGGATGCGGCCGGCGTGCCGGTGATCCCGGGCGTGTCGGGCATCGGCAGCGTCGACGAACTGCGGCGCAGCGCCCAGAGCCTCGGGCTGCCGGTGCTGCTGAAGCCCTCCGCCGGCGGCGGCGGCAAGGGCATGCGGGTGGTGCGCGATCCCGCGCAGCTGGAGGACGCCTGGACGGCGGCGAAGCGGGAGGCGCTGGCCGCCTTCGGCGACGACGAGATCATCCTGGAGAAGTTCATCGAGCGCCCGCGCCACGTGGAGGTGCAGATCTTCGGCGACGGCCACGGCAATCTGGTGCATCTGTACGAGCGCGAGTGCTCCATGCAGCGCCGTCAGCAGAAGATCCTGGAGGAATCGCCGGCGCCGGGGCTCACGCGCAATCAGCGCGACGCGCTGCACGGCGCCGCGCTGGCCGCCGGGCGCGCCGTGGGCTACGTGAACGCCGGCACGGTCGAATTCATGCTGGACGAACGCGGCCAGTTCCACTTCCTGGAGATGAACACCCGCCTGCAGGTGGAGCACCCCGTGACCGAGCTGACCACCGGGCTCGACCTGGTGGAGTGGCAGCTCAGGGTGGCGAGCGGCGAGCCGCTGCCGGCCGCCCAGGGCGAGATCGCCAGCCGCGGCCATGCCATCGAGGCACGCATCTACGCCGAGGACCCGGGGCGCGATTTCCTGCCCTCCACCGGCGGCATCGAGGTGTTCGACTGGCCCCGGCGCGACCCCCTCGTGCGCATGGACACCGGTTACGAGGCCGGCGATGCCGTCGAGCGCTACTACGACCCGCTGGTCGCGAAGCTGATCGCCAGCGGGCCGGACCGCGACGCCGCTCTGAGGCACCTGCAGTCCGCGCTGGCCGGCTGCGTCCTGTTCGGCCCGCGCAACAACCTCGCCTTCCTGCGCCGCCTGGCCCGCACGCCGGCGTTCGTGGCGGGCCGCAGCGACACCGCCTACGTGGACCGGGAACTCGACGGCCTGACGCGCGCGACGCCGGTGCCGGACGGCGTCCTGCTCACCGCGGCGGCGGCCGTCATGCGCCGGCTGCAGCGCGGCAGCCGCGAGGACGCCTCGCCCTGGGCCGCCGCGGACGCCTGGCGCGGCCGCCCCGCCACCGGGACAACCATCGCCTTCGACACCGCCGCGGGCGAGCGGCGCATCGCGGCCCGCGGCGGCCCGCAGACCTTCTCCATGGCCATCCGGGATGCGCAGCAGGAGACCGGCAATGACGGAGAATGGCACCGGGTGCGGCTGATCGACACCGGCTGCCGCGGACTGGTGGCGGAGATCGACGGCGCATCCCGTGCGGTGGAGATCGCCTGCACGGCTCGCCGGGTCCAGGTCACGGTGGACGACGAGACCCGGGAGTTCGACATCGCCGACCCGTGGGCCACGGAATCCGCCATGCCCGAGACCGACGCCCACCCGGCCGCACCCATGCCCGGGCGGGTCGTGGAGGTGGCGGTGGCCGAGGACGACCGGGTTTCCGAAGGCGACAAGCTGCTCGTGCTCGAGGGCATGAAGATGGAGTTCACGCTGCGCGCGGGCACGGCCGGGCGGGTCGAGCGCGTGCGCGTGGCGGAAGGCGATTTCGTGGAGGCCGAGGCGGTCCTCGTCGACATCGAACCCGACGGCGACGGCAACGACGACGACAAAGACGACTGACAGGAGCAGACATGGATCTCGGCGGAGTAAAGGCGATAGTCACCGGCGGCGCATCGGGCCTGGGACGGGCGACGGCGGGGCACCTGCTGGCGGCGGGCGGCAGCGTCACGCTGCTGGACGTGAACGAGGAGGCCGGCGCGGAAGCCGCCGCGGAGCTGGGTGAGCGTGCCGGTTTCGTCCGCACCGACGTCAGCGACGAGGCGGAGGTGCGAGCGGCCGTCGGCCGGGCGGCCGAGGCGATGGACGGGCTCACCCTGGCCGTGAACTGCGCCGGCGTCGTCGCCCCCGGGCGCGTGCTCGGCCGCGACGGGCCCATGGACTCGGCCTACTTCGCGCGCACGGTGATGATCAACCTGGTCGGCTCCTTCAATATCGCGAAGGAGGCGGCAGCGCTCATGCAGAACAACGAGCCGAGCGGCGAAGGCGAGCGCGGCGTGATCGTGAACACGGCCTCGGTCGCGGCCTACGAGGGCCAGATCGGCCAGGCCGGCTACTCGGCCTCGAAGGGCGGCGTCGTCGGCATGACCCTGCCCATCGCGCGCGAGCTGGCCCGTTTCGGCATCCGCGTGATGACCATCGCGCCCGGCATCTTCATGACGCCGATGATGGCGGGACTGCCCGACGAGGTGCAGCAGTCGCTCGCGGCGCAGATCCCGTTCCCGCCGCGCATGGGCCGGCCCGAGGAATATGCCGACCTGGTCGGCTACATCTACACTAATCCGATGCTGAACGGAGAAACCATCCGGCTCGACGGCGGCATCCGCATGCAGCCGAAGTAGGCGCGGTGCCGGCGCGCGGCGCGCCGGCCGGCCTCACATGCCGGTGTAATTCGGGCCGCCGCCGCCCTCCGGCGTGACCCAGCGGATGTTCTGCTTCGGGTCCTTGATGTCGCAGGTCTTGCAGTGCACGCAGTTCTGCGCGTTGATGCGGAAGACCTTGCTGCCCTCCTCTTCCACCACCTCGTACACGCCTGCCGGGCAATAGCGCTGGGACGGACAGTCGTAGGTGGGCAGATTGAATTCGATGGGCAGCGACGGATCCTTCAGCTGCAGGTGGATCGGCTGGTCTTCCTCGTGGTTGGTGCCGGAGAGGTAGACGGACGACAGCCGGTCGAAGGTGATCACCCCGTCCGGCTTCGGATAGTCGATCTTCTCGGACTCGGCCGCCGGCTTCAGCTCCTCGTGGTCCGGCACCCGGTTGTGCATCGTGAACGGCATGCGCCCGCGCATGATGTTCTGGTCCAGGAACGTGAACGCCGCGCCGAAGAAAGTGCCGAACTTGTGCTGGGACGGCTCGAAGTTGCGCGCCTTGTGCAGTTCCTCGTACACCCAGGAGTTCTTCACCCGCTCCTCGTGGGCGACCAGATCGCTGCCGCCCTCGTCGCCGGCCTCCAGGGCCTCGAAGACGGACTCGGCCGCCAGCATGCCGGTCTTCATCGCCGTGTGCGCGCCCTTGATCTTCACGCCGTTCAGGTAGCCCGCGTCGCAGCCCACCAGCAGACCGCCGGGGAAGCAGGTCTTCGGCAGCGCCTGCAGGCCGCCCTTGTTGACCGCCCGGGCGCCGTAGGAGATGCGCTCGGCGCCGTCCAGATATTGACGGATCTTCGGATGGGTCTTCCAGCGCTGGAACTCGGCGAAGGGATCGAGATGGGGGTTCGAGTAGTTCAGCGCGATGATGAAACCGAGGTACACCTGGTTATTCTCGGCGTGATAGAGGAAGCCGCCGCCCTCGGTGTCGTTCCTGAGCGGCCAGCCGAGGGAATGCACCACCAGGCCTTCCTCGTGCTTCGCCGGGTCGATCTCCCACACCTCCTTCAGGCCGATGCCGTAGTGCTGGGGATCCGAGTTCGCGCGCAGGTCGTACTTGTCCATCAGCTCCTTGCCGAGATTGCCGCGCACGCCCTCGGCGAAGATGGTGTAACGGGCGCGGAGCTCATAGCCCGGGGTGAACGAGTCTTTCTGCCTGCCTTTCCGGTCGACGCCCATATCGCCGGTGATCACGCCCGCGACCTTGCCGTCCTCGTACAGCACCTCCGCGGCTGCGAAGCCCGGGAACACGTCGACTTCCAGCGCCTCCGCCTGCTCGCCCAGCCACACGCAGAGCTTGCCGAGGCTGATGATGTAGTTGCCCTCGTTGTGCATGGGGCCGGGGACGAAGGGTCCGGGCACCTTCATGGCGCCCTTCTCCGAGGTCATGTAGTAGATGTCGTCACGGGTGACGCCGGTCTTCACCGGCGCGCCGCGTTCCTTCCAGTCCGGGAACAGCTCGTCCAGGGCCCTCGGTTCGAAGACGTTGCCCGAGAGGATGTGCGCACCGATCTCCGAGCCTTTCTCCACGACGACGACGGAGAGTTCGCGGCCTGTCTCCTGCGCCAGCTGCTTCAGTCGGCAGGCCGCGGCCAGACCGGCCGGGCCGGCGCCTACGATAACGACGTCGAATTCCATGGATTCGCGTTCCACGTGTCATCCCCTCTGTTGGTTGCTGGTTCGGGGCTGAAGCCCCTCCTACATGGATCGGGCCTGAAGGCCCTCCTACATGGCTCGGGGCTGAAGCCCCTCCTGCGTGCGATTCGTGCGCTTGCGAAGTATCCGTGCAATTCTAACATCCCGTGCCCGGGCGGCGCCCGTCGAGGCCTTGTGGAGACCTTGTGGAGGCAGAGGCGCGGACGGTGTACGCTCCGTGCGCCATGACCATCCACCACCGCTACCTGGACTGCGTGCGCCGGGAGGACCTGACCCGGGATCCGGCCCAGGAGGCGGCCGTGACGGAGCTGCAGCGGCTGCACGACGAGCTGGCCCGGGACACCGGCACTGCGGCGGCGCTGCGCCGCGGCCTGGCGCGGCGGTTCCCCGGGCGCTTCGCGCTCGAGCCGGTGCGCGGGCTCTATCTCTGGGGCGGCGTCGGCCGCGGCAAGACCCTGCTCATGGACCTGTTCTTCGAGGAGCTGCCCTTCGAGGACAAGCTGCGCATTCACTTCCACCGCATGATGTGGCGGGTGCACGAGGCGCTGAAGCGCCACGGGCAGCTGGAGGACCCGCTCGACCGGGTCGCCGCGGATATGGCGGCGGAGACCCGCGTGCTCTGTTTCGACGAGTTCTTCGTCTCCGACATCGCGGACGCCATGATCCTCGGCCGGCTGCTCCGCGCGCTGTTCCGCCGCGGCGTCACCCTTGTGGCGACCTCGAACCTGCCGCCGTCGGAACTCTACCGCGACGGCCTGCAACGCCAGCAGTTCGTGCCGGCGATCGAGGCCATCGAGCGCCACTGCCGGGTGTTCCACCTGGATGCGGAGACCGATTACCGGCTGCGCGTGCTCGAGGAGGCGGAGATCTATCACTCGCCCCTCGACGAGACCGCGGACCGCAACCTCGCGCGTTATTTCCGGCGCATCGCCTCGGGGCGCGAGGAGCACGGCCGCACGCTCACCATCCAGGGCCGGCCGGTGCGCACGGTGCGCCTCGCCAGGGGCGTCGCCTGGTTCGAGTTCGCCGAGTTGTGCGATGGCCCGCGCAGCCAGGACGACTACATCGAGATCGCCCGGCGCTACCACACGGTGATCATAGCGGGCGTGCCCGTGTTCGACCGCTCGAGCGAGAACCAGGCCCGGCGCTTCATCGCCCTGGTGGACGAGTTCTACGAGCGCCGGGTCAACCTGATCCTGTCGGCGGCCGCGCCGCCGGACGAGCTGTACCGGGGCCGGCGCCTCACCTTCGAATTCGAGCGCACCGTGAGCCGGCTCGTCGAGATGCAGTCCCGGGAGTATCTCGCCGCGCCGCACCTCGCCTGATGCCCCGCCGCGTCATTGCGGCATGTCCGGGCTGGCCAGCGCCCTTCGCGGAGGCTAACCTCATCCGGTCTGCGGCGAGATGCCGGCGCGATGGACGGAGACCATGGCCGAGAAGCAACAGGAACTGATACTCGAGGACTTCCTCCCCTACCGCCTCTCCATACTGTCGAACACGGTGAGCGCCACCATCGCGGGCGCCTATTCGAAGCGCTTCGGGCTGTCGATACCCGAGTGGCGCATCATGGCCGTGCTGAGCCGCCACCCGGGTCTGTCGGCCTCGGAGGTGGCCGAACGCACCCTGATGGACAAGGTCGCGGTCAGCCGCGCGGTGGGCAAGCTGATCAAGAGCGGGCGCATCAACCGGCGCTTCGCCGACCAGGACCGCCGCCGATCCATCCTGCACCTGTCGCCCGCCGGCGAGGAAGTGTATGCGGAGGTGGCGCCGCTGGCGCTGAAGTTCGAGCGCGAACTCCTGCACGGGCTGAGCGACGACGAGGTGCACACCCTGGACGTGCTGCTCGAGCGCCTGCTCGCGCGGGCGCGCCTGCTCGGCGCGCCCCACTACTGAGTCAGGTGGCGTCGGCGAGTTCCGTGCGCACCCGGATCAGCTCCGGGAAGAAGTCGTAGTCCAGCGCCCGCTTCAGCCAGGCGACCCCCGCCGTGCCGCCGCTGCCGCGTTTGTGGCCGATGATCCGCTCCACCGTCTTCAGATGGTGGAAGCGCCAGAACTGGAAGTTGTTGGACACGTCCATGAGGGCCTCGGCCAGTTCATAGGCCTGCCAGTAACGCTCGGGCTCGGCGTAGATCTCGCCCAGCGCTGCCACCACCCGGTCGTCGGGCTCCCGCGGCACCGTGAAGTCCCGCTCGACGGCCTCCCGCGGCACCGGCAGGCCGATCCGCGCCAGGTGGCGCAGGAACTCGTCGAAGATGGCGGGCGCTTCCAGCGCCACGCGCAGCCGCCGGTGCCACTCCTCGTGGCGGGCGAACACGGCGATCTTCGCCGGATCCTTGTTGCCGAGCATGAACTCGACCAGCCGGTACTGGGGTGACTGGAAGCCGGAGGCCTGCCCGAACACGTGGCGGAACTCGGCGTACTCGCTGGGTGTGAGCGTATCCAGCACGTCCCACTGGCTGTAGAGCTGGTGCTGCACCTGCTTGACCCGCGCCAGAATCTTCGCCGCGCGGGCGAGATCGTCCTCGCGGATGGCGGCCATCGCCGCCTCGAGCTCGTGCACGGTCAGCTTGAACCAGAGTTCCGCCACCTGATGCTGGATGACGAACAGCATCTCGTCGTGGTGGGGCGGGTCGCTCAGCGGGCGCTGCGCGGACAGCAGCCGGTCGAGACGGAGATAACCGGCGTAGTCCTCGCGGGGGTCGAGGTCGGTGTGGAATGCGTTGTCGTAATGGTCGGTCGCCATGGGGAACGCTCTCCTCCTCGCGCGCCGGCGCTGCCGCCGGCGGCCTGTCATGACTCGATGCGCGGCAGGATACCAGCAAGCGGACGGCCACGGCGGGGCTGTGTCGTCGTGTATACTGGCGCCCCGTTGGAAGACGGTCACACCCCCGCCGGGATCGCGGCCGGCGGCGTCAGGAACTGCGATCATAGTGAGCCCCAAAGCGCTGCGCCGGAACACGGACCAGAAGGACCGGATCCTCGAGGAGATCGTCGGCGCCGTACGCGGCTCCGGACCATTCAGGAATCGCGCGCGCCTGCGCACCTTCATCCGCCACTATTACGCCGACGTCGACGTCGAGGACCTGCGCGCGGCCACGCCCGAGAACCTGGCCGGCGCCGCACTCGCCCACCTGGAACTCGGCATGACCCGGCGGCGCGGCCGCCACCGGCTGCGCATCTACAACCCCGACCCCGGGCGCGACGGCTGGGACTCCAGCCACACCATCGTGGAGATGGTGAACGACAACATGCCGTTCCTGGTGGACTCGCTCGGGATGGCGGTGGCGCGCACGGGCGCCAACGTGCACCTGACCGTCCATCCGCTGGTACGCCTGGAGCGCGACGCAAAGGGCACCCTGACCGCCATCCATCCCCGCTCGGCCCGGGAAGGCCATGTGGAGTCCTTCGTGCGCCTGGAGATCGACCGGGAGACGAGCGACCGGCGCATGGCGGCGCTGAAGCGCGCGCTGGAGGAGACCCTGCACGACGTCCGCGTGGCCGTGCGGGACTGGCGCCGCATGCGCGAGAAAATGCTGGAGGCCGCCGCCGCGCTCGAGGGACCGGCCGGCCGCGTGGATCAGACCCTCGTGGAGGAGAGCCGCCACCTGCTCGAGTGGATGGCGGACGACCACTTCACCTTCCTCGGCTACCAGGAATACGAGGTCGTGCGGAGCAACGGCGAGGCGCAGCTGCGACCCGTCGCGGATACGGGCCTCGGCATCCTGTCGAAACGCCGTTCGGCGGAACGCCGGGTCACGATGACCCCGGAGATGCGGCGCGAGGCCCGCGGGCGGGAGCTGCTGATCCTGACCAAGGCGAATGCCCGCTCCACGGTGCACCGGCCCAGCCATCTCGACTACATCGGCGTGAAGGTCTTCGACGAGGCCGGCGAGCCGGTGGGCGAGAAGCGCTTCCTCGGGCTGCTCACCTCGGTGGCGTATAACGAGAGCCCGCGCGCCATCCCGTTGTTGCGGCTGAAAGTGCGGCGCGTCATCGAACGGGCGGAGCTGGATCCCAGCGGCCACCGGGGCAAGGCGCTCATGCACGTGCTGGACACCTACCCCCGGGACGAGCTGTTCCAGGCCTCGGTGCGAGACCTCTCGCGCACGACCTCCGGCATCCTGAACCTGCAGGAGCGCCAGCGCGTGAAGCTGTTCCTGCGCCGGGACGCCTTCCGCCGCTTCTTCTCCTGCCTCGTCTACGTGCCCCGCGAGAAGTACAACACCCGGGTGCGCCAGCGCATCGAGACCATCCTCATGCAGGCGTTCGACGGGCTCAGCATCGAGTCGTCGGTGGAGTTGTCGGAGTCGGTGCTCGCCCGGCTGCACCTCATCGTGCACATCGAACAGGGCCGCAAGCCGAGGATCTCCATCCGCCAGATCGAGAAGGACATCGGCGAAGCCGTGGTGACCTGGCAGGACCGCCTCGCCCACGCGCTGGTGGAGCATCTGGGCGAGGCCCGCGGCATCGCGCTCGCCCGCCGCTACGGTCACATCTTCCCGCTGGCCTACGAGGAAGACGTCCTGCCGGCCGCCGCCTGCGGCGACGTCGAGACGCTGGACCGGCTGAAGGGCGGCGAAGCGGGCGACGGCGAGGACACGGAGCTGTACCGGCCGCCCGGCGTCACCGAGCGGCTTCATTTCAAGATATGCCGTCCGGGCGAGCCTCTGCCTCTCTCCGACGCCCTGCCGATCCTCGAGAATCTGGGCGTGCGGGTGGTGAGCGAGCGGCCCTACCACCTGGAGCCGGATGACGGCAGCGCCTGGTGGATCCAGGACTTCGAACTGGAGCATCCCCGCGGCGCCGCCATCGATCCGGCGGAGGCCGAGCGCCGCTTCGAGGACGCCTTCTCCCGGGTGCTCGCCGGCGAGTGCGAGAACGACGGGCTGAACCGGCTGGTGCTCGAAGCCGGTCTGAGCGCGCGGGAGACGTCGATACTGCGCGCGTTCTCGAAGTACCTGCTGCAGCTGGGACTGCCTTTCTCCCAGCCCTACATGGAGTCCGTGCTGGCGCGCCATCCGCAGATGGCCGCGTTGCTGGTGCGCCGTTTCAGGCTGCAGTTCGACCCGGATGCCGATGCCGAAGCCGCGCGCGCAGGGCTCGAGGAGTGCCGCCGCGAGATCGCCCGGCTGGTCGCCGAGGCGGCGACGCTGGACGAGGACCGGATCCTGCGCGCCTACACGGGCGTGCTGGAAGCGGCGCTGCGCACGAATTTCTTCCGCGTCGACGACGACGGCCGGGAGCCGCCGGCAATCGCCATCAAGTTCGACCCTTCCGCGCTGGAAGAGGCACCGCTGCCCCGCCCCCGCTACGAGATCTTCGTGTACTCGCCGCGGGTGGAAGGCACGCATCTGCGCGCCGGCCCGGTGGCCCGCGGCGGCATCCGCTGGTCGGACCGCCGCGAGGACTTCCGCACCGAGGTGCTGGGCCTGATGAAGGCCCAGACGGTCAAGAACACGGTGATCGTGCCCACCGGCGCCAAGGGCGGCTTCCTGCCGAAGCGCTTGCCCCACGGTGACAAGGGTGACAGGGACGCGGTGCAGGCGGAGGTGATCGCCTGCTACCGCATCTTCATCGGCTCGCTGCTGGACATCACCGACAACATCGTCGAGGGCGAAGTGGTGCCGCCGGACCGCGTGGTGCGCCTCGACGGCGACGACCCCTACCTCGTGGTGGCCGCCGACAAGGGCACGGCGGCGTTCTCCGACATCGCCAACGGCATCTCGGCGGAGTACGGCTTCTGGCTGCACGACGCGTTCGCCTCCGGCGGCTCGGCGGGCTACGACCACAAGAAGATGGGCATCACCGCCCGCGGCGCCTGGGAGGCCGTGCGCCGGCATTTCCGCGAGATGGGCATCGAGACCCAGAGCCAGGAATTCACGGTGGTCGGCATCGGCGACATGAGCGGCGACGTGTTCGGCAACGGCATGCTGCTGTCGCAGACCATCCGCCTGCTGGCCGCCTTCAACCACCAGCACATCTTCCTGGACCCGAACCCGGACGCCGCGGCGAGCTTCGCCGAGCGCGAGCGCCTGTTCGCCCTGCCCCGCTCGAGCTGGGAGGACTACGACAAGCGGCTGATCTCCGCCGGCGGCGGCATCTGGCCCCGCTCGGCCAAGAGCATCCCGCTGAGCGCCGAGGTGCGCGCCATGCTGGGCGTCACGGACGAGAGCCTGAGTCCGCCCCAGCTGGTACGCGCCATCCTGCGCATGGACTGCGACCTGCTCTGGAACGGCGGCATCGGTACCTACGTCAAGGCCGGCAGCGAGTCCCACACCGAGGTGGGCGACCGCAGCAACGACGCCGTGCGCGTCAACGCCGGCGAGCTCGGCTGCCGCGTGGTCGGCGAAGGCGGCAACCTGGGTCTTACGCAGCGGGCGCGCATCGAGTTCGCCCTGGCCGGCGGACGCATCAACACGGACTTCATCGACAACTCGGCCGGCGTGGACAGCTCCGACCGGGAAGTGAACATCAAGGTGCTGCTCGGGCAGGTGGCCGAGACCCGGCGCATGACCACCGGCCGGCGCAACCGGCTGCTGGCGGACATGACCGAGGACGTCGGCGCGCTCGTCCTGCGCAACAACTATCTGCAGACCCAGGCCATCAGCATGATGCAGGCCACCGGGGTCGACCGCCTGAGCGAGCATCTCTATCTCATCCAGGCGCTGGAGAAGACGGGCCTGCTGGACCGGGAGCTCGAATACCTGCCGGACGACGAGACCCTGGAGGAACGGCGCCAGCGCGACCTGGGGCTCACCCGGCCGGAACTGGCGGTGCTGCTCAGCTATTCGAAGATCGAGCTCTACGCCCGCATGCAGGCCGCCCATATCCCCACGGACGGGTATCTCGCGAAAGAGCTCGAGCAGTATTTCCCGGCGCCCCTGCCCCGCCGCTACGGCGACCTCATCCGCGAGCACCGCCTCGGCGGCCAGATCCTCGCCACGCTGATCACCAACAGCATGGTCAACCGGATGGGGCCCGCGTTTGCCTGGCGGGCGGCGGACGAGACCGGCGCCGATGCGGTGAGCGTGGCGCGCGCCTACGCCGTGGCGCGGGAAGTCTGCGGCGCCCGCGAGATCTGGGCGGGCATCGAGGCGCTGGACAACCTGATACCGGCGGAGACCCAGTACCTGGTCATGTTCGAGGTCAGCCGCAAGCTGCGCCATGCCTGCTACTGGCTGCTGCGCCGCGAGCAGTCCTACGAGAGCATCGAGTCCGCCGTGCAGACACTGAAGCCCGGCGTCAGCCTCGTCTTCCAGAAACTCGGCTCACTACTGCACGAGAGCGCACGCCAGCGGCTGGCCCGGATGACCAACGAGTTCGAGTCCATGGGCCTGCCCGGCCGGCTCGCGCAACGCATCGCCGCGCTGACGGCGGTCACCTCGGCGCTGGACATCGTCGACATCGCCGGCGACCGGGATCTCAAGCGGGTCGCGCGGCTGTACTTCGAGCTGGGCCGCGGACTGCGTCTGGACTGGGTGCGCGAGAGGATCGACGAACTGCAGGCGCGCGGCCACTGGCAGGCCCTGGCGCGCAGCCGCCTGCGCGACAACATCCGCAACGTCCAGCGCACGCTCACCGAGCGGCTGCTTGAGGAGACCGGGCCGGAACTCGGCACCGGCGAGGCCGTGGTCAGCTGGCTGGACGGCGCCGGGGAGCGGGTGCGCGGGGCGCGCCACATGCTCGACGAAATGCAGAAGAGCGCCCGTACCGATTTTGCTACGCTCTCGGTCGCCACCGACGAGCTGACTAAGCTCACGGGCCGCTGACAGGACCGCGGGACGCCGACGACCATCCCGGACACAACCCCGAACAACAATGGCTGACAGATAATGGCAGACGAACAACTCATCGCGGTATTCATCGACTTCGAGAACCTGGCGCTGGGCGCCAAGGAGACGCCCCAGGGCACCTTCGACATCAAGCTGGTGCTGAAGCGCCTGCTGGAGAAGGGCCGCCTGGTGTACAAGCGCGCCTACTCCGACTGGAGCCGCTACCAGAAGTACGTGCGCGACTTCCACGAGCAGGGCATCGAGCTGATCGACATCCCGCAGACCAAGTTCAGCGGCAAGAACAGCGCCGACATCCGCATGGTGGTCGACGCCATCGACCTCTGCTACGCGAAGAGCCACATCGATGCATTCGCACTGGTGTCGGGCGACAGCGACTTTTCGCCGCTGGTCTCCAAGCTGAAGGAGAACGACAAACGCGTGATCGGCTGCGGCATCAAGAGCTCCACCTCGGATCTGCTCATCGGCAACTGCGACGAGTTCATCTACTACGACGACCTGGCCCGTGTGGCCGGGCGCAAGCAGACCCAGGGCGCGAAGAAGAAGAAGACGGAGCAGAAGAGCGGCACGAACGGCAAGCGCCAGGAGGCGCTGGAGATGCTGGTGGAGATAGTCGACTCGCTGGAGGCCGACTACGACCCGCTGTGGGGGTCGCTGGTCAAGCAGACCATGCGCCGCGTGCATCCGGGCTTCAACGAGAACTACTACGGCTTCAAGAACTTCTCCGAACTGCTGGAATCGGCGCAGAAGGAGAAGCTGATCCGGATCGACTTCGATGATGCGCGGGGCAACTACATCGTGCACACGGTCTGATGCGTCACCGCCGAAACCGCCAATGGACCGAGAGAGGTAACTAGCGAGATGCCAGGACAACTGATCCTCTGCCGCCACGGCCAGAGTGAGTGGAACCTGAAGAACCTGTTCACCGGCTGGACCGACGTGGACCTCACGGAGAAGGGCGTCGAGGAGGCGAAGGAGGCCGGGCGCACGCTGAAGCAGGCGGGCTACCGCTTCGACGTCGCCTACACCTCCGTCCTGAAGCGCGCGATACGCACGCTGTGGCTGATCCAGGACGAGATGGATCTCATGTGGATCCCCGTGCACCGCAGCTGGCGGCTGAACGAGCGCCACTACGGCGCCCTGCAGGGCCTGAACAAGGCGGAGACGGCGGAGAAATACGGCGAGGAGCAGGTGCACGTCTGGCGGCGCAGCTACGACACGCCGCCGCCGCCGCTCGAGGAAGACGACGAGCGCCATCCCCGCTTCGACCGCCGCTATGCCGGCATCGCCGACCTGCCCGCCACCGAGTCGCTGAAGACCACGCTGGAGCGGGTGGTACCCTACTGGGACGACGTGATCGCGCCTGACCTGCTGGCCGGGCGGCACGTCCTGATCGCCGCCCACGGCAACAGCCTGCGCGCGCTCGTGAAGATGCTGGACGGCATGTCGGACGACGAGATCACCGGCTTCAACATCCCCACCGGCATCCCGCTCGCCTACGAGCTGGACGACGACCTGAAACCGCGCAGCCGGGAATTCCTGGGCGACCCGGACGCGGTGGCGAAGGCCGCCGCCGCCGTCGCGAACCAGGCGAAAGGCTGAGGAGACGACCATGATTCACGATCTCGGCGATGCGAGCCCCGACATCCACGAAGACGCCTGGGTGGCGCCCGATGCCCGGGTGATCGGCCGCGTGCGGCTGAAGGCAGGAGCCAGCGTCTGGTTCCAGTCCGTGCTGCGCGGCGACAACGAATGGATCGAGATCGGCGAGGGCTCCAACGTCCAGGACGGCACGGTGATGCACACGGACATGGGCTATCCCCTCACCGTCGGCGACCGGGTCACGATCGGCCACAAGGTCATGCTGCACGGCTGCACGATCGGCGCTGATACCCTGATCGGCATCGGCAGCATCGTCCTGAACGGCGCGCGCATCGGCTCGAACACCGTAGTGGGCGCCAACAGCCTGGTGACGGAGGGCAAGGAGTTCCCGGACGGCGTGCTGATACTGGGTGCGCCGGCCAAGGTGGTGCGCGAGCTCAGCGACGAGGAGATCGCCATGATCGGCCACTCCGCCGAACATTACGTGGAGAACGCCCGGCGCTACCGGCGCGATCTCGACTGACGCGAGCCGGACAGCGATCAGGCTTTCGGCAGCTGCGAGCGCAGCCACACGAATCCGAAGGCGCCGCCGGTCGTGAGCGCAAGCGGCAGGAACAGCGCGTAGATGCCCAGCCCTTCCTCCACGCCCTGCAGGATCTGGTAGGCGCCCACGCCGGCGATCGGCGCCAGCAGGCCGCGCACCCCGGTCAGGGTCACGTGCAGGCCCATGTATTCCGTCGCGCGGGCATCCGAGGCGAAGTCGTTGTGGCCCAGGTTCCAGCCGAGGCGCCCGCCGGCATAGCCCGTGCCGAGCAGCGCCGCACCGAGCCACAGCACCTCGATGCGCGCGGTGAACACGCCGGTGAGGAACGCCGCCATGGCGGCCACGAAGGACCAGCTCTGGATGGCGCGGTAGCGCACGATGTGCACCCGGTCGAAGAAGCGGGCCCACAGCGGGATGGAGAGCGGGATCACCGCGAAGGGGATGGACGAGGTGATCAGCATCTGCTGCAGCCGCGACAGGCCGAGCTGCTCGTTCAGTATTATCACCAGCTGGGCCACCACCATCAGGTTGCCGCTGCCGAAGACGAACATGCAGGTGAGATAGCGCCGGTAGTCGTGGTCGGTGCGCAGGATGCCGAACAGGTCCCGGCGCCGGCGCCGCCCGGGCCCCGCCTGCTCCGCCCGCTCGGCGGCCACCAGACGCCGGTGGCCGCGCACACGCACCCGGGCATACAGCGCCATGCCGGCGAACATGGCCAGCGCGGCCGCCGGATAGACGTAGCGGAAGGCCAGCGGGTCGCGGTCCAGCAGCAGGCCGGTGACGACGCCGGTCGTGGCCATGCCGAGCGCCGCCAGCACCGTCACCCGCGCCGTGAAGTTGCCGCGGACGTGGCGGGGATAGTTGGCGCGCCAGATCGCCGAGCGCACCGTCACGATGCCGGACCAGAACAGCCGGGCGCCGATGACGCCGGCGACGAACAGGGCCAGGCCCCAGCCGTTGATGGGCGCCAGCGCGATGGCGACCAGGCTCAGGCCGGCGGCGAGCTTCAGCGCCGTCAGGACCCGCACCTTGTCCCGGCCGCTGGCCATGCCCGCCCAGAGGAACGAGAGTATGTTGGCGAACGCCGGCGCGCCGGCCACCAGCGCGACGCTCTGGTTCAGGGCCACGTCGCCGACGGCGCCGGCGAAGGCGTTCTTGGCGATGACGCCCACCACGCCGCCTTCGACAGCACCGAGGCCGAGGGAAAAGAGCGTCCAGGCGCGCAGTTCGCGGCCGTACAGCGCACGCGCCACGAACGGCATGCGCGCCGAGAAGAACCAGCTCAGATAGTGGCGCATGGACTATTGGCTCATGGACTATGGGCGCACGGATCGGGACACGGGCAGGCGCGTCGGCGGGCGCACACCATGATCAGTCCTGCGCGGCGGCGCTTCTGCGCTTTCGCTCCAGCGGCTCGCGCCACACCCGCACGAGACCCTCCTGGGCCGTGGAAGCCACCAGCGTGCCGTCGCGGCTGAAGATCTGGCCGCGCGAATAGCCCCGTCCGGCCGACGCGTTGGGACTGTCGAAGCTGTAGAGCAGCCACTCGTCCACGCGGGTCTTGCGGTGGAACCACAGCGCGTGATCGAGGCTCGCCATCTGCACGTTGCCCGTGCCGAAGCGCAGCCCGTGGGGCAGCGTCGCCGTGCCCAGCAGCTCGTAGTCGGAGAAATAGGCGAGCAGATTGCGGTGCAGATCGGGGTCGTCCGGCAGGCGGTCTGCGGCGCGCACCCAGACGTGCTTGACCGGCGGCCGCTTCTCCGGCTTCAGGAAGTCCGGCGGATCCACGGGGCGGAACTCGAACGGCCGCTTCTGGGTGAAGAAGCGGCGCATCTTCTCCGGCAGCACGTGGACGATCTCGGAGGCGAGTTCGTGGGAATCGCGCAGTTCCTCCGGCGGCGTCACCTCCGGCATCTCGGCCTGGTGCTCGAGGCCCTCCTCCGGCACCTGGAACGACGCGGACAGGTTGAAGATGGGTCGCCCGTGCTGGATGGCCACCACCCGGCGCACGGAGAAACTGCGCCCGTCCCGGGCGCGGTCGACGTCGTAGACGATGGGCGCCTCCACGTCGCCGCGGCGCAGGAAATAGGCGTGCAGGGAATGGGCCACCCGGCCCTCCACCGTGTGATGCGCTGCGGACAGGGCCTGACCGAGCACCTGGCCGCCGAAGACCTGCGCACTGCCGATGTCCCTGCTGTCGCCGCGGAATATGTTCTCTTCGATGCGCTCGAGCTTCAGCAGTTGCAGCAGATCGGCGAGTACGGGATCCATGCGGAGACTCCGTGGCTGGGGAAACGAGCGGCGTATTCTAGCAGGCGCCGTCGGCAGGCAGGCCGGCAGCCGGGCGGCGTAATCGACGGGACGTGGCAGCCGGGTTTATAGTGGTTTCCTTGCCGGCGGAAGAATGCCCGGAGGAGGAAGGCGATGGCTGACGAACTCGGCGGCGGCTCCGTGTGGCCGCGGCGACTGGGGCGCTTCGCGCTGTACGCGGCGCTGGCTGCCGTGCTCGCGCTGGTGATCGCGGGACCCGGGCACCGCTTCGGCATCGTCGGCGTGATGCCCGGGATCCGGCTGGCGATGGCCGGCGGCGCACTGGCACTCGTGGCTGTGATACTCGGCATCATCGCGGTCATCGGCATCCTGCGGGTGCCGGGACAGCCGGCGCTCGGCAGCGCGGTGGTGGCCGTGGTAATCGGCGCCGCCATCTCGTTGCAGCTCTACGGCTGGTTCGCTCAGGCGCGCAGCGTGCCGGCCATCCACGACATCAGCACCGACCTCGAGGACCCGCCGGCCTTCTCGGCGATCGCGCCGCTCAGGGCCGGCGCACCGAATCCGGCCGCCTGGGCCGGGCCGGAGAACGCCGAGCAGCAGCGCCGGGCCTATCCGGACCTCGACAGCCTGGTCGTGGATGCGCCGCCCGCCGAGGTGGTCCGCCGCGCCGCGGAGATCGCCCGGGCCTTCGGCTGGGAGGTGGTCGCCGCCGAGCCCGACGCAGGCCGCGTGGAGGCGGTGGACACGACCTTCTGGTTCGGCTTCCGCGACGACGTGGTGCTGCGCGCCCGCTCCGTGGCGCAAGGCACCGAGGTGGACGTGCGCTCGAAGTCCCGGGTGGGGCGGAGCGATCTCGGCACCAATGCCACGCGCATCCGCGAGTTCCTGGCAGCGCTGGAGGAGTCTCTGGCCACGTCAGGCTAGCCGGCGGGGCCGGCCATTGTCAGCCGTTATCAGGGCGCCTGCATCGCGCCGCCGTCCACCCGGATGTCCTGGGCACTGACGAAGGCCGCGTCGTCGGAGGCGAGGAACAGCGCCACCTTGGCTACGTCCAGCGGCTCGCCCAGCCGTCCGGAGGCCGACTTGCCGATCCAGAAATCGCGGAACTCCCGGTCGGCGCGGAACGCCTGGCGGGTATTGCTGGTGACGATCGCGCCAGGCTCGAGAAAATTGGCCGTGATGCCGTCGCGGCCGAGTTCGCCGGCCAGCGTCCGCGTGAGGCCGGAGACGGCGTGCCGGCAGGCCGCGTAGGCCGCCCGGTCCTCGGCGCCGAAAGCGGACATCACAGAGCCGATGTTGATGATGCGGCCGGCGGGGCTCTTCTTCAGGTACGGGATCGCGGCGCGGCAGAGGCGGTTCATGGCGTCGAGACTGACGTCCAGCGTCTCCTGCCAGTCGCCCTCCTCCGCGATGCCTGCCGGCAGGACGCCGGTGCCGTTCACCAGGATGTCCAGGCCGCCGAAACGCTTGGCCACGGTCTCCATGACGACGTCCACCGCGCCGTCGTCGGCAAGTTCCAGCGCCAGCGGCAGGATAGCGTCCCGCCGCCGGAAGGCCTGCTCGAGCCCGCTGTCCGGTCCGTCCACGGCGAGCACCTCGGCGCCGTGCTTCGCGAACAGCAGCGCCACCGCCTCGCCGATGCCGCCGGCGGCGCCGGTGACGATCGCCTTCATGCCGTGCAGCCGTTGATCTACCGTCATAACCCGTTCCCTTTGCCCTGGATTGGCGCGGACTATACCGCCCCGCCCGCCCCCGTGCGCGGGAGCGGTTCACGGACCGGAGGGCCCGCGGGAATCCGATCGCCCGTCAGGAGGCCTTCTCGGCCGGCAGCGTGTAGTCGCCGAAGTCCTTGCGCAGGTCGGTCTTGCGGATTTTGCCCGTGGCCGTGTGCGGCAGCTCGTCGACGAACACCACGTCGTCCGGCAGCCACCATTTCGCCACCTTGCCGTCCAGGAATTCGAGGATGTCCTCCCTGGCCACGTCCGTGCCCTCCTTGCGCACGACGATCAGGAGCGGGCGCTCCGTCCACTTCGGATGATGGACGCCGATCACCGCCGCCTCGGCCACGTCGGGATGGCCCATGGCCGCATTCTCGAGATCGATTGAGCTGATCCACTCGCCGCCGGACTTGATCACGTCCTTGGTGCGGTCGGTGATGGTGAGGAAGCCCTCCGGGTCGATATGCGCGACGTCGCCCGTGTCGAACCAGCCGGACTCGGCATGGGCATCGCTCTCGCCCTCCAGCTTGAAGTAATCGCTGCACACCCAGGGGCCGCGCACCTTCAGCGCACCGGAGGACTTGCCGTCCCAGGGCAGCTCGTTGCCCTCGTCGTCGACGATCTTCATCTCGAAGCCGAAGATGCCGCGACCCGCCTTGGCCATGATGCGGTACTGCTCGTCCTTCGGCAGTTCCTTCTGGTGCGGCTTCAGCAGATTGGTCACGCCGAGCGGGCTGGTCTCGGTCATGCCCCAGCCCTGCTGCACCGTGACCCCGTGTTTCTCGTCGAAGCGGCGAATCATCGACTCCGGCACCGCCGCGCCGCCCACCAGCGTGCGCTCCAGCGTGCTGGTGGTCACTCCCGCCTGGTCCATGTACTGCAGCAGCGCCAGCCAGACCGTCGGCACGCCGAGCGAGATCGTGACTTTCTCGGATTCCATCAGCTTGTACAGCGCCTCGCCGTCGCCCATCTTCGGGCCGGGAAATACCAGCTTCGCCCCCACAATCGGCGCCGCATACGGGATGCCCCAGGCGTTGACGTGGAACAGCGGCACCACCGGCAGCACCGTATCGTCCAGCGACAGGTTCAGGATGTCCGGCATCAGGCCCGCATAGGCGTGCAGGACAGAGGAGCGGTGGCTGTAGAGCACGCCCTTCGGATTACCGGTGGTGCCCGAGGTGTAGCACAGGCCGGAGGCCGTGTTCTCGTCGAACTCCGGCCACTCGTACTCGTCGCTCTGCCCGGCGATGAAGCTCTCGTAGGAGACCGCGCCCTTCAGCGTGGTCTCCGGCATGTGCTCATCGTCGGTGAGGATCACGAAGCGCTCGACGACGTCGATCTGGTCCGCCAGCTTCTCCAGCAGCGGCACGAACATCGGGTCGGTCAGCAGCAGCCGGTCCTCGGCGTGGTTGATGATGTAGACGATCTGCTCGGGGAACAGCCGGGGGTTGATGGTGTGGCAGACGGCGCCGATGCCGGAGATGGCGTAATAGGCCTCCAGATGCCGGTAGTCGTTCCACGCCAGCGTCGCCACCCGGTCGCCGAGCTCGATGCCGGCCCCTTCCAGTGCATTCGCCAGCTGCCGCGAGCGGCGGAAGCAGTCCCGGTACGTGTAGCGGTGCAGCGGGTTGTCGCCCGTGACCGAGACGATCTCGGAATCGCCGTGGAACCGCTCCGCGTGCTTCGCGATCGACGAGATCAGCAGCGGCATCTGCATCATGAGACCTTGCATCGTTGTCCTCCCCCGACTGTGCGTCGATGATTCGTGTCGCGCCGCGGCAGCGGCCCGGTTGCAGGGGATACTACACAATGATCCGCGACGGTGGGAATGCCCGCCGGGCGGCGCGCCGGGTTACACTGGCGCCTGGTCCGTACAGGGAGCCTGCCCATGAATTCCTCGGTCTGGATCGTGGTGGCAGCCGTCGCCAACCTGATCGCCAGCATCGGCGTCATCGCCGCCGTCGTCCTGCTGGCCCGGCATATCCGGGACAACAGCGAAGCGGTGCGGATGAACGTGCGCCAGAGCGCCATCTCATTGCACGGCAACTTCACCGATCTGATCATCCAGAACCCGGACCTGCAGGACATCTACCGCCGCGGCCGCAAGAACTACTGGAACCTGAAGGGTCAGGACCTGTATCGCTTCTCCAACCTGGCGCAGAAGGCGTTCTGGTACTTCTCGACGCTCTACCACCAACGGCACATGGGCAACCTGGAAGAGCACCAGTGGCACGAAGGCCGGGCGCACCTGAACTACTGGCTGCAGTCCGAGGGCGTGCGCCAGTGGTGGCAGGACTTCGGCTCGAAGAGCGCCGCGCCGGATTTCCGCCGCTTCGTGGACGAGGAACTGGAACGCCTCGGCCCCATCGGACGGCACCAGCGGTGAGCGGCGCCGACGAGCGGCCGGCGGTCATCGAACGCTGGCACCGGCTGGTCGCCGAGCGGGACATGGCGGCGCTGGATGCCCTGCTGGCCGACGAGGTCGTGTTCCACTCGCCCGTCGTGCATACGCCCCAGGCCGGCAAGCCGCTGACGCGGATGTACCTGCAGGCCGCCATGTACGTGCTCGGCAACGAGCATTTCCGTTACGTCGGCGAGTGGTACGCGCCCCGCGGCGCCGTGCTCGAGTTCCGCACCCGGATGGACGACATCGAGATCGACGGCATCGACATGATCTCGTGGAACGACGAGGGGCGCATCACCGAATTCAAGGTGATGGTCAGGCCGCTGAAGGCGATCAATCTGCTGCACCGGCTGATGGCCGAGCGGCTGCCGGGCGCGCCGCCCGGCTGAACCGGGCCGCCATGTCCAGACTCGAGCGCTACCTGCACGAGACTATCCCGCTCACGGTCGCCATGGGGGTCGGCGTCCGCTCGGAAGATCCCGAGCGGGTCGTGCTCGCCGCACCCCTCGCACCGAACATCAACCACAAGCAGACGGCGTTCGGAGGCAGCGTCGCGGCGCTCGCCACGCTGGCCGCCTGGTCACTCGCCCAGCTGCGCGCCTGGCAGGCCGGCGACGGCATCACGCTGGTCATCCGCGACAGCCGGATGGAATACCTGCGGCCCGTCACCGCCGAACTCGTCGCGGTGTGTGAATTCGACGACGATGCCGCATGGCAGCGTGCGCTCGCGCAGCTGCGCAGGCGCGGCCGGGCGCGGCTGGAGCTGGCGAGCCGGCTGGAGAGCGCCGCGGACGGGACGGCCGCCCGCTTCCACGGGACCTTCGTCCTGCTTGCCGGCGACGGCCGCTGACCCCTCTGCGGGGCGGCCACGGGGACATCGACAACCGGAGCCACCGCCCATGAACGACACCATCCAGCCCGTCGCCCTCGCCGACATGGCGCTGGCCTTCCTGCCGGTGGCCGCCGTCATCGTCCTGCTGCTGCGCTGGTCCGAAAACTGGCGCGAAGCCGTGTACGCGGTGGTGCGCATGGCCGTACAGCTGCTGCTCATCGGCTATCTGCTCGTGTGGATCTTCGAGGCCGAGCGCGTCTGGATCGTCCTGGCCGTGGTCGGCGTGATGATACTGGCCTCCTCTTGGATCGCTCTGCAGCCGGTCAAGCAACGCCGCCGCGCGCTGCTCGGCCCTTCGCTCGCGGCCATCGCCGCCGGCGGCACGGCCAACCTGCTGCTGGTGACGGAGTTCGTCCTGGACCTGGCGCCGTGGTACCGGCCGGACTACTTCGTGCCGCTCGCCGGCATGGTCTATGCGAACGCCATGAATACGGTCAGTCTCGCGGCCGAGCGCCTGCAGGCGGAACTCGCCGCCGGTGTGGAGGCGGCAGATGCCCGCCGCCGCGCGTTCCGGGCGGCGCTGATTCCGATCACCAACTCACTGCTGGCGGTCGGACTCGTCTCCCTGCCCGGCATGATGACCGGCCAGATCCTCTCCGGCGTAGACCCGCTCGTGGCCGTGCGCTACCAGATCCTGGTGATGTGCATGATCTACGGCTCCGCCGGTATCTCGGCGGCCTGCTTTCTCACCCTGGTCGCCCGCTCCGACGCCGGCCCGCTCTCAGACGAGGCCGCCGATGGATGACGGTGCCGCCCGTGGCAGATCCGGACCCCGGACCGTCAGGCCGTTTGGCCTGTGCCGGGCCCGGTGAACACTGCGCAGAGATTCGTGCTACCGCTATACTCTCGAGCGAGCACTATCCGGATTACCGGCGCCGGGTGCGGCGCCGGATGTAGGTTTCGACTGCCAAGAGGAGATCGGCAATGGCGAACGAGGGATACCACGAACCCGTCAGCGAACTCAGCGACGAGACGCGGGACATGCACCGGGCGATCATCTCGCTGATGGAGGAACTGGAGGCCGTGGACTGGTATCAGCAGCGCATCGACGTCTGCAAGGATGACGAGCTCAGGAGGATCCTGGCGCACAACCGCGATGAGGAGAAGGAACACGCGGCGATGGTGCTCGAGTGGATCCGGCGGCGGGATCCGAAATTCAACGACGAACTGAAGGACTACCTCTTTACCGAGGAGCCCATCGCACACGACTAGGGAGCACGACCGGGCACACGGCTAGGCGCTGACGGCCGCCAGGCGCGGCCCGCCGATGTCCTCCAGCCCGGCGCGGGACAGGAGCAGCATGCCGCTGCCCTCGGCGGTCTTGGCGCTCTGCTTCACCCGGCTGAGTTCGGCGGCCACCTCGCGCGCGTCCGCGTAGCACCGGGCGTCCGAGGCGACGCCGGCCACCGTCATCGTCAGCAGCGGAAAGTGACGCTCCACGCCGTAGCGGTCCCTGGCCGTGATCCCGCGGGCCGCCCGGTGTTCTTCCGAGTAGTACGACGGGATTTCCTTGTCGAAGTCCCGCATCAGGCTGCGCAGACGGTCCTGCCAGTCGCCGCTGCGGAAGACGGCCACGAAGTCGTCGCCGCCGATGTGGCCGACGAAGTCCGACACCGGGCTCGCGTAGCGGGTCAGCAGCTGCGCCATGTGCATCAGCACCTCGTCGCCCCGGGCATAGCCGTAGAAGTCGTTGAACGGCTTGAAATTGTCCAGATCGACGTAGCAGGCGGTGAACGCCGTGCCCGAACGCAGCAGCGCGTTGATGTGCTGGTCGATGGACTCATTGCCCGGCAGCGAGGTCAGCGGATTGGCCGAGCGCGCCCGCCTCACCTGCTGCTCGGTCAGGCGCTTCAGCAGGTCCAGCGTCCGGGCCATTCCCTCGTAGCGGCCTTCCCGGGTCAGGATGAAATCGTGCTCCAGCCGCAGCTTGGAGTGCGCCGTCAGCAGATGACTCACCTGCTCCAGCCGCAGCCCCACGTCGACGCACAGCGGGTCGGTCTCCATCACGGCGCTCACCGGCTTGCGCCCGTAGACCTCCATGTGCAGCGGTTTGGACAGGATCAGGAACAGCCGGGCGCGGCGCACGATGCCGACCGGATGGCCCGATTCCACCACCGCGATGGACGTGCGGTCCTCGTTCTCGCTGAAGATGCGCAGTAATTCCCGCACGGACTCCGAAGCCGCCACCGGCGGCGCCGGGTTGAGGAGGCGGCCGGCCAGCACGCCGTCGGGCGTCTCGAATTCGTTCTGTTCCGGGTCGGCCAGACAGGCCTCGATGCGCGTGCTGTCAGGCGCCGGGGGCTCCAGTGCGGGCTCGCTGAAGTAGAAGCCCTGCAGGTATTCCACCCCCAGGTCGGCCAGCTCCCGGCACTCCCCGGCGCTCTCCACGCCCTCGGCGATCACCGCACTCTGGCCGGCGCGGGCGATGTCGATGATGGAGCGAAGGAACTCCGATCTCAGGGGATCGACGTCGATGTGGCTCACGAAGTCGGGGCTCAGCTTCACGAAGTCGGGGCGCAGCTCCGACCAGGTGCGCATGCTGGAATAGCCGGCACCCATGTCGTCCATGGCGATGCGGCAACCGAGATCGCGGATGCCGATCACGGCCTCGCGCATGGACTCGTAGTCCCGCATCATGGACTGCTCGGTCAGCTCCAGAATCACGTCCGCCGGCTTCACGCACCAGCGGCTCATCGCCTCGCGCAGATAATCCACCTCCTCGCGGAAATGCAGGAAGGTGGCCGGTGACGCGTTCAGGAACAGGTGACCCTGCAGCCCCCGCTTGACGAACGCCTCCAGCGCCGCCTCGATGCACAGCAGCTCCAGCTCGCGCGCGCGCCCGAAGGCGCTGGCGGCGGCGAACAGGTTCAGCGGCAGATGCAGCGGGCTCCCCGAGGGGCCGCGCACGAGGGCTTCGTAGCCGAAGACGCAGCGCTCGCGGCGGTCGATCACCTCATGGAACAGCGTCTCTATCGCCCGCTCCTCCATGATGCGGGCGAGCTCTTCCATCATGCTCTGCTGCCTGGGGGTCGACATGGGTCGTGCCTGCCGGTCTTCGATCCGGAGCAGGGTAGCCGCTCGCGGCGGCCGCGGGCGTGACCCCCATCACACGATCACGGGCCACGGGTTCAGGGCAGGGGTCGGGGTGCTTATCAGAGCGCCGGCGACTGCGCCTTCTCCTGGGCCCACCCGGCGAGCATCTGCTGCGAGTCGATGGGGTGCTCGTCGGGCTCGCAATGCACGTAATCCCCGTCGGGCAGCATCTGCCAGGCGTTCTCGGTGTCGGCCAGCTGCAGATCCAGGATGTGGCGCAGGGTCTCGCGCAGCCGCTCCTCGCGCACCGGCACGATGGTCTCCACCCGGCTGGTGAGGTTCCGGCTCATGCAGTCGGCCGAGCCGATGAAGTACTCCTCGTCGCCGCCGTTCCGGAAGTAGTAGATGCGGGTATGCTCGAGGAAACGGCCCACCAGGCTGCGCACGCTCACGGTGTCGGAGATGCCCGGCAGGCCCGGGCGCAGACGGCAGGTGTCGCGCACGATGAGTTGCACCGGCACGCCCGCGCGGGAGGCCTCGTACAGCGCGCAGGTGACCTCCGGGTCCTCCAGCGCATTCGTCTTCAGCTGGATCAGCGCGCCGCGGCCGGCGGCATGGTGCTCCGCCTCCCGGCGGATGCGCGCGAGCAGGGCCGGTTTCATGTCGTCCGGCGCCGTCACCAGCCTGCGGTAATTGCGGCGCCGCGGGGAACCGGTGGTCAGGGAGTTGAAGAACTCCGAGGCGTCCGCACCCAGGTCCTCATCCGCGCTGATGACGCCCAGGTCACAATACTGCCGGGCGGTGCCGGAGTGGTAGTTGCCGGTGCCCACGTGCACGTAGCGCTGCAGCCGGCCGCCCTCGTCCCGCACGATCAGCATCATCTTGGCGTGGGCCTTGTAGCCGACCACGCCGTAGGAGACATGGATGCCCGCCTCCTCCAGCCGGTTGGCCCAGCGGATGTTCGCCGCCTCGTCGAAACGCGCCTTCAGCTCCACCACCACCGCCACCTGCTTGCCGTTGGTCACGGCGTCGATCAGCAGCGGCACGATCTGGGAGTCCTCCGAGGTGCGATAGAGGGTGGTCTTGATGGCGAGCACGGCCGGATCCGCCACCGCTTCGCGCAGCAGCCGGATCACCGTCTTGGTGAACGACTGGTACGGGTGCTGCAGCAGCAGCGGCCCGTTGGCGCGAATCTCCTCGAACACCGAGCTGGCGCGCACCAGCCTCTCGTGGGCCGCCGGCGTGTGAGGCGGGTACAGGAGATGCGCCACCGGCAGCGTGGCGAGCTGCATGTAGTCGGCCCTGCCGAGCAGCCCGTCGGTCTCGAAGATGTCGTCCGCGCTGGTGAGCTCCAGCTGGCGTCGCAGGTAGTCCCGCGCCTCGCCGCTCATCGAATGACTCACCTCCAGCCGCACGACCGGAGCGAAGCGCCGCTCGCGCAGCTCGGACTCGATCAGCTCCAGCAGGTCGTTCGCCTGCTCCTCGTCCCGCTCCACCACGGCGTTGCGGGTCACGCGGAAGAAGTCGCAGGAGACGATGTCGACACCGGGCAGGACCAGGTCGAGATGATGCTCGATGATCTGTTCCAGGGGCACGAACGTGTGGCCCGGGCCGAGCTGCACGAAACGGGGCGTGCGCGAACCCAGCGGCACCTTGATGCGCACGATCGAAGGCTTGTCGTCACCGCGCTGGCACACCTGCACCAGCAGGTTGACCGACAGGTTGGAGATGAACGGGAACGGATGGGCCGAGTCGATCACGAGCGGCGTGAGCAGCGGGAAGACGTTCTGCTCGAAGAAGCCGCGGGCCTGTTCGCGCTGCTCCGCGTCCAGCTCCTCGAAGTCCAGCACCCGGATGCCTTCGGCCGCGAGCGCCTTCATCAGCTCGCCGAGGATGACCGACTGGTCGGCCAGCAGGTCGCTGATCTCGGCATAACACTCGGCGATCTGCTCGGATGGGCTGCGCCCGTCCACCGTCAGCGTGCTGACGCCGGCGCCTTCCTGCTGCTTCAGGCCGCCGATGCGCTTCATGAAGAACTCGTCCAGGTTGGAGCTCACGATTGCCAGGAACTTCAGCTGCTCCAGCAGCGGGTTCCGCTCGCGCTCGGCCTCCGTCAGCACCCGCCGGTTGAACGCGAGCCAGGTGAGTTCGCGGTTCAGATAGAGCGCGGGGTCCTCCGGGTCGAAGGGGACCTCCCGGGCCTCGTCGTGTCCGTTGTTACCGAACTCGTTATCGAACTCGTCGGCCGCCGTGGACATTTGCGTCGCTTCCCTGTCGAGTGTACGGACATGACAAAATACACCCGCGCCGCGGTGCGAACCAGGGAACAGCTCTCACTTCCCCGCCGACTCCGTGACGGGGAGGTTACGGCGGCTTCAGCGGGCGGCGACGGGCGCCGTCACGGCGGCGAAATGATCCAGCAGGGCGCCCGTGATCTCCGGCAGGAAATACGGCTCCATCGCGTGTCCCATCTCCTCGACGACGAGCAGCTCGGCGCCGGGCACCAGCTCGGCGGTGTGGCTGCCATGCTCGACGGGTACCAGGGGATCCGCCTCGCCGTGGATGACCAGCGTCGGCGCGCCGATCTGCGGCAGCAGCTCGTTCCGGTCGCCGGAGCCGAGCACCGCCCAGAGCTGGCGGCCGACGCCCGGGGTGTAGTGACTGCGGTCGTAGCTGCGGCTGAGATAGGCGTAGAGGTATTCCTCGCTGTAGCCGTGGGTCGGACTGCCGATGGCGCCCACCAGGTCGACCGTCCGGGCGATCGCCTCCTCCCGGCCGGCCGACTCCGACGAACGGGTCAGCAACTTCTCGGTGACCTCGGCATCGCCGGGCGGCAGGTCCGCATCGCCGCTGGTCGACATGATGGAGGTCAGGGTGAGCACCCGGTCCGGGTGCCGGGCCGCCACGATCTGGGCGATCATGCCGCCCATCGAGGCGCCGACGACGTGAGCCTCCTCGATGCCGAGCGTATCCATCAGGCCGACGGTATCCGCCGCCATGTCGTTCAGGTCGTAGGGCGGATCCAGGTCCCAGCCGAGCCGGAACTTGATCATCGGCCACCACCCGAGCCTGTCCGCTTCCCACAGCTTCTCCGAGAGGCCGGCATCCCGGTTGTCGAAACGGATCACCCGGTAGCCGGCGTCGGCGAGCTCCAGCACGAGCTCATCCGGCCAGTGTATGAGCTGGGCGCCTAAGCCCATCACCAGAAGCACCACCGGATCGTCCGCGTTCCCGAACTCCTGATAGGCGATCGAGATGCCGTTGGCATGGGTGAAGTAGGTCGGGTACTCCGTGAACTCCGCGGGCTGCGCCTGCACGCTCACGGCGGCGAGCAGTACGACGGCGGCGAATGTCCTCAGTCTTCTCGGCATGGGGTGGTTCAGCATCGATGCGGTCCCTGTTCGAACACGCCGATACACTATGTGAAGTGAGCAACTTTGACCACCCTGCCGGTCGGCCGTGTCATCGCAACCGCAGCATGTGAACTCGTGTTCGACCTGCTAGACTCCACCCCGGCAATTAGCGTGCCGCCGGTCGGTTACGCAATGTGACCGGCCGCTTCAAAATCTGTAAGGGGGAGGATTATGAAGCGTGTCTCATCACGCCGCCGGTATCTGCCGGCAGGCGCAACCATACTGTTCGTCTCTGCTTTGTTCGCAACCGGGTCCGGGCTCCATGCTCAGCAGGATTCGTCCGGAAGATCGTCCGGAAGATCCGCTGAGGGCGTCTTCGTCGAGGAAGTGGTGGTCACGGCCCAGCGTCGGGCCCAGTCGCTGCAGGAAGTGCCCATCGCGGTCTCCGCGTTCGACGCGGCGGCACTCGAAAGACTGCAGATCGAGCAATTCACCGATCTGCAATTCTCCACGCCGAACGTCACCTATTCCAAGGCGAACTTCACCGGTAACAACTTCCAGATCCGCGGCATCGGCAACGCCCTGGTGGCGGCATCTTCCGACAGCGGCGTGGGCATCCACGTGAACGACCTGCCGCTGAATGCGCCGCGTCTGTTCGAGCTGCCCTACTTCGACATCGAGCGGATCGAGATACTGCGCGGCCCGCAGGGCACGCTGTTCGGCCGTAATGCCACCGGCGGCGTCGTCAACATGATCACCAACAAGCCCGGGGACGCCTTCGAGGCGTCGACCGAAGTGGAGCTCGGCGACTACTCGAGCACCCAGGCCAAGGGCATGGTCAATTTCCCGCTGACGGACGACCTGTTCGCACGCTTCGCCGGCATCGTCACCAAACGCGACGGCTACACCGAGAACCTGTTCACCGGCAACGACGTCGACGACAGAGACAGCTACGCGGTCCGGGCCGCTTTGCGCTGGCTGCCGAGCGACGCCACCACCGTCGACTTCATGGCCTCCTGGTTCGACGAGGACTCGAGCCGCACCCGGTCGCAGAAGCAGATGTGCAACAACGACCCGACCGCGGTGCTGGGCTGCCTGCCGGACCGGCTGGAGTTCGAGCTGCCGAATTCGGCCGCTACCATCGCCGGCGGTCTCTCCAGCGACCTGATCCTCGGCCCGGTGGCGCTGGCGCCATTCGGACTGGACCTGTACGCGAATTCCCCGAATCCGGCGGACTTCCGTCAGGTCCACATGGACTTCGACCCGATCTACAAGTCCGACGAACTCTTTCTGGACTTCCAGGTCGAGCACCGCTTCGAGCGTCACACGCTGAATCTGCTCGCGGGGTACCAGGACACCAGCGTGTTCTCGGAGGCGGACTACAACAACGCGGTGGGGCAACCCTATCCCGCACTCTCCGATCCGGTCTGGGCGGCGACGATGCAGGCGGCCTTCCCGATCGTCTACAACACGTACTTCTCCCAGGGCACCGTGCCGATCTCCGAGATCACCGATTCCAGCGTGGGCGTGATCGGCGGCGAGATCCGCGGCTTCTCGAATCTGGTGGATGCCTACGACCGTTCCTCGGGCGAGAGCGACCAGGTCATGTTCGAGCTGCGGCTGTCCTCCGACTATGACGGCGCCTGGAACTACCTCGTCGGCGCCAACTGGTTCGACTACGAAAACTGGACGGACTACTACGTGGTGTCCAACGGCCTCGACTACTTCTCGCTGCTCGGCTCCGGCGTCGACGGCATCGCCATCCCCACGCCGTTCTTCCACAGCGATACCGACTTCTACGGCCTCACCTCCTCGGCGGCTTTCGGCGAGCTGTATTTCGCGCCGGCGGACACCGTGAGGATCACCATGGGGCTGCGCTTCACCCGGGACGAGAAGGAGATCCGCGACCGCGCGCCGCTGTTCGCCGGGCAACCGACGCCGATCGGCTCGGACAGCGTCGTGCTGCCGCCCTACCGGGAGGACACGGTGGAGTTCACGGAGACGACCGGGCGCCTGGTGGTCGACTGGACGCCGGACATCGGCTTCACGGAGAACACGCTCGTGTACGGCTCCTATTCGCGGGGTTACAAAGGCGGCGGCTTCAACCCGCCGTTCGATCCGGCCGTGTTCCCGAATACCAGCCCGAACTTCGAGCCGGAGTTCATCAACGCCTACGAGATCGGCACCAAGAACACCCTCGCCGGCGGCCGCATGCAGGCGAATCTCACCGGCTTCTATTACGACTACGAGGGTCTGCAGGTCTCGCGCATCCAGAACCGAACCTCGTTCAACGACAACGTGGATTCGAAGATCTGGGGCGCGGAGCTGGAGCTGACGATGCTGCCCTCAGACCGGTGGCTGATCAACGCGAACCTGTCGTATCTCAAGACGGAGATCGGCGAGGTATCCCTGGTCGACACACGCGACCCGACCGGTGGCGACCCGGGCGCGACGCTGATCAAGGATTACACCAACTATTCCAACTGCGTCATCAACGCCAATGGCGGCCCGCCGGTGATCCCGACGCTGCAGTCGCTGATCGCCGCCGTGCCACAACTGGCCCCGGTGTTCGGGCCACTGCCATTCTCCGTGTGTGAGACGCTGGCCGGCCTCGACTTCTCGGCCTTCGGCCTACCCTATACCTGGACGGACGGCAACCGGGTGCCGCTGGAAGGCAACGAGCTGCAGAACTCGCCGGAACTCTCGTTCAGCTTCGGCGCCCAGTACACCTTCCCGCTGGCCAGCGGCTACGAGCTGAGCATCCGCGGCGATTACTACTGGCAGGACGACAGCTGGGGACGCATCTTCAACCGCGACCCGATCGATCGCATCGAGAGCTGGGACATCATCAACGCGCAGGTGACGCTGACGCCGGACGACGGCGGCTGGTATCTGCGCGGCTTCGTGCAGAACCTGGCGGACGACGACAACGTGACGGGTCTCTACGTCACCGACCCCTCGTCGGGTCTGTTCACGAATGTCTTCACCCTCGAGCCGCGTCGCTACGGGCTGGCATTCGGCATCAACTTCGACTGACGGGCACTCGCCGGTCGGAGACAGTCGATCGGCACTGGCCGATCGAAATGGGCGGCGAGCTTCGGCTCGCCGCTTTTTTTTGCGGACCGCCGCGGTTTCAACCGGGCCGACGATGTTACATAATCGACGCGCGCTGCCCGTTCGCGGGACAGCCGCCAATCCAGACGAGGCCCAGACATGCTGCAGCACCGATTCGACGTCCGCCGCCGGCTTCTCTTCGTTGAGCCGGAATCCGAACTGAGCGAGGACGACTTCCGCAAGCTGGCCAAGGCGGTGGACGGCTTCATACGCATGCACGGCGACCTGAACGGAGTGGTGATCCATGCGGAGGATTTCCCGGGCTGGGAAGACTTCGGCGCCCTCGTCGAGCACCTGACCTTCATCCGCCAGCACCATCGCCAGGTCGCCAAGGTGGCGCTGGTGGGCGACGACCGGGTCATGAGGCTGATCCCGCACATCGTCGGCCATTTCGTGGCCGCGGAGACGCGACACTTCCCGGCAGGCGAGCTGGACGCCGCGACGGAGTGGGCCGCCGCACCGTGAACGCCCGCCGGGCGCCTCCGCCCCGGCTCCCGCATCCCGGCTTGGTCTGAGCCGGTCCCGCCGGTAAGCTGGCAGGAGTCGATCCGACGGCCGCCGGGTACCGAATGGAAGGGCCATACACCATCTACGGGGCGCTGGGTTCGCCCTACTCCATGAAGATGCGCGCCGTGCTCCGCTACCGGCGGCTGCCGCATATCTTCGTGAGCGCCACGCCCGGCGACAAAGCCATCGCCCACGTGCGCCCGCCGGTGATACCGGTGCTGCTGTTCCCGGACGGCAGCTGGCACGTGGACTCCACGCCGATGATAGAGATGCTGGAGCGCGACCTCCCGCCCATGCGCTCCCTGCTGCCGGATGACGCTGCGCTCGCGTTCCTCGCCTGGCTGATCGAGGACTTCGCCGACGAGTGGGGCACGAAGATGATGTTCCACTACCGCTGGTACCGGCACCCCGACCAGCAGGCCTTCAGTCACTGGGGCGCCTTCGACCGGCTGGCGGGACAGGGACGTGCCGCCATCGAGCGCACGGCCGCGGCTTTCGCGGAACGGCAGATCGCCCGCATGCCGCTGGTGGGCTGCACGGAGGGCAACCGCCCGCTCATCGAGGAGACCTTCCGCGAACTCGTCGGGCTGCTCGATGCTCACGTCACCGAGCGTCATTTCCTGTTCGGCAGCCGGCCGTCCGTGGCCGACTTCGGCCTGTACGGGCAGCTCTCCCAGCTCGCGAGCGACCCCACGCCGGCCGGCCTGATGCGCGCCGAGACGCCCTACGCCTTCCGCTGGGTCGCACACCTGGACGATGCCAGCGGCATCGAGGGCGAATGGCTGGATTTCGAGACCGCGGGCGGCGCCCTGCTGGACGGACTGCTCGGACTCTGCGGCGAAGTCTACCTGCCCTTCCTGGCGGCGAACGCCGCGGCCGTCGCCGCCGGCGAAGACGAGTTCGAGCTGAGCATCCGCGGTCATGTATGGCGGCAGGGCACGTTCCGTTATCAGGCCAAGTGTCTGGCCCGGCTGCGGGAGCGCCATGCGGCGCTCGGCGACGGCGACCGACGGCGCGTGGACGGACTGCTCGGTGAAGCGGGTGCCGCCATACTCGCGGAGGGCGCGCCGTGAGCGCCGGGCACGACCCGCGGCTGGACGGCGATCTGCCGCGGGTGGACCGCGGCCGGCTGCTCGCCGCGCTGCGCGCGCTGCTGCCGGCCGGGGCGGTGCTCGACAGCGACGAGGCGATCGCGCCCTTCGAGTGCGACGGGCTCTCCGCCTACCGCCAGCGCCCCGCCGCCGTGGTGCTGCCGGAGACGGTGGACCAGGTGCAGTCGCTCATGCGCCGGATGAACGACATGGGCGTGCCGGTGGTGACCCGCGGCGCCGGCACCGGCCTGTCCGGCGGCGCGCTGCCGCTGGCCGAAGCCGTGCTGCTGGTGATGACCCGCTTCAACCGCATCCTCGAGGTGGACAGGGACAATCGCTGTGCCCGTGTGCAGCCGGGCGTCACCAACTCCGCCATCTCCGAGGCCGTGCGCGGCCTCGGCCTTTATTACGCGCCGGACCCCTCCTCCCAGATCGCCTGCTCGATCGGCGGCAACGTGGCGGAGAACGCCGGCGGCGTGCATTGCCTGAAGTACGGGCTGACCGTGAACAATGTCCGATCGCTGGAGCTGGTCACCATCGACGGCGACCGCCTGCGCCTCGGCTCGGCCGCGCTCGACGGCCCCGGATTCGACCTCACGGCGCTCCTCACCGGCTCCGAGGGCATGCTCGGCGTCATCACGGAAGTCACCGTGAATCTCCTGCCGGTGCCCGCCTGCCGGCGCGTGCTGCTGGCCGGTTTCGACGCGGTCGGTGCGGCCGGCGATGCCGTGGCCGCCATCATCGCCGCCGGCATCGTGCCCGCCGGGCTGGAGATGATGGACGCGCCCGCCATCCGCGCCGCGGAGGCGTTCTGCGGCGCCGGCTACCCCACCGACGCGGCCGCCATCCTCATCTGCGAGCTGGACGGCGTGGAGGGAGACGTCGCCGACGAGGCGGAGCGGGTGCGCGCCATCCTCGACGCCGCCGGCGCCCGTGGCGTCCGCGAGGCGACGGAGGCCGCCGAGCAAGCGCGGCTGTGGCAGGGGCGCAAGAGCGCGTTCCCCGCCGTCGGGCGCATCTCGCCGGACTACTACTGCATGGACGGTACCATCCCCCGGCGGGAAATCGCCCGGGTGCTGCAGGGCATCAGCGACCTTGCGGAGCACTACGGGCTGGGCGTCGCGAATGTGTTCCACGCCGGCGACGGCAACCTGCACCCGCTGATCCTCTACGACGTCATGAACCCCGGCGAACTCGAGAAGGCCGAACGCCTCGGCGGCGACATCCTGGAGCTCTGCGTGAGCGTCGGCGGCACCATCACCGGCGAGCACGGCGTGGGCCGGGAGAAGATCGACCAGATGTGCGTGCAGTTCTCCGACGCCGAACTGGCCGCCTTCCACGGCATCAAGGCGGCCTTCGACCCTCGCGGCCTCATGAACCCGGGCAAGGCCGTACCGACGCTCGCCCGCTGCGCCGAGATCGGCGGCATGCACGTGCACCGGGGCAAGCTGCCGCATCCCGAGCTGGAACGCTTCTGACCGTGGCGGAGGCGAAACAGGCGGCCGACGACGCGCTGACGGTCCTGGCCGGGCGCATCCGCGAAGCCGCCGCGGCCGGCGAGGCGCTCGCGATCCGCGGCGGCGGCAGCAAGGACTTCCTGGGCCATGCCGTGCGCGGCGCACAACTCGGCACCGAGACTTGCCGCGGCATCCTGGCCCACGAGCCGAGCGAACTGGTGATCACCGCCCGCGCCGGCACGCCGCTGGCGGAGGTGGAAGCCGCGCTGGCCGCCGAGGGCCAGATGCTGCCCTTCGAGCCGCCCCGGCTGGCGCGGGAGAGCACCCTGGGCGGCGCCGTCGCCGCCGGGCTGTCCGGGCCGGCGCGGCCGTTCCGCGGCGCGCTGCGGGACTACGTCCTGGGCTGCCGGGTCCTGGACGGCCGCGGCCAGCCGCTCGCCTTCGGCGGCCGGGTCATGAAGAACGTGGCCGGCTACGACGTCTCGCGCCTGCTGGCGGGCAGCATGGGCTGCCTCGCCCTGCTGACCGAGGTCTCCCTGAAGGTGCTGCCCGTACCGCCGGTGACGATCACGCTGGCGCGGGAGTGCGACGAGGCGGACGCCATCCGCGAGATGTGCCGGCTCGCCATGCAACCGTTGCCGCTCAGCGCCGCGAGCTACGGCGAAGGCGTGCTGCGGCTGCGGCTGTCCGGTGCCGCGGGCGCGGTCGCCGCGGCAAGGCACGACATCGAACGATCCCTCGGCGGCGAGGAGAGCGATGCGGCCCACTGGGAAGCGCTGCGGGATCAGCGCACCGGCATCTTCGCGACGCCGCTGCCCCTGTGGCGCCTGTCGGTCCCGGCCGCCACGCCGCCGCTGCGGCTGCCCGGACGTCAGCTGATCGACTGGGCGGGCGCCCAGCGCTGGATCGCCACCGAAGCCGACGCGGACACCGTCCGTGCGGCTGCGACGGCTGCGGGCGGCCACGCCACCCGTTACCGGGGCGGCGACGACGCCGTCCCCGCCTTCCACCCGCTACCCGACGCGCTGCTCGCGCTGCACCGCCGACTGAAGGCGGCGCTGGACCCGGCGGGCGTCTTCAATCCGGGCCGGATGTACGGGACGCTCTGACGTGGAGACGCACCTCACCGCGGACCTGAGAGACCGGCCCGAGGGCCGGCGCGCCGCCGCGGTCATACGCACCTGCGTCCACTGCGGCTTCTGCAACGCCACCTGCCCCACGTTCCAGGTGCTCGGCAACGAACTCGACGGTCCCCGCGGACGCATCTACCTCATCAGGCGCGCGCTGGAGGGCGGAGAGGTGACGCGGGAGACCCAGATCCACCTCGACCGCTGCCTCACCTGCCAGGCCTGCGAGACCACCTGCCCCTCGGGCGTGCGTTATCACGAACTGCTGGACATCGGCCGCGCCCGGGTGGACGCCCGCGTGCGCCGACCGCTGGCGGAGCGCATGCAACGCCGCGCCCTGCGCTTCCTGTTCGGCTCCCGGCGGCTGCTGCGAGCGGTGCTGCAGCTGGGCAACGCGTTCCGCTTCCTGCTCCCGCCGGATCTCAGGCGCCGCCTGCTCGCGCCCGGCCGGGCCGGGCCCTGGCCCACACCCCGCCACCGGCGGCGCATGATCGCCCTGAACGGCTGCGTGCAGCCGGTGGTCTCGCCCGGCATCGACCGGGCGGCGGCGCGCCTGCTGGATGCCGCCGGCGTCTCCCTCACGCCCGCGCCGCCCGGCTGCTGCGGCGCCATGGATTACCACCTCGGCGACCAGGACGGCGGCCTGGCGCTCGCCCGCCAGCGTATCCGGGAATGGTCGCACGCCCTGGACGCGGGCGCGGAGGCGGTGGTCATCACCGCCACCGGCTGCGGCGCGTTCGTGCAGGACTACGAACGGCTGTTCGCAGACGATCCCGAACTGGCCGAACCCGCCCGCCGTGTGGCGGCCGCCGCCAGGGACATCGGACGGGTACTCGCCGCCGAGGAACTCCCGCCGCTCCGGCCGCCGCAGTCGCCCGCCCGGGGAGGCAAGGTCGCCCTGCATTGCCCCTGCACGCTGAAGAACGCGCTGGGCGAGGGCGACACGGTCAGGGAGCTCCTGGCCCGCCAGGGAGTGGACCTGGCGCCGGTGGGCGAGTCCATCGCCTGTTGCGGCTCGGCCGGCGCCTACTCGCTGCTGCAGCCGGTGCTGTCCGAGCGCATCCGCGAGCGCAAGCTGGCGGACCTGGAGGCGGGCGAGCCGGCGGAGATCGTGACCGGCAATATCGGCTGCCTGCACCACCTGGCCGCCGGCACCGACCGGCCGGTGCGCCACTGGGTGGAGTTGCTCGCCGAGCGACTGCCGACCGAGCGCTGAGGGCGCCCGCGCGGTCCGGGAAATATCAGTCCAGGAAATACAGGCCGATGGTCTCGGCAATGCAGGCCGGCTTCTTCTGCCCCTCCACCTCGATGCGGATCTCGCTCACGAGATGCAGCGCACCGGCGCGCTGACGGGCCTGCTTCACGGTGGCCCGCGCCCGCACCCGGCTGCCGGACGGCACCATGCTCTGGAAGCGGACCTTGTTGCAGCCGAAGTTGATGGTCCGGGTAAGCGTCGGCATCTCCACGAAGTCGGCGGTGAGCGTCGGTATCAGGGCCAGCGTCATGTAGCCGTGCGCGATGGTCCTGCCCTCGGGCATCTCCGCGGCCGCCCGCTCGGGATCGACGTGGATCCACTGGTGATCGCCCGTCGCCTCCGCGAACAGGTCGATGCTGTGCTGGTCCACCGTGACCCAGTCGGAGACGCCGACCTCCTTGCCTTCCAGCGCCTTGGCGTCCTCCACGCTGAGCACGACCGGCATCAGACCCGCCCCCCGTCGCAGACGACGCACTGGCCGTTGATGTAGTCGGCCTCGGGGGTGCACAGCAGATAGACGGCGCCGGCCGCCTCCTCCGGCGTGCCGCCGCGGCCGAGCGGCACGGTCTTCGCCGCGGCGTCGAGCCGTTCCTGGCGCACACCCACGCTGATGTCGCGCCCGCCCACGTCGATGCTGGCCTGCTCGCCCTGCAGCGGCTGGGTGAGCCGGGTGTGGATCAGCCCGAAGGCGACCGCGTTCACGTTGACGTGGTAGCGCCCCCACTCCTTCGCCAGCGTCTTCGTCATGCCGACGATGCCGGCCTTGCCCGCGGCGTAGTTGATCTGTCCGAGGTTGCCGTACACGCCGGAAGTCGAGGAGATATTGACCACCTTGCGCTGCACGATGCGGCCCACCTCCTCTTCCGCCGTCACCGCCTTGCGGATGTGGGGCAACGCGGCGCGCAGGATGCGGAACGGCGCCACGAGATGGATGTCCAGCATCGCCTGGAACTGCTCGTCGCTCATCTTCTGGATGACGTTGTCCCAGGTGTAACCGGCGTTGTTGACGATGATGTCGATGCCGCCGAACTGCTCGACCGCCGCATCGACGAACTGCTGCGCGAACTCCGCGTCGCAGACGTCGCCGGGCACGGCCACCGCCACGCCGCCGGCCGACTCGATCTCGTGCACCGTCTCCTCCGCCGGACCGGCGTCCAGGTCGTTCACCACGACGTGCGCTCCTTCGGCGGCGAGCTTCATCGCGATGGCGCGGCCGATGCCTCGCCCCGAGCCGGAGACGATCGCGCTCCTGCCTGCCAGTTTCGTCATAGCTATCGTTCCCCGCCCGGCGGAGGTCTCCGCCGGCTGTCGAAAGAGCGGCCATTATAGGTTGCGCCCCGCCGAATGCCCAAGCGGACCGCCGTGCCATAATGCCCGCGAGGCGCCGCCCGGCGCCGGTGTCAGGGCGAGGAGTCCCCGTGTCGTCGACAGCCGAAACCGCAGCGAAACCGTCGCCGGTGTCGTCCGGGGAACCGTCGGCGGCGCCGGACCCGGGCGGCCTGGCGCCGTTCCGCCGGCCCATCTTCCGCTGGCTGTGGGTCGCGCTGCTGGTCTCCACCGTCGGCAGCTGGATGCACGACACCGGCGCCGGCTGGCTGATGACCTCGCTCGCGCCGGACCCGGTGATGGTGGCGCTGGTGCAGGCGGCCGCCCTGCTGCCTACCTTCCTGCTGGCCCTGCCTGCCGGCGCACTCGCCGACATCGTCGACCGCCGCCGCTTCCTGCTGTTCGCGCTGAGCTGGCTGATGGTCTCCGCCGGCGTGCTGGGCGTGCTCACCGTCACCGGCAATGTCACGGCGTGGGGGCTGCTCGCCATGACCTTCGCCATGGGCACCGGCGCGGCGATGATGATGCCCGCCTTCTCCGCGCTCATCCCGGATCTGGTGCCACGCTCCGAACTGCCCGCCGCAGTCACGCTGAACGGCATCGCGTTCAACGTCTCCCGCGCCATCGGCCCCGTGCTGGCGGGCCTGCTGCTGTCCGCGGCCGGGCCGGGATTCGTCTTCCTCATCAATAGCGCGAGCTACCTGGGCGTGCTCGCCGTGATGTTCTTCTCGCGCACGCCGCGGCGCCAGAGCACGCTGCCCAGCGAACGCTTCTTCGGCGCCGTGCGCATGGGCCTGCGCTACGCCCGGCGCTCCGCCGGGCTGCAGGTGGTCATCGCCCGGGGCATCCTCTACTTCGTGCTGGTAAGCGCCCCGGTGGCCTTCCTGCCACTGATCGTGCGCGAGGAGATGGGCGCCGGCCCGGAGGTCTACGGACGGCTCCTCGGCGCGGTGGGCGTCGGCGCCGTCCTGATCGGCCTCAACCTGGCGCGGCTGCGCCGCTTTCTGTCCGACGACGCGCTGGTGACGCTGGGCTCGGCGGGCACCATCGCCGCCGCCCTGGCCCTGGCCTTCGTCCGCGACGCCTGGTGGCTGGCACCGGCCATGCTGTTGCTGGGAGCCTCCTGGGTCTCGGTGCTGTCCACGCTGCAGGTGGTCGCGCAGCTCTCCCTGCCCGAGTGGGTGCGCGCCCGCGGGCTGGCCGTCTTCCTGGCGAGCTTCATGGGCACCGTCGCCGGCGCGGCGGCTTTCTGGGGCAAGATCGCATCGCTGACGTCGCTGTCCGAGGCGCTGGTGTACGCCGCGGTCGTCGGCCTGGTCGGCCTCGCGCTCGGCGTGCCGCTGAACATGCGCCGCTACGCCAGCGCCGATCCGACGCTCGTGACCCCCATTCCCGATCCCAGCGTGCCATTCACGATCCAGCAGGACCAGGGGCCCGTGCTGGTGGAGATCCGTTACGAGATCGATCCGGCGGACGCCGACGATTTCGCCGCCGCCATGCAGCCGGTACGCAAGCTCCGGCTGCGCAACGGCGCCATTACCTGGGGGCTGTTCCAGGACACCGAGGACGAGCGGCTGTTCGTGGAAGTGTTCGTGGACGAATCCTGGCTGGAACACCTGCGCCAGCACCGCCGGCTGACCCGGGGCGACATGGAGGTGCTCGCCGCCGCCTTTCGCTACCACCGCGGCGAGGAACGCCCGCGGGTCTCGCATCGCATCGCGCGGCAGCGCCGGGGCTGACGTGAGTGCGCGCGACCCGTTGCTGTTCGCATTGGTCCTGGCCGCCGGCGGCTCGCGCCGGTTGGGCGCGCCGAAGCAGCTGCTGACCTTCGGCGGCGAAGCACTGGTGCGGCGCGCGCTGCGCCTGGCCGCCGGCCCCTGCGGCGGCCGCAGCCTGCTCGTGCTCGGCGCTGAATATACGCGGGTGCTGGAAGCCGCCGGCGAGGTGGCGCGCTACTTCGTGGTGAACGAGCACTGGCAGCGGGGCCTGTCCAGCTCGCTGGTTCTGGGAGTCGAGTGCCTGCCGGACGATTGCGACGGCCTGCTGGTGTTGCTCACCGACCAGCCCCTGGTCGACGAGACCGACCTCGCCCGCCTGGCGGCAGCCTGGCGCAGCCGCCCGGATGCCATCGCGGCCAGCCGTTATGGGGGCCGCGGCGGCAATGAGTGCGGCGATGACGGTGGCGATATTCTCGGCGTCCCGGCCATCTTCCCGCGCCGGCTGTTCCCGGAGCTGCGCGCACTCACCGGCGACCGGGGCGCCCGGCCGCTGATCGAACGGCACCGGCACGAGGTGATCGCGGTGGAATGCCGGCGGGCTGCCACGGACATCGACACGCCGGCCGACGCGGCAGCGCTCGCGCGGGAGGGAGGCTAGCCGGCCGACGCCGATTCGTGCTGGTGGCCGGCGGCGCAGCGCTCGCAGTTGACCCAGCCCGAGTCACCGTCGGTGTAATACTCTTTCTTCCAGATCGGCAGCCGCACCTTCACCTCGTCGATGATGTAGCGGCACGCGGCGAAAGCCTCGTCCCGGTGGGGCGAGACGACGCCCACCCAGACCGCGTAATCGCCGATCTCGAGCATGCCGGTACGATGCACGCAGTGCGCGGAGAGGATGGGCCAGCGCTCGCAGGCCTCGGCGATGATGCGCGCGCCCTCCTTCTCCGCCAGCGGGGCATAGGCCTCGTACTCGAGCCGCTCGACTGCCCGGCCCTCGTTCCGGTTGCGCACGCGTCCCTCGAAGCCGACGAACGCTCCGGCGCCCGGCTCCGTGAGCGCAGCGCCGAGCTCGCCGGGCACAATCGGGTGAGGGCTTATCACCACTTCGCTCATCCGCCCGCCACCGGTGGGAAAAGCAGCACCGTGTCCCCGTCCTTCAGCGGCGTCGTCCAGTCGGCCATCTCGTCGTTGATGGCCACCTTGCAGTGTCCGCGGGGCTCCGCCGAGCCGTGGCGGTCGCGAAGCGCTTCGAAGAGATCGGCGGCGGTGTCCGCCTCGGTCTCCAGCGCTTCCTCTGCCCTGCCCGCGCGCTCCCTGAAGGCGGCGAAGTAACGCACCGTTACCTGCTTGCTCATGCGTTCGCCATCCAACGGTCAGTCCTCGTGATGAAAGTCACTTTTGCCTCCGGTCTTCGCGATCAGCCGGGTCTCGCCGATCACGATGTCGTGGGACAGTGCCTTGCACATGTCGTAGACGGTGAGCGCCGCCACGCTGGCGCCGGTGAGCGCTTCCATCTCCACGCCCGTCTTCGCCGTGATGCGGCAGCGGCAGGTGATGGCGAGCGTCGCCGGATCGCGCACCTCGATCTCGATATCGCAGTCGTCCAGGCCGAGCGGATGGCAGAAAGGTATCAGCTCATGGGTGCGCTTGGCCGCCATGACTCCCGCCACGACTGCGGTGGCGAACACCGGACCCTTGGCCGTACTCAGCTCGCCGTCGGCCAGACGGGACGCCACGGCCTCCGGCAGCCTCACCAGCGTGCGTGCGACCGCTTCCCGCCGGGTGACGGCCTTGCCGCCGACGTCGACCATGCGCGGCCGGCCCCGTTCGTCGATGTGACTGAGATCGGATGCTCCCACTGCTCGCTTCCCGGCTGACTACCTAACCGCCGATTCGGTACATCTCGACCTTGCGCAGGACGTGGGCCTGGGCCGCGCCCGGCGTGCGCAGCTCGCTGTACCGATCGGCGCGCTGCAGCCATATCCTGCGGATTATATCGGTAATCTCGTCCACGTCCGCACCGTCGCGGAGCGCCTCGCGCAGGTCGGTCCCGTGGCTGGCGAACAGACAGGTATACAACGTGCCGTCCGCCGACAGCCGCGCACGATTGCAGGAGCCGCAGAACGGCTCGGTCACGCTCGAGATGAAACCGATCTCGCCTGCGCCGTCCTCGTACACGTAGCGCCGGGCCACCTCGCCGGCATAGTTGCGGCCCACGGGCCGCAGCGGCCAGCGCTCCGTGATCCGGGCGAGCAGCTCCCGCGAGGGCACGACCTGGTCCATGCGCCAGCCGTTGCGGTTGCCGACGTCCATGTACTCGATCAGTCGGACAATATGGCCGGTACCGCGGAAGTACTCGAGCAATTCCGGCACAGTCCCGTCGTTGACGCCCTTCTGGATGACCGCATTGATCTTCACCGGCGCCAGTCCCGCCTCGTCCGCCGCGCGGATGCCCTCCAGCACGTCGTCGAGCCGGCCCCGGCCGCCACTCATGCGCCGGAATACGGTCGGGTCCAGGCTGTCCAGGCTGATCGTGACCCGGGAGAGTCCGGCCTCGGCCAGACGGCGGGCCACCGGGGCCAGCAGCATCCCGTTGGTCGTCAGCGCCAGGTCCGTCACGCCCGGGATGTCGGCGAGAAGCGCCACCAGCTCCGGCAGCCGCTTCTCCAGCAGGGGCTCGCCGCCCGTCAGCCGCAGCTTCGTCGCACCCAGACTCGCCGCGGCGCGTGCGACCCGGTGAATCTCGTCGAACGTAAGGCGCTCGCGCCGTTTCAGGAACTGGTAATCCGCGTGGAACGTCGATGCCGGCATGCAATAGGGGCAACGGAAATTGCAGCGGTCCAGCACCGAGATGCGCAGGTCGCGCAGCGGCCGCGCCAGGGCGTCGGTGACTACGGGTGTCTGCGGTGTGCCGCGGGTCATGCGTCTGTGTCTGCCTCTGCCGTAAAGGCGTAACCATAGCACGGCCGCGGGAGCCGATGTGGAGCCGCAGGCCGGCCGCCGGAACACAGCTTCTGTCCGGATTTCCGCGGGGTTCACCGCATTGTTGTGCAGTGCAATATAATGCTATTCTGCCGGGGTTGAGGGGGTCCCGGGCGTACGGCCGGGACTGTTTCGGCGGCCGCCTCCGCAGCGGCCGCAGCGGCCGTTGCGTGCCCGACCGGGCGCGGCCGCGGACACGGGGTCTCGCACCCCCAATTGTCAGTATCAGGACAGCACCATGGATGTAAATTTCACCGCCGAGGAGAAAGCATTCCGTGAGGAAGTGAGGAGCTTCCTCGACGAGAAGTACCCGGAGGACATCGCCTACAAGATGAACAACGGGATCGAGCCCGATCCCGAGGACTTCATCCGCTGGCAGAAGATCCTCTACAAGCAGGGCTGGATCGCGCCGAACTGGCCGGTCGAGTACGGCGGCACGGGCTGGAGCCCGGTGCAGAAATACATCTTCTCCATGGAGATGGCACGCTACAACACGCCGCGGCTGATTCCTTTCGGCCTGAGCATGGTCGGGCCCGTCATCTACACCTTCGGCAACGACGCGCAGAAGGAGCGCTTCCTGCCCGACATCCTGGAGAGCAACGTCTGGTGGGCCCAGGGTTACTCCGAACCGGGCGCCGGCTCCGACCTGGCCTCGCTGAAGACCCGCGCGGACCGTGACGGCGACGAGTACGTCATCAACGGCACCAAGACCTGGACCACGCTGGGCCAGCATGCCGACTGGATCTTCCTGCTGGCGCGCACCAGCCAGGACGTCGAGCGCCGCCAGGAGGGCATCAGCTTCATCCTCTGCGACATGAAGACGCCGGGCGTCAGCGTGAAGCCGATCATCACTATCGAGGGCGGGCACGAGGTGAACGAGGTGCACTTCGAGGACGTGCGCGTGCCGGTGCAGAACCTGGTGGGCGAGGAAGGCAAGGGCTGGACCTACGGCAAGGTGTTGCTCCAGCACGAGCGCACCAACATCGCCGATGTGGCGCGCTCCCAGTACCGGCTCAACCGGCTGAAGGAACTGGCCCGCGCGTCGGTACGCGGCGGCGAGCCGCTCATCGGGGACTGGAGCTTCCGCCGCAAGCTGGCCGAGGCCGAGATCTCGTTGAAGGCGCTCGAGTACACCGATCTTCGCACCCTCGCGGCCGTGGCCACCGGCAAGGCGCCGGGCCCGGAGAGCTCCATCCTGAAGATCCGCGGCACCGAGCTGCAGCAGCTGATCGACACGCTGTTCATGGAGGCGGCCGGCTACTATGCCATCCCCTTCGTGCCGGACCAGTACGAGGTGGACTTCGCCGAGGAAGACTACGTGGGCGAAGGCGCCGAGACCCGGACCTCGCTGGTCTACTTCAACAACCGCAAGGCATCGATCTACGGCGGATCCAACGAGATCCAGCGCAACATCGTGGCCAAGCACGTGCTCGGCCTGTAGAGCCGGTCGCCCCTTAAGCGGAGATATCGAGCATGGACTTTGCAATCACCGAAGAACAGTCACTGCTGCAGGACAGCGTGGCGAAATTCATCGACAACGACTACGACTTCGAGAAGCGCATGAAGCACTCGGAGAGCGAGCTGGGCTACAGCGCCGAGGACTGGCAGGAGTTCGCCAATCTGGGCTGGACCGCCGTGCCCTTCCCCGAGGAGGACGGCGGGCTGGACGGCGGCCCGGTGGAGCTGATGCTGATCATGGAGCAGTTCGGCCGCGGCCTGGTCGTCGAGCCCTACCTCGCCAGCATCGTGCTCGCCGGCGGCGCGCTGAGGCGCACCGCCGACGACGCGCAGAAGGCCGACTGGCTCATGCCGCTGATCGAGGGATCCAAGACCGGCGCCCTCGCCTACCTGGAGCCCCAGAGCCGCTACCGTCTCGCCGACGTGGCGCTGAGCGCCAAGAAGGACGGTGACGATTACGTGCTGAACGGCGAGAAGGGAGTGGTGCTGAACGGCGCCACGGCCGACGTGCTCGTGGTGAGTGCGCGCACGGCGGGCGGCCAGAAGGACGAGGACGGCATCAGCCTGTTCGTCCTCGCCGCGGACAGCGACGGCATCAAGCGACGCGGCTATGCCACCGTCGACGGCCAGAAGGGTGCGGAGATCAAGTTCAAGGACGTCCGCGTGCCCGCCGCGCAGCTGCTCGGCGAGGAAGGCAAGGCGTACCCGGTTCTGCAGTCGGTGATCCAGGAGGCCACGCTGGCCGTCTGCGCCGAGGCCGTGGGCATCATGGAGAAGCTGAACCATAAAACCCTGGAGTACACCAGGAGCCGGGTCCAGTTCGGCGTGCCCATCGCCGCATTCCAGGCGCTACAGCACCGCATGGTGGAGATGTTCATGCTCTACGAGCAGACCAAGTCGCTGCTGCTCTGGGCCGTGATGGCCCAGGAGAGCGAGGACGCCGACGAGGCCCGCCGGGCGATCAGCGCCATCAAGTACCAGGTGGGCACGGCCGGCCGGAAGATCGGCGAGGAAGCCATCCAGCTGCACGGCGGCATGGGCGTCAGCTGGGAGATGGACGTCGCTCACTACTTCAAGCGGCTGACCGTGATCAACACGCTGTTCGGCAACGCCGACTTCCACGTCGAGCGCTACGCCGGCCTGATGTGAACCACCGGGAGCGCGGATGCCCGCGGCGCGCGGCCGCGGGCATCCCCTCGCCGACCTGCCTCTCCTGACCTGCCTCTCCTGAGCTGCGGATAGTCCATGTTCCCCGAAGCACTGTCCGCGTTCTTCGCCGAGAATCAGGAGGCGCTCTGGCTGACCACGCTGGTCGCCGACCTCGCCTTCACCGTGATCCTGTTCCGCCTGTTCGGCCGGGCCGGGCTGCAGGCCGCGATCGTCACCGCGATCATCCTGGCCAATCTGCAGGGGCCGAAGCTCACCGAGATATTCGGCCTGCAGACCAGCCTCGGCGTGATCTTCTACTCCAGCATCTTCTTCGCCACGGACGTCCTGAGCGAGAACTACGGGCGCAGGGCGGCCAACCAGGCGGTGCGGCTGGGGTTCTTCGTCAGCGTGATCATCGTCATCATGCTGAGCCTCGGCCTGCAGTACCTGCCGTCCACCGACCCGAAGACCGCGGCATTCTCCCGGGACGTCCACGAGGCCTTCGTCACCATCCTCGACTTCACGCCCCGCTTCGTGGCGGGCTCGCTGCTCGCCTACCTCATCAGCCAGAGCTTCGACGTGTGGGCCTTCCACCGCATCCGCCAGGCGACCGGCGGGCGCTGGCTCTGGCTGCGCAACAACGGCTCGACCATGGCCTCCCAGGCGCTGGACACCACGCTGTACTCGCTGGTGGTGTGGTGGGGCGTCGTCGACCTCGTCACCGCCCTGCAGCTGGGCGCCGCCAAGTACGTGTTCAAGCTCGCCATCGCCGTCATCGATACACCGTTCATCTACTGGGCGCGCTGGTGGCACCGTTCCCGGCGCACGGCGGATCCCGCCGCCGCCTGACTGCCCGACCGCGGCTGGGGTAAGCTAGACGCCTCGTATCGAGGGAGAGCGTGCAGCGATGGCTTCCGGCGTCGTCACCATCACTACGGACTTCGGCCACAAGGGGCCTTTCGTCGGCGTCATGAAGGGGGTGATCCTGGCGCGCTTCCGTGACGCGAAGATCGTCGACCTCACCCACGAGATCCCGGTGCACTGGCCCGCGGAGGCCGGTTTCTGGCTGCAGCGCTCGTATTACTACTTCTCGCCGGGCACCGTGCACGTGGCGGTGGTGGACCCCGGCGTGGGCACCGAGCGCGACATCATCGTGGCCGAGGCTGACCGCCATGTCTTCCTCGCACCGGACAACGGCCTGCTGGCGCCCCTGCTGGACACGGTCGCCGACGCCGCGGTCCACCGCGTGGACGCCGCCGGCCTGGACTCCCTGTCGCTGCCGCCGGCCAGCGCCACCTTCCACGGCCGGGACATCTTCGCGCCGCTGGCCGCGGAACTCGCGTCGGGACGGGTGGCGCCGTCGGATCTCGGGCCCCGGGCGGACGACTGGACGCCGGGCTGGCTGGACGAGCCGGAGAGCGCCAACGGCCGTGTCGTCGGCGTCGTGGTGACGGTGGACAACTTCGGCAACCTGATCACGAACATCGGCGAGGAATACCTGGAGAGCTTCGAACGGCCGCTGGTCCTCGCCGGCGGCCACGAGTTCGAATTGCGGGAGACCTACGGGCGCTCGAAACCCGGCGAGTATCTCGCCCTGGTCAATTCCTTCGGGGTGCTGGAGATCGCGCGGGCGGAGTCGAGCGCCGCCGCCGGACTCGGTCTGGACCGGGGTGCGCCGGTGCGCATCATGGAAGCCGGCTGACCGTACGCGGCTAACACTCCGCGCCGAAACCGTACTACCATCCCGGCTCTTTCCGACGTCGACGCCACCCATTCATGCCGAACGAAAACCCCCGCAGCGATGGCGAATACCTGAATACCCTGGCACGGGGGCTGACGGTGCTGCGCTCGTTCACGAAGGAACGTCCCGAGATGAGCCTCAGCGAGGTCGCCGCCGCCACCTCGCTCAGCCCGGCCGTCGCCCGGCGCTGCCTGAACACGCTGGTGCACCTGGGTTACGTGGGCAAGAAAGGCAAGCGCTTCCTGCTGACGCCGGAGGTGATCGGCTTCGCCTCGGCGTTCCTCGAGTCCATGAACGTGGAGGAAGTCATCCGGCCGTACCTGCAGGAGGTACGCGACCGCACCGGCGACAGCTCGTCGCTGGCCGTCCTGTCCCGGCAGAACATCCTCTACCTGGTGCACGTGTCCACGAACCGCATGGTGCGGCTGGCCGCCGGCGTCGGCACCCGCTTCCCCGCGTACTGCACCTCACTCGGCCGCGTGCTGCTCGCCCACCAGCCCGACGGCGTGCTCGAGTCGCTGCTCGCCGAAATGCGGCCGGAGAAGTTCACCGACAAGACCGAGACCTCAGTGCCGAGGCTGCGCGAGATACTGCAAGAAGTCCGCGGTCGTGGCTACGCCTCCATCCAGGACGAGCTCGACTACGGCATCGTCTCGGTGGCGGTACCGGTGCGCATGGACGACGGCACCGTGATCGCGGCCATCAACTGCTCGACGGCCACGACCCGGGTGAACGAGGCGGAGATGGTGGAGACCCGGCTGCCGCACCTGCGCAGCGCCGCCGAGCGCATCGAGACCGAGCTGCGCCGCTACCCGGTGCTGGTCCACTCAATCCGCGGCGCCGGGGACTGAGGCGCCGCGCCCGCCATTGCCGCGCTCGCCGCAATCGACGTCGCGGCAGAATTCCCTCACGGCGCGGTTGTAGGCGTCCGGTTCGCTGAGGTTGCCGAGATGCCCGCTTGCCGCCAGCACGACCTCGCGGGCGCCGGGCACCCTCTCGACAAGCAGCCGGGCGAGACGTCGCCGCGCCTCCGTCTCGCGAGCTCCGGTCAGAACCAGCAGGCGCAGTCCCGCGCCGGCGACGGCGCCGAGCACATCGTCCGACCAGGCATAGGCTTCGGGGCGAAAGCGCGCGAGATCCTCGCCCCGGTAGTCCGTCAGCATCTGTCGCAGCAGCGTCTCTGCTTCCGGGTGACCCTCGCCGACCCGCATCATGGGATGACGCAGCCAGCGGCGCCGGACTTCGTCCATGCGGCCCTCGGCCGCCAGCGCCGCGTACTCGGTAACGGGGATGCGCTCTTCGTCCGGGCCGCCCGGGTCCTCACCGTCCACCGCGGCGCCCTGCAGGATCAGCGAGCGCAGCCGGCCGGGGTGCCGTGCCGCATAGCGGAGCGCGATGCGCCCGCCCTGGGACATGCCGAGCAGGTGAAACGGACCGCCGATCAGCTGCCGGGCGATGGCGTCGATGTCCCCGGTCTCCCGCGAGAGGTCGGGTTCGCCCCCGGACAGGCCGAAGCCCCGGCGGTCGAACGCGATCACGCGGAAATCCCTGGACAGTGCCTCTGTCTGGGGGCGGAAGACGCGGTGGTCCATCGCCCAGCCGTGCACCAGCAGTAACGGCGCGCCCACGCCGACCGCCTCGACGTGCAGGCGCGCCCCGTCCGAGACCACCTCGTGGGAGCGGGTCACCGCCGGCGCCTCCGCCGCCATCACGGCTCGTAGTCGACGGCCTCCTGGGCCGCCTCCCAGATGGCCGGGGCTGCCGGCTCGGACATCTCCTCGAAGACGTGCCCGACCAGCCCTGCGCAGCGGGCCGTCAGCACCACCCCGCGCATGAGCCGGGAAGGGATGCCGGCCTCCGCCATGGCAGCCGCCATCGCCGCGCTGATGTTGGTCACCAGGGGCTTGCCCAGTTCCTCGCGCAGCGCGTCCTGCAACAGATACATCGCGTCGATGGCCTCGCCGCCGGCGCCGGCCGCGCGCACGATCTCCAGCAACCGCTCGACCCGGGGGTCTTTCGTCTGGTGGATGGGGTGGCCGAAGCCGGGTATCGGCCGGCGGATGCTGCGATAGCTCCGCACCTGCTCGAGCGCCCTCGCCTTGCGCTCCGACTCGGCCGCCTCGAGGATCCGCTCCAGCACCGCGCCGCACTCGCCCGCTGTGCCCGCATAACGGTCGCCGACGCCCAGCAGACCGGCCACCACCGCGCCCTGGAAGGACTCCGGCGCGCCGTAGTGCGTGAGCCGGCTCACCACCGCCGAAGGCACCATGCCGTGCTCCATGATCGTAACCATGACCGCATCGACGATGCGCACCTGGGTCTCGCTGGGCTCCTTTCCGAGCGCCTGGAGCAGCATCAGCTGTGTAAAACTGTAGCTGCCCATGATGTCGGTCACGAGATTCCGGCCGCGGATCAGGATGTTGTCCGCGTCGTAGCCGCAGATGCCCGTGCGCCCCGTCGTGCTCTGGTCTGACATCGTCTCCCCTCCGTCGACACGTTTTCGCATAGCGAAGTTGAATTCGGTATGCGAAAATTATAGCATCCCGCCCATCCTGTCCAAAATCAGCTCGGGGGAGAGTCAAGAATGAAGCTATCGACCAGGATCGCTCTGTGCCTGCTGGCACCGACGCTCGCCGTGCCCTTCGTCGAGGTCCGCGCCCAGGGGCAGGTCATCGAGGAAGTGGTGGTCACCGCCCGCAAACGCGCGGAATCGCTGGAAGACATCCCGGTCTCCGCGCGGGCATTCACGGCCGACGAGATCGAGTCCGCCGGCATCAACACGCCCCAGGACTTCATCCAGCTGACCCCGAACGTCACGCTGGTCCAGACCCAGAACGCGGGCAATTCCTTCATCAACATCCGCGGCGTCTCCCAGGCGCGCAACAGCGAGATGTCGGCTGCGGTACTCGTGGATGGCGTGCTGATGGCCAATCCGGCCCAGTTCAACCAGCAGCTGTTCGACATTCAGCAGATCGAGGTCCTGCGCGGGCCCCAGGGCGCGCTGTACGGGCGCAATGCCATCGGCGGCGCCATCACCATCGTGACCAAGCAGCCGACCGACGAGCTGGAGGGCCGCATGGAACTCGGCGCCGACGACGGGCCGGGCTTCACCGCCCGCGGTGCGGTCAGCGGGCCGGTCGGCGGCAGCGAAACGCTCAAGTTCCGCGCCTCCGCTTCCTACGTGGACACGGACGGATGGATCGAGAACGAATTCCTGGACGAGGAAGCCGATCCCTACCGGGATATCTCCGGCCGTTTCAAGCTGCTGTGGGAGCCGACGGACCGCTTCTCCGCAGACCTCCGGCTCTCCGCGTCGCAGCTCGACACCCAGGCGCTGTATTTCGTGATCGGCCCGGAGGCGGACGACACCGACATCCCGGTGCGCGTCAACAACCCGGGCAAGAACGAGCGCGACCTCTACAACGCCACGCTGAAGCTCGACTACGAGGCCGACTTCGGCACGTTCACCTCGATCACCGCCTATGACGATCTCGAGGAGCTCCTGACCGGCGACCAGTTCAACTTCGTGCCCCGAGAGGAATCCGTGGTGAACTTCTTCGACTTCGCGCCGCTCATCCGCGACCTGACCGGCGATGAGTTCGTGGACCTCAGCCAGACCCAGTACCTCGAGTCCGACGCCATCAGTCAGGAGTTCCGCTTCACCTCGCCGGCCGAGAACCGCCTGCGCTGGATCGCCGGCACCTACTTCATCCAGACGGACCGGTTCATCTCCACCGGCAACATGATCGACCGCGGCAACGGCGTGCCCGACGTCACCACCGAGCCGAGCGTCTCGGTGTTCGTCGACCCCACGGATCCGAGCCCCCAGTTCGGCCTGCTGGTGGACGAGCAGGACAACTTCGCCTGGGCGGTCTTCGGCGAGATCGCCTACGACCTCACGGACACCTTCGAGGCGTCGGTATCCCTGCGCTATGACGAGGACGAGCGCGAGAACACCACGCTGACCGAGCCGCTGTACGACCCGACCGGCGGCCTCACGACCTTCGGCGAGGTGCGCAAGGAGACCTGGGACGCCTGGCAGCCCAAGGTCACGCTGACCTGGCAGCCGAGCGACGCGATGACGATCTACGGCGGCTACAGCCGCGGCTTCCGGAGCGGCGGCTTCAACCAGTCCGGCGTCGGCGGCGCGGTGCCCGAACCCGGCGTCGAAGACATCTTCGAAGAGCAGATCGCGGACACCTGGGAGGCCGGCATCAAGGGCTCGTTCTGGGGCGGCCGGGCCAGCGGCTCCGCGAGCGTCTACTACACCGACTTCGAGAACGCGTACTTCTTCTTCTTCGATCCGGGTACCAGCACGCAGAACCTGGGCAGCATCCCGGAGGTCACCTACCAGGGCCTGGAGATCGAGGCCAGCGCGCTGGTGACGGACAACCTCAGCGTGAACTTCGGCCTCGGCTACACCGACAGCGAGATCGAGCGTGCGGCCGACCCTGCCGACAACGGCAACCAGGCGCCGCTCGTCTCGGAGTACACGCTGAATCTGGGCCTGCTCTATCAGCGGCCCACCGAACTCTTCGGCGGCGTGAACGGCGTCGTACGGGTCGACTACCAGCGCACCGGCGACACGTGGTGGGATCCGGGCAACATCTCCGTGCGCAGCCCCTACGACCTGGTGGACGTGCGCGTCGGCGTGGAGATGCCCGACGACTGGTCGCTGATGCTGTGGGCGAAGAATGCCTTCGATGAGGAATACAATACCGAGTTCTCGCCGGGTCCCGTGCCGGGGGCGAACTTCCTCTGGCCGGGCATGCCGAGGCGCTGGGGCGTCGAGTTCTCCAAGCGCTTCTGAGCAACCCCGAAGCAGACGGAACAGACGAGGAGTTTCAGACCATGCAAGCACCGAGAGTAGATTCCAGACTCCACCACAACGCCCACGTCACCCGCGACCTGGAGGCCGTGCGGCACTTCTACGAGGACATCATCGGCTTCCCGCTGACGGCGACCTGGTGCGAGAAGACCGACCTCTTCGGCAAGGAGCGGGTGTACGCGCACTGCTTCTTCGACATCGGCGACGGCGAGGCGCTGGCCTTCTTCCAGTTCGCCGACGAGGAGGACGCCGAGGAGTTCGGCCCCGAGCTGCCGCTGTCCGGCTTCCGCCACCTGGCACTCAAGGTGGACCAGGAGAGCCAGGACGGCATCAAGGAGCGCCTCGAGGCCGCCGGCTACAAGGAGCCGGACATGTACATTCTGAATCACGGCTACTGCTATTCGCTGTACGTGTTCGACCCGGCGAAGCTGCTGGTGGAGTTCACCGTCGACCACCCGGATGTGGACAAGATCAATGCCGACCAGCTGCCGAAGGCACACAGCGAACTGAAGCGCTGGCTGGCGGGCGATCACACGCCCAATAACGAGCAGTACCACCGCTAGTCGTACAGCGGCCGCCTGACCGGCGGCCGGCACCGCGGGCTCCCCACGACGGGGCCGGAGCACAGGAACTCCGGCCCGCGGACCCGCTCGGCCCGAGGCCGGAGAACAAGTCCTAACAACAGTGAGAGAAGCCGGGAGAGGAACCATGTCCAGGAAGATCTGCATCGTCCACCACAGCGGCTACGGCCACACCGCGAAACAGGCGGCCGCCGTCGCCGAAGGCGTCCGCGCAGTCGACGGCGTCGCGTGCGTCGAACTCACCGTGGCGGACCTGGAGGAGGCCGAAGCCACGGGCTGGTCCGAACTGGACGCGGCCGCCGCCATCGTCTTCGGCAGCCCCACCTACATGGGCAGCGTCTCCGCCGACATGAAACGCTTCATGGAGGCTACTTCCGGCCGCTGGATGGAGCAGAAGTGGGCGGACAAGCTCGCCGCCGGCTTCACCAATTCCGGCTCCCAGAACGGCGACAAGCAGAACACGCTGGTCTCCTTCCTCACCCTCGCCGCTCAGCACGGCATGGTCTGGGTGAATCTCAACCTGCTGCCCGGCAACAACAGCTCGAAGGGCAGCGTGGACGACGTGAACCGCCTCGGCGGCTCCCTGGGTGCCATGGCCCAGTCCAACGTGGACGAGGGCCCCGATGTCTGCCCGCCCGAGGCCGATCTCGAGACCGCGCGCCGCCTGGGGCAGCGCGTCGCCGAGTGCGCGCTGCGCTGGAACCGCGGCTGAGCGCATGCCGACACAACAGGACCCGACACAACGAAGGTGGTCCCCCATGATCTATGACAAAGCGACAGAGACACGCCCGGTAGAAGAGCAGTTCGCCCTGGACCGGGAGACCTACCGGCGCCAGGTCGCCTACCTGTTCGGGAACTCCGCGTTCTATCAGCACAAGCTGCGCGAGGCCGGCTTCGACGACGCGGCCGCCGTGGGTGAGCTGGACGACATCGCGAAGCTGCCGTTCACCGAGAAGGACGAGCTGCGCGCCACCCAGGCCGACGCCCCGCCTTTCGGCGAGCACCTGGCGGCACCGCCGGAGAAGCTCATGCGGGTGTTCAGCACCAGCGGCACGACCGGCGTGCCCTGCTACCTCGGGCTGACCCGCAACGACGTCGACGTCTACGCCACCAATGTCGCACGCGGCTACACCGCCGCCGGCTTCTCGGCGGGCCAGCGCATCGCCGTCGGCTTCAACGCGGGACCGTTCGTCGCCGGCGCCGTCTACTACGGCTTCGACAAGATCGGCTGCACGGTCATCCCGGTGGGCACCGGCAACACCGAGCGGCTCGTCACGGCCATCCGCAACCTTAAGGCCACCGGCGTCAGCTGCACGCCCTCCTACGGCCTGTATCTCATCGACTGGTGCCAGGAAAACGGCATCGACACCCGCTCCCTCGGGCTGACCAACATGATCACGGCGGGCGAACCCGGCGGCGGCGACCCGCTGGTGCGCGGCCGCATCGAGGAGGCCTTCGGCTGCAAGGTGCGCGAGTCCATGGGCATCGGCGACATCTCGCTCTCCGCCTGGGCGGAGGACGACGACGGCAACGGCATGCACTTCATGGCCCGCGGCTACGTCCACGTGGAGCTGATCGACCCCGCCGGCGGCGAGCCCATCCCCTGGGAAGACGGCGCGGAGGGCGAACTGGTCTACACAGCACTACAGCGTGAGGCCATGCCGCTGCTGCGCTTCCGCAGCCGCGACCACGTGGTCGTGAACATGCAGGAGAATCCCACCGGGCGCACCGGTCCGCGCATCCGCTGCGTCGGTCGCACCGACGACATGTTGATCGTGCGCGGCGTGAACCTCTTCCCCTCCGCCATCCGCAGCCTGCTGAAGGACTTCGCCCCCGACGTCGGCGGCCTGCTGCAGGTGCGCCCGAGAGAGCGCGGCGTGCTGCAGTCGCCGCCGCTGCCGGTCGTCGTCGAACTCGGCGAAGGCATGTCGAGCGCGCCGGAAGGACTGGCCGACCGCATCAGGCAGGAAATCCGCTCGCGCCTGCTGGTGACCACCGACGTCGAGCTGGTTCCCTACGGCACGCTGCCGCGGGAGACCTACAAGTCCAAGCTGATAGACTACTCCAACGCCGACAAGAAGGAAGCCGCCTCCGGCTGAATCATCATGGCATCCGCACTACCGCTCTTCCCCTGCACCATCGTCGGCAGCTATCCGCAGCCGGACTGGCTCATCGACCGGCAGAAGCTCTCGGGCCGCTTCCCGCCCCGCACCCGGGCGAAAGAGCTCTGGCGCATCGACGAGCAATTCCTGCAGCAGGCCCAGGACGATGCCACCCGCATCGCCATCCAGGACCAGGAGCGGGCCGGACTGGACATCGTCTCCGACGGCGAGATCCGCCGCGAGAGCTACTCCAACCACTTCGCCACCGCGCTGGACGGCATCGACCTGGACAACCCGGGACAGGCGCTGGACCGCAGCGGCGAGCCGGTGTTCGTGCCCCGTATCGTCGGCCCCATCCGCCGCCGGCACCCGGTGGGGGTCGACAGCCTGCGCTTCCTGCGAGCGAATACCGACCGGGCCGTGAAATTCACCGTGCCCGGTCCGTTCACCATGGCACAGCAGGCACAGAACGAGCACTATGCGACGGACCGGGAGGCGGCGCTCGCGTACGCGGACGCCGTGAACGCCGAGATCCGCGACCTGTTCGCCGCCGGCGCCGACGTCGTGCAGATCGACGAGCCCTACATGCAGGCGAGGCCCGACCAGGCCCGTGAATACGGCATCGAGGCGCTGAACCGGGCACTGGACGGCGTCGACGGCCGGACCTGCGTGCACATCTGCTTCGGCTACGCGGCGCTGATCCACGAGCGGCCGGAGGGTTACTCCTTCCTGCCCGAGTTCTCCGGCGCCTGCTGCAGCCAGGTCTCCATCGAGACCGGCCAGTCGAACCTCGACTGCTCGGTGCTCGCGTCGCTGCCGGACAAGGAGATCCTGCTCGGCGTGCTGGACCTCTCGAGCAATGAGGTGGAGTCGGTGGAGACGATCAAGGAGCGCGTGCGCCGGGCGCTGGACCATGTCGACGCCGAACGCATCCTGCTCGCGCCCGACTGCGGCATGAAGTATCTCAGCCGCGAGGCCGCCTTCGGCAAGCTCGCGGCCATGTCGAAGGCCGCGGCCGAACTGCGCGCCGAGGCCTGACGGAGAAGACATCATGAGCACCGGTGCCGACCGCATACTGACCACTCACACCGGCAGCCTGCCCCGCCCGGACGACCTCATCCGCATCATGTGGGCGAAAGGGGACGGCATCCCGGTGGACGAGGCGGCGCTCGCCGAACGCGTGGCCAGCGCCGTGCAGGAGATGGTGGACCGCCAGGCCGCCGCCGGCATCGCAATCGTCAACGACGGCGAGATGTCCAAACCGAGCTACGCCACCTACGTGAAGGACCGGCTGCACGGCTTCGGCGGCGAATCGGTGCAGAACTACTTCTTCGGCGACCTCGTCGACTATCCGAAGAGCGCGGAGATCGTGGCCGCCAACCCGGGGCGCCGCAAGCGCTCGGCGCCGGCCTGCAACGCACCCATCTCGGTGAACGACATGGAGGCGGCGGCACTCGATATGGTGAACCTGACGAACTCGGCGAAAGACGCCGACGTGGCGGGCATCTTCTCCAGCGCCGCCTCACCCGGCGTGGTCACCATCTTCTTCGGCAACGAGTACTACAAGACCGACGAGGAGTACGTCTTCGCGGTCGCCGAGGCCATGCGCCACGAGTACGAGGCCATTGCCGCGGCCGGCGCGTACGTGCAGCTGGACTGCCCGGACCTCGCCATGGGCCGGCACTCGGCGTACGCGGAGATGGACCTCGCGCAGTACCGCAAGCGCGTCGCCATGAACATCGAGGCGCTGAACCATGCCGTGCGCAACATCCCGGAAGAAAAGCTCCGCATGCACCTGTGCTGGGGCAACTACCCCGGCCCCCATCACTGCGACGTGGCCATGGGCGAGATCATCGACCTGGTGTGGAACGCGAAGCCGCGCACCATCCTGTTCGAGGCCGCCAACCCGCGCCATGCCCACGAGTGGGCCCTGTTCGAGACGGTGCAGGTGCCGGACGACAAGATACTCTGCCCGGGCTGCATCGAACCCCAGTCCAACTACATCGAGCACCCGGAACTGGTGGCCCAGCGCATCGAGCGTTACGCGCGCCTGGTCGGCCGCGACCGCGTGATGGCCGGCGTCGACTGCGGCTTCAGCGTGCACGTGGGCATGCAGGGCATCGACCCGGACGTGGCCTGGGGCAAGCTCGCCTCCCTGGCCGAAGGCGCGGCAATCGCGACGGACCGCCTCTGGGGCTGAAGAACAGCCGGAATTCTCCGGCGCGAACTCGCATTATCGCCGACCCTGATCCGCCAGGCGCTCGAGCAGATGCACCGCACGGCCGATGCCGTCTTCCCGACGAATCTGCGCCCCCAGCTCTGCAGCCCTCCGGCCCATTGCGGCATCGGTACAGGCGACCTCGATGGCGCTGGCCAGTCTGGCCGCACTGAATTTCTTCTGTGGAATCGGCGCGGGACCCGCTCCGAGTTCCCGGACGCGCCGGCCCCAGAAGGGTTGATCGCCGAAGAACGGGCAGATCACGCTCGGCCGTCCGGCTCGCAAGCCGGCCGCTGTCGTGCCGGCACCGCCGTGGTGGACGGTGGCGGCGACCCGGGGCAGCAGCCAGTCATAAGGCACCGCATCGACCACGTAGACATCATCCGGGACTGCCTCGGGCGTCAGGCCGCCCCACCCCGTCACCAGGATGCAGCGCCGACCCGTCCGTGCGATCGCCTCGAGCACGATGGCCGTCGTCCGCGCCGGATCGCGCGCTGCCATGCTGCCGAAGCCGACGTGGACGGGCGGCGGTCCGGCAGCCAGGAAGTCCGCCAGTCCGGCCGGCGGCGACCACGCCTCGCTCCGGTCGAGGAACCAGTAGCCGGTGACGTAGACGTGATCGGGCCAGTCGTCCGGGCGCGGGACGACGGTCTCGCTGTAGCAGTGCAGTACCGGAACCGCATCGCCGTCGCCTCGCCGCAGGAGACCGAGACCCTCGGCCGGCGGCAGACCCTGCGCGCGCCTCCATTCATTCACGAACTTCCCGCCGATCCGGTCGGCGGCGGCATGCACCACCCTGTAGGTGAGACGGTTGTATGAACGGCCAAGCGGGAGGCGCGGGAAACCGAGCGCCGGGAACGCACTCGTCGGCACGAACTGCGGCAGCGGCATGGCCAGGACGGAGGGAACGCCGAGCTTCTCGGCGTAGTGAGTTCCCGCCATCTTGGAATTGAACAGAATCAGGTCCGGGTCCACCGATCTCGCCGCGTCCCATCCTTCTGCCAGCATCGAGCGCTGGATGTCGCTGCTCTCGCGCATGAGCCGGGGTACCGTGCGGATGGTGCGGAAGAAGCTGCCCATGTCTTCGATCGCGCCGCGACCCGCCTCGGTTTCCAGCAGGTCCACCAGGCCGTTGTTGAGAAACGCGTATCCGAGCCCGCGCTGCTCGACGAAATCACGGAAACGATCGCAGGTATTGACCGTGACCCGGTGGCCCGCACGCAGCAGACCCTGACCCAGCGCGACATAGGGCTCGACGTCACCCCGCGACCCGGCGGTCTGAATCAGGATATTCAAGGTGAAACCCGGGTCGTCATGACCACAGGGTAGAGGCTATGGCGACAATTCAGAGGATGCGACTCGATTCCTGAGACCCGGCGTCCGGTCCGGGCAACTACTCCCGCAAATACCCGGTCGAGATACGCAGGTTTCGTTCACACGGGACGGATGTTGGCATTCAGCCTGAACAGGTTCGTCGGGTCGTATTTCTGCTTGATCTCCAGCAGGCGCGGGAAGTTCTCCCGATACGTCTGGTTCACCATTTTCTGGGACTGGTCGTAATAATCATTCACGTAGAAGCCGCTGGTGAACGGTTCCGCCTTCGACCAGTGCGAGTTGATGTAATCGACATGCTCTGCACCCTCTTCACCGGTCTTCCAGCTGACGAATGACAGGAGATTGTAGTTGGAATCCCGGTGGGCGAACGCAGTATCCGAGTTGGAGACCCGGCTTATCGCCCCGCCCGCGTGACCGAACCCGAATCGGGTGGCGCGGTCGGGATGCGCCTCGAAATTGTCGATCAGGGCATCGATGAAATCACCCGATATGGACCTGACGAATCCGGACTTCATGTAACCGGTGAACGCACGCGTGTCATCCATGTCGCCGGATCGTTGAACCGCGACATAGTCCATCGTCCGAACTGCCTCGTTGACGACAGTGCCGGCCTTGCGCAGCGGTGCGAAATATTTTTCGGCCCTGGCCGGATCACCACTCCACACGAAGTACATGGCAACACCGGGCTCGTCGCCGAGACGACTGCCCACGCCGGCGCCGATGGACATCTCGTCCGGCACCTTCCCGGAATAGTCCGCGTAAAAGCCGAGGACTTGCTTGGCCTCGGACAGCGGGAAGGCGAAATATCCGGTAACCACCTCGCGCTGCATTTCATGCAGCTGAAACAGGAACGAGGTCACGACGCCGAAATTGCCGCCGCCGCCGCGCAACGCCCAGTAGAGGTCTGCGTCGTTGCCGGGGCCCACCCGGCGCAATTTTCCGTCCGGCGTAACGATATCCATCTCGAGGACGTTGTCGATGGTCAAACCGTAGCGGCGAGCGAGCCGGCCGAAGCCGCCGCCCAGCGTGAGACCGCCGACGCCGGTGTGCGAAACCGAGCCCGCCGTCGTCACCAGGCCGTGCGACATGGACTCGTGATCGAGATCGCCCAGCAGGCTGCCACCGGCGATACGGGCGGTCCTGGCGTTCCGATCGACGCGCGCATTGCGGAGTTGCGAGAGGTCGATCTGCATGCCCTTGTCGCAGCTCGACGTGCCGGCCGCGGCGTGTCCGCCGCATTTCACGGCCAGGAGCAGGTTGTTCTCCCGGGCAAAGGTCACGGCGTTCTGTACGTCCGCCGCGCCGGTCGGCCGGATCACGAATGCCGGATACTTGTCGTACTCCGCATTCAGTAACCAGCGGGCCTGATCGTATGCGTCACCGCCGGGCAGCAACAACCTGCCCCTGAGACTGTCACTGAGCTCCTGAACGGCGGCACGTTTCAGCGTGATTCCTGCACCGTCGCCGGTGACCGCGTCGATGTCCGACGGCACACTGGTCGGGCTGTGCAGTAGCGATTCGGCAAGCACATCCCACTGCGGCAGCGATGCGGCAATCGCAACGGAAAGCGACGAACGGATAAAGCGTCTACGATTCATCTCTGACTCCCCCCGAGAGGTCGCACTGATTCTTGGAATAGTTCTCTTCTCAGGACCTCATTCGATTGCCCGCATAGTTACAGAAAATCGATGGAACCGCCAGATTATCGGCCGGGCGCAGGTCTACGGGACGCGAGACCGTGTCGTCGCGATCTACCGTCAGACCGGCTGAGCCGCCGACTGCACCCTATGGCTTCGGTAGTTGTGCCGCCTGAACCTCAGCCAGGACCGCCGTAGCGGGTCGACTCCGGAAACCTCGCCGCCGACGACCGGCATGGACGCTTTCCGGCCAAAAGGGGAAGTGGTCGACGCGAGGAAAAATACCGCAGCTGCCTTGCCTATCGGCTTTGGCCAGATAAGCTGTCTTGGAAACACATATAACTCGAACGGCTACATTTGGGGATTGGTTCAAGCGACAAACGGCGTGATTGATTTCTCGATTGATGTGACGAAAAGCGTAGTCTTGTGAGAGACAACAATAAATCCACGGCTCTCATGGTGCTGGTCTCGTTCGTGGGCCTGACCGGCTGTGTGCGCACATCAGCGTACGAACACTTCGACTTCTCTCCCAGCATGACCGTCACTGAAGTGGGCAAGCCAGAAGGAATCTACACCATTGGCGTCGACGAGTATCCGATTCGCTATCAACTACAGAGGGAAGCGTACACGTTGCATGCAGTAATTGATCCTTACTCAAACAGGCCGGCGGTCGTGTTTTGGGCCGTCGACTCTACCGGGTCGGTCTTGCCAGTCGAGGCTCGGCCAATTAGGTGTAGAGGCGGCTTCCGATACTTGGGTAAGGGCGCCCAGCTAAGGAAAGAATTCCCGGTCGAAAAAGAATTCGTTTGGATACCCACTAGCGTTGGCCCGTGTCGGGTTGAGAATGCGAATGAGTCCGGCCTATTTACGCTGGAATTGAGTATTGGTGATTCACGCTGGACAACTTACGACGAGTCGGTGATCTTCCGCGTCGTGCGAAACGGATTGCAGTGGGAGTTGGATTGGATCTAGATTCAAAGAATCCGTTGCGCCGGGCAATTCAGTCCCGGTTCTTTATGGGAGCCAGCAACAAGAAAAATATCCAGGCAAACCAGGATACGAAAACGACCGCCAGCACCCATGCCAACTTCTCTCCTCCGGATGTCCTGCTCGAACTGACGATTACCAGTATCGGCAATAGCCAGACGAAGAAGATTCCACCCAGGACGGCCAGGAGAGTGAGTTCAGGCGCTTGCATTTATCTCGACGTGTATCCGGCAGAAACAGACTCGACCCGCGCAGCGCGTCACACTCCGCCCGCCTGCTGCATGGCCTGCTTCTCGACCTTGGCCCAGGAATCCCGCAGGGTGACGATCCGATTGAACACCGGCGACTCCGCCTTCGAATCCGGATCGGCGGTGAAAAAACCCAGCCGCTCGAACTGCACCGCATCTCCCGGAGCGAGCGCAGCGACACTCGGCTCCACCTGCGCTGCGGCGGTCTTCAGCGAATCCGGATTGATGGCCTCGTGCCAGTCCCCCTTCGCACCCGGCGCAGGCTCGGTGAACAGCCGGTCGTAGAGCCGCACCTCGGCCGGCACGGCATGCTGCGCCGACAGCCAGTGGATCGTGCCTTTCACCTTGCGCTGGGCGCCGGCCGCGCCGCTCCGGGTCTCGGGGTCGTATCTGCAGAGCAGCTCGACGACGTTACCGTCTTCGTCCTTCACCACCTCGTCGCAACGGATGATGTAGGCGTAGCGCAGCCGCACCTCGCCGCCCGGGCGCAGCCGAAAGAATTTCTTCGGCGGGTCTTCCATGAAATCGTCGCGCTCGATCCAGAGCGTGCGCGAGAACGGCAACTCCCGCTCGCCCATGGACGGGTCGTTGGGATGGTTCTGCGCCGTCATCTGCTCCACCCGGTCTTCCGGGTAGTTGGTGAGGGTCACCTTCAGGGGGTCGATCACGCCCATGACCCGCGGTGCGGAGGGGTCCAGCACCTCGCGCACGGTCGCCTCGAGAAAGCCCATCTCGATCAGCTTGTTCTTCTTCGTGATGCCCACTCGGCGGGCGAACTCCCGCAGAGCCGCCGGCGGATAGCCCCGGCGGCGCATCCCGGCGAGGGTCGGCATGCGCGGATCGTCCCAGCCTGCCACGGTGCCGCGCTGCACGAGCTCGGCCAGCCGGCGCTTGCTCGTGACCGTGTAGGCCAGGTTGGTGCGCGAGAACTCGTACTGACGCGGGCGGTGCGGCAGGTCTAGCTGATCGAGCAGCCAGTCGTACAGCGGCCGGTGATCCTCGAACTCGAGCGTGCACAGCGAATGGGTGATGCCCTCGAAAGCATCCGAGAGGCCGTGCGCGAAATCGTACATCGGGTAGATGCACCACTTGTCGCCGGTGCGCTGATGGGGGATGTGGCGGATGCGGTAGAGCGTCGGGTCGCGCATGTGCATGTTCGGCGCCGCCATGTCTATCTTCGCGCGCAGCACCTTCTCACCGTCGGCGAACTCGCCGGCACGCATGCGCTCGAACAGATCCAGGTTCTCCTCCACACTGCGGCCGCGCCAGGGGCTCTCCCGGCCCGGCTCCTTCAGCGTGCCGCGGTACTCGCGAATCTCGTCCGCGCCGAGGTCATCCACGTAGGCCTTGCCCTGGCGGATCAGGTCGACGGCGCAGTCGTAGAGCTGGTCGAAGTAGTCCGACGCATGGGTGAGGCGCTCGCCCCAGTCGAAGCCGAGCCAGCGGATGTCCGCCTCGATGGCGCGCACGAACTCGATACTCTCCTTACCCGGGTTGGTGTCGTCGAAACGCAGGAAAGTGACGCCGCCGTTCTCCTGCGCCACGCCGAAGTTCAGGCAGATGGAGGTGGCGTGGCCGATGTGCAGGAAGCCGTTCGGCTCCGGCGGGAAGCGGGTGACGACCTTGCCGCCGTGCTTACCCGCGGCGATGTCGTCGGCGATGATCTGGCGGATGAAATCCTTGCCGGCGATGGTTGTGTCGGACATGACGGTCGGGGGCCTGGTGATGAGCGCGAATCAGGAGCCCGGTATTGTACGGGAATCCTCCGCGGAGGCGACCGGCCCGGCGACGCGGCGGAGCAGCCGCGCCACCTGTCCCGGCCCGGGGCGCAGCGGCGTCAGCTGTTGGGGTTCGACGGCCCGCGCACCGCCCCCTTCCAGCCGGCCGACGGCGAAGCTGAACACGTAGACCGGTTCCACGCCCATACGCAGGTCCGTCATCACGATCCGGTCGTCCTGGCGCGAGACCCGGTAAAAGCCGTGCGTAAACCAGGCGAGCCGCCGCACGGCCCACGCATCCCGAATGCCGTCCAGCAACTCGGGGCGCGACTCGTGACGCTCGAAAGACAGAGTGCCGGGCGGATCCAGCAGCGAGTAGAAGCCCTCCCGATAACCACCCTCCTCCATGGCGACGATGCGCCACAGCACGATATTGAACGGTGCCGGCGTCGTGAGCACGCCCCCGTGCGCGATCCCCGCGTCCGCCAGCGCGTCACGGGCCACCCGCTCCACATGCAGCTTGGCCGCGACCGAAAGGCCCAGATAGGCCACGGCAAGTGTCAGGCCGCCGACCACGGCCGCCCGGGCACGGTGCTCCTCGCGGACGATCAGCGCGACCCCGAGGCCGACCGCCAGAGGGACGGTGAACGCCGGATCGATGATGAACACCGTAGAGCCGCTCACCGGATGGTCGCTGAAAGGCAGGAACAGCTGGGTGCCGTAGACGGTGAAGGCGTCGAGCAGCGGATGCGTGAACAGCGCGAGCCAGACAAGGGCCAGCCAGCGGCGCGGCCGCTGCCTGGCACGAAAGTCCAGCCGCGAAATCAGCCACCAGATTGCGGGCGCCGCGACGCTCAGCACGAACAGGGAATGACTGTAGCCCCGATGCCAGGTGAAATCGGACACCGGATCGCCCAGTGGCACGAGCACGTCGAGGTCCGGCAGCGTGCCGCAGGCGGCGCCCCACACGGCCCCGCGCCGGCGCTCGCCGTGGCCGGCCACCGCGGCGCCGATGGAAGCGCCGAGTACGGCCTGCGTCAGGGTATCCACGTCATGCCTCGCCGGCGTGATGCAGCTGCCGCGTGTTGCGCAGCCGCGACATCGGGGCGACTGGCCTGTCCAGCCGTCCGCACAGCGCAGATTGTATACAAAGAATCACAAGTCATTGGCTTTTCCACGCTTTTTCTGGACGCACCGCCCCGCTTTTGTATACGATACCTTGGGGGCCAGCAAGAGCCGACTACAACGATGTATGCCATACCCGACATCGTTGCGGAACACGAAGACCGATCCAGATCAGGAGAGAGACCTATGCGTGCGAAGACCCTGCTTTGCGGCGTCGCGAGTGTACTCGTTTTGACCGCCGGTTATACCGTACCCGCCGTGGCGCAGGAGGCCCAGGGCATCGAGGAAATCATCGTGACCGCGCGGCAACGCGAGGAAACGCTGCAGGACGTGCCGGCCACCGTCACGGTGCTGACCGAGGATCGCCTCGAGCGTGCCGGCGTGGAGCGCGCCGAGGATTTCATCAAGCTCACTCCCGGCGTGAGTCTGGTCGACGCGGCCGAGGTCGGCGACACGCAGATCAACATCCGCGGCCTGAACGGCGCACGTGATGCCGAGAACAGTGTCGCCTTCATCATCGACGGCATCCTGATGACAAACCCGGCGGCATTCAACCGGGAGTTCTCGAACCTGCAGCAGATCGAGGTGCTGAAGGGGCCCCAGGGCGCGCTGTACGGCCGTAATGCTGCGGCGGGCGCCATCATCGTCAGCACGAAGATGCCCGGCGAGGAGCTGGGCGGCAACGTCAAGGTAAGCGCCGCCGGAGACAGTACCTACTACGCCACGGGCTACGTGAGCGGACCACTCACCGACACCGTGTCGTTCAGCCTCGGCGGCGACTGGCGCGACACCGACGGCTACTACACGAACACCTTCCTCGACGCCGACGTGGTCGACGACTTCGAGAACTACAATATCAACGGCCGGCTGGTCTTCGAGCCGACCGATCTGCTCACCGTGGACGTCAAGGCCCGCTATGGCCAGGTGGACGCCGCCTCCATCAGCTTCAACGCGGCCTTCCATCTGCCCACGTTCGCCGATGTATTCGCCCCGGCCCTGGACCCGCTGTTCGGCGAGGGCTTCGCATCTCACTTCTATGAGGACGTCGACGACCACGAGTTCGTGTTCCAGCCGAACATCGACCCGACCAACGACCAGGAAGCCACCGAGTTCTCAATCAAGGCGGACTACGAGCTCGGCTGGGCCAGCCTCACGAGCTGGCTGCTGTACAGCAACATCGAGAATTCCCTCTCCTCGGACGGCACCAGCGCGGCCTTCGGCTTCTTCAACGCGGACGACGCCACGCCGAACTCCTGTCTGCCCAACTCCATCGCCCTGACGCTCGCCGGCGTCACGCTGCCGCCGCCGCAGATCCTGCTGCCCGTCGACGGCAGCTTCGGCGCGGATCCCATCCTGGGTCCCTACACGCCGACCACCTGCGACGGCACCCAGTACCAGGAGCGCAATCAGGAGGACATCAGCTTCGAGCTGCGCCTGGCCTCGCCGGGCGACCAGGCCCTGCGCTGGATCGCCGGCCTGTACTACCTCACCCTGGAGCGCGAAGTGGGTGTGAACCTGGCCATCGACCGGGGCTTCGGCGTCATCCCGACGCTGTACACGGACAACCCGAACAACCCCACCGAGCAGCTGCTGTGGGACGAGTTCGACACCGACGTCTGGGCGGTGTTCGGCCAGCTCGCCTATGACCTCAGCGAGCGCACGGAGCTCGCCCTCGCGCTGCGCTACGACCGCGAGGAGCGCGAGGCCCGCAGCCTGGTGCCCACCGAGCCGCGCACCGAGTTCGTGGACTTCACCAACGACGGCGTCTACAGCGGCGGCGCGCCGCTGAACCCGGCGCTCGACCCGAACCTGAATCCGGGCGGCGTGCAGCCCCAGAGCCGCACCTTCACCCAGCTGCAGCCCAAGCTCTCCCTCAGCCACGACGTGAACGACGCTGTGACGCTGTTCGCCTCCTGGGGCATCGGCTTCAAGAGCGGCGGCTTCAACAACCAGGGCTCGGCCGCCACCATCGACGTGTTCATCAACCAGCCGCTCGGCAAGGACCTGGACATCCGGGACGAATTCGACAAGGAGACCTCCAGTGCCGTTGAGCTCGGCTTCAAGTCGCAGCTCGCCGAAGGCAGGCTCTCCCTGGAAGGTGCGGTCTACCGGATGGACGTCGACGACATGCAGTTCTTCGAGTTCCAGGTGGGCCCCTTCGGTCTCCTGCGGGTGGTCTCCAATATCGACGAGGTGAAACTGACGGGCGCGGAGATCGGCGCGACCTACCTGCTCAGCGACTACATCACCGTGGGCGGCGGTTGGGCCTACACCGCCAGCCGCATCGAGGCCAACTCGGTGCGCCCGAACACGGTCGGCAACAAGTCGCCTTCCACGCCCCAGTACACCGGGAATGTATCGGTCGAGCTGAACTATCCGCTGGGCAATGGCTGGGATCTCTACGGCGGGCTGTACGGCTCCTTCGTGGGCGAGACCTGGTTCCACACGGCCCAGGACGAGGAGCGCCTGACGCTGTTCGATCTCAGCTTCCCGGGACTCGGCACCGCCGACTACACGGTCACCGAGCGCGACCCCTACCAGACCTGGGATCTGCGGGTCGGCTTCGGCCGGGACAACTGGCGCGTGACCGCCTTCGGCACCAACATCCTGGACGAGGACATCGTCGAGGAAGTCATCCTGGCGGCCGAGTTCGGCGGCTCCTTCGTCCACCCCGGCGCGGAGCGCCGCTGGGGCCTCGAGTTCGCCTACGAGTTCTGATCGCAACGGCGGGCGCCGTTCCGTCAACCCCGAAAAGCCGGCCTCGCGCCGGCTTTTCTTTTCCTGCCGCGAACGGGTATCAGGACCGGCAGCGGCTGCAGACGCCCTGGATCTCCAGCATCTGGGTCTCTGCGCGGAAGCCGGCCTCCGCGACCTTGGCGTTGACCACCCGCTGCAGCTCGGCATCGTCCAGCTCCGCCACCGACCGGCAGCGGCGGCAGATCAGGAACTGCCCGGCGTGGGGATGCTCCGGGTCGCGGCAGCCGACGAACGCGTTCAGGGAATCCAGACGATGCACCAGGCCGGCGTCCATCAGGAAGTCCAGGGCGCGGTAGACCGTGGGCGGCGCCGGGCGGCGGCCCTCGTCACTCATAGCTTCCAGGATGTCGTAGGCGCCCACCGGCTGGTGGCTGGTCCAGACGAGTTCCAGCACTCGCCGGCGCCTGGCGGTCAGCCGCAGCCCCCGCTCCCGGCACAGACGCTCGGCATTGGCCAGGGCGTCCGCGACGCAATGGCGGTGGTCGTGGTTCTCCGGCGGGAATACCGGGCTGTCCTGGTCGGCGTCTGCGCTGCTCATGAGCCTCTCCGGGCCGGGCTCTCCGGGCTGGCGCCGCATGATAACGCAGCGCCGCCGGCGCTGCCCGCCAGGCTACGAATGCGCCGCGCCGTCGCGTAGAATAACGGGCTTTTCGCGGCCTTCCGCATTCCATTGCTGACCAGTAGCAGCCCAGAGAGCAACATGCCATCCATCACCCTGCCCGACGGTTCGAGACGGGAATTCGACAAGCCGGTCACCGGCCTCGACGTGGCCGAGAGCATCGGCCGCAAACTGGCGAAGGACGCCGTGGCCATCCGGGTCGACGGCGAACTGCGCGACCTCATGCGGGAGATACCGGGAGATGCCGCCGTCGAGATCGTCACCCGCGACAGCGAGGACGGACTGGAACTGCTGCGCCACGACGCCGCCCACATCATGGCCGAGGCGGTGAAGGAGCTCTATCCCGAGACCCAGGTGACGATCGGACCGGCCATCGAGAACGGCTTCTATTACGACTTCGCCCGCGAGACCCCATTCACGCCCGAGGACCTGGAGAAGATCGAGTCACGCATGCGCGACATCGTCGCGCGGGACGAGAACATCGTCCGCGAGGTCTGGGACCGGAACGATGCGGTGCGCTATTTCCGCGATGACGGCGAGGAGTACAAGGCCCGTCTCATCGAGGACCTGCCGGAGGAGGAGGTCATCACCGTCTATCGCCAGGGGGACTTTCTCGATCTGTGCCGCGGCCCACACCTGCCTTCCACCAGCCGGCTGGGCAACGCGTTCAAGCTGACGCGGGTGTCCGGCGCCTACTGGCGCGGCGACTCCCGCAACGAGATGCTGCAGCGGATCTACGGCACGGCCTGGGCCAGCGACAAGCAGCTGCGCACCTACCTGCACCAGCTGGAGGAGGCGGAGAAGCGCGACCACCGCCGCCTCGGCCGTCAGATGGCCCTGTTCCACTTCCAGGAAGAGGCGCCGGGCGCCGTGTTCTGGCATCCGCGCGGCTGGACCCTGTACCAGCGTCTGGTCGACTACATGCGCGAGCGGCAGGATGCCGCCGGCTACCGCGAGATCGCCACACCCATCGTCATGGATCGTTCGCTGTGGGAGTCGTCCGGCCACTGGGAGACCTTCGGCGAGAACATGTTCACCACGGAACCCGAAGAGGGCCGTGTCTATGCGCTGAAGCCCATGAACTGCCCGGGCCACGTCCAGGTCTTCAATCAGGGCATCACCAGCTATCGCGAGCTGCCGCTCAGGCTGTCGGAATTCGGCACCGTGCATCGCTACGAGCCCTCCGGCGCCCTGCACGGCATGCTCCGCGTGCGCGCCTTCACCCAGGACGACGCGCATATCTTCTGCACCCGCGACCAGATCACCGCCGAATCCATCGCGGTGTGCGACCTGATCCTTGGCATCTACCGTGACTTCGGTTTCGAGGACGTGCGCATCAAGTTCGCCGACCGGCCGGAGGTGCGCGTGGGAGCCGACGAGGTGTGGGACCAGGCCGAGGCTGCGCTGAAGACGGCCATCGAGACGACCGGGCTGGAGTACACCTACAACCCCGGCGAGGGCGCCTTCTACGGCCCCAAGCTCGAGTTCGTCCTGCGCGACGCCATCGGCCGGGACTGGCAGTGCGGCACGCTGCAGGTGGACCTGAACCTGCCCGAGCGTCTCGGCGCGAGCTTCGTCGGCGAGGACGGCAACCGGCACACGCCGGTCATGCTCCACCGCGCCATGTTCGGATCGCTGGAACGCTTCATCGGCATCCTGATCGAGCATTACGCCGGCGCGCTGCCGCTGTGGCTCGCACCGGTGCAGGCCGTGGTGACGACCATCACCTCCGACGGCGACGAGTACGCGTGCGAGGTGGCCGATGCGCTCCGGGCGGCGGGACTCGCGGCAGAAACCGACCTGCGCAACGAGAAGATCAGCTACAAGGTGCGCGAGCACAGCGTGGCCAAGATCCCGGTGATCATCGCCGTCGGCAAGCGCGAGGTGGAGGAGCGCACCGTGGCGGTCCGCCGGCTGGGCAGCAAGCGTCAGCAGGTGCTGGCCCTGGACGAAGCGGTAGCGGCACTGGTCACCGAGAACCGGGAGCGACGGGCGCCGCCGACCGACTGACTTCCCGCCGCCCCGGCGGGTCCGCCGGACCCGCAATGCGCACCAGTACCGCCGGGAGTGTGTCCCAGGTCACACTTTGACATATTCGGGCTGGCCAGCCGGCCGCCGGTGGTACGGGCGCGCATATACTCGGTGTTCGATAACCGCCCGGGAATCAGACCGCTAGAGGCATCGGACGCCGTGCAGAGGTTCAAGACTCAGGTACTGCTGCTGCATTCCGAGCAGAGCACGCTGGACCGCTTCAGCGCCTCGCTCGGCGACGCCTATTCCGTGCACGTGGCGACCAGCGGTACCGAGGCGCTGAATACCCTCGGGCTGACTCCCATCCACGTCATGGTCTCGGCCCAGCGCCTGCCCGGCATGAGCGGCATCGAGGCGCTGCGCGAGGCGCGGAAGCGCTCGCCGGAGACCCTCGGCATCCTCATCGCGCCGAAAGACATGAGCGGCGCGGAGGCCGAAGCACTGGTCGGCAGCGAGGAGTTGTTCCAGGTCATCCGTGGTCTCGGCACGCCGGAGGAGATGCGCCGCGTCATCGACGATGCCGTCGACCAGCTGCGCCTGAACACGCTGCAGGAATCCGCCAACGACCGTTCGGCGGGACCTCGCCCGCGCGTGTCGCCCACGGCGCCGCGCCGCGAGGCCGGGCCGCTCCGCCCGTCTGCCGCGGGCGCCGAAGCGAGCGGGACGTATCCCGCGGCCGCAGGCACCGCCGCCGCGACGGAACTGGTGGTGCTCAGCAAGGACGAGGTGTTCCTGGATACCATCCGCCAGGCGCTCTCGCCACGCCAGTCGGTCCACGCCGTTGACGATCTGCGGGCGGCCGCGAAACTCGTCAGCGACGCCACGAGCGCGGTTCTGGTCACCGACGCCGCCGTCGCTCCCCGTGACGTCGAGGCCATCACCGCGCGACTTCGCAATCACCAGCCCGGCCTGGTGACCATCGTCGCCGGCCGCCGGGACGACGGCGATCAGCTCATGGACCTCATCAACGCCGGCATGGTCTATCGCTTCCTGCTGAAGCCGATATCGCCGGGACGGGCGCGGCTCGCCATCGAGGCGGCCATCCGGCGGGCGCAGGAGAAGGCAAAGCCGGCGGTGTCGGCCGCACCCGCACCGGCCGCAGTCGCGCCGCCGACACCGGCCGCGCGGGTCGAGCCGACCATCGCGGACTTCGAGGGCGCCGAGGAAGTGGTGCTGAGCGAGGAGGAACCGGCCCCGCGCAGCCCGGCCCGTGCGGAGACGGCCCGGCCGGCTGCCGTGAAGCCGAAGGGCCGGCGCAAGGAATCGAAAGCCAAGAAGAAGGACGGGCGGCCGCAGGAGAAGGCACCGCCGGAGAAGGCCGGCGGCGGCGGACGTCTCTCGCGTGCGGCGCGGCTCGCCGGTGCGGGTGCGCTGATCGCGCTCGTTGCGGCCGGCGGCAGCTGGTGGGTGACCGGCGGCCCGGATGGCGGCGCCGCGCGATCGCCGGCCGGGACATCGGCTGGCGCGTCGCCGCCGGAGGCCGCCGCAGACCCGGCCGGAGAGGTGCGCTCCGAACCGCCCACGCCGCCCGTCAACCGCGATCTGCAGCGCGCCCGCGAGGCCGTAGCCGAGGGCCGTCTGCTCGCGCCCGGCGAGAACGGCGCGCTCGCACTCTACGCCGCCGCGCTGGCGCAGGCACCGGACGACCAGGCCCTCGCCGCGGAAGTCGAGCAGGTGGTCGCCGAGGCGATCGCTACCGTCGTGGCGGCGCTGGATGCCGGACGCCCCGGCGAAGCCCGCGCGGCGCGGAGCGTGATCCGGGCCAGCTTCCCGGCTGCGACGGGGCTCGAGGATCTAGACACCCGCATCACCGCGGCGGAGCGGGACCGACTGCTGGCGCGGGCCGACGAGCTGGCCGCCGCCGGCGACACCGAAGGGGCCATGGGTGTGCTGGACGAAGCCGCCGCTCTGGTGCCTGGGCGCAGCCCGGCGGTAGAGGCCAGGCGCGAGTCGATCCTGGCGGCTTCGGACGGCCGCGGCCGCACGCTGCTGCTGGAACTGGGCAATCAGCGCCTGCTGCAGGGGCAGCTCGTCCAGCCCGCCGCCGACAACGCCCGCTACTACTACCGCGCCGTCCTCGCCCAGGACAGCGAGAGCATCGCCGGGCGCCAGGGCATGGCTTTCCTGCGCACCGCCCTCATCACGCGCATACGCGAGTCGGTGGAGGCCGGCGACCGCGCCGCGGCGGAGCATTGGCTGGAGGAGGCCCGCCTGAGCGGCGTCGAGGAAGCGCGCCTGGCACCGTTCCGGGAAGCCGCAGGGCGCCTGCCCGCTCCACCGGCCGCGCGGACCCCGGCGCCGGCCGCGGAGGAATCGGCCGAGCCTGCCGAAATAACGGCCGCGCCGGAACAAGCCGGCACGGCGCCGGGAGAGCACACCGCAGAGCAGAATGGCCCTGCAGAGGAACTCGGCGACCCGCCCGATGAGGTGACCGATGCGGTAGTCGATACGCCGGCCGAGAATCAGAGCGACCCCGCGACAGACCGCCGCTCCGACGACAGTGACACGAATCCGGCCGACGCGCCCGCCGCGGAACCTGCCGATGATCCGGCCGCCGAGCGCACGGCCGCAGGCAGCCCGGACCCGGCGCGCCCCGAGCGCATTACCTACGTGCCACCGGAGTATCCGCGGGCGGCCGAGATGCGCGGTCTGGAGGGCTGGGTGGACGTCGAATTCTCGCTCACGCCCGCGGGCCGGCCCGCCGACATCCTCGTGACCGACGCCCGTCCGGCCGGCACCTTCGACCAGGCCGCCGTCGAGGCTGTCGGCCAGTGGCGCTACGAGCCGCTCGCCGCCGCCGACCGGCCCGCAGGAGAGCGGGTCCGCGTCCGCATCAATTTCGGCATCGACCGCTGAGACACCCGCCTCGCGACTCCCTCGCGCGGTATCGACGGCGAGGGAACCAATTGGCATTCTCCCCATCGAAAACCACACACTTTTCGCATGGGATTTCCGAATGACGACACAAAGTGCTGCGAGCAGCGGCCGGCGCATGCAGCGCCGCAGCCTGGACACCCGACGGCGGCTCGTGGACGCGGCGATCGCCGCATTCGCCGAGGCCGGCTACGCCGGCGCCGCGACCCGGGATATCGCCGAGCGCGCCGGAGTCCATCATCCGCTGATCACGTACCATTTCCGTAATAAGGCGCGCCTGTGGCAGGCTGCCGCCGACCATCTGCTGGGCGAGCTCAACGAGCGCCTGGAGCGTGCCGTATCGGGCGCGGAGGCGGGCGACGACCGCCAGCGGCTGACCGGCGCGATCCGCACCCTGACCCTCTACTCCGCCGAGCACCCGGAGTGGCATCACTTCGTCCGCGATGCATCCGCGGAGGGCGGTGACCGGGCCCGCTGGCTCACGGAAAACCACATGGGCCGGCTGTTCGGGATGCTGATCCCGTTGCTCGAGTCGCTCCAGTCGCGGGGCCTGATCACCGGCGGTGAACCGGCGCAGATCTGCGTGGCGCTGCTGGGCGCGACCGGCTGCGCCGTCTCGTTCGGCGCGCAGTACGAGCAGCTGACCGGACGCAACGTCCTCGACGGCGACGCCGGCGGTTACGCCGATTACGTGATCAGCCTGTTCCTGGGTACGGGTACCGACTGAGCCGGAAACCGCCGCTCAGGGTGAGCCGAGCGGGCGGCCCGGCGCGTTGGCGCCGGCCAGCACGGCGTGGATCTCCGCGACGATGGACAGGGCGATACTCTCGGCGCCGCGTGCCCCGATATCGAGACCGGCCGGGCCGCACAGCCGCGAGGCGAGGCGCTCTCCCGCCTCGCCCAGATCGGCCAGCAGCTGTTCGCGCCGGCGCCGTGGCCCCAGCAGTCCCACGTAGGGCACGGCGCTCTCCGCCAGCGCCCGCAGATAGGTGCGGTCGGTGGCGAGGTGGTGGCTCATGACCATGACCGCGGCGTAACGGCGCAGATCCGCTCCGTCCAGTTCCTCCGGCGGACCCGTCACACACTGTTCGGCGCGGCCGAAGTCGCCGATATCGAAATAGGCCGGCCTGTGATCGCGCACGGTGACGCGCCAGCCCAGTCGGGCGGCGAGATCCACGACCGGGACCGCATCCAGGCCCGCACCCAGCACCAGCACGCGGGGCGGCGGCACGATGGCCACGAACAGCACGGTCACGTCGCCGTCCGGCAGAGAGACGCTGCCCGTCGCCGAGCTGCCGCTCTCCAGGTGCGGCATGGCCGCTTCCTCCACCGCGCCGGATACCGATCCGTTCATCGTGGTATGCCGGACGCCGCGACGGTCCAGCAACGCGAATTGTCCCGGCTCGGCCGCGGTGGCGCCGCTCTCGATCACCGTCGCGAGCACCGCGGCCTCGTCACCCTGCAGGCACTCGGCCACGGCTGCGAACGGCTGATAGTCCGGCCGCGGCAGCGGTTGCAGGAAGATGCGCATGGTGCCGTCGCAGCCGACGCCCAGGCCGAACAGCTCGTCGTCCGCGCCGCCGAGATCGTAGGTGATCGTGTCCGGTTCCCCCGAGGCGCTCACCCGGGCGGCGCGCTCGGCGAGGTCGCCCTCCAGGCAGCCGCCGCTCAGCAGGCCCTGGAAGTCGCCGTCGTCGGTGATGAGCATCTGCGTGCCGGCCTTGCTGTAGGTCGAACCGGCCGTCTCGTACACGCTGGCGAGCACGAGGCGCCGGCCTGCCTCGCGCCACTCGGAGAATCGGCGCAACATCTCTTTGGTATTCATCGCGGTCTTGTCTGCCTCCTTGCCTGCAGAGAGTCGCCGAGCCGGGCGGCCAGGACTTCCAGGCTGTCGACGTTATGGGCCGGAACCAGGTCGTCGGCATGGGGCAGCATGAGCCGCATGCCGCGCGCCCGCGGCCGGAATCCATCATAACGCAGCAGCGGATTCAGCCAGACGAGCCGGCGGCAGGACTTGCCGAGACGCTCCATTTCCCGGCCGAGCCGCGCGTCCGGGTCGCGCTCGAGCCCGTCGGTGAGCAACAGCACGACTGCGCCCTGCCCCAGCACCCGCCGGCCCCAGTCACGGTTGAATTCGTGCAGCGAGTCCGCGATGCGCGTGCCGCCGTCCCAGTCGCGGATGTCGTCGGCGACGAGGGCCAGGGCCCGGTCCGGGTCCCGGTCGCGCAGCCGGCGCGTGACCGCACTGAGCCGGGTGCCGAACAGGAACGTGTGCACCCGCTCCCCCCTCGCGGTCAGGGCGTGGGCGAAGTGGAGGAACATGCGCGTATATCGGCTCATGGACCCGGAAATATCGGCCAGCAGCACCAGGGGCGGCGGGCGCCGGCGCGGTCGGCGCCACTCGAGTTCCATGAACTCGCCGCCCTGCCGCACGCCGCGGCGCAGCGTCGCGCGCAGGTCGGGCCGCGGGCCGCGGTCGTGAGTGGTATAGCGCCGGGTGCGCAGCGTCGCGAGCGGGAGCACCGCCTCGCGGAGCAGGGCCCGGGCCGTGCTCCGCTCCTCCGCGCTCATCTGCTCGAAGTCCTTGCGCCGCAGCACCTCCAGGGCGGAAGCGCCGCCGCGCCGGTCCCGCTGCGCTCGGCGGGTCTCGCGGGGCCGTTCCCGCCCGTGTCCCGCAGCGGCCAGCGCCTGGGCGAGGCGACCGAGTCCGTCCTCCGCTGCGCCGCTCGCTTCAGGTTCCGCGGCCGCATCGGCCAGTCGACGCAGTGCCTGGGGTCGCTCGAAGAACAGGCCGAAGGCCTGGCGGAACAGGCGCATGTCCCGGGGACTGCGGACCAGGGACGCGGCCAGCGCCCGACGCAGATCGTCGCGGTCGCGGAGACCGGTCGCAGCCGCCGCCTCGAGGGCGCCCCGGGTGTCGCCCGGTCCCAGGCCGAGACCGGCATGGCGCAGCGTGCGCACGAACAGGATGAGGTGTTCGCGGAACGCCTCTCCGGCCGCCGCCGCGTCGGCGCTCACCCGGACGCCTGCTGCGCTTCGCTGCCCAGCAGCCTCCCGAGCTCCTCGCCGCGGACCCGGGCGATGTCGTCCTGGTACTTCAGCAACGCACCCAGCGTCGAGTCGACGACGCCGGCATCCAGCCGGTCGGCGCCCAGCTGCGTCAGCGCCGCCGCCCAGTCCAGCGTCTCGGCCACCCCGGGCCGCTTGTACAGGTCGGCCTGGCGCAGCCCCTGCACGAAATCGATGATCTGCGCGCCGAGCTCCGCGGTCACCGCCGGACACTTGCGCGCCAGAATCTCCCGCTCGGCCTCGGCGGACGGGTAGTCCACCCAGTGATACAGGCAGCGGCGGCGCAGGGCATCATGGATCTCCCGGGTGCGGTTCGAGGTGATGACGACGACGGGCGGCTCGGGTGCCGCCACCCGTCCGAACTCGGGGATGGTGATCTGATTGTCGGAGAGGATCTCGAGCAGGAAGGCCTCGAAGGGTTCGTCGGCCCGGTCGAGCTCGTCGATCAGCAGCACCGGCGCACCGCCGGGCGCCGGCTCCAGCGCCTCGAGCAGGGGCCGCTTGACCAGGTATTCGGAGGAGTAGATGTCGTCGGCGACCACCCCGCCCTCGCCGCGGGCCTCGGCCAGCCGGATGGCGAGCATCTGCCGCGGGTAGTCCCACTCGTACGCCGCCGAGGCCAGATCCAGGCCGTCGTAGCACTGCAGCCGCAACAGCCGGCGACCGAGCCTGTCCGCGAGCACCTTCGCGACCTCCGTCTTGCCGGTGCCGGCCTCGCCCTCCAGCAGCAGCGGCCGCGGCAGGCTCAGCGCGAGATACACGGCGGTGGCGAGATCGCGGCCGGCCACGTAGCTGCCCTCCGCAAGCAGCGCGACGGTTTCGTCGACCGATGCCGGAATCCGCCCCGGCTGACCGGAGCCCTCAGCCACGGGCCGCGGCGACCGCTCTCCGCGCCATTACGCCGATCAGGTAAGCGCGATACTCGGCGCTGGCGTGCAGGTCCTCGTTCAGATCGTCGCCGGGCACCTCGATGCCGGCCAGGGCCTCCGGCGAGAAATCCCGGCTGAGCGCCGCCTCCATCTCGGCGACGCGGAACACGCAGGGCCCGGCGCCGGTGACGGCCACCCGCAGGCCCTCGGCGGTATCCGCCACGAATACGCCGACGACGGCGTAGCGCGAGGCCGGGTTGGCGAATTTCGCATAGCCGGCGCGGGCCGGCTTCGGGAAGCTCACCGAAACGATGATCTCCTCCGGTTCCAGCGCCGTCTCGAACATGCCACGGAAGTATTGCTCGGCGGGGATGCGGCGCCGGTTCGTGCGGATGGTCGCGCCCAGGGCCAGCACCGCCGCCGGGTAGTCCGCCGCCGGATCGCTGTTGGCCAGCGAGCCGCCGATGGTGCCCCGGTTGCGCACCTGGGCGTCGCCGATGCCGGCCGCCAGCGCCGCGAGCGCGGGGATGTGGCCGGCCACCTCGGCCGACGCCGCCACCTCGCCATGGGTGGTCATGGCGCCGATCACCACCGGGTCGCTGCCGCTGACCCCGCGCAGTTCCTCCACGCCGCCGAGATCCACCAGCACGTCGGGCTGCGCGAGTCGCAGCTTCATCGTGGGCAGCAGCGTCATGCCGCCGGCCAGCACTTTCGCCTCGCTGTTCGCGCCGAGGCGCTCCGCCGCCTCATCGACGCTGCCCGCACGGTGATACTCGAAGTCGTACATCTCAGCCCTGCCCACGCATCTCGTCGGCGGCGGCACGCACGGCGCGCACGATGCCGTGATAACCGGTGCAGCGGCAGAGGTTGCCCTCGAGCCATTCGCGGATCTCCGCGTCGTCCGGGTCCGGATTGGTCTGCAGGAGATCCAGCGCGCTCATGATCATGCCGGGCGTGCAGTAACCGCATTGCAGCCCGTGGTGCTCACGGAAGGCGGCCTGCAGCGGATGCAGTTCGCCGTCCGCGCCGACGCCCTCGATGGTGGTGACCCGGCGCCCGGCGGCCTGCACCGCCAGCAGAGAGCAGCTCTTCACGGAACGGCCGTCCAGGTGCACCACGCAGGCGCCGCACTGGCTGGTGTCGCAGCCGACGTGGGTGCCCGTCTTGCCAAGGCCGCCGCGCAGGGCGTCGACCAGCAGCGTGCGAGCCTCCACTTCGAGGCTCACCGGCTCTCCGTTCAGTTCGAATTCGACTTTATGCATGGATCCTACCGGCCGAACAGCAGCCACAGCAGCACCAGGACCGCGGCAGCACCCGCCACCGCCCAGGCGGTCCTGCGCCCGAAGCCCGGGCCGCCCGAGGGCTCGGCCTCCTCCACCTCGATCTTCGTCGCGCCCGGGTCGAGCTCGCGGGAGAAGTTGGCGAAGAAATCGTCGGCCGTCTTCTTCGTGGCGCCCAGCACCAGGCGCGAGCCCACCTGCGCGAGCTTGCCGCCCACCTTGAACCGGGCGTCGTAGCGCAGCACGGTGATCTCGCCGTCCTCCACCAGTTCGACGTCGGCCGCGCCCTTGCCGAAACCGGCCGAGCCGCCCTTGCTGACACCCACGAGGCGGTAACTCGCCGGCGGGTTCAGATCCTCGAGCGTCAGCGTCGTGTTGAAGCGCGACTTCACCGGTCCGATCGCGGCCATCACCTTCGCCTGCATCTCCTCGTCGGAGACCCTTTCCAGGGACTCGCAGCCCGGGATGCAGCGCCTGAGGACCTCAGGGTCGTTCAGCGCCAGCCACACCCGCTCACGAGTATTGGCGATCCTGTATTCTCCCTTTATATCCACGCCTTGCTCACGTTGCTGCCGCAGAGCTTAGTATACTATCGGCGCAGACGACACCTCGCGCCGGCGCCCTGCGCCCGGCGAGTACCCGTTCCCCTTCATGATGCACGATGCGACGCAAAACGGTCCGCCGCCGGTGCTTGCGGCCACCGGCCTCCGCTTCGGCTGGCAGCCGTCGGCGCCGCTGCTGGACATCCCCGCGATGGCGATCGCGCCCGGCGAGAAGGTGCTCATCCGCGGCGCCAGCGGCTCCGGCAAGTCCACCCTGCTGAATCTCTTCGCCGGCATTCTCACGCCGACGACGGGCACGGTATCTCTGCTGGGTACCGACCTCTCCGCACTGCGCGGCGCCGAGCGGGACCGCTTCCGCGCCGAACACCTGGGCATCATTTTTCAGCTGTTCAACCTGCTGCCCTATCTCCCGGTGCTCGACAACGTGTTGCTGCCCTGCCGCTTCTCCGCCCGGCGCCTCGCTCGCGCCCGGGCGAGCGACGGCAGCGAGGAGGCCGCGGCGCAGCGCCTGCTCGCCGAGCTCGGACTGCCGGAAGCGGCTACCGCCTCCGCCGCGCGGCTCAGCATCGGGCAGCAGCAGCGGGTGGCGGCGGCGCGGGCGCTCATCGGTAACCCCGAGATCGTGATCGCCGACGAGCCCACCTCCGCGCTGGACGAGGACAGCCGCGCGGCCTTCCTCGCGCTGCTGCAGGAGGAATGCGAGCGCGTGGATGCCACTCTGATCATGGTCAGCCACGAGCGCTCGCTGGAGCCGCTGTTCGACCGGGTCATCCCCATGCGCGAGTTGACCGGAGGCACGCCGTGAGCGCCCGCTTTCCCATCGCGCGGCTCGCGCTCCGCAGCATCGCGTCACGGCGCACCAGCGCCGCTCTGACCTGCTGCGCCGTGGCGCTGAGCGTACTGCTCGTCCTGGGCGTCCAGGAGATGCGGGAGAGCGCGCGACAGAGTTTCGCCAGCACCATCTCGGGCACGGACCTGCTGGTGGGGCCGCGCACCAGCGGCGTCAACCTGCTGCTGTACGCCGTGTTCCGCATCGGTCAGCCCACCAACAACGTCTCGTGGCAGAGCTACGAGCGCTTCGCCGCGGCGCCGGGCGTGGACTGGAGCATCCCGCTCAGCCTGGGTGATTCCTACCGGGGCCATGCCGTGGTCGGCACCACGGACGCCTACTTCCGGCATTTCCGCTACGGCCGCGACAGCCGCCTGCAGATGACGGCCGGCCGCGCATTCGGCGCAGGGCCCGAGGCGGTGCTCGGCGCGACGGCGGCACGGGAACTCGGCCACGAGGTCGGCGGCGAGATCGTCATCGCCCACGGGCTGGGCGCCACCAGCTTCCTGAAGCACGACCGCCACCCGGTCACGGTCACCGGGATACTGGCGCCGACCGGGACCGTCGCCGACCGGGCGGTCTACGTGAGCCTCGCGACCCTGGGCAGCATCCACGAGGCCGCGACGCCGTCCTTCGCGCCCGCGCCGGCGGACGACGACGGGCACGGCCACGTCGCACACGCGGAGCCCGGCGAGCCGGCCGACATTACGGCATTCCTGCTCGGCCTCGAATCCCGGGTCCTGGTGCTGCGGCTGCAGCGGACCATCAACGAGTACGAGGGCGAGCCGCTCACCGCGGTCATCCCGGCGGTCGCCCTCTTCGAGCTGTGGTCGGTGATCGGCGTGGCGGAGAATGCCCTGCTCGCAGTCGGTGCGCTGGCGGTGCTCACGGGCCTCGTCGGCATGCTGGTGGCCATCCTCGGCACGCTGAACGAACGCCGGCGGGAGATGGCCATCCTGCGCTCGGTGGGCGCCCGCCCGCGCCAGATTTTCCTGCTCCTGGTCTCCGAGGCCGGCCTGCTGGCCGTCGCCGGCGCGCTGCTGGGCGTCGTCCTTAAGACGGCCGTGCTGGGCGCGCTCGCCTCGCCCATCCAGGCCCGCACCGGTATCCTGCTGGAGAGCGTCCGGCCCGGCGGCGCGGAGGCCGTGGTCGTCGCCGTCGTGACGGCGGCGGGACTCCTCCTCGGCGCCCTGCCCGCCTGGCGCGCCTACCGCAACTCGCTGGCCGACGGGATGACCATTCGCCTATGACCGCGCCTATGACCGCCGTACGACTCGCCGCCGCCCTGGCACTGCTGCTCGCCGCACCGGCCGCGCCGGCCCGGGACGCTCCCAAACTCACCTGGGAGGAGATGGTGCCGGCGAAGACGTCGAACGACGCGCTGGCCGTGACCTCCAGCGCGCCGGTGCCGGGCCTGGACGGGCGCACCGTGCAGCTGCCGGGCTTCATCGTGCCGCTGGAGTCCGACGAGGGCGGCCTCATCAGCGAATTCCTGCTGGTGCCTTACTTCGGCGCCTGCATCCACGTGCCGCCGCCGCCGCCCAACCAGCTGGTCTATGTCACCCTGGAGGAGCCGTTCAACCTGGTTTCACTGCAGCAGCCGTACTGGATCGAGGGTACCCTGCAGGTGGAGGAATACTCGAGCGAGGTGGCCGACAGCCACTACACCATGCGGGCGCATCGCATCAGCAAGTACAATTACTGAAACCTTGAATCCGCCGGCGCCCGCCCCATCTCGATGCACAGGAGGCGCAACCGGCGACCGGGACCGTCACACAGGACAGCCAACGACAGGAGTTCTCCATGGCCAGCGACAAACTGATCGAAGTCGGCGACAGCGATTTCCAGCAGAAGGTGCTGGATTCCGACAAGCCCGTGCTCGTGGATTTCTGGGCGGAGTGGTGCGGCCCCTGCCGCATGCTCGGGCCCATCATCGAGCAGCTCGCCGACGAGTATGAAGACAAGGTGACCGTGGCCAAGCTGGACGTGGACTCCGCCCAGCAGGTGGCGATGCGCTACGGCATCCGCTCCATCCCCACGGTGATGCTGTTCAAGGACGGCCAGGTGCAGGAGACGCTGATCGGCGTGCGCCCCAAGGGCGACTACGCCCGCGTGCTCGACTCCGCCGCCGCCTGAGCCACGCCCGAGCGCCGCACGGCCTCGACGATGCCCGCCTGGTGGCCCGGCGCCATCAGGTGGGCGCCGTCGATGCCGGGCGTAGCGGCCGCGGCCGCCAGGAGTTCGGCGCAGATATCGATCCCCGTCTCCTCCGGATCGGCGGCCTGCTCCATCCGCTGCAGGAGTTCCGCCGGCATGACGGTGCCCCACAGCGTATCGGCCATCCAGCGGGCGACGCGCGCGGAGCGCAGCGGCCCCAGACCCACGAGATAAGGCACTTCCGCGGGCAGGCCGGCATCGCGCAGCCTGCCGACATGACGGCGCATGCGTTCGGCGTCGAAGCAGTACTGTGACTGGATGAAACCGGCGCCCGCCCGGACCTTCGCCAGCAGCGGCTCCGCCGACCAGTCGGGGGAATCCGGGTCCAGGCAGACATCGGCCGCGCCCAGCAGGAACGCCGGGCGGGGCGACACCGGTTTGCCGGACAGCGTCACGCCGTCGTCGCGCAGCGCGGCGAGCGCACGCAGCAGCCCCCCGGAATCCAGGTCGAATACCGGCGTCGCGTCCGGGTGGTCGCCGGCTTCCACGGAATCGCCGGTCAGCACCAGCACGTTGTCGATGCCGAGGGCGGCGGCGCCGATCAGGTCGCTCTGCAGCGCGATCCGGTTGCGGTCCCGGCAGGTGGCCTGGACGATGGGTTCGTAGCCGGCGCGTTTCAGTATCGCTGCCGCGGCGACACTCGACATCCGCACGTTGGCACCGGCGCCATCCGTGACGTTGATGGCATCCACGGCCTGCGCGAGCACGTCCGCGTCGCGCAGCAGGCGGTCCGTGTCCGGCCCGCGGGGCGGCGTAATCTCCGCGGTGACGACGAAATCGCCGCTCGCGATTCGTGCGCGCAGTGCTGGCATGTCGCTACTCGTAACCATAGGGTTCTCGGGGTTCCGTGCGGCCGGGAGGATGCGGCCGCCGGGAAGAGTACCCTCGCGGAGCGCCGATATCCACGGCGGCTCCGGCAGGAAAGGCCCTCGCAGTCCGGACGATCTCTCGTCAGAGAGCGGCAGCCGCCGATGCGAGGCGGCCGATCGCGTCGAAATCGCCGGCCGCCAGCAGCGCCGGCGGCGCAATCCAGGACCCGCCCACGCAGGCGACGTTCGGCAGCGCGAGGTAATCCCGTGCCAGGGCCTCCGTGATGCCGCCGGTCGGGAAGAAGCGGGCCTCCGGGATCGGCGCGCCCCACGCCTTCAGCATGGCGGTGCCGCCCGCGCCTTCGGCGGGGAAGAACTTCTGCAGGACGTAGCCTCTCTCCAGCAGCCGCATGACTTCGCTGGCCGTCGCGGCGCCCGGCACGAGAGGCACTTCGGCGTCGTCCGCGGCGTCGAGCAAGCCGGGGCTGGCGCCCGGGCTCACCGCGAAGCGCGCGCCCGCCTCGACGCACTGGCGCAGATGCACGGCACTGCGCACGCTGCCGGCGCCGACCACGGCCTCGGGCACCTCAGCGGCGATGCGCTGTATTGCCTCGGCCGCGGCATCGGTGCGCAGGGTGATCTCCAGCACCGGCAGCCCCGCGGCGCAGAGCGTGCGCGCCAGCTCGACCGCCTGGCCGGCATCCTCCAGCACGATCACCGGGACCACCCGGGTGCGGCCGAGGAGCCTCCCGATATCCGTCGGAGCCGCCATCAGCCCAGGTCCGTGAAGATGGTGGCGCCGTTCTCCGCGCCGCTCACGCCACGACGGAAAACGCCGAACAGCTCGCGGCCGAGGCCGACGTGATGAGAGGACAGATCGGTTGCTACCGCCGGCCGGTCGGTCAGCTCGCCTTCGGGCACCTCGACGGACAGCACACCGGCGTCGGCGTCGATGAGCACGGTATCGCCGTCCCGCACCAGGCCGATGGGACCGCCGCCGAGCGCCTCCGGGGTCAGCTGGATGGCGGCCAGCACCTTGCCGGAGGCCCCGGACATCCGGCCGTCGGTGAGGAGTGCGACCCGGTATCCCCGGTTCTGCAGCACGCCCAGATAAGGCGTCAGCTTGTGCAGCTCCGGCATGCCGTTGGCGCTGGCACCCTGCCAGGGGACGACGGCGACGAAATCTCCGTCCAGCAGGCCGGCCTTGAAGGCCTCGATGAAAGCCTCCTGGGAATAGAACACCCGTGCCGGCGCCTCGATGCGGTAGTGCTCCGGGTCCACGGCGGATACCTTGACGATGGCGCGGCCCAGGTTGCCCTGCACCAGACGCAGGCCGCCCTCCTTGTCGAAGGCGTCGCTGCACGGCCGCACGATCCCGGTGTCGTGGGACTGCCGCGTGGCCTCGCGCCAGTCGAGGGCGCCTTCCTCCAGGAAGGGTTCACGGCAGAACCCGGACAGGCCCTGCCCCATGATGGTGGTGACGTCCTCGTGCAGCAGTCCGGCCTCCAGCAGCTCGCCCATGACGAAGCCGAGTCCGCCGGCGGCGTGGAAGTGATTCACGTCGGCGATGCCGTTCGGATAGACCCTCGCCAGCAGCGGTACGGCCCGGGAGAGTTCGGCGAAATCGTCCCAGTCGATCCGGATACCGGCCGCCGCGGCGATCGCCACGAGATGCAGGGTGTGGTTGGTCGAGCCGCCGGTGGCCAGCAGGCCCACGATGCCGTTCACAAGGCTCTTCTCGTCCAATACGTGACCGAGTGGCGTGTGGCCGCCGGCCGGTCGGGTCAGGGCGATCACCCGGCGGACGGCCTCGCGGGTGAGCGCGTCCCGCAGCGGCGTGCCCGGGTTGACGAAGGACCCGCCAGGCAGCTGCATGCCCATGAACTCCATCAGCATCTGGTTGCTGTTGGCCGTGCCGTAGAAAGTGCAGGTGCCGGGTCCGTGATAGGCGGCGGACTCGGCGGCCAGCAACTCCTCGCGCCCGACCTCGCCGGCCGCATACTGCTCGCGTACGCGGGCCTTCTCCTTGTTCGACAGCCCGGAAACCATCGGCCCCGCCGGCACGAACAGGACCGGCAGGTGGCCGAAGGACAGTGCGCCGATCACGAGTCCGGGGATGATCTTGTCGCAGACCCCGAGGCAAAGTGCGCCGTCGAACAGATCGTGGGAGAGCGCCACCGCCGTAGACAGGGCGATGACGTCGCGGCTGAACAGCGACAGATCCATGCCGTCCTGGCCCTGGGTGACGCCGTCGCACATCGCCGGCACGCCGCCGGCGAACTGGGCGACGGCACCGGCCTCCGTGGCCGCCTCCTTGATCAGCCGGGGGAAGGTCTCCAGCGGCTGGTGGGCGCTCAGCATGTCGTTGTAGGCGGAGACTATGGCGATGTTCGGCGTCTCGTCGCTGGTCAGCCGGCTCTTGTCCTCGGCACTGCACGCGGCGATGCCGTGGGCGAGGTTGCTGCACGACACCGCGCTGCGCGTCGGGCCCCGGTCGGCGGCCGCGCCGATCTTCGCCAGGTAGCGGGCGCGCGAGTCCGCACTGCGTTTCCGGATGCGTTCGGTGACGGTCTCTATGGTCGGATGCATGTGTACTGTCCCTGCGTGGATATCCGTGTGGTGAGTCAGGGCGCCCAGATGACCCGCACGGGGGTCGAGGCGGACGCCAGCAGCGCGGCGACCGGGAGTCCGGTATCTCCGTCCCGCGCTCGCTCGTAGACGGCCCATTTCTTCTCGCCGAAGATCAGCAGGACGATCTCTTCGCTCTCGGCCAGGGGCGCGAGCGTGAGGGTGACGCGCGGCAGTTCGCTGGCCGCCGTGACGACCGGCAGGCAGAGCGAGTCGCCGACGGGGTCCAGGCCCGCCGCGAGCGCCGCGCTGTCCGGGAACAGGGACGCGAAGTGGCCGTCCTCGCCCATGCCGAGCAGCGAACAGGCGAACGGCCGCGGCAGGCGGCCGGCATCGGCATCCGCCGTCAGGGACTCGCAGCCCTGCTCCGGCGACAGGCCCTCCCGGTAGAGAGGCATGAAGTGCGCCTCGCGCGCCTCTCCCCGCAGAAGCCGGTCGCGGACCAGACGCTCGTTACTCGCCTCCTCGTCGGCGGACACCCAGCGCTCGTCGCTCAGCGTGACCCGGACCCGTGACCAGTCGAGGCGCGCGGCCGACAACGCATCGTAGCAGCGTCCCGGCGTGGTACCGCCGCTGCAGACCAGCACGGCTTCGCCGCCGGCCGCCAGCCGCCGCCGCAGCGCGCTGGCGATGCGTTCCGCCGCGATGGCGGAGGCCATCTCGCGCTGGGAGTAGATCTCTTCGATGGGACGCCGGGCGGTCATGACTTTCTCTGCCTTCATCTGTGCCTTCATCTGTGCATTCATGTGTTCGGGTACCAGCAGCGGCCGTCGCGGTCGAGGAGATTGGCCGAGCCGATCGGCCCCCAGGTGCCGGCCACGTACGTCTCCACCGGCTGCCTGACTTCTTCCCAGCCGGCGATGATCCCGTCGATCCAGCGCCAGGCGGCCTCCACCTCGTCGCGGCGCATGAACAGCGCGGGGTTGCCGCGCAGCACCTCCATCAGCAGCCGCTCGTAGGCGTCCGGATAACGGATGCCGAAGGTCTCCTCGAAGCTCAGATCCAGGGAGACGGAGCGCAGGTCGAAGCCGCCCGGGCCGGGCTCCTTCGCCATGACAGAGAGCTTCACGCCCTCGTCGGGCTGCAGCCGGATGGTCAGCCGGTTCGGCAGGATGTCGAACCGGTTCTCCGGGAAGATGGAATGCGGCACGTGGGAGAACTGCATGGTGATCTCCGAGTGCTTGGCCTTCAGGCGTTTGCCGGTGCGGATGTAGAACGGCACGGTGGACCAGCGCCAGTTCTCTATCTCGACCTTCAACGCGGTGAAGGTCTCGGTGAGGCTCTCCGCCGAATCCAGGCCGTCCCGGTAGCCGGGCACGGCGACGCCGTCGATGGCCCCGGCGGAATACTGCCCCCGCACGGTGTAGCGCTTCACGTCGGCGCCCGTGATCGGCTTCAGGGCCCGCAGCACCTTCAGCTTCTCGTCGCGCACCGCATCGTGGTGCAGGCTGGCAGGCGCCTCCATGGCCACCAGACACAGGAGTTGCATGATGTGGTTCTGCACCATATCCCGCAGCGCGCCGATCTGGTCGTAGAACTCGATGCGGCCCTCCACGCCCAGCTGCTCGGCCACGGTGATCTGGACGTGGTCCACTTCGCCGCGGCGCCACAGTGGCTCGAACAGCGAATTGGCGAAACGCAGGGCGAGCAGGTTCTGGACCGTCTCCTTGCCGAGGTAATGGTCGATGCGGAAGATCCGGTCCTCGGGGAAGCACTCGCCGACGCTGTCGTTGATGCCGCGGGCAGACTCGTAGTCGTGGCCCACGGGCTTCTCCAGCACGATGCGGCTCGCATCGGTGATCAGGCCGTTCGCGCGAATGCCCTGGGCGATGCCGCCGAACAGCGACGGCGTGGTCGCCAGGTAGAACACGCGCGTCCTGTCGTCGCGCCCCTGGAGCAGATCGCACAGCGAACCCCAGCTCTCGTATTCCAGGGCGTCGGCCACCGTGTACGTCAGCCGCGAGCAGAAAGACCGCCACTGCGCGTCGTCGAACTCGCCCTCGTCGAGATTCTCGCGCAGCGCCTCCTCCACCCGACCGAGGTAATCCTCGTCGCTCATGGGACTCCGGCCAAGGGCGATCACCCGGCTGTCGGCGGGGATCTGCCCGTCCCGGTCGCGGTGATAGAGGGCCGGCAGCAGCTTGCGCAGGGACAGATCGCCCGCACCGCCGAATATGATCAGGTCGAAGGGTTCGACCGGTATGAACCTGGCCATTCTGCTCCCGCACGATGTAGTTATGCTACGTAGGGCCTGTCCAGGCCCGCCAATACGTAGATATTGTCTCAGAATTATTGTAATTTTACTACATGCTGGCGCGAATCGAACATCTGCTGCCCACACTGAGCCCCGCCGAGGCACGCGTGGGCCGCTGGCTGCTCGACCATCCGCGCCAGGGCCTCGAGGCGACCCTGTCCGAGGTCGCCGCCGGCGCCGGCACCAGCGAACCGACCGTGGTGCGGTTCTGCCGGCGCCTCGGGTTGGGCGGTTTCCGCGAGCTCAGAATCCGGCTTGCCGAGGCCCTCGGCCGGCCAGCCGACTACGTACACCGTGGCGTACTGCCGGACGACTCGGCTGCCGACGCGGTCGGCAAGGTGATCGACAGCGCCGTGGGAACACTCATGGGGCTGCGCGACAGCGTCGGCCTGATGCCGATCGCGGAAATCGTGGCGGCGATGGCGGAGGCGCGCCAGATCGTCTTCGCCGGGCTCGGCGCGTCGGGCTACGTGGCGCGGGATGCGCGCCAGAAGTTCTTCCGCCTCGGCATACCCTGCGCCGTGGCCACGGACGGCCCCACGATCCTGCAGAGCGCCGCCATCGCGGACCCGCAGGACGTCTTCGTCTTCGTCTCGCACACCGGCGCGCAGGGCGAGCTGATCCGCGCGGCGGTCCTGTGCCGGAAGCGGGGTGCCACGGTCATCGCGGTCACGCGCGGGGCATCGGACCTGGGCCGGGAAGCGGGCTACATCCTGGAGAGCCATTCGACCGAGGACACGAGTCTCTATACCCCCATGGAATCGAGGCTCGCGCAGCTGGCGATACTGGACGCCGTCCAGGTCAGCCTCGCCCTCGGTCTCGGCGAAGCGGGCGCCGAGAACCTGCGCGCCGCGAAGATGGCGCTTGCGGACGAAGGGACGGCTGCCGGACGCGGCCGGGTCTAGGCCGTACGCGGCGCTCCGCTCTACTCCATCGTCGGCATCGAGAACTGCGCGCCGGCGCGAATGCCCCCGGGCCAGCGCGAGGTCACCGTTTTCAGCCGGGTGTAGAAACGCACGCCCTCCTCCCCGTGCACGGCCATGTCGCCGAACAGGGAGCGCTTCCAGCCGCCGAAGCTGTGGAAGGCGAGCGGCACCGGGATGGGCACGTTCACGCCCACCATGCCCACCTGGATGCGGGCCGCGTATTCCCGGGCGGCATCGCCGTCGCGGGTGAAGATGGCCGTGCCATTGCCGTACTCGTGGCCGTTCACGATAGCCAGCGCCTCGTCGAAGTCCTCCGCGCGGATCATGACCAGCACCGGCCCGAAGATCTCCTCCTGGTGGATGCGCATGCCCGGACGCACGTGATCGAACAGGCAGGGCCCGAGGAAGTAACCCGATTCCCCGGCCAGCGGATGGCGGCGGCCGTCGACCAGCAGGGTGGCCCCCTCCTCGACGCCAAGGTCCACGTAGGAGCGCACGCGGTCCCGGTGCTCCGCCGTGATCAGCGGTCCCATGTCGGCGTCCGCCTCGGTGCCGGGCGCCACCCGGAGTTCTTCGATCTTCGGCAGCAGCTTCTCGAGCAGCGGTTCGGCCGCATCGCCGACGGTGATCGCCACCGAGATCGCCATGCAGCGCTCGCCGGCCGAGCCGTAGGCGGAGCCGATCAGCGCGTCTGCGGTCTGCTCCATGTCCGCATCCGGCATCACCACCAGATGGTTCTTGGCGCCGCCGAGCGCCTGTACCCGCTTGCCCGCCTCGGCGGCAGTGCGGTAGACGTGCTCGGCCACCGGGGTGGAGCCGACGAAGCTCACCGCGGCGACGTCCGGATGGGTCAGCAGCGCATCCACCGCCTCGCGGTCGCCGTTGACCACGCTGAAGACGCCCGGCGGCAGGCCCGCTTCATCCAGCAGCTCGGCGAGCCGCAGGGAGCACGAGGGATTGCGCTCGGAGGGCTTGAGCACGAAGGCGTTGCCGCACGCAATGGCCAATGGGAACATCCACATCGGCACCATGGCCGGGAAGTTGAAGGGCGTGATGCCGGCGCAGACGCCGAGCGGCTGGCGCATGGAGTAGCTGTCGACGCCGGTACCCACCTGGGAGCTGTAGTCGCCCTTCAGCAGCTGGGGGATGCCGCAGGCGAACTCAACCACCTCCAGGCCGCGCTGCACTTCGCCGGCGGCGTCGGACAGCACCTTGCCGTGTTCGGCGGTGATCAGCCCGGCCAGTTCGTCGCGATGGGCCTCGATCAGCTCCTTGAAGCGGAACATCACCCGCGCCCGCCTGAGCACCGGCGTCGCCGCCCAGGCCGGCAGGGCGTCCTTCGCCGCGGCCACGGCCGCGTCCACGTCGGCGGCGCTCGCGTAAGACACGCGTTTCGTCGTCTCGCCCGTCGCGGGGTCGTGGACCACGCCGCTGCGCTCGCCCGTGCCGCCGTTGCGCTCGCCGCCGATCCAGTGGCCGAGCTGTGGCAGCCGCTCGATATCCCTTGCTTCTGTCGCCATGTCGCTACTCCTCAGTCGGCGTGCCGCAGCGCGTCGCGCAGCGTGTCCACGATGGTGGCGATGTGGTCCTCGTTCACCGTCAGGGGCGGCGTGAGCGCCACGATGTCGCCGGTAGTGCGCACGATGACGCCGGCATCGAAGCAGCGCCGGAAGACGTCCATCGCCCGCGCCGTCGGCTTGCCCTCGATGGGCTCGAGTTCCACGGCGCCGAGCAGGCCGTAATTGCGGATGTCGATGACGTGGGGCTCGCCGCGCAGATCGTGCAGCGCGTCCTCCAGCACCGGCTCCATGGCGTGGGCATGCTCGAACAGACCCTCGTCCCGGTATACGTCCAGCGCCGCGCAACCGGCCGCCGCGGCCAGCGGATGGCCGGAATACGTGTAGCCGTGGGGGAACTCGATGGCCCCCTCCGGCGCGCCCATGAACGCCTGGTAGATGGCCTTGCTGGCGAGCACGGCGCCCATCGGCACGTGCCCGCTGGTGAGGCCCTTCGCCAGCGTCATGAGGTCCGGCGTCACGCCCATGCGCTCCGCCGCGAAGGCCGCGCCGACACGGCCGAAACCGCAGATCACCTCGTCGAAGATCAGCAGGATGCCGTGGCGGTCGCAGATCTCGCGCAGGCGCTTCAGATAGCCCTGCGGCGGCAGGAGCACGCCTGCCGAGCCGGCGATGGGCTCGACGATGACCGCGGCGACGGTCGACGGGTCGTGCAGCGCGACGATGTTCTCCAGCTCGTCCGCGAGATGGGCGCCCCACTCGGGCAGCCCGCGCGAATACGCGTTGTGCTCGATGTGATGGGTATGCGGCAGGTGGTCGGTGCCCGGCAGCAGGGCGCCGAACAGCTTGCGATTCGGCGAGATGCCGCCCACGGAGATGCCGCCGAAGCCGACGCCGTGATAGCCCTTCTCCCGGCCGATGAACCGCGTCCGCGCGCCCTCGCCCCGCAGCCGATGGTAGGCGAGCGCCATCTTCAGCGCGGTGTCCACCGCCTCGGAGCCGGAGTTGACGAAGAAGGCGTAGTCGAGCCCGTCGGGCGCCAGGTCGGTGAGCTTCTCGGCCAGCTCGAACACCTTCGGATGACCGACCTGGAAAGCGAGCGCGTAGTCCAGCGTGTCGATCTGGTCCTTCACCGCCTGCACAATGCGCGGATGGCAGTGGCCCGCGTTGCAGCACCACAGCCCGGCGACGCCGTCCAGCAGCCGCTTGCCGTCGTGGGTCCAGCAATAGACGCCCTCGGCGCGGGAGATCAGCCGCGGGTGGCGCTTGAAGTACTGGTTGGCCGTGAACGGCATCCAGAAAGGTTCCAGGTTCGGCAGCCCGGCTTCGGCCGCCTGCATCGGATTGGCTTCGCTCATGACGTGTCTCCCCTTTTCCCGGCCCGGCCGCTCAGAGGATCTCCCGCAGCCGGTAGTACAGCATGCCCAGCGCCAGCGCAGGATTGGCGAACCAGCGCCCGCCCGGCAGGCGCCAGTGACGGACGCGGGCGAAGACGTCGAAGCGCTCCGCCTGACCGGCGATGGCCTCGGCCAGCACGCGGCCCGCCAGGTGGGTGGGCGCGACGCCGTGCCCGGAATAGCCCTGGGCATAGTAGATGTTCGTCCCCAGCCGGTTCAGCTGGGGGATGCGGTTGATGCTGATGCCGATGTCGCCGCCCCACTCGTAGTCGATGGCCGTGCCGGCGAGCTGGGGGAACACCGTCAGCATGTTCGGCTCAAGGCTCGCGCGGATGCTCTTAGGCCGGCGGCCGGAGTAATTGCACATGCCACCGAACAGGAGCCGGCGGTCCGCCGACAGACGGAAGTAGTCCAGGGCCACCCGCTGGTCGCACACGGCCGTGTCCTGCGGCAGGATCTCGCGGGCCCGTTCCACGGACAGCGGCTCGGTGGCGATGATGTAGCTGCCGGCCGGTATCACGGTGCCCGAGAGCTTCGGGATGAGGCCGTCCAGATACGCGTTGCAGGCGACCACCACGAAGTCCGCGGAGACGCGGCCGCGCTCCGTGTGCACGATCGGCCGGTCGCCCGGCTCGATGCGCAGGACGGGCGAGCGCTCGAACACGCGCACACCGGCCTCGGCGGCGGCGCGAGCCTCCCCGAGACAGAGATTCAGCGGATGGAGGTGGCCGTTGCCCCGGTTGAGCACGGCGCCGATATAGCGCTTCGAGCCGATGACCTCCGGGAGGCGTTCCTCCGGGATGACCTCGACCTCGTGCGGATAACCCGAGGCGTGTTTCTCGGCGGCGTCGTCGCAGAGGTCGCGCAGCTCGCTCCGCTTCATCGCGACGTCGACATAGCCGAACTTCAGATCGCAGTCGATGCCGTAGCGCTCCACGCGTTCGACCACGATGTCACGGCACTCGAGCCCCATCTGCGCGGCAATGCGGGCCGCCCCGTCTCCGAAACGCTTGCGGATCTTGGCCGGCTCGGCGAAACCGTCTATCAGGTGCCCGCCATTGCGTCCGCTCGCGCCCCAGCCGATGCGGCTCGCCTCCAGCAGCGCCACCCGGTAGCCGCGCTCGGCGAGTTCCAGCGCGGCGGACAGACCGGTGAAGCCGCCGCCGACCACGGCCACGTCGGCGCTCTCGGCACCCTCGAGGGCGGGATAATCGATGCCTCCCTTCGCCGTAGCGGCGTAGTAGGAGGGCGGGTGTTCGGCCGGCTGATACATGCTGATCAGGTTACGCCGGGCACCGAGGTTTAACAATATTTAAACGCCGAATATTTTATGGCTTGTATTTCAGTAACCTGTATGATTACTGTTTGACTTGTTCAACACTTTAACGGACCTGGACCGATGCAGGATACGGGCAGGCGCCTGCGGCGCGTACGCGAGGCGAAAGGGCTCTCCCAGCGGGCGCTGGCGCGGGCGGCGGGTGTGAGCAACGCGACCGTCTCGCTGATCGAGAACGGGCGGACCGACCCCTCGCTCGGCATGCTGAAGCGCATCCTCGATGCGCTGGAGACCTCGGTAGCGGATTTCTTCGCCCTCGACATGCCTCGAGAGGAGCAGGTGTTCTTCCGCGCCGGGGAACTGTCAGAGATCGGCCGCGGCGCCATCTCCTACCGCCAGGTCGGCGGCGATCTCAGCCGCCACCGCCTGCAGATCCTGTACGAGCGCTACCGTCCCGGCGCCGACACCGGCGGCTCGCCGCTGGCCCACGACGCCGAGGAAGGCGGCATCATCATCGCCGGCCGCCTGGAGGTCACGGTGGACGGCCGCACCGAGATTCTCGAGCCGGGCGACGCCTACCTCTTCGACAGCCGCCTGCCCCACCGCTTCCGCAACCCGGGCCCGGACGACTGCGTGGTCGTCTCCGCCTGCACCCCCCCCAGCTTCTGAGGTGCCGGACCGAACTTTTGCAACTTATTGAACTTATCTACAGACAGGCGACATCAAGGGCCCACCCGACCGGCGCTGCAGCATCCCGCCCGCTCCGTCCCCGGAGATAAATGACAGCGCTATCAAGCTCGCTGCTACGCGCTATAATCGGTCGGGCTAGGCACCCGCCGAGAAACGGGTCGGCCCGCGGAGGGGGAGAACGATATGGGAAGAGCCACGATCGAAGACGTCGCGAGTCTGGCCGGCGTTTCAATCAAGACGGTGTCGCGCGTGGTCAATCGCGAGCCCAACGTGCGGCCCGATACGCGCCAGCGAGTGGAGAAGGCGATACGCGAACTCCATTACACGCCGAACACATCCGCCCGCAGCCTGGCCGGCAACCGCAGCTTCCTGATCGGCCTCCTCTACGTGAACCCGGCTGCCAGCTACATCATCAACATCCTCACCGGCGCGGTGGATGCCTGCCGGGCAGGAGGCTTCGAGCTACTGCTGCACCCCTGCAGCTATACCGACACCGACCTGCCCCGGCAGATCAGCGAACTCGCCAGGAATACGCGGCTGGACGGTCTGATCCTGACTCCGCCCTTGTCCGACATGGACGAGCTCATAGAGGAACTAGACGCGTCGGGCATACCGCTCGTTCGTATCGCGCCGGGCGGGCACGACGACGCCGTTCGTTCGGTCTGCACCAACGATGAGGAGGTGTGCGCCGAACTCACGCGCTACATGATCTCGCTGGGTCATCGGGACATCGGCTTCCTCGTGGGACATCCCGATCAGCTCGCCGTACAGCAACGCTATGCCGGCTTTCGCCGCGCCCTCCGCGAGGCCGGCCTGAAAGTGCAGGCCTCGCTGGTCTGTCACGGCGACAATTCTTTCGAATCCGGCGTCGACTGCGCCCGCCGTCTGCTGAAAAGGAAACGCCGCCCCACGGCCATCATCGCCAGCACCGACGACATGGCCGCCGGCCTGATCAGTGTAGCCCACGAGGCCGGCATCCGTATCCCCGACGATCTGTCCGTGACGGGCTTCGACGACGTACCGCTGGCCCACAAGATCTGGCCGCCGCTCACGACCATACGTCAGCCCATGCAGGCGATGGGTGAACGGGCGACGAAACTGCTGCTGGCGCGGCTGCGCGAGGACGGCGGCAGCCAGGAGGCGGTGGACATCCCGGCAGAGATCGTCATACGCGCATCCACAGGCCCCGCGCCGCATTGAGCGAAGCCGACGCGCCGCCCGGAGCCGCTGCGCTACCTACATTGCACCGTCGCTTCGCTACCGAGTCCCTCGAGGATCGCGATCTGACGGAGCGAGATCGAGAAGGCGCCCGCCGTCGCCAGGACGAACGGTGCGTCCACCCGCTCTGGCCTCAGCCCGTCGCCGACAAAGCAGGACAGCGCGAAGGACACGGTACCCCAGGTATCCACGGGCACGGCCTGGAACAGCCGGGTCACGTCCGCCTCCGCCTGGCAGGGATAACCGCAGCCCATACGGAGCTCCACGTCGTCGCCGGGCGTCCGATTAACCTTCAGCAGCAGCACCAGGGCGGCGTCGGCGGCGGCGAGTTCGCTGACATCCATCGGCCCGCCCGCCTGCAGGTAGATCTGCGCCGGGCTCTCGCCGCCAACATTGTTCCACGTGGCCCGCAGGCCGCCGCTCTCTTCGGCCTCGATGCGCAGAGCGCCGGAGCTGGACGATACGGCCTCGGGAATCCCCGCCACGGCTTGCGCCCAGTTGCCCTCGTCACCGAGCATCAGCGTGAAGGGCGCGACAGCCCGCCCCTCCTCGAGCACCATTAGTTCGCCCGCCGCCGCCACGGCGGGGCCAAGCGCGGCAAGCATCAGCGCAGCCAGTGCCCCGCCGCATGCGCGTGTTCGGGGTCTACGGAGTCCCCCGGCCATATCGTCGCGCCCGGACATGACCGGACTACGGACGGATGTTGTACGCCGCCCGCACCCCCCACGTCCGCGGCTCGTTCCAGGTGAACAGCGGGACGTCGGGCTGGTTCGAGTCGACGAAGTAGGTGGGGAAGCGCTCGTCCGTGACGTTGTAGACGAATGCCTCCACGAACCAGACGTCATCCGGCGAGGAGTACTTGACGCTCATGTCCAGCGTCGCGAACGCGTCGCGCTTGTCGGACAGCGACTCGATCGCGTCGAAATTACCCTCGGTAAAATGCGTATCGTCCTTGTAGTGCACCTTCGCGTAAGGGGTCACGATCGCGCCGCTCGGGAGTATGAAGTCGTGTGCATAGGTCAGCGTGGCCGTCAACGGCGTTGAGTAAGGCAGTTCGTTGCCCGCGATGTTGTCCGCGCCGGTGCCGTCGTCCTGCGGGATGCACCGCAGGCTGTCGTTGCCGGTGGCGTCCGCCGCCTCGTCCCGCTGTTCGCAGAAGTAGGCCTCGCCGGCGTAGCCCGGCCACGCATCGAAGGTCGCGTCCAGAATGCCGATGCCGCCGGTGAACCGGCCGTTGTCCCACGGGATCACGTCCCACTCGATCTCGAGACCCTTGATGGAGGCCTCACCGGCGTTGGACGTCACCAGGGTGCCGATCGGCTGCGGCGGCTGCAGGATGGTTCCCGGCGGATCCTCGACGAAACCGACTTCGCGGAACTGCGTGACCTGCTTGTCCGTGAAATCGGTGACGAAGGCCGTCACGACCAGGTTCATGCGCCCATCCAGCAGGGAGGTCTTGTAGCCCACCTCGTAGTTCAGCACCTCTTCCGGCTCGAAGGAGAAGAACTCGATGCGCCCGCAGCGGCACACGTCGACACCGTCGCCGAAGGAACCCGCCTTGGAACCCGTCGCCGCGTAGACGTACAGCAGCGAATCCTCGCTCAGATCGTAATCGATGCCGATGCGCCAGTTCGAGTTGTAGAAGCTCTCGCGGTTGTCGTTGATGTCGAATACGGCGTAGTTGTCGAAGCGGTTCTGAGAGCCCATGCCCTGACGCAGGTCCTGGCTGGTGAATTCGGGCAGGAACAGCTCGTCCTGGATGCCCTCCGGCCAGCCGTCGTTCGGGATGAGACCAGCGCTCCAGCTGCAATTGTCGCCGCCGAAGCAGCCGATGTTGCGCCCGCCGTTGTCGGTACGCGTGTCCTCGGTGTAGCGGTAACCCAGTGTCAGGTGCCAGCGGTCGGTGATGTGCCAGGTCGCCTGGCCGAAGATGGCCTGGGAGACGAGCTTGCGTTCCGGCTGCACGAAAGAGATGCCGCCGAGCGCACCGAGCGAGCAGCAGAATGGCTGTTCCACGTCGAAGATGATGTCGTTGTTCTCGCGGAAATCGAAGAAGCCCAGGATCCAGTTGACGCGGCCGGTCCTGCCCTGGAACTGGAGCTCGTTCGACCACGACTCGTAGTGCGAGGAATCGGTGGCCAGGTAGAGGCTGGGCCAGGGCTGGTTACGGTTGAGCCAGCCGGTGCTCTCGCCGGGCAACGCGCGCCAGCCCATGTCGCCGTCCCACTGCTGGCGGCGCTGCTGCAGCGCCCAGCCGAAGTTGTACACGAGGTCGATGCTGTCCGTGAGCGCGTAGTCGATGTGGGCGCGGACGGCGTCGTTGCTCATGTCCAGGAAGCCGGGGACGTTGGGGTCGACATAGTCGATCCCGCCGCCGTTGTACTGGCAGATTTCCGGATTACGCTCGCAGTTCGGCCCGATCGGCCAGCCGGCGCTGTCGTCCTGTGCCGTCTCCCAGGTCAGCCGCGCGGTCAGGCGATCGGTCGGCTCCCACTGGGTACTCACCCGGAAAGCCCAGCGGTCCTTGTTGCCGTAGTAGTCTTCCTCCTCCACGGGCCGGTTCCAGCGCTGATCCATGTCCGGGATGCCGTCCGGTCCGGAGAAGCCCTGACCCTCCAGGTCCTTGGTGCCCGCGTCCTGATGCGCGAAGCCGTCGCGCTGCTCGGCGAAGAAGTTCGCACGCACCGCAATCGTATCGGTGACCGGCACGTTCAGCGTGCCGAGTATGTTGCGCTGCCCGCGGTTGCCGAGTTCGCTGCCGAAGGTGGCATAGACGCCGTCCGTCGACGGCTTGGCCGTGATCAGGTTGACGCTGCCCGCCGCCGAGTTACGGCCGAACAGCGTACCCTGGGGACCGCGCATGACCTCCAGACGCTCGAGGTCGAACATCAGGGCTGTCGCCCCCTGCGGACGCGGCGAATACACGCCGTCCACGTGGAAAGCGACGCTGGGATCCGCGATCTCGGTGAAGTTGTTGCTGTTGATGCCGCGGATCGTGAGCTGTACACCGCTGTCGGAGGGCGAGAAAGCCACGTCGAAGTTCGGCACCAGCGAGGAGGCGTCCCGGATGTCCGTCACGCCGTCCCGGGTCAGCTGCTCCTGCGAGAACGCCGAGACGGCGAGCGAGGTATCCATGAGGCTCGTCTCGACCCGGGTCGCGGTGACGACGATTTCCTCGATCACCTTCTCTTCCTTGTCGGTCTGAGCCACGCCGGTGAACGGCGCCAGAAGCATGGAAGTAAGTGCCAGTGTCGGAATTGCCTTCATAATCGCCAGCCTCTTGTTGTCCGTCTTGCCGCCGGGCAGCCAGTGCCTCCGCGGACTTTGTATTTCGTTCATCATCATGCTCACCCGTTACTGTCCGCGTAACGCGATTCAGGGCGCCGGCGGCGAGACCATCGCCACGTCGTCCCAGAGATAGGTCGCCCCGGTTCCGGTCTGTCCGAAGTCAAAGAAGATGATCGCCTGTATGTAGGTCTGCGACACATCGAGTCCGCCGGCCGCGAGGTCGAAGGTCAGCGTCTCCCAGGTGTTCGCCACGGTCGTATTGACGGTCACCTCGGCGGCGACATTCGGATCCGCCGTCTCCACCTTGAACAGCACCGGTATGCCGGCCGCCGGCGAGTACACGCTCACACTCATCGCCGTCTGATCGGCCTGGAACGGTATCGGGCTCGCGAAACCGGCGACGACGGTACCCGCAAAGGTCTCGGCGCCACTGGCCTTCTCCGTGCTGGCCACCGTGTTGTTCGCATCGGTGGGATCCGCGACCAGCGAAGTGAAGGCATTGCCGAAGTCGAACAGCGTGTAGGCGACGTTCGGATCATCGAACGTCACCGGCAGTTTCGCCGCCAGCGGACCCAGGGTCACGTCGTCCCACAGATACGTCGAGCCGTCACCGGCCGTGCCGAAGTCGAAGAAGATGATCGCCTGGACATAGGTCTGCGACAGATCGAGACCGCCCGTCGAGAGATCGAAACTCAGCGTCTCCCACGCGTCGGCCACCGTCGTCGTGGCCGTCACCTCCGCGAAGACGTTGGGATCCTCCGTCTCCACCTTGAACAGCACCGGGATACCGGCGGCAGGCGAGTAGACACGCAGATTGATCGTCGTGTCGCCTTCCGCGAACGGTATGGGACTCGCGAACCCGTTACCGTCGGGTATGACGGTGCCCGCCCACACCTCGGAGCCGTCGTTCTTCGTCGTGCTGGCCACGGTGTTGAACGGATTGACCGGGTCCACGGCCAGGGCCGAACCTGCGCCGCCGAAGTCGCCGAACACGTACTCCGCATCCGGGTCGTCGAACGTCACCGGCAGGACTTTCTCCGGCACCGAGGCATCCGCGCCGAAGGCGACGTCGTCCCAGTAATAGGTGGCACCGTCACCGACCTGCCCGAAATCGAAGAAGATGATCGCGCGCAAGTAGGTCGCGGAGAGATCGATGCCGACGGTCGAGAAGTCGAACGTCAGCGTCTCCCACTCGTTGCCGACCGTGGTGTTGGCCAGAACTTCGGCGAAGACACCGGCATCCTCGTTCTCCACCTTCAGCAGCACCGGAATACCGGGGTTCTCCGAGTAGACACGCACGCTCATCGTCGTCTCGCCTTCCTGGAACGGGATGGGATTGGCGAATCCTTCGCCCGTGCCGATGACCGTACCGGCGAAGGTCTCCGCACCCTCTCCCTTGGTCGTGGCGGCCACCGTGTTCTCGGCGTCCGTTGGATCCGGGCTGAGCGTGGTGGAGGCGCCGCCGAAGTTCTCCAGTGCGTAGTCGACACCCTCCTCGTCGAACGTGACCGGCAGATCAATCTGGGCCAGCTGCACCTCGGCCTCGGCGATCCAGCGGACGTCGTCCAGCAGGAAGGTGATGCCGCCGGTCTGCGGTGAGCTCGGGAACAGCACGATGCCAACATTCACGTTCTCGAGATCCAGTCCGCTGGAAACCAGCTGCGAGACCGGATAGGTGACCGTCTCCCACTCGCCCTCACCCACCTTGCCCAGCGACTTATCGCCGCTGGTGCAGGGGAAGAAGCAGTCGATCTTGAAGGTCATTCCCGGCGCATTGCCGTAATCCAGCACTTTGATGTCGAACTGGACCGCGCCTGCCGCGTACTCGGTCAGGTCGACGGCACCCGAGCTGCCGATGAACCACACACCGAAATTGGAGGTATCGTTGAAGGTCACCTCGATCACCTGGCCCCGCTCGGGATCCTCTGCAGCGATTTCCCGCCAGTTCGACTTGTTGGCCGGGTTGGTGCCGTCGGTGTAGTCCGTGAAGCCGGAACCGTCGTCCGAGCCGACGATGCCGCGGTCCCACGGATCGAAGTTCACCGCATCGTCGTAGACGACGAGATCGGGGAAGCCCTTGTTCTTCAGCTCCGCGCCGCAGCCGCCGACCACCTTGCACGCGTTCGTCGCCCGCACGTTGTCGATGAGCACCTCGGCGTCGCCGTTCCGCACTTCCAGCACGAACGGGAAAACCACGTTGCCCAGATCGGCGCCGGTACCGCCGAGATCGACGAACGCCGGATTCGCCAGGAAGTCGTCGAACTTTACCGAATACGTCTTGCGCTCGCCGACGGGAGCCAGAACGGCCTCCGGCAGGATGACATCGCCGGCGTTCGGGAAGCCGCTGTCGAGCCGGACGACCAACTCGGTGCCGGGCGTGATCGAGACGATCTCCATCTCGAAAGCGATCTCGCCCACCGGCTCCGTGCCCGGTCCACCGCCGCGGCGGAAACCGGAGAAATCGAATCCGGTCTCCAGCAGCAGATTATCCGTGAACTCCTCACCCGTCAGCGCCACATTGGCCACGTCGCCGGACACGCCGATGCGCCAGACCGTGTTCTCCGTGTCTTCCGGGTCTTCGAACAGCGGATCGTTGATGACGGTGGCGCCATCACCCTGGAACGGGATGATGGCGGACAGGTTGTTGGTGTAGACCTCGCCCAGCGCCTCGATACTGATGGATGCCGGACCGTCTTCGTAGAGCGTCAGTTCTTCCACGAACGGCTGCGCGGTATCGCGGTCTGCCAGTTCGTTGCCGTCGTTGTCCTCCAGCGGTATGACTTCCGGACTGCCGGTACCGCAGCCGCGGCCGGTATCGGGATTCGCGTTGACGCACTCGTACACGCGCACGGAGTCGATCTCGAGCACCTGCGGGAACGCGGCGGGATCCGGGTCACCCACGGGATTACCGCCGATGGCGAAATTGATGATCAGGTGGAAGAGCTGATCGAAGGGCGCATCGAGCGGGCCCTGCTTGAAGGCGCCGAAAGGATCGTAGAAACCCTCGACCTCGTCCGCCGGGAAATAGGCATACCAGTTGTCCGAGTTCTGGGTCTGGAAATGTTCGCCGTCCACGAAGAAACGCACGCGGTCGCGCTCCCACTCGACCGCGTAACTACGGAAGCCCATCGCGGGGGAGACGTCGTTGTCGAAGACCGAAGAAGTGCCCGAGAACGGCGGAGTGGGCAGGCCGTAGTGCAGCGTACTCTGGGTGGCCGTGTTGCCGTCCACGCCGAGATTGAATGCCTCCATGATGTCGATCTCGCCCGACAGCGGCCACGGACCGTAGACGTCCGGGTCGCTGTGCAGCAGCCAGACCGCCGGCCACGTTCCCTGCCCCTCGGGCAGCCGCGCACGTACCTCGACGCGGCCGTATTTGAAATCGAATTTCCCTTTGGTGTTGATGCGGCCGGAGGTATAGGTGCCGTCGGCCTCCTGACGACCCTCGATGGTCAGGATGCCGTCGCCGACGCTGATGTTGTCCGCGCTGTAGACCTGGGCCTCGTTATTGCCCCAGCCGCAAAGATCCGGGCAGCCGTCTCCCTCGTCGATATTCCATTTGCTCAGGTCGAGCTCGGTGCCGTCGAACTCGTCCTCGAAGACGACCTGGAACTCGACCACCGGCGGCGTGAAATCCCCGTCGGGAACGGAACCGTCGGTACCCCCGCATGCAGCGAGACCAAACGCTCCGATCAGCGCCAGGCCGGCGAGAACGGTGCGGCGGATCCGCCGGGTGCTGGAATTCGTCGCATAGGAGTCATTGCAGGAAAACATCAGTCCTACCTCGGTGCTTAGCAGTTGCATACATTCGGAGAGCCCGCACGCGAACGCGTGCAGACCGCAAGAGACGGGAAATGATCACGGGAGCGGCTGCGCCCGAGGTCGCCGTGAACAGCGAATTTGTCTGGAATGCCAGTAAGTATCACGGATTCCCCCCCGTAGCGGCGGGTCTGGCACCCGCCTGCGACGACTTCCCCCGAAGCCGTCGCCCAAATTTATATCGCGAGCTGACAGCGTTGTCAAAGCCAGTGGGCTAAGTCGTCATATTTGTGGGGAAATACCAACAGAGCGCCCGGCAGATGCCGGGCGGCGTTCAGGGTCGCGGCTGGGCGACGGGGTTCGCGGGCGGCGCGTCGACGAGCTGCGCTTCCAGTTCCTCCAGCGAGCGCCCTTTCGTTTCCGGCATCAGGCGCAGGATGATCAGGAAACCCGCGATGGCGAACAGGCCGTAGATCAGGAACGTACCGGCACTTCCGACGTTCGCGATTTCCCACGGGAACAGGAGCTGCACGAGAAAGCTCACGGAGGAATTGACGAGTCCGACGAAAGAAATCGCGAGGCCGCGTATACGGTTCGGAAACAGCTCCGAGAACAGCACCCACATGACCGGACCCAGCGAGATGGCGAAGCTCGCCACGAATCCGAGGATGCCCGCGAGAATCAGGCCGCTGTCCGCGCGGATCGCGGCCGCGACGAGTACCGACTCGTACTCGGCGACGGTTTCCGGCCCTAGCGCGGCGGCCAGGGCCGCCTTGAACGCCACGTCGCTCTCGAACGTGGTCCCTGCCAGTGCCGCAAGCGCGCCGCCATCGATGGCGGTCGGCAGCGCCGCCAGCGCGTGGTCGGTGAGCGTATACGTGGCCGAGCCGAAGGCCCACGCCAGCACGACCATGCAGACGGCGACGCCCGCGGTGCCCGCGAGCAGCAATGGCCGGCGGCCCAGACGATCGATCAGCAGCAGCGCGGCAACGGTGAACGCCAGATTCACCAGGCCGACCAGCACGGCCTGCATGAAGGCGGCGTCCGTGCCGATGCCCGACTGCTCGAAGATCATCGGCGCATAGAAGAACACGGCGTTGATCCCGGTGATCTGCTGCAGCACCGCGACGACCAGCGCGATGAGCAGGACGCGGCGCATCGATATGGCGAACAACTCGCTCAATGGGATCGCCGCTGCGGGGCGGCCCGGCGCCGCCGTCGCGGCAAGCGCGGTCAGCACCCGGTCGGCACCGGCGGCACCGTGCACCCGCTGCATGATCGCCCGGGCTTCACCCATCCGTCCCTGCATACCCAGCCAGCGCGGACTCTCCGGCACCAGCAACAAGGCCGCGAAATACACCAGTGCGGGCAGCGCCTCGACGCCCAGCATCCAGCGCCAGTTCCACACGCCGAGCCCGAGGGTTCCGGCCCACGCTACATCCGACTGCCCCAGCTGCAGGATCAGGTAATTGCTGAAGAAGGCGGCCGAGATGCCGACGACGATGTTGAGCTGGTTGAGCGCGACCAGGCGCCCACGGATATCCGCCGGCGCGATTTCCGCGATGTACATGGGTGCCACGATCAGCGCCGCGCCGACGCCGAGCCCGCCGAGCATCCGGGCGATCACGAGCAGCAGGAAATTCGGTGCGAGCGCGGAAGCCACCGCAGAGATGCCGAACAGCAACGCCGCGATCCTCAGCACCCGGCGGCGCCCGTAACGGTCCGCCAGCGGGCCGCAGACCATCATCGACGCAGTGGCGCTCAGGGTCAGGGACGCCACCCCCCAGCCCAGCTGCAGATCGGTCAGCGCGAATTCGGTCTCGATGAATCCCACGACTCCGGATATGACGGAGGCGTCGAAACCCATGAGGAAGCCGCCGAGTGCGACCGCCAGGGAGACCAACCAGCTGTAGTGCCTGCCGGCCGCTTTACGATTCATCCGATCGGCCCGGGCGCGGATCGGGCCCGGCTCAGAGCCTGCCCCTCTCCCGCGCCGCCGCCTCGCCCCGTGGGCTGGTGGCGTAGAGGCTGATCAGTTCGCCGGCGATGCGCGCGCCGGCGAGCGCGGTGATCTCGCCGGAGTCGTAAGGCGGCGCCACCTCCATCAGGTCCATGCCGACGATGTTCAGGCCGCGCAGCCGGCGGATGATGGAAAGCGCCTGATGGGTGGTCAGGCCACCGCAGACCGGCGTGCCGGTGCCTGGGGCATAGGCCGGGTCCAGGCAGTCGATGTCGAAGGTGAGATAGACCGGGTCGTCGCCGATGATGCGGCGGATCTCGGCCACAGTCTCGTCCGCCGTGTGGTCGTGTACCCAGGGGGCGTCGAGGATGTTGAAGCCCAGGGTGTCGTCGTTGGTGGTGCGGATGCCCACCTGGACCGACTTTGCGGGGTCGATCAGGCCTTCCTTCGTGGCGTGGAAGAACATGGTGCCGTGGTCGACCCGGGGCGACTCGTCGTCCCAGGTATCCGTGTGGGCGTCGAAGTGCAGGAGCGACAGTCGCCCGAACTTCTCCACGTGGGCCTGCAGCAGCGGCCAGGTGGCGAAGTGATCGCCGCCGAGCGAGAGCAGCGCGGGGCCCTGGTCGATGATCTGCATGGCATGGGCGCGGATTTCGGCCGGCACCTGCTCCGGCACGCCGGGGTCGAACATGCAGTCGCCGTAGTCGATGACGGCCAGTCGATCGAAGGCATCGAATTCCCACGGGTAGAGGCGCTCCCAGGCCATGAAGCTCGAGGCGGCGCGGATGCCGCGGGGACCGAAACGGGCGCCCGGGCGGTTGGATGTGGCCGTGTCGAACGGGATGCCGGTGACCGCCACATCGACGCCGGTGAGGTCGCGCGTATAGCGCCGCCGCAGGAAGGACAGCGCGCCGCCGTAGGTCGGCTCGATGTGGCGGCCGTAGTTGTCCTCGGCGGTGAAAGCGAAATCGGTCTCGTGCTTCTGGCTCATGAAAGTCATCGCGAATAAGTTACAAAAGTTGAATTTGTGGTGCCGGACACCGGAAGTGAAGTAAAGCCAGGCATCGGGGCCATCGTCACCGCACCTCGACACTGCGACCCTTTCCGGTGCCGCCTCAGGCAGCCGTCCAACGGAATAGTTCAGAAAGTTGGAAAAGTTCGGTCCGGCACCTAAAGGGCGTTCATCGTAGCATCCAGGGTGGTGCGGGCCTTTTCCACCAGCTCGTCCGCCTCCGAGTGGGAGAGAATCAGCGGCGGGGCGGTCACCATCGTATCGCCCACGGCGCGGATCACCAGCCCGTTCTCCACCGCCAGGTCGCGGCATAGAGTGCCCGCCTTGCCTTTTTCCTCGAAGCGCTCGTCCTTGCGTCCCGGCGGCACAAGCTCGATGGCGCCCATCAGGCCGCGCATACGGGCCTCGCCCACCATGTCGTGATCGGCGAGCTCCAGCCAGCGCTTCTGCAGATACGGGCCGATGTCGTCCCTCACCCGCTCGAGCAGGTTCTCCTCCTCCAGGATCCGGATGTTCTCCAGCGCCACGGCGCAGGCGGCCGGATGCCCCGAGTACGTATAGCCGTGGTGGAACTCGCCGCCGCCCTCCACCAGCACGTCGGCCACCCGGCTGCCCACCATCACGCCGCCCAGCGGCAGGTAGCCGGAGGTGACGCCCTTGGCGAAGGTCATCAGATCCGCATCGATGCCGTAGTCCTCGGAGCCGAACCAGCGCCCGAGCCGCCCGAAGCCGGTGATGACCTCGTCGGCGATCAGCAGGATGCCGTGCCGCTCGCAGATGGCCTGGATCTCGGGCCAGTAGCTCTCCGGCGGGATGATCACCCCGCCCGCGCCCTGGATGGGCTCGCCGATGAAGGCGGCCACCTTGTCGGCGCCCACCTCGGCGATCTTCTCCTCCAGCGCCCTGGCGCAGGTCCGGCCGAATTCCTCCGGGTCCTCGCCCTGCCCCTCCCCGAACCAGTAGGGCTGGCGGATGTGGACGATGCCCGGGATGGGCAGGCCGCCCTGGGCGTGCATCGGTTTCATGCCGCCGAGGCTCGCGCCCGCCATCGTGCTGCCGTGGTAGGCGTTCACGCGGCTGACGATCACCTGGCGCTCGGGCTCGCCGCGGATGTCCCAGTAACGGCGCACCATGCGCACGATGGTGTCATTGGCCTCCGAACCCGACCCGGCGAAGAACACCCGCGGGAAGCGCTCGCCGGCCAGCTCCGACAGCCGCTCCGCCAGCGCGATCGCTGGCGGATGGGCGCACTGGAAGAAGCTGTTGTAGTAGGGCAGCTCGCGCATCTGCTCGGCGGCCGCGTCCACCAGCGACTGCCGCCCGTAGCCCACGTTCACGCACCACAGCCCCGACATGCCGTCCAGGATGCGGTTGCCGTCGGCATCCCAGACGTAGACGCCGTCGGCCCTGGTGATGATCCTTGCCCGCTGCTTGCCGAGCGCCTTGTGATCCGTGAACGGATGCAGGTAATGCTCGGCGTCCGCCGCCTGCCAGTCCTCCCGGCTGCGCTGCTCGATGGCTGCCATGCGCTCTCCTTTCCGGGCCTGCGCCCGCTCAGACGTTCAGGAGCAGGAGTTCCCGCTCCCAGGGGGTGATGATGTGCTCGAATTCCGCGTATTCGGCCTTCTTCAGGCCGCAGTACAGATCCACGAAGCGGTCGCCCAGCGTACCCCGCATCGCGGCGCTGGTCTGCAGGCTCTCGATGGCGAACCAGATATTCCACGGCAGCGTCCGCTCGCCGTCGTAGGCGCTGCCGGTCACGGGCTCGGAGGCCTGCAGGCCCTCCACCATGCCGAGATAGCCGCAGGCCAGCGTCACCGCCGTCGCCAGGTACGGATTCACGTCCGAGCCGGCGAGCCGATTCTCGATGCGGCGGTTCTCCGGGCCGGACTGGGGCACGCGCAGGCCGACGGTGCGGTTGTCGATGGCCCAGGCCAGATTCACCGGCGCCGCCGAGTAGGTCTGGAAGCGCCGGTAGGAATTCACGTAGGGCGCCAGCACCAGCATGGATTCCGGCATGTATTTCTGCAGGCCGCCCAGGAACGCATAGAAGAGATCGCTGGCCCCGCCCTCCGCCGTGGAGAAGACGTTGCTGCCGTCCTCCGTGCTGACCACGCTCTGGTGGATGTGCAGCGCGCTGCCGGGCTCCTCCGCCATGGGCTTCGACAGGAAGGTGGCGTGCATCTCGTGGCGGATGGCCGCCTCGCGCACCGTACGCTTGAACAGGAACACCTGGTCGGCCAGGTCCACCGGGTCGCCGTGCAGGAAATTGATCTCGAACTGGGCCGGGCCCATCTCCTGGGACAGCGTATCGATGCGGATGCCCTGTTCTTCGCAGAACTTGTAGACATCCATGATGAACGGCTCGAAGTCGTTCATGGTGTCGATGCTGTACGGCTGGCGCGAGAGATCCGTGCGGCCCAGCCGGCCCTCGGGCGGCTCCACGTCCTCGTCCGGGTCGGTGTGCGACTTGATCAGGTAGAACTCGACTTCCGGCGCCACCACCGGTCGCCAGCCCCGCCGCTCGTAGAGTTCCAGCACCTGGCGCAGGATCTGGCGGGGGGAGGTGGCCACCGGCTGGTCGTCCAGACGGAGACAGTCCAGGAATACCGAGGCGGCAGGATCCACGGCCCAGGGCACCGGACGCAGGGTGTCGTAGTCCGGCTTCAGGATCATGTCCCGGTCTTCCCGGTTGGACGGGTCGTCGATGTACTCGCCGGAGATGGTCTGGGAGAAGACCGCTTCCGGCATTTTCATATTCTGCTCGGTGAATTTGTCGGCCGGAATCACCTTCCCCCGCGCGGCGCCGGCCATATCGGGCACGAAGGCCTCGACATCTTCGATGCGGTTCTCAGTCAGCCACTTTTTTGCGTTTTCCTTTTCACTCACACATCACCTCTGCGGTGCGAGGCCCGCTGCAGACAGGCCTCGCCGAACGCGCGAAAAATCGCGAGATAGAAGGGATTATCCACCACCTGCCACTCGGGATGCCATTGCACGCCCAGGGCGAATGACTGAGCACCGTCCACCGTGAACGCCTCGATCAGCCCGTCGTCGGCCCGCGCCTCCACCGTTACTCCCGGTGCGAGCCGGTCGACGCCCTGGCCGTGGAGCGAATTCACCCTCTGCTCGTCCCCGCCGCCCGCCAGACCGGCCAGATAGCCGCCCGGGACGAGGTGGACGGGGTGCGCCGGCGCGTACTGCTCTGCCAGCGGCGCCTCGTGGTCCTCCCGGTGGTCATGATAACCGGGCACACGCTCCACGTGCTGGTGCAGGGTGCCCCCCAGCGCCACGTTCATCTCCTGGAAGCCGCGGCAGACCGCCAGCACCGGCATGCCCATCTCCAGCGCCTGCAGGATCAGCGGCAGCGTCATCTCGTCCCGCTCGGGGTCGTGCAGCGTGCCCTCCTCGCTCGGCGGGCCGCCGTAATGGTGGGGCTCCACGTTGGACGGGCTGCCCGTGAACAGCAGGCCGTCCATCGTCTCCAGCATGTGGGTCCGGTCGATGTGACGGCCGAGAGCCGGGATCATCAGCGGCAGGCCGCCCGCGCCGTCCACGACGGCGCGCAGATATTTCTCTCCCACAATGTGGAAGGGATGGGGACCCACGATGCGACGATCCGCGGGCACTCCGACGGTGGGTATCAGGCTCATAGGTTCCTCTCGCTGCCGTGCGGCACTATTCTAATCGCTCCCGTGCGCGCCGGCGTGGCCGGCGGCGGCCGGGCCGCGTTGTGGTAGATTACGCGCCGGTCCGAAATGGTCCCGGCCACGAATCTCTCATGAAACTTTACGGCTATTATCGCAGCAGCACGAGCTATCGAACCCGTATCGTACTGAATCTGAAGGGGATCGATTACGAATACGTCCCGGTCGCGCTGGACCGGGGCGAGCAGCACGACGAGGCCTTCCGGGAACTGAATCCGATGGGCGCCGTGCCTGCCCTGGCCGCCGAAGACGGCCTGTTCGTGCAATCGCCGGCGATCATCGAGTACCTGGAGGAGCGCCATCCGGAGCCCGCCCTGCTGCCGGCGGACCCGGTGGGCCGCGCCCGCGTGCGCGAGATCGCGGCACTGATCGCCTGCGACATTCACCCGGTCAACAACCTGCGCATCATGCGCTATATCGGCGAGCACTACGGTCAGGACCGGGCCGGCATCAGCGAATGGTACGCCCACTGGATCCATACCGGCTTCGGGCCGCTGGAGCGGCTGCTGGCCGCCCGCTCGACGGCGGGACGCTACTGCAACGGCGACGCGGTGACCCTGGCCGACGCCTATCTCGTGCCCCAGGTCTACAACGCACGCCGCTTCGGCGTGCCGCTGGACGACTACCCGACGATCGGGAGCGTGGACGCACACTGCGCCGCACTGCCCGCCTTCGCGGCCGCCCACCCGGATCGCCAGCCCGACGCACCGGAGGCCACATGAGCGATACGGCGACAGACGGGGACATCGGGGAGCGCATCCGCCAACTGAATAGCGGCGCGCCGCCCTGTGTGCAGAGCCTCGGCGGCCGGGTCGAGGACTACGACCCCGAGCGCCGGCTCATCGTCATGAGCTTCTCCATGCCGCTCGATTTCTGCCATTCCGGGAACATCGTGCAGGGCGGCTTCGTGACCGGCATGCTGGATGCCGCGATGGCCCACGCCGTGTTCATGGAACTCGGCATGCGCATCGCGCTGCCCTCGCTGGACATCAACGTGAGCTTCCTGCGCCCGACCCTGGCCGGGTCCCAGCGGGCCCACGGCCACATCCTGCGGCTCGGCCGCTCGGTGGCCTTCCTGGAGGGGGAGTTGTTCGACGAAGAGGGCCGGCTCACCGCCCGCGCCACCTCGACGGCGCGTGTGATACGACGGGACGACCCTGGCGGAGCGGCCTAGCTGAAGAGGCCGCTCACCTGCATGGCCTTGGTCATGTCGCCGTCCACCTTGAGCTTGCCGCTCATGAACGCGCTCATCGGCGGCAGGTCGCCGTCCACCATGGCCGCCAGGTCCTCGGGCGTGACGCCGAAGGTCGTCTCGGCCGGCTTGTCGTCGTTGCTGACTTCCATCGGCGTGGTCGTGCCGTCCACGTGGATGACCCCCTCGTCGCCGAGGTCGAATTTGATGGGGAACCCCAGCGGGGTCTTGTCCGCAAACTCGTTGCGCAGTTTCTCGGTCAGTTGTTCAAGCACGGCGAGTGCCTCTTCTTCTGTCAGTGGAAAACGGACACTATGCGGACTCCGTCCGCTTCAGGCAAGAGGGCCGCGGGACGCGCTACACTCCGCAGCCGGCCCGTCATTATGATCGCCGGGATAACCGCAGAGGAGTCATGAGATGAGCGACAGGCTGGGCGAGCCGCTGACACTCCCGTGCGGAGTGACGCTGCCGAACCGAATCCTCAAGTCCGCCATGACCGAGGGACTCGCCGACGAGCACGACCGGGCCACCGAGCGTCACGTGCGGCTCTACCGCCGCTGGGCCGAGGGGGGCGCGGGCACGCTGATCACCGGAAACGTGATGATCGACCGGCGTTTCCTCGAACGGCCGGGCAATGTGGTCATCGACGACCCGGACGACCGGGAAGCGCTGGCGGCGCTGCGCGCCTGGGCGGAAGCCGGCACCTCGGCGGGCAATCAGCTGTGGATGCAGCTGAGCCACCCGGGCCGGCAGTGCGGCCGGATCGTCTCCTCGCGGCCCATGGCGCCCTCCGAGGTACAGCTCAATCTCATGGGCAACTTCGGCCGGCCCGTCGCCATGACGGAACACGATATCGAGATGGCGCTGGGCGGCTTCACCCGGGCGGCGGCCGTCGCCCGGGACACCGGTTTCACCGGCGTGCAGATCCACGGTGCCCACGGCTACCTGATCAGCGAATTCCTCTCGCCGAAGCTCAACCGCAGGGATGACCAGTGGGGCGGCTCCCTGGAGAACCGCGCCCGATTCCTGCTCGAGGCCGTCCGCGGCGCGCGCTCCGTGGTGGGCCCGGCCTTCCCCGTCTCCGTGAAGCTCAACTCCGCCGACTTCCAGAAGGGCGGCTTCAGCTTCGAGGACAGCCTGCAGGTCGCCGCATGGCTCGACGAAGCGGGCGTCGACCTCATCGAGATCTCCGGCGGCAATTACGAGCAGCCGACGATGTTCGGCATCGAAGGCCGTCCCGAGGACGCGGCCGACACCCGGCGCGAAAGCACCAAGCGGCGCGAGGCCTTCTTCCTGGAGTATGCGGCCCGCATGCGCGAGCGCATCCAGGCTCCGCTCGCCGTCACCGGCGGCTTCCGCACGCGCCAGGCCATGCTGGAGGCACTGGCGAACGACGAGGTGGACGTCATCGGACTCGCGCGTCCCCTCTGCACCGAACCTGACCTGCCCCGCCGGCTGATCGACGGCAGCGCGGAGGGAGCGGTTCGCTGGGAGGAGAAGATCGGCATCGGCAAGGGCCGCTTCGGCCCGGACAGCAGCATTTTCCTGTTCAAGGCGCTGAATGCCTTCTCCGCCATCGCGTGGTACTACCGCCAGATCGTGGCCATGGCCGCCGGCAGGCCCCTGCGCCTGGACCTGCATCCGCTGCGCGCCCTGTTCGAGCACCAGCGCGCGGAGATCGGCATCGCCCGCGCCCGCCGCAAGACAACGGTGTAGGAGGGCCTTCAGGCCCGATTCCCTTCTTTCCTGGCCGTCATCGGCTGAGGTGCAGTGCGCGGGTCGTCCGGGCCGACTGGAGCCATGACGGCGGGAAGGAGGCCCGGCCGAAGCGAGGGAGGACAGGACGTCCGAGTGAGCGTCCGCCGCAGTGCGCCCCGGCCGATGATGGGTCAGCGCCGATAGTCGGATGCGTTCGGACGAGCAGGAGAAATCGGGCCTGAAGGCCCTTCTACTGCGGATCGGGCCTGAAGGCCCTCCTACTGCGTGCTCGTCAGACCGGGTCGCCGGCGCGCTTCAGGTCGCCCGGCAGGGAGCGGCCCGCCAGGTAGTAGTGCACAGCCACCCACAAGTTCAGCAGCGCGAAGATCGCCAGCGCCCAGCGCAGCGAGTCATCGCCGTACAGCGGCACGAGCAGGTCGCTGACGGCCCCGAGGGCCCAGGGGCCGGCACCGAGGCCGATGATGTTGATGATGAACAGCAGGATTGCCGCGGCGACGCCGCGCATGCGCAGACCGACCAGGCTCTGGGTCTGGGCGAAGGTGGTCGCCTGGTAGAAGTTGCCGAGGACGACGGGCACGCAGAAGACCAGGAGCGCCCAGCCCGGCGTGTCGAAGAAGTACACCGCCACCGCGAACGGCAGGGCCACGATCGCGGCGAGACCCGCCGTCCACAGGCTCCAGCTCGGGTTGGTCGAGCCCAGTCGGTCCGCGAGGTAACCGCCCAGGAAGATACCGATGCCGCCCGGGATGCCGAGGATCAGGCCGAGCCAGGTGCCTATCTCGCCCGTGGTCATGCCGTGGGTGCGGACCAGGAAGGCCGGGAACCAGGTCGCCACGCCGTAGCCGCTGAAGGCCGCAAGCGCCGCGCCGAACGCGAGATGGATGAACGAGCGCCGCCGGGACAGGAAGAAGAACGTGCGGACGATGCTGGGGCGGCTCTCGTCGGCGATGCGGTTCTCCGACATGCCCCGCTCCGGCTCCACCAGCGTGAAACGCACCACCAGCGCGAGGATCAGGCCGGGGACGCCGACGACGAAAAACGCCATGCGCCAGCCGAAGAATTCGTTGACCCAGCCGCCGGCCAGCAGGCCGAACATGATGCCGAAGGGGATACCCAGCGAATAGATGCCGAGCGCCGTCGCCCGCTGTTGTGGCGGGTAGTAGTCGGAGATGAGCGAATGGGCCGGCGGGCTGCAGCCGGCCTCGCCGATGCCCACGCCGACGCGCGCCAGCGCCAGATGCCAGTAATTCTGGGCGAGGCCGGACAGCGCGGTCAGCGCGCTCCAGATGGTCAGCGCCCAGGCGATCAGATTACGCCGGTTTCCGCGGTCGGCCCACAGCGCGATCGGTATGCCCATGGTGGCGTAGAAGGCAGCGAAGGCGAATCCCGCCAGAAACCCCATGGCCTGGTCCGAGACGCCCAGCTCCGTCTTGATGGGCTCGATCAGGATCGAGAGGATCTGCCGATCGATGAAGTTGAAGGTATAGACGAATACCAGTACGAACAGGGCGTAGTGCCTCGCCCCCGGGCTCATGGACTGGCGCTCGGCCGTCGCGGATTGCTCCACTGATTCTCTCCCCCTGATGACAGGCCCGCCGGGGCGGGCCGCGCCATTCTAGCGTATCGGGGGAAGAATCGGGGCGAGGCCGGGCAGCGGCCGGCGGCCGCCTCAGTAGCTGTGGGTCTCCGTGACCTTGCCGCGGAATACGTAATAGGAATATCCCGTGTAGACGAAGACGGCCGGCAGTGCGATCAGCGACCCGATCAGCAGGAATTTCTGGCTGCCCGGCGCGGCGGCCGCCTCCCAGAAAGAGATCTGGTGGGGCACGATGTTCGGCCACAGGCTGATCGCGAGTCCCGCATAGCCGAGGGTGAACAGCCCGATGGCCAGAATAAACGGCGACAGATGGCCGTCACCGGTGGCCTTGCGGAACAGGGCGTAACCGGCCAGGGCCGTCAGCAGCGGCACGGGCGAGAGATAGAGCAGGTTCGGCATCGTGAACCAGCGCTCCGCGATATCGTTCTCCAGGAACGGTACCCACAGGCTGATGACCCCCAGGAACACCAGCACCGAGGCGAGCAGCGGCACCGTCACACGTCGCGCCCAGTTTTCCAGTTCACCGGGCGCCTTCATGATGAGCCAGGTGCTGCCGAGCAACGCATAGCCGGTCACCATGGCGAGGCCCACGATCAGGCCGAACGGCGTCAGCCAGTCGAACGTGCCGCCGGTGTAGCGGGTGCCTTCGAGCTGGAAGCCGCTGACGAATGCGCCGAGGATCATGCCCTGGGAGAGCGTCGCCACCACGGAGCCCCAGTTGAACGCCTTGTCCCACAGATGCTGGTACTTGCTCGACTTGAAGCGGAACTCGAATGCGACGCCGCGGAAGACCAGCGCCAGCAGCATGATCATGAAGGGCAGATAGAGCGCCGGCAGGACGATGGAGTAGGCCAGCGGGAACACGGCGAACAGCCCGCCGCCGCCCAGCACCAGCCAGGTCTCGTTGCCGTCCCAGATGGGCGCCACCGAGGTCATCATGGTGTCGCGCGCCTCGTCGTCCGGGGCGAACGGGAACAGGATGCCCGTGCCGAGGACGAAGCCGTCCAGCAGCACGTACATGAAGATGGCCACGGCGATCAGGACGATCCAGATCAGTGGCAGCCAGCCGCCTTCCATCATGACCCCTCCTCCGCAGGCCTGCCGGCGGCCGACAGGGGCCGGCGGGCCGTGCCTTGTTCTTCCTGTTCGCTCTCGATCTCGGCCGGTCCGCTGCGGATCAGACGCATCAGATAATAGATGCCGGCGCCGAAGACGACGCCGTAGACCACGAAGAAGAGCGCGAGCGAGGTTGCGACGCTCGATCCCGGCACCGGCGATACCGCATCCGCGGTGCGCTGCAACTCCCACACCACCCAGGGCTGGCGGCCGATCTCCGTCGTGAACCAGCCGGCCAGGATGGCGACGAAGCCCGCCGGCCACATGAACGTGTACAGCCTCAGCAGCCAGCGCGTCTCGTACAGCCTGCCCCGGATCAACTGCACCACCCCGGCACCCGCCGCGAACAACATCAGGACGCCGATGCCCACCATGACGCGGAAGGCCCAGAACACCGGCGCCACGGGCGGGCGTTCGTCACGCGGAAATTCCTTCAGCCCGGTCACCGGCGCATCGATATCGTGCTCCAGGATCAGACTGGCCAGACCCGGGATGCCCACCTGGTAGTGATTGGTCTCCGCCTCCTCGTCCGGGATGGCGAACAGGATCAGCGGCGCCCGCGGCTCGGACTCCCAGTGCGCCTCCATGGCGGCCACCTTCTGGGGCTGGTATTCCTTGGTGTTCAGGCCGTGCAGATCCCCCATCAGGATCTGCGCGGGCACGACGATGGCGCCGAACAGAACGGACATCAGCAACATCAGTTGCGCACGCCGCACGAAGCGGCCGCCCAGCAGGTAGCGGGCGGAGACCGCGCCGATCACGAAGCAGGTGGTCAGATAGGCTGCCAGCACCATGTGGATGAAGCGATACGGGAAGGACGGATTGAAGACGATCTCGAACCAGTCTTCTGCGTAGAAGATTCCGTCTTCCAGCCGGAATCCGGCCGGCGTGTGCATCCAGCTGTTGGCCGAGAGGATCCAGAAGGCGGAGATCAGCGTGCCGATGGCCACCATGCAGGTGGAGAAGAAGTGCAGGCCCTTGCCGACCCGGTTGGCGCCGAACAGCATGATGCCGAGGAACGTGGCCTCGAGGAAGAACGCGGTCAGCACCTCGTAGCCGATCACGGGCCCGAGCACGTTGCCGGTGGCCTCGGAGAAACGGCTCCAGTTCGAGCCGAACTGGAAACTCATCACGATGCCCGAGACCACCCCCATGCCGAAGGACACGGCGAATATCTTCAGCCAGAACTTGTAGAGGCTCATGTAACGGGGCTTGCCCGTCTTCAGCCACAGCGCTTCCAGCATGACCAGCCAGCTGGCCAGGCCGATGGTGAAAGCCGGGAACAGGATATGGAAAGAGATGGTGAAGGCGAACTGGATCCGCGCGAGCATCAATGCATCCATGGGCTCCTCGCTCCTTCCGGCACGAAAACTGGCGCCGCGCACAGGACGGCGTCTCCACCGAGTCTAGGTGCTGGGGCCAGCGCCGTCATCCGGGGATACCACTACCCGGCCCGCCGAGCGCCGGCAGCGGCGGTTCGGCTCAGTCGGCGGTCTTCTGGCGGGAGTCCCGCTTGCGGTCGCTCTCGGTCAGCAACTTCTTCCTGAGGCGGATGCTCGCCGGCGTCACCTCCACGAGTTCGTCGTCGTCGATGAACTCCAGTGCCTGCTCGAGCGAGAAGCGGATGGGGGTGGTCAGCAGGATATTCTCGTCGGAGCCGGCCGCGCGGATGTTGGTGAGCTGCTTCGCCTTGGTGGGATTCACCACCAGGTCGTTGCCGCGGCTGTGGATGCCGATGATCATGCCCTCGTATACCTCGGCGCCGTGGCCGATGAACAGCCTGCCGCGTTCCTGCAGGTTGAACAGCGCATACGCGAGCGCCTTGCCCTGCACGTTCGAGATCAGCACGCCGTTGATGCGCTGGCCGATGCCGCCCGCCACCGCCGGGCCGTACTCGTCGAAGACATGGTGGATGAGGCCGGTGCCGGCCGTGGCGGTCAGGTATTCGGTGCGGAAACCGATCAGACCCCGGGACGGGATACGGTAGTCGAGGCGCATGCGGCCCTTGCCGTCCGGCTGCATGCCCAGCAGTTCGCCCTTGCGCTCCGCCAGCCGGCTCATCACCGCTCCCTGGTAGTCCTCGGCGAAGTCGACGGTGAGCAGTTCCCAGGGCTCCAGCCACTTGCCGTCCTTCTCGATGCGGATGACCTCCGGCCGGGAAACGGCCAGCTCGTAGCCTTCGCGGCGCATGTTCTCGATCAGCACGGAGAGGTGCAGTTCGCCGCGGCCGGAGACGCGGAACTTGTCCGGATCCTCCGTGCGCTCCACCCGCAGGGCCACGTTGTGCTTGAGCTCCTGGTCCAGCCGCTCGCCGATCTGACGGCTGGTGAGGAACTTGCCCTCCTTCCCGGCGAACGGCGATTTGTTCACCTGGAAGGTCATGCTGATGGTCGGCTCGTCGACCGACAACGCGGGTAGTCCTTCGGGATGCTCCCGGTCGCACAGTGTGTCGGAGATATGCAGGGTCTCGATGCCCGAGAACGCGACGATGTCTCCGGCCGAGGCGGACTCGATCTTCTGCCGCTCGAGGCCGTGGAAGCCATAGAGCTCCAGCACCCGGCCGGGCCGGTGCGAGCCGTGGGCGCCCACGATGGTGACCGAACTCGCGGCGCGCACCGTGCCGCGGGTGATGCGACCGATGCCGATCACGCCGACATAGGGGTCGTAGTCCAGGCTCGAGACCTGCAGCTGCAGCGGACCGTCGGGGTCGACGTCCGGTGCGGGCACGCGCTCGACGATGGTCTGCAGCAGCGGCGTCATGTCGCCTTCCGTGACGTCGGGCTCCAGGCCGGCATAGCCGCCCAGCGCGGAGGCGTAGACCACCGGGAAGTCCAGCTGCGCGTCGGTGGCGCCGAGACGGTCGAACAGGTCGAAGGTCTGGTCCAGCACCCAGCCCGGGCGCGCGCCGTCCCGGTCGACCTTGTTGATCACGACGATGGGTGTGAAGCCCCGCGCGAAGGCCTTCTGGGTGACGAAGCGGGTCTGGGGCATGGGCCCGTCCACGGCGTCGACCAGCAGGAGCACACTGTCCACCATGCTGAGCACCCGCTCCACCTCGCCGCCGAAATCGGCGTGTCCCGGCGTGTCGACGATATTGACCCGCCACTCGCCCCAGCGGATGGCGGTGTTCTTCGACAGGATGGTGATGCCCCGTTCCCGCTCGAGGTCGTTCGAGTCCATGATGCGCTCGCCGAGATCGGCGCGCGCGTCCAGCGTGCCGGACTGTTGCAGGAGCCGGTCCACCAGGGTGGTCTTGCCATGATCGACGTGGGCGATGATGGCGATGTTGCGCAGACGATTGACTGTGCTCATTTCAGTGCACGCAGGCCTGGCCGGCCGCGAGGCAGCGGACCAGGGCCGGGCCCATGCTGGCCGCGTCGGGCCGGCGCGGATCCGAGACGCCGTAGAAATAACCGTCCCGGTACATCACCGACTGCAGGCTGCCCATGGACCAGCGGGCATCGGCCAGCTCGTGACCACGGGCGCGCAGCAGAGCCAGCGTGTCCGGGCTGAAGCCGGGTTCGATGCCCAGTACGTCCGGCATCCACTGGTGATGCACTCGCGGCGCGTGGGTGGCATCGGCAACCCCCATGCCGTGGTCGATCACGTTTACCAGCTGCTGCAGCACGGTGGTGATGATGCGGCTGCCGCCGGGCGTGCCGGTGGCGAGCAGCGGCTCACCGTCCCTGAACACCAGCGTCGGCGTCATGGACGACAGCGGCCGCTTGCCCGGCTCGATGGCGTTCGCCTCGCCGCCGAGCAGGCCGAAGGCGTTGGGCACGCCGGGTTTCGCCGAGAAGTCGTCCATCTCGTTGTTCATCAGGATGCCTGTGCCGGGAATGGTGATGCCGGAGCCGTAGGAGAAGTTCAGGGTGTAGGTGTTGGCCACCGCGTTGCCGTCGGCGTCCATCACCGAGTAGTGGGTGGTGTCCCGGCTCTCCGCGGGGGGCGCCGTGCCCGGGCGGATCTCCGTGGAGGGTGTCGCCTCGTCCATGTCGATGGCGGCGGCCAGTTCCTTCGCATAGGCCTCGCCGGTGAGCCAGTCGACCGGAACGTCGTAGTAGTCAGGGTCGCCGAGGTGCTTCGCGCGGTCGGCATACGCCCGGCGCATGACCTCGGCCAGCAGGTGCAGGCCGTCGGCGCTGCCGTAACCGAGGTCGGCGACCGGGAACCGCTCGAGCACGTTCAGCATTTGCACGATGTGCACGCCGCCGGAACTCGGCGGCGGCATCAGGGCGACCCGGTGGCCCCGGTATTCGCCGACCACCGGTTCGCGCTCCACCACCTCGTAGCGGGCGAGGTCCTCGAGGGTGATCAGCCCGCCGTTCGCCCGCATCTCGTCGGCGATCTTCTCCGCGATGGCGCCCTCGTAGAACGCGGCCGGGCCCTCGCGGGCGATCAGCGCGAGCGTGGCGGCCAGGTCCGGCTGGCGGAAGCGCTCGCCGCGCTGCCAGGCGCTGCCGTCCGGTTTGAAGTAAGTGGCGGCCGTCGCGGGATGTTGCAGCAGCCGCTCGCCCCAGCGCTGCAGGCTCCAGGCCATGTCGTGGCTGACCAGGAAGCCATCCCGCGCCAGTTCGATGGCGGGCGCGATCACCTCCGGCCAGGACATCGTGCCGTAGCGGGTCAGGGCGTGGTGCATCCCCGCCACCGTGCCCGGCACGCCGGAGGCGCGATGGCTGAAGCGGGACGCCTCCTTGTCCACGTTGCCCTCGGTATCGAGGTACATGTCACGGCCTGCCGCGGCCGGCGCCATTTCCCGGTAGTCGATGGCGACGGTGCGGTCCTCCTCGGCGAGATGGACCAGCATGAAACCGCCGCCGCCGAGATTGCCGGCGCGGGGCAGCGTCACCGCCAGGGTGAAGCCCACCGCCACGGCCGCATCCACGGCATTGCCGCCCTCGGCGAGTATGCGCGCGCCCACCTCGGTGGCGATGGCGTTCTGGCTGGCCACCATGCCCTCGGCATCGATCACGGGGTGATGGATGGCGTCGTAGCGGATGATGGGCTCGCCGACGGGCTCTCGCGCCTCGAGGGCGGGGGCCAGCGCGAGCAAGGCGGCGGTGAGCGTCAGAAGGGGGCGTGCGAGCAGGCGTGGCAACATGTGCGGGAGTTCTCCTGGCGCCGCGGGGGCGCCCGTCCGGGTCGGTGCAGCCGGTCAGTATAACGCGGCCGGATGATGTAGCATCTCCGCCCGATAACAAAGATGCGTCGGGGAGAGAGCATGGATCTGGACCAATGGCGGCATCGCGGCCGCCGGGTGAAGGCGGGCGGCCACGAGCTGTTCCTGATGGATACGGACCCGGCCGGAGAGCGCCCGGGCACGATCTTCTTCGTCCACGGTTTTCCGACGGCGGGCTGGGACTTCCACCGTCTCTTCCCCGGCCTCGAGCCCGGCTACCGGCTCGTCGTTCCGGACATGCTCGGCTTCGGTTTCTCCGACAAGCCGAAACGCCACGACTACACCATCCACGAACAGGCGGACCTGCTGGAAGAGTTGATCGACGGGCTCGGGCTGGACCGCTTCCACGTGATGGCTCACGACTACGGTGATTCCGTGGCCCAGGAGATGCTGGCGCGGGAGAACGCGAGGCCGCGCGAGCAACGCCGGTGGCTGTCGCTGTGCCTGCTGAACGGCGGCCTGTTCCCGGAGACTCACCACGCGCGCTTCTCGCAGAAGCTGCTGCACGGCCCGCTGGGCCCGGTGATCGGCCGGCTGATGAGCCGGGGCACGCTGGAGCGCAACCTGCGCGCCGTGTTCGGGCCGCAGACGCCGCCGTCGGCGGAGGATCTCGACGCCTTCTGGACGCTGATCACCGAGAACCGCGGTGACTACATCGCCCATCGGCTCATCCGCTATATGCGCGACCGCCGCCGCCACCGGGAGCGCTGGGTGCAGGCACTTCGTACGGCTGCGATCCCGATCCAGCTCATCAACGGCTCCATGGACCCGGTGTCCGGCGCCCATATGGTCGCCCGCTACCGGGAACTCGTGAGCCAGCGGGACATCGTCGAGCTGCCGCGGATCGGCCACTACCCCCAGGTGGAGGCGCCCGAGGAGGTGTTGGCCCACTACCGGGCGTTTCTTGATGCGCACTTCCCCGCCGGGGAGAATGCCTGATCCGTAACCATTGCCCGCACAGGGGGAGGAATCGCCGGTGACCGACAAGTTCTGGGATCTGCTGATCCGGGGAGCCAGGGTATTCGACGGCTCGGGAGAGCCGCCGAGAGTGGAGGACGTCGCCGTGCGCGACGGCCGGATCGCGGCCCGGGGTGTCGGCCTGCCGGAGTCCGGCGCGGCCGAGGTGATCGACGCCGACGGCAAGTGGCTGATGCCCGGCCTGATGGACATCCACACCCACTTCGACCTGGAGGTGGAGATCGCCCCCGGCCTGCCCGAGGCGGTGCGCCACGGCACCACCACCGTGGTGGTGGCGAACTGCAGCCTGGGGCTCGCCTTCGGCAATCAGCGTCGCGACGGCGCGGATCCGGTGGTGGATTGCTTCGCCCGGGTGGAGAATGTGCCGAAGCACGTACTCTCCAAGGTCGCGGATCAGGCGGACTGGCACGACAGCGGTGCCTACCTGGAGCACCTGGACTCGCTGCCGCTCGGCGCGAACATCGTCACGATGATCCCGCACTCCATGCTGCGCATCGAGGTCATGGGGCTGGAGGACAGCATCAGCCGCGAGCCCACCGAGGCCGAGCTCGACGATATGGCGGCGCTGCTGGACAAGGGCATGCGCCAGGGCTACGCGGGCTTCTCCACGGATGCCCTGCCCTTCCACTATCTCGCCAACGATCCGCACCGCGACCGCAAGATCCCCACCCAGTACGGCAGCTACAGCGAGCTGAAGCGGCTGACCGGGGTGGTGCGCCGTCACGGCCGGGTATGGCAGGCCACGCCGCCGAAGGACAACGTCGGCCAGACGCTCAGGAACCTGCTGCTCACCAGCGGCCGGCTGCACGGCAAGCCGCTGAAGACGACCGTGGTGGCCGCTCTGGACGTGGCCACGAACCGGGGTATCGCGAAGCTGGGCATGATGCTCGCGCGGCTGCTGAACTCACGCGCCGTCGACGGGCGCTTCGCGCTGCAGGCGCTGGCCGGCCGCTTCAAGGTGTGGTCAGAGGGCCCGATCAACCCAATCTTCGAGGAGATCCCCGTCCTGCGGCAGCTGAACATGACGGATCTCGAAGACCGGGCGGCCCGCCGGGCGCTGCTGGAAGACCCGCTGTTCGTCCGCGACTTCCGCGAGATGTGGCACAAGGGAAAGACCGGTTTCGGCCTGGACGCGATCAAGCGGCGGCTGAAGCGAGAGGACCTCGCCTTCGGCCGCTCCCTGGAGGACATGGTGGTGGACAGCTGCCCGGTGCCGGACTGGTCCGGCGAGGCGATGGCGGACATCCACGAGCGGCTCAGAAGCTGGCAGGCGGGCGATCGTTCAGGCGATCGTTCAGGCGATCGGTCAGGCGATCGGTCAGCGGCCCGATCGGAGGCCGAGAGCGAGGCCTTCGCCGCGTTCCCGGACCCGATACGGGACGACGCCGATTTCTTCCTGCACCTGCTGAAGGTCTACGACACGGACCTGTACTGGTACATGATCACCGCCAACCGGGATGCGGAGGTGACCCGCAAGCTGATCATGCACCCGAAGCTGCTGCCCGGCTTCAACGACTCGGGCGCGCACCTCACCAACATGGCGTTCTACGACTGCAACCTGCGGGCGCTGCAGCTGGCCTCGGCGGACGGCGACGAGGGCGTAGCCTACATGGTGCGGCGGCTGACCCGGGACCCGGCGGCGTTCTTCGGCATCCCGGCGGGACGCATCGACCCGGGCTCGGCGGCGGACATCACCATCGTGGATCCGGAGGCGCTGGCCGGCTACGACGCGGAAGCCAATATTCGCAGCGTCTACCGGGAGGACTTCGAGCATAGTCAGCTCGTGAACCGCTCCGACGGCGTGGTGCCCTGGGTGATCATCGGCGGGCGGGTGGTCTGGCAGGAAGACGCCTACACGCCGGTGTTCGGGCGGGAGAAGTGCGGCCGCGTCCTGCGTGCCGCCTGAGTGAGCGAGGACGGTCGGCGCGATTCGCGCACGCTGACCGTCCCCGCGACGATGCTGACGAAGATTCTCTCGTCGATCCTCAGTCGCCGATCGCGAGCGGGATGCGCGCGCGGCCGAAGTTGGCCTTCGAGGGCTGGGCGCCGATGACTTCCAGGACGTAGGCACCGGGCTCGGGGGGCGTGACCGCGCCGTCGAAGCGGCTGCGCTCGCCCGCATAGTCGAGGATGCCCGTGGCGACGAGCTTGCCGTCGCGAAGCAGCCGCGCCGTGAGTTCGACGCTATCGGCGTCCCAGAGGCCGCCGGGGGTGAGCGGACAGCCGCACATCATGCCGACGTTGGCGAGCACCCGTACCGGGTCGCCGGCGGTGCCGGCGGCTGCCTCCAGGATCTCGATGTTCAGGCCGTGCAGCGTCAGCACGACGCCGTCGCCGGTCATCTCGGCCCCGGGCGTGACCAGCATCTCGGTCAAGGCCCGCATGCTCGCGTCCGGATTGCCGAGCGGCCCGGTCGCGCTGATGCGCACGACTGTCGGCTCGTCGATATTGAATTCCGCCACGAAGACCGCCGCGCCTTCGGTGTCGAACAGCACGGTGTCCCGTTCCTGGGGGTCCAGCCGCATGATCTTCTGCGTATCGCCGGTGGCGCCGAGGTGGGCGCCCTGGGCGAGCACCTCGCCGGTAGCGGCATCCGTCACCGTCACCCAGACGCCGCCGACGCCGCTGCCGATGAGCTTGGCGTCCTGGGACAGGACGTGCACGGGGATGCGGGTGGTCTCCGCGCCGGCCGCGGGCATTGCCACAGCCATCGTCAGTACTGTCGCTGTGGCCAGCCACGTCATCGTGGCAGTCACCAGTTTCCGTGCAGGCATCTGATCCTCCTGTTGTCGTTGCAGCCCGGTGTGCCGGGTCGGTCGGGATGACCCCGTCGGCGTCACCGCACGACGAAGGCACCGCGAAGGTCACCGGCACTGTAACCGGTCGCGCGGTCTTGCGGGTAGCGCTTCGCAATCGCGTCGGCCACGGCCTCCGGGACGTCGCTGCCGTGGCACATGAGGCACGGCGGCTCGACGAGGATGGGCTTCATCCAAAGGAAGGCGCCGCCGTCGCTGGCGAAGGGCTCGAGCGCGGCTGCCGGCGTGCCGGCGTCGACCTTGTTGCGCCACAGCTCCAGCACCGCGCGTTCGCGGGCGTCCGGCGCGTTGTCCGGATTGCGCGTCTTCAGGCTCGTGCGCGACACCGTCAGGCCGGCATCCGCCGAAACCTCGCGCGCGATCTCCGGCGCCTCCTCCGAACATACGCGGATGGCCGCGACGGGGCCCTCGCTACCCATGCTCTCCATCAGGCGGGACTTCAGGCGCTTGCCGAGTTCGGCGGCTGCCGCCTGGGCTTTCTCCACCTTCTGCGGCGATACCTCCGGCGCGCCAAGCTCCGGCGGCGGTTCGGCGCCGCAGGCGGAGACCAGCGCGGCAAGCGCCAGCGCGCCGGTCAGACGGCCGGCGCGCCGGGCAAACAAGTTGGAGAAGTTGCAAAAGTTCGGTCCGGCACCTGTCATGTCGTTGCCAGTTCCTTTTCGGTGCGCATGCCGAGTTTGTGCATGACCATCGCGGCCGGGCAGAAGCCGGTGAAGGCGCTCTGCAGCAGGTTGGCGCCCACGAAAACCGTGAGCCACACGAACCAGGGGTGCACGAAGTAGGTCAGGAAGACCGAGAGCAGGACCATGAAGCCTGCGAATGCGAAGATGCCTCTTTCGACTGACATGATGATTCCTCCTGTCGTCACCAAATTATCGCTCAATAGTTGTAGCGGATACGCACGTAGAGATTGCTGTTGTCTTCGAGCTGGCCGAAGAACGTGTAATCGTCGCGGCCGCCGAACCCGTTGCCGCCGGCGGTGAACTGCCATTCGTCGCTCTGGCGGAATGTCACCGACGGCCGCACGTAGAAGTCCTCGTCCGAGGGCGAGAGGAACGTGAACAGCGACAGCGTCCAGCGATCCTGGTCGATGCGGTAGGTGAGCCGGTTCGTGAGCACCTGCCGGTACTCCTCGGGCTCGAACTGCGGTGCCGGCGAGTTCGCGATCAGCGCGTCGTGGTCCCGGGTGTATTCCACGTAGTACTGAAAGCCGGCGGTGAAATTGGCCACCAGCTCGCGCTCGAACCCGGCCAGGAAGCGCACCTGGCTGTTCGGGATAGCGGGATCGTCACCATTGGCATCGTCGGTGGACTCGTACCAGGCGAACTCGGCGTTGACCAGCCCCGACCACAGCGGCAGCCGCACGCTGGCGCCGGCTGACGTCAGCGGCGCGAACGTGAGTCGTCCGTCGGCGTCCACCGCCGTCGGCTGCTTGAAGTAGCCGTGGTAACCGTAGGCGGCGTATTCGACGCCGCGTATCGTCTTGTACAGCCGCAGCGCCAGCTCGTAACGGCTCGGCTCCACCGCGCCGACCGGCGGGTCCGGCGCCACCACCTGCCCGGCCCGGGGCGAAAAGAACGAGAAGCGCCGACCGGTGAGGTACTCGTCGGGCTGGTAGCGGGGCGTCCAGGCGACGTCCAGGTTGGCGAGATCGTTGTAGAAGCCCACCCGTACCGTATCCGACGGCGCCTTCAGGTATTCGTCGTCCCGGCCGGCGAAGAAGGAGACGAAGTCCTTCGGGAACAGGTCGTTCAGGAACAGGAGGTCGCCGGTACCCCAGGTGAGCACCTGCCGGCCCGCCGTGACGTCGACGTCCTCCGTGGGCGAGAAGGCAACGGTCAGGTCGCGTACCTCAACCTCGAAGTCGCTCGTGACCGCGTCGTACCAGATATCGCCGACGGCGTTGGCCTCGAGCGCGTCGCCGATCCACTCGGCCTCGCCACGCAGGCGGGCATCGCCCAGCGTCATGCGCCGGCCCACCGGACCGTCGCTGTCGGCCCGCATGCCTGCCGCCAGTTCCGCGAATCCGGTGACGACGATGCCGCCGCCTTCGTCTTCCCAGCTGTCACCCCAGTCCTCGGCCCACTCGTCGCCGCCCTCGCCCGCCCCCTGGTCCACCCACGGGTCTTCCTCCCGGGCGGCGGCGGGGCCGGCGGCGAGCATCAGCGCCGCCAGCAGGGTGATGGCGAGGACTCGCGGCATCAGCTGCCTCCCTCCGTGCGCTCCAGCCACTCACGGGGCGGGCGGCGCAGCGAGCGCTCGGTGAAGATATCGGCGGGCAGGCCGATGTCGTAGTCGATGAACCGGAACTGCATGAGCGTGTAGCCGCCCAGCGACTTGTCCTCGACCCGGCTCTTGGTCACCGTCGGGAAACCCTCGATGGTCTCCACGGCGCCCGCCTCGATCGTGCGGTACGTCTCGCCGGCGGCATTCCGGTACTCGATGCGCATCGGCAGCCAGGTCTCCTTGTCGATCCAGGTGGTGTAGTCCGTGAACTCCACCACGTCCGGGTCCTTCGGGATGTGGCGCAGCACGTAGTAGTCCTCCGTCTCCTCGACGAACTCGTGCTCGTCCTCCTCGGGACTGCGGCCGGAGACGTCCTCGTAGAAGTAGTGCGCGCCCACGAAACTCGTGCGCTTGTCGCCGGCGGAGATGCGCTTCACGAGATCCAGGCCCGGCAGGTACAGCCAGCGGTCGTCGTCGCTGCCGACGTGCTTCTTCACCAGGAAGGTCGTGCCGCGCACGTCGGAGGGCCGGCTGAACACCACCAGGAACTCCTGGTCGCCGCCGTCCTCGATGTCCCGGCGCAGGATGGTGAACTGACGCCGCTGCTCGCGGCCCTGCTCGTCATAGATGACCATGCGCACTTCGGAGCGGCCGTCGTCGCCGGCGTAATAGGCGGCGAGGTTGGCTTTCTCGACGATGGTGTCGACGTCGGGCGTGGACTGGCCGGCCGCCGTGAGCGGCAGCGCCAGCACGGCCGCGAGCCCGATCAGTCTGGTCCTGGGGTGAATCATCTCTCTACCTCCTTGCCTCAGCCCGATCCCTCGGCCTCGGCGTTACGGGTTTCTGCCGGGAAGAACAGGCGACGCGCGACGCCCAGCACGCCCGGCAGCAGTATCAGCGTGGCGACGCCCGAGATGGCCATGATCGAGGCCATGAAGGCGCCCACGGTGATGTAGGGCACCAGCGGCGCGAGGAACAGCGGGGTGAAGCCGAGCGCGATGACGATCGCGTTACGGGAGATCGCCCTCGCCGGCTCCTCGAACACCGCCTGCGCCGCCCGGGCGAAGGAGCCTAGCTCCCCGTAGAGCGAACGCATGCGCTGGATGAAGTGGATGGCGAAGTCGATGGACAGGCCCAGCGTCAGCGACGAGAGCACCGCGATGGGCATGTCGTAGTCCTTGCCCACCCAGCCGATGAGCCCGTACACGCCCAGGATGGTCGCGGACAGCGGCAGCATCGCCAGTATGCCGAAGCGGATCGAGCGGAACAGGAACGTCATCATCAGGAAGACGACGACGAAGGCGGACAGCAGCGCATAGAGCATGCCCTCCACCATCTCCTGCTGCCAGACCCGGTTGATGTAGGTCTTGCCCGCCCAGCGCGCGCTCACGGCCTCCGGCAGCGGATTGTCGTCCAGGTAGTCACGGGTGGCCTCGATCACCCGCTCCATGTCCTGGTTGTCGCCGCTGGTGAGCTGCAGCCAGAGCGTCGTCTGCTGATAGTCCGGGGTCACCATGTGCCAGAGGTCCTGGGGCCGGTGCGAGGACTGGAACTGCAGGAGCGTCTGGGCGACGCCGCGCTGGGAGTCGGGGATGCGGTAGTCTTCGGGCTCGCCGCTCCGGAGTTCGCGGTTCACGGTCTTCACGACGTCCGGCAGCGCGTTCACCTTACCCACCTTGCCGGTATCCACCAGCGCCTGCTGGAGGTCGTCGATCATGGCCAGCGCGTCCGGGCGCTGGAAGTAGTTGGAGCGGGACGAGGCCTGCTCGGCCGTGGAGAGGATCTCCTCCAGCGTCTCGAGGTCGTCGTCGGCGCTTACCTCGAACAACGCATCGTCTGCGGCTCCGATCACCCGGTCGAGCCACGCGCCGCTCTCGTCCTCTTCGGCATCGACGGCCTCGCGCACGGCATCCAGCGCCGGACCGGAACCGAGTCTTCCCGCCAGCTCCTCGAGTTGGCGGCGGGTCTCGGCCCGGTTGTCCTCGTTGTCGTAGTCAAGCACCAGATAGGCATCGTAGGTGCCCGCGAAGTGATCGTTCAGCACCCGGTCGGCGATGCGGATCTCGTGGCTCGACTTGAACCAGCGCACCGGGTTGTCGTTGATCTGGATACGCATCACGCCGGCGACGCTCAGTGCCACCACAATAGCCGTGACCGCGAGGATCAGCTTGCCGCTGGCGAACGACGCAGAGCCCGTCCTGCGCAGCACCCGGGCGAGCAGCGTGTTGCTCTCCTGCTCTTCGGTGCCGAGCCGCGCCAGTACCTTCAGGCTGTCCGGCTTCATCCTCACCACGTAGGCCGGGATGAACACGATGGTGACCAGGAAGGCCAGCAGGATGCCGAAGCCGACGAACGCACCGAATACCCGCACCGGCGGGATGGGCGTCAGCAGCAGCGAGAAAAAGCCCACGGACGAGGTCAGCGAAGTGAACAGCATCGGCCGGAACAGGTGGCCGACCACCTCGCGGATGGCCTTCTCGGCGGATTCGCGCCCGCCGTAGCGGTCGGCGAACTCGGACATGATGTGCACCGAGTCCACCACCGCGATCGGCATCAGGAAGATCGGGATCATCGAACTCATGATGTGCACGGTGAAGCCGAGGCCGATCAGCAGTCCCATGGTGGCGATCACCGTCACCACGGCCACGATCATGGGCGCGATGATGAGCCGCACGCTGCGGAAGAAATACCACATCAGCAGGAAGATCATCAGACCGGCCAGCGGCGCCGAGATGGCCATCTGCACGAACATCTCGTGACCGAACGTGTCCTCCGCCACCGGCAGGCCGGTGATGTGGATCTCCTGGTCCGGCGCGTGCTCGGCGGCCAGCTGGCGGATCCGCTGCGACAGCGCGTAACTCAGATCCTTGCTCTCGATGGGCACGTAGATGGCCGCGGCCTTGCCGTCGCCGGAGACCAGCGTATCGCGCAGCATCGGCAGGTCTTCCACGTGAGCACGCAGCGCCTCGGCCTCCTCCGGCGTCTCCGGCGGCTGCTTCATCATCCACTCGAAACGCAGCTGCCCCTGCTCGCCCTGGGTGATGTTGTCGGCGACGGCCAGCGACATCAGGTCCGGCTCGATGACGCCGTCGAGCTGCAGGATCTCGTCGGTGAGCTTGTGCAGCGCCGTCATGCTCTGCACGTTGTAGACGCCCTCGGGGTGGCTCGTGTTGACGAGGCCGACCACCAGCGCGTCGTGCAGCCGGAAGGTTTCCTCCACCTGATTGTGGAAGACCCGGTCCGTCTGGTCGTCCGGCAGCATGTTCTCCGGATCCGTGTCGATCTGGATACGCGGGATCTGGGATCCCAGCAGCACCGTCAGGAGCACGGTGAGAACATAGACGAGACGGGGCTTGCCCGTGGCCAGCTGCATCAGGGGTTGTCTCATGAGGGCTGCCTCAGCTTGTCGACGCCGAGCAGACGCATCACGAGCCGCTCATACACGGGCTCGGTCTGGCCGCGGCGTACCTTGCGCAGGAAATATTTTTCGAAACCCACCTTGGCGAGATGCACCCATTTGCCCTCGCCGGACCAGTTGGTGTTGCGCGGCGGGATCTGGGGCAGCGCCACGAAGGCCACGCCCCGATCGCCGAAGTCCGCCAGGCAGACCGCGTTCCAGCTGGCCCGATGGCTCGGCTCCCGGCCGGCCATCGCATCGGCGATATTGCGGGTGGCGGCCGTCGCCATCGACTCGATCATGTAACCGGTCTTCGGCGTGCCCAGCGGCACGGTAGTGGGTCCCACCGGCGGGATGGCGACGCAGACGCCGATGGAGTAGACGTTGGGATACGTCGGGTTGCGCTGATACTCGTCGATGACCACGAAACCGCGCGGGTTGACCAGTCCCTCCACGTCGCGCACGGCATCGATACCCCGGAACGCGGGCAGGATCATCGCGTGGCTGAACTCGAGGTCGTGCTCCTGGCCGACCTTGTCGGCGGAGACCATCTCCGACACCCGGACGCGGCCGTCCGTTACCTCGTCGATGCGCGCGTTTGTCACCCATCGGATATGGCGTTCGCGCAGCTCGGATTCAAGCATGCTCTTGGTGTCGCCGACGCCGTCCAGACCGAGGTGGCCGATGTACGGCTCCGGCGTGACGAAGGTCATCGGCACCCGGTCGCGGATCTTGCGGCGCCTGAGCTCCGTCTCGAGGATGAACGCGTACTCGTAGGCCGGGCCGAAGCAGGAAGCGCCCTGGGCGGCACCCACCACGACGGGGCCGGGGTCTGCCACCAGCTTGTCGAAGTCGTCCATGGCCTGGCGGGCGTGATCGGTCTTGCACACCGACTGGGTGTAGCCGCCGTGTGGTCCGAGACCCGGTATCTCGTCGAACGCCAGCGCCGGCCCGGTCGCGATCACCAGGTAGTCGTAGTCGACGCTCTCGCCGTCGGCCAGCTCGATCCGGTTCTCGTCCGGGCGCACCTTCGCCGCCGCCTTGCCGATGAAATTGACGCCGTGCCGGCCCAGTGCCTCGGCCAGGTCCACGCGGATGTCCGACGGTTTCCGCCAGCCCACGGCCACCCAGGGGTTCGATGGCGTGAATTCGAAGTACGGCAGGTCGCTGACGACCGTGACGCGCGCGCTGCCGGACAGCGACTGTTCGAGCTCGTAGGCCTGGGTGATGCCGCCGAGTCCGGCACCGAGCACGACGATGTGATTCATTTTCCACCCCCTGGGAACGCGTCGACGGGAATCTTCAGATAGGAGACGCCGTTGCCTTCCGCAGGCGGCAGGCGGCCGGCCCGGATGTTGATCTGGATGGCCGGGATGATCAGGCGCGGCAGCCCCAGCCCGGCGTCGCGTTCCTCGCGCATACGGACGAATTCCTCCCGGGAGATGCCGTCGCGCAGATGGCGGTTGTGTTCCCGCTGCTCGGCCACGGTGGTCACCGAGCGGCGCTCGGCCGTCTCGGCCGGATAGTCGTGGCACAGATACAGGCGGGTCTCGGGCGGCAGTTCGAACAACCGCCGGACGGAGTCGTACAGACGGCCGGCATCCCCGCCAGGGAAGTCGCAGCGGGCGCTGCCGTAGTCGGGCCGGAACAGCGTGTCGCCGACGAAGACGGCGTCCTCGCCGACCCGGTAGGCGATGCTGTCGTCGGTGTGGCCCGGCACGGTCATCACGCGCACCGGCAGCTCGCCGATGGAGAAACCGTCGCCGTCCGCGAACAGGCGGTCGAACTGGGAACCGTCGGCGGGGAAATCGGGTCCCATGTTGAAGGTGCGGCGGAAGTTCTCCTGCACGTAGCGGATGCCGGCGCCGATCCCGATGGGGGCGCCGGTCCGCTCCTGCAGATACTCGGCCGCCGTCACGTGGTCCGCGTGGGCGTGTGTCTCCAGGATCCAGGCGACCCGGAGGCGCTCCTGCTCCACCCGGGCCAGCAGGGCGTCCACCGATTCCGTTGAGGTTCGCCCGGAACTCGAGCAGTAATCCAGCACCGGGTCGATGACCGCGGCCTGGCGCGTAGCCGGATCCGACACCACATAGGAGAACGTGCCGGTGTCTTCGTGGTAAAAAGTATCGACCTTCGGGGTGCTCACGGGACAAGCTCCGCACTTCATCTCGGATATTATATTTGTATATTATAATTTTGCAATATACAATCGTGGTTATTACGGAATCGGAGGGGGACAGGCGATGCCGTCGAAATCCGTAGAGGTGCCCGTTCGGGCCGCGGCCGAGCGCGATTTCTCGGAAATCCACGAGCACGCGGGAGAAGCCGCGCAGCTCATGAAGGCGCTGTCGAACGAGAACCGGCTGATGATCCTCTGCAGCCTCGCGGGAAGCGAGATGACCGTCGGTCAGCTGAACGACCGCATCCCGATGAGCCAGTCCGGGCTGTCGCAGCAGCTCGGCATCCTGCGCCGCGAGGGCCTCGTGAACACGCGCCGGGATGCCCAGAGTATCTACTACTCGCTGGTCCCCGGCCCGGCCACGGAGATGATCAACCTCCTGCACGACATCTACTGCGGCACGGACGCCTGACTCATGTAGGAGGGCCTTCAGGCCCGACCCGGCCCTGCCAGACCCCCGTTCTTTTGTGGCCGCCCTGCGGGGGGGGGGGGGGGGCGTCCGGGCCGACTGGAGCCAGGACGGCGGGAAGGAGGCCCGGCCGAAGCGAAGGAGGACAGGACGTCCGACTGAGCGTCCCCGCGACCCGTGTCCGCCCGATGGCGTGCCAACGTCCGTAGAAGGTGATATCGGCCAGGAAGCGCCAAATCGGGCCTGAAGGCCCTCCTACGGTTTGGTCAGCGGTTTCGGTGGGTGTGGGTGGTGATCAGGTCGGTGAGCTGGTCGTAGAGGCCTTCCGGGAGGTTGTGGCCCATGCCGGGGATCAGCTCCAGGCGCGCGTCGGGGATGTGCTCCGCCGTGTCCATGCCCCCTTCCACCGGCACCAGCGGGTCGTCCGTGCCGTGGATCACGAGGCTCGGCCGGCGGATGGCCCGCAGCCGGTCGCGGCGGTTGCCGTCGGCGATGATCGCGCCCACGTGGCGCATGATGCCTTCGGGATAGTACGCCCGGTCGTAGGCCTCCTCCGCGTGGGCCCGGATGGTGTCCCGGTCCACCGGATAGCGGGGGCTGCCGATCAGCTCGATGGTGCGGACCGCGTGGGCCACCACCTCCTCGCGGCTGGCATCCGCCGGCCGGGCCTGGAAGATGTGCTGTCGCACCTCCCGGCGGGGCCGCGGCAGCGAGCGGTGGCCGCTGGTGGACATGATGGAGGTCAGCGACTGTACGTGCTCGGCGTGCTTCGCCGCGAGGATCTGGCCGATCATTCCGCCCATGGATACGCCCACGACGTGCGCGCGCTCGATACTCAGCGCATCGAGCAGGCCGACGGCGTCCAGCGCCATGTCGGAGAGTGTGTAGGCCACTTTCTGGCGCATCCCCAGCAGTCCGCGGAACACCACCGTGGGTATGGCCGGGGTGCGCAGGTGGCCGAAGCGGGTCGAGAGCCCGGTGTCGCGGTTGTCGTAGCGGATCACCCGGTAACCTGCGTCGGCGAGCAGCCGGCAGAACGGTTCGCGCCAGGCGAGCAGTTGCATGCCGAGCCCCATGATGAGCAAGATGACCGGGGCATCGGGCGACCCGAACTCGTCGTACTCGATCTCGACTCCGTTGGCATCGGCTCTGGGCATGGGCGGCTCTCTCCGTCTTCGGGCGGCGATGAAGAGTACCCAAAGGCCGGTGGAGCTGCCAGCCCGCGGCGTGGTGCTACACTGCAGCATGGCCATGCCGGCAGACGACGCAGACGACACGCTGGCTTTCCGCCAGCTCGGACCCGCAGACATCCTCGACTCCATCGAGGCGCTGGGTTTCCTCACCGACGGCCGTCTGCTGGCGCTGAACAGCTACGAGAATCGGGTCTATCAGGTGGGCGTCGAGGACGGTCCGCCGCTGGTCGCCAAGTATTACCGCCCGGGCCGCTGGAGCGACGAGGCGATTCTCGAGGAACACGGCTTCGCCGGGGAACTGGCGGACGCCGAGATCCCGGTGGTGGCGCCGATGTCGATCGACGGGCGGACCCTGCACCACGTCGGCGGTTTCCGACTGGCGGTGTACCAGCGCCACGGCGGTCACGCTGCCGAACTCGATGACGCGCGGCTCCTGCGCCAGATCGGCCGCTTCACGGCCCGGCTGCATAACTGCGGTGCGCAGGAGCCCTTCCGACACCGACCGACGCTCGATATCGAGAGCTTCGGCGACGCATCGCGTGAGTTCCTGCTCGACGAAGGCTTCATCCCGGACGAGCTCGCCACCTCCTACGATACGCTGAGCGCCGATCTGCTCGCCCGCGCCGAGCACTGCTTCGAGGCAGCTGGCGAGGTGCGCCACCTGCGGCTGCACGGCGACCTGCATCCCAGTAATCTACTGGTGCGCGACGAGCAGGTGCATATCGTCGACCTGGACGACGCGCGCATGGGTCCCGCCGTGCAGGATCTCTGGATGTTCCTCTCCGGAGACCGGGAGGAGCAGACGCCCCAGCTGGCCGAACTGCTGGCCGGCTACACGGAGTTCCGGCCGTTCGAGGCGCGGGAGCTGCGCCTGATCGAGGCGCTCAGGACGCTGCGCATCATGCACTACGCCGCCTGGCTCGCCCGCCGCTGGGAGGACCCCGCCTTCCGCATCGCCTTCCCCTGGTTCAACACCCAGCGCTACTGGGGCGAGCACATCCTGGCGCTCCGCGAGCAGGCCGCCCTCATGGACGAGGAGCCGCTGCCGTGGACGGAGCCCTGGTAGCCCGGCGCCCGGCTTCCTGCGACGAAATCTTCCGCTTGTTAGCATGGGGCTTTGGCCCTATTCTTCGCGCCCCGGCGGACCCCCAGGGTGAGCCGGGCGCCCATGCCATCCGGAGGTCCCCGCAATGACTGCCATCACGGACTTCGTCCACCACCATTACCGTCACTTCAACAGCGCCGCGCTCGTGGACGCCGCCGACGGCTATCGCCGCCATCTCGATACCGGCGGCAAGATGTTCATGACGCTCGCCGGCGCGATGAGCACCGGCGAGCTCGGCCTGTCGCTGGCCGAAATGATCAGGAAGGACAAGGTGCATTCCATCTGCTGCACCGGCGCCAACCTGGAGGAGGACCTCTTCAACCTGGTGGCCCACGACCACTACGTGCGCATCCCCGGCTACCGGGACCTGACCCCGGAGGACGAGGAGCAGCTGCTCGCACGCCACCTGAACCGGGTGACCGATACCTGCATCCCCGAGGACGAGGCCATCCGGCGCATCGAGCACGCGGTGCTGAAGGAATGGCAGACGGCCGACAAGGCCGGCGAGTCGTACTTCCCCCACGAGTTCCTGTACCGCCTCATTCTGTCAGGCGAGCTGGAAGAGCACTACCAGATCGACCCGGCGGACAGCTGGCTGGTCGAGGCGGCCAAGCGGGACCTGCCCCTGTTCGTGCCCGGCTGGGAGGATTCGACGCTGGGCAACATCTTCGCCTCTCACTGCATCAACGGCGACATCGGCAACGTGCACACGGTGCGCAACGGCATCGAGTACATGATCGCGCTGGCTGGCTGGTACCAGAAGACCTGCGCGGACGCCTCCATCGGCTTCTTCCAGATCGGCGGCGGCATCGCCGGCGATTTCCCCATCTGTGTCGTGCCCATGATCGAGCAGGATCTCGGCAAGGAAGACATCCCCCGCTGGGGCTACTTCTGCCAGATCAGCGACTCCACGACGAGCTACGGCTCCTACTCCGGCGCTGTGCCGAACGAGAAGATTACCTGGGGCAAGCTCTCGGCCGACACGCCGAAGTACATCATCGAGTCGGACGCGACCATCGTCGCGCCGCTCGTCTTCGCCTGCGTCCTGGGTATCTGAGGGCCGCCGATGAGCGAGCAGACCGACGTGCGGGCGCTCCCGGAGAGCGCCGACGCCTGGACCATCGACGACACCGCCGAGTTCTACCGGGTGGAGGTCTGGGGCGACGGGTTCTTCCTGATCGACGACTCGGGCCACGCCGCCGTACGGCCCGACGAGGAGAGCGATATCGCCATCCGCATCGCCGACGTGGTGGCGGACCTCGCCGAGCGCGGCATCCAGCCGCCGGTGCTGCTGCGCTTTCAGGACGTGCTGCGCTCGCGCGTGCGTCGTATCAACGAAGCGTTCCGGCGGGCCATCGAGCGTCACGAATACGAGGGCGAATATCGCAGCGTCTACCCCATCAAGGTCAACCAGCTGCACGAGGTGGTCGAGGAGGTTCTGGACGCCGGCGAGACTTTCGGCCTGGGTCTCGAATGCGGCTCCAAGCCGGAGCTGGTGGCCACGCTGCCCCACCTGACCCGTGACGAGACGCTCCTGATCTGCAACGGCGTGAAGGACGAGAGCATGCTGTCGCTGATCCACGCGGGTCAGCGCCTCGGCAAGAACGTCATCCCGGTCATCGAGAAGTTCGGCGAGTTCGAACAGTGGATGGCACTTACCGCGGCCAGCGGGACCGTGCCCGCGTTCGGCGTCCGCGTGCGGCTGACCACCGCCGGTGCGGGCCGCTGGGCGGAATCCGGCGGCGACCGTTCGAAGTTCGGCGTCTCCATCCCGGAGCTCGTTACGCTGCTCGAACGGCTGCGCGACAGCGGCGGCGAGGAGGCGTTCGTGCTGCTGCACTTCCACGTGGGCAGCCAGGTCTCCGACGTGCAGGTGCTGCGCAGCGCCGTCAAGGAGATCACCCAGGTCTACGCCAAGCTCATCCGCCGCGGCATCGGAATCCGCTACATCGACGTGGGCGGCGGGCTCGGCGTGCGCTACGACGAGGGCGAGGAGAGCGGCATTACCTACAGCCTGCAGGAATACGCCAACGCCGTGGTCTCGGCAGTGCACGACGTATGCGAGGAACAGTCACTGCCCCACCCTACGCTGATATCGGAGAGCGGCCGTGCCATCACGGCACACCACTCGGTGCTGGTCGTCGAATCCCTGGGCAGCTACGGCAAGGACATGATCGCCGACGACTTCAGGCCCGGCGACGAGGACCACGCGCTGGTGCAGAAACTCTACCGGGTGCTGGACCGGCTGCGCCGGCGCACGGCGCAGCGCAAGGCCGGGCCGGCGCTGCTGACCGAGGCCTACCACGAGTGCCGGGACGTGCGCCGGGATGCCGAGGCCAGCTTCCGCCTCGGCTACATGCCGCTGGAGCAGCAGGCACTGATCGAGCGGCTGTTCTGGAGCGCCTGCGCCCTCATCGCCGAGGGGCTGCGCGCCGCCGATTTGGAGCCGCCGCCGGCGGAACTCGGCATGATCGAGGAGGCGCTGGTGGACCAGCACCTGTGCGACTTCTCGGTGTTCCAGTCCATCCTGGACCACTGGGCCATCGGCCAGACCTTCCCGCTGATGCCGCTGGCGCGCCTCGACGAGCGGCCGGAGCGCCGCGCCGTGCTGGTGGACCTCACCTGCGATTCCGACGGCAAGATCCACCACTACGTGACCGCCAACGCGGACAAGACCTACGTGGCGCTGCACGATCCCCGCCCGGGCGAGCGCTACTACATCGGCCTGTTCCTGATGGGCGCGTATCAGGACATCATGGGCGATGCCCACAACCTGTTCGGCCGAGTCGCCGAGGCCCACGTCTACGCGGACGACGAGGAGCCGGGCAACTACTGGGTGGAGAAGATCATCCCGGGCACCCGGGTGCAGGAGATCCTGGGCCAGGTGCAGTACTTCGCCAACGACCTGGAACGGCGCATGAGCGCGCTCGTGCGCGAGAAGATCAACGCCGGCGTGCTGCGCCCGAAGCAGGGCATGGACATCCTCGACGAGTACATCCGCACGTTCTCGCGCTCCACCTACGTGGAACACGAATAATCATGTAGGAGGGGCTTTAGCCCCGATTCATTGCACAATCGGGCCTGAAGGGCCTCCTGCATGGATGTCGACAAAAAAGGCCGCCCGGGGGCGGCCTTTTCGCGTCACGGGGATCGCGCGGAGCGCGAGCCTCGATCAGTAGCGGTCGCGACGCTGGGGTCGGTCCTCGCGCGGGCGCGCCTCGTTCACTCGCATGTTCCGGCCCTGCAGGTCCTGCTCGTTGAGCGCCTCGATGGCTGCCGAGGCAGCACTCGAATCCGGCATCTCGACGAAACCGAACCCTTTGGAACGGCCCGAGAACTTGTCCATGATCACGTTTGCACTGGAGACTTCGCCGTACTCGGAGAAGACTTCGCGGAGGTCGTCGGAGGTCACGCTGTAGGCCAGGTTACCGACATAGATATTCGTCATCTTTCAATCACTCTGCGGTCCGTAGAACAACGCCGTCAGGGCAGCCAGACCGCCGAGCTTCTGACGGAAACCGGGCCGGAGTTCGGCCCGCCAACACTACGCAGGGCGGACCGTGAAAAAGCACGGGATCCCGTCATACGTCGTCGCAGTGTACTCCCGGTGCTGTCGCCACACCAGACTTATTTATCGCCCTCCGGCCCACAATTGCGGCCCGCCCGATCAGCCGTCGGCCGTGAGTCGGCGGATGGCCTCCGCCTCCCGCGCCTCCGGTATCCAGCGACGGGGACTGGCCCGGCGCTCCGCCGGCAGGCCCTGCCACCATCCGTGGCTGGCCAGCGCGGTCTCGGCGAGAGGACGGAAGCTCAGGCCGGCCGCCATCGCGCCATCGTTGGCGAAGTGGAATGATCGGCCCTCGCTGCCCAGCATCGGCGGGAAGATCTCCAGTTCGGCGAGCAGTGCGGGCTCGGGCCAGTGCAGGCGCACGGGCGCCGCCGTCGTCGCCGCGATGCCCCAGAGCATGCCGCGGCGGTCCACCGGTGCCGCGGGACCCGCCGCGTTGAACACGCCGGGGGTGTCGTTCTCCGCCAGCCGCACGATCCACGGGCACAGGTCCCGCGCATCCACCCACTGGATCTCCGCATCCGGCATCGCCGGCGCCAGGATGTCGCCGCCGCGGTGGAGGCGCTCCACCCAGTAGGTGAAGCGATCCGTGGTGTCGCCCGGCCCCACGATATAGGTGGGCCGGACGATGGTCGCCCTGTCGCCGAGCGCCTGCTGCACGATGCGGTCGCATTCGGCCTTCAGCGGACCGTAGGTTTCCGCGGTCACCCGCTCGACCGCCGGATCCTCGAGCTCGGCCAGCGGCCCGTCCACGTCGAATTCCGAAGCCGCCTCGAAATCGTAGACGGCCACGGTGGAGACATACAGGTAACGCCCGACGCGGTCCCGCAGCAGCTCCACGCTGTCACGGACGTGCCGCGGCACATAGCCCGAGTTGTCGATGACCACGTCCCAGGTGCGATCGCCGGCCAGCGCGGCCAGCCCTTCGTCGATGCGCGAGTCCCGGTTGCCGATCAGCTCCTCCACCCGGTCGCCGTAGGCGCCCGGATTGCTGCCGCGGTTGAACATGGTCACCCGATGGCCCCGGGCGAGCGCGTATTCGATCTCGTGCGGGCCGATGAATCCGGTGCCGCCGAGCACGAGGATGTCCAGCGGTCTGGCCGCCGGGCCCGGCTGCGCCATCGCCGCGGCCAGGCCGGACGGTCCGATCGTCAGTCCGAGCCCGACGCCGCCGGCCGCGGCGCCGAGGAATTCCCTTCTCGTCGTCATGCGCTCCCCCTTTTGTGAGACGCGATAGCCGCCGGTCGGCGGCTATTTCTTCTTCTTGGTGGTCCGCCGCGCCGGAGACGTTTCTTCTTCCTCCTCCGTCTCCATCGTCGCTTCGGGCGCCTGGCGCCCGCGCAGCGCCGTGCCAACGGCCTTGCCGAGGAAGCGCTGCACCTGCGCCGAGGTCTCCAGACCCTGGCTGACCCAGGCGTTGAAGAGCTTCGATGCATCGAAATTCTTGATGTCGTTCTCCACCCGCTTCTGCAGCGCGTCCACTGCTTTCTTCTGCAGCCCGCTCACGTCCGGCAGGCCGAGGCTGTCGCGGAACTCCTTCGGCGTCAGGTCGAATTCGAGTTTGATCTTCATGCTGTCTTCCTCCGCGTTGCCGCCCGCTCAGTCCGCCAGGCGATAATTGCGTTCGTCGAAGTGGCGGGTCCGCCACCAGTACTCCGGCGTGTTGCCGGCCCAGTTGTTCGTGATGCGGCCGTGGTCCATGTACCAGCTGCGCCCCACCAGCGCCCAGGCCTTGTGTTCCAGGCGCCGCTGCAGCTTCTCGTTGTACTGTCGCTGGACCTCCTCCAGCACCTCCACCCGCTCGGCGCCCCGCGCGCGCATCAGCTCCAGGCATTCGATGATGTAGCGCACCTGGCACTCGATCATGATGACGATGGAGGAGTGACCGAGGTTGGTATTCGGGCCGTAGGTCATGAACAGGTTGGGGAATCCGGCCACCGTGATGCCGAGGTACGCCTGGGCGCCCCCGCTCCAGGCATCTCGCAATGCCCGGCCGTTCGTGCCGGTGATCTCCATCGGCGCCAGGAATGGATTCGTGCGGAAGCCGGTGGCGAGAATCAGCACGTCCGCCGGAATCTCCCGCCCGTCCCGGGTTCGAACGCCGTTCGGCGTGACCCGCTCGATCCGCTCCGTCACCAGTTCAACGTCGTCCCGGTCCAGTGTCTCGTAGTAATCGTCCGAGAACAGGATGCGCTTGGCGCCGAACGGGTAGTCCGGCACGAGCTTCTCGCGCAGCTCCGGGTCACGGATGGCCTCCTCGAGATACTTCTTCGTCTGACGCCTGCCCCACCACTTGTACAGCCGGTTCAGGCCCATCATCGGATACAGCACCAGCTCGCTCATCAGCCAGATGCGCAGGCGATAGAGACGCTGCAGGAACGGCATGCGCTGGCCCAGCCATTTCTCGAACTCGGTGTACTCCCGGTCGTTCTTCGGCAGCATCCAGTTCGCCGTGCGCTGGAAGACGGTGAGCGAGCGCACCTTCGGCGCGATCGCGGGCACGAACTGCACCGCGCTGGCCGCATTGCCGATGACCGCCACGTCGCGTCCGGTCAGGTCGACGTCGTGGTCCCAGCGGGCGGAGTGGAACGAGGGGCCGGTGAATTCGTCGAGGCCCGGTATCTCCGGCATGAACGGCCGGCTGAGCTGACCGACGCCGGTGACGAAGACGTCGAAGACCTCCTCCGAGCCGTCGCCGAGCGTCAGATGCCAGTGGGCGTGGTCGTCGTCCCAGCGCGCCTTCGCCACCTCGGTGTCGAAGCGGATATGCGGATAAAGCCCGTACTTCGCCGCGCAATGCTCCAGGTAGCGCAGGATCTCGGGCTGGTGGGACCACTTGTGGCTCCAGCGCGGGTTCGGTTCGAAGGAATAGGAATACAGGGCCGAGGGGATGTCGCACTCGGCACCCGGATAGGTGTTGTCGCGCCAGGTGCCGCCGATGGCGTCGGCCTTCTCGAACAGGGTGAAGTCCTCGAAGCCGGCCTCCCGCAGCTTGATGCCCATGCACAGACCGGAGAATCCCGTACCGACTACGGCGATGCGCATGGCACCCCTTCGCTTGCAGGCTGTTCGGTCTCCATAGACCGCCAGTCTACCGAATTCGGCGCCCCGCGATAATGCGTCGCCGCAGGGCAGCTCCAACCTGCGCATGCCATAATGACTGCGTTCAAGCCGCACGAGAGCCTATGGAACTCTTCTACATTCTGCTCGTACTGCTTCTCGTCACCCGCGTCTTCGGCGAGTGCGCCACCCGCTTCGGTCAGCCGGTCCTCGTCGGCGAACTGCTGGGCGGCGTCATCCTCGGCATCGTGGCCACCTCGTTCAGCGACACCTTTCCCGTGCTCGCCGACGTGAATCATAACGAGGTCTTCAAGGCCATCACGGAGCTGGGCATCTTCTTCCTCATGCTGGTGGCCGGCATGGAGATGCGGCCGAAGGACCTCACCGAGGCCTCGAGCTCCGCAGCGGCGGTCGCGATAGGCGGCATGGTCCTGCCGCTTGCGCTCGGCATGGGAATCGCCTGGGTCTGGCTGCCGGAATCCGATTGGCGCTTCGCCCAGACGCTGTTCGTCGGCGTCGCGCTATCGGTGACGGCAGTACCCATCACCATCGCAGCGCTCATGGATCTCGGCAAGCAGGGCACGGCCGTCGGCAAGATCATCGTTTCCGCGGCGGTCTTCGACGACATCATCAGCCTGTTCCTCCTCGCCGTACTCACGGCCCTCCTGCAGACCGGCGGCGGCGTCACCGCGTCGACGTTGCTGTCCCTGGGCGGCAAGGTGCTGCTTTTCTTCGTGCTGGTGACCTTGGCCGGACGCTATCTCATGCCCTTGACGGGACGCCTGACCGAACGCCTGCAGATCGGCCATATCGAATTCAGCCTGCTCATGGCCTGGGGCTTCGGGCTGGCACTTCTCGCCGAGCAGCTCGGCATGCATTTCATCCTCGGTGCCTACGCGGCAGGGCTGTTCTTCAAGCGGGAAACCATCGACCCGGAGATACACGAGGAACTCTTCGAGCGTACCCGCACCTTCACGGCCGGGTTTCTCGCACCGATATTCTTCGCCTCCATCGGCATGGCTATCGACCTGGCGGCCATCACGGCCGTGCCCGGATTCCTGCTGGCACTGATCGCCGTCGCGTTCGTCGGCAAACTGGCGGGCGCAGGGCTCGCTGCCAGGATGACCGGCCTCTCCAACCGGGAGTCTCTCGCCGCCGGAGTCGGCATGAACGCGAGAGGTGCCGTCGAGCTGATCGTGGCGGGGATCGCGCTCGAGGCCGGGTTGTTCTCCCATCCGGAGCCGGTGCCGGAAATCGTAGGCAGCCTGTTCTCGGCCATCGTGATCATGGCCATCGTGACCACGGTACTCTCGCCGATCTGGCTGCGCTTCCTGCTGGGCAATCGCGACAACGGGTGAGGCGGCGTCCGGCGACTCAGCGCGGGCACTCCTCATTGCGAATCTCGATCAGCGCCCGCATGCGCGCGGCATAGCGTTCCTGCTCCTCGACGAAGAGACGGCGCCCGAGGCTCCACGCTTGCGCCCGCAGCTCGGCGCTGCGGCGCCGGCTGAGGGCGATCAGCGCAGCGCGCTCGTCGGCGGCCCCGCCGGCCTCTTCTTCCAGCGTCGCGCGCAACACGGCGAGATCGTGGTCGTCGCCGAGGAGATCGCTCAGGCGTTTCGTCTCCTTGTAGCGCGCCTTGGTCACCTTCGGCCAGATCGGCGTCAGCAGCCGCAGATGGTAGCGGTGGTACTTCACCCGCTTGCGCCACTCGTGGAAGTCGCGTGACGTGCCGTCGTCTGCCGCCGACGCCATCGCCCTGCGAGCCCGCTTGTAGGTCTTCGCAAGACCCGCCTCGAGCGCGTCCGCCCCGCCCGAATCGAGCCGCCAGCCTTCGATGCGTGCCAGCGCCTCCGGCAGCTCGGCGCGAATCAAGTCGATCTTCTCCCTCGCATCGCGCTCCTCCGTCATGGTCTCGCGCCGCTTGCCGAGCCATGCATCGATGCCGGCGTAGGCGTCCTCGTCCAGATCGTCCGCGTAATGCTCCATCAGGGCGGCGACGGATTCCTGCATCGAGGTGGCATCGCGCAGAGCGGAGAGTTCGCCGGCCAGATCCCGGAACCAGGCGTTTTCGGCGGCGTAGTCGGGGAAGTCCGGCCGCACCAGCCGGATGAGACCGCGGATCTTCTTGCAGCGTTTGCGGAACTCGTGCACCGCCTCGTGCAGGTCGTCGTCCGCGCCCTCCAGATCCTCTATCGCCTTCGCGACCTGTTCGCTGGCCACACGTTTCAGGAATTCCCCGGTGGTTTCGTTTCCGAGCAGCCGGTAGGCCATAGGCGGGTTCTCCATCGCTCACGTTCACCCGACTGTGGCATACCGCCGCAGCAGCGATAAATACGGGGAAGCCGGCCCGCCCGCGGCACGATCCGTCTGTCCCCGCTATCATTGGGCGGCCACCGACGCGGATCCCCGACCCTGACTTCACCGGAACCCGGAAACCAGAGCGTAACTTCACCCGATGCCGTCTCCCCCGAGCGCAGCGGCTTCCGCTGGGTGATGCTGGCCGGCGTGTCGCTGCTGTACGGCTGCTTCGGCCTGCTGATGGCGGCCACAGCGGCGCTGGTCACGCCCATCCGCGTCGACCTCGGTCTGTCCGGCGCGGCGATGGGCACTATCCTCGGTGCCTGGCAGTTCGTGTATCTCTTCACGGCCATCCCGGCGGGTTCGCTGCTCGACCGCTTCGGACTCAGGCCCTGCCTGCTGGCCGCCGCCCTGATCCTGGCCGCCTCGGCAGCGCTGCGGGCGCTCGCCGATGACTACTGGACCCTGCTGATTGCGATGATGGTCTACGGCGTCGGCGGCCCGCTGATCTCCATCGGGGCCCCGAAACTCGTGCGCCGCTGGTTCGACGACGCTTCCCGCGGCTTCGCGATGGGCATCTATACCTCCAGCACCGCCATCGGCAGCATCCTCGGCCTCATCCTCAGCAACGCCGTGCTGATGCCCCTGGTGGACTATCGCTGGCGCACCGTCTTCCTGATCTATGCCGCGGTCCTGCTGGCGGCTGCGCTCATCTGGTTCGCCATCATGACGCGGCCCACCAGCCGTCTCGGCCAGCGCCGCAGCCCGGGTGAGGCGATGATCGACGTGAGCCTGGTGGCCGAACTCGTTCGTTATCCCTCGGTGCGCAACGTGCTGCTGCTGGCAGCCGGCGTCTTCCTGTTCGCCCACTCCATGGGGGCCTGGCTGCCGGAGACCGTCCATTCGCTGGGCTACAGCCTGGCCGCCGCCGGCGCCTGGTCGGCCGTGCCGGTGGCCGTCGGCATCGTCGCCACGCTCGTCATCCCCCGCCTGGCGATAGGCCCGCGCCGGGCCACGCTGTTCGCGCTGCTCTGCGTTGTCGGCGCCATATCCCTGCTCGGCCTCTACAGCGAGTCCCGGGCGCTGATGACCACCAGCCTGGTGCTGCAGGGCATCTCCCGCAGCTGCATCTTCCCCATCGCCATGCTGCTGCTCATGGAGAGCCGGCGCATCAACAGCGACAACATGGGCGCGGCCGGCGGCCTGTTCTTCACGGCCGCCCAGGTCGGCGGCGTGCTGGGCCCGGTGCTCTTCGGCGTGCTGGTGGACGCCACCGGCGACTATCGCTATCCGCTGTGGTCCCTCGCGGCCGTGTGCATCGCGATGGCGGTGTGGGTGCGGCGGCTGCGGTGATGCGGCGGTGCCATCTGATATATTCCGGACCTCACCTCAGACGGAGCGCCAGGAGGCCACGTGAGCGTTTCGAAGATAATTGAAGCGATTGAGCAGGCGATCCTCATCCTGATCGTGATCATGACCGTCGGTGCGGTAATGATCGAACTGGCAACCGTATGGAACAATCGCACCATAGCGATTGCAGACATCCTACTTCTGTTTCTCTATACCGAGGTCATCTCGATGGTCGGCGTCTTTTACCGGAGCCGACAGATACCGGTGCTATACCCGCTGTTCATCGCTATCACGGCCCTGTCCCGGCTCATTGTCCTGCAGAGCAAGGATATGGCGCCCGAAACCATCCTGTTCGAGGCCGGGGCGATCTTCATCCTGGGTCTCGCAGCTCTTGCACTGCAATCGACAGTCGTGAAGGCGCAATCGATCGGCGACGAACCTCGCGCTCCCGACTGATTGCGGATTCAGAGCCGATAGATAGCCGATAGAAAGCCGATAACGTTGGACGCCCTCCAGCTCCTGATCGATCTGCACAGGGACAGCCGGCGCCAGGGCCCGGGCGGCGACGCCGAAACCCGTCTTGCCGTCGTCCTTTCCGGCCTGAAGGGAACCGCGGACCTGAGGATCGCGGACATCGGATGCGGTACCGGCGCCGCCACGCTCGTGCTGGCCGAAGAACTCGACGCAGACATCACGGCCGTCGATTTGCTGCCGGAGTTCCTGGCCGGACTCGAGGATGCGGCTGAGCGCGCCGGAGTCGCCGATCGCATCACGACACTTTCCGCCTCCATGGAGTCGCTGCCCTTCGATGAAGCCGCGTACGACGCCATCTGGGCCGAGGGCGCCATCTACAACATGGGCTTCACCGCCGGAGTCCAGGCGTGGCGCGCATATCTGAAGCCGAACGGCATCCTCGCGGTATCGGAACTGACCTGGCTGACCGGCCGCCGCCCCGAAGAGCTGGAGAGGCACTGGGAGCACGAATACCCCGAGGTGGACACGGCCTCGGGAAAGATGGCCGTCCTCGAGCGCCTCGGCTTCTCGCCGATCGGGTATTTCCCGCTAGCCGAGCACTGCTGGCTCGACAACTACTATAGGCCGATGCAGACGCGCTTCCCGGCCTTTCTGGATCGGCACGATAATTCGGAGGCGGCAAGGGCGGTGGTGGCCGCCGAGGAAACCGAGATCTCGCTGTACGAACGCCACAAGGCCTTCGTCAGCTATGGTTACTACGTCGCGCGGAAGGTGGATGGGTGATTTGCCAGCGCCACCGGCGGGCTGTCGCTCGGCGCCTCAGAGCGGTTCCGCCCGTCCCTCTGCGCCGTGTTCGCCCAGGTTGCCGTAGCGGTGGTAGTTGTCGCTGATGCTCTGCTCGCGCAGGTACCAGATCAGCTCGATGCGGCCTTCGGCCAGCACCGGCGTGCGCACGATGTAGACGCCGGTCCTGGCGGACGCCCGCAACAGCGCCTCCGGCACCCGATCCGGGCGCGCGTAGCGTAGCCGGCCCACGGTGCCGGCGCGCATCATCCGCACCAGGTCCTCGTCGGACTCGCGCACGAACTCGATGCCGCCTGCCCAGGACTCCGTCAGCGTCTCCAGCCGCTCCACCACGGTGCTGTCCGTACCCGGCGGCACGCTTACGACGGCTCTCGCCCCGACCACGTGCGCCGCGACCGCACGGGCGTAGATCTCGAATACGCTGTCGTCGGGATGCACGCGGATGCGCACCACCGGCACCGGCAGGTAACGGCGGATATTGTCCTGCCCGAGCAGCCGGAAGTGGTCGTGCTCGCGGCCGAATTCCTCGCGGTAATTGCGTTGGTAGCTCGAACAGGCGCGGATGAGCCGGTCGACCTCGTGGTCGGGGAACGACGAGCTGCCGCGTACGTCCGCAAGCGCCTGCTGGAACTGCGCCACCGGACCCTCCGTCACGGCCGTCTCTTCGAGGTCCCTGTCCTTGAAATCCATCAGCTGGGCCACGTAGTTCGGTCCGCCCGCCTTTATGCCGGGGCCGAAGGCCGACTTGCCGAAGCCGCCGAAGGGCTGGCGCAGCACCACCGCGCCGGTGGTCACCCGGTTCACGTACAGATTGCCTGCGGCTATGGCGTCCTTCCACTCGGCCTGCTCGCGATCGTCCAGGCTCTCGATGCCGGAGGTCAGCCCGTAACCGGTCTGGTTCACGAACTCGATGGCCTGGTCGAGGTCACGGGCCATCATCACCGCCAGCACCGGCCCGAAGAACTCGGTCATGTGGGTGTAGCTGCCCGGCGTCACGCCGTATTTCACTCCCGGTGACCAGAGCTGCGGGTTGTCGGGATCCAGGCCGGGTTCCACCGCCCATTCCTCGCCGGGTTCCAGCGTGGTCAGTGCACGGTGCAGGTCCTCGCCCGGCGGTGTCACCAGGGGACCCACCCTCGTGCGCCGGTCCCACGCGGGCCCCACCGGCAGACTCTCCACCGCATCGCTCAGCATGCGCCGGAATTCCTCGTCGGCGTAGACCTCCTCCTCCAGCACCAGCAGGCTCGTCGCCGAGCACTTCTGGCCGCTGTGGCTGAACGCCGAGTGCAGGATGTTCGCGACCGCCTGGTCCCGGTCGGCCATGGCGGTAACAATCGTCGCGTCCTTGCCGCCGGTCTCGGCCATGAGGTTCATGTCGGGGCGCGCGTCCAGCATGGTGAGCGCCGTGTCCGTGCCGCCGGTCAGGATGACGGCATCCACCCGCGCATCGGCGACGAGCTGCGCGCCCACGTCCGAGCCCCGGCAGGGCATGAACTGCAGCGCCTCTTTCGGAACGCCGGCGGCCCAGAAGGCCTGCGCCAGTTCCCAGGCCACCAGCACGGTGGCCGAGGCCGGCTTCAGGATGACGCAGTTGCCGGCGGCGAGCGCGGAAGCCACGCCGCCGCAGGGGATGGCGATGGGGAAATTCCAGGGGGGCACCACGGCCACCACGCCCTTCGGCTGCGCTTCCACCCCCGGCAGGCGATGGAAGTACAGCGCGCTGCGCCGGTAGAACTCCACGAAGTCGATGGCCTCGCTGACCTCCGGGTCCGACTCGGGGATGGTCTTGCCGCCGTCCGCCATGGCGGCACCGATCAGGCGTGAGCGGGCCAGCCGCAGATTCTCGGCCACCTCGCCGAGTATCGCGCAGCGCTCCTCCGGCGAGCGTGACCGCCAGCCGGCCGGATCCGCCTCGGCGCAGGCGAGCGCGTCCTCGAGGTCGGTCGCCGTGGCGTCCGGGTAGCACGCCGCCACCTCGCCGGGGCGGGACGGGTCGCGGCATTCCTTGCGGGCGCGATCGCCGCGCCGCTCCTCGCCGGCGATCACCAGCGGCAGTTCCATGGACGCATCGCCGCGCACCGCCGACCACTCCTCGATCAGCGTCTTCGCCCACTCTACGTTCTGGGGCAGCGAGAAGTCGGTGTCGGGCTCGTTGGTGAACGTGGCGAGCTCCGGCGCCGCGGTCACCGGCCCCCGCTCCTCGATGCGGCGGTCCTGGGTGCGGCGCGGCCCGTCGGACAGGGTGTCGATCAGCAGGAACGAGGCCAGGAACTGCTGCTCCAGCTCCTGCCATTCCTCGCTGCCCACTTCGATGCGGAAGGAATGGGCCAGGAAGTTGTCCGGGCCGGTGTTCTCGTCGAGCCGGCGCACCAGGTAGCCGATGGCGTGGATGAAGTCCTCGCCCTTCGTGGCCGGCGCGTACAGGAGCAGATTCTCGGTGAGCTCGTTCAGGGCCCGGCGCTGGTGATTGGCCATGCCCTCCAGCATCTCGAACTGCACCCGGCTGAGCGCGCCCTCGCGGGCGGCGAGGATCAGCGCGTAGGCCACGTCGAACAGGTTGTGGGAGGCGACGCCGAGATGCACGGCCACCAGGCTCTCCGGGACCATGCCCTCGTGCAGCATGCGCTTGAAGTTGGCATCCACCTCGGCCTTGGTCTTGTACGGCGCCTGGGGCCAGCCGCGGATGGAGGCCTCCACCCGCTCCATCTCGAGGTTCGCGCCCTTCACCAGCCGGATGGTCACCGGCGCGCCGCCGGCCGCCACCCGTCGCCGCGCCCAGCTGTTGATACGCTTCTGCACGAGGTATGAATCCGGGATGTAGGCCTGCAGCGCGATGCCGGCACCCGTCTGCTCGAGGCCCGGGCGCTCCAGTGCGCGCATGAACGCCTCCGAGGTGACGCTCATGTCCCGGTACTCTTCCATGTCCAGGTAGACGAACTTGGGCACCTCGGTGCCGTCGCTGCGGGTGAAGCGCCGCGCCGCGGCCTCCCGATAGAGTGTCTCCAGCCGATCGCTCAGCACCTCCACGGTGTTCTCGAAGGCGAGCGAGGAGACCTGGGAATAGATGGTGGAGGCCTTCACCGAGATGCATTCGATCTCGGGCCTGGCCAGCGCCGCCAGATAGCCGGCGACCCGTGCCTTCGCCGCCTCCTCGCCGAGCAGCGCCTCGCCGAGGAAATTCACGTTCATGCGCAGGCCGGTCTTCTGCCGGGCCTGGAGATGCTTCGGCAGCACGTCCTCCTCGGCGGGCAGGATCACATTGGCCGTCTCCTGGCGCATCTTGTCCTGCACCAGCGGCACGGCGACGCCGGGCAGCCAGCCGCCGAAGGACTGGAAGCCACGCAGCATCGCGCGGTCGAAGGGCGTGAAGAACCGGGGCACGCCCTGCACGTCAAGTATATGGGTCAATTGATCGACCGCGCGGCGCGCGCGGTGCGAGCGCATGGACTGGTCGGTCATCTGCATCAGCGTCGCCTTGTCGTGAGGCGAGGCCATCATGCGGGCGAGTTCGTGCTGCTGCTTGCGCTCGGCCGGGGTCTGCAGCTCCGTCGCGCGGCGCTGGAGCAGACGTGCGAGCGCCACCGCCTGCTGGGCAAGCGCTGGCGCTTCCGCGTTCTCGTCGAACGGCAGATCCGCCAGCAGGGTCGAGAGGTCGCTCGTCAGTGGCTGCGCGGATTTGCCGGCCATGTCACACCCTCGTCGCGCTCCTAGTCGCCGCCGATCTCCAGCTCGCCGATGTGGTAGCGGAAGCCGAGGCCGAACAGGAGGACGTTGTAGTCATACGGGTCGGCGCCGAAGGTCAGCACCGTCGGCAGAGTCGTCGGCTCCAGGCCGGCGATGGCCCAGTCCTCGGTGGAGAAGTTCTCGTAGCGCACCTCCGCGCTCCACTCCATCCGCTCGGACGAGCGCCAGGCCAGCTCCAGGCGCACGGAATCCAGCGTGGACTCGAGGTCCGGGAAGAAGCTGTTGTCGACACTGATGATCGTGGTGCCGAGGGCGCGGCTGTAGTCGAACGTCAGTTCGATGTTCTCGGTCAGCTCCGCGGCCCTGAGGCCGAAACCGAAGGTGGTGAACTCGTCCTGGTGCAGCGCCTGCCAGTCGGGGATACCGAAGGCCTCGCTGCCTACCTGATCGGACTCGATCTCCTGATAGCCCGCATGCAGATACAGCGACGCTTTCTCCGTGGCCGACCAGCTCATGTCGCCCGCGATGCGCATGTCGGTGCTCTCGCGCAGCCCGAGCAGCGACTTCGTGTAGCTGTCCTCGGCATAGAACGCCGTGCCCGCGAACGAGATCGGCTTCTCCGGCACCGTCGCGATGGCGGTCACCTCGCCGAACTCGCGATAACGATACGCCAGGTGATACTTCCGGAGCAGCGGATTCTGTCCGAAGCCGGCCGCAAGACCGGTATCGTAGCCGTCGGCCTCGCGCTCGGCGACGCCGCCCTTGGCGCTCAGTTCGAACCAGCCGCTGGGCCGCCAGGCGAGCTTGCCCCAGCCGGTATCCTCGTCCTGGGACTCCACCTCCTGGAAGGTGCGGTCGATGGTGTAGCGCTCCACGCCCGCGGCCACCGTCAGGCTGTCCAGCAGGTCGTAGTCGCCGCTCAGGGAGAAGCGGGACCGCTCGAAACTGTAGGGCGTGTTCGTCTCGGCGTCGTTCGTCGGAAACAGATCCGTGATCACCCGGGTCCAGGTGAACTGCGGCGTCTGGTTGTCACGCTCGTCGTAGTGCCAGGCGAAGCGAACGCTCGCCTTCGGCAGCGGGCGGGAGGTGACCGTGAGGCCCAGCTTGGTCGTGTCCACCTCCGCATCGAGCGAGCGCGTCGGCAGCGCCGGCGACTGCAGATTGCCATTGATGGTGTAGGGCAACAGGTAGTCGTCCTGCTCGCCCCGTCCCAGCGCGGCGACAAAGCTCGCCGTGGTCGCGTAGTCCACCCAGGCGTAACTGGCGGACAGGCTCACCTGCTGGAACTTGCTGTCGGCGGGCTCGCCGTTCCTGCCCTGATCCACACCGGTGAAGGGATTATCCCAGGTGAGGCCGACGCCCTGATTCTGGAAGAACGAGCCGTAGTAGGCCAGCGTCACCTGGCCGGCGCCCAGGCTGTAGCGTGCGCCCAGGTCCACCTCGTCGGTGGAGTAGTCGAACGGGCGCGGCAGGTACACCGCATTGGTGAACAGCGAACCCGTCGAGATGGCGGTGCCATCCTGCTCCTGCCGCCGGTAGTCGGCGAACAGCCGCAGGCGCGGCGACGGCAGGTACTCGCCGCCCACCGTCAGGATTTGGCGGTCGCTCTCGATGTTCTGTCCGCGCAACGCGCCGGGCAGTGCCGTCATGCCGTCGGTACTGAACGCGTCCACCCAGCCGGAGGGCAGCGTGAGCAGACTGTCGCCGCTCTGGACGTAGGGCGTCACCGTCGTGTCGAATACCCGCTCCGGGATCTCCCGGTAGCCGAGGTCGAAACCGAAGGTGCCCTGGCGGCCGCCTTCCAGGCCGAACACCCGCGAGTCGAGGCCCAGATCCTCCGCCATCCACTTGAGCTGATAGCCGTCGCCGGCGTAGCGGCCCCGGCCGTCGAGGTTCGGATAGACGCCGGACTCGTCGTAGCCGGTGTAGTTACCGTGGCGGAACGCATCGTCGCTCACGTTCGTGGCGCCCACCTCCGTGTCGGCGGTATAGCCTTGCTCGAACGGGCAGCGTTCGCATTTCCACGAACTGGTGTCCGGTGCGGCAAGCGCCGGTCCGCCGGGGACCGAGAGCGCCAGCAGGGTCGCGAGGGCCGGCGCGAGGGTTTGTATTCTGGAGAGCTTGCTCATCACGTCACCGCATCAACTTGGATCCCGAAGGATGATTGGAACCGTGCACCTGGGTGTGGCAGTTCAGACAGTTCTGGCCCAGCAGCAGGCGTGAAGGTGTGCCGCCCGGCAGACCGTCCGGCGTGCTCGTGACGCTCGGGTGGCCGGCCTGGGAGTGACAGCTCTGGCAGAGCATCGGCCCGCGCAGGCTGACCATGCCCGGGTGGCTCGAGCCGTGGGGCTCGTGGCAGTTGGTGCAGTCCTCGGACACCGGGGCATGCTCCCAGATGAACGGGCCGCGGGTCTCCGCATGGCACTGCCAGCAGGTGTCGTTCACCGTCTGGCGCGCCATCTGCAGCTCCGCGGTGGTGCCGTGCGGGCTGTGGCAGGACGTGCAGTCCATCTTGCCTTCGTCCAGCGGATGGGCGTAGGGCTTCTTCGCCGCGATCTCCTGGGTGCGGTGGCAGTCGTAGCACACCTGCGCCTGGGAGGAAGTGGCGAGCACCGGGTCGTCCGGCTTGTGCGAGCTGTGACAGTCCGCGCAGGCGACCTCGTTGGCGTCGTGGGGCGTGCCGTGCCAGGTGACGGGCACCGTGGACTCGTGGCAGCCGAGGCACATGGCGTTCTGCTTCTCCACCGGCGCGGCCTTCTCGTCGGAGCCGAAGTAGACCACCGGCGGGCGCGGGTCGCCCCGACGCACGCGCCCGGTGTGCTCGCCGCCCGGCCCGTGACAGGCCTCGCACTGAAGCTGGTTGTGCCCGAACGGGCTGCGCTCGTCGGTGGGCACGCCGTGGGGCGTGCGGAACACCCCCAGGGTCTCCTGGTCGCGGTGACACCTGAGACAGGTATCGGCGCCGTCGCGGCTGTATTCGGGTTCGGCGCCGGCTTCGTCCTGCGCGGACGATAACGACGGAAACGCCAGTACCGTGCCCAGGACGGCCAGGCGGATGAGGATGGATGCTTTCATTGCGTTACGTCTCTGCGGCTGCGGGTTGCGAGGGCAGCGGGCATCGGGAACCGGGGGCGCCCGTCACCGGACGCCCCCGCTCCGTCAGTTGAACTGGAACTCGCCGACGCCGTGGACCTCGCCCACGTCAGCCGAGCGGCCGGGGCCGTGGCAGACGTTGCAGGTCTCGACGCCGGAGGAGATCAGCGTGGAATCCGCCGCCTTCGTCGCGTTGAAGTCGCCGCCGTTCTGCACCATGTGCTCGCGAGCCAGATCGCTCGTGTGGCAGCTGGAGCAGACCGAGCTGTTCGGCGAGACGACCACGTCGTCGATCGGCGTCGCCGGGTCGTTGGCGTCGACCGTCGTGCCCAGGATCTCGCCCGGATCCACCGGATAGTAGGCATCCGGCTCGTGGCAACCCTCGCAGTTGTTCAGCCTGCCCGGGTAGACCACGTCGAAGTACGGATGATCGCTGTTACCAAAACCGCACACACCAATGTTGCCGGCATGGATACCATGGATCATGTTCTTCAGATCGATCGACTGATCATCCGTGCCGAGCACCGTCACGCAGTCCGAATCGGCGACACGACGATTGATATCGGTGGCGTTCGGATTGTGGCAGGTTGCGCAGACTTCCGGCACGTCCGTGCGGTTGTTGCCGTGCAGCGAGAGCTGCTTGTGGCACTCGTCGCACTTCTCGATAGCCACTGCGTTGCGCCGCGGCACGGCGTCGACCCCGTCGATACCGAAGTAGTCGATGGCGTTGGTCACCGGCACGCGATCCGTGTAGTTGCCGTCGCCGTCGAAGTCGCCCGCAGGATGGCCCTCGATGGCCACCGCCAGTGTCTGCGAGCCGCCGAGACCCGCAGGGATCGGTGTGGAGGCAGCGACCGTGTAGATGCCGTCGCCGTCCGCGTCGGTGCCCGTGCCGCACCCGACGTCCGCACCGAGAGCGTTCAGGCTTATCGGCGAGGCGTTCTGGTTACCGTTGTCGCTGTTGGTGAAGTCGTCCGTAGTCCAGGCGATCAACACCTCGAGACGGCTGGCCCGGTTGCCGCAGTTGGTGAAGGCGGGATCCGTGTCCAGATCGTAGGGCGTGCCACTCGGGTCGGTGATCGAGTAATCGACCTCCACCAGCCCGCCGGTCACGACGTTACGCACGGCCTCGATGTTGTAGACGAAATCGTCGCTCGCCTCGAGCGCCGGAATCTTGTGGATCTCGGCCGTGCGCACCAGCTCGCCTTCCGGATTCGTCGTATTCGAATTCGGCCCATGGCAATCCAGGCACTGCGAATCGTCCACGAAGTTGATACCCGGCGGATGCTCGCCTTCCTCGATGGCCCAGTCGTCGTCGGCATCGCCGGCGCCGTCCACGTCGTAGTGACAGGTGCCGCAGGCGGCGCGGTTGGCGACCAGTCGCCAGTTGCTGGCCTCCGGCGTATCCGCATCGCTCTCCTCATGACACGTCTGGCAGTTACGCACGTCCTGAGTGAACTCGATGTCGGAGTAGTCATGAACCGTATCGCGGAAACCGATCACCACGTAGCCGTCCCGGCCGACATGGATGTTGTGGATCATCCTCTTCATGTCCACGGAATTGCCGGTGTTGCCGTCGATGGACGACGGGTTGTGGCAGGTCACGCAGTAGGTAACGTCCGTTCGGGGACCGCCGTGAAATTCGAGGATGTCATGACAGGCGTTACACGTATCGTTGTCCACCACGTCGTAGGTGAACGTCGGCGCGCCGCCCGCCGGCACGAAGTTGAAGATGCCGTTCGACGAGATCGGCGCCTGTCCGCGGATCTCGATGCCGAGACGGTGGGTCTTGGTGGCATCGAAGGCCGGGCCCGCCGGATAGGCGGTCAGCGCCTGCGCGAACGTATAGGTATAGGTGCCGTCGCTGTTGTCGGTGAACGTGCCGGCGGTCGCCGTCTCGGTCGTCGCCTGGACGTTCGGCACACCGCCGTCGTCGCGGGTCACGTAGCTCTGCCACTCGGCGGAGCGGCCGCTGCCGGCCGGCGGCGGTGACAGCTGCGCCAGCACGAAGCGGATATCGCCCGCCGGCAGTCCCGTGAGGCCGCGGGTCAGATCATCGGTGAGGCGCAGCTCCACGGTGGGCGCGCCGCCACCCGCGGGGACGGTGACCTCGGTGACCTCGATGTTGATCCGCTCGGCGCTGTCGACAGGCACTGTATTGGAAGACGGCGGAGCTGACGGCCCCGGTGGTCCCGAGGTACCCGGTTCACCCTGCGGGCCCTGCGGACCGGGTGCGCCGTCGTCGCCCTCGCATCCCCACATCAGGAATGCCGAGAACAGGATGACTGCAAGGCGGCTTGCAGTGCTGTTGATGCCTTTCATCGCTACCGTCCCCTATGCTGCATTGAGTGGCACACGAATGCGTGCCAACTACTGGTTTGGCGCGTCCTTTCTAACAGATGGATACCGGCGCTTTCATACCGGGATATACCTATAGGTGTTGCAGCCATGACACGGTGCGCAGGCTGCGGAATCGCACACCCCGGAATATTCCTGTGGCAGAATCGCCACATTTGGTCACATTCGGCCGGTCGCCGGTCCGGCCACGGCGCGACTTACGAGGAAACCGCCCACAATGAGATACGCAGACGACCTCGCCGACTGGCTGGAGCAACTGTTCCGCACGATTGACGACACCGACGCGGACGCCTTCGTGCAGTTCATGACGTCGGACTGCACCTACCGCTTCGGCTCGACCGCGCCGCTCAGGGGCCACGCGGCCATCCGAGAAGCGACCGTCGGGTTCTTCGCCACGATCGCCGGGCTCAGCCACCGCCTGCACCGCAGCTGGCAGGACGAGGACAGCGTCGTCTGCGAGGGCTCGGTCACCTATCGACGGCTCGACGGCAGCGAGATCACCCTGCCCTTCTGCAACGTCTTCGTGCTGAGCGACGGCCTGATCCAGCGCTACAGCATCTACGCCGACCTCAATCCGCTGTACGCTGACTGAAGCCCCGGCGGATGCACCGCCGGGAACCCTGCCGGCAGATTCGAACGACGGACGATATCGACATGGATGGCGCCCAGGTCAGAGAACTCCTGCGCCCCGGAGCTTTCCCGCACCCGGTCGGCGACCTGCGGCTGATCGAGACCCACATCTCCTGGGTCGTCCTGACCGGGGATTACGCCTACAAGATAAAGAAACCGGTGGAGATGGGCTTCCTCGACTTCTCCAGCCCGGAATCCCGCCGCCATTTCTGCCGCGAGGAGCTGCGCCTGAACCGCCGCCTTGCGCCGGAGCTCTACCTGGATGTGGCGGAGATCACCCGGGACGATGGCGGGGCGGCGATAGACGGCGACGGCGAGGTAATCGATTACGCCGTGCGCATGCGCCAGTTCGACCAGTGGCGCCTGGCCAGCCGCACGGCCGCCGAGGGCCGGCTCACACCGGCCCGCTGCCGCGACATAGGGCGCACCATCGCCGGGTTCCACAACGGCCTGGAGCCCGTCCGCCCGGACGCGCCGGACGGTCCCGGCACGCCGGACGCCATCTTCGCGGCCGCCCGGCAGAACTTCCGCCAGATCGACGACGCCCTGCCGCCGGAGACGGCCCGGCAGGTGCTGCGGCAGCTCGAGGAAGCGGCCCTGGCGGACTTCGGCCGCGTCGAGCCGCTCATGCAGCGACGGCTGGCCGACGGTTTCGTGCGCGAATGCCACGGCGACCTGCACCTCGACAACATCGTGCTGATGGACGACCGGGTGCTCGCCTTCGACTGCATCGAGTTCAACCCGGACTTCCGCCTCATCGACATCCAGTGCGAGATCGGCTTCGTGGTCATGGACCTCGACAGCCGGGAGCTGCCCGGTCTGGCCAACCGGGTGCTGAACACCTGGCTCGAGTACACCGGCGACTATACCGGCCTCGCCCTGCACGCGTTCTATGACGTCTACCTGGCCATGGTGCGGGCCAAGATCAGTCTCATCTCGGCGCTGGCCGGCGGCGAACGGGAGCCCGACCTGGCGGCCTACCGGCGTTACCTCGCCCTGGCGGCCGCGGGCCGGCGCCGCGTGCCCGGCTTCCTGTGCCTGATGATGGGCGTCTCCGGCAGCGGCAAATCGACGGTCGCCGAGACGCTGGCGGCAAGGTTCTCGGCCATCCGGCTGCGCTCCGACGTGGAACGCAAGCGGCTGTTCGGCCTGGCCCCGGACGCCGACAGCGCCGCGGAAGGGCTGGAGGAGGAACTCTACTGCGCCCGGACCAGCGACCGGGTATTTGCGCGGCTGGCCGAACTCGCCGACGATCTGCTGTCCGCCGGCCTGCCGGTCGTGGTCGACGCCACCTTCATCGAGCAGCAGCGCCGGGAGCCTTTCCGGCAGCTCGCCGCGCGGCACGGCTTGCCGCTGCTGATCGTCCACTGCACGGCGGACGAGGCCGAGCTGGAGCGCCGCCTGACTGCCCGCAGCCGCGAGAGCCGGGAAGCTTCCGAGGCCGGGGTGGCCGTCATGCGCGGCCAGCTCGGCGTGCTGGAGCCGCCGACGGCGGAGGAGATCGACCACGTGCTGGTCGTCGACACGCAGTCGCCGGATCACGAACAGCGTCTGGCCAGCGCGGTCGAACGGCGCATCACCAGACGTACGGAAGGCTAGACTACACACCATGCAACGCGAATCGGATCAGCAGCGCCCGGCCGGCCGGCGCAAGGCCGTGGTCATCGGGGCCAGCGGCTATATCGGCACGAACCTCGTACCACGCCTGCTCGAGGAGGGCTGGAGCGTGCGAGCCACTTCCCGCAACACCGACGTGCTGGCCGCGCGCGGCTGGCGGGACGTGGAACTGGTGGCGGCGGACGTACTCAACCCGGAATCGCTGCGCCGTGCCGTCGAAGGCGCGGAAGTGGTGTTCTATCTGGTGCACCTGATGGCGGCCGGTGGCGATTTCGCCGAGCTGGAGAGGCGTGGCGCCCACAACATGGTCGCCGCGGCGGACGAGGCCGGCGTCGAGCGCATAGTCTACCTGGGCGGACTCGCGCCGGAGGAGCCGAAATCCCGGCACCTGCAGGCGCGGCTGGATACGGGCGAAATCCTGCGCACCGCCGCCTGCCGGGTGGTGGAGATCCGCGCGCCCATGATCGTGGGCCCGGGCTCGGCCGCCTGGGAGGTGATGCGCGACCTGGTCAATCATCTGCCGGTGATGGTGACGCCGCGCTGGGTGGCCTCCCGCTCGACCCCTATCGCGCTCGAGAACCTGCTGACCTATCTCATCGGCGTGGCGGAGGCGGAAGTGGACCACCACCCGATCTTCGAAGTCGGGGGTCCCGAGATCTGCACCTACGAGGAGATGATGCGCACGTACGCGGACATCCGCGGCAAGCGCATACGCATCGTCACGCTGCCGGTGCTGACCACCCGGCTCTCCAGCTACTGGCTGCGCCTCATCACCGCGGTCCCCACGAAGATTGCCGCGGCGCTGATCGAAGGTCTGTCCCATGACTACATCGCCGAGGACGCCGCCATCCGCAAGCTGATCCCCCAGCGCCTGCTGACGTTCCGCGAAGCGGCGGAGGCCGCGCTGGAGGCCGAACAGACCCACACGGTGGAGGGCCGCTGGGTGGAGGGCTCGCTCGCCTGCCGGGAGTGGAATCCGGATTACGCCTATTACGCCAAGCGCGCCACCGGCGTGGCCGACTCCACGGCCCCGGTGGAAGCCATGTGGCAGCAGGTGCTCCTGATCGGGCGGCGCGGCGACTTCTTCTACGCCAACTGGCTCTGGTGGCTGCGGCGTCTGCTGGACTGGATGGTGGGCGGCACCTCGATGCGCCGCCGACGGCGGCATCCCACCCAGCTCAGGGTGGGTGACGTATTCGACGGCTGGCGCGTGATCGGACTGATCCCGCGGGAGCGCCTGACCCTGCTGATGGAGATGCGCGCCCCCGGCGGCGGCGTGCTGGAATTCGAGATCGGGGCCACGGAGAGCGGCAGCCGGGTGCGGATGACCGCCTACTGGCACCCGGCCGGCGTCTGGGGTCTGATGTACTGGTACGCCCTGTTGCCCGCCCACCTGTTCCTGTTCCGCGGCACCACACGGGCGCTGGCGCGGCGCGCGGAGGCCGCGGAGCAGCGGGCCCGCCTGCGTACCGGCTGAGGGGTGCCGGAACCTACGTATTGACCCTCGCGGTTCGTACCGGGATAAACGGCCCGAGGGAGGCACTCCATTTGAGATCGACCACACTGACAGGCGGGGTCCGAGATCCCGGGCGCGAAGCCCGGTCCCAGCTGCGCTACGAGATCGCCAGCGGCGCGACCGGTCTCGCCCTGGCGCTGTTCATGTTCGGCCACATGACCTTCGAGGCCTCCATCCTGTTCGGCACCGTGGCCTATGACGAGATCGCCACGCTGCTGGAGGAATTCTGGATCGCACAACCGACCGTCATCGGTGTCATCGTGCTGTTCCTCGTCCACGCCGTCATGGCCAGCCGCAAGATCCCGGCCCAGCTCGCCGAGCGCAAGCGCATGATGACGCTTGCGAAAGGGCTGCGCGAGTCCGGCGCCGTGGGCGGCGAGGCATTCCGCCCGCACGTCGAATCCATGCTGTGGATCTGGCAGGTGCGCACCGGCATGATCATCCTGGTGCTCGGCAGCTTCCACCTGGTGCTGGTGGTGATGGACGTCTTCACGCCGCTCTACGGCGAGATCCGCGGCATCGAGGCCGATGTGTCCATGGAGCGGGTCCGCGCCGGTCTGTGGGTGCTATACGCTGCGCTGGTGCTGGCGGTCACCTTCCATCTCGCCGTCGGACTGTACCGGCTCTTCGTCAAGTGGGGCGCCGACCGCTGGCTGAGCCGGCGCACGCTCTACCGGCTCGAACAGCTGATCTTCTGGGGCGTGCTGGTCGTCGGCGTCGTCACCATCGCCGTGCTCGCGGGCGTCATCGACCCGCCGTTCGCATTCCTGCTGGAAGGCTCATGAGCGCCGGGCGCATCGTCACCACCGATGTACTGGTGATCGGCGGCGGTCTGGCCGGCGAGCGGGCCGCCATCGAGGCCGCCGCGGCCGGCCAGGAGGTCACGGTGCTCTCCCTCGTGCCGCCGCGCCGCAGCCACAGCTGCGCGGCCCAGGGCGGCATGCAGGCGGCGCTCGGCAACTGCGTCAAGGCCGAGGGCGACAACCCGGACTGGCACTTTCTGGACACCGTGCGGGGCTCCGACTGGGGCGCCGACCAGGAGGTGGCGCGCATCTTCGCCGAGGAGGCGCCCGTGGCCGTGCGCGAACTCGCCCACTTCGGCGTGCCATGGACCCGCGTGCGGCCGGGCCGCAACACCTATTTCATCAAGGGCGAGCGGGTGGAGATCGACGAGCCCGCCGAGAAGGCCGGGCTGATCATGCACAGGGATTTCGGCGGCACCGCCAAGTGGCGCGCCTGCTATGCCGCCGCCGGCACCGGCCACGCCGTGCTCTACGCGGTGGACAGCGAGGTGGTGCGTCTCGGCATCACCGTGCGCGACCGCATGGAGGCCGTCTCCCTGCTCCACAACGGCGACCGCTGCTGGGGCGCCGTGGCCCGGTGCCTGCGCACCGGCCGCCACCTCTCCTTCCTGGCCAAGGCCACGGTCATCGCCACCGGCGGCTTCGGCCGGGTCTACGGCCAGCACACCACCAACGCCACCATCAACGAGGGCACCGGCGCGGCGATCGCGCTGGCCACGGGCCGGGTGCCCCTGGGCAACATGGAGGCGATCCAGTTCCATCCCACCGGCCTCGCGCCGAGCGGCATCCTGATCACCGAGGGCTGCCGCGGCGACGGCGGCTACCTGCTGGACAAGGACGGCGAGCGCTTCATGGTGGAGGCGGAGCCGGAGAAGCAGGAGCTGGCCAGCCGGGACGTCGTCTCCCGCCACATGATGCAGCGCATGCGCGACGGCAAGGGTGTGGACACGCCCTACGGGCAGCACCTGTGGCTGGATCTGCGCCACCTCGGGGAGAAGCACCTGCGCACGAAGCTGCGCGAGGTGTGGGACATCTGCCGGGACTTCGTCGGCGTGAACCCGGCCGAGGAGCTGATTCCCGTGAAGCCGACCCAGCATTACTCCATGGGCGGCATCCGCACCAACAAGGACGGCGAGGCCTACGGCATGCGGGGGCTGTTCGCCGCCGGCGAGGCCGCCTGCTGGGATATGCACGGTTTCAACCGCCTGGGCGGCAACAGCCTCGCCGAGACCATCGTCGCCGGGCGCATCGTCGGTCGCCGGGTCGCCGAGTTCGCGGCGGCGGAATCCCTGGATGCGACCACGCGGCTCGCCCTCGACGGCGTGGCGGCGGCGGAGGCGACGGCCCGCGACTGGCTGGAGCGCAGCGGCGACGGGCCCGGCGTGTTCGAACTCCGCGACGCCATGGGCGAGACGATGATGCACAAGGTCGGCATATTCCGTAATGGCGGCGAGCTCGAAGAGGCCGTGGTCACGTTCCGCCGGCTGCTGGACGACTGCCGCCGCGCGGTCCTGCGCACGAAGACGCCGGGCATGAACCCGGAACTCACCTTCGCGCTGAAGCTGGAGGGCATGCTGCGCCTGTCCCTGATCGCAGCCGAAGGCGCGCTGGCCCGCACCGAGAGCCGCGGCGCCCACTACCGCACCGACTATCCCCACCGCAACGACGCCGACTGGCTGAACCGCACGCTGGCGCGCTGGCCCGAAGGCGCGAGCGAACCCTCGCTGTCCTACGAGCCGGTGGGACTCATCGACCTGCCGCCGGGCCACCGCGGTTACGGCAGCGACGACCGCGTGGCGATGAGCGAGTCCGTCGAGGCCTACAACGACACCGTGGCGGCCAGCCAGAGCGCAGAGGGCCGTCTCCCCACCCGCGAGGAGCCGGGCAGCCGCATGAACTGGGGCCACTGGAAGCAGACCGGAGTGAGCGCATGAGCGAGCAGGCCGAACAAGCCGTCTCCGGACGAAATGTCACGGGGGGCCGGCGGCTCACTTTCGAGATCTTTCGCTACAACCCGGAAGACCCGGCCTCCGAGCCGCACATCGACACCTTCCAGCTCGAGGAGGCGCCGTACATGTCGCTGTTCCTCGCGCTGAACGAGATCCGCGAGAAACAGGATCCGAGCCTGCAGTTCGACTTCGTCTGCCGCTCGGCCGTGTGCGGCTCCTGCGCCATGATGGTCAACGGCCGCCCGGCGCTGGGCTGCCGCACCCTCACCCGGGACCTGCCGGACACCATCCGCCTCTATCCCCTGCCCGTTTTCAAGCTGGTCGGCGATCTCTCGGTGGATACCGGCACGTGGTTTCGCCAGATGGCCGAGCGGGTGGAGAGCTGGGTGCACGAGCGCCTGCCCTTCGACGAGAACGCCGTCGAGGAACGCATGGACGACGACATCGCCCACGCCATCTACGAGGCCGACCGCTGCATCGAGTGCGGCTGCTGCATCGCCGCCTGCGGCGTCGCCAACGTCAACAGCGACTTCGCGGGACCTGCCGGCCTGAACCGGGTGGCCCGCTTCATGCTGGATCCCCGGGATACCCGCGAGGATGCGGACTGGTTCGAGGTCATCGCCAACGAAGACGGTGTGTTCGGCTGCCTGGGCCTGATGGCCTGCCAGGACATCTGCCCGAAGGAGCTTTCGCTGCTCGAAGTCTACAGCTTCTTGCGGAGGAAGATGCTGGGGGCGGGGCTGGCGAAAAGCTAGCGTAGGGTCACGCCCGGCGCGGCCCGTCGGCGATGGACATCAGCGCCCGCAGTACGTCCCTGCGGCTGATCTGGCCCACCAGCCGGGTGTCGTCCATCACCGGGAAGCGGCGCAGGCGGGATTCCTGGAAGCGCCGTGCCAGGTCGATGATGCTCATGTCCGCCGGCACCGTGATGACGTTCTTCGTCATGAATTCGCTGACGCGGCCGCCCCACTCGCCGTGGTAGCTGGAGTCCAGCGCCACCTTCATGCAGTCGAACTCCGATAGCATGCCCACCAGGTTACCGTGGTGATCGACTACCGGTGCGCCGGCGATGCGCGCCTCCACCAGCCTGGCCAGGGCGTCCATCACGTCCATATCCGGCTTCAGGGTGACCAGATTGGCGGCCATCCAGTCCTTTACCAGTACCGATCTCAAAGGCATGTTCATCTCCCCCTCTCGCCGCCCGTCAGGCGCCGGCTTCGTTCTTCTTGCGCCGGCACTCGCCCCGGTTGGAGCAGAGCTCGCAGCCGCCGCCGCTGTTCAGCCCGCCGCAGCTGCCGCTGATCGGCTTGCGGCCGGCCATCACGCCGACCGCCATCGCGAGCATCGCGACGAGGATCACCAGGAAGCTCACGACTGTCACCAGTATCGTCGACATCACATTACCTCTCTCTCGGCGAAGGCCGACGTCCACCGGGCCATCACGCCATCGCCGCTGTGCACAACGAAATACGCCGCGATCCCGCTCCGTTCGGCCATCTCGCCGCCGGCCTCCGGCCCCAGCACCAGCAGGGCCGTGGCCAGCGCGTCCGCCAGGGCCGCACTCTCGTCCAGCACCGTCACCGATACCAGATCATGTGATACAGGCCAGCCGGTGCGCGGGTCAATAGTATGGGAATAGCGCTCTCCTTCATATTCGAAGAAGTTGCGGTAGTCCCCCGAAGTTGCAATAGCCGTGTCGGTGACATTGAGCACCCGGTGCACTTCCCGGCCCGCCGCCAGCGGGTCTTCCACGGCCACGGTCCAGCGCTCGCCGCGGCGGTTGTGGCCGGCCACGCGCAGCTCGCCGCCCACCTCGATCAGGTAATTGTCGATCGCCGCCTGCTCCAGCACCGCAGCCACCCGGTCCACGGCATGCCCCTTGGCGATGCCGGAGAGGTCGACGGCTACATCGGCGCTGGTCTTGCGCAGCGCCGGCGGCTCCTCCCGGCTCTCCAGCGCCCCGTCGCCCACCCGCGCCAGCGCCGCCGCGATCTCGGCTTCCTCGGGCGGGGTCACCCGCACCGGGTCGGGACCGAAGCCCCAGAGATCCACCACCGGGCCGACGGTGATATCGAAGGCGCCACTGCTCATGCGGCTCACCGCCCGGGCCATCGCGACCAGGGCCGCCGTGTCTTCCGACACCGGGAACCACTCTCCGGGCGGCGCGGCGTTGAACAGCGACACCTCGGAGTCGTCCCGCCAGGTGGACATGCGCCGGTTGACGTCCTCGAGCGCGAGCTGGATGCGCCGGGTGATCTCGTCGATGGCCAGCTCGTCCGGCGGATCGACGATGCGCACGCTGTACGTCGTGCCCATGGTCGCCCCGGTGATGCGCGCCTCGGGCGTGCCCTCGTCCCCGCCGCAGCCGGCCAGCGCCAGCGCCGCCAGCAGGAGCGGTAGCAATGCGAAGCGCTGTAGCCTCGCGGCCACCGGCTCAGCCGCCGAAATCGTCGAGCATGATGTTCTCGCGCTCGACCCCGAGGTCCTCCAGCATCTTGATCACGGCGGCATTCATCATGGGCGGACCGCACAGGTAGTACTCGCAGTCCTCGGGAGCCGGATGGTCTTTCAGGTACTGCTCGTACAGCACCTCGTGGATGAAGCCGGTGGGCCCCTCCCACTCGTCCTCGGGCAGCGGATCGGACAGCGCCACGTACCAGTCGAAGTTGTCGTTCTCCGCGGCCAGGCGGTCGAAGTCCTCCACGTAGAACATCTCCCGCTTGCTGCGGGCGCCGTACCAGAAGGTCATCTTGCGGTCGGTATGGATGCGTTCCAGCTGATCGAAGATGTGGGCGCGCATGGGCGCCATGCCGGCACCGCCGCCGACGAAGACCATCTCCGCCTTCGTGTCCCTGGCGAAGAAATCGCCGAACGGCCCGGAGATGGTGACCGGGTCGCCGGGTTTCAGCGAGAAGATCCACGAGGAGACGATGCCGGGCGGGATATCCTTGTCGGCGCCCGGCGGCGGCGTCGCGATGCGCACGTTCAGCATCACGATGCCCTTCTCCAGCGGGAAGTTCGCCATGGAGTAGGCGCGCTCCACCTTCTCCTTGGTGTGCGACTCGTAGCGCCAGAGGTCGTAGCGGTCCCAGTCGTCGCGGAAGCGCTCCTCCACGTCGAAGTCGCTGAATTTCACGTCATGGGGCGGGCACTCGATCTGGACGTAGCCGCCGGCGCGGAAGTCGAGTTCCTCGCCCTCGGGCAGGGCCAGCTTCAGCTCCTTGATGAAGGTGGCCACGTTGTGGTTCGAGACCACCTTGCAGTCGAGTTTGCGCACGCCGAACACCTCGTCCGGCACGCGCACCTCCATGTCCTGCTTCACGGTGACCTGGCAGGACAGGCGGCAGTCCTCGTCCATCTCACGACGGGACAGGATCGAGGCCTCCGTAGGCAGCGCGGCACCGCCACCGGAGAGTACCTGGATCTTGCACTGGCCGCAGGTGCCCTTGCCGCCGCAGGCCGAGGCGATGAACAGTCCGGAATCGGCCAGCCCGCCGAGGAGCTTCACGCCCACCGGCATATCCAGGTGGCGCTCGCCATTGACGAGGACGTCCACCTCGCCCGTGGCAACGAGCTTGCGCCGTGCGAGCAGGATGACCGTCACCAGTACCAGGATGATGGCCGTGAACAGAGCCACCCCGAGTGAAATCTGCAGTGTCGCGCTGGAAGCCGTCATCAGAGCTGTATCCCGGAGAAGCCCATGAAACCGAGCGACATCAGCCCGGTGATGATGAAGGTGATGCCGAGGCCCTGCAGCCCGTCGGGCACGTCGCTGTACTTCAGCTTCTCCCGGATGCCGGCCAGGGCAACGATGGCGAGCGCCCAGCCCACGCCGCTGCCGAATCCGTACACGGCAGACTCGGAAAAGGTGTAGTCGCGCTCCACCATGAACAACGTGCCGCCGAGGATGGCGCAGTTCACCGTGATCAGCGGCAGGAAAATACCGAGGGCGTTGTAGAGGGCGGGCACGTAGCGATCGAGCGTCATCTCCAGGATCTGCACCAGCGCGGCGATCACACCGATATAGCTCACCAGGCCCAGGAAGGAGAGGTCGACGTCCGGCAGCCCGGCCCAGGCCAGTGCCCCCTCGGCCAGGAAGACGTTGTAGATCAGGTTGTTCACCGGCACCGTGATGCTCTGCACCGCGACCACGGCCAGGCCGAGGCCGAGCGCCGTCTCGATCTTCTTCGAGACCGCCAGGAAGGTGCACATGCCGAGGAAGAAGGCGAGCGCCAGGTTCTCGACGAAGATCGCTTTGACGAGGAGGTTCAGATGGGCTTCCATCACATCACCTCCGTCCGATGCACTTCATGGATCTGGAACTCCGGCTCCTCCTTCTGCTCCGGTTTCCAGCTGCGGATGGCCCAGATCAGCATGCCGATGATGAAGAATGCGCTCGGCGGCAGCAGCATCATGCCATTGCGCTCGTACCAGCCACCTTCGCTGATCAGCGGCAGTATCTGGACGCCGAGCAGCGTGCCGGCGCCGAACAGCTCGCGTACCACGGCCACCGCTATCAGGATGATGCTGTAGCCGAGCCCGTTGCCGAGGCCGTCCAGGAAGCTCATGCCGACGCCATTCTTCATGGCGAACGCCTCGGCGCGGCCCAGCACGATGCAGTTGGTGATGATCAGCCCGACGAATACCGACAGCTGGCGGCTGGCGTCGAAGGCGAAGGCCCTCAGCGCCTCGTCCACCATGATCACCAGCGAGGCGATGATGGTCATCTGCACGATGATGCGGATGTTGGACGGGATGCGGTTACGAATCAGGCTCACGCCCGCATTGGCGAAAGCGGCGACGCTGGTCAGCGCGAGACACATCAGCAGCGTCGGCGCCAGCGAGGTGGTGACGGCGAGCGCCGAACAGATGCCGAGCACCTGCAGCGTGATCGGGTTGTTGTCGACCAACGGATCCAGGATGACTTTCTTCGCTTCTCCGTTCATGACTGCTCCACGCTGCGTCTCCAGACCTTCTCCAGGTAGGGCCGGTAGGCATCATCGCTCATCCAGTAATGCAGCAGGTTGGTTACGCCACGGGAAGTCAGCGTCGACCCCGAGATGCCGTCCACCTGGAATATGGCGGCACCGCCCCTCGCAGTGGCGCCCGTCCAGCCGGCGGCGGCGCCCACCGTGCCCTTGGCCACACGGATGCGGATGTCCCCCTCCTCGTCATAGATGCGTTTGCCGGGCCAGTTGGCGAGCCATTGCTCGTTGTCCACTTCGCCGCCGAGCCCCGGCGTCTCGGCGTGCTTGTAAAACTTCAGGGCCTGTACCGTGCTGCCGTCGGGACCGAGGGCGATGAAGCCGTACATGGTGGACCACAGCCCCATGCCGTAGACCGGCAGGATCACCGTCTCCATTCCGCCCGCCTCGTCGCGCAGGACGTAGACCTCGGCATATTTGGCCCGGCGGCCGATACCGGCGATGTCTTTCGCGGCCGGGATATCGACGGACATCGCAGGGTCGTTGGCCGCCTCGATCATGTCGTATCCAGCCGGATCGATCTCGTCGTGGTATTCGCCGGTGGCCAGATCCACGATGTGGGTCTCGACCATCCCGAAGCGCTCCTCGATGTCGATACCCGGCTCCAGCAGGCCCGCCACCAGCAGTACGTTCTTCTTCATGTTCAGCGCTTCGTTGCGCTCCTGCATCGGTTTCAGTATCACCGCCGTGGCGGAGACCAGCACCGAGCAGACCAGAGACAGGCTCACCGCGACGATGAGCACGTTCTTGATGCTCTCCCGGTTGAACCCCTTGCGGGCGCCGCGGCCGGCGTCCTGGGCCTTGCGCTCCTCAGACACTGCGTTTCAACCTCCGCTTGATGTTGGCCTGCACGACGAAATAGTCGATGACAGGCGCAAAAATGTTGCCGAACAGGATGGCCAGCATGATCCCTTCCGGGTAGGCCGGGTTGACCACCCGGATCAGCACCGTCAGCACGCCGATAAGGATGGCGTAGATCCATCTCCCCGTATCCGTCTGCGCTGCGCTCACCGGGTCGGTGGCCATGAACACGGCGCCGAACAGGAAGCCGCCGGTGACCAGGTGCCAGTGCCAGGGCATGGCGAGCATCGGATTCGAGCTCGCATCCATCTGGTTGAACAGCAGCACCGGCACGATGAGGCCGATGATGCAGCCGACGATGATCCGCCAGGAGGCGATGCCGGTGTAGATCAGTATGGCGGCACCGATCAGGCAGGCCAGTGCCGAGGTCTCGCCGATGGAGCCCTGGATGGAGCCGACGAAGGCCTGGGTCCAGGTGACGCCCGCCTCGGCGATGCCGGCCATGCCGTCGATGGCGGCGAGGCCGAGCGGCGTCGCCCCGGTAAAGCCCTCCGCTGCCGTCCACACCGCGTCGCCGGACATCTGCACCGGATACGCGAAGTACAGGAAGGCACGGCCGGTGAGCGCCGGGTTCAGGAAATTCTTGCCGGTGCCGCCGAAGACCTCCTTGCCGATCACCACGCCGAAGCTGATGCCGAGCGCGGCCTGCCACAGCGGCGTGGTGGGCGCGAGGATCAGCGCATACAGCAGCGAGGTGACGAGGAAACCCTCGTTGATCTCGTGGTTGCGGATGCCGGCGAATATCACTTCCCAGAGACCGCCCGCGGCCAGCGTGACGACGTAGAGCGGCAGGAAGAAGGCCATGCCGTACATGAAGTTGTCGTAGAAGCTCGCCGGATCGTAGCCGACGCCGAGCAGCGCGAGCACGGCGCCGCGCCAGCCGTCCAGCCCGGCTACGCCCATGTCCGCCATGGCCGTGTTGGCCTGCAGTCCCAGGTTCCACATGCCCACCAGCGCGCAGGGGGTCACGGCGAACACCACCATGATCATCACCCGCTTCAGGTCCAGCGCGTCGCGCACGTGGGGCGCGCTGCGGGTGACGTCCGAAGGGGTATAGAGCAGCGTGTCCACCATCTCGTAGAGGGCGTAGTACTTCTCGTAGCGCCCGCCCTTGGCGAACAGGGGGTGCAGCCGGTCCAGGAATCGCCGCAATGGTTTCATCAGCCGTTCTTCTCGATGTCGGTCAGGTTCGCGCGCAGCGCGGGGCCGTAGTCATACTTGCCGGAGCAGACGAACGAGAGCAGTGCCACGTCGTCTTCGTCCAGCTCCAGACAGCCGAGCTTGCGCGCGGTCTCGGTGTCGCCCACCACCAGCGCCTTCAGCAGCGGCGCCGGCAGGATGTCCAGCGGCATCACCTTCTCGAAGTTGCCGATGGGCACCATGGCCCGCGGGCTGCCGTTCTGGGAGGTGGTCAGGCGGAACCCGGCCTTCTGCAGCACGGGACCGGCATAGGCGCGGATGGCCGAGAACTTCTTCGTGCCCGGCAGCGCCCAGCCCAGGAACTCCCGCTCGCGGCCCTCCGGCAGCGCGGTCAGCTGGTTGTGATAGCGGCCCATCCACGCGGCCCAGTCGCTGGCGCGACGGCCGCTCAGCACGGAGCCCGATATCACCCGCGTATCGGTGTCGTCGTCCAGCTCGCCGGCGATCAGATCCTCGGTGCTGGCGCCCACGCGGGTGCGCAGCAACCGCGGCCGCCGCACCATGGGGCCGGCGATGGAGACAATCCGCTCGGTCGGCAGGCGACCGGTCGCGAACAGCCGGGCCATGGCGATCACGTCCTGGGAGCCGATGGTCCAGACCGTCTTGTTCTCGCTGACCGGGTCCAGGAAGTGGATGTGGGTGCCCGGCAGCCCGGCAGGATGGGGCCCGGAGAACTCCGCATGCACGAAGGGCTTCTCGTCCGGCACCGCGATGCGGGAATCGGGTCCCGTGCAGACGTAGATCGGACCGTCGGTCAGCTTCGAAATCAGGCGCAGGCCCGCGGCGAACTCCTCCGCCGCGTCCGCGACGATCACCTCGGCGTCCGGCGCCAGCGGATGGGTGTCCGTGGCCTTGACGAAGATGGCGTGCGGCCGCGAACCCGGCGCCGGCACCTTGCTGTAGGGCCGCGTGCGGAAGGCGGGCCAGAGACCCGCGGTCAGCAGTTTCTCCTCCACGGCCTCGCCGTCGAGCCCGTCACGGTCGCCGGCCGCGACGCTGCCGAAGTCCACCGCCTCGTCGCCGTCCAGATCGATCACCACCGACTGCAGCACCCGGCGCATGCCCCGGTTCACGTCCCGCACGACGCCGGCACCGGGTGCCGTATACGTCACGCCGGGCGTCTGCTTGTCGCTGAACAGCGGATCGCCGAGCCGCACCCGGTCGCCCGGCTTCACCGCCATGCGCGGCTTCAGGCCGATGTAGTCGAGGCCGAGCAGCGCGACGCTGCCGACGGGCCGTGCGGACTCGATCACCTGTTCCGGCTTGCCGGCCAGGGGGATGTCGAGGCCCTTGCGGATCTGGAATGAGAGACGTTCTGTCACGGGATCATGACCACCAGATTGTGAACAGGACACAGGCGGTCGCCCACAGGCAACCGATCGTATGACTCGCCAGCGTGAACTCGATGGCGCCCAGAACACCGGCCGGGTCGGAGCCCGAACGGCGCACCGCGCCGGCCACCCGCAGCGACAGGGCCAGCAGCACGAAAGGCACCGCGGGCGCCAGCAGCGGCAGGTAGCCCGCCACCGTCAGCCACAGCGTCGAGGCCGCCGCGATCAGGTGCAGACCCACGTAGATGCCCGCCGTCGCCGTGCGGCCGAAGCGCACCGGCAGGGTCGCCTTGCCCACGGCGGCGTCCGCATCGAGATCCGGCACCTCGTTGATGAGCACGATCGCCGCCACCCAGGCGCTCACCGGCAGGGCGAAGACGATCAGCGGGAGGTCGACCGCCCCCGTCTGCAGCCACGCGGCACCGCTCACCGGCAGCACGCCGAAAGCGATGCCGATCGCGAGTTCGCCCAGGCCCAGCGAAGACAGCCGCACCGGCCCGAGGGAATAGACGATGCCGAGTGCAATGCCCGCGAGACCGAACCACAGGACGCCGATGCCGCGCAGCCAGATCAGCGCGAGGCCGATCAGCGCCGCGATCGCCAGCAGCTGGATGCCCCAGCGGGCCATCTCGCCCGTGGACATGATCTGATTCTGGATAAAGCGCGAGCCGCCCGTATAGGGGTAGATTCGGCTGGTATTGCGCCGATCGCTGCCGCCGGTCTCGTCGCCGACGTCGTTCAGCACGTTACCGGCGCCGTGCACCAGCATGGTCGCGACGAGCGCGAGCAGTGCCACGACGACATCGATGCCGCCGGCCTGCACGGCGCCCCACGCCGTGCCCGCGACCACCGGCAGGACGGACGCCGGGAAGAACTTCGGGCGGGTCGCGTGGAACAGGCGCTTGAGGCGGCTGTCGCCGAAATCGCCGGCTCGCGGCTCGATGACGGCCGTCTTGTCCGCGCTCATCTCCATGCCCCCGAAAACCACATCCTGTCTCTGTCCATCACCCGGTCCTCCGCAAAAAACGGACCGCCGGGCCTCCCGGCCGGCGGCGCGCGGCACAGTGTAATGGATTTTGCATACTCACCGGTCCGGCATCACCCCCGCCGGCGGCCTGAAACCACGGATTCACCCCTCGGCTGCCTAACTTACCGGCCGCTGCGCGTATGAGAATAGGCGTTATTACTTACGGTTAGGGGCGTCCCGGATCGTTATCCTCGGCACTCGGCGCAGTCTTGCGTCATCGGTGATCCAATGCCGCGTCAAGGGGGTTTCACGCATGTGTCTCGCAGTCCCGATGCAGATCAAGTCCATGGACGAGTTCACCGCTCGCTGCGAGGCGAAGGGCGTCGAGCGGGAGGTCAGCCTGTTCATGCTCCGGGACGAGAGCGTCGAGCCGGGCGACTACGTCCTGGTACACGTGGGCTACGCCATCCAGAAAGTCACGGAAGAAGAGGCCGCTTCCAGCTGGGAGCTCTTCGACCAGGTCCTCGCGGCAGCCGATGCATGAGCTGTCCGTCTGCCAGGCTCTCATCGGGCAGGTCGAGACCATCGCCCGGCGTGAATCCGCGGCCCGTGTAACCGCCATACACCTCGCCATCGGCCCGCTCTCGGGCGTCGAACCCGAACTGTTGCGCCGCGCCTGGCCACTGGCCGCCGGCGCCACCATCGCCGAGGAGGCGGAACTCCTCATTGAAGCAGCCGATATCCGCGTAGAATGCTCGGTCTGCGGCGCCGAGTCCGCGGCGAAGGCCAACCGGCTGCTGTGCGGCGAATGCGGCGACTGGCGCACCCGGCTGGTGAGCGGCGACGAGATGCTGCTGACCCGCCTCGAACTCGAACGCACCGGCGGCGTCCAGCAGGAAGACACCGGCGCCACCACGGAGGACTCCAGACATGTGTGATACCTGCGGCTGCAACATCACGGCCGGCAACCGGCACCTCATCCGCCCCGGCGGCAAGCTCGAGCGCACGGCGAGCGGCGCCGAGTCCGTGGACGTGCTGCGCAGCCTCCTGAGCGAGAACGACCACCAGGCGGGCCACAACCGCGAACATTTCGACGGCCACGGGGTGCTGGCGGTCAACCTGATGTCGTCCCCGGGCGCCGGCAAGACCGCGCTGCTGGAGGCGACCATCCAGGCGCTGGCCGGGGAACTCCGGGTGGGCGTCATCGAGGGCGACCTCGAGACCGAGAACGACGCCGAGCGCATCCGCCGCCACGGCGTCCCCGCCATCCAGATCGCCACCGGCACCGCCTGCCACCTGGACGCGCACATGGTGCATGACGCCGTACACGAGCTGTCGCTGGACGAGCTCGACATCGTCTTCATCGAGAACGTGGGCAACCTGGTGTGCCCGGCCAGCTTCGACCTCGGCCAGCACCGCAACATCACGCTGCTGTCGGTGCCCGAGGGCGACGACAAGCCGGCAAAGTACCCGGTGATGTTCCGCGCGGCGGACCGGATCCTGCTCACCAAGAGTGACCTGCTGCCGGTGCTGGACGACTTCGACCCGGAGCGGGCCCGCGCCTGCGTCCGTGATCTCGCCACGCCCGCGGTCATGCAGGCGGTGTCCGTGAAAAACGGCGAGGGCATGACCGAGTGGCTGGAGTGGCTCCGCGCCGAGCACGCCGCACAGGGCGAGCGGGTGGCACGGGGCGAGTCGGCGCGCCCGGCGGTGCAGCCCGACGGCGCCCATCTGCACGCGGACGCCGGCGCCACGGCGCGCTAGGCGCCGCCCGGCAGACCCGTTACCCGTCAACCGCCGACAGTTCGACCGCAACAGCGACGAGCAGGGGGGATACCGACATGGCACACGACGCGCGCTACTGGCTGGACCGGCTGAAGGCCCTGCCGCTGCCCGACCGCGTCCGCATCATGAACGTGTGCGGCGGTCACGAGCGTTCCATCACGACGGCGGGCCTTCGCACCGCCATCCCGTCCCAGATCGAACTCATCCCGGGGCCCGGCTGCCCCGTGTGCATCTGTCCCGAGGAAGACGTCTACGAGGCCATGCAACTCGCGCTGAACGAGGACGTGATACTGGTGGCCTTCGGCGACATGCTGCGGGTGCCGGTGAACGTGCCGAAGCGCGAACCGCGCTCTCTGGAGCAGGCCAAGGCCGCAGGCGCCGACATCCGGCCCATCGCGAGCCCCACGGAGGTGGCCGCCGTGGCCCGGGAGAATCCGGATCGCCAGGTGGTGTTCTTCGCCGCCGGCTTCGAGACCACCACCGCGCCGGTGGCCGCGATGCTGGCCGAGGGCGCGCCTGACAACCTGAGCGTGCTGCTGTCCGGCCGCCTCACCTGGCCCGCCGTGGCCATGCTGCTCGAGTCCGGCGAGCCCGGCTTCGACGCCTTGATCGCGCCCGGCCACGTCTCCACGGTGATGGGCCCGGAGGAGTGGGCCTTCGTCCCGGAGAAGCACGGTATCCCGGCGGCCGTCGCCGGTTTCCGCGCCGACACCCTGCTGGCCGCCATGTACTCGGTGCTGCGCCAGCTCATCGAGGGCAAGCGCTTCCTCGACAACTGCTACCCCGAAGTCGTGCGCCCGGGCGGGAATGCCGTGGCCCGCGAGTGCCTGGACCGGGTCATGCACGTGCAGGACGCCACCTGGCGCGGCATCGGCGTGATACCGAAGTCGGGCTATGGCCTGCGCCCGGAGTACGAACACTGCGACGCGCGCCTGCAGTTCCCCTCCTACGCGGACGACTCCCGCAAGCGGGTGGGCCAGATGCCGCCGGGCTGCGACTGCGCGAAGGTGGTGCTCGGCAAGATCTATCCCAACGAGTGCCGCCTGTTCGGCGCCGCCTGCACACCGCGCAAACCCATCGGCCCGTGCATGGTCTCCGACGAGGGTGCCTGCCGCATCTGGTGGTCCGCCGGCATGCGCGAGAATGTCTGGGAAGGCCGCAAGAAAGCCGGCAGCGCCACCGGCTGAGCGGGTGGCGCCTGCCGCCGCCCGCGAGACGCGCCGGATCTGCCTCACGGGCCACGTCCAGGGCGTGGGCTTCCGCCCGTTCGTCTTCCGCCTCGCGCACGAACACGGCATCGCGGGCTGGGTGCGCAACCAGCTGGGCGAAGTGGAGCTGCGGGCGCAGGGCGCGCCCGACGCGGTCGCCCGTTTCCGCGACGCCCTGATCACCGATGCGCCGCCACTGTCCCGGCCGGAGCTGACCGCCGACGAGGCCGTGGACGAGGGCGACTTCGACGGCTTCCGCATCCTGGAGAGCGCGGCCTCCGAAGCCCCGCGCATCTTCGTGCCGCCGGACTACTTCATGTGCGAGGACTGCCGGCGCGAGATGGCCGACCCGGTCGACCGGCGCCACCGCTATCCGTTCATCAACTGCACCCAGTGCGGGCCCCGCTACACGCTGATCGAGGCCCTGCCCTACGACCGGCCCAACACCAGCATGGCCGCCTTCGCGCTGTGCGCGGACTGCGAACGCGAATACCTGGACCCGACGGACCGCCGCTTCCACGCCGAGCCCGTCGCCTGCCCGGTCTGCGGCCCCTCGGTGACGCTGCGCGCCGGCGGCGAGACCCTGGCGACGCGCGAGGACGCCATCGCCGCGGCGGTGGATCGCCTGCGCGCCGGCGAGATCCTGGCGGTGAAGGGCATCGGCGGTTATCACCTGATGTGCGCGGCGGGCGACGCGGGCGCGGTCGCCCGCCTGCGCGAGCGCAAGCCCCGGCCCCACAAACCGCTGGCCGTGATGTTCCCGCTGACAGGCCCGGACGGCCTCGATGCGGTGCGCCGCTCGGTGGACCTGCGTCCGGAGGAAACCGACGAACTCCTGAGCCCTGTGCGACCCATCGTGCTCGCCGCCCGCCGTGCCGACTGCCCGCTGGCGGACAATCTGGCGCCCGGCCTGGCCGAACTCGGCATCTTCCTGCCCTACAGCCCGCTGCACCAGTTGCTCACCGGCGATTTCGGCGCGCCTCTCGTTGCCACCTCCGGCAACGTCAGCGGCGAGCCCGTGCTGACGGATCCCGACGAGGCGGAACGACGCCTGCAGCGCATCGCCGATGCCTTCCTGCAGCACGACCGCCCCATCGTCCGGCCGGCTGACGACCCGGTATTCCGGCGCGTGGGCGGCCGGGTGCGGCCCATCCGCATCGGCCGCGGCTGCGCGCCGCGGGAACTCACCCTGCCCTGGCGCCAGCCCGAGCCGGTGCTGGCCGTCGGCGGCCACATGAAGAACACCCTGGCGCTGGCCTGGGACGACCGGGTGGTGGTCTCGCCCCACATCGGCGACATGGGGACGCCGCGCAGCATGCAGGTCTTCGAGCAGGTGGCCGGCGACCTGCAGTCGCTGTACGGCGTGGAAGCCCGCCGGGTGCTGGCCGACGCCCATCCCGGCTACGACACCCACCGCTGGGCACGGCGCTCGGGCCTGCCCGTGGAGACCGTCTGGCACCACCATGCCCACGCCTCGGCCGTGGCGGCGGAGCACGGCGGCCGCGGGTCCTGGCTGGTATTCGCCTGGGACGGCGTGGGTTACGGGGAGGACGGCAGCCTGTGGGGCGGCGAGGCGCTCGTCGGCCGGCCCGGCGCCTGGCGCCGAGTCGCCAGCATGCGCACCATCGCACTACCTGGCGGCGACAAGGCGGGACGCGAGCCCTGGCGCAGCGCCGCCGCCATGCACTGGGCCTGTGGCCTGGACTACACCGACGGGCCGGAGCACATGGATGTCGCGCGCATCGCCTGGGAACAGGGGCTGAACTGTCCCGTCTCGAGCGCTGTGGGCCGGCTCTTCGACGGCGCCGCCGCCATGGTCTGCGGCATCGGCACCGCGAGCTTCGAGGCCCAGGGGCCGATGATGCTGGAGTCCATTGCCGCCGGTGCCGCCGGCCCACCCGCCGCCACCGGCCCGGGCAACGCCGTCGAGCTGCCGGTGGCCGCCGACGAGGCCGGCGTGCTGCGCACCGACTGGGCGCCGCTCCTGCCGATGCTCTGCGATGCCCGGCGCCCGGCCGCCGAGCGCGCCGCCGACTTCCACGCCTCGATGGCCGAGGCACTGGCCGTCCAGGCAGGTATGATCACGGAACGGGAAAACTTCGAACGCATCGGCCTCACCGGCGGCGTATTCCAGAACCGGGTCCTCGCCGATGCGGTGCTGGAGCGCCTCGCGGCCGCGGGCCACACGGCGGTCCTGGGTACGGCGCTGCCGGCGAATGATGCCGCCATCTGCTACGGGCAGGCCGCGGAGTTCGCGGCCCGGTCGGGATAGGACGCCGGCGACAATCACGGGCACTGGCCCTGGTCCATAAAGCGGGCATCGACCCGATGGGAGAACAATGGAAGACGATCGCATCAGTCTCGCTCACGGCAACGGCGGACGCTTCATGCGCGAACTCATCGACGAGATCTTCGCGCGCCACCTGGCCAACGACGACCTGGACGTGCGCGCGGACGCCGTACCGCTGAAGCTCGACGAGGGCGAGGTGCTGTTCACCACCGACGGTTTCACCGTGCAGCCGCTGGAGTTCCCCGGCGGGGACATCGGCGCGCTCGCCGTGCACGGCACCTGCAACGACCTGGCGGTGGCCGGCGCCCGCCCCTGCTACCTGAGCCTGAATGCCTTCATCGAGGAGGGGCTGGAGATCGCGGTGCTCGACCGGATCATTGCCAGCCTGGCGCGGGCCGCGGCCGAGGCAGGCGTGCGTGTGGCCGCCGGCGACACCAAGGTGCTGCGCCGCGGCGAGGGCGGCGGGCTGTATCTGGCCACCACCGGCGTCGGCGTGCGCCTGCCCGGCGTAAAGCCCTCCTTCGACAACATCCGCGCCGGCGACGCACTCATCGTCAGCGGGCCCATCGGTGATCACGGCACGGCGGTGATGCTCGCGCGGGAGGACTTCGGGCTGCGCGGTGATCTCCAGTCGGACGCCGCCAGCATCGCGCCCCTGGCGGCGCGCCTGCTGGACTTCGACGGCCTGCGCTTCATGCGCGACCCCACCCGCGGCGGGCTGGCGACGGTCACCCACGAGATCGCGGCCATCACCGGCCTCGGCGTGCGGCTGCGAGCACCGGACGTGCCGGTGCGCGAACCCGTGCAGGCGGTCTGCGAGATGCTGGGCTACGACCCCTACTACCTGGCCTGCGAGGGCCGGGTGGTCGCCGTGGTCGATCCGGACCAGGCGGACGAAGCGGTGGCGGCGCTGAGAGAGCTGCCCGGCGGCGAAATGGCCGCGCGCATCGGCCACGTCACCGACGCCGCGAAGCGCGTGGTGCTGGAGACCGAGCTGGGCGGCGAGCGTTATCTGGAAGAACTGGAGGACGATCCCCTGCCGCGCATCTGCTAGGGCCCGTCGACCGGGACCGGCAGCAGGATCGTATCGGAGTAGCCGTCATGGGCAGCGAACAGCACACATCACCGAAGTCGGACATCGAGATCGCCCGGCAGGCCGAACTTCGTCCGATCGTCGAGGTGGCCGGCGAGCTCGGCATCGGCGAGGAAAACCTCCTGCCCTACGGCCACGACAAGGCCAAGGTCTCGCTGGACTATATCCGCACGCTCGCAGACCGCCCCGACGGCAAGCTGATCCTGGTGGCCGGCATCACGCCCACCAGGGCCGGCGAAGGCAAGACGACGGCCACGGTGGGTCTGGGCGACGCCCTACGACGCATCGGCCGGCAAGCCGCGATCTGCCTGCGCGAACCCTCGCTGGGCCCCTGCTTCGGCATGAAGGGCGGCGCGGCCGGCGGCGGCTACGCCCAGGTGGTGCCCATGGAGGACATCAACCTGCACTTCACCGGGGACATGCACGCCATCGGCGCGGCCCACAACCTGCTGGCGGCCCTGGTGGACAACCACCTCTACTGGGACAACGAGTGCGGGATCGACAGCCGCCGGGTCGTCTGGCGACGGGTCGTGGACATGAACGACCGGGCGCTCCGGGAGATCACCGCCGGCCTCGGCGGCGTCACCAACGGTTATCCGCGCACCGACGGTTTCGACATCACCGTGGCCTCGGAAGTGATGGCCATCCTCTGCCTCGCCGAGGGTCTCACCGACCTGCGCGAGCGTATCGGGCGCATTATCGTGGGCTACGACCGCGCCATGAATCCGGTCCATGCGGCCGACCTGGAGGCCGACGGCGCGATGACCGTGCTGCTGAAGGACGCCATCCAGCCGAATCTCGTGCAGACCCTGGAGCATACGCCCACCTTTATCCACGGCGGGCCGTTCGCGAACATCGCGCACGGCTGCAACTCGGTGCTGGCCACGCGCACGGCGCTGAAACTCTCCGACTACGTGGTGACCGAGGCCGGCTTCGGCGCGGATCTCGGCGCCGAGAAGTTCTTCGACATCAAGTGCCGCAGCGCCGGCCTGAAGCCGGACTGCGCCGTGATCGTCGCCACCATCCGGGCGCTGAAGATGCATGGGGGCGTGACCGAGGACAAGCTCGACCACGAGAACCTGGTGGCGGTGGCGAAAGGCTTCGACAACCTGGCCCGGCACGTGGAGAACACCCGCGGTTTCGGCGTGCCGGTGGTCGTCGCCCTGAACCGTTTCTCCACCGACACGAAGGCGGAGTTCGACATGGTGCGCCAGGCCTGCGCCGAACTCGACATCCTGTGCGTGGCCTGCGACCACTGGGCGGAAGGCGGCGCGGGCGCCGTCGAACTCGCCGAGGCGGTGGTGGACCTGGTCGAGCGGGACGGCGCCGAATTCCGCTATCTCTACCCCGAGGACATGCCGCTGTGGGACAAGATCCGCACGGTGGCCCAGAACATCTACCGCGCGCAGGGCATCATCGCCGACCAGAAGGTGCGCGACCAGATCGCCCGCTACCAGGAGACGGGCTACGGCCACTTTCCGGTGTGCATCGCCAAGACGCCCCTGAGCTTCACGACGGACCCCAACGTCAAGGGCATCCCCAAGAACCACGTCGTGCCCGTCCGCGAGGTGCGGGTGGCCAACGGCGCCGGCTTCCTGGTGGCCATCTGCGGCAACATCATGACCATGCCGGGCCTGCCCCGCCGCCCGGCCGCTCGCAACGTACGCATCGACGCCGACGGCAACGTCGACGGTCTCGCCTGAAGCACGTAGGAGGGCCTTCAGGCCCGATCCGCTGTGGGAGGGCCTTCAGGCCCGATTCCCTTCTTTCCTCTCGGCGACGGGCCCGGCAGCGGGTGGGCGAGGGTAGAGGGGTCGTCCGGGCCGACTGGAGCCATGACGGCGGGAAGGAGGTCTGGCCGAAGCGAAGGAGGACGGGACGTCCGACTAAGCCTCCCCGCGACCCTCGCCCATCCGATGGCGGGCCTACGCCACTAGAAGGCACGTTCGGGCCTGAAGGCCCTCCTACAGCGGTTCGCAGACCGATCCTTCAGCCCTGAGACCGCGATTTTGCTATCCTTCGCGGCGTCAATTCGGGAGAGTAAACATGGCTGACCGGCAGAATATCTTCGTCATCCTGGACCCCACCACCATGAACCAGCCGTCGCTGGTCATGGCCGAGACCATCGCCGCCGACGAGCAGGCTTCGGGCGCAGGCGATGTCGCGCTGCACCTCTACTGCTGTATAGCGGAGGACCAGGTGCGCCGGCCGCCGAACATGGACGATGCGACGGCCATCGCCGAGGAGCTGTCCCGCATCGAGAGCTGGGTGGAACGTCTGGCGGAGCATGGCCGCTCGAAAGGCCTGCAGGTCGGCACGGAAGTGGAGATCAAGCCGGACTGGCGCCAGGCCATCGTCGATGCGATCGCACGCGGCTCGAGCACCCTGGCGGTCAAGAACATGACCAATCAGTCGCGCCTCCGGCGCTGGCTCAGGGAAACCTCGGACTGGCGGCTGCTGCGTGATGCAAAGTGCCCGGTGCTGCTCGTGAAGTCCTATGCGCGCCGGCACATCAACAAGGTCCTGGTCGCCATCAAGCATCGACCGGAGACGGACACCTACCGCGCCGCGAACGATCGTCTGCTGGACGCCGGCCGCAGGATCGCCGCCAACGTCAATGCGGAACTCAATGTCGTGACGGTCTACCCGGACACGAGCGATTACCCGGATCGCCAGCGCTTTGCCGACCGCTGCGGCCTGCCGCGCAACCAGGTCCGCGCGGAGATGGGGAAGCCGGAGGAAGCGATCGCCACCGCGGCGCGGGAACTGGAGGCGGATCTGGTCGTCATCGCACGCGTATCGCAGCCGGACGCCGACACGAAGCTCGGACACACCGCGGAGAAGGTCATCGACGGCCTCTACTGCAATATCCTCGTGCTGCCGATGACGGAGGAAGCGAAGGCCTGACCGGCAACCCGGCGGCCGGGGGACTCAGACTTCCAGCCGCTCCGCCCGGCGCACGATCTCTCGCACGGCGCCGCCGACGAGGGGCCCGTAGAACGGCAGGTGCGCATACCAGTACATCAGCCCCCAGATGCCGGCGGGGTGCCAGTAGCAGCAGAGCTCGACGACCAGTTTGCCGGACGATTCGTCTGCCCGCTCCCGGATGGTGAATTCCTGCAGGCCCGAGCCCGGCGCCCGCATCAGCATCGACCAGGTGATCCGCTCGTTCGGCTCGATCCCGAGCACGTGCCAGCCGTCGACGACGTCGCCCATGCGCACCGCGTCGGGGTCACGCCGTCCCGTGCGGAAACTGGGTCCGCCGATCAGCCAGTCGAACGCGCGCCGCAGCCACCACAGGAAGCGGTAAGAGAAGAAGTCGCCATCGGCGCCGAAGCCCTGCAGCACGCGGAAGATCGACGCCCGGCTCGCCGTGGTCTCCGCCTCGCCGCAATAGCGCTTGGCGTAGAACGAGTATTCCGGCTTCCAGTCGCGGCAGGCGATCGACCCCTCCACCCAGCGTGCCGGCACGTCGTGGTTCTTCTCCGCCTCCAGCGTGGCGGCCACGGACTCGCGGAACGTGAGCAGCCGCTGCGGGACGAGTCTGCGGATCTCCTCGTCTTCGCCGACGTAATCGTGGGCCAGGCCCTCGACCAGGGACATCGCCGTGGTCGGAGGCACCGAGGTCACGAAGTACAGCCAGTAGCTCGATAGCTTCGGCGTCAGCACCGGCACGGGGACGACGAGCGGGTTCTTGCCGACAAACCCCGCGTAGATGTCCATGATCTCCTGATAGGTCAGGACGTCGGGCCCTGCCAGCTCGAACGTCTGATCGCCCTCCAGCGGCAGATCCGCTGCCGCGATCGTATAGGTGAGCACGTTCTCCAGCGCGATGGGCGTCGAGCGCTTGCGCACCCACTTCGGCGTGATCATCAGAGGCAGGTAGTTCACGAGGTCGCGTATGACCTCGAAGGCGGCCGACCCCGGACCGACGATCATGGCCGCCTGCAGTTCGATGACCTGGATGGCGCCGTCACGGAGCGCATCGCCCACCACGGCGCGGCCTTCCATGTGCCGTGACCGCTCCTCCTTCGGCATGATGCCGCCGAGGTAGACGATGCGGCACACGCCGGCGGCCTCGCAGGCCCTGCGGGCGTTCTCGGCGGCGCGCCGTTCGACGGGCACGAAGTCGCCGCCGCTCCACATCATGTGCACGAGGTAGTAGACGACGTCGGCGCCCTCGAGTACGGACGCGAGGGTCTCCGGCGCTAGCACGTCGGCGGACAGGCAGTCGACGCCCTCCCATTCACGGGCCTCGAGCACGGCCGCATTCCTGGCGACGGCGCGCACGTGCCAGCCCTGCCGCGCGAGGGCCGGGGTGAGGTTGGAGCCCATGTAGCCGCTCGCGCCGAGCACCACCGCGATCCGCCCCGCTCCGTCGGGGAGCTGGTAAGAGGCGACGTTATCGCCGACGGCAGTCGCGTCCGCACTCATGAGGTCATTCTACGGCAGCGTCGCCGTCGTCGGCGTAAGCGAATAACGCAGCGTCGATCAGTAAATGGCGTATCCGCCGTCGACCCTTACGGTCTCTCCGGTGACGAAATCGGCAGCGCGCGACGCCAGAAATACGGCCGCTCCGACCACCTCATCGGGCTGACCCCAGCGGCCGGCAGGCGTACGTGCGATGATCTGATCATTCATCGCCTGCAACTCCTCGGTGCGCACCGGAGCGGTCATGTCGGTTTCGATAAACCCTGGCGCAATCGCATTGACCTGTATCCCGAAAGGCGCGAGCTCTATCGCCATGGATTTCGTCAGCTGGACGATCGCGCCCTTGGCGGCGCTGTAGGAAGGCACCAGGCCCGAACCGAAATAGGAATACATGCTGGCGATGTTGAGAATCTTGCCGCCGCCGTGATCCTTCATCGACTTTGCGGCGAGCTTCGATAACAGGAACACTGCATTCAGCTGGGTCTCGATGACATTGTCCCAGTCCTCTGGCGATTCTCCGAGTATCCCTCCGCTGATCGACGCTATGCCGGCGTTGTTGACCAGAATGGAGATCGGCCCGAGTTCGCTCTCGACGTGCTGGACGGCCGGCTCGAGTTCGTCCCGCTCCGTCACATCGAGAGAAACGGCCACGGCGGGATTGCCCTTCGCCTGCAATTCCTCGAGGACCCGGGCGTTCTTGTCCTCATTGCGCCCGGCGATCGCGACTGACGCTCCGGCCTGCGCCAACCCCAATGCGAGGCTCCGGCCGATGCCACCGTTGCCGCCGGTGACGAGCGCTACGCGACCGCCGAGGTCGAACAGGGATGAAGGACTCATGGTATATACCTTTACGACGCGGCCCAGAGTGGCGTCGAGTATAGTCTACTGGCAGGAATACGCCGGCTCGTGCCCTGCGGCCAAGCTCGGGACCACGCGCGGATTCCTCTTCGCTCGATTACACTGGCGCTGCGAGCCGGATGACACCGCGAAAAATATCGCGGGCGCGACGGCAAGAAGGAGAACAAGAAAATGCCCGTTGAAAGCAGTGGATTCTTTGCCGGCAGGGTGCGCTTGCTTGCCATTATCATCGCCCTCTCTGCGCTCGCGTTCTCGATCGAGCCGCGAGCGGATGACGGCTGTGCAGGCTCCGGCGATTACGCGTACCTTTGCGGCCCCGTGAACGCGGAAGACCTGGTCCTCGTCCCCGGCACGAAATGGATCATCGCGAGCGGATTCGGCGGCGGTGCATCTCTGTACCTCATCGATTCGGAGCGCAAGACCTGGGCGGAGTTCTATCCGACCGACGAACCGCATGCCCGACAGAACATGGCCACCTATGGTGCGTGCCCGGGGTCGCCCGATCCCGATGCTTTCGTGGCCCACGGACTGAACATCCGTCCCGGAGCCGACGAACGCTCCACTTTATACGTCGTCGGCCACGGCGAGCGCGAAGCCATCGAGGTCTTCGAGGTGGATGCGAGCGGCGACGAGCCGATGCTGACGTGGACCGGCTGCGTCATGACCCCGGATGGCATGGAGGCCAACAGCGTGGCCTCGTTTGCCGATGGCTCGCTGGTGGCCACGATCCCTCTCTATCCGGGTATCCGCATTAACGACATATTCGGCGAGAGACCTTCCGGCGCCGTCTACGAATGGTCGCCCGGCGATGCCGGCTTCACGAAGATCCAGGGCACGGAGATGCCCTACGCCAACGGCATCGAAGTATCCGACGACGGTCGGGAATTCTATGTCGCGTCATCCGGGCTGCGGAAGGTACTGGCATTCTCGAACAGCAATCCCGCGCGCCTGCTGCGCGCGAGCGACGAGTTCTCTTTCATCCCGGACAATCTGCACAGAGACGACCGGGGCAACCTGATCACCGCCGGGCTGGAGATATCCGATCCCATCTGCGGCGATGTTCCGATGTCGCAGGAATTCGATTTCGAGAAGTTCGCGAGCTGCCCGAGACCCTTTACGGTGCTCTCCATCGATCCCGAGTCCCTGCAGGGCAGCGTTGTCGCGCGCTCACCGGCTCATGAGCACTTCAGCAATATCACGATGGCACTCGAGGCAGGCGCCGAACTGTGGGTGGGCACGTTCGCGGGTGACCGTATCGCTTACAGGAACCTCCAGCGGGGAGAAAAACAATGACACTGAGCGTAATCGGAACGGGCGTCGGCCGGACGGGCACCTACTCGCTGAAGCTCGCACTGAACCGGCTCGGCGTGGGGCCGTGCCACCACATGGAGGAAGTCCTCCACAACATGCCCGCCCAGGTACCGCTCTGGTCCGCGGCCGCCGGCGGGAAGCCGGACTGGTCGCGGATCTACGAGGGTTACGGCAGCGCGGTGGACTGGCCCACCGCCGGCTTCTTCCGCGAACTGGCAAGGGAATACCCCTCCGCCCGGTTCGTGTTGACGCTGCGTGATCCGGAGAGATGGGCCGACAGCTTCGGCGCCACGATCTATACGCTGCTTGCCGGCAGAGACCAGGCTCCCGAGGAGATGCGGGCCTGGCTGGACATGGCCAGCAGCGTGATCGCCAGGACGGGTTTTCCGCCCGGTCTCGATCGCGACGGGCTGGTCAAGGCCTTCACGGCGCATAATGATGCGGTCAGAGAGGCCGTTCCGGCCGACCGGCTGCTCGTGTTCGAGGTAAAGCAAGGCTGGCAACCGCTCTGCGCCTTTCTGGGCGTGCCGGTCCCGGATGAAGAATTCCCGCGCACCAACCACCGGGAGGAATTCTGGGATCGCGTCAACGGCAAAATCTGACCCGGGAGACCGGCACAAGCGAGGAGATCGGCATGGCCACTGAATACACCGGAGGATGCCTCTGCGGAAGCATCCGCTTTTCCTGCAGCGCGGACCCGGAGTACACGTTCTTCTGCCATTGCACTGACTGCCAGCGCACTGGCGGTAGTCCGTTCTCAGTGGAGTTGATGGTCTCGTCCGAATCGTTCTACGTGCAGGGGAAATCGCAGACCTACACGGTCGTCGGCGACTCGGGCAAGGAAGTGCACCGGCATTTCTGTCCCGAGTGCGGATCGGGCCTCTGGCTGGAATGCGACTCCGATCCGGGCTACGTATTTCTCAAAGCAGGCGCCCTGGACGACGCCGGGTGGGTAAAACCCGACATGCACATTTTCACGGAGGCGAAGCAACCCTGGGTCGAGCTGGGAGACTCGCTGCCGCGATACGACAGAATGCCGCCCGCGTAACCGGGTGGGGGGCGGTGCTTGCGGCCGCCGGACCGCTCAGGTCCGGCGACCGCACGGAAAAGGCCGCACGAACTAGCGTGTTCCGTTCCCGCCCCGTGATCCCAGCTCCGGATTCGTGAAACGCTGAACGGCGGGATCGTCATCCCGGAATTGCACCGTGATCCGATGCACGTCCGAGGGCCAGTTCGGCAGGTTGATCGTCGTGCGGTCAGGTCCGCCACGGTTCTGATCCGTCACCGAGACCGTCCCACTGGCATCCGGTGAAGCGGAGATGGAGACGTCGGCCGCGGTCAGGAAAGTGAGGGTGTTGAACGGGAACAGCTCACCGCGATCAAGGTCGGTTGCGCCGTCCGGCGGACCGGGGAACGGTGGAAACGGCGGCGGCAACGGCGGACCGGCATCGTAAGCGAAGAAGGCGAGGTTCACTCCCGCCCTCGGGCTCGTTCTGTCCGTCAGCACATTCAGGCCATCGATTTCCAGAGCATCACTCGACGAACCCTGGTCTCCCCAGAACTCCTTCTGGCGGCTGATCACGAGGTTCGTATAACGCGGATCGCGCGGCAGAAACGCCTCCAGGCCATCGCCCGGCCGACTGGTATTCAGGCGGAGGAAAAAGTCGCTGCGGCTGAAGGGCTCGAAATAAAAGTGATGGACAGTGTCCGGCTCGCCATTGGCAGCCGGGCGGTGCACGGCCAATTCGTAATGTTTCAGACCATTCACTTTCACGGGCCCGAAAGCGCCGCTCTCATCGATGGGGAAACGGGCGTGGGCTCTCTTGCCGATACGCTGGCCGGTCTCTCCGTCCACCCGCCACAGCTCTACCGTCGCGCCGTCATAACCGATGTTTTCAGGAAAAATAACGGCTCTGCCGGCTATCCGCACGGAACCCGGAGGCTCAGGGATGACGGCTGTTGTGGCAGGCACCCGTCCTGTCAGGAACTCGTACATGACGGCAAAGGCATCGGCCGATGTCGCCACCTCCGTATGAGACTTCGTGCCGAAATAGTAATTTGCCGCCGGATCGGGACCGATCTGCGCGTTAGTGTTCCCGCGCCGGTTGTATCCGCTGTCCGCCGTATTCCACTCGCCCCAGATGCCGATCGTCGGCACACCTCCGGGGAAATCCGCCGGGGAGCGGCCGTCGATATTGACGTACCTGGCCACCTTGTCCGGGCCGTCCAGGTCCTGATCCTCCAGATACCCGGTCCAGACTGTCGTGCCGCGAGAATGGCCGATGGCATAAACCTGCTCGGCGCCAGTCCGCTCGAGAACACCGTCGATGAACTGGTCCAGATCAGTGATGGGGTTTATGCCGACACTCGTGTCGTACTCGAATGCGAACAACAGTTCCTGTGGATAATCGTTACTCGTGAATCGCATTGCCTGCGTCTCGAACTGCTGTGCCGAGCCCGATTGCCCGTGAACGAAAATAATGGGCAACCTCTCGTGTACTTGCGCCTGGCTCGGTAGCCCGATACCACATACCGCGAATACGCCGATTGCGCAGAGCAACCTGCGCGCATTCTTCCTGAACGAAAAGCGCAATATCGCCATTGGTCTCCCCCTCGTATCCCGGTGATCTTGTTCTTCACACAGCACCGGGTTTACGCGTGCCGTGTGTCGGGATACCGTACCCGACCGGTCATGTCCGGGCAAACCACCTCGTTGGACCAGCCGCCATGAATGCGATGTGGAGGGGTGGCGACCCAGGCCCTCCTGGAGAGAAGTCCGCCCTGCTCCTCAACCGATCCTCTCCGGAACGCACTTGGACAGGGCCCCGTTGAGTGGTAACAATGATCGTCTACTGGCCGAAATCCACCGTGTGCAGCATGCCCAAGAATACCGACCAGCAGTTCTACGAACGCGCCGATGCAGTGATTACGCTCGCGAATGAGCAGATGACCACGACCGACCGTGGCAAAGTCAGTGCGTCGCTGATGTTCGCGACGGCCCGCTTCAACTCATTCGTGAGCGCCTGTCAGGCCTCATCCTCCGAAGATCTTGCAGCGGGAAGAGAAGAGATCATTCGGTATTTCGTAGAGCAATATCAGACGATGCTGACAGAGAACCTCGATGACTATATTGCGAACTTCGAGGAGTACACGTCACCACGCGACTGACGACCAGTTTGCCTGGTTCCTGGTGGCCCCTGACCTGAAGTCACTGGCTCGATTCCGGTAAACTGGCCGTAGTCATCGCCGTCGGAGGCCCCATGGATACCCTCCTGCAAGTCATCCTGTACATCATCCTCGTCGTCGCGCTGCTCTGGCTCGGCGCCCGCGTCTTCCTCCGCGGCCCCGATCTCGGCCGCTACGATCAGCCCGCCGGCAAGCTGGCGAGCACCAGCGACAGACCGGGCGAGGACAACAAGCAGATCAGCCTGCTGCTGAAGGACCTGGAGGGCAAAATCCAGGCGGCACCACGCAAGGCGCGGCTGCAGACCATCCGGGAACTGGTGGACAAGGGCTTCACGGACGTGATTCCAGAGGACCAGCTCGGCGTCGAGCGGCGCAACGTGGATGCCGGCGGCGTGCCGGCAGAATGGGTGCTGGCGGCCGATGCGGACCCGAACCGCCGCCTCCTCTACATCCACGGCGGCGCCTTCTACGTGGGCAGCCCGTCGAGTCACCGCACACTGACCGCCGCGCTGTCGCGCACCGCCGGCGTGGCCGTGCTGGCCATCGATTACCGCCTGATGCCGGAGCATCCCCGCATGGCGAGCATCGAGGACTGCCAGACGGCCTGGCGCTGGATGCTCGAGCACGGGCCGAACGAGCCGAACGAGCCGAACGACGATAGCGCGCCTGCCGATGCCTATGTGGCCGGCGATTCCGCCGGCGGCAATCTCACGCTGACACTGATCGCCTGGATCCGCGACCATGGTCTGCGGCAGGCGGACGCTGCGGTCGCGCTTTCGCCTATCACTGACAGCACCTACTCCAGCCCCAGCATGCGCTCGAATATCGTCACCGACGAGATGCTGGGCCCCATGCTCGGTCCGCTGATGCGGGTGCCCCGCTGGGCGCTGGCCTACGCCACGCTCTACCTGGCTCGCATGAAGCCGCAGAATCCGCTGATCTCGCCCATCTTCGGCGATCTTGCGAACCTGCCGCCGACATTGATCCAGGCTTCGACCAGCGAAATGCTCACCGACGACTGCCGCCGCTACGTCAACAAGGCGCGGGAGGCGGGTTCCCCGGCCGAGCTGCAGCTCTGGCCGGAGATGGTGCACGTCTGGCAGTTATTCGAGCCGGTCTCCGCCGAGGCGCGCGAGGCCATCGGCCGCATCGCCGAATTCCTGAGCCGCCACTCCGGCCGGCGCGAGAGCGCCGCCGCCTGACCGTCGCCCGGTCTCCGTCGGACGAGGATCAGGCGGCCGTCGCGCCGCGCCGCTTCCAGATCAGGTAGATCGCGGGTATCACCAGCAGCGCCAGTGCGAGCGTGCTGACCATGCCGCCCACCATCGGTGCGGCGATGCGCTGCATCACCTCGGCGCCGGTGCCGCCGCCCCAGAGGATGGGCAGCAGGCCCAGCGCGATGGAGGCCATGGTCATGACGATCGGCCGCAGCCGCCTGAGCGCGCCCTCCTGTACTGCCGCGCGCAACTCCTCCCGGCTGACGCCGCCGCCCTGTTCCCGGTGCTGCGCCAGTGCCAGATCCAGGTACACCAGCATCAGCACGCCGATCTCGACGGCGACGCCGGCCAGCGCGATGAACCCCACGGCGACCGCCACGGAGAGGTCGAAGTCCATCCAGTACAGTAGCCAGATGCCGCCGGTGAGCGACATGGGTACCGTGCCGAGGACGATCAGCACCTCCGTGACGCCGCGGAACGCCAGATACAGCAGCAACGCGATGATGGCCAGCGTGAGCGGCACCACCAGCGCCAGGCGTTCCTTCGCCCGCTCCATGTACTCGTACTGTCCCGACCAGTTCAGCGAATAGCCTGCCGGCAGGTCCAGCCGCTCGCGCAGCAGCTGACGGGCGGCCTCCACATAGGAGCCCACGTCGCGCCCGGCGATGTCCACGTATACCCAGCCGGTCAGCCGCCCGTTCTCGCTCTTCAGCATGGGCGGACCATCCTCCACGGCCACACGGGCCACGTCGCCGAGACGGATGCGGGCGCCGCCCGGCGTCACGATGGGCAGCTCGCGGATGGCCTCCACGTTCTCGCGTACCGCCCGCGGATAGCGCAGGTTCACCGGGAAGCGCTGCAGGCCCTCGACGGTCTCGGTCACGTTCATGCCGCCCACGGCGCTCATGACCACCGTCTGCACGTCGGCGATGTTCAGCCCGTAGCGGGCCGCCTCGCCACGCTCGATGTCCACCACCACGTAGCGACCGCCGGCCACCTTCTCGGCGAACACGGACGCGGTGCCCTCCACCTCCGGCAGCAACTCTTCGATACGCACGCCCAGCCCCTGGATCACTTCCAGGTCGGGCCCGTTGATCTTGATGCCCACCGGCGTCTTGATGCCGGTGGCCAGCATGTCGATACGAGTCTTGATGGGCATCACCCAGGCATTCGTCACGCCGGGCAACTGCACGCGCTCACGGATCTCGGCGCGGATGTCCTCGATGTCGTAACCCTCGCGCCACTCGCTCTCCGGCTTGAAGCGGATCAGGGTCTCGATCATGGTGAGCGGCGCCGGGTCGGTGGCCGTCTCGGCACGGCCTATCTTGCCGAACACCTGGGCCACCTCGGGCACGCTCTTGATGAGCCGGTCGGTCTGCTGCAGCAGCTGGCCGGCCTCGCCGATGGAGAGCCCCGGCCTGGTGGTCGGCATGTACATCCAGTCGCCCTCGTCCAGCGGCGGCATGAACTCGGTGCCGAGCCGGCTGGCCGGGTACACCGCCGAGAGCATCAGCAGCAGACCCGCCCCCACGAACAGCCACGGCGCCCGGCTGACCCAGCCGATCACCGGCCGGTACGCGGCGGTGAGCGCACGATTCACCGGATTGGCCTCCTCGGGCCGGATCCGTCCACGCACGAGATAGCCGATCAGTACCGGCACCGCGGTGATGGCCAGCGCCGCCGAGGCGGCCATGGCCCAGGTCTTGGTCCAGGCCAGCGGCGCGAACAGCCGGCCCTCCTGCGCCTCCAGCGTGAACACCGGCAGGAACGACAGCGTGATGATCAGCAGCGAGAAGAAGATGGGCTGCCCCACCTCGGTGGTGGCCCGGGCCACGATCTCCCAGCGGCTGCGGCCCGACTTGTCCTCGGCCAGGTGCTTGTGGGTGTTCTCGATCATGACGATGGCCGCGTCCACCATCGCGCCGATCGCGATCGCAATGCCGCCCAGGGACATGATGTTGGCGTTCAGGCCCTGCGCGCGCAGGATGAGCAATGCGGCCAGAATGCCGAGCGGCAGCGTCGCCACGGCCACCAGGGCCGAGCGGGCATGCAGCAGGAAGACGGCGCAGATGAGCGCCACCAGCAGGAACTCCTCGATCAACTTCGCGCGGAGCGTGTCGATGGCCCGACCGATCAGCTCCGAGCGGTCGTAGGTGGGCACAATCTCGACGCCCTCGGGCAGGCTCGGCCGCAGTTCATCGATCCGCGCCTTCACCGCCTCGATGGTGCGCTGGGCGTTCTCGCCGAAGCGCATCACGATGATGCCGCCGGTGACCTCGCCCTCGCCGTCCAGCTCGGCGATGCCGCGCCGCAGCTGCGGGCCCAGCCGGATCTCGGCTACTTCCTCCAGCAGCACGGGCGTGCCTTCCGGCGAGATCTTGACCGGGATCTGGCGCAGCTGCTCCAGACCTTTGATGTAGCCTGTTGCGCGCACCATGAACTCGGTCTCGCCCATTTCGATGACCGAGCCGCCCACCTCCGAGTTCCCCCGGCGAATGGCGTCACGGATGGCGGGCAGGGTGAGGTCGAAGGAGCGCAGCCGGTCCGGGTCCACGACCACCTGGTACTGCTTCACCATGCCGCCGACGGTGGCCACTTCCGCCACGCCAGGCACGGTCTGCAGCTCGTACTTCAGGAACCAGTCCTGGATGGCGCGGAGCTGGGAGAGATCGTGTTGCCCCGTGCGGTCCACGAGTGCGTACTCGTAGATCCAGCCGACGCCGGTGGCGTCCGGCCCGATGGCAGGCCGCGCCTCCGCCGGCAGCCGCGGCGCCACCTGGCTCAGATACTCGAGCACCCGGGAGCGCGCCCAATACAGGTCGGTATCGTCGTCGAAGATGATGTAGACGTACGAGTCGCCGAAGAAGGAATAGCCGCGCACGGTCTCGGCGCCGGGCACCGACAGCATCGCCGTGGTGAGCGGATAGGTCACCTGGTCCTCGACGACCTGGGGTGCCTGGCCGGGGTAGGACGTCTTCACGATCACCTGCACGTCCGACAGATCCGGGATCGCATCCACGGGCAGGGTACGCAGGTTCAGCGTGCCCGCGATCGCCAGCGCGATCAGGCCGGCCAGGACCAGGCCCCGGTTGCGGATCGACCAGCCGATGATTGCGCCGATCACTGCCCCGACTCCTTGCCATTGCCGTCGCCGTCCATGTCATGGCCACTGTGGTCCATGCCTTCCATGTCGTGACCGGAGTGATCCATGCTCTCCATGTCGTGACTGGAATGATCCATGCCCTCCATGTCGTGGCCGGCGTGCGGATCCGGCTCCTCCAGCCGTGCGAGCGCCTGCTCGCCGCCGGCCTCGGCATCCAGGAGGAACTGCCCCGAGGTCACGACACGATCGCCCGCGGCCAGACCCTCGAGCACCTCGACGTGGCCGCCGCTGGCGAGTCCGGTCACCACCTTCTGCACACGGAAGCGGCCGTCGCCGGCGTCCAGCACGACGCGCTCCCCGGCACCGGAGCGGATCACCGCCTCGCGGGGGATGTGGAGCACGTTCGGCCGGGGCTCGCCCTGGATGCGCACCTTCGCCAGCATGTTCGGACGGAGCCGGCCGTCGGCGTTGTCGAAGACCAGTCGCAGCCTGAGCGTGCGAGTCTTCGGGTCGAGGGCCGGATAGATGTAGGCGATCCGGCCCTCCCAGGTCTCTCCCGGGTAGGCCTCGAAGCGGGCGAAGGCCGGCAGGCCCTCGGCCATCCAGCCGATGTCCTGCTCGAAGACCTCCACCTCCGCCCAGATGGTCGAGAGATTGGCGATGGTCAGAACGTGGGTGGCGGGCGTAACGTAGTTACCGTCCCGGCCCTCCATGGCAATCACGACGCCGTCCTGCGCCGCCCGCCTCGGCAGGTTCTGCTGCACGTTGCCGCCGCGCTCGATACCGGCGATCTGCTCCGCGGAGAGGCCGAGCGCGCGCAGACGATCCCGCGCTGCGCGGGTCAGCGAGGCGTTGCCCGAGGCCTGCGCCGTCAGCAGTTCCTGCTGCGCGGAGATCAGCTTGGGCGAGAAAAGCGAATACAGCACCTGCCCGGCCTCCACTCGATCGCCGACGCTCGCGATGCCGAAGGACTCGAGCCAGCCCTCCGCCCGCGGGTGGTACATGGTCACCGTGGATTCGTCCCAGACGGTGTAGCCGACGGTGTCCAGCCGGCGGGCGAACTGCCCTCGCTCCGCCTTTGCGGTGCGCACGCCCAGCGTCTGGCGCACGGCGGAGGAGACGGCGATGCCGGCGTCGTCGCCGCCGCCACCGTCCGCGTAGACGGGCACGAGATCCATGCCCATCGGCGACTTGCCGGGCTCGTCCCGGCGATAGTTGGGGTCCATGGGTGCGACCCAGTAGAGGATCTCCCTCTCGCCGCTGTCGCCGGCGTCGGCCGCGGCGCCGGACAGCTGGTCGCCGTCGGTGCTGCCCAGCCAGAAGCCGAGCGCGCCGGAGATGGCCGTGACGACGATCACGATGGCCCAGAACATGGATTGTGGTTTCATGGGGAAGTCCTCCCGACGTCGGCGTCGATACCCGTCAGCGCCTCGATGCCGGCGACGGTCATCAGCCGGTCGGCGCGCGCGCGGGCGAGCGTGAGTTTTGCGTCGAGCAGAGCCGTCTCCGCGTCGATCACGTTGGCGAATTCCCCGCGGCCGGACTCGAAGTCCGCGCGGGCTGCGTCCAGCCCCTGCTGTGACAGGGGCACGATCCGGTCGCGGTAGAGCGCCACGGTCTGCTCCGCCTCGTCGAGGCGGGCGAGCAGCGAGCGCAGTTCGGCGCGGAGCCGGAACGCCAGATCCTCCCGTTCGGCCTGCAGGCGGTCCTGTTCGAGTTCCGCAGAAGAGACCGCGGAGCGCCGCTTGTCGCCACCGAACGGCAGGTTGATCTCGGCGCCGATCTGCCAGCGCTTCTGCGCCGGGTCCAGGGTGCCGACGTAGCCCGTGTACACGCGGAAGTCGGGCCAGTAATCCTTGTGCGCCAGCTGCAGACGAGCCCGGGCACCGGCGAGAGAGGCATCGATCCGCGACAGCGCCGGATGGCTCGCGACGAGCGCATCAGCCAGTTCGGTCTCAGGGGCCACCACGGGCGCCGGCGGCATGGGCGCCGGACTCGGCAGCGGCGCATCGGCCGCCCGGCCCCGCAGGGCGTTGATCTCGGCGATGAGCGCAGTACGCCGCTGCTCGAGCGCGAGGCGCTGATGCTCGAGCCGCAGCGCCCGCGTCTGCACGCGCAACAGGTCTTGCTGCAGCCCCATGCCGGCGGCGTACTGCGCCTCGGCAACGGGCTCCAGCTCTTCGACCAGGCGCATCTCCTCGGCATTGCGGGTCAGCGCCTCGTGCACGTACCACCATTCCGCCCAGAGCCGCTCGGCCCGGGCCGCCAGCTCCCTGGCGAGCACGCGCTCGGATTCGCCGGAAGCCTCGGCCACCGCCAGGGCAACGTCGCCGCGCAGCCCGCGCTTGCCGGGCCAGGGGAGGCTCTGGCTGAACTGGATCAGGCCGCGGCCGTCCACCCGGTGGCCGAAGGTGTTTGGCGCGGTGCCCAGCATGAGGCGCGGATCATCGAGATCGTCGGCGGCCTCGGCCTGGCTCAGCAGCGCAGCCGTGGCGGCGCGCCGCCCGGCCAGCGCCCGGTTCGCGGCGAGCACCTCCTCGGTGAGCATCTCCGCCGTGAGGGCGACCGGCGCCTCGTCGGCGGCCCAGCCGCGCGGCAGGAATATAGCCGTCAGGCTCAGCGCGAGCAGCATGCCCACGCAGCGTCGGATAAACATGTGAAGTCTCCGTCATTCGTCTTCGTTCAATCGCCGCGCGGACGCGTGCGACAGCGGTCCGCCGCTCGGCGGACGGTCAGGAGACGACGATCGGAGGTCTGAGGAGGTACTCGGGGGCGCGTTCCGGGGGCGGCGCGGCGGAGAGCGGCAGCGCGTGGCGGGCCGGCGCCGGCAGGGCCTGCGCGATCGCCGACTCCAGCGCGCTCAGCGGCATGCTGACCGCGGTGCAGAGGCAATCGATGCAGTGGGTGGCCGGGCCATCCTCGTCACAGCAATTCATGGACCGATCCATGGACCGATCCATGGACTGATCCATGACGTGGCCGGCAGTTTGACGTTCGGCGCCATGGCAGGGCATGGCCGCGTCGCCGTCGTTCACGGCCGCACCCACGCTCTTCGCGGCGGGCTGCGGAAGGATGTCCATCGCGCAGGCGTGGGCCAGCTCCCCGGCCGAGGCGGCCAGGATGCTCACGATCACGGCGATGGCGGTCAGCCTGCGCATGCGGGGATTAGACCCCATGGCGCGGCGCCAGTCCAATGCGCAGTTCCCGAAATCGGGCATCGGCCGACCCGCGCCGCCTGTCGTTCCGGGTTAACATTCGCCGGAAACGCAAGGATTCACCGCATGCCGCTCGCAGACATCGCCGCCGTCATCATCACGCGGGACGCCGAGGCTACGCTGGCCGAGACGCTGGCAAGCCTCGTCCGCCTGCCCGAGGTGGTCGTCTACGACAACGGCTCGACGGACGGCACGGAAGACATCGCCCGCGCACACGCCAACGTACGCTGGTTCAGCGGCGAGTTCATGGGCTTCGGGCCGACCAAGAACCACGCCGCGGGGCTGGCCGAGCGGGACTGGATACTGTCCATCGATGCCGACGAGGCGGCCAGCGAGGAGCTCATCGCGGAACTCGACTCGCTGGATATCTCGGACCCCGCGCGGCTCTACGAGGTGGACCGCCACAATTACTTCATGGGCCGGCGGGTCCGCCGTGCCGGCTGGGGCAACGACTGGCTGCCGCGCTTCTATCACCGCGACCGCCACGCCTACAACCAGGCCAGCGTCCACGAGCGCATCGAGCCGCAGGTCGGCACGACGGTCGTTCGCCTGCGCTCGCCGCTGTATCACCGGGCCGTAGAGCGCCTCGGTACCTTCCTGCAGAAGGCGGACCGCTACTCCGAGATCCGAGCCGGACGCACTAATGCCGCCAAGCCACCGGCGCTGATCTTCCTGCGCGCGGTCTGGGCCTTTCTGCGCACCTACTTCCTGCGCCTGGGTTTCCTGGAAGGCTGGCGCGGACTGGTGATCGCCTGGGGCGACGCGGACGGCGTCTTCTACAAGCACATGAAGGCGACGGCGCGAGAACGCGCAGCGGCCGGGCGCTGAACGGGACGCACCCATGCTCGAAGACGGAACGGAGACGGTCCGCATCACCCACATCAACCTCGCCCGCGGTTTCCGCGGCGGCGAGAATCAGACGCTGTTGCTGATACGGGAGCTGGCGGCACGCGGCTGGCGCCAGCAGTTCATCGGCCGCGCCGGCGAACCGCTGGCCTTGCGACTGCGGGACACGCCGGGCCTGACCGTGACGCCCGTGGGCGGCGTGCTGGGCGCTGCGGTACGGGTCCAGGCACAGCTGGTGCACGCCCACGAGGCCCGCGCGGCCCAGGCGGCCTGGATCGCCTCGAAGCTGCGCGGCTGCCGCTATGTGCTGACGCGCCGGGTGATGAGGCCCCCGTCGCAGACCTGGCTCACGGAACGCATCTATCGGGATGCGGAGACCGTAGTCGCTCTGTCCCGGGCCATCGCCGGGGTTTTGCGACAGCGATTCCCGACCATCGAGAGCGTGGTCATCCCCAGTGCGCTCCTGCCTGTGCGACCGGATCCCGGCGCAGTCGCGGAGATTCGTTCCCGCTATCCGGAACCGTTCCTGGTCGGCAACGTGGCCGCCCTCGATATCGCCAAGGGACAACTGGAACTGATCGAGGCGGCCCGCCGACTGTCGGGGCGACGAGAGGGATTCGGTTTCCTGTTCGTCGGTACCGGCGACGATGCCACCCGGATACAGGATGCAGCACGAGGCATGGACAATGTCCACTTCGCCGGCTTCGTCGACAATGTCGAGGACTACATCGCCGCCCTAGATGTCTTCGCGTTCCCCAGCCACCACGAGGGGCTGGGTTCCGTGCTCCTGCAGGCGATGCACACGGGCGTGCCGATCGTCGCTACCGAAACAGGCGGTATACCGGAGCTCGTCGTGAACGAGGAGACCGGGCTGCTCGTCCCGGTTTGTGACGCCGACGCCCTCGCAGCGGCCATCGAACGGCTGCGCGACGATCCCGGCGCCGGCCGGAAGATAGCCGAACGGGCGGCCGTGCGGCTAAGCGAATTCACGCCCGGGGCGACGGCCGATCGATACGAGCGTCTCTATCGTCACTCGCGCACCTGAGGAACCGGCCGGCGCCAGCCATCTGCACACTGACGCTGGCCCGTCTCGCATCCGCATCCGCCAGGCTGATGACGGCGATATCCATATCGCCGCTGCTCATACCCGCGCCCGCACTGTTACTCGGCACCCTCGGCGCAGAAGGCATCGGGCGCGACCTTGCAGAGCTCCTCCAGGACGGCTGCAACTGTGTCGGCGTCACCCAGCTCACACTCCGGCTCGTTCAGCACGTCGAGGGAATCACCGACGCAGACCAGTTCCTCGCGCTCGCCGGTGACCTCACCGTCCTCGAGTGCCACCGCGAGCACGAACCCCGTGCCGGCATGGTAGAACTTGAACTCGGTGGCTTCCGGCTCGATCGGCGCAAACTCGAACGTCCGCAGGCACCCGTCGTCGCAGGGGAACGACTCGTTCTCGCCGCCCTCTTCCGCGGTCGGGCCGTCATTCAGGGCGAGGTATTGCACGATGTCCTCGGCCTCGCCGAGGGCGTATTCCTGGCGATGCGCCTCGCCGGCCATCGGGAACTGCCGGATCAGCACACCGGACTTGGCGAAATCGATGCCGGCCTCGAAGGAACCATCGAGATCCCGGAGGGTACCGTCCTCGAAATTGCGGGCGATCTCTCCGCAGTAGTAGACGTCGCCGGCTGTTGATTGTGCGAACCAGTCGTCGGTGATCTCGACAGCCTCGACCTCGATCTCACCCTCGTCGTCGGAGATCTCCACCGCGGCATCGACGACGACGCGACACGGCACTCCCTGGATCTCCCGGGACTCTCCGGTCACGTGCACGATCACCGTCTCCTCGCCTTCCTCACCCGCGCGGAGCACATAGGTGTGGCCTGCAGCCACATTGACGTAGGGATTCGGAGAGTAGTCGAGCGGAACGTCATCGGGATCGATGAATTCGATCGCGGGGTCGAGCAGCGGGTCCGGATCGTAGCGATCCTCGCCGAGGAGCTCACAGGCGTCCTTGCGCGCTGCGCGAACCTCGCGGCAGGCCCGGGCATCCTCGCGCCAGGTGGCCCGCGCCTCATGCCGGCATTGCCTTCGGGAATCGCCGTCGGAGAAGTTCAGGCAATTCGCGATCGTCGCACTGTAGTCATCGAGGACGTCGAAATGGCAGGCACGATACATCGTGTCCGCCGTGCGGTCGCACGCGGTCGGCCCGGCAGACGGCTCGTCCCAGCCGGCAGCGGCGAGACCCGGCAGAACCAGGATCACCGCACACGTCAGCGCGTGGCGCAGAATCGTCTTGCCCGGATCGCTCGTCCCGCGGGCCTGGGCATCTCTGGTCAGTTTCTTGTTCATGGCTGTCTCCATTGGAACTTGAGCGCACGAGTTCGCTGTAGGCGGGATTCCCGGGCCGGGTTCCGTAGGGTCTTCGTGCGCGTGTCGGAATCCCCATGACTATTCGACGAACCTCCCCGCACGATCCTTCGCGACCCGCCGGCGTCATCCGCCGCCGATTCGTCGCCGAGCAATCTGCGGTAGGCCGTCAGAAGCATTGGAGCGACGGCAGAGGCACTGTAGTGCTGCAGAGCGCGCGCCCGACAGCGATCTGCCATCGAGCGCAGCAGGCCGGGCTGTGCCTGCAGATACTGCAATGTGTGGCAGAGATCGAAGGGATTGAACGGCGGTATGTAGAGCCCGCTGTCGCCATCGACGACCGCGGATACCGAGACGCTGTCGTGTACTACAACGATCGTGCCAGCCGCCAGCGCATCGGCAAGCAATTGCCCGGAAGCCGTCGAGCACATCGTATGAACGGACACGGCACAGCGCGCCCAGTCCTCCGCATGCGGCCTGTCCCGCTCGACGAAGCGTACCGGCCACTCGTCTCCGGGGTTCACCAACTTCAACGCGCGCCACATGCGGCGGCAATCCCCGCCACTGCCGAACAGCAGGCAGGTGATACCACGGCCACGAGGTACCCAACCCAACGCGCGAGCCAGTAATCTGCGATCGCGACAGCCGAGACCATCCACCACGATGCCGACGTAGAGTTCCGCGAGGTGTTGCACGGGCGCAGCGGTTTGCGGGACCAGGGCGACCACCGGAAGCCGGATCTCGACGACTGGTTCCCCGGTCGACGGCACTACCGCTTTGTCCGGGTCGAGTACCCGGTGAACCACTGCATCCGGCCGGTGCAACCGCCACGCCAGACGTTCCCGCAGACTGCTATCGAACGGATCCGGCTCGTAGACTACACGGCATTCCCGGCCGCGAGCGGCCCGGACGGCGGCACGCAGCGCCTGTCTTCCGAAAGCATGGATAAGCGCCGGCCGCTCGGCTCCGATTTTCCGAACAGTTCCAGTCTTGGTCCAGACGGAATCCGGTTCGAGTCGTCGCAATTGCTCGAACAGCGCCTCCTGGGAGGGCCCGGATTCCGGCCCGAGCCAGAGAATGCGCCGGGCCGGTTCTAGCTTTGACACGTCGATCTCCGTATCGCTCCCTGATTGGACGAACAGCGCGGAGGTGATCCTTCGCCTGCCGCAGTACGCGAAGGACCGGTGAGCCGGATTCGTCAAAGTAGTAATGTGGAGCGATGGGCAGCGGCATGGGTGAGAAGATCCACCTCGACAGGGCTACAGCCCGGCGGATAGTGAAGGGTGACGAACGGGCATTCCGCGACCTATTCGATCGCTTCTTCCCGCGGCTCTACCGTTTTGCGCTGGCACGGCTCGATGGTGACCACGATGCGGCGGCCGAAATCGTCCAGCAGACCTTCTGCAGGGGGATCGACCGCCTCGATACCTATCGGGGAGAAGCGGCGCTGTACACGTGGTTCTGCCAGATCTGTCGAAATCTGATCATCGACCACCAGCGCAGGACACGGCGGGAATCCGCAAAGATGGTCCAGCTCGAGGACAGCCCGCACGTCCGGGCCGTCCTCGAAGCACTGACCGCGCCGGTGCAGGATCTGCCGGAAGTCGGCGTCTGGCAAAGGGACGTACGCCGACTCGTGCAGGCGACCGTCGACGCACTGCCGGGACACTATGGCGAGGTCCTCGAATGGAAATACGTAGACGGCGAGTCGGTGAAGGAGATCGCCGAGCGGCTCGGTGTCGGCCTGAAGGCAGCCGAGTCCCTGCTGACACGCGCGCGGAACGCTTTCCGCTCCGCGATCCTGGAGATGGCCGAGACTTCCGACGGGCTGCTGCCCCCGGCGGGCACTCCGGAACGGGGTAAATGACATGACCGAAGAGAGAAACAAACAAGAACCGTCGCAGCGCGACGCCCTGGCAGAGCTGCTCCGGGCGGCAGGCCGGCGTCCCGAGCCGCCCCGGGACGCCTACGACGACGCTCTGGAGGCGGCGACCGCCGCCTGGAGGAGTAAGTTACAGCGTCGAAGGAGGCGCATGCGTATTGCAGCCGTCGGCATGGCGGCGGCCACGGTGGCCTTCGTCTCGCTGGCTTTCCTGCTCCGACCGGGAGTTCCGACCGTGGCAGTGCCCGAGCGAGTCGTCGGTGATGTCGTCTGGCAAGCGCCTGACGGCGAAGAGTGGCAGGCGATAACCGGGACGGATACGCTGCCGATCGGTAGCCGAATCCGTACTGCAGAGACGGGATATGCCGGCCTTCGCCTCAAGAACGGATCGTCCCTGCGCATCGCTCCCGATACGGTGATGGAATTCTCCGGAGACAATGCCATCCGCCTGACGACCGGCACGCTATATGTCGACAGCGGTCCCGACAGGAACGACTCGACCCCCTCGATGGAGATTGTCACACCGGCGGGCCGCGCCATGGAGATCGGGACCCAGTACGAGGTTCGGTACACGCCTGATGACGGTTACCGGCTGCGCGTCCGTGAGGGCCGGGTGCGTCTCTACCGGAGCGGCAGGATCTTCGAGGCCCCCGCCGGCGAGGAAATCGCCATCGACACGGACGGCGACTTTCGGGAACGTCGAATCGAGCCGAGCGATGAGCGGTGGAACTGGATATTCACGGTCGCTCCCGTCCCCGTCGTGGAGGCGAGGCCGGTAACCACGCTGCTCGAATGGGTCGCGCGTGAGACCGGCCGCCCGCTCCACTACGCCGCCCCGGAGTTGCGTGTGCAGGCCGAGAACACGACGCTGCACGGCCGCGTCGGCACGCTCACACCGCTGGAGGCCCTGCGCGTGCTCCTCGCGACCACAGATCTCGATTATGTCCTCCTAGATGACGGTACAATCGAAGTCCGGGACCGCGACACGACCTGATCCAGCAATCCGCCGGAGATCCTGTGGGACGCCGCCACCTCGACCACAGACGAGGACATTTTGCCGGCCGGTCCGTGGTCGGGCTGGCCCTCGCTCTGCTGCTCTCCTCATTCGCCCTCGCTGCGGAAGACCTGTCCCGACTCACGCTGCGCGAAGCCATCTCGGTGCTGGAGGATGAGGGCCTGACGGTCTTCTACAGCAGTGATCTGGTGAAACCGTGGATGCTCGTTCGCGAGAGCCCGGCCGCCGACGAGCCCATGGAGGTCCTGGACGAGATCCTCGCGCCCTACGGCCTGACGACGGAAGCGGGGCCCGAAGGATCAAGGCTGGTCGTGCGGGCCGAGGCAATGCCCGCGGGAGTCGACCGAGCCGCAGTCGCGCCGGAGCCGGCGCGGGATGAACCGGCACCTGCAATAGAAGCACCGGTGCTGGAAGAGATCGTGGTGAATGCGAGTCTGTATCGACTGCGGCGCGATCAGGTCACGGCCCGACGAACGCTGGGCACTGCGGATCTGGCACAAATCCCGGAACTCGGCGATGACCCGCTGCGCGTGGTCGCGAGGCTGCCGGGCGCCGCCGCCGGGGACTTCACGGCGCGCACCAACGTCCGGGGCGGTGACAGCGACGAGATGCTCGTGCGATTCGACGATTTCCGGCTCTACGACCCGTTCCACCTGAAGGACTTCCAGGGCATCTTCAGCAGCATAGACCCGAGCGTCGTCCGCGATATCGATGTCTATACCGGAGGCTTTCCGGTGATATTCGGTGACCGTATGAGCGGTGTAGTTGATATCGAGCCGATCCTGCCGGAAGACGGCCTGTATCGAGAGATCAGCCTGTCGCTATTCAACGCCGGCGTGGTGCTGGCCGGTGATTCGGCGGCGGGCGACAACGACTGGCTGGTCGCCGGCCGGCGCGGAAACCTCGATCTGCTGCTGAACATCGTCGATTCCTCACTCGGCGAACCGAATTACAACGACTTCTACGGTCGCTACCGCCGTTCGGTCAGCGATTCCCTGACCCTTACCCTGAATGGTCTCCTGTTCGACGACGACATACAGCTATTCGACGGTGATCGCGAGGAACGCGCAGAGGCCGACTACCGCGACGAGTACGTCTGGCTGCGAGCGGACTATGAACCTCATGGCGCGCTCGCCGGCACGGTACTCGTGGGTCGCAGTCGCCTGTCGAGTTTCCGGCGCGGCAGTACCGAGCAGGAGGGCATATCCAGCGGCAGCCTGCATGACCGCCGCGATCTCACCATAGACAGCGTGCAGGCCGATTTCTCCCATGCCATCAACCGCCGAATGGCACACGAGTTCGGCGGTGAATTCCGCCGTGCAACCGGCCGGCACGAGCTGCGCGAAGATGTGGCTTTCGACCTGCTATTCGATACGCCGGGAGTCTGGCAGGAACCGGAGCGCTTCCGGGATTTCCGTCTGCGGCGAGAAGGCGAGCATTACGGGCTGTACAGCAATCTGCGTATAGAGCTGGGCGATCGCTGGACACTGCAGACCGGCGTCCGCTGGGACAAGGATACGCTGAGCCCGGATCAGGCGAGCCACGTCAGCCCCCGGCTCGCATTGATGTATCGGCCCACGGACCGGGCCACCCTCCGCGCCAGCTGGGGTCGCTTCTTCCAGTCGCAGTCGATACACGAGCTGCAGGTTGCCGACGGCATCACCCGCTTCTCTCCCGCGCAGCGTTCCGACCATCTGGTGCTGAGCCTCGACTATCGCCTCAGGCCTGACATCGACCTTCGACTGGAAACATATCGCAAGAGCTATGGTTCGCTGCGGCCCAGATTCGAGAACCTCGTCAACACTTTCGTCCTGTTGCCCGAACTCAAGCCGGACCGTATTCGTATCGAGCCGGATGGCGCACTGGCGCGCGGTACCGAGGTCTCGCTGCGTTCGCGCGGCGACGACAAACTGGACTGGTGGGTGAGTTACGTCTGGGCTCAGGTCGAAGACGAATTCGATGAGGACGATATATCCCGCAGCTGGGATCAGACGCATTCGTTGAATGCCGGCATCGCCTGGCGCGGGGAGCGCTGGGACTTCAGTGCCGCGGCTCGGTCACACACGGGCTGGCCGACCACGCCAATCGGACTTGCGCAGGCAGAGCCCGTGGCCATTGCCGAGACCGGGCCACGGAACAGCACGAGATTCTCAGCCTATCATTCACTTGACGTCCGTGTTGCCCGCCGCTTCCCGTTCAGCGATACGAACAACCTGACCGTGTTCCTGGAGGTAAGGAATCTGCTGGCCCGCGAGAATCCCTGCTGCCTGGAGTACGAATTCGAGGATGAGGACGGCGAGGCGATCCTGGACACCAAGACCATCGACTACCTGCCGATTTTCCCCTCGATCGGCTTCATCTGGCGCTTCTGATCGGGCGAGCAGGCGCCTGCCAGTCACGAAGGATCGAGGCGAGAAATTCGTCTCAGGACATACGACGACCGTGAGGAGCCCGTATGTCCGGTCCCGATTCCGGGTCACCGCCCCGCCAGTTGACGCACGTGAATCTCGCACGCGGTTGGCGCGGCGGCGAACGGCAGACGGAGTTGCTGGTCACGGAACTCGCGCGGCGTGGCTGGCAGCAGCAGTTCGTGGGCCGGCGGGGCAGCACGCTGGCAGAGCGTCTCACGGGCATGCGCGGCCTGACGGTCACGACGGCTGGCGGCGCACTCACGGCGGTTCCTCGCGTCAGGGGCTCCCTCGTCCACGCCCATGAAGCCCGCGCCGCCCAGGTTGCCTGGGTTGCGAGCCGATTCGGCAGCACACGCTACGTCGTAACACGACGAGTCATGAACCGTCCTTCAGGAAGCAGGATCACGGCGCGCGTGTACCGCGACGCAGGGGGAATCTGCGCCGTATCCGGCTCCGTGGCGGACGTGCTGCGGGAGCGCTTCCCGCGCCTCGCGCCGGTCGTCATACCTGACGGCTGGGCCGCCCCCCAGCCCGACCTCGCTGCGGCAGCCGAGATTCGCCAAAGATGCGGCGCCAGCGTGCTGATCGGCTGTGTTTCAGCCCTCGAGGCGAGTAAAGGGGTCGCCGTGCTGATCGAGGCAGCACGCCGCCTGCTGCCGCAGCAGGAGAGTACCGCGGTACTCGTGATCGGGGACGGCAGGGACGCGGATGCCTTGCGCTCCGATGCGGCGGGCATGGAGAGGCTCACCTTCACCGGCTTTGTGCCAAACGTCGAGGACTATCTGGCGGCGATGGACATCTGCGTGCTTCCGAGCCTTCGGGAGGGACTGGGCTCGGTAATACTTGAGGCGATGGCGCAGGGTGTGCCGGTCATCGCGTCCGATACCGGCGGTATCCCGGAACTCGTGGTGGACGACGTCACGGGCCTTCTCGTGCCTCCCGGCGATCCGCACGCCCTTGCGGCCCGGCTGGCGGAGCTGGCCGGTGATCCCGTCCGGCGCAGCCGGCTTGCCGACGAAGCGCGGCGGCGAATAAGTGGGCTTCATGTCGGGGCCATGGCGGAGCACTACGAGAGGGTCTACGCACGGATGGCGGCCCCAGCGCGGCGAACGGTTCAGATCTCGTCGGACAGATCGGCGTAGGCGTCCGGCAACGGTGGCGGACGCTCCTTGAATTTGCGGTGTACCCACCAGTATTCGGCGGGCGCCTCGCGTATCCACTCGCCCACCATCTTGTTGTAGCGTGCGGCATCGGCCGCCGGGTCGCCGGAGGGGAAATCCTCCAGCGGCGGATAGATGGTGATGCGGTAGCCGGCGTCGCCCGGCAGCCGGCGCGGGAACAGCGGCAGCACCACTGCCTTGCCGAGCTTCGCCAGCGCACTCGTGGCGGTATTGGTCATCGCCGGCTCACCCATGAACGGGATCAGCTCCGACTGCTTGCGGCGGTAACTCTGGTCCGGCGCATACCAGACCGGCACCGCTTCGCGCAGGCTGCGCACCATGGTCTTGATGTCGCTCTTCTCGATGGTGCGCCGGGCCGAACGCTCGCGGCCGCGCCGCCAGATCTCGTTCACCAGCGGACTGCGGTGTTTGCGGTACACGGCATCGAAGGGCGGCAGGTTCATGTGCAGCACGGGGCCGCTGAACTCCAGCGTCGTGAAGTGGGCCGTGAGGAGTATGGCGCCGCGGCCCTGCTCGACCGCGCGATGCACGTGCTCGGCCCCCTCGATGGTGGCCAGCCGCGCGATGAAGGCGTCGCTGCGCCACCAGGCACTCGCCGTCTCCAGGAGCGACATGCCGAGGGAGCGGAAATGGGCGCGGGTCAGCGCCTCCACCTCGTCCGCCGACTTCTCCGGAAAGCACAGGCTGATGTTGCGCCGGGCCACGGCCACGCGTTTCGGCAGGAGCCTGGCGGTGAGCCCGCCCAGGGCGCGGCCGAGCCGCATCTGCGCCCGGTACGGCAGCAGGCAGGCCAGTCTCAGCACGCCGATACCGAGCCAGGTCGGCCAGTAGCGGGGATGCAGGAAGGCGGTAAGGCGGGCGCGGTCTTCGGACATGGCAGCGCCAGTTTAGCCGCCCGCAGAGGATTAATGTAGGAGGGCCTTCAGGCCCGAACCGTTCAGGCCCGAACCGTTTTCGGAATCGGGCCTGAAGGCCCTCCTACGTTTTTTAGTAGCGGAAACCCAGTGACAGCGACCAGGTCCTGGGATCGCCATAGTAGGCCGTCTGGATATTGCCGACGCTGGAGAACTCCTGCGCGTCGGTCTTGTAGACCTCGTCGCCGATGTTCTTGATGCCGGCTGTCACGTTCCAGCGCTCGTCCATGGAGGTCCACGCGGCGAGCGCGTTGAACAGCCAGTAATCGTCCTGCGTCAGCACGTCGCGGTTGTCCACGGACAGCCAGGCCTTGCCGCGGTAGTTGGCGTCCGCGCCCAGCGTCAGGCTGCCGTTCGCACCCAGGTCCAGGGTGTAAGTGGCTGCCAGACGCGCGGTCCAGTCAGGGGCGAACGGAGGTTCGTCGTCGGAGCGATCGTTGTCAGGCTGGCTGTCGTCGATGAACTCCTTGTAGTCGGCATCCAGATAACCGATCTGGGCAGCCAGATTCAGCTCATCCGTCACCAGCCAGTTGGCTTCGACTTCCACGCCCCAGATATCGAGTTCGCCGGCGTTCAGCACCGGAAACGTGAACGACGGCACCGGCGCGTCGGGATCCACAACCTCGGCGACGCGCGCCTGGAAGTCCTCGTACTGGCTGTAGAAGATCGCCGTGTTCAGCTGTAGCCGACCGTCAGCCATCGTGCGTTTGTTACCCACTTCGTAAGTCCAGACGTATTCCGGATCGAACGCACCGGTGTCACCCGGTGAATTGGCCCGGCCGTTGAAACCGCCGCTCTTGAAGCCACGCGAGATGCTGCCGTAGTACATGAGCTGATCGTTCACCTCATAGTCGAGGGCGAGCGTCGGCGTGATGGCATCCCAGCTGTCATCGTCCACGTAGACGAAAGGCGGCAGCGTCAGCGCCGGCAGGTTGGAGAATGTGCTCGTGGTGCGGAAGTACTCCTTGTCCTCGGTGGTATAGCGGATGCCGAACGTGGCCGACAGCTGGTCATTGAAGGCATACGTTCCCTGGGCGAACAGCGCGTAGCTGTCCAGCGTCAGGTCGTCACCGATGGTGCGCAGGAAGTCGAGCGGAAGCCCGGCGAAGGCGAGGAAGTCATCGGCGAAGGCAGCCTGATCAGAGCCTACGTTCTCGTGCAGGTAATAGAGCCCGGCGACGCCGGTGAAATCTCCCCCCGCGTCATACAGCAGCTGGAACTCCTGACTGATCTGCTCTTGGTCGAGCCCAACGAAGACGTCGCCGACCTCGAACACCGTCGCGTCGATGTCGATGTAGAAGTCCGTCTCCAGCCGCCGCCAGGCCGAGATCGACTTGGCCGTATAGGCGTCGTTCAGATCCCAGGTCAGCGTGAGGGAAGTGCCCCAGTGGGTGAGATCCTGGGCCGGATCGTTCGGCAGAATCGAGGAAGCCTCGAAGTCGTACTCGGTGGTGGGCGCAGGCTGCAGGACCACCGTGCCGAGCGCGAGGTCCACCTGTTCCAGGTCGGACTCGAGTCGGCCCATGGTCAGCGCATTCTTCTGGCGCGTGGCGTCGACCGCCAGTATCGCCTCGAAATTCTCGGTCGGATCCCAGGCCAGCGCGAGGCGGCCGGAAGTGTTGTCCCGGTCGTTGTACTCACGCCCGCTGATCGGATCGTCCACCAGACCGTCGCGCTGGTCCATGAGGCCGGAGAAACTGACGGCCAGCGTGTCGGTGAGGCCGCCGGTGAGATAGAAGCGGCCTGCCGTGCGGCTGTAGTCGCCGACGGTCAGTTCGCCGCGTGCCTCGAACTCCTGGCTGGGCTTGCGGGTGACCAGACGGATGGCGCCGGCAATCGTGTTCTTGCCGTACAGCGTGCCCTGGGGCCCGCGCAGCACCTCGATGCGCTCGATGTCATACAGCGAGAACAGCGCACCCTGGATGCGCGAGATGTAGACGTCGTCCAGATAGATGCCCACCGCCGGGTCGAACGTCTGCAGCGCGTCCGGCTGTCCGATGCCACGGATGAAGACATTGGCACTGGAGGCCGATCCGCGGCCCTGCACCAGGTTAAGGTTGGGTACGGCACCCTGGATACCATCGAGCTGATCCGCCTGCAGTCGCTCGAGCTCACTGGCATTGAAGGCGGAGATCGCGATCGGCACCGACTGCAGCGTCTCCTCGCGGCGACGTGCGGTCACGACGATCTCCTCGACGGCACGTGCGCCGTCGTCGGTCTGGGCCACGGCGACCGGACCGAAACCGGTCACGGGCAACGCGACGGCCAGAACTGCACCCAGTTTTCGGGCATAGCGGTAACGTAAAGACATGGAAGATCCCCCGTTGGTTGTATAAGCGGCACCTTAGTGCCTGCCCGCGCTCGGGCCGTTGCAGCCGTAATTCAACGAACGCTGAATGAATCCTATTTCAACGGTGGTTGAATTACAAGACCGCAGACCCGGCGCGTGGTAGGAGGGCCTTCAGGCCCGATTGCGGCGGGGATCGGGGATAAATCCCCTCCTACCCTTCTGCCAGAGCGCGGAAGCCGGCGGCCACGAAGCGCGGCATGCGCTCGCTGATGGCCTCCATGTCCGTGGAGCGGCACAGTCCGCCGGACAGGTTGTCGATGCGGCCGGTCTCGGCGAAGGTGAGGGTCAGTGCGCCGGAGAGGAAGTGATAGGACCAGTAAATCTCGGCGTCGGACCACTCCGGCTTCGCCCGCATCAGCGCCTCGAGGAAGCGCTTGACCAGCGGATCGAAGAAGCGGGTCATGAGTTCGCCGCCCCACTCCGGCGAGTTGTTGATCTGGGCGATCAGCGCGAAGTAGTGCTTCCACTTCTCGTGGTCTTCCACCAGCAGCTGCAGCAGCGGGTTGGTGAAGGCGGCAATGATCTCCTCCACGCTCGGCTGGTCGTCGGTGTGGCGTGCCTCGACCTCCTCCAGCGCCTGCAGACGGATGGCATTCACGACCTCCGCATGCCGCAGCAGCACGGCGTCGAAGAGGTCGCGCTTGGACTTGAAGTGGTAGTAGGCAAGTGCGACGTCGGCCCCGGCCTTGCGCATGATCTGGCGCACGGTAACACCGTCGAAACCGTGCTGGGCGAACAACTCCTCGGCTGCGTTCAGTATGCGTTCCCGGGTCGCTTCGGTCTTGCGCTGCTTCTTCGCCATCCAGATCACCGTGCGGTCAGTGCTTCTGCATTCTAGGGGGCGCCCCCTTGCAATTCAACAAATGTTGAAATAGGCTTCAACGAGCGTTGAAATTCATGCGAGGGGGGATCGCATATGGCCTGGTTCCGCGCCGGGGAAGCCTATCTGCCCGACATCATCGATCTGAACGCCCGCTGGCTCGCGAGCAAGCCGGCGGTGATCTGCAATGGGGAAACGCTCACCTGGTCTGCCTATCGGAAGCGCCTCGGGCGCGTCGCCGCGGGCCTGGCGGCGCTCGGCCTCGAACCCGGGGACCGGGTGATCGTCCTGATGCGCAACGGCCTGGAGATGGCCGAAGCCCAGTTCGGCGCGATCTACGGCGGCTTCGTCGCCGTGCCTTTGAACGTCTCGGTGAGCGACGACGGGATACTCACCCTCATCCGCGACAGCGGCGCCAGGGCGGTCATCGCCTCCCACGAGCACGTGCAGCGGCTGGCGGAAATGAGCGACGAGCTGCCCGAAGAACTTGCCGGCCGCATGATTGGCCACGGCGCATCTGCCGGGGGGTTCACCCACTACGCCGAGTGGCGGGATCATCACCCGCCGCGTGAGAGCGGGTTTCCCGTGAGCGCGGACCACGAGTGCAACATCATCTACAGCTCCGGTACCACCGGCCTGCCGAAAGGCATCGTGCATTCCCACCAGTGCCGGGCGGCCTGGGCGTACGACATGGCGCTGGCGCTGCGCTATCACGGCGGCGCGCGCACGCTGTGCTCGCTGGGCCTCTACTCCAACATCACCTGGGTGGCGATGCTCGCCACCTTCTGGTGCGGCGGCACCATCGTGGTCATGCCGACCTTCGACGTAGAGCGATTCCTCTCCACGGTCGCGGGAGAAGGCATCACTCACTCCGCCATGGTGCCGGTTCAGTTCCAGCGCATCCTCGAGCATGCCGCCTTCGGGCAATATGACCTTTCGAGTCTGCACAGCCTGATGTGCTGCGGCTCGCCGCTGCACGAATCGCTGAAGCAGCGGATCTACGACGAGATCTGCTCCGACTTCATCGAACTCTACGGCCTCACGGAAGGACTGGTCACGACGCTGCAGCCGGAGGATGCGGCCCTGCGCATGAATTCCGTGGGCCGGCCCTGCCCGGGGCAGGACCTCGTGATCCTGGGCAACGAAGACGAGGTGATGCCGGCCGGAGAGCCGGGCGAGATCGTCGGCTACGGCCGGCTGCTGATGACCGGCTACCTGAACCGGGACGACGCCAACGAGGAGTCCACCTGGACCGATGCAGAAGGCCGGCGCTGGCTGCGCACGGGCGACATCGGCCGCCTGGACGAGGAAGGCTTCCTGTACCTGGTCGACCGCAAGAAGGACATGATCCTGTCCGGCGCCCAGAATATCTATCCCGCCGACATCGAGGCCGTGGCCGCGCGCCACCCCGATGTGGCGGACGTGGCGGTGATCGGCGTGCCCAGCGAAAAATGGGGCGAGACGCCGCTCGCGGTGGTGGTGCCGGCAGCCGATGCCAACATCGACGCGGAGGCCCTCGCAGGCTGGATCAACGAACGGGTAGGCAGGCAGCAGCGGGTGGCCGGCGTGGCTTTCGTGGACGAGCTGCCCCGCAATCCCAACGGCAAGGTTCTGAAGCGTGAGCTGCGCGAGGACTACGCGAATTCGACCTTCTGAGGCCCGACCCATGACCGACCACAGTCATTACAGCGACGAGTACTTCGAGAGCGAGGACGGCCTGCGCCTCCATTACCGGGACTACCGCCCGCAGGGCGGTGACGATGGCCGGCCGCCGGTCTTCTGCCTGCCGGGCCTCACCCGCAATAGCCGGGACTTCGAGACCATTGCCGATCACCTGTCACACGACCTGTCACCCGGACGCCGGGTGATCTCGCCGGACTTCCGCGGCCGCGGCCTGTCCGACTACGACCGCGAATGGCGGAACTATCATCCGCTCACCTACGTGCGCGACGTGGAGAAGCTGGTCGCGGAACTCGGCCTCGAGCGGATCGTGTGCCTGGGCACCTCCCTGGGCGGGCTGGTCTCCATGGCACTGAATCACCGGCAGCCGAAGCTGGTGGACCGGGTCATCCTGAACGACGTCGGTCCCGAGATCGCGCCGGAAGGCCTGGCCCGCATCATGGGCTACGCGGGCAGGACGCCGGATATCCGCTCCTGGGAGGATGCCGTCGCGCTGTCGAAGGCGAACTACGGCGTCGCCTATCCCGACCTCAGCGACGAGGAATGGCTCGCCTACGCGCGCACCGGCTACCGGGAGGACGAGCACGGTGTGCCGCGGCTCGACTGCGACCCTAAGATCGGCGATGCGCTGCGCGAGGTCGGCGGCGAACTGGAGGATCCCTGGGTGCTGTTCGCAGGCCTCGCGGAAACCCCGACGCTGCTGATCCACGGCGTGCTCTCCGACATCCTCACCGACGAGATCGTCGCGAAGATGCGCGCCGCGAAACCGGACCTTGAGGTCGTGCCCGTACCGAACCGCGGCCACGCGCCGATGCTGAACGAACCGGCGTCCATCGCCGGCATCGACGCCTTCCTCGCCTGAGCCGGCCTTACTCGAACTCGATCAGCAGATCTTTCGCCTCGACCTGGGCACCGGGGCCGGCGACCACCCGCTTCACGGTGCCCTCTCGCTCGGCCGAGACCGCGGTCTCCATCTTCATGGCTTCCATGGTCAGCAGCGGATCGCCCCGCTCCACCTTCTGGCCTGGTTCGACTGCGACGGAGACGATCAGGCCCGGCATCGGCGCGGCGACGTGTTTCGGGTTGGACAGGTCGGCACGCTCGTGCATGACCTTGTCGTGGGCCAGCGCGTTGTCGGCGATGCGCACCGAGGCCGGCCAGCCGTTCACCTCGAAGAACAGGTGGCGCACGCCCTCGGGGTCCGCTTCGGAAGCCGTGAGATAACGGATCACCGCCTGGCGCCCGTCCTCGACGATGGTGACCGTGATGTCCTCGCCGGGCTCCATGCCGTAGAAGAACACGTGAGTCGGCAGGACGCTCACGTCGCCGTACTCCTGCCAGTGGGCCTCGAACTCGCCGAAGACCTTCGGATACATGTTGTGGCTGGCCAGATCCAGCTCCGAGGCCGGCCGGCCGATGGTCTCGGACAGCTTCTCGCGTTCCGCCTCGAGATCCACCGGCTCCAGATGCTTGCCCGGCCGGTCGGTGAGCGGTTTCTTCCCGCGCAGCACCTTCTTCTGCAGGTCGCGCGGGAAACCGCCGGGTGGCTGGCCGAGCTCGCCGGCGAAGAGAGCCACCACCGAGTCGGGGAAGGAGATGTCACGCTCCGGGTCGCAGACCTGCTCGATGGTGATGTCCTGGGTGACCATCATCAGCGCCATGTCGCCCACCACTTTCGAGGACGGCGTCACCTTGACGATGTCGCCGAAGGCCTGGTTCACGTCGGCATAGGCCCGCGCGACCTCGTGCCACCGCCGGCCGATGCCGAGCGAGTTCGCCTGTTCCTTGAGATTGGTGAACTGGCCGCCGGGCATCTCGTGCAGATAGACCTCGGAGGCGCCCGCGCGGATGTCGGGCTCGAACGCGGCGTACTGGCCGCGCACCTGCTCCCAGTAATTGGACAGGGTGCGGATGTGGGTCTCGTCCAGGCCGGTGTCGTGATCGGTGAATTTCAGCGCCGCCACCGCCGAGCCCATGCAGGGCTGGGAGGTGAGGCCGCTCATGGCGTCCATCGCGGTGTCGAAGGCATCCACTCCGGCGGCCACCGCCGCGAGGATGCTGGAGACGGCGGCACCGCTGGTGTCGTGGGTATGGAAGTGGATGGGCAGGCCGATCTCCTGCTTCAGCGCCGTTATCAGCTTCGTCGCGGCCGCGGGCTTCAGCAGCCCGGCCATGTCCTTGATGGCCAGGATGTGGGCGCCCGCGGCCTCGAGCTCCTTCGCCAGCTCCACGTAATAGGCCAGGTCGTAATTGGGGCGGCCAGGGTCCAGGATGTCACCGGTGTAGCAGATGGCCGCCTCGGCGATCTTGCCGGTCTCGCGCACGCTGTCGATGGCGACGCGCATGTTTTCCACCCAGTTCAGGCAGTCGAAGATGCGGAAGACGTCGACGCCCGCCTCCGCCGCCCGGTGGGTGAAGTGGCGCACCACGTTGTCCGGGTAGTTGGTGTAGCCGACGCCGTTCGATGCCCGGAGCAGCATCTGCTGCATGAGATTCGGCATGGCCTCGGAGAGATCGGCCAGCCGCTGCCACGGGTCTTCCTTCAGGAAGCGCATGGCGACGTCGAAGGTGGCGCCGCCCCAGGACTCCACGGAGAAAAGGCCGGGCATGAGCCGCGCGTAGTGGGGCGCGATCCGCAGCATGTCGATCGAGCGCATGCGGGTGGCGAGCAGCGACTGGTGGGCGTCGCGGAACGTGGTGTCGGTCACCACCGGCACCGGCTGTTCCTTCAGCCAGCGGGCGACCGCCTCGGGGCCGTCGCGCTCCAGAATCTGGCGAACGCCGTCGGCGACCGGGAGGTCCGGCACCGGCGGCGGCTCGGGCGCCCGGCGGCTCGCCGGCCGCGCGCGGCCCTCCACCTGGGCGTTGCCGTTGACGATCACCTCGCCGATGTAGTGGACGAGCTTGGTCGCGTGGGTCTGCGGCAGCGGCAGGTCGAGCAGCTCCGGCGTCTCGTCGATGAAGCGGGTGTTGTAATCGGCCTCGAGGAATCGCGGGTGGGTCACCAGGCCCTGCAGGAACTCGAGGTTGGTCTCCACGCCGCGCACGCGGAATTCGCCGAGCGCACGGCGCATGCGATGGACGGCCTCCAGGTCGTTCTGACCCGATGCGGTGACCTTCACCAGCAGACTGTCGTAATGACGCGTGATGACCGCGCCCGAATACGCGGTGCCCGCGTCCAGGCGGATGCCCGGGCCCGCCGGGCTGCGGTAGGCGACGATGCGGCCGAAATCCGGGATGAAGTTGTTGCGCGGATCCTCGGTGGTCACCCGGCACTGCAGCGCCGAGCCGCGCATGCGGATGTCGGCCTGCGCCGGGATGCCGCAGGTGTCGGGGTCGCCGATGCGCCCGCCGGCGGCGATCTGGATCTGACTCTTGACGATGTCGAGTCCGGTCACCTGCTCCGTGACGGTGTGCTCCACCTGCACCCGCGGGTTGACCTCGATGAAGTAGAAGGCGCCGGTGTCGACGTCCTGCAGGAACTCGACGGTGCCCGCATTGGTGTAGTCGACCGAGCGGGCTAGCCGCAGTGCGGCGTTGCAGATGTCCTCCCGGGCCGCGTCATCCAGGTAGGGCGCCGGCGCGCGTTCCACCACCTTCTGGTGACGGCGCTGCACGCTGCAGTCCCGCTCGAACAGGTGCACCACGTTGCCGTGCTCGTCGCCCAGCACCTGCACCTCGACATGGCGAGCGCGGCGCACCAGTTTCTCCAGGTACACCTCGTCGTTGCCGAAGGCGGCCTTCGCCTCACGGCGCGCCATTTCGATCTGGCCGTGCAGCTCGCGCTCGTCCTCGATGACCCGCATGCCGCGGCCGCCGCCGCCCCAGCTCGCCTTCAGCATCACCGGGTAGCCGATCTCCGCCGCCAGGCGCGAGACCTCGTCCCGGTCGTCCGGCAGCGGTTCGGTGGCCGGCATCACCGGCACGTCGGCGGCCTCGGCGATCTGGCGGGCCTGCACCTTGTTGCCGAGCCGGCGCATCACCTCCGGCCTCGGGCCGATGAAGGTGATGCCGGCCTCAGCGCAGGCCTCGGCGAAGTCCGGGTTCTCGGACAGGAAGCCGTAACCCGGATGCACGGCATCGCAGCCGGACTGGCGCGCCACCCGCAGCATCTCGTCGATGTTCAGGTAGGCGCCCGTGGGCGTGAGGCCGTGGCCTATCCGGTAGGCCTCGTGGCCGCTGAAGCGGTGCAGGGTGAGATGATCCTCGTCGGAATAGACGTTGACCGCCTCGAGTCCCAGCTCGTAGGCGGCGCGCACGATCCGGATCGCGATCTCGCTCCGGTTCGCGACGAGGATTTTCGTGATCGTTTTACCGGCCACGGAGCGTCAGAGGGCTTTCAGTACGGCATCCAGGCTCTCCCTGGCGTCGCCGAACAGCATGCGCGTATTCTCCTTGAAGAACAGCGGGTTCTGCACGCCGGCATAGCCGGTGGCCATGCTGCGCTTCAGCACGATCGTGGTCTTGCCCTTCCACACCTCCAGCACCGGCATGCCGGCGATGGGGCTGTCCGGCACTTCCTGGGCGGACGGGTTCACGATGTCGTTGGCGCCGATCACGATGGAGACGTCCACATCCGGGAAGTCGTCGTTGATCTCGTCCATCTCGAACACGATGTCGTAGGGCACCTTGGACTCGGCCAGCAGCACGTTCATGTGGCCCGGCATGCGGCCGGCCACCGGGTGGATGCCGAAGCGCACGTTCACGCCCTTGTCGCGCAGCATGCGCGTGAGTTCATACACGACGTGCTGGGCCTGGGCCACGGCCATGCCGTAGCCGGGCACGATCATCACTTCCTTGGCGTCGTCCAGCAGCGCAGCGGTGTCCTCCGGGGTGATGGGGTTGACCTCTCCCTCCTCGCCGTCGCCCGCCGCGGCCATGCCGCCGCCGGTGCCGAAGCCGCCGGCGATCACGTTCAGGAACTTGCGGTTCATGGCCCGGCACATGATGTAGGAGAGGATGGCGCCGCTGGAGCCCACCAGCGCGCCGGTCACGATCAGGAGATCGTTACTGAGCATGAAGCCGGTGGCCGCCGCCGCCCAGCCGGAGTAGCTGTTCAGCATCGAGACCACCACGGGCATGTCCGCGCCGCCGATCGCCATCACCATGTGCACGCCGAAGGCGAGCGCGATGAGGGTCATGAAGATGAGCGGCCACAGCCCGCCGCCGGCCGCCGACTGCTCGACGAACTCGGCACCGAGCCAGATGGCGCCGATCAGCAGGCCGAGATTCAGCCAGTGCCGGGCGGGCAGCAGCAGCGGATTGCCGCCCATGCGTCCGGACAGCTTGCCGAAGGCGATCACCGAGCCCGAGAAAGTAACGGCACCGATGAGGATGCCGAGATAGGTCTCCACGTCGTGGATGGTCTTGTCGACGCCGGTGAAGTGCACCGAGGGGTCGCCGAAGTTGACGAAGCCGACGCACACGGCGGCGAGGCCCACGAGGCTGTGCAGGATGGCGACCAGCTCCGGCATCTGGGTCATCTGCACACGCCGCGCTACCAGCAGGCCGATGGTGCCGCCGATGGCGAGCGCCACGATCAGCAGGACGTAGTTGTCGGTGACGATGCCGAAGATGGTGGCAAGCAGGGCGATGGCCATGCCCGTGATGCCGTAGAGGTTCCCCCGCCGCGCGGTCTCCTGGTTGGAGAGCCCGCCCAGGGCGAGGATGAAGAGGATGGTCGCGCCGATGTAAGCGACGGTGACGATTCCCTGTGGCATGTCTGTCTCCTACTTGCGGAACATCTGCAGCATGCGCTGCGTGACGGCGAAACCACCGGCGATATTGATGGCGGTGATCAGCACCGTGAAACCGGCCATCCAGGCGATCCAGCCGACCGGCGAGGAGATCTGCAGCAGCGCACCGATGATGATGATGCTGGAGATGGCATTCGTGACGCTCATCAGCGGCGTGTGCAGCGAAGGCCTCACGTTCCAGATGACCATGTAGCCGACGAAGCAGGCCAGCACGAACACGGTGAAGTGCTGCATGAAGGACGGCGGCGCGACCGCGCCGAGTCCGAGCATCGCCAGCGCGCCCACGCCGAACAGGACCACCGGGCCCCACACGCTCGGCTTCTTCTCCTCGGCCGGCGGTGGCGGCGGCTCGGCTTCAGCCTTCGGCGGCGGCGCCGCGCTGATCTTGGGCGCCGGCGGCGGCCACGTGATCTCACCCTCCTTCACCACGGTGGCGCCGCGCACCACCTCGTCGTCGAAGTCGACGACGATTTTGCCGTCCTTCTCCGGCGTCATGTCGGTCAGCAGGTGGCGGAGGTTTGTGCCGTACAGCTGGCTGGACTGGGCCGCGAGCCGGCTCGGCAGATCCGTGTAACCGATGATGGTCACGCCGTGCTGCTCGACCACCTCGTTCGGCTCGGTCAGCTCGCAGTTGCCGCCCTGCTCCGAGGCCAGGTCGACGACGACGCTGCCCGGCTTCATCGACTCCACCATCTCGGCGGTGATGAGCTTCGGCGCCGGCTTGCCCGGGATGAGCGCCGTCGTGATGATGATGTCCACGTCCTTCGCCTGCTCGGCGAACAGCGCCATCTCGGCCTTGATGAACTCCTCGCTCATGACCTTGGCGTAGCCGCCCTCGCCCGAGCCCTCTTCCTCGAAGTCGAGCATCAGGAACTCGGCGTCCATGCTCTCCACCTGCTCCTTCACTTCGGGGCGGGTGTCGAAGGAGCGCACGATGGCGCCCATGCCGCGCGCAGCGCCAATCGCCGCCAGACCTGCCACGCCGGCGCCGATCACCAGCACCCTGGCGGGCGGGATCTTGCCGGCCGCGGTGATCTGGCCGGTGAAGAAACGCCCGAAATGCTGGGCGGCCTCGATGACGGCGCGGTAACCGGCGATGTTCGCCATGGAGGAGAGCGCGTCCATCTTCTGGGCGCGGGAGATGCGCGGGATGGAATCCATCGCGAGCACCGTCACCTTCTTCTCGGAGAGCCGGTTCAGGAGATCCTCGTTCTGGGCCGGCCACAGGAAGCTCACCAGTGTCTGGCCTTCCTGCAGGAGTTCCACCTCCTCGCTCTCGGGCGGGCGCACCTTCAGGACGATCTCGCTGGTCTTCCAGAGTTCGTGGGCGTTCTCGACGATGCTCGCGCCGGCCTCGCTGTAGGCATCGTCGGAGAAATCCGCGGCGCTGCCGGCGCCGCTCTCCACCTGCACCGAGAATCCGAGCTTGATCAGCTGACCGACCACTTCGGGAGTGGTGGCCACGCGTTTCTCGCCGGGCCATGTCTCCCGGGGCACACCGATCTTCATAGGGTTCTCCACGTTGAGTTCTTAGTTCTCGGGCCCTTCGGCGGGCCGGGCCAATCCCCAATGATACGGAAGAATCGTTCCCGCGTCAGACGGTGATGAGGTGCCAGACCCAGGCGATGGCCAGGATATTCAGTACGGCGGGCGCGATTCCCAGCACCCGCGGGAGCCGTCCCAGCGCGCGCAGGCGGGGCAGTGTCTGCAGCAGCAGCCACACGGCGATCAGCGCGGCGAGGCTCAGCAGCGCCAGCACCGCCAGCGTGGCCGTAGCGCCCGAAGCCAGCCCTCCATCCGCCGGCACCAGGCGTGGCGCGACCGCCGCCGACAGCATCACCAGCGCCCACAGCGCCGCCAGGATGTAGATGCCCTGGGAAGAAGGTCTCGGGGCCACGTCGTCCATGACCCCAGTCTAACTCAGCCTGCTGCAGCGGCCCTCGCGACCGCCCTGGCCGCGAGAGCTTCGCGCTCGGCGATCTTGCGCCGCTCGACGCCGTCGGGATCCAGGCCGATCAGCAGCAGCAGCGCCAGCAGCGGCATGATCCCGCCCAGCAGGTAGAGCTCGTCCAGGCGCAGGTCGTAGCCGGCCAGATCCAGCCAGGTCAGCAGCTTGGCGCCCAGCGCGTACCCGAGGTTGCCCATGGCCATGTACAGCGTGAACTGGGTGGCCGCGGCCGCCGTCCAGGAGACCTTCATGTAGAGCGAGAACATGGCGACGGTCGAAAATGCCATGGCGCCCTTGAAGGCCGGCAGCAGCACCACGTGCCCGCCGTCGGCATCGAAGGAACCGGCGAACAGCAGACCGAAGCCGCCCATGGACGCGGCGAGCACGGTGAGCCCCACCGCCGCCATGCGCCGGCGCCCGTAACGGTCGCAGAGATAGCCGCCGGCCAGCGCGCCCACCAGTTCGCCGAGCACGCCCCAGGTCCCCTGGGCCCGGGAGAACCGCTCCGCGCTCCAGCCCAGTCCCTGCACGAAGAACTCCGTGGTCAGGGGGTAGAACAGGCCTTCGGTCGAGACGTGGATGACGCCGAATATCAGCAACGTGGCCGTGGTGCGGTTGGAGAAGGCGCGCTTCAGCTCTTTCAGCGTGATCAACGGCCCGAAATCCCGCGCCGCGGCGACACCCTGGGCCCGCCCGGCGCTCCACGGCAGCCGCTTCTCGCCCGCCCGCTCCGGCCAGGCGATGACCACCGCCAGCACCGCGATCACCATCACCGCCTGGATGATGACGGCCGTCGGGATGCCCCAGCGGGCGGCCACGAAGCCCATGCCGGCGCCGCCCACCGCGATGCCGACGAGTTTCGAGCCCCACATGAAGCCGTTGACCCGGCCCCGCTCGCTGTCGTCCAGCAGGTCTACCGCCAGCGCGTCCGCCGCCACGTCCTGCATCGACGCGAAGCAGTTGTGGATGAAGAACACCCAGGCGATCCAGGTCAGCGTGCCCGTACTCTCCAGCGCTCCCGTGTACACGGCACCCAGCAGCGTCACGGCCATGGCGCTCTGGGCGAACATGAGCCAGGGACGGCGCAGCCCCATCGCCGGGAACCGCAGCGAGTCGATCATCGGAGCCCAGACGAACTTGAAGCTCCAGGGCAGGATCGCCATGGCCGTCACGGTGGCCGTCTGGGCCTTGTCGTGGCCCGCCTCGCTCAGGATGGCCAGCAACGCGACGGTGGCGAAACCCCAGGGGAACCCCTGGGTGAAATACAGCAGGCAGAGCAACGCCCGACGAGCGTAGCGGTTATCCGCCAGACTCAAGGGCGGTCGCGCATCCACATCTTTCCCCCGCGATCGTACCGGGCTCGCACCCCCGGCGGCGCTCCCCCGAGTCAGCCGACCGCGGCAAGATGCAGAATACCGACCGGGCTGTCAATTTTTGCCCGCGTCAGGCGACCGCTCGACTCGCGCCCTCCACCATCCAGAGCACGACGGCGTAGCGGGCGCCCTTGCCGATGCCGACCAGCAGCAGGAACAGCCCGAAGCGCACCCGCATCAGCCCGGCGACGAAGGTGAGCGCATCGCCGCCGATCGGCGCCCAGGCCATCAGCAGGGACCAGACGCCGTAGCGCTGGAACCAGGCCTGGGCGCGGCCCAGATTCTTCTCCCGGAACGGAAACCAGCGCCGGTCCTCGAAGCGCAGGAAGAAACGCGCCAGCGCCCAGTTCACCGCCCCGCCCAGCGTGTTGCCGGCCGTCGCCCAGGCCCACAGCGCCAGCGGGTCGTAGCCTTCCACCAGCAGGCCGGCGAACAGGACCTCCGAGTAGAACGGCAGCAGCGTGGCCGCCAGGAGTGCGGTGAAGAAGAGGCCGACGTAGGTGATCAAGCGTGCGGCCCCCCGGACCGATACTCCCGGGCCGCCGCCACCAGCCGGCGGAACAGCCGCCGCTGACGGGACAGGTACAGCAGGAACTCCGGGTGCCACTGCACGCCCATGAGGAAATGGCGACGGGGTTCCTCCACGGCCTGAACGATCTCGTCGAGATCCCGGCCGGACACCTCCAGGCCCTCGCCCAGCCGGTCGATGCTCTGGTTGTGCAGGCTGTTGATCTTCAGTTCCTGTCCGCCGAGAAGACCGGCCAGCCGGGTGTCCTCGCGCACGCACAGCGTCTTCAGCGGCAGCAGCGTGCGCCGGTGCGAGGTGCGGTGGCGGCGGCTGCGCAGGTCCTGGAACAGGGTGCCGCCCAGCCGCACGTTCAGGAGCTGCGCGCCCCGGCAAATGCCGAGCAGCGGCGTGCCGTCGGCGAGCGCGCAGTCGATGATCTCGGATTCGAAGGCGTCACGCTCCGGGTCGTAGCGGCCCTCGACCTCGGCCTCGGCCTTGTAGAGCACCGGTTCCACGTCGTGCCCGCCGGTGACGATCACGCCGTCCAGGTCGCCCGTGGACACCCGGTCGCCGGGCCGCAGGTGGCGCGGCCGGCCGCCGGCCAGCAGCACGCCGAGATGCACGCAGACTCGCGGTCCCCACGCCCCACGGCGCGGGCCGGTGATGCCGATCAGCGGTCTGCCGTCTGGCCCAGCCAAGACTCGACCTCCCGTGCCCAGTTCTCCAGCAGGTGCCCGAGCGGCTCGTCCAGCCAGCGGGCATAGGCCCTGCAGATGCGAGTGAGCCTCGCCCGGTCCGCCGCCAGCGCCTCCACCTTCAGCCAGTCGGCCCAGGCGAGATGGATGCCCCAGTAGGGCCGATCGATCTCGCAATTCGGCAGGCGGTAGTGGAAGGTGGGGCGCGGCTTCACCCGCGGGTCGTCCACCACCGCGCGCACCCGCTGCTCGTCCAGATGGAGAAACAGCGGCAGCAGATCCAGCGCCCGGTTGCGCGTGGGGTTGTCCGCCAGGTAGTCGTCGATCAGGCGCGCCTGGCCGGGCTGGTAATCGGGGTCGACCACCTTGCGCACGTAGCGGGCGGGGAACGGCGCCATGAAGCGGGTCAGCCGCCGCGTGAAATCGGGTGCCGAGCGCTTCTCCAGCCAGTCGTACAGGCAGAAGAAAGCCTTGAGATAGGCGACGACGGTGCCCGGGTCCAGCGACGGCAGTTCCGGGTTGAGCTGCAGGCCGAAGGCGTAGGAGATGCCGGCCCCGGTCCCCCGGGCGCCGGCATGGCGCAGCCGCGCGATCAGCGACTGCACCTCCGCGAGGCGCTCCATCGGCAGCGGCGGGCTGACCACCTCCACCGGCACCACCGCCTCGGCGCCGGCACGGACGAGACTCTCGGCGGCCTCGTCGATGAAGGCGGCCAGGTCCGACTCCGGGTCTTCTTCGCGGCCCTTCTGCTTGAGGTATTCGTAGTCGAGCTCCACCCCCCAGTCGCCGGCGGGATCGCCGTGCACCAGGTGTTCGTAGCGGCTCTTCTCCTCCACCTGCCCGCCGAAATGGGTGGCCACCAGCCGGCTGACCTCGGCCACGCCGGGACCGATCATCTCCAGCTCGACGCCCACCCGCCGGGGCTCGCCGTCCGGGTTTTCGGTGACCGGCGGCAGCGGCACATGCCAGTCGCGGAACAGGTCTGTGTAGTCGCCTTCGTCCATCCGGTCGACACTAGCAGAAGCCCTGCGCAGATGCCCATTTGCCGACGAGGAGGACGCACTGCGGTGCCAGCCGGGGTGCTAGCATACGGGCCAGCCCGGAGCCGATCGATGTCATTAGCCGCCAATCCCGCCTCACTCGCGCTGCTCGTGCTGACCCTCGCGGTCAGCCTGGCGGGCCTGTACGCTAATCCGCGCATCATCGAGGCGAACCTGTTCCGGCCCGCCCGGCTGCGCCGCGGGCGCGACTGGCACACCGCCGTCACCAGCGGCTTCATCCATGGCGACGTGCCCCACCTCGCCTTCAACATGATCACGTTCTTCTTCTTCGGCCTGCCGCTCGAGCGCCACATCGGCACGGTGCCGTTCGTGATCCTCTACGCGATCGGGCTGCTGGCGAGCCATGCCGGCACCTTCGTGAAGCACCGCGACAACCCCGGCTACGCCTCGCTGGGCGCCTCGGGCGCCATCTCTGCGGTGCTGTTCGCCTTCATCGTCTACTTTCCGACCTATTCGATCTTCATCCTGCCGCTGCCGGTGCCGATACCGGCGCCGCTGTTCGCGGTGGCCTACGTCGTCTACAGCTGGTATTCGGCGCGCCGCGCCGCGGGCAGGATCAACCACGACGCGCACCTCTGGGGCGCGCTATCGGGCCTGATATTCGTGGCCGTCACCGACCCGGGCGCCTGGCAACGGCTTTTCGCCATGCTGGGCTGACGCAGCCGCGCTACTCCCGCCCTACTCCAGGAAGCGCTCGCGCAGCAGTCCCAGATCCGCGTCGTCCAGCTCGAGCGCTGCGCGCAGATAGGCCTCCGTGTCACCGTAGCGCCGGTCAATCTCCTCGAAGGCCGCGGTGAGGTAGTCCTCGTGGACGGAGCAGAACGGCGCCACCGTCTCGTCGTCCCACGGCCCCGCCAGCGAGTCCTCGATGGTCTGACGGATGCGAGCGAGGATCTCCTCGGGCGGATAATAGGTGGAGGACAGCAGGTAGTCCTCGAGAATGTCCTCCCGGGGCACCTCCAGGGCGCCGAGCAGCAGGGCGGCGGCGATGCCGGTGCGATCCTTGCCGACCATGCAGTGGATGACCACCGCGTGTTCGTCGGCGGTGGCCAGCAGTTTCAGCAGACGGCCGAAGCGCTCCGCGAATCCGGTGACGTAGCTGCGGTACGCGTCCACCATCATGTCGTGAGTGGACTCGCGGGTGGCGGTGCCCGCCTCCAGCCGCCGGCGGTAGCTCTTCGTGCTGCCGACGTCGATATCGAAATGGTGGCTGCGGATGCTGGGCGGGATCCGGTTGGCATAGGCCTCGGACTCGCTGGTCCGGCGCAGGTCGAATACCTCGCCGATGTTCAGCGCGGCGAAGCGTTCGCGGTCGGCCGGCGTCAGCCAGCCGAGGTGGCTGCTGCGAAACGCGCGGCCCCAGGCGACCTGGCGCCCCTCTGCCGTGCAATAGCCGCCGAGGTCGCGAAAATTCGGCGCGCGCTCGAACGGGATCAGGCGGGGCGGCTCCTTGGCGGATGCGGCGGTCTGGGTCATCAGCGATTCGGACAAGGGGATTCACCACTATTCTGCCACGCCCGCCTGCCTCTGCACGCGGAGCGCGGGCCTGTCGAAAAAAGAAAAGGCGGATCCGGTGGCCGGATCCGCCTCTGTCCGATCGGTCTGTCCGATGCAGTGGCGGCAGTGCTGCCGCCGCCGCTCCCTCAGGTCAGATCGACGACCTTCGCCCCTTTGGCGGCGCGAGCGACAGCCTGGATACCGTTGTCGCGGCTCGACTCCGACTCGTAGTTCTGGCTGGTGCCGATGACCTGGTGGTTCTTCGCCTTCATATTGAAGCGGAACTTGCCCGTGGGAGTCGTGTTCTTGACGAAGCAATTGGCGTCGCCACAGTTCTTCTGCACGGACTCGGCGCCGTTCATGGCGCTCGACTTCGACTTGTAACCCTCGCTCGCGAGCAGATTCTCACCATTGCCCGCCACCAGACGGAAACGATACTCGCCCTTCTTGTCCTTGTAGATTTCGAATTTCCCAGCCATTGCCTGTTCCTTCTCCGATGATAGTTGTCCGTGCGCACGAATATACCATCAATTCGGCGGCTGTCGGATGGATGGCCGCGGGATCAGCCGGCTTTCTGCCGGACGGCTGTCTCTGTGGCGCCGAACTCGCCGCCCTCGCAATAGCGGCGCGACCACGCGATGGCGGAACGGCAGAACGCGCTGCCGGCGACATCGATCTCGAAGACGGGGGCGTACTGGCGGAGCTTGTCCGCGCCGGCCGCGACGAGCCGGCCGGCGAATTCCGCATCGACCCCGACGCTGGCCGAGAAGCGCTCCACCAGCCGGGCCAGAGCGACGTCCTGGGTCTCGTGGTCGTCCATGCCGGCCACGTCGCAGAGTTCCTCGGCGAATATCGCGATGTCCCGCAGCCGGTCGGCCTCCGATGCCGGCTCCTCCGGCTCGTCGTTGGGCAGCCCGCGGATCACGTCGATGATGGCATCCGGGAGCTTCCACACGCGGGCCACGGCGGCGCCGAGATCCTCGTAGCTCACGCCGAGCACGCCGCGGGACGCGGCCATCTTGGATAACTCGCGGGTCACCATGAGACGGCGGATCTCGCCATGCTCCTCGGGAAAATAGTAGATGACCAGGTTCTCGCCGAGGTTGCGGAACAGGCCGTAGATGAACGCCTCCTCCGCACCGGGGAGCCCCCTGCGCCGCGCCAGGTGGCGGGCCATGAGCCCGCACATGAACGAGCGGGTGGTGGCGTCCTTCAGCTCCGGGCTGCCCTGCATGCGGCCGAAGAAGGTGAGGCTGTTGGCAATCATGCGCACCTTCTCGAAGCCGAGCAGCATTACCGCGTGGGAGATGCTGGTGACCTCGTTGGCGATGTGGCCGTAGAAGGCGGAGTTGACCAGTTTCAGGAGCTTGCTGGTCAGCGCGTAGTCGCGCAGGATCACGTTCGCGAGCTTCTCCGCCGGCGCGTCGCTGCCGCTGGCCGTGAGCCGGTTGATATCCACCAGGGTGCGCGAGATGGTCGGGAAGTCCTGCTTGCGCTGCATGCGCCGCAGCAGGAATTCCACCGTGCTGTGAGACTGGGACTGCGCCTGTTCGCCGAGGCCCGACTCCTGCAGGAACAGCCGGAACGCCTCGCGCATGGCACCGGCGTCCCGGTAGCGGGCGGCCGGGTCTTTCTCCAGCGCCCCTTTCAGAAAGGCGGCGAAGAGTTCCCCGGCGGGCCAGCCCTGCAACGGCGCCATGTCCACGGACCTCTCGCAGAGCTGGTGGATGATGGCGGGCGCGGAATCGCCGTGCATCGCCGGGCGGCCGGCGACGAGTTCGTAGAAGGTGCTGCCCAGGGCGAAAACGTCGGTCGCGGGTCCCAGCTCGCCGCCGCGGAAATGCTCCGGCGCCATGTAGCGCAGGGTGCCGGTGGCCGTGTCCTTGCTGCGCCTGACCCGGCCAACCACCTGGGACAAGCCGAAGTCCATGATGCGGGGGCGCTCGTCCTTGTCCAGCAGCACGTTGCGGGGATTGAGGTCGAGATGGATCACATCCTCCTCGTGGGCCGCCGCAACGCCGTCCAGGATGGGGCCGATCAACGCGCACACGCGTTCCAGCGGCAGGGCGCCGTGCTGGCTCAGGATGTGGCGCAGCGTCTTGCCCTGCACGTACTCGAAGACGAGGTACGGCAGTCCCTTGTACTCGCCGGCGTCGTAGATGAAGACGATGTTGGGATGGCGCAGCCGGCTCGCGATGCGCCCCTCCAGCGGGGTGCGGCCATCCTCGTCCACGGCTGCGAGCTCCGGGTTGCTGGCATTCAGCAGCTTGACCGCGACCAGCCGCTCCAGCGACGGGTCGTGCGCCAGGTACACCGAGCCCTGGGCGCCGCGACCGAGGCGCTGCTTCACCTCGAATCGTCCAATGCGTTGTTGTTGCTGTTCTTCCATGCTGCCCCGGCTGCTGATCCCCGACGGTATGACCCGGCCTTCATCGCCTCCCAGAGAATCTTAGCGGCCGCTCAGTTCCCGACCTGAGAAGTGAGTCGCGAAACCGTGATCCAGTTCCGCGGCGGCGGGCCGCCGCGCTTATGTGCCGCGGATCACACTGCCGTCGCGCCCGATTATGTAGGGTGGCCGCAACGACCAAGACGGAGAACCCGCGAGTGATGCCGACATCCACCGATGCCAGCGGCGAGACGACGCGCCTGCAGCTGTTCCATTCCCTGCGGATGCTCGACGCGCCCGAGGACGAGCGCTTCGAGCGGGCGACCCGGCTGGCAAAACGCCTGTTCGGTACGCCGGTAGCGCGGGTGCGCCTCGACGGCGAGCGTACGAACATCGACGGCGCGCCGGCGGCGCCGGACCCTGCGGCCACGCTGGCGGCCGACGACGTCTTCGTCGTCCACGACACGGCGGCGGATCCCCGCTATGCGGATCACCCGCTGCTCGCCGACGGCACCGGCTTCCGCTTCTACGCCGGCTATCCGCTGTCAGCGCCGGGCGGCTCCCGGGTGGGCACCTTCTTCACCGTGGACACGGTGCCGCGTCTGTTCTCCGTGGAGGACATGGAGATGCTGTGCGAACTCGGCGAGATGGTGGAGGCGGAGCTCGAGAACATGACCCTGGCGGTCACGGACGAGCTCACACGGCTGGCCAACCGGCGCGGCTTCCTGCGCACGGCGGAGCGCCTGATGCGCCTGTGCGCCAACCACGACAAGCCGGCAGCGCTGCTGGTCATCGACCTGGACGGTCTGAAGGAGATCAACGACGCCCGCGGCCACGAGCAGGGCGACCGCGCCATCCGCACGTTCGCCCGGCTGCTGTTGAAATCGTTCCGCCACTCCGACGTGGTGGCACGGCTGGGCGGCGACGAGTTCTGCGTATTCGCGGCGGACATCGGCGCCGCAGACCTCGCCGCCCCGCTGGAGCGGCTGGCCCGGCGGGTGACGGACTGCAACGCGGAAGCCGGGCAGGACTATCGGCTGGCCTACAGCGTCGGGCGCGTCCTGTTCGACCCGGACCGCCACGGCGATCTCGACAGCATGCTGCGCGAGGCCGATGCCCTCATGTACGCGCAGAAGCGGAGCAAGCGCTCGCCATGACGGCCTCCAGGCTGTCGCCCAGCAGCCGCTTCAGCCGTCCCCAGCGGGGATCGCCCCCGCTCGCGATGTCCTGACAGACCTCCAGTTCGATGCCGACGTAGCGCCCGGCGGGGAAACGCCGGCGCAGCCAGGTCACCAGGCCGTCAGCAATGCCCCGGTAGGGGTAGTTTCGCCGCACGCGCAGGCCGGGCTCGGTCTGCAACAGCGACTGCCAGCGTCGACAGAACGCCCTCTCGCGCTCGCGGCCCGGATCGTAGAGCAGGCCCACGTCCGCATTCCTCTCCTGCCCGTCCAGCACGCGGGCGAAGCTGTGCACGGAGACGTGCAACACCGTCTGCCCCGCCTCGATGCCGCGTGCGATGTCGGCCTCGACCGCCTCGCGGTAGGGTCGGTAGTAGCACTCGAGCAGGCGTGCCCTCTCGGCGGCCGGCAGGGCGCGGCTGAATTCGGAGTAGAGCCCCGGGTGACCGGGCGAGCGGTTGCAGTCGATCAGCAGCCGGGTCACCCGTGCGCGGTGCGGCCGCACGCCGGTGCGGCGTGCGAGATAGGTGGTCAGCTCCGCGCTGCCCAGATCCACAGCGCGGTGGCTCGACAGCAGCTCGTCGGCCCCGCGGAAGAGCTCCGCATGGCGGGCCGGCACCGCGGCGGTGCCGTGCTCGCTGGTCAGGACGAGGCGGGTCTCAGGGCACGAAGCCATGGCCGGCGTCGAGGCAGTCGGCGAGCTGGCGATAGACCTCCCGCAGGTCGTTGCGGCCCGGCTCGGGCGGCAGCGCCCGGCGAATGCGGCTTGCCAGCGTGCCGTGGCGGAGATACAGCTCGAGCGGCTCCTCGGATGCGGGCAGCAGCCAGCCCCGCGCGCTCAGGTCCTCGGCCAGCCGCCCCCACAGGTGGCTCACGGTCTCCGAGCTGCCGTCGTAGCCGAAGCAGCGCAGGAAACGGGAGTCCGTGATCTCGAGGGACTCGGCCCGCTCTTCGGTGAGCGCCAGCAATCGCACCAGGTCGTCCTGGGGCCAGGCCGCGATCGTCGCCAGCGGCGCCCAGGTCTCCTCCACCAGCGCGCGGATCACGCCCGCCGCGAGATCCGCAATCGCGAGGTCGGCCGCCGGGCACTCCTGACTGTCGATGACGCGGATCTCGATGGCCATACGGTCGAAACGGGCGATGGCGCCGCGGGCGTTCACCCACTCGTGGCGCAGCACGCCGTCCGGATCGAGCGGCGCGAGGTCGCCGTAGGTCCGCTCCAGTATGCGCTCGTGGTAATCGTCCATGCCCGCAATCGGCTCCGGCACCACCTGGCCGGTCACCGAGGGCACCCGGGCGCAGTTGCTGCGATAGACGCGCATCCGGTTGTCCCGGCGCTCGGTGACGAAACCGTCGATGACAGGCGAACTGGCCGCGATGCCGGGCAGGAGCGGCAGCACCAGCCGCACCCCTGCATGCAGCGCCGCGAATTCCCGGTCGCCGCGAAACGGCAGGTTGATCTGCATGCTCTGCAGGTTGCCCCAGCCGTGGCCGCGGCAGTCGAAGATGCGGTCGAACGCCTGGTAGATGTCGCGCTGACCGTGGGGCCACAGACGGATGTCGGTGGCGGGCTCCAGCCAGGGGTGCATGGCCCCCGGCAGCAGACGCAGCCCGCGGCCGGCCAGTATCTCGCCGGCGCGGGCGACGTTCGCCTGGAAGTGGCCGGCCACGCCGTCCAAGGAGGGCACCGGGCCGTTGGTCTTGAACTCCACCACGTGCATGGCGAGTTCGTTGTTCCAGGCGATGGCACCGTTGTCGTACTCGTCCGTGAGCTCGCCCGCGGCCTCGGTGAGCAGCCAGTCGCAGGCCGGCGCCGGGTCCAGGCTGGCCGCATCCACGATCATGTATTCGATCTCGATGCCGTAGCCCTCGAACAGGCCCAGCGTGTCCCGGTCAGCCATTGGCGCGGCCCCGCTTGCGGGCTTCCACCCGCGCCAGGAAGACGGCCATGATGCGGTCGTAGAGCTGATCGCCGAGCACGGCGTCCTCGACCCCGCCGTCGAGGCTCGGGTTGTCGTTCACCTCGATCACGTAGCAGCGCTTCCCGGTCTGCTTCACGTCCACGCCGTACAGGCCGTTGCCGATGGCGTTGGCCGCCCTGAGCGCGCTGTCGGTGACCTCGGCGGGCACGTCGTCGACGGGCATCGTATCCCAGCGCCCCGAACTCACCCGCCCGGTGTCCGAACGCTGGTAGATCTGCCAGTGCCGCTCCACCATGTAGTAGCGGCACGCGAACAGGGGCTGGCGATCCAGCACGCCGATCCGCCAGTCGAAGTCCGTCGGCAGGAAGGCCTGGGCCACGACCAGGTCGGACTTCTCGAACATGGCCTTCAGCGCGGCGTCCAGCTCCGCCGGATCGTCAGCCCGGGTGACGCCGGCCGAGAAACTGGAGTCCGGCTGCTTCAGCACGCAGGGGAAGCCGAGGCCCTCGGCGATGACCGCCGCATTCTTGCGGCTGACGATCAGCGTCTTCGGCGTCGGCACGCCGAGCCGGCGCATCATCTCGGCGAGGTAGACCTTGTTCGTGCAGCGGATGATCGAGATGGGGTCGTCGATGACCACCAGCCCCTCCAGCTCCGCGCGCCGGGCGAAACGGTAGGTGTGATGGTTCACGCTGGTGGTCTCGCGGATGAACAGCGCGTCGAATTCCGCCAGGCGGCCGAAATCGTCCCTCCCGATCAGCTCCACGTTGAATCCGGCTCGGCGGGCGGCGCGTGTGATGCGGCGCAGCCCCTGCGCATCGGACGGCGGCGACGCCTCGTCGGCGTTCACGAGCACGGCCAGGTCATAGCCGCCCGGAGTCTCGCGCCGGCGGCTCGGCCTGCGCCGGGCGAAGTGGGCCTCTATGGACACCAGCAGGAAGTCCCGGTGGGACTCCGGGATCTCGCCAACCGGTACCGCGCGCACGTTCTCCAGCAACCACTTGCCATCGCGGCGGCGGAACGAGGCCCGGATCAGCGGCGCCGGGAACAGGTTGAACAGCGCCCTGGCCAGCCGCTCGTGGCGCCGCGCGATGTTGCGGCCGAAGTACACGCTGAGCGTGAACTCCTCCGACTCCAGCGTGTGCAGGCTGCGCTGGATGATCGCATCCAGATCGTCGCTCGCGAGACGCGGCAGCGTGCGCGTCTTCAGGTCCTGGATGGTCGCCACATCCGGCAGCGGACGTTGACCGCGGGCCGTCGCCAGCAGCGAGACGTAGTAACCGTACTGCTGGTAGCGGTAGGAGGCGCAGAGGTTGAAGACGCGCAGGCCGCGGCCGCGGCTGAACTCCTCGGCCGTGAGATAGGTGAGTGCATCCACCACCCGGGCCCCGGCGATCTCCCCGGGCCAGTGCTCGCGGTCGTCGACGACGATCAGGTTGGTCACGGCCGCTCGCTCCGCGGACGGATGACCAGCAGGTTGGCGTCGTAGGTGGCGATGCCGAGAAACACGGCGCCGATCAGCCGGCGGATGTCCACCGGGTAATAGCCGTCCGCCGAGTAGGGGTTGGCCCGGTAGGGATCCGCCACCTTCACCTGGCGCGTGCGCCTGTCGTAACCCGAGAGCACCACGAAATGGCCGCAGGGCTCGCCGCGGATGTCGTCCGCAGCCATCGTGTCCGGGATCTCCCGGGCGCTGCGGTACAGGTAGGTGGCGCTGAGCCCGGTCATGATCGGCACCCCCTTCTTCAGGTAACGGCGGATCAGGCTGGTGGTGAGATCCTCGTAGCGCACTTTTCCGCCGAGTTCGAGGAAGCGCAGGTAGCCCGCCGTCGCGGCCTGCAGCCGGCCGTCGCGCTTGACTTCGCGCTGGCGCCGCAGCCGTTCGGAAAGCGCATCCGCACCGGCCGGGAACCAGGACGGATCGAACACGTGCAGGTTGTAGGTGAAGATGGTCACGTCATAGCCGCGGGCGAGCGCGTGATTGGCCAGGAACACGTCGAGGGTGCCACCGGCCGGCAGCATGCGTACCTCGGCCAGCAGACGATCGAGTCCGATGGGGTCGTCCCAGTACGCATAGACGGCGTGCAGGCAGGTAGGCCCGCAGGTCATGTCGTCCGGCTGGGGAACGATCTCGAGTTGGAGGTTGGTTGCCAATGCGGCGAGTCGACCGGCCGCGGCGCGGCGCCGAGAGACGCTAGCATACGCCGAATACGGCGGCCGTAAAGAGCCCGGCTCAGCCTCTGCCCTGGTCCCGCTGGGTGCGGCCGAAGAACGCCTCCCGGGTTTCGTCGCTCGGGTTGCCGATGACCTCTCGGTCGGCGAGCAGCGCCATGCCCCGGCGCAGCGCCGCGCGCTCGCCGGCGCGCTCGAACCAGTGCCGCACATTCGGGAACTCGTCGATATCGATCTCGTGCAGCCAGCGCACGTCGATCCAGGGGTACACCGCCATGTCCGCGATGGAATAGTCGCCGGCCAGCCACTCGCGCCCCTCCAGCCGCCGGTCGAGCACGCCGTAAAGACGCAGCGCCTCGTTGCGGTAGCGCTCGATGGCATAGGGAATGCGCTCGGGGGCGTAACCGAGGAAGTGCCCGCACTGGCCGAGCATCGGCCCCAGGCTCGCCACCTGGAAATTCAGCCACTCGAGCACCCGGTAGCGGGCAGCCGTCTCACGGGGCAGGAAGCGGCCGCTGCGCTCGGCCAGGTACTGCAGGATGGCCCCGGACTCGAACAGCGGGAACCCGCCCCCCGGTCCGTCCCGATCGACTATGGCGGGGATCTTGTTGTTGGGGCTGACGGCCAGGAACTCCGGCTCGAACTGCTCGCCCTTGAGGATGTCCACCGGCCGCAGTTCGTAGTCCAGCCCGCACTCCTCCAGCATGATCGCTACTTTCTTGCCGTTCGGCGTCGGCCAGTAATAGAACTCGATCATGCGCTCGCCTCCCGGGCGGCCAGCACCGCCTCCACCGCCTCCCGGTGCTGCTCCGGCGAGGCGTCGCCGTCGTAGGGCCGGCGGTAATGGCTGCGCACCGACGGCCGCTCGCAGGCCGCGGCGAACCAGTCGGCAAGGCCCGGCCAGCGGCTGCGCCAGTCGCCGCAGGCATTACCGGGGATGTCGTCCCGGCCGCTCGCCCAGCCGTCGATGTAGCTCACACCCTGCAGGAGTCCGGCATGGCCGATGTCGAATCCGCGCCAATCACCGGCCTCCCGCTCCAGGACGTCGAACGAGCGGGTCACCTTCGGCCAGAGCCAGTCGAACAGGCCGGCCCGGCGCTCCGCCGGTTCGCGCCAGCATTCCATGCTCATCTGCACGGCGCACTCGAACAGGGCGTCGCCCAGCGACAGCCGGCGCAGGGCATCGAAGCGGGCGAGACCGCCGGCCGGATAGAGGGGCTCGCCGCGGGACAGGCTGTCGAGGTACTCCACCACCACCTGACTCTGGTACAGCACGGTGCCGTCGTCCAGCGCGAGGAACGGCACCTTGCCCAGCGGGTTCAGGGGCGTCGTGTCGTAGCGTCCGGCCACCCATTCCCCGTCCAGATTGCGGAACGGGAAGGACGGCACGGTCACGATCTCGCCGGCCAGCCCGGCCTCGTGCGCCACCACGAGCACCTTGTGGGCGAAGTCGTGGAACGGCGAATAGAAAAGCCTCATAAACGCTCCGGCTCGAACACCACGCCGACGCCACCGGCCCGGTCCGGCGCGACCGCCAGCCCCTCCGGCACCTGCCGGAACGGCACGGCATTCGCTGTCAGCACGGCCGCCGCCGCCTGCGGGTCTCGCACGGCGACACCGAGGCCGGCGAACGGCGGGCAGCCGTCGACGGCGTCGCCGAACAGATCGATCATGGCGGCGACCGGCCGGGCTTCGAGCGCTATGCCCTCATCGGCAGCGAGCGCGGCGCAACCGTCCGGGAGACTTCTGCCTCTGTACAGGAGCCGGGTGATGCCGGTCGCCGTGTTCGGGTGGTTCGCCACGGCCGGCTGAAAGACGAGCCCCGGCGTCTCGTGGCGCACGCAGGCCATCAGTACCTCGGGGCAGGCGTCGGCGGCGACGGGGAACCAGCGGAACCGCGCGGTGCCGCCGGCACCGTAGTGGATGCCGCGGGCCGCCTCGCTCACGGGCCCCGGCGCCAGGCCCCGTGCCTCCAGCGTCGCCCGCCGGGCCTCGATGTCGTCGGCGGCGAGAATGACGAGGCGCAGGCCGCCGCCGCTGTCCAGGAACCGGGCGAGGTGATGGTCCGGGGACGGCCGCTCGACGGCCGTGAGCTCGATGTAGTCCGCCGCGAACATGACGTGGGCGCTGAACTGCCCCAGTCCGCGAGGCTCGCCGTCGTCGCCGATGCCGATCAGCTCCTCGGGCCCCGCCACCCGGAAGCCCAGCGCCTCCCAGTCCCGCTTAAGGGGTGCGATGGCATCGCCGAGGATGCCGACGTGATCCACGGGCAGCCGGCAGGCCGTCGTCATCGCGCGGCCTCCCCGGCCGGGGGCGAGAGTTCGGCGATGATGCGCCGGAACGGCTTCTGCGCGAGCGTGAGCAGGACGATCGAGAGTATGCCGCCCACCAGCGCGATGGTGGCGATGGACCAGTGCAGCATCATGTCGTCGCGGAAGACGAAATCGGTCACGAGCGCCGTCGCCGTGCCTCCGAAGCCGATGCCGGTGAGGTTGACGACGAAAAGATATACGGCCGACATCTGCGCCCGCATGGCGGGCGGCGTCATCAGCTGCAGCCCGGCGGCAGCCGGGCCGAACGGGAAGCTGGAGAAGAACAGCACCGGGGCAAACAGAAACAGGGACAGGCGCGGGTCGGGCACCAGCGTGGCGGTGATCGCCACCGGCGTCAGGCAGATGGCGCCGGTCAGCGCCGCTTTTACCGGGGCGTCGGTATGGCCCCGGGCCGAGAGCCAGTCCGAGAACAGCCCGCCGCAGATGATGCCCAGCCCGCCGAAGACCACGGTGAGCAGGCCGAGCTGCGGCCCGATGGCGCCACGGTCCACGCCGTGGATACGGATGAAGTACTCGGCCGCCCAGGCCATGATGCCGTTGAACATCAGCGTGATCATGGCGAAGCCGACGAAGTGCAGCGCATACACCCGGCGGTTGCGCACCGCGTAGGCGATCACCTCCGATACGGGCATGGAGCCGATCAGGTCGCCCCGGCCCCGGCGCTCCGGCTCCTTCAGCGTCAGCATGAACAGCGCCACCAGCATTCCCGGCGCGCCCACGATGATGAAGGTGGCCTGCCAGGCGGCCAGGTGACCGACCACCGGCAGGGTGATGCCGCCCATCGCGTCGATGGTGGCGATGAGCACGCCGCCGATGATGAACGACAGGCCGATGCCCACGAATACGCCGCTGGAGTAGATGCCGATGGCCCGGCCCAGCTTCTCCTTCGGGAACAGATCCGCCAGCATGGAATAGGCGGCGGGAGAGAGCGCCGCCTCGCCCACGCCGACGGCTACCCGCGCGGCGAACAGCTGCCAGAACGAGCGGGCCAGGCCGCAGCAGACGGTGGCCAGGCTCCAGAACGCCACACCCAGCGCGATGATGTTGCGCCGGTTCCGGCGGTCGGCGAGGCGGCCGATGGGCACGCCGAGCAGCGTATAGAAGACGGCGAAGGCGAGGCCGTGCAGGAGGCTGAACGCCGAGTCGCTGATGCCGAGGTCCGCCCGGATGGGACCGACCATCAGGGAGAGAATCTGACGGTCGATATAGGAGAAGGTGTAGGCCACCGTCAGGATGCCCACGGCATACCAGGCCATGGGCGGTGCGGCGGGCACCCCGCCCTGGGGGACCCGGGTCTCGGTATCGGCCTCGGTACTGGCCATGGGCATTCCCCGTTGCCGGTGCGGCGCCGCCGGCGCTCAGGCCGGCGGCGCCGCATCCGTGATGCGGATCAGAACCTCAGCGTGGCTTCCACGCCCCAGGAGCGGCCCGGAGCCGGGTAACCCAGCCCCGCGCCGATGTTGAAGCGATCCGCCGGATTGCCCTCGCTGAGGGACGTGAAGCGCACCGTATTCTGGAAGTATTCCTCGTCGGTCAGGTTCTTGCCGTAGGCGGCCAGCTCCCAATCGCCGTCCGCCGAGACCCAGGCGACGCGGCCGTCCACCAGCGTCGTGGCATCCTGGCCGATGAGCGGATCGTTGAACTGGGTGTGGAACAGCTCGCTCTGGTAGCTCACCTGGCCGAAGATGCGCACCTCCGCCCCGCTGCGAAGACCGACGGTGTAGGTGCTGTTCACATTGCCCTTCCACTCCGGCGCGTTCTGCAGGTTGTTGCCGGAGACGTCCACCACCCGGGTCTCCCCGGGCCCGGCGCCCATGCAGGGCCCGGCCAGCTCGGCCGGGGTGGCATCGGCGGGGCAGCGGCCGAAGGCCGAGAGGAACTCCTCGAACTCCGTGTTGAGGTAGCCGATGCTCGCGTTCACCACCAGCGCGGGAATGGGATTGGCGGAGAGCTCGAACTCGGCGCCCCAGACCGTCGCGTCGGCGGCGTTCGTCGTCACGGTGAGGCCGTCCTGGAAGGTCGAGACCTGCAGGTCCGTGTAGTCGTAGTAGAAGAACGAGCCGTTCAGTCGCAGGCGGCCGTCGGCGCTGTCGGACTTGAAGCCCGTCTCGAAGGCCCAGATCTCCTCCGGCTCGAAGGCAGGCGTCGCGTCGAAGGCATTCCAGCCGCCCGACTTGAAGCCCTTGGTGACCGAGCCGTAGATCATCAGCGCGTCCCGCGGGCGATACTCGAGCACGAAGCGCGGGGAGACGTCCTCCCAGCTCTCCGTGGAGTCGCGGGTGGTGAACACGGTGACCGGGTTCGGGCTCGCGAGCCCCGAGTTGTCGCCGAAGATGGCGCCCACGCTGGTGAAGTCCTTCTTCTCCTCGTCGGAGTAGCGCAGGCCGAAGGTACCCGTCCACTGCTCCGAGAAATCGTAGCTCACCTCGCCGAACAGCGCCTTCGCGCGGGTCTCGTCGGTGTTGGGGATGATGAAGCTCACCACGCCGAAGGAGGGATGGGTCGCCCGGCCGAGGCCCAGCGCGCCCTCCTTGTCCTCGTCGAGGTAATAACCGCCGACGAGCCACTGCAGCCGGCCCTCGCCCGTCGAGGAGAGCCGGACCTCCTGGGAGAGCTGGTCCGACTCGTACTGGAAGTAGGAGCGGGTCACCTCGATCTCGGTGCCGTCGGTGTTGAAGAAGAAGTCGCTCTCGTAGTCACGCCAGCCGGTCACCGAGGTCAGCATCATGGTCTCGCCGACGGGTATGTTCAGCGTGGCGGTCAGCCCGGCCGTGTCCCAGTCATGGAACGTCGGCAGGTTATTGCGGGTCTCGTCGAAGGCCTGGGGCAGCGCGCCGTTCACGACGGCGAACGACAGATCGTCCAGCGGCTTCGACGAACGATTGCCGCTGGTGAAGTCGCTGTAGTCGGCGATCAGCGTGAAGTCCGCGCCGTCGTCGCCCTCGTACTGCAGGATCGCCCGGGTGGCGACCAGGTCCTGATCGTCGATCTCCTCGGCGCCGCCCGGCTCCAGGTCGTCGGTGAAGCCGTCGTCCTGCAGATAGCGGGCGGCGATGCGGCCCTGCCAGTTCTCGCCGAGCGGGCCGCTCAGCGCGCCCTGAAGCTCGCGCCGGTCCCACTCGCCGTAGCCGGCGGTCACGTAGCCCTCGGTCTCGGGCGTCGGCATGCGGGAGATGATGTTGATGGCGCCGCCGGTCGCGTTACGGCCGTAGAGCGTGCCCTGGGGCCCCTTCAGGATCTCGATGCGCTCCACGTCGAGGAACTGGGTGAGTCCCATCTGGGGACGGCCGAGGTAGACGCCGTCCTGGTGCAGCGCGACGCTCGGGTCGATGGTGACGCCGAACGCATCGGTACCGATGCCGCGGATGTAGATCTGCGCCTCGCCGCCGGCCCGGCTGAACGACATGCCCGGCGTCTGCACGTACAGATCCATCACGTCGTCGATATTGAGTTCCTCCAGCCGGTCGCCGCTCACTGCCGCGATGGAGATGGGCACCTCCTGCAGGCTCGCCTCCCGTTTCTCCGCCGTGACGACGATCTCCTCCAGCGCCGGCTCCTGCGCCTGCGCCGCGCCCGCCGCAGCGAGCAGCACGGCCGCCATGATTGTTGTGGTTCCTGATCGCATTTTCTCTCTCCTGGGTCGTCTTCCCGTTCCGGCCGTCCGCCGCGGACGCACCGGTATCCTGCCGTTAGTCCGCCCGGTCGCCGGCGCGGAGTCTCTCCGTCTCTTCCCTGTCCACGTCACGGCCGTCGTCCGTCAGAACGACGCCGTAGTCACGGCGGGCCTCCGCCGCCGTGATCAGTCCGTCCAGCACGTCATCGAGCACCGCCTGCGGATCGCGCAGGCGGGGATCGCCGTAGCCCGCGCTGCACACCAGGCGGATCTCCAGCCGGTCGCCCGCGCGCAGCTGGCGGTTCGAGACCTTCGCGGGCAGCGACTCCGCGCCCGGCGTGTCCGGATTCAGTATCACCTCGCCGGGCCGGCCGTCGGCGCCGCCGAACAGCCCGCGCGGCGGGTCGATGCTGCGGTTGTCGCCGGTGGAGCTGATGCCCGTGTCGGCCAGGAAACGCCAGCGCTTCACCGCGCCGAGGCCGCCGCGCCAGCGTCCGGCCGCAGGTGGCGCGTCGCGCAACTCGTAGCGCTCGCACAGGAGAGGCGCGCCGAGCTCCATCTCCTCCACCGGGTTATTGCGGGTGTTGGCCATGAGCGCATCGATGGCGTCCAGGCCGTCGCTGCCGTGGCGGCCACCGTAGGAACCCTCGTTCACCTCGATGATCACCCAATAGTCGTCCGCACGGTCGTCTGCACCCTTGCCGCCGCGTCCGCTGTACGCGAAGCACGACACGTTGGCGGAATTCCCCGCCGTGACGGCCTCCGGCATGACCTCGGCCAGGCATTGCATCACCTGGTCGGGAATCCGGTTGATCTGGGTGAAGCGGGCCTCGCAGCCGTGCGGGTGTTCGGGGTTGAAGATCGTGCCCTCCGGCGCGATGACGTGCACCGGCCGGAACACGCCGTCGTTCTGGGGTATCTGGCCGCCCGGCTTCGCCTCGTCCAGCAGCAGTGCGCGCACCGCGAAATTGGCGGTGGGCAACACACTACCCTCGAACGGGCAGTTGAATCCGGTCTCCACCTGCTCGTTCGAGCCGGTGAGATCCACGTAGATGTCGCTGCCGTCCACCAGCACGCGGGTGGCCACCCGCAGCGGTTCGCCGAAGTGCTTGCCGTCGTCCTCCAGCCAGCCGAGCGGGGCCTCGTACAGCCCGTCCGGCAGCGCCTCGATGCGCCGGCGCATCAGCGCCTCCGCATAGTCCATCCACTCTTCGGCGGCGCTCATCACCGTGTCGATGCCGTAGCGGCCGGCCAGCTCGCCGAAACGCCGGACGCCGAGACGGCAGCACGCGATCATGGCCTCCAGGTCGCCGGTGTTCGCCTCCGGCGTTCGCACGTTGTCCATGATCAGCGACCACACTGCGTCGTTGCGCCTGCCCGCCTCGTAGATCTTTACGGCGTCAATTACCTGGCCCTCCGCCCAGAAGTCCGGAACGTCCACGGAGAAACCGGGCGTCGCCGCGCCGATGTCGACCATGTGCCCGGTGCAGCCGGCGAAGCCGATGTGTTGTTCGCCCGCGAATATGGGAACCAGCACGCCGTAGTCCGGCGCGTGGGACGCACCGTGGTAGGGATGGTTGTGCAGAATCACGTCGCCGGGGGCATAGCTGCCGCGGTGCTTGCGGTCGATACCGCGCACGTAGGCAGGCAGCGAGCCGCAGTGCATGGGCGTCGAGTCGCTCTCGCAAATCTGGCGGCCGTGGAAATCCAGGATGCCGGCGCCGATGTCCCGCGACTCGCGCATGATGGAGGAATACGCCATGCGATAGAGGAGTTCGGCCATCTCAGTCGCCACCGCATGCAGTGCGCCGCCCACCACCTGCAGCGAGACCGGATCCACGGCCACCCGCTCCCAGCGCCGCTCCACGTCCGCGCCGATGCCGGTCGAGCGGGCCGAGGCGCGGTCGATGGCGGCGGCGACGTCCTCCAGCTTGCGCACGCCCTCAGCCATCCGCCGGCTCCGTGAAAGCGACGATGAGATTGCCGTAGCGGTCCACCTCGGCGAGGGTGCCGGGCGGCAGTATCGTGGTGGTATCGGCCTGCTCGATGACCGCCGGGCCGGCGATCCGGTTGCGGGCCTTCAGCCCGGAGCGGGCGTAGAACGCGGTTTCGTGACCGATGGCTTCGTTGCCCTGCACGAAACGCACCGGGCGCGTATCGAGCAGCGCTGCCTCGTCCGGTTGCGCGCCGCCCGCCTCCACCTCCGGCGTGACCGGCGGCGGTACGTGGCCGATGCCGGCGAGGCCCACGTTGACGATCATCACCGGCTTGTCGTCGAAGCGGCGCAGGTAGGCCTGCTCGTGGGCCCGATGGAAACCCTCGATTACCGCGGCCACCCAGTCGCCGTCGACCGGCACGGGCGGTACCTCCACCGGCAGCTCGTAGCCCTGTCCCACGTAGCGGCATTCGGCCAGCCAGCGCAGCGTCGTATCCTCCTCCGCAAAACCGGCGCGCCGGAGTTGGCCGGCCGCCTGTTCGGCGAGCGAGCGGTAGGCGGACTCGATGCGTGCGGCGTCCGGCTCCTGCAGCGACGCCCACAGCGTCGCCCGGTACTCGTATTTGGTGTCGGTGGCCAGCAGTCCGGCCGCCGCGCCCACGCCCGGGCGTGTCGGCACGACCACCCTGGGGATGGCCAGCTGGGCCGCGGCCTCGCAGGCGAACGCCGCGCCGGCGCCGCCGTAGGGCACCAGCGCGAAGTCCCGCGGGTCGTAGCCCTTGGTCACGCTGTTGATGCGTATGGCTTCCACCATGTTGCTGACCGCGATGCGGTAGATGCCCGCGGCCGCCTCGTACAGGCCGAGACCGAGCGGCTCGGCGACGCCGCTGCGCACCGCCTCCGCGGCGGCCGCCACGTCGACGGAAAGACCCGAGGCCGCGAGCGCCTCTTCCCGGAACCACCCGAGCACCACCATGGCGTCGGTCACCGTGGGCTCGGTGCCGCCGCGCCCGTAGCACGCGGGTCCGGGCACGGCACCGGCGCTGCGCGGGCCGACGCGGAACATGCCGCCTTCGTCCCGCCAGGCGATCGAGCCGCCGCCGGCGCCGATGGTGTCGATGTCGACCATCGGGATCATGGCGTCGTAGCCGCCCACGCGGGTGTCGAGCAGGTGCTTCATGCGCAGGTCGCCCGCGGGCGCCACGCCGATATCCGCCGACGTGCCGCCCACGTCCAGCGTGATCACGCTCGGATTGTCGGTCTGACGGCCCACCCGGATGCCGGCGATGAGGGCGCCGACCGGACCCGACAGCAGCAGCGACACCGGGCGCTCGCGGGCCTCCGCCGCGGGCACGAGGCCGCCGGCGGAGGTCATCAGATTCAGCTCGCTGGCTACGTTCATGGCAGCGAGTTCGGCCGCGAAACGGTCCAGGTAGCGAGCGGTGCGGGGTCCCACGTAGGCGTTCAGCGCCGTGGTCGAGAACCGCTCGTACTCGCGGTACAGCGGCGTAACCGCATGGCTGAGCGAGACGTAGAGACCGGGCGCCTCCTCCTCGATGATGTCGCGGATGCGCCGTTCGTGGGCCGGGTTCAGAAACGACATCAGGCAGCACACCGCGATGGCATCCACCCTGTCGTCCGCCAGCCGCCGCGCGGCCTCCCGCACCTCGTCCTCGGCGAGCGCCGTGGCCACCTCGCCGGCCGGCGCGGTGATGCGCTCGCTGACCGGCAGGCGATGGCGGCGGCGGACCAGCGGCGAGCTCTGCCGCGGCACCTCCTGGCCGTGGGAGAAGTTGTACGGCCGGTCCTTGCGGCCGATGTGCAGCACGTCCCGGAAGCCGCGGGTGGTGATCATCCCGACCCGGGCGCCGTTCTTCTCCAGCAGGATGTTGGTGGCCACGGTGGTGCCGTGGACCAGGAAATCGAGATCCTCGGGACGGCGTCCGGCGCGGCGCAGGAGTTCCGCCAGGCCCTCGAGGCCCGCGCGGGCGGGATCGTCGGGCGTGGATGGCAGCTTGTGCACCACGACATCGGCCGACTCGTCATCCCAGAAGACGAGGTCGGTGAAGGTTCCGCCGATGTCGAGCCCCGCCCGCTGCATGCTGCTCTCCGAATCCCGATACAGCGCAATTGGTATACCAAATTAGCGCTTCAGGCAAGAAAACCGTGTCGAGAGGCCGATAATGGCGGTTGTTGTATACCAGTCGGGCAGTCAGTCACCCGCCAGATTGGACAGCATGACAGTGCGTCCGGACAGGATGTGGTAGCGCATGGCGGACTCCGCCCACTCCCCGTCCCGTTCCCGGATGGCATCGACCAGCGCGCGATGCTGGTCGAAACTCTGGCGCAGGTGCTCCGGTGTGTAGCGGTTGAAGGCCTGCACCAGCACCGGTACGCCCACCACCTGCTGCAGCGCGGCCGACAGGCGCCGGCTGTCGGCCATGGCGACGATGCGGCCATGCAGTTCGCCGTCCAGCTTCATGTAGTCGGCCCGGGCGGTGTCGTCCCCGCGCTCGAGCACGGCGGCCATGGCTGCGATGACGTGGTCCAGCGCCGCGACGCCCTCCGCGGTGGCCTTCTGCGCGGCCATCTTCGCCGCGAAGCTCTCGATCACGGCGCCCAGCGCGAAGATCTCCTCGGCCTCCTCCGCGTCGATGTGGCTGACGACGCCGCCCCGCCGCGGCTCGATCTGCACGAGGCCCTCGGACTCGAGCCGCCGCAGTGCCTCGCGCACGGGCGTGCGGCTCACCTCCAGGTCCGCGCAGAGCTGACGCTCCTTCAGCCGCGCGCCGGGCGCATAGTCGCCGCTGAAGATGCGGTCTCGAAGCATGCGGTAGGCCTTCTCGGACGCGACGCTCAAACCGGTTCCCTCCTTTGCGCCGGGCCTCCCGGCCGGCTCGACAAAGCCGGGTTCCGCGCACTGATTTGACGGTCCGGGCTGCGACGTCCGTCTTGCATGCCCGGCAAATCTGGTATACCAAACCGGCCCTCAGCCGGCAATCGGGGCTGATACCCGGCGCAGCAAGCGGAGAACGAATCATGGGGACCGTCGTCGACTCGATCATCGATTTCCTGCATGGCGAGGCGCTGCAGGACCCCCCGCCCGCCGCGCTGGCGACCGCGGCGAACGGCTTCACCGACTGCGTGGCCGTCATGCTCGCCGGTGCGCGCGAGCCCGTGACCGTGAACCTGGTGCGCCACGTGCGGGCCACCGGCGGCCGGCCGCAGAGCCGGCTGCTGTTGGGAGCGGAACGCGCCACCGTCGCACAGGCCGCGCTGGTCGGCACGGGCGCGGCCCACGCGCTGGATTTCGACGACTATGCCTACTCCAATCACGTCTCGGCGCTCATGGTGCCGGCGATACTCGCCGAGGCGGAGCGTGCAGGCGCCGACGGTGCGGCCATGCTGCGCGCCTACCTCGCTGGCTTCGAGGCCTGGGGCGCCGTGATGAAACGCGAGCCGGATCATCTGCACTCCAAGGGCTGGCACCCGACCGGCGTGTTCGGCCCCATCGGCGTCGCCGCCGCACTCAGCCATCTGCGCGGCCTCGACGCCGGGCAGACACGCAACGCGCTCGGTCTCGCCGCGGCGGCCGGCGGCGGGGTGATGGACAACTTCGGCACGCAGGCCAAACCGTTCCAGGGCGCCCGTGCCGCGGAGGCCGGCGTGGTGGCCGTCGAACTGGCGCTGGCCGGCCTGGACGCCGGGCCGCATGCCATCGACGGCGACGGGGGCCTGCTCGCGGCGCTCTCCCCGGCGGGCAACGTGGACCTGGAGACGCCGCCGGACTGGCTGGGGCGAAAGTGGCTGGCGGCGAAGGACGGCATCAACATCAAGCTGCACCCGACGGTGGGTGCCTCCCAGCGCGCCATCGACGCCGCCATCCAGCTGCATCGCGACAGCGGCCCGGCGCCGGAAGCCATCGCGCGCGTGATCGCGCGGGTGAGCGAGAAACACGCGGCGGTGATGCGCTTCCACCGGCCGGCCACGGCGCTGGAGGCCAAGTTCAGCCTGGAGTTCGGCGTCGCCGCCGGGCTGATCGCCGGCAAGGTGGGCCTGGCCGAAGTCAGCGACGACTTCGTGCGCCGGCGCGATGTCCGCGCGCTGATGGAGCGGGTCACGATCGAGGTGGGGCCGGACGACGACCCGGACTACCCGGTGGGCGCGAAATCCGATTCCGTGGCGATCGAGCTGACCGACGGCAACCGCATCGAGAGCGAACCGGTGCACCGTTTCCGCGGCCACGGCCACAACCCGGTCACCCGCGAGGAGCTGAAGGCGAAGTTCGACGACTGCGTCGCGCCGGCCGCCGGCCGGCCGATGGCGGATCGTCTGTTCGAGATGCTGCAGGACCTCGCCTCGCTCACCGGCGTCGACGCCCTGCCGGTCATCGAATTGCCAATGGTCGAATAGCCGATCTTAGAATTACCGATCTTCGTATTACCGATCGTCGAGTCGAAGCGGGACCGGATTCCGCCGCTCAACCCCGAGGCCGTCGGGCCAGGATCTCCTCCACCCGGGCGGCCGTCGCCAGCAATCGGGCGTCGCGGAAACGCCCGGCCACCAGCTGGATGCCCACCGGCAGGCCGCGCGCGCCGCTGAATCCGGGCAGCGTGACCGCCGGCGCGTGCAGACCCGTCCACAGCCGGTTGAACACGGCGTCGCCGGTGGAGGCGAGGCCGGCGGGCGCCTCGCCGGGTACCGCCGGCACCAGCCAGGCGTCGTCATCGGCCATGGCCTCATCGAAACGCGGCCGCAGGCTGCCGAGGTAGTCCGCCGCCCAGGCGAGCGCGGCGCCGTCGATGCCGCGGCTGTTCTCCACCTCGGCCACGAACTCGGCGTGCAGCTCGCGGGGCCAGCACAGGTACTCCGACAGGAACGCCGTGCGGCCTTCCCCGTGCATGATGATGTCCTGGGCCTCGTTCAGGCGCTCGACGCCGGCAGGGCCGTCGACATCGCGCACCTCGATGCCCGCGCCGCGCAGCGCAGTCACCGTTTCTTCCAGCGCGCGCCGGGTATCCGGTCCGGCGGCATCCCAGTAGGGTGTGCGCCAGAAGCCGATGCGCCCCACGGGCTCCGCGCCGTCCCCGTCGTTCCCGTCGCCGTTCCGGTGGATGCGGAACGCGCGGGCGAGCAGCGCCAGGTCCGCCACGCTGCGCGCCATCCAGCCGATCGTATCCAGGCTCGGAGCGTACGGCTTCATGCCCTCCACCGGCACCGTGCCGAAGGTGGGCTTCATGCCGGCGACGCCGCAGAAGGCGGCGGGCCGGATGGTCGAGCCCCCGGTCTGTGTGCCGAGGGCGATCGGCGCCATGCCGGCGGCCACCGCCGCGCCGGAGCCGGAGGAAGAGCCGCCCGGCGTATGGCCGTGATCGTGAGGATTCACAGTCTCCGCGGTGCGACCGAGGGAGGCGAATTCCACGGTCTGGGCCTTGCCCAGGATCACCGCGCCTTCCGCCCGCAGTATTGCGACGCAGGCCGCATCCCGGGACGGCCGATGGCCGGCATAGAGCGGCGAGCCATATTCCGTCGGCATGTCCGCCGTGTGGATGACATCCTTGACGGCCACCGGCACGCCGCGCAACAGCCCGCCCGCGGAGACCTCGTCGATCTCCCGGGCACGCTCCCGCGCCGCCTCCGCCCCGACGTGGGCGAATGCATGGATCCGCCCCTCACTGCCGTCGATCACCGCCAGACAGGCCTCTACGGCTTCGGTCGCCGTGAGTTCGCCCTTCGCGATGGCGCGAACGATGTCGGTGGCGGTCGGCAGATCGATCATGGTCGTCGGCAGTCGGCTGAACCGGCGCGGAGTATACGCCGGCTGCGCCCCGCGCAGAAAAACCGGTGCCGGGCGGCACCCATTGCCGGCAGCGTCAAGGCCGGACACGACGCGCAACTCAAGCTCTGGCAACATAGGCACTCGCTGCTGCGGCCGCGGGACGGCCGAGCCGCCCATACTGCGAATACCATAATGCGAGTACAGCAAGGGCAGGGACCCGGCGTCCGTCTGCCATCACCACGGGGGAATCGATGAAGAACTCACTGTCCGGGCGCCTCGCTATGCCCGTCGTCATGGTCCTGCTCGCCGCGGGCTGCAGCGCCGACCAGGAGATTCCTTACAGCGAAGATGCCGACGCGGCCGGCGCGACCGCGCCGACGACGGCCACCGTCAAGTCGAACCGGCGCGTCCTCGACGTGCGTCCGTTCGACAACGAGCGGGACTTCGAGCGGGCCCGCCGCGGCCTGATCGCCAGCGTGCCCGAGCTGCGCATCGGTCCGGCGGAACGCCCGGTCTGGGACATGACCGCCTACGAGTTCCTGGAGGAGGCGGAATTCGACTCCATCAACCCGAGCCTGCGGCGTCAGGCGCGGCTGAACAACATCCACGGACTGTTCGAGGTCACCGACGGCGTCTATCAGCTGCGCGGTTTCGACCTCTCGAATATGACGCTCATCGAGGGCGAGACGGGCTGGATCGTGGTGGACCCGCTGACTGCCACCGAGACCGCCGCGGCCGCCATGGCCTTCGCCAATGCCGAACTCGGCGAGCGGCCGGTCCGCGCCATCATCTTCACTCACAGCCACGCGGACCACTTCGGCGGCGTACTCGGCATCACGAGCGCCGAGGAGGCACGCGAACAGGGTATCCGTGTCATCGCGCCGGAAGGTTTCCTGGAGGAGGCCACCAGCGAGAACGTGATCGCCGGCGTCGCCATGGGCCGGCGCGCCGGCTACATGTACGGCCGGCGCCTGCCCCGCAGCCCGCGCGGGCACGTGGGCTCGGGGCTCGGTAAGAGCCCGGCCTTCGGCACCATCGCCATCCTGGAGCCCACCGAGATCGTCGACACGACGCCCCAGGAGATGACCATCGACGGCGTGCCATTCGTGTTCCAGAACGCGCCCCACTCGGAGGCGCCGGCGGAGCTGACCTTCTACCTGCCCGAGCAGAAGGCCTGGTGCGGCGCCGAGATCGTCTCGCGCAACATGCACAACATCTACACGCTGCGCGGCGCGAAGGTGCGTGACGCGCTGCTGTGGAGCGGCTACATCGACGAGGCGCTGCAGCTGTTCGGCGAGGCCGAGGTGTATTTCGGCAGCCACCACTGGCCGGTGTGGGGCAACGGCGAGGTCGTGGAATTCCTCGAGCAGCAGCGCGACCTGTACAAGTACATCCACGATCAGACGCTGCGCATGGCCAACCAGGGCATGACGCCGAAGGAGATCGCCGAGGAAATCGCCCTGCCCGCCTCGCTGCAGCAGTCGTTCGCCAACATGGGTTACTACGGCACGCTGAAACACAACGCCAAGGCGGTCTACCAGGGTTATTTCGGCTGGTACGACGGCAACCCGGCCAATCTGGACCCGCTGCCGCCCGTGGCCGCCGGCGAACGTTACGTGGACTACATGGGCGGCGCCGACGAGTTGCTGCGCAAGGCGAGCGCTTCCTTCGACGAGGGCGACTACCGCTGGGTGGCGGAGGTGCTGAATCACCTGGTCATGGCCGAGCCCGAGAACGCCGACGCCCGCGCTCTGCTGGCCCGCACCTACGACCAGCTGGGCTATCAGGCGGAGTCCGGCCCCTGGCGGGACGTGTATCTGTCCGCCGCCTACGAACTCCGGCATGGGCCGCCCGAGCAGGGCATCTCGCTGGCCAACGCCATCGACCTGCTGCGTCACACGCCCACGGAACGTTTCCTCGACGCCATGGCCGTGCGCCTGAACGGACCGAAGGCGGCGGACGAGGAACTCACCGTCAACCTGGTGTTCACCGACCTGGAAGAGACCTATGTGCTGGTGATCGAGAACGGCGTGCTGCACCACTACCGGCGGGACGCGGACCCGCAGGCGAACGCCACGCTGAGCCTGACCCGGGACGCCTATCTGGGCCTGGCGGCCGGTGCCATCGGCCTCACCGACCTGCTGACGTCCGACGACATCACGCTGGAAGGCAGCAAGCTCGACCTGGTGCGGTTCTTCAGCCTGCTGGAGCGGCCCGAGGGGACGTTCGACATCGTGACGCCCTAGTACGGGTAGCCAGTCCGGGTAGCTAGTCCGGGTACCAGCTGCCGTCGGCTCGCGGCTTGATCCAGAGGTAGCTGTACCAGTAGTAGACGTCGGACGCGTCCCGGGCCGGCACCGTGCAGTTGAACTTGCTGCGCCCGGGTGCGAGCGGCGCGCGGGCGCGGATCGTCGCCTCGTCGTCCTGCCAGCTGATGCGCGCAGGCTCCTGCCCGGTGACGAAACAGTTCAGGCGCTCGCGGTCGTAGGGGCCCTCGGGAATCCGGACCCGCAGTTCGGGCGGGCCGGCATCCGCCGCCAGCACGCGGCTGTCCGGCGCCAGCACCTTTACGGGCAGCGGGCGGCTGTCGAGCTTGTCGCCCAGCGAATCCAGGTCCGCATAGGCGGCGGCCACGGGAAAGCGAGGCAGGTGCCGCCGGTCCGATGCGGGCCCGACCGGTCCGGACTGCTGACCGAAGGCCACGAGGCCGAGATCCGCCACGACATTTTCCAGGTCGCGGTCGAATTCCCCGTACGGATAGGCGAAATAGGCGAGCGGCGCCTGCAGTTCGTCGGCGAGCCGCGAACCGGCGTGGCGGATGTCGGCGGCAACGCGTTCACGCCACTCGCCCGCGGACTCACCCGGCCGGCGGCGGATCATGTGCCGGTGTGCGCGGCTGTGGTTGCCTACCGTGCCGCCGCGCCGCTCGATCTCACGCAGTTGATCCCAGCTCAGATAGCCGCCGTAGTCGTCGTCGATGTAATCCGTGCTGGCGAACACCGTGAAGGGCCAGCCCCGCCGCTCCAGCCGCGGCAGCGCCTCCGTGTACACCGACTCGTAGGCGTCGTCGAAGGTGATGGCCACGGCATCCGGCGGCAGTGCAACGCCGTCTTCGATCGCGCTGACGATCGCCTCCAGCGGGACCACGGTGTAGTCGGCGAGATAATCCAGATGATCCTCGAAGGTCGCCGGCGTCACGCTGGTGGACGGTGGCGTGTCCCCGCTCACGTGGTGATAGAGCAGGATCACCGCATGCGCCTGCGACGCCGGATCGGCGGGCGTGGCCGTGGAATCCTCCGCATTGCAGGCGACCGAGACGAGCGCGAGCAGGACGACCGCGCAGCACCGTTGCGTACGCTGCCCGCGGCTACGCACCGGTCTGCTCCAGGTCGTTGTAGCGGATCAGCCCCTTGATCTCGTCCACGTAGGCTTGTCCCCGCTCCGAATAGCGTTGCAGCTGCTCGGCCAGCACCAGGCCGGAGAGCGGCCTGCCCTGCGCCCGCAGGCCGGCGCGCACGCGGCGCAGTTCCCTGTAGCTCCGGTTCGTGTTGATATTGCGAAGATAGCTCGCTACGGACTCGCGGGGACTGTCGAAGGCCCGCACCTCGTGGCTGCGTTCGGCCGCCCGCGCCCGCGGCACCAGGCCGCAACCCGCGTCGTAGCACCACTCGCCGAAGAAGTTGTTGCCCTTGCGGGCGAAACGGGAAGTGCCCCAGCCGGATTCCTTGGCCGCCTGCGCCAGCGCGAGAGAGACCGGCACCACATCCACCCGGCGCAGCAGCGCCATGATCAGGGTGTCGTCTTCGTACTCTTGCGGGTCCAGCCCGTAGTCCTCCGCCAGGCCGTGCAGCCAGCGGCGATCCAGCCAGCCGAGTCCATCTTCGGCGGCCAGCTCCTCGAGGCGGCGTCTCTCCTCGAGCACCCGCGTGTTCTCGGCCTCGATGATCGGACGGAGGAACTCGAAGAAGCGCACCTTGCGCTCGGCGCCGGCCTCGTACTGGCGGAAATCCGGCACCCGGTCGCCGCTCAGCAGAAGGAACAGACCTGTGAACAACAGGACGGCGACGGCTGCGACGGCCGCCGCCACGAGCATCTCGCGTCCGGCGAGGGCGCGGCGCAGATTCTGTAGTCGATCACTGGAAAACATGGCAGGGATACTAACATCCGCTCCTTTCCGCCTCTGCAGGACGGCCGGTGAGGCGTTAAGGTGTCACCGGGGACGACACGGGAGCGACCGATGGAACAGCATGACAAACCGCCGGCCGGCTACGACGACCTGCGTGCCCTCTTCGTCAACTGCACGCTTAAGCGCTCGCCGGAGCCCTCGCACACCGATAGGCTGATGGAAGCCTCACGGAACATCTTGCGCGGGCAGGGCGTCGCCGTGGAGTCCGTGCGGGCCGTCGACCACCACATCGCGCCCGGCGTGCAGCCGGACATGACCGAGCACGGCCACGAGCGCGACGACTGGCCGGCGCTGTACGAGAAAGTCCATGCCGCCGATATCCTGGTGATCGGCACGCCCATCTGGCTGGGCGAGAAATCCTCCGTGTGCTCACGGGTGATCGAGCGGCTCTATTCCCAGTCCGGCGAGACCAACGAGAAGGGCCAGTACGTCTACTACGGCCGCGTCGGCGGCTGCATCGTCACCGGCAACGAGGACGGCGTGAAGCACGTGGGCATGGGCGTGATGTACGCGCTGCAGCACCTGGGCTACGTCATCCCGCCCCAGTGCGACGCCGGCTGGATCGGCGAGGCGGGACCCGGCCCGAGCTACGGCGATCCGTCAGGGGACGGACCGGTCGGCTTCGACAACGAATTCACCCAGCGCAACGTCACCTTCATGAGCTGGAACCTCATGCACCTGGCGCGGATGCTGAAGGACGCCGGCGGCATCCCGGCGTACGGCAACCAGCGAAGCGCGTGGGAGGCCGGCGAACGCTTCGGCTTCGAGAATCCCGAGTACCGCTAGTCTGGCGCGGACGCATCGGCGCGCCCGTCCAGCGCCCCGGCCGTCTCGCGGATGACCTCGACGGCCAGATCCACCTCGCGCCGGTGGGTGCGCACGTTCAGGATGGCCAGCCGCAGCACGTTGTGCCCGCCGAGGCGCGTCGTGGACAGGTAGATGCGGCCGTCCGCCTGGATGCGTTCCGCCAGTCGTCGGTTGAACGCGTCGGCGTCGCCCTCCTCGGGCACGTAGCGGAATACGACGATGGACAGGTCCGGCTCCGGTCCCACCTCGAAGCCGGGCAGCCCCGTCATGCGTGCATGGAAGTAGCGGGCGAGCAGCAGCTTCTCCTCGAGCGCAGCGCGGAAGGCGTCCACGCCGGCGAGCTTCAGCGGCAGCCACAGACGCAGCGCGCGGAAGTGGCGGCTCAGCTCCGGCGAGGCTGCCGCCGGCGAGAGTTCCATGGCCTCGCCGAAGCCGCCCGTGTCCTGCATGTAGTTCGCAGTATAGGTATAGGCCTGCCGCAGCTTCTCGCCGTCGCGCACCAGCACCAGCCCGGTGCCGAACGGCAGGAACAGGCCCTTGTGGGGGTCGAGCACGAGGGAGTCGGCCCGCTCCATGCCGGCCAGACGGCGCCGCCCGTCCTCCGTCAGCGCGAACGCGGCGCCGTAGGCGCCGTCCACGTGCAGCCACAGCCGTTCCCGTTCGGTGACGTCCGCGATGGCCGGCAGCGGATCCACCGCACCGGTATCCGTGGTACCGGCGGAGGCGACGACCAGCCAGGGGCGCAGGCCGTCGGCGCGGTCCTGCGCGAGCTGCGCCTCCAGCGCGGCGACGTCCATTCGGTAGCGTGCATCCAGCGGGATGCGCCGCTGCACGCACTCGCCGACGCCGGCGATGGCCAGCGCCTTGTCGACGCAGTGGTGAGTCTGGGCCGTGAGGTAGACCGCCGTGCGTTCGACGTCCCGCGCCCGGACGGCGCAGGCCTGCCGCGCCGTCACGATCGCCGACAGGATGGCGATGCTGCCGCCGGACGTGAGGTCTCCGGCGGCGGATTCCGGATAGCCGATGAAATCGGCCACCCAGCGCAGCAGGCGGCGCTCCATTCTGACGGCGCCCGGGCTGGCGTAGGTCACCCCGGCGTACGGATTCGTCACCGCCGCAAGGTAGTCGCCGAGCGCCGCGGCGTACAGCCCGCTGCCCGGGATGAAGCCGAAGAAGCGGCCCACGGTCTCGTTCACGCCGGGCCGCTCGACCCCTCGGGCATAGGCGGCGAGTACGGGGTCGAGCGGCGCCGGCTCATCGCCGAACGGCTCGTCGAGCAGCGCGAGGTCGGCGGGGTCCGGCGTCGTGTAGGCGGGCATGGTACCCAGCCGCGTCAGATAGTCTTCCGCACGCTCGTTGACGGCGGTCAGGAGTTCGCCGCGTTCTTCGGCGGACGGGTGCAGCGCGGCGGCACGTGCCTCCAGCGCAGCGAGCTTGTCTGCGTCGATCGGCATACGTGAATGCTAACGTGCCCCGGTATCCGGAGTCGGAGATTCCGCCGGCGGCGTATCCTCTTGCGCAGATTCCTGCTGGCTGCGCTCCTGCACCGCCTCCTCCAGTGCTCGCTGCAGCCCGATGAGAGCGAGCAGCGCCAGCAGCGAAAGAACGACCACCATCAACAGCAATCTGGAATTCATGCTTCGAGTTTACCGTTTGCGCGAACTGGCGACTGCCCTAGAATCGACGGACATACCGTAAACCCGCGAGACGGAACGAGGAATACCATGAAGAATTACCTTCTGTTGCCCGCCGCCCTGCTGCTTGCCGCCTGCGGCCAGCCCGAAGAGGCCTCGGCGCCCGCCACCGCGCCGGCCGGCGAGCCAAAAGCGACAGCGGAGACGGCGTCACCCGAGCCCGCAACGAAGCCCGCGCCCGAACGCCTGGCGGAGATCCTGGGGGCCCAGCCAGAGGAGGTGCAGGCCCGCTACGAGTACCGCCATCCGCAGGAAACGCTCGAGTTCTTCGGCATCGAACCCGGGATGACAGTGGTAGAGGCGCTGCCCGGCGGCGGCTGGTACACGAAGATCCTGCTGCCCTATCTGGGCGCGGACGGCCGGCTCATCGGCGCCGACTACGCACTGGAGATGTTCCCGCTGTTCGGCTTCTTCAGCGACGAGCAGATCAAGAAGAAGGAAACCTGGGTGGAGGACTGGACCGCCCAGGCGGAAGGCTGGGCCGGCGATGACGGCGCCGCGGTCTCGGCCTTCGTGCTCGGCTCGCTGCCCGGGGAGATGAAGGGAACGGCGGATGCGATGCTGTTCATCCGCGCCCTGCACAACCTCGCCCGCTTCGAGGACGAAGGCGGTTACCTGACGGCCGCGCTCGCCGATGCGTACGCGGTGCTGAAGCCGGGCGGCGTCGTGGGCGTCGTCCAGCACGAAGCAAGGCCGGACATGCCCGACGAGTGGGCGGACGGCAGCGCCGGTTACCTCAAGCAGGCGTTCGTCATCAACGCCTTCGAGGAAGCCGGCTTCGAACTGGCCGCCGAGAGCGACATCAATGCGAACCCGGCCGACCAGCCGACCGCCGAAGACGTGGTGTGGCGGCTGCCGCCGACGCTGGCCACGAGCCGGGAAGACCCGGAACTGCGCGAACAGCTGCAGGCCGTCGGCGAATCGAACCGCATGACGCTGCTGTTCCGCAAGCCGGCGGAGTAATCCACGTAGGAGGGGCTTCAGCCCCGATTCCTCAGGACAATCGGGCCTGAAGGCCCTCCTACATGTTCGGGGTCGGGCCTGAAGGCCCTCCTACGTTGTTACGCGGCCGCGCCAGATGCCGCCTCGGCTGAAGGCATGCCAGGCCCAGGGCAGCCAGCGCATGAGGGCGAACGCCAGCCACAGCGCCCACAGCAGTATGGCGACCTTGTAGATCCACAGCGGCAGCGAGACGATGCCCGCCGCGGGCAGCGCGCCGTCGCTGCGGTCCTGGAACCAGTTCATCTGGTAGCCGAACGAGCCGTTGCCCATGATGTGCATGTCCGGCGTCCCCAGCAGCCCGACCGGGATGCTGAGCACGAGCGCCGCGATTGCCGCCACCGACAGGACGCCCACAGCCGCCTGCTTGGCCCGGAATTCGTTGTCGGCAACGTCGTCGGCCCAGCGCTCCCTCCAGCCCATGGCCAGCAGCCAGCCTGCGACCAGCGCGTAGGTCGGCCAGGCGAACGTACTGAAACCGAGACCGAGCAGGAACCAGTGGCGGGTCTTCAGTGGCGTGAGGCGCATCCGGCCGAGCGCTGCCGCGACGAGGACCAGCGCCGCCAGCGCCGGCCAGTAGAGCACGGCGGGCCCGACGATCGGACCGCTGGTGCCCAGCAGCCAGCGGTTGCGCGGCATCTCGGCGCTGACGGAGATATTCGAGACCGGCGCCGCGAGATCCACCGCGGGAATCTCCGCGCGACGGTCCATCGCGATGTCCTGCCGCCACGACATCTGCACGGCGTGGCTGCCGGGGAGCGTCGGGATACGTACCACGTCGTCGGGCGCGGGGACCGGCAACTCGCTGCCGTCCTGCTGCAGGCGGGTCACTTCCGCCCCGGCCGGCAGCGTGATGACATGGGGGCCGCCCAGCGACGAGCGATAGTCGAACTCCATCGTCGTCTCCGCAGAACGGGCACCGTAACGGGTGTGCATCGACACACGGTCCACGGCCAGCAGCGCGCCGTCGACGGCATCCGGCCGGCTGATCTCCACCGTCAGCGCCTCGCCGGGCAGCGGCAGGAACACGGGTTGCCAGACCTGATCGCCGGTCTCGTACACGGGCACGCCGTCCAGGGTGGCGTGCCACGGACTGCCCACCCGGAACTGCCAGCGTTCGCTCCAGGGCGCATCCCCGGGCGCACGCAGGGTCAGTGACTCCGAGCGGTCCAGCGAGGAACGCCAGACGATACCGTCCTGACCGCTGCCGAGCGCCACCTGTACGCGCCCGCCCTCCACGGCGATCCCGTCCGTGACCACGGACTCGCCCGGCAGCAGCGGAATCTCGGCGTTGATGGCCCCTTCCGCCGGTGCCACTCGGGTGACGCGGGTCGTGACCGACCAGTCGAGACCCAGCGTGACGGTGCGCGCGACGCGCAGGTAATCGGGGAACCGCCCGCCTTCGAGGGCGGGCTCCGCGGCCTCCTCTGCCGGCCGGTCGCGGCGCAGCTCGAGGGCATCCGCCACCAGCCGCTCGCCGCGCAGCCCGGCAACCACCCAACCGCTCGCCTGCACGCTGAGACGTTTCGGCACCAGGGGGAACGCGATCTGCACCCGCTCGGCATCCGGCAGCCGGCCGCCGAGCGCTACACGATGCACACCCGCTTCCACGGCCAGCCACAGCGTGCCGTCCGGATGCCGCAACACCTGCCCGGGCGACTGCCCGTCGACGGTCACGGTACCGGGCAGCCAGCCCTGTTCCGAGCCCGGCACCGGCACGGCTACGGCCTCCAGCGCATTGACGACCAGCAGGATCTCGAGCCGGTCTCCGGTCGCCACCACGCCGGCCGAGTCGATCACGGCACAGTCGGGCACGCACTCCGGCGCTGCCAGCAGCCGCTGACGCAGCTCCTCCAGCAATACCGGTGACGGCGTCTCCGCGCGCAGGTCGCCCGGCATCGATGCGGCCAGCATCACGCTCAGCATCGCCAGCGGCAAGGCCGCGCCCGCGGATCCGCCGACCGGCTGGCGCAGCTTTCGCAGGGCCTCGATCGTGTCGCGCCCGACCCACCACAGCACGGCCAGTCCAAGTCCCAGCATGAGCACGCGCCACAGCGCGACGGCCCAGCGGGGCAGAATCACCAGGCGCATCGTCTGTCCAGGCTCCACCGGCCCGCTCCAGCGCAGCGGGTAGGTGTTCCAGCGCCAGTCCGGGATGCCCGGACCGGTCTGGACCCGTGCACCCGGCGCGTAGCGCTGCTCGATGGCCGGTCGCGTCGGCGCGGCGACCGGCGGCGGGCCGGCAGCGACCTGGCCGCTTGCCTTGAGCGCGTCGGCGGCGACCCGCGATTCCGCCGTTTCTTTCATTTCCATGACCGTCCGGGCCGGCGCGGCCGCAGGCAGCCGCGCCGGTGCATAGGCCGCCGACGCCTCGAGCTGGGGATACAGGGTGTAGCGGATCTGGTTCACGGCGAACGGCACGAACAGGAGCGCCAGCGCCGCCATGCTGCCGTGACGGTACCAGCGGGCGAGCTGACGCAGCCGTCCCTCCGGCGCCGCCCGCGCCAGCGCGACCGCGGTGAGCAGATTCAGGAGCAGCCAGGAGAAGACGGGCAGGTCCTGATGGATCAGCACCAGCGTGACCAGGGCCACGGCGCCGGCCCAACGGCCATAGAGCTTGCCCGCGGCGGCGGCCGCCAGCAGCACGACGAACAGGTCGAGGAGCCGCCAGCGGCTCAGCCAGGCGCCGGGCGCGCTGTCGGCGCCGACGGCGGCACCCAGCCGGTAGCCCGGCGGCAGGTGTACCGTCGCACTCAGGCTGGTCAGCCGCTGCGACCACCCGGTGACCGGGACACCGGCCGCACCGGGCAGTCGGCTGAGCGCCTGCAGTGAGACGTCGCGCTCGCGCCATTCCACCCCGCGCGCGTCGCCGTCAGGATCGTGGGTGACCAGCAGGGCGTCACCGCGTCCATCGCGCGCACCGAGGAGCTGCCACGGGGGCGCCAGATCCAGACGCCAGTCCCGCTGCATCGTGCCGTGCACCTGGTCCAGCGCGGTGAATCCCTCGCCGTCGAAGTCGAGCCACAGCTGGCGTTCCACACTGAGCGCGGTGTCGCCGGGCAGCCCACCCCGGCGGCGCTGTTCCAGCGTGAACGCATCGCCGCCGGCGACAGCGAACGCCGGCAGCGCGCCCCAGGCGGCAGGCACACCGGCCTGTCCCGGATCGACAGTGGTCATGCCCACCGGCACCGCGATGCGCAGGCGTTCGTCGGCCCGGTAACTCCATATCTCCGTGCCGGGCCAGGCACTGCCGGCGGACGGCCGTGGAATCTCTTCCACCAGGGTGTCCGAGCGGCCGACCAGCTCCACCGTCCAGCGGCCCGGGCCGACCTGCAGCGTGAGCGTGCCGTCCGCATCCACGCGGGCGGGCATCGGCGCGGTCAGCGACTGGGGCACGAAACCGGCCGGCAGCACCGGCCCCAGGGTCACTTCCCGGACCCGGCCGGCTGCCTCCAGCTGCAGGCGCGTGGTCAGCCGGCTCGGCACCGCGTCTTCTACGAGCCGATACACCTGGATGCCGAGCGCATCCTCCCGCGGCGACGCACCCTGATCCCGTGCCAGGAACAGGGTGTCGTCGTCACGCCGCGGCTGCAGCACCGGCTCGCCGTCGACGGTCAGGGCCAGCAGGCCGGTCTCCGTGGGTATCGCGAGCGTTCGCGGCCGGCCCTGCCAGTCGAAGCGCCCGCCGATCCAGTAGCGGCCGGGGGCCAGCCGGAGCACCGGGCGGGCATCGTGTTCGAAAACGGTGGCGGGACGTCCGTCGACTTCGACGAGGGCGGGCCAGTGCTCGGCGTCTCCCGGCAGCGGCACCCACTGCTCGGCGGCAACGACCTCCCACAATTGCTCGAACCGGGCACCGCGGCCATCCACCTCGAGCCGGAGCGTGCCGGGCCAGGCACAGCGGAAGTCCGACTCGGCCTGCGCTCGTGTGCCGAGCAGGAAAGGACACTCCCGGTACTCGCTGCCCCGGGTCACCCAGGGCACCCAGTCCCGCAGGTCCTGAGGTACCCAGGCCGGAGCGGCGGTCGCCGCGGCCGCGGGGAGGAAAGCGGCCGAGGCCGCCACAAACAGCAAACAAACCCGCAGCCGCATCCTCATGCCCTTCCTCCCATGATCTGGCGTAGTGCCAACGGCGCAGCCGCCGCTCCGGGGTCACGAAGCGGCCTTCCGCGCGTGACCATATTCTACGCCGAACCGTAGGAGGGCCTTCAGGCCCGATTCCCTTCTTTTCTGGCCGCCCTGCGGGGGTATACGGGTTGCGGGGTCGTCCGGGCCGACTGGAGCCATGACGGCGGGAAGGAGGCCCGGCCGAAGCGAAGGAGGACAGTACGTCCGACTGAGCGTCCCCGCGACCCGTACCCGCCCGATGGCGTGCCGACGCCAAGAGAAAGCCAGACCGGCCTGACTGGAAGCCGGATCGGGCCTGAAGGCCCTCCTACGCGGGGGTCAGTAGCGGAGGGAGGCGCAGACCAGGCGCTCGCCGGGGAGTTCTTCCGCCGGCAGCACCCGCACCTGACCGCCGTGCAGCCAAGTCTCCACTGCAGCGCGGTCGAGGAGGTCCTCTCTAGGCAGTTCGTCCCGGTGGCGTACCTCGTGGGCACCTTCGTCGACATAGCCCCAGTCTTCCCGGTCGCCGGCGACGACGATCTCGCTGACGCGTCCTTCCAGCGCGGCGAGCAGGGCTTGATCGGTGCTGTCGGTCGCGCTGCCGCTGCCCGCCGCATCGGCCAGAGCCGCGGCGGCGTCCCGATCGTCCTGCTTGTGGCGGCGTTCCACCAGATCCCTGGCGCGCTCGTGCAGCTGCGCCGCAGAGAGATGTTCCACGTTGCCGTGCAGCTCGTCTTCCAGTATGACCGGGAGATCCGTCACCTGCCGGTACAGGGCGAGCAGCGACTCCACGCCGGCCAGGACCAGCGATGCTTCGCGGTCCGGCAGGAGATCCTGCACCGCCTGATCGACCTCGCGCAGGAAGCGCTTCAGCTCCGGCGTCACGTCGTCCTTGCCGCCACCATGGGTGTGATAGATAGCCTCCGAGCTGCCACGATGCCCGGCGTGGTGCTGCAGGTTGGGCTCGGTCAGATCGTGTCCCGCCGACTCCTCCAGCGAGCGGGGAGCCCGGCCGGCGAGATCCAGCGGCCGCAGACCATCATGGTCGCCCGCGAACAGTCGCACGTCGTTTTGGCTGATGGCCAGCACCGCGAACGAGTCGGGCAGGCTCTTCGCCTCCAACACCGGTTTCAGATGGAAACGCCAGCCGACTACGGTCAGCTCCCGCGGTCGTTGCGCCAGCGCGATACGGGTCAGGCCGCTGCCCGTGGTGTATGCCGCCAGGCCGCCGTCCAGTGGCTCCGCGGGCCAGAACGTGCCGGCGTCGCGTGCCTCGACCAGCGGCCGGAGCACGGCGGCGCGGCGCCGATCGTCCAGGCCAAGAGCCTGCAACTGGCCGTCTGCCTCGGCGATGCGGTTCTTCAGGCGTATCTCGTTCTCCTGCCGCTCGGAGGGCAGAGCCGTCGACGGGACGATGACGCTGACATGAGGCGTCTCGCCGCGGTCCGCGGCGATCTCGCGTAAAGCGCCGTCGTCCGGCGCTGTGATGTAGTTGTCAGTCACTGGACGCGTGCGGCTATTTATCGTCCACGAGGAAGCTGACCTTCATCGCCACCCGGTACCCGGAGACCTTGTCGTTCTCCACGACGACCTTCTGCTCCTTGATCCAGGCCGACTGGATGTTGTGGACGGTCTTGCTCGCCCGGGCGATGCCGTCATTGATGGCGTCTTCGAAGCTTTTCTTCGAATCGGACATGATCTCGGTCACTTTCACTACTGACATGCTTTACTCTCCTTTCGGTCGTCGAATTTCGTCCTCCTCCAGATAAGGAGCAATTTCCATGCCGTTACCCCGGGACGGCGGCAGCCGCCTGTCGGCCGCTGTTCGGAGGCGCCGGTACCGCACTGACGCGTCGCTACGTGCAGAATCTGCATCTTCGGCATGCAGAATCTGACTCCGGCCGATGCCGCTGTGGCTGGCTCCGGAAACCCTCTATACTTATGTCGATGCGATGGGAAGGAACCCGACGAGACGCCATCCAGCGGAGGGGGGCGGGAACGATGAGGCGAGCAGCCCTGACGGCGGGCGCGGATGCGTAAGGCGGCACTGTCTCTGTACGATTCCCTGGTCCTGGGCCGACCCGTAATCACACTGCTGATTACGGCCCTCGCCGTCGGCCTGCTTGCCAGTCGTGCGCCGGACTTCGCGCTCGACACCTCCAGCGATTCGCTGCTTCTGGAGAGCGATACCGGCATCCGCTACTACCGGGCCATCCGCGCCCGTTACGGCTCCGACGACTTCCTCATCCTCACGTATACGCCGTCCGGAGATCTCTTCTCCGACGCAGTACTCGACGATCTCGGCAAGCTGCGAAACGAACTGGAGGGCGCCCCGGGCGTGGCCTCAGTGGTCTCCATCCTCGACGTGCCGCTGCTGCAGAGCCCGCCGCTCGGACCCAGAGAACTCGCGGACGGCGCGCCAACCCTGCTGTCCGCGAAGGTCGACCGCGAACTCGCGCGCGAGGAGCTGACCACCAGCCCGCTCTACCGCAACCGCCTGATGAGCCCGGACGGCGGCACCACTGCGCTGCAGGTCAATCTGGAGCAGGACGAGGCCTACACGAAACTGCTGAACCGGCGCGCCGATCTGCGCGAGATCCGCCTCGAGCGCGACCTCACGGCAGACGAGTCCGCGGCACTGGCCGAGGTGGAGCAGGACATCCGCGAGCGTCGCGAGTCCCAGCAGACCCAACTGCATCGCACCATCGCGGCGGTGCGGGGCATCGTCGAGAACTACCGGGACGGCACCGAGCTGCATCTGGGCGGGCTGCCGATGATCGCCGCCGATCTGGTGGACTTCATCCGCCGCGACCTGATCGTGTTCGGCATGGGCCTCGCCGTGGCACTGGTCGCCCTGCTCGCCGTCATCTTCCGCCGGCCGCGCTGGGTGGTGCTGCCGCTCGCGACCTGCGCCGCTGCCGTGGTCGGCATGATCGGCTTCCTCGGCCTCGTGCAGTGGCCGGTCACCGTGGTGTCGTCCAACTTCGTCTCGCTGATGCTCATTCTGACGCTGTCGCTGAACGTGCACCTGGTCGTGCGCCACCGGGAGCTGCACCGCGAGCAGCCGGATGCAGGCCAGCGGGAGCTGGTACGCGAGACGGTGCGGAACAAGTTCTATCCGGCGCTCTATACGGCGCTCACGACCATGGTGGCTTTCGGCTCGCTGGTGGTGAGCGACATCCGCCCGGTCATCGATTTCGGCTGGATGATGGTGATCGGCATGGCCATGGCCTTCGTGCTCACCTTCCTGATTCTGCCGGCCTCGCTGGTGCTGCTCACGCCCGGCGAGCCGCCCGAGAGCGGCAACTTCACCAATCGCATCACGGGACTCTTCTCGCGCCTGATCGGCTCCGCGCCCCGGACAACGCTGGCCGTTTACGCACTGATCGCCGTCGCGAGCACGGCCGGCGTGCTGCAGCTCAGCGTCGACAACCGCTTCATCGATTACTTCAAGCAAAGCACCGCCATCTACCAGGGCATGAAGGTGATCGACGAGCGACTCGGCGGCACCACGCCCCTGGACGTCATCCTGGACGCGGACCCGGAATTCGTGTCCGCCCAGGAGGACGCACAGCGAGAAGCGGACGAGCTGGCCCTGCCCGGCGAGCCCGGCCTGGCATCGCGCAGCTACTGGTACAACGCCGCGCGCAGCGACCTCCTGCGCCGGGCTCACGATCATCTCGCGTCCCGGCCGGACATCGGCAAGGTGCTCTCGCTCTCGACGACGCTGGAGGTCATCCGCCAGGTCATGGGCGAGGAGGAGCTCGACAACTTCCAGCTCTCGATCGTCTACAAACGCCTGCCGGAGGAGGTGAAGGACGTGCTGTTCGAGCCCTACCTCGCCGTCGAGGGCCACCAGACGCGCATCGCCGCGCGGGTTTACGAGACCAGCGATACCCTGGAGCGGGACGAACTGCTGGAGTCGATCCGCCGCCATCTCGCCGAGGACCTGGGCCTGGGCGAGGAGCGCGTACATCTCACCGGACTGATGGTGCTCTATAACAACGTCCTGCAGAGCCTTCTGGGCTCCCAGGTCACGACGGCCGGGGTGGTCCTGGTGGTCGTCGTGCTGATGTTCTGGCTGTCGTTCCGCTCGCTGGCCGTCGCCGTGGTGGCACTCGTGCCGAACCTGGTCGCCGCCAGCGCCGTCCTGGCCCTCATGAGTGCGTTGGGGGTGCCACTGGACATCATGACCATCACCATCGCTGCCATCGCCATCGGCATCGGTGTGGACGACACCATCCACTACGTGTACCGCTTCCAGGAGGAGTTCGCGAAGGACGGCGACTACGACGCCACCATCGAGCGTTGCCACCGCAGTATCGGCCACGCGATGTACTACACCTCCATCACCATCATGCTGGGCTTCTCCATCCTCGCCCTGTCGAATTTCGTGCCCACCATCTACTTCGGGCTGCTCACCGGACTGGCGATGGCCGTCGCGCTCGTGGCCAACCTATCGCTGCTGCCGCTCCTGTTCTCGCGCCTCCGCGTCCTCGGCAGTCCGGACTGAGCCGCATCCGCGGGGGCAAGCCGCTCCGCCGGCCACGCGGGAGAAAGACTTCCCTGCAAGACCGTATGGCAGGCCCGCCGCGCGTTGCCACGATGGAAAACCCGCCGCTTCCTGTCTAGCATGAGGGTGAACAGGGAGCGCCAACCGCCCCGGAGGAGTGCAGACCATGGCCAGCAAGACAACGATCGTATTTCCGACCGATTTCTCCGAGACGTCGGCCGGCGCCCTGCACTGGGCGCGCAAGATGACGGAGCAGCTCAGCGGTGAGCTGCACTGCATCACCGTGGTGGAGCCGCCCATCGTCTATACCTCCATGGAGGTCCCGACAGCGGTGCCCACCGTGGAAGAACTGGTGGCCCAGGCCCAGGCGCAGCTGGACGAGTTCACAAGAGACGAACTCACCGGCTTCACGAATCCGCCGGTGGCGAAAGTGCTGGAGGGCCGTCCGGTGGACGAGATCACCGGCTACGCGAAGGAAGCCGGCGCCGCGATGATCGTGATGTCCACTCACGGGCGCAGCGGTCTGAGGCACCTGCTGATCGGCAGCACTGCCGAGGGCGTGGTCCGCCACGCCGAATGCCCGGTGCTCACCGTGCGCGGCGCCGATCAGGACTGAACGGCCGTGACCGACGAACGGACCGAGGCGCTCCGCGAGCGTCTCGCGAAGACACTCGACCCCAATCGGCCCGGCATGGTCGAGAAGCGCCACGCGAAGGGTTACCGGACCGCGCGCGAGAATCTCGACGACCTGGTCGACGCCGGTTCCTTCACCGAATACGGCCAGCTGGCCGTCGCCGCCCAGCGCAGCCGCCGGGACATCGCGGACCTGGAGGAGAACACGCCCGCGGATGCCGTCATCACCGGCACCGGGACCATCAACGCGGAGCTGTTCGGCCGGGAGAACGCGAGGGCGGCGGTGGTGGTCTACGACTACAGCGTGCTGGCGGGCACCCAGGGCTACTTCCATCACCGCAAGCTCGACCGGATCTTCGAGCTGGCCGAGCAGTGGCACCTGCCGGTGGTGATGTACACAGAGGGCGGCGGCGGGCGGCCCGGCGACACCGACGTCACGACCCAGATCGCCGGACTGAATCTGTCGTCGTTCCGCACCTGGGGACGACTGTCAGGGACGGTACCGCGTATCGCCATCAACAACGGCTATTGTTTCGCGGGCAACGCGGCGCTGTTCGGCTCCGCCGACGTCACCATCGCCACGAAGAGTTCGTGGATAGGCATGGCCGGGCCCGCCATGATCGAGGGCGGCGGCCTGGGCAAGCACGCGCCCACCGAGATCGGACCCGTGGAGGTACAGGACGGGAACGGCGTCGTCGATATCGTCGCAGAGGACGAGGCCCACGCCACCGACATCGCGCGCCGTCTGCTGGCACTTTATCAGGGCCGGACCGGTGACTGGACATGCGCCGACCAGACGGCGATGCGCGATCTCATCCCCGCCGACCGGCGCTGGGTGTACCCCGTGCGCGACGTCATCGAGACCCTCGCCGACACGGGCAGCTTCATCGAGCTGCGCCGGCGCTACGGCGCCCCGGTCATCACCGGCTTCCTGCGCATCGAGGGACGGCCGGTGGGCCTGATCGCAAACGACTGCCGCCAGCTCGGCGGCGCCATCACCGCGCCAGCCGCGGAGAAGGCAGCCCGTTTCCTTCAGCTCTGCGACGGCTGGGGCCTGCCGGCGCTCTCCCTCATCGACACGCCCGGTTTCATGGTAGGACCGGACAGCGAGCAGGAGGCGGCGGTGCGCCGCATGTCACGGCTGTTCGTGGTGGGCGCGAACGTCACGGTGCCGATCCTCGCCGTTGTTCTGCGCAAGGGCTACGGGCTGGGCGCCATGGCGATGGCCGGAGGCAGTCTCGCGGCCCCGGTGTGGACCGCGTCCTGGCCCACCGGAGAGTTCGGCGGCATGGGCCTCGAAGGCGCCGTGCGGCTGGGTTACCGGAAAGAACTCGAGGCGGTGGAGGACCGCGCCGAACGCGAGGCGCTGTTCGAGAAGCTGGTGAGAAAGATGTACGAGGCAGGCAAGGCCACGGAGGCCGCCGCACACCTGGAGATCGACGCCGTCATCGACCCGGCCGACACCCGCCGGGAACTGGCCGGTATGCTGGCGCGCCTGCCGAAACGCGGCGGTGGCGGCGGCCGCTACGTCGACACCTGGTAGGTGCCGTGGTAGGTGCCGGACCGAACTTTTGCAACTTTTGGAACTTATTGGCCAGGCGGAGCCGCCTTGCCGCGGCAAGGATCGTAGCCGGGAATACGCTTCAGGCGATCGACCTCTTCCATCATGGAGCGCAGCGCCGCGGCCTCGCCGCGGGTGCGCCATTCATCGAGGTAGGCCCGCGCGAAGCGGTCGTCATTACGGCGAACAGTCTCCGCTTCCGCACGCCGATCGTCGCGCATCAGCGCCATCAGCTCTGACACCCTCTCGGACACCTCCGCCGATTCGGCCCCATCACCGCCTGCTTCCGCGGTCATCCGCCGTAACTCGAGGCCGAGCAGCTGCCCAAGCATGGTGTGAGCGCGTCGAGCCGTACTCCGTCCGAGTTCGGCACAAGTGCCGCGCCAGACCGAATCGGCCTCCACCCGCTCACTGCACGCACGGGAGAGCCGGGTAAACGGTATCGGGGTCGCCGCCTCCAGGGCGATGGCAAAGGGAACTCGTTCCGAATAACCCAGATCGCTGGCTGCGGCCAGTCCTTGCTCGTATACCAGGACGGCGTCGATGAAATACTCCCGATGCGTGCTGGCCGCTGCCGCGCGCTCCATCGCTTCCAGCGCCGCTTGCGGCTCATCATGGCCAAGCCGCCAGGCCGCCGCCGTTACCCACATGGCGCCATTGTGCGGATCGGCCGCGATGGCACGCGAAACGATCCGGTGATCAGCGCACCGCCCCGCCGCCGGCTGCGCGAGACAGGTGGTCAGCAACCGATGCAGCGTCAGCGGTCGCTCGTCGCCGGCCTCCACTGCAGACCAGAGAAGCTCCAGCCGCTCCGGGTCGTCCTCGTCGAGGAACAGTGCGGCCGCGAGACGCAGATCCGGATCCTCCGCGGCATCGAGACGCTCTAACCATCGAGCCCGCAGGGCCTCGCCCTCCGCCCGGGCGGCCTCCATATCGGCCTCCGTCCAGGACTGCGGAGCAGGTTGCGCGCAGTCGAAGCGGATCTCGCTGCTGCGGGAATCCGGCGGACGAGAACCGGCTCCCGATGGCAACCGTCGTTGCTTCACGCCGCCGATGGATAGCCCGCCCGATAATCGGCTTGGCGGGGACGTAGCAGGTGTTTCGCGGCCGCTGACCATCGGGTCCGCCCGACTGCTCGCGCCCTCGTCCCGGCCGGCATACAGTACGCCGAGAACCACCAGCAGTAGCCCCGTTGCCGTCGCCCAGCCCAGCGTCCGCCGCGCGCTCATGTCGCGAGCATATCGCGATATCGTGGTCGTTGGCCCGGACTTCTATACCTTCTCGCCGAACATTCCGCCGGTCCGCCTCTGCAGGTACGGCATCACCGGAATGTCTTCCTGTTTGAGGAATCCCTGCTGCGGCAGTTTGCCGTCGCGGACCATTTCGATGACGGCGGTCACCGATGCCGACGTCGTCCAGGCAATGGCGGTGAAGCGTTCGTCGCGAACCTTCTGCGGATAGTAGGAGCGCACGAACTCGCGGCGGGACAGCTCGTCGTCCTTCCAGCCCTCGGCCGAGATGTGGACGTGCACCACGTCCTCGTCCACGGGCGGTTTGGCGTTGGTGAGGATCTCGCCGGCCAGGTCGCGGCGCTCGCGCATCAGTAATTCGTGGAAGAAGAAGTTCATCAGATCCACGTGGCCCGGATAGCGCATGGTCTTGTAGTCGAGATTCTCGACGTGGTCCTTGAAGGTCTCGCACATCGTGCCCAGCCCGCCCGAAGTGGTGAAGGCCTCGAGCTTGCGGCCGTTGACGAACACGGTCTCAACCCACTCCATGGGCGAGACCCACTTGTGAACACCTTCCTCAATGACTTCGCAATCGTTCAGGTACTCGTTGACCACGCCCTCGGGCGACCAGTTGAAGTTATAACCGAGCAGGCCGGTCGGGTTCTGGGGCAGCGCGCCGACGCGCATCTTGATGGAGCGAACGCGGTCGAACTGGCGGGCGAGATGGGAGGCAACGATGCCGACGAAGCCGGGCGCGAGACCGCACTGGGGCGCCATGATCCCCTTCGACGTCTCGCTGAGTTCACGGATGGCTGCGGTGGTGGGCACGTCTTCGGTGAGATCGAAATAGTGGATGCCGAGGCCGTGGGCGGCGCGGGCCACTTCCGTGTTCAGCGCGTACGGGAGGCAGGAGAGTACGGCCTCGTAGGGCTTGAGTATCTTGGCGAGGCCGGCGGTATCGCCCATATCCGCCTGGATGAGCGGGAACGAGGTGCCGAGGTCGAGCTTCCTGCTGTCGATGCCGGTCACGTCGAAACCGGACTCCTCCAGCAGCAACGCCGCCAGCTTGCCCACCTTGCCGATACCCAGTACCGCGACTTTCTTGAACGACATCTCGCCTCCTCGACTTTTTGGGGTGTTTGGGGTGCCGGACCGAACTTTTGTGACTTTTCCAACTTAGTGTCCCGCGCGCATGCCGGCACCCGCAAGATGGCGCATAAGTTTAGTCAGTTCAAAAAGTTCGGTCCGGCACCCGGCTTATTAGTTACAACCGGAACCTTTTCGATGCGACTGTAGCAGGTCACCAGCCCCTTTCCGACCCCCACAGAGCCTTGGGATGGTATGGAACGTGCATGCTGTCGGGCAGGCAATCACTGAAAAGGAGCACCTATGAGAATCGTCATCATCCTGATGAGATCGACGCTTGAAGCGACTGCCCTCACAGGCCGATTCTGACTTTCGGCGCCGATCTTGACTGCGGCGCCCGCGGGTGCCGGGTTTCAGCTTCGCGCGCGTGCCAAAAAGTTCAATAAGTCACGAAAGTTCGGTCCGGCACCTTAATCCCTCGCTCACAGCTGCTCCAGCAGCGCGTGACAGAACGCATCCAGGTCATCCGGCTTGCGGCTGGTGATCAGTCCGCCGTCGGTGACCACCTCCTGATCCACCCAGCGTCCGCCGGCATTGCGGATGTCCGTCTGCAGGCTCGGCCAGGAGGTGAGCGTGCGTCCGTCGACCACGGCGGCCTCCACCAGCACCCACGGGCCGTGGCAGATAGCCGCGATGGGCTTGCCGAGACGGAAGAATTCGCGCGTGAACTGGACCGCGTCCTTGTCCAGTCGCAACGAGTCCGGATTCGCGACGCCGCCGGGGAGAACCAGCGCATCGTAGTCCTGCGCGCGGGCGTCGGCTACCGGCCGATCCACATCGAACACATCGCCCTTGTCGAGATGGCGGAATCCCTGGATCGTACCGCTCTTGGGTGCCAGGAGTTCCGCGTCTGCCCCGGCTTCCCGCACCGCCGACCACGGACGTGTCAGTTCCACCTGTTCCACGCCATCGGTTGCGAGGAAGGCAATTTTCTTACCCTTCAGCGAACGTCCTTCACTCATGCTGGAAACCTCCTTTTGATTGCCATCGCACTCCTCCGCTGCTCTCTGCAAGTCTGCAAGAGCCGTACCACAAATTCGCGCCTCGCCACCACGGAGACGACCGACTCACCGGCACTGCCGCTGCAAGGATTGCCGCGGCGTCTGCAACCTTTTCATTACCGCCCCGCCCGCAGCGAGCCGATATGCATTCGACCGCTTCTGACCGACACCGGCCCGGTCCGCCGCCCGCACTGCGCCACCCGCGAACTTCCGCTACGCTGCGTGCATGATCGACGTAAACGTCTGGAGCGTTGCAGTTGCGGCAGCCATTACGGCCGCAGCCACCGGGCTGGGCGCCCTGCCGTTCCTGTTCGTGAGCGGCGTCAGCCGGTGGTGGCTCGGCGTGTCCAGCGCCGCGGCCGCCGGCCTCATGCTGGCCGCCAGCCACGGACTGATCGCCGAGGGCTTCGGCGCTTCGCCCGGCCGCACAATTGCCGGCATCCTGCTCGGACTGCTGCTGGTAGTTGTAGCCGACCGCCTGCTGGCCGGTAGAGGCGACAACGTCGACGTCGCCGAACTGAACGGCGCCGACGCGCGCAAGGCACTGCTCATCCTAGGCATCATGACGGCCCATTCCTTCGCGGAGGGAGTGGGCGTCGGCGTCTCGTTCGGCGGCAGCGAGGCACTTGGCGTATTCATCGCATCGGCGATCGCCGTGCACAACATCCCCGAGGGACTCGCCATCAGCCTCGTGCTCATTCCGCGCGGAACACCGGTGTGGAAAGCCGGCGCCTGGAGCATCTTCACAAGCCTGCCCCAGCCGCTCATGGCAGTGCCCGCCTTTCTGTTCGTGCTCGCTTTCGAGCCCTGGCTGCCGGTCGGTCTCGGCCTCGCCGCCGGCGCCATGATCTGGATGGTCTTCTCGGAACTCATACCGGATGCCCTGGATCGCATCTCCGGTTCTACGGCGGGCGTTGCGGTAGTGCTGTCCTTCGCTGCCCTGCTTGCCTTCCAGTATTACGTGCTGGGCTGATCCCGGTGCGCAGTCCTGATCCTACCGGCCGGGTTCCAGCCCGGTCGGCGGCGCCATGAACTCGGGGCCCACGGCATGGTCGATGTGCTCGTTCAGGATGCCGTCGACCGACGAAAGCAGCGCCAGATCCATGGACCAGCCGAACACCTCGTCGATGGGTTCCATCTGCGCGGGTTTGCGGCCGCCCCAGATCGCGATCGGCACGCCCTGCTCCAGCACCCAGCGCAGGCTGAACGCGAGGAGTGACCGGCCGGTCTTCCGCCGGGCGAGTTTCTCCAGATCCGTCGCCGCCGCCAGGTAGCGCTCGAAACGGGGTTCCGCGAACTTGGGGTCGGCCTGTCGCAGGTCGTCGCCCTCGAACTCCCGGTCGCGGGACATCTTGCCGGTCAGCAGGCCGCGGCAGAGCGCGCCGTAGGTCATGAACGGCAGGCCGTGGTGCTCGCAGTACGGCTTGACGTTCGCCTCGATGCCGCGCTCGAGGATGTTGTAGGGCGGCTGGCAGATGTGCACGGGACACTCGTCCCGGAACGCGGCGATCTGATCCGGCGTGAAGTTACTGACGCCGACCGCCCGGATGAGCCCTTCCTCGAGCAACTCGCGCATCGCCCCCGCCGTCTCGGCCACGGGTCGGGTGCAGTCAGGCCAGTGTACGAAGTAGATGTCGATGACGTCCCGGTCCAGGCGCTTCAGGGACGCGTCGATCTCGTAGCGAACCCGGTCGCGGCTGCCGTTGCGGAAGATCCGCTCGTCCTCCGTCCAGTCCAGTCCCACCTTCGTGGAGACGTGAACGGGTCCGTCGCCGTCGTACTCCCGCAGTGCTTCGCCGACGATCTGCTCGGAAGTACCGAAGCCGTAGACCGGCGCCGTGTCGACGAGATTGACGCCGCGCTCCAGCGCGGCGTGTACGGTCTCGATGGAGCGGCGCTTCTCGGTGCCGCCCCACATGAAGCCGCCGATGGCCCAGGTGCCGAGCGCGATGCGCGAGACCTCCAGGTCGGTGTCGGGGATGCGGTAGTACTCCATGATGGGTATGCGCCTTTCGATGTCCGGGAGGCAATTCCGCCCGGAGAGTCGTTTCGGCCATGTTGCCTGAGTGAGCCTACGGTAAGCCTTGACGCGCTGCGCCACATTGCGGGATTTCAATGGATGAGGCAAACGGCATCGGTCCGATGGGCTCCGCCACCAGCGCGTGCGAGGCAAGACTGCGGGATTTCCGACTTGCGATCGACCGGGAAGTCTGAAAAGTTGCGAAACTTGCAAAAGTTCGGTCCGGCACCTCATATGGCTACCCGACGGCAGTTTTTGAAATACGGCGGCGCTGCGGCATTCGCTGCCACGGCCCCACTGCCGACGCTGGTGGCCGAGCACAAGCAGCTGCCGGTCCGACCGATCCCGCGCACGGGCGAGTCGCTGCCCGTCATCGGCATGGGCAACTCGAACGCCTTTCGCAGCGGCGACCGGGAGGCCTCCTGGGACGTCATAAAGATCTTCCAGCGTTACGGGTCCCGCTACATCGACTGCTCCGGCGACAGCCGTTTCGTCGTAGCCGACGTCGTCGGCGAACGTGAGATCGGCGACCGGGTCTTCCTCGGCACCTATTTCGACGTCGACGACGAGGCCGCGGCCCGCGACGAGGCGGCACGCCTGCTCGCGACGACCGGCAAACCGGCCCTGGACCTCATGCACGCCTATCCGGAGACGGCGGTACCGAACTGGCGTACGTTCCGGCGCTGGCAGGACGAGGGTCTGGCCCGGCATATCGGCGTGGCCCGACACCGCAGTGAGTACTACCCGGTCATGATGGAGCTCATGGCCACCGGTACCGTGGACGTCCTGCAGGTGAACTACTCGCTCATGGAACCGGAGGCCGCGGAACGCGTCCTGCCGATGGCGCAGGAGCGGGGCGTCGCCGTGGTCATCAATCGCCCGTTCATCAACGGCGAGTGGTTCAGGCTGGTACGCGACCGCAATCTGCCGGCGTGGGCGGCCGAGTTCGACTGCGCCACCTGGGCGCAGTTCTCGCTCAAGTTCATCCTCTCCCACCCGGCCGTGACCTGCGTGCTGACGGAGACCGCCAACCCGCGCCATGCAGTGGACAACATCGGGGCGGGTTTCGGCGCGCTGCCGGACGAGAAGACCAGACAACGCATGCGCGACCTCGTCCGCGACCTGGCCTAGCCACGGACGCATATCGGGACAGTCGGCCCGAATCGGAATCGGGTCGACTGTCCCGGCGTTTCAGGCCGGTCGTACGTTGCTGTTCAGCCGGAACAGGTTCATCGCGTCGTAGCGACCCTTGATGCGGGACAGCCTCTCGTAGGCCGGCCCGTAATTGCCTGCCGCACCCTGGCCGTCGAACTCGATATTGTCGTAATAGCCGCCGGTGTACGGCTCGATCTCGGCGAACCATTCCCTCGCCAGCGCGATGGCCTCGGCGTCGTCGGCAGGATCCGTCCAGGCGCCTGCCACGATCAGCATGGTCTCGGCCTTGCGGTGCGGGAATGCCGTGTCCAGCTCCCCGACCCGGCTCACGGCCCCTCCGGCGGTGTGAGTGAAGAAGGCGAGCCGCGGGTCCGGACGGTAGCTGTCGATCAGCGCCGCGATGAGATCACGCGTAACCTCCTTCGCCATGCCACTCTTGGCATAGGAGCGGATGCCGTGGGCAAATGCCGCGTCCTCCTGAGTCTGCATGACCATGTAGTCCTGCACCTTGACGCCGTCCTCGGCCGGTTTGCCGGTGCGGCGGAGTGGCTCGAGCTCTTTCTCTCCCGCGGCAGGATCACCGTTGTAGACGACCTCCATCACGAGCACGCCCTGCCCGTCCGACATGGTGAGCAGCGCCGGCCCGACGTAGAGTTCGTCGGACAGTCCGCCGGCCCAGTCCGCATAGAAATCCAGCACCGTGCCCGCCTGTTCGACGGGCCAGACGATGTTGCCGGAAAGCACGTTGCGGTCGAAAGGATGCAGGCGATAGTCGAACTCCGTGACGACGCCGAAGTTGCCGCCGCCACCCCGGATCGCCCAGAAGAGGTCCGGTTCCTGATCCGCGCTGACCCGACGCACCGCACCGTCCGCCGTGACGATCTCGGCCGAGACCAGGTTGTCGATGGTGAGACCGTACTTACGGTTCAGCCGGCCGAAACCGCCGCCCAGCGTGAAACCGCCGACGCCCGTGTGGGAAACGACTCCCGCAGTCGTGACGAGACCGTGCTTAAGCGTCGAGGTATCCAGCGTGTTCAGCAGCGCGCCGCCCTGAGCATGCGCGCGGCGGGCATCGGCATCCACCCGTACGCCGTTCATGGCGGAGAGGTCGAGCATGAGCCCGCGCTGGCAAACCGACTTGCCGGGCCAGCTGTGGCCGCCGCCGCGCACGGCCAGCAGCAGACGGTGTTCGCGGGCGAAATTGACCGCATCGCTCACATCGGCGCTGTCGGCGCACCGGGCGATGAGCGCCGGGTGCTTGTCGTGCATCCCGTTCCAGATCTTCCGTGCCTGGTCGTAGGCCGGGTCACCGGCGAGCAGCACCGGGCCACGCATTGCGGCGCCGAAGTCGCGCACGGCGGACCTCCCGATCTCGATCTCTGCGCCGTCCAGCGAGACGGCACGGACACCGGATCGGGCCTCCTGCGCAAGCGTCGGCGCCCCGGCAGACAGAAAGGGAAATGCCGTGGTCGCGCCCGCGGCCATCGTCAGATGGCAGAAATGGCGTCTGTCCATGATTTTGCTCCCCCGAGAAAATCGTCCATGGACCGAGAAACTTATACCCGTCTACGGGAATATTTCCACTGTCAACAGCGCTTTACGGCAGCCGGGGGATGGGCAGCCCGAGCATTTTCGCGGCTTTTGGCGCGCCGCAAGCCGGTTCATCGTTCCGTCGGATGTCGAGAAATCGTCCAGACTCTGTCTAAATTGCGCAACCGGCGGTGCGGCTGCGGCCGGCGATTACGGGCGCCAGCCGGATCACTCCGGTCCCGTGCCGGCGGTCCCGGCAAGCTCGATGCGCCGCTCGGCCGATTCCTGCCAGGGATACTCCATGTAACGCGCGGTCGCCGACGCGGTGTCTTTACCATGGATCGCCGCGACGAGCGCCAGTGCCATGTCGATCCCGGCCGCGATCCCGGCGGCGGTCCAGACATCGCCGTCGCGCACGTAATGCTGCTGCCGGTCCACGGACACCGCCGGCAGCATCTCCGCCATCCAGTCCAGCGACCGCCAGTGCGTGGTCGCGCGGCGGCCGTCCAGCAGTCCCGCGGCGCCTAGCAAGAGGGCGCCGGTGCAGACCGAGCAGAGCCGCTCGACTTCGCGGCTGCGCTCGCGCAGCCAATCCAGCAGCGGCGGATTCTCCAGCTGCCGGCGCACGCCCCAGCCGCCCGGCACCAGCAGCAGATCGAGGGCCGGGCAATCGTCGAAGGACCAGCGCGGCGTCACCGTCATGCCGCCCGCGGTAGTGACCGGGCCGCCCGTCTCGGCAACCAGGCCCACGTCGAAAGGAGACGATTTCTCGCGCCGCGCACCCTCGTCGAGGCGAACCACGGAGAAAACTTCGAAGGGACCGCAGAAGTCCAGTACCTCCACGTCATCGAAAACGATGATGCCGACCCGTTGCCGCTGCATTGCCCGGCCTCCCTAGTCCGCCTCGGGCGACAGTTCCTGCTCGATGCTCACCAGGATGCCGTCCTCGAAAACGTAGTGTGTGTCCCAGAGATCACAGAAATAGATCTCCCGGTTACGCTCCGCGAACACGAGCTTGCCGCGCGCCCGGTCGGACTCGAAACAGGCCTGCTCGAAATCCTCCACGGCCATGCCGAGCTTCGGCTCCGCGCTCGCGCAGCCGGCGAGCACCGACGCCGCGAGCATCACCGCAGCGCCAGCCCCGGGTCCCGATATCGTCTTCATTCCGGTGGATACCTCTGCAGCCAGGCGAGGATGTGATCCACCTTCGCGATGAGCTGGCTCGGCCGGCGCGCAATGTTGTGGGCGGCGCCCGGCATCTCGACCAGTGCCGTGTCGATGCCGCGGATCTTCAGCGCGCTGTAGAGTTGTTTCGCCTCGGAGGGCGGCGTGCGCAGGTCCGCGGTGCCCACCATCACCAGCGTCGGCGTCTCGATCTCGCCCAGCAGCGACACCGGCGATTCCTTCATGTATTCCTCGATGCTCTCCCAGGGCTGACCCGGATAACGGTAGTCCGCGTACTTAAAATAGTTGTCGGCGGTCAGCGTCTTGCTGACCCAGTTCATCACCGGCTTGATGACCGCGGCAGCCCGGAAGCGGTCGGTATTGCCGACGATCCAGGCGGTCATGGTGCCGCCCGCGCTGCCGCCGGTGACGTAGAGCCTGTCCTCGGAAGCGATGCCCGCTTCGACCAGGGCGTCCACGCCGTCCATGATGTCCTGGTAATCGCCGCCGGGGAAATCGTGATACAGCAGGTTGCCGAACTCCTCGCCGTAGCCGGTGCTGCCTCGGGGATTGGTGTAGAACACCACGTAGCCCGCCGCCGCGTAGAGCTGCAGCTCCGGGGAAAACACCGGGCCGTAGTGCGAGATGGGGCCGCCGTGGATCTCGACCAGCAGCGGATAGTCCCGTCCGGGGTCGTAGCCGGGCGGCTTCACCAGCCAACCCTGGATCTCCCGCTTGTCCAGCGTGGAGGGATAGCGGAACTCCTCCACGCCGCCCAGCAACCGGCCGCCGAGGGCATCGGCGTTCAGGTCGGTGACGGCAGCGGGCGCACCGCCCAGCCAGGAAACCACCGCGACGTCGGCCGGGCGGTGAGCGGTAGCGCGGGTGTAGGCGATCCGGCCGTCTTCGGAGACCGAGAACGAGCCCCGCACGTAGGGGCGGCCGATGACCGTGCCGCCGACGTTCTCCGCCATCACCCGGAACTTGCCGCCGAGGGTGGTGAACCCGATCCGGGTCACGCCCTGGTCGGCGTACTGGAAATACAGACCGTCGCCCTCCCGGTTCCATGCCAGTCCCGAGATGCTGCGATCGAGGTCCGGCAACAGCTCGCGCTTGCGGCCACCGTCGATCTCCATCACGTACAGCCTGTCGACCTGATAGGTCCGTACCTCGTCGTCGTAGCCCCGCCAGGCGATCAGGCTGCCGTCGGGCGAGATCACGGGATCGGTATCCGGGCCGTCGCGGTCCGTAAGCCGGGTGATCTCGCCGCTCGCCACGTCCACCCGGTAGACGTCGGACTCCACGAAATCGAGCTCCCAGTCCGGATTGCGGTTCGCCGAGAACACCAGCGACTCGCCGTCGGGCGTCCAGCGCGGCGTGCCCTGGTGATGGAAGGCGCCGGAGGTCACCTGCCGGGGCGTGCCGCCGTCGGCGGGCAGCACGAAGTAATGGTAGAAACCCGGCTCCAGGTAGCCGCTGCCGTCGCTCTCGTAGGTCACCCGGGTCGTCACCCTCGGCGTCTCTGCCCATTCGGCGCCTTCGGGCTTCGGCGGCGACCGCACCAGCGACGGTGGCTCGGCCGGCACCCGCATGGAGAAGGCGAGCCGAGCGCCGTCCGGCGACCAGCTCAGCCCGGACGGGCTCGTCTCCAGCTGCGTCAGGCTGGCGCGGGTGCCGGATTCCAGCCAGTAGACGAAGATCTCGGCGCCGTCGTCACCGGCCTCGGCGACGTAGGCGATCCGCGTACCGTCCGGCGACCAGACCGCGCCCGATTCGTCGCGCTCGTTACCGGTCAGGGGCTCGTGCCGCTCGCCATCGGACGACGCGAGCCAGAGCCGGGCGACGGGTTCGTCGGTCATGATGTCCATGCCATTGCGGACGTAGACGATCTGTTCGCCATCGGGGGAGATCTGCGGATCCGAAGCCCACTCCAGCTCGAATACGTCCATGCGCTCGAGCGGGCGCTCCGGTGCGGCTACGGCGACCCCTGCGAGCAGCAGGGTGGCGGCAGCGAGGATGGCGCTTGCTGGTCTCCTCATCGGCTCTCGTCTCCTCCGGTTCTCCGCGGCCGGTTGCCAGAAAAGGGCCACATGATACCCGCTGTGTCGCGGGACGGGAGCGCAGGGCGCTACACTGGAGCGGCATCAAGAGAGGACGGATCATGGCGGAACGCACGTTGAGCCGGGTCATCCCCGGCGTGGAGACCTCGGACGGCGCCGGCGTCAGGCTGCGCCGCAGCCTCGGCGCCGGCGAGAGCGGCCGGCTGGACCCCTTCCTGATGCTGGACGAGTTCGGCACCGACAACCCGGAGGACTACATCGCCGGATTCCCGCCCCATCCGCACCGCGGTTTCGAGACCGTCACCTACATGCTGAACGGCCACATGCGGCACGAGGACCATATGGGCAACGTGGGCGAGCTGACCGAGGGCGGCGTGCAGTGGATGACCGCCGGCCGCGGCGTGATTCATTCCGAGATGCCGCAGCAGCGGGAGGGCCGCATGCGGGGCTTCCAGCTCTGGATCAACCTGCCCGCCGCCGAGAAGATGAAGCCGGCGGCCTACCGCGACATCCCCGCGGCGGAGATCCCGGCGGCGGACATTCCCGGCGGGCGGGTGAAAGTCATCGCCGGCGAGGTACCGGTGGGCGGGACGACGACCACCGGCCCGATCCACGGCCTCAGCACGGAACCGCTGTTCGTCGACGTGGAGCTGGCGGCGGACCACCTGTTCGAGTGCCCCGTGCCGGCCGGCCACAGCGCCTTCGTCTATGCCTACGAGGGGAGCGTCACCGTCGGTCGCGGCGCCGGCAGCCGGGAACTGCCGCCGCGCTCGGCGGGCATACTGGACGAAGGAGACAGCGTGACCCTGGAGTCCGTCGGCGACACCGCCCGGTTCATCCTGCTGGCCGGCAAGCCCATCGGCGAGCCCGTGGCCCAGTACGGTCCCTTCGTCATGAACACGCGCGAGGAGATCGAGCAGGCCATCGCCGACTACCGCAGCGGCGCGCTCGTCGAGTACGCGGAGCGCTGATTCTTCCTCGTCGCGGGCCGCGAGGCAGAGGCAATTGGACTGACGGCCGGCCCGGCTCAGTCCAGGGTGACTTCCTGCCGAATCTCGCCCATGCGGCAGGACCGGGCGCGTAACGTCACCGTGCCGGCTCCCTTGACCACCAGCGAGCGCCGGGCCCGTCCCGTACTGCCACGGCCGTAGGGATAGTACAGCGCGCCCGTGCCCTCGCCCGCGCCGCGCCCCCATCCGTCCAGGTGGCCGAGCGTGCGGCGCGATCCGCCCTCGACCAGCTCGCAGCCGTCGCACTCGACGTCGAGATACAACTCTTCGTTCCAGCTGAGCTTCTTCGCCGAGCCCAACACGTAGCTCGGCAGGTAGCCGACGTTCTCCACGGTCACGTCCAGCCGGGTGAGACCGCTGCCGAGGGCGGTCGTCTCCACCGCCGCGAAGCGCGGACGGGGCGCCATGGCGGCGACGCGCAGGAAGGCGGCCGCGTGCTGATTGCAGATGCCGGGCAGCAGCTCGTACGGCGGGTTCCACATCCCCACCCGCGGATCGATGCCGCCGAGCTCCACGCGACCGAGCTGCGGGTGCTCGAAGCCGCGCCACTCGAGCACGGCGCGCCCGGCGTTCTGTTCGCGATCCCAGCGCGCGATCGCCACCATGTCGTCGCGGTCGAGATCGCTGTAGGCCTTCACGAACGGCTTCTTCCGCTCCAGGCCCACCTGCGCGAACAGGTCCCACAGCTCCACCACGTAGCCGATACAGCCCCGCTGGTGGTAGGCGTAGTCGGTGAGGTCGCCGTGCAGCGGCTTGTCCGGCTCGTACAGGAACTCCTCGTAACCGCTGACCATGGGATAGCCGGTGTGGGTCTCCAGCCATTCGCCCACCTGGCGGAAGATGGCGAGGTCCTCCTGGTCCATCTTCGCGTCCGGCTGGTGGCCCAGCGGACGGATGCCGACGCCGCCGAACGTATGCAGATTCAGCCAGGCGAAGATGTTCGGATGCGCCGTGGTGAACTCGATCACGGCCCGCGACTCCGCCTCGCTGCCCGGATATTCGCCTGCGCCCGCCTGTTCGTGGTCGGGCGCCCAGGACCAGGGGAAATTCCGGTTCAGGTCGATGGGGCTGTCGGAGAGGAAGGACGGCGACGGGATGGTGGCGCCGTCGAAGTTCTCGATGACGCCCTCGGGATAGAGCTTGTAGAAGGGGCCCTCGTCATCGACGGTGCGCAGCACCATCAGGTCCGGGACTTCCGTCGATGCGACGAACTCGCCGGTCGGGTCTTCCACGCGCATGGCGAGAGCGGCGCCGTCCCCGTCGAGGTCCGTCGGCCGCCAGTACGAGCGGCTGTCGTTCGGGCGCCGGTCCCGGGTGTTGGAACGCACATAGCGGCACTCCTTCAGCATGCGTTCCGCGCCGTCCGGCGAGATGCGCGGCATCACGTAGAACAGCACGTCGCGGAGCGCCTCACCCACCGCCGCAGAGAGGTTGTGCGGCACCGTGCCCTCGGCGTGGAAACGCAGCATGTCTTCGGCGATACCCAGCGCCACGCTGGAACCGCAGAGTTCGGCGGCGTGCATGTTGCCGTCCACCCAGACGGCGGGACGGATATCGTCGGGGCGCGGGCCGATGGTGAGCAGCCACAGTTCGCGGCCCTCTTCCGTGCGGCCCAGCGATTCCAGCCGGACGAGGTCCGGCCAGGTCCCGGCCCAGTGCTCGAGTGTCGCGGTGAGTTCCTGGTAGGAGAGGTAGCGGTTGCGGAAGTCGGCTGTCATGGCCGCGATGCTACGGTCAGCCCGGACGGACCACAACAAAAAAAATCGGGCGCCGCGCGCGGCCTCTCCGATCGCGGTGCCCACCCCATCGGACCGCCGTCGGGGCCTGGATCCCGACGGCGCGCCACCCCACGGGCCGCTGCAGACAGAGGCGGTCGGACGTTACTCGGCGGCAGCTACGCTGCGTTCCCAGGAGAACAGCGTCCGCGTCGACTGGTTCGCGTCGAGGCCGAGCCGGCTCAGGCGGCCGTCGCACTCGGCTGCGCAGTCGTCGCTGATGGTGTAGCGGTCCACGTGCACGCGCGTGCCGAGCAGCCCGCGGTCGAAGGTGGCCTCCAGCGTGATCGTGCCGACGTAGCTCGCGCGGTAGCCCTCTGGCACCGTGAACGTGAAACCGGTAGGCGGCCGGATCTTCTGGCCCTGATAGCGGAAGCCGATGCTCGTCACCCGATGGGTGCCCGGTTCCAATGCCCAGGCGAACTCACCGTCCCGGCCGATCCTGCCGACGATGGGCTGCGGACTGCCCGCCTCGGCGAGGTTCAGGGTGGCCGAACTGGCGAAAATGCCGTCACCGAAGGCCACCTGGTGACCGTTGCGCATCAGCTCGAAGCGCCCGAACACCACGGTGGCAGCGGGTTCGCCGGTCTCACCCGCGAGTTCGGCGGCCGAATCGATATTGCCGGCCGTCGTCGCACAGCCGGACAGGCCCGCGAGCAGGCAACCGCCTGCGGCTGCGAAGATAAGGCGTCGCATCTTGCCCATGAGAACCCCCTTTTGCATACCAGTCTGCATACCAATGTATATACATAGTATATCTTGTAACACGATTGTGTATATACCTGAGCTATCTCGTCGGAAATAGTGGTTTTCCGCCGCTCTACGCCATAGCCCGGCGAATCACTTGCCAAGCGAACGTATATACATTGAAATACTCTCCCGCGAAGGCGCTCCGGCGACGGACGCGAGGAGTGCGACGATGACCGCAGCGAGCGACGTGGCCAAGAAAGAAAAAGACAAGAAGAAGAAAAAGGACGCGCAGCTCGTACTCCGCCTGGACAGCGAACTGCGCGACCGTTTCCTGGACGCCTGTCAGGAACTCGATACCTCGGCCGCCCGGGAAGTGCGGCGTTTCATAAAGCGCTTCCTGAAGCGCTACGACGCCGGCGAACTGGACGACTGACGGCGCCCGCGCGCGGCGAACGGCGAAACCGGACGGCCCTGCCGTGCGAATATCGTGGTTTGGGACCGACGAGTCTGCAAGCCATGAGCAATACCACGAACAACGCCATCACACTCGACGAGACCATCGAAGCGGCGCGCCCGCTGCACGAGGCGTTCGCCTACGTGTCGGACTTCGCCCGCATCGAGGAATGGGACCCGGCGGTCGCCAGCGCCACGCGGCTCACCGACGGCGGGCCCGGTGTCGGCGCCGAGTACCGCATCGACATGAAGGCGGGATTCTCGCTGCACTACCGGGTGGTCGAGTTCGAACCGGACCGCCGCCTGCTGATGACGGTGAAATCGCGCCTGTTCACGGCCCGCGAGGATATCCTCTTCGAGGCAGCCGGCGACGGGACCCGGGTGCGCTATATCGCCAGCTTCGACTTCCCCGCACCGCTCGCCGCCCTGAACCGGCTGTTCCCGGCCGCCATGGACCGGGTCGGCAAGAGCGCGGTGGGCGGGCTGAAGAAGGCTCTGGAGGACGACTACGAGCCGCCCCGGGCTTCCGTGCTGACCGCCGCAGCCGACCGCCTCGTGCTGCCGGGTCTGTGGCGCTTCACCCGTCTCGGCTACTGCGCCGCGCGCCGCCACTGGAAACCCGTCTCCGCCTACCTGGGCGACCGCCATATGCTGATCACCGGCGCCACCTCGGGCATCGGGCTCGCCGCCGCCCGCGAGCTGGCGACGCTCGGCGCGGGCCTGACCCTGGTGGCGCGCGATGCGGACAAGGCCCCGACGCTGGTCGCCGACTTGCGCGAGCAGACCGGCAACAGCGACATCGGCTACGAGATCGCCGACCTCTCCGTCATGGCGGACGTGCATGCCCTGTGCGACCGGCTGCTCGCCGCAGGCCGGCCCGTGGACGCGCTGATCAACAATGCGGGCGCGCTTTTCAACCCGCGGCAGGAGACGACGGAGGGGCTGGAGAAGAGCTTCGCGCTGCTCCTGCTCGGCCCGTATGTCCTCACCGAGCGCCTGCAGCCGCTGTTCGTGAAGGCCGGATCGGCCCGGGTGGTGAACGTACTGTCCGGCGGCATGTACACCCAGAAGATCCGGGTGGACGACCTGCAGAGCGAACGCGGCCTCTATTCCGGATCGGTGGCCTACGCCCGCGCCAAGCGCGGCCTCATGATCCTGACGGAGGAGTGGGCCGCACGCTGGGCGGACGACGGCATCGCGGTGAATGCCATGCATCCCGGCTGGGCGGACACTCCCGGCGTGGAGGAATCCCTGCCCGGGTTCTACCGCCTCACGCGATACGTCCTGCGCAGCCCCGAAGAGGGGGCGGACACCGCCGTCTGGCTGGCTGCCGCCAGCGAGGCGGGCGAAGTCTCGGGCCGGTTCTGGCTGGATCGCGAACAGCATCCGAGCCACCTGTCTTCCCGCACCGTCGAGAGCGCGGCGGAGCGCGCACGACTGCTGGAGCAGCTCGGCGAGCTGATGGAGAGCACCCGGCCCGGCCTGAGTGACGCCCCGGGCAGCGCGGGCCGCCGGGCCGCAGTATGATGGGCGGGACGCATGCCGTCCGGAAGACCGGAGCCCCGTTGTAAGCAGTGAAATCAGTGAAGCCAGCGAGGCCAGTGACAAGACGCTGCTTCGCCAGCGTCGTTGCCATGGTCGGCGCCGCCTCGCTCTGCGCCGCATGCGCCGGTGCCCCCTCGCCCGGCGGCGGGCGGTTGCGGGCCGAGATCAGCGTGGTCATCCAGGATCCGCAGGGCAGCCCGGTCTCCTACGTCATCCGTTGCGAGGCCGGCGAGGCCAGCCTGCGCGGCGCCGCGCAGATCGACGTGGAAGACGCCTGCAGGGCCCTCGCCCGTCCCGCGGTGCAGAACCGGCTCGTCCGCGGTCCGTCGCCCGAGCAGGTCTGCACCCAGGTCTACGGCGGCCCGCAGACGGCGATGCTGAGCGGCACCCTCGACGGCCAGTCGGTGAGCACGGTGGTAACCCGTGACGACGGCTGCGGCATCGGCGACTGGGACAACCTGCTGAAGGACATACTGCTGCCGGTCTCCCGCGGCCCGCGGTGAGGAAGAACCCGGCCCTCGGTCTCTGGACGCTGGTCGCACTGGTGATCGGCAACATGATCGGCGCCGGCGTCTTCACCACCTCCGGTTTCGCACTGGCAGACCTCGGCTCGCCGTGGCTCGTGCTGGCGGCCTGGCTGATCGGCGGCCTGCTCGCGCTGTGCGGCGCGCTCAGCTACGGCGCCCTGGCACGGCTGGTGCCGGGTTCCGCCGGCGAGTACCTGTATCTCTCCCGCATCGTGCACCCGGCCGTCGGTTTCATCGCGGGCTGGGTCTCGCTGCTGGCCGGTTTCACGGCCGCCATCGCTTATTCGGCGCTCACCTTCGCCGCGTATGCACTCGGCCCGGACGCCGGTGCCGCGAAGGCCGTCGCCACCGCGGTGATCACCGTCGCCGTGCTGCTGCACGCGCTGCGCGTACGCCGGGGGGCGTGGGTGCAGAATGCAGCCGTCGCGCTGAAGCTCGCGCTGCTGGCCGCCTTCTGCGGCCTCGCCGTGCTCGGCGGCGGCCCCTGGAGCGGCCTCGCCGCGCCGGATCCGCCGCCATTCTCGCTGGCCGCCTTCGCCCTCTCCCTGATGTGGATATCGTTCAGCTACTCGGGCTTCAACGCCGCGGTCTACGTCGCCGGCGAAGTGCCGTCGGCGGAATCCGTCGTGCCCCGGGCCCTGCTGCTCGGCACGCTGCTCACGCTGTTCCTCTACCTCGCGCTGAACGCCGTCTTCGTCCTCGCGCCGCCGTTCGAGACGGCCGCCGGCCGGGAGGACGTGGCGGCCATCGCGGCGCGCGCACTGGGCGGCGAACCGCTGGCGGCCGCCATCCGTCTCCTGATCGCACTGGCGCTGTTCACCTCGGTCTCGGCGATGGTGATGGCGGGCCCGCGGGTCTACGCGAAGATGGCCGAGGACGGCCTGTTCCCTCGAGTGTTCCGTTCCGGGGACGGCGCCCCCACGGCGGCCGTCGCGCTGCAGGGCACGCTGGCCATCGGCGTCGTCTGGCTGACCGGGCTGCGGGAACTGCTGTCGTATCTCGGCTTCACGCTCGGCCTCAGCGCCGCCGGCACGGCTGCCGCGCTGTTTCTCGCCGTGCGGCGCCAACCCGGGCGCCGACGCGAACTGCCCGGCTATCCCTGGGCGTATCCCTGGGCATATCCCCTGGCGCCGGCCGTGTTCGTGGTCTTCACGCTCGTCTTCGCGGGGCTCGCCGCCACCGTCAACCCCCGCGAGATGCTGGCGGCGGTCGCCACCATCGTTTCCGGCGCCCTGCTCTACCGCCTGACCCGCGGCCGCCGGCCCGTTTGACCGGCGGCACGCTGCGGGATTACCGTCAGTGCAGAAGGACACGGGAACCATGAACAGGGCGGAATACACGCGCCGATTGCTGCGATCACTACCGCTGGCTGCCGTACTCGGCCTGGGCGTGCCTCTTGCCGCCTGCGAGGAATCCTCCTGGGAGGCCCAGCGTCTGGCGCTCGCCCGGGCGGTGGAGAAGCAGGTGCGTGAGACCGCCGATTACACGGGCAAAGAGCGTCTCGACCCGGCGGTCCTGGAAGCCATACGCGACGTGCCCCGCCACGAATTCGTCCCGCCGGCCTACCGTGAATACGCCTACGAGGACCGGCCGCTGCCGATCGGCGAGGGCCAGACGATCTCCCAGCCCTATATCGTCGCGCTGATGACGGATCTCGCGTCGGTGGGACCGGCTTCCACCGTACTCGAGGTGGGAACGGGCTCGGGCTATCAGGCCGCCGTCCTCGCCGGGATCGCCGAGCACGTCTACACGATAGAGATCGTCGCGCCGCTCGGCGAGCGGGCGGCGGAGACACTGGAGCGGCTCGGCTACGACAATGTCAGCGTCAGGATCGGCGATGGCTACCGCGGCTGGCCGGAGGCCGCGCCGTTCGATGCCATCGTGGTGACCGCCGCCCCCGAGACAGTGCCGCCGCCGCTGATCGAACAGCTGAAGGTGGGCGGCCGCCTCGTCATCCCGGTGGGCCCCGAGGGCGGCGCCCAGTTCCTGGAGGTGTTCGAGAAACGCCCCGACGGCTCGATAACGTCCCGGCATGTGCTGCCGGTGCGATTCGTTCCGTTCACCAGGGATGTCGAACAATAGCGATGTGACAGCCGCGGCGATCATTGGGTACATTGATCGGCAGAGATTCACGAAAAGCGTACCCAGGGGAGTTGCATGACCCATAGCCGATCTGTTCACCGGCGGCCTGTCCATTGGCGACCTTTCCACAGGCATTTTGTCCACCGGCTGTGGTTGCAGCTCACGGCCGCGGCCGCGGCGTTCCTGCTCGCTGCCTGCGTCCAGGCGGACAGCGACAAGCCCTTCGCCGTCGAAACGGTCACCTCGTTCGACGAACCCTGGGCGATGGCCTTCCTGCCGGACGGCCGCCTGCTGGTCACCGAGAAGAAAGGCAATCTCCTCGTGGTGACCCGGGACGGCGCGAAGTCCAGACCCGTGCGCGGCGTACCGGACGTGGACTACGGCGGCCAGGGAGGACTCGGCGACGTCGCGCTACACCCGGATTTCGCCGGGAATGGCGTCATCTACCTGAGCTATGTCGAGGCGGGCGTCGCCGATACCCGTGGCGCCGCCGTGGCGCGAGCGACGCTGGAGCTGACCGAAAGAGGCGGCACACTCTCCGACGTCGAGGTCGTCTGGCGCCAGTATCCGAAGGTGGTCGGCTTCGGCCACTATGGGCACCGTCTCGCCTTCGACGACGACGGCTATCTGTGGATCACCTCCGGCGACCGCCAGAAGTTCACGCCGGCCCAGGACATGCAGAGCAACATGGGCAAGGTGCTGCGCCTCAACGACGATGGCACCGAGCCCGCCGACAATCCCTGGGTGAACTACATCGAGCAGAACCCGCTGGTGGACGACATCGGCGTCTACGGCGATTTCTGGACGCTGGGTCACCGCAATCCGCTGGGCATCGACATCGACCTCGACGGCCGCATCTGGGTCATCGAGATGGGCCCGGCCCACGGCGACGAGCTGAACCACATCGTCCGCGCCGAGAACTACGGCTATCCCGAAGTCTCCGAGGGCGACCACTACGACGGCCGCGAGATACCGGATCACGACACCCGGCCCGAGTTCAAGACACCGGCCGTCGCCTGGGTGCCGGCCATCTCGCCCGGCGACCTGATGATCTACAAGGGCGAACTGTTCGGCGACTGGCGCGGTGATGCCTTCGCCGCCGGGCTGTCGTCCCGGGCCATCGTGCGCATCGAACTGGACGGCGACAGCGCCCGCGAGGCCGAACGCTGGGACATGGGCGCGCGCATCCGCGCCCTGGCGCAAGGGCCGGACGGCGCCATCTGGGTGCTGGAAGACGAGCGCGGCGACAGCCAGGGAAGGCTGCTGAGGCTGACGCCGCAGTAATGTCGTCGCGCCCGGGCGGCGCGGAACGGCCTCGGGGCCGAGGCCGGTGCCGGTTCCGCTTCCGCGCGTATAGGCCCGGAAGCCGCGCCGCGGCCTGGCAACTAGCGTATTCCGACGATCGGCTGATCGACCCGGGATCAACGACTTGAGCCAGTACGACTCCATCGTCATCGGCGCCGGCCACAACGGACTCGTCTGCGCCGCCTACCTGGCACGCGGCGGACAGCGTGTGCTCGTGCTCGAGGCGGGGCCCGCGCCCGGCGGCCTTGCGGCCGGCTACGAGTTCCATCCGGGCTTCCACGCCTCGCCGGCCCACTCGCTGAGCCATTTCTCCGAGCGGGTCATCCGCGAACTGGGACTGCGCGGGCACGGCTTCGATCCCGGGTCCTCCCCGCTGCGGACGGTGGCGCTCGCCGAGGATGGATCGCACGTCACGATCGGCGGCGGCAGGGTCGCCGGCGCCGGCGAGGCCGACGAGGAGGCCTACACGGAGTATCTGCGCCGGCTGCGGCGTTATGCGAAGGCGCTCTCTCCGTTCTGGCACAAGACCATGCCCCGGATCGGCGCGGCCGGTCTGGCCAACGCCATGACCTTCGCCCACATCGGCCTGAACATCCGCCGCATGGGCAGGCAGGACATGCAGGAATTCCTGCGTGTCGCCTCCCTGCCGACGCGGGACCTGATGGACGAGTTGTTCGCCAGCGACCTGCTGAAAGCCGCCCTGAGCTGGGACGGCCTCATTGGCGGCAAGATGGCACCCCGATCACCGAACGGCGCGGTGCTTGCCATGCTCTATCGGATGGCCGGCGAATCGAAGGGCGAGCATGCGCTGCCGGCGAGCGGGATACCGGGGCTGGTCGCCGCCCTGGAGGCGGCGGCGAAGCAGGCGGCTGCGCAGATCCGCTACGGGGCCCGGGTCGAGCGGATACTGATCGACGGCGACGAGGAAGGCCTGCGTGCGACCGGCGTCAGGCTGGCGGACGGGACCGAGGTCGGGGCCAGGCGTATTGTCTCGGCCGCCGATCCGCAGCGGACATTCCTGGAACTCGTGGGGGTCGACAACCTGGAGATCGACTTCACGAACCGGATCCGGCGACTGCGCTGCGACGGCTACGTCGCCAAGCTGCACCTGGCGCTGGACGCGCTGCCGGAGTTCCGCGGGCTGGACCGGCCGGACGGACGGATGATCATAGCGCCCACCATGGACGCCATCGAATTCGCTTTCGACGATGCGAAATACGGCGACTGCCCCGCTCATCCCGTGATGGAGATCGTGATACCGACACTGCACGATCCCTCCGCCGCACCCGACGGCCGGCACGTGCTCTCCGCCCACGTCATGTACGTGCCCCGGCGCCTGCGCGGGGGATGGAGCGACCAGGCACGCGAACGCATGCGGGAACGCTCGATCGACACGATCGCGCGTTACGCGCCGGACATCCGCGAGCATATCCTGCACGCGGAATTCCTGACGCCGGCGGACATCGAGGCCCGGTTCAACGTTACCGGCGGCCACTGGCACCATACCGAGTTCGCGATGGACCAGCTGCTGATGATGCGCCCGACCTACGGCGCCGCCCAGTACGCGACCCCGGTGCCGGGGCTCTTTCTCTGCGGCGCGGGCTCCCATCCGGGCGGCGACCTGACCGGCGCGCCGGGCCGCAATGCCGCCCGGGAGATACTGGGATGACGGAGGCCCGGGGATGAAGCGCTACGACGCAGTCGTCATCGGCGCCGGCCACAACGGGCTGGCGAACGCAGCCTACCTGGCCAAGGCGGGCCTCGACGTCGTGGTGCTGGAGAAGAACGACTACATCGGCGGCGCCGCTGTCTCGCGGGAGTTGCACGAGGGCTGGACCTACTCCAACTGCTCCTACGTCTGCAGCATGATGCGCCAGGCGATCCACCGCGATCTCGACCTCGGACGCCACGGCCTGCTGCTCGTGCCCTACCTCGGTACCGTCAATTTCGGCGACGACGACGAACGGCTGTTCTCCTATCACGACGAGGAAGCCGCGCACCTGGAGCTGAAACGCCACTCACCCCACGACGCGGACGCCATGCACCGCTTCCAGACGGACCTGATGCGCTACTCGCAGCTCATCCGCAAGACGCTCATGCGCACGCCGCCGGACCCGGCCTCGTTCCGGCCGCGGGACATCATGGAGATCCTCTACCTCGCGAAGCAGTTCTGGTCGCTCGGCGAGAAGGAACTCTACGAGTACGTGCGTTTCTTCACCATGAGTGCCGCCGATTTCCTCGAGGACTATTTCGAAAACGAACTGATCAAGGGCGCGATGGCGAGCCCGGGGATCATCGGCACGGCGCTCGGCGTCTATTCGCCCGGCTCCGCCTACATCCTGCTGCATCACGTGATGGGCGACGTGGACGGCAATATCGGCGCCTGGGGTCTCGCCCGCGGCGGCATGGGCGCCATCTCCCACGCCATCGCCTCGGCGCTGCGCGAGCACGGCGGCGAAATCCGTACCGAGGCCGGCGTGCAGCAGATCCTGGTGGAAGACGGCAAGGCGGTGGGCGTCGCGCTCGAGAACGGCGACGAGGTCCGCGCCGGTATCGTGGTCTCCAACCTGGACGCGAAGCGCACCTTCACGCAGATCATGGACCGCTCGGATCTGCCGGACGGCATCTACGAGAAGGCGAAGCACTTCAAGATCCGCGGCTCCTCTGGCAAGGTCAATATCGCATTGTCAGACATGCCGAAATTCACCGGTGTCCCGGACAACCCGTATCTGAACCGCGGCGGGCAGGCCTTCACCGGCACGCTCGAGACGATGGAACGCGCCTACGACTGCTGGAAACGCGGCCGCTGGTCCGACGACCCGTTCATCGAGTCCGTCATACCCTCCGCCTGGGACCCGACGGTGGCGCCGCCCGGGCAGCACTGGATGTCGAACTTCATCCAGTACTGCCCGCCGACACTGGCGGACGGTCCCTGGACGCCGGAGAAACGCGACGCGTTCGGACAGACGGTCATCGACAAGATCGAGCGCTACAGTCCCGGGTTCCGTGACCTGATCGTGCACATGGAGGTACGCACGCCCCACGAGATCGAGAACGAGATCGGCCTGACCGAGGGTAATATCTTCCAGGGCGAGCTCACCATCGATCAGCTGTTCTTCAACCGCCCCTTCCCCGGCTACGGGCAGTACCGCATGCCGGTGAAGAACCTCTACATGAGCGGCTCCTCCACTCATCCAGGCGGCGGCGTATCGGCGGCCTGCGGTGCGAACTCCGCCCGCGAGATCCTGCGCGATCTCCGGCGCCCGAACACCGTGCCGCAAGACGACTTCAGCGACGAGTGACCATGAGTACCGAGAGCACCCGGATCAACGATCGATACGCCGGCGAGCGCCTGAAGCGCTCCCCCTTCTACCCGAGGCAGGAGGAGCTGAACATCCGTGAGGCCTGGTCGGCATGGAACGGCTACAAGTTCGCCGAGTACTACTACGACACCGAGTACGAATATTTCTGCGTGCGCAATCTGTGCGGCACCTACGACATCTGCCCGATGCAGAAATACGAGATCCGCGGCGCCGACGCGGCGGCCATGCTGAACCGGATGGTCACCCGGGACATCGGCAGGATCCGCCTCGACCGGGTCGCCTACTCCGTCTGGTGCACGGACGAGGGCCGCATGATCGACGACGGCACCATCTTCCGGCTGGCCGAGGACCGCTTCATGCTGACCTGCGGCAGCCCCTGCACGGCCTGGCTGGCCCGAAGCGCATTCGGCTACGACGATGTCACGGTCACGGACATCACCGACGACCTCGCAGCGCTGTCGCTGCAGGGCCCCACCTCCTGCGCCGTGCTGAAGAAGATGGGGCTCCAGGGTATTGAGCAGGCGAAGCCCTTCGACATCCGGCACTTCCCCTACCGCGGCGAGTCCCTGATGGTCTCGCGCACTGGCTTCACGGGCGATCTCGGCTACGAACTCTGGATACCCCGACACCTCGGACTGCAGATGTGGGACGACCTGTATGCCGCCGGCGCCGACTACGGCATACAGCCCTACGGCGAGGCCGCGACCAATATGGCCCGCCTCGAGGCAGGCTTCATCATGCCGGCGATGGAATTCAACGAGGCCTTGCGCACGGTGCACTTCGAACACGACCAGACTCCCTTCGAGCTCAACCTCGGCTGGCTGGTCGACTTCCGCAAGCCCCATTTCAACGGCCGCAGCGCATTGCTGGAGGAGCGGCGTCGGGGGCCGAAGTACACGCTGGCGAAACTCGACGTCGAAGGGAATCGGCAGGCGGGCGGCTCGTACATCTACGCTAACCGGCGTTGCACGCGGGAGGTCGGCTATGTCACATCCGCCATGTGGTCGCCGGCGGTCAAGGCGAATATCGCGCTGGCTATGATCCGGACCGAGTACCTGGACGGGCCGCTGTGGGCGGAGATCTACTACGAGAAGGAACTGCGCCAGTACAGCCGCGTCGCCCGCTGTCTTCGTCGCGACAAGCCCTTCTGGACGCCGGCCCGCGCCCGCGCCACGCCGCCCCCGGACTACTGAGCCACACAGCTGTGGTAGCTTCTGTACTCCGGTGGGAGGGGATGAAGATGCGTGCAACCGAGTTCGTGAGCAGTTATTTCGACGCCTGGAACCACCGCGACCCGGTCGCCGTGGCCGACCACCTGGCCCGCGATGGCCTGTACTGGGACGTACCGGAGAACCGGCGCAGCTCCCACGATGAGCTGGTCGTGGCGCTGCGGGAGTTCTTCTCCGCCTATCGGCACCGCTACGAGTTGATCGGCGAGATCGTCGAGGGGCCGGCGACCATCGCCTTCCAGTACCGCATGTGCCCACTCGACTGCAGCGGTCGCCGCGGCGGCCCGGCGCAGCCCATACAGGGCGCGGAGTTCATCACCCTGCATGGCGATGCCGCCGCGACGATCCATGACTATTACGAGCTTCCGGCCACGGGCCGCACGCCCGGCAAGGCGCAGCCGGTGTCCGCTCTGCCCGGCAGAGGGAAGTACGCGAAGTCCGGTTTGACCGCCGCACAGCTCTCCGCGCACCGGCAGCGTCTCGAGACGGTCATGGTCTCCCGGCAGGCCTGGCTCCGCTCCGATCTGACGTTACCGAAACTCGCGAGGCTGGTGGGCTGCTCCGTGAATCATCTGTCCCAGGTCATCAATGCCGGCTTCGGGATGACTTTCTTCGACTACGTGAACCGGTACCGGGTCGAGCATGCGAAGCGGATGCTCGCGGATACGAGCGGCGACGAGGGCGCAATACTGAATATCGCTTTCGCGGCCGGCTTCAACTCGAACTCCGCCTTCTATGCGGCATTCCGGAAGTTCGTCGGTCAGACGCCGGCCCGCTACCGCCGCACGCGGACGGATCACTGACCCGCCCGCACGACCGTATGAATACCCGCGCGGACCGCGGCGACATCAGCCAACGGAGGACGCCATGAGCGGGCTGCAGGACCACACCGGCTCCTATTACGCGGCAACCGTCAACGACGTCACCGACTTCGCGCCGCTGCGCGGCGCGCAGCGCGCGGATGTGTGCGTCGTAGGCGCGGGGTTCACCGGTATCTCCACGGCACTGCACCTGGCGGAACGCGGCTACGACGTCCACGTGGTCGAGGCCAACCGGGTCGGCTGGGGTGCGTCGGGACGAAACGGCGGCCAGATGATCGGCGGCATCTCCGGCGAGGACGTCATCGCCCGGCACTGGGGCCGGGACACGGAGGATCTGTTCGGCGAGCTGCGCTGGGCCGGGCACGAGATCATCCGCGACCGGGTCGAGCGCTACGGCATCCGCTGCGATCTGAAGTCGGGCTATGTCGACGTCGCCATCCGGGAACGGCACCTGCGCGCGCTCGAAGCCGACTACGAGCGGCTGGAGAAAGCGCGCTTCCCGCACGAATTCCGGCTGCTCTCGCGCGAGGAGACCGCGAAGACCATCGGCACGGAGGCCTATATCGGCGCGCTGCTGAACATGGCCAACGGCCATCTGCATCCGCTGAATCTGTGCATCGGCGAGGCCCGCGCCGCCGTGTCCCGGGGCGCGACGATTTACGAGAAATCACCCGTGGTGCGGATCGACAAGGGCGAGAGGCCGAGTGTGGTCACCGCCGAGGGCTCGGTGACGGCCGATGCAGTCGTCATCGCCGGCAATGCCTATCACGATGCGGAGCCTAAACTCAGGGGCGCTCTCTTCCCCGTCAGGAGCTACATCATCGCCACCGAACCGCTGCCGGAGTCGGTGGTCGCGAGGATCAACCCGCACGACCTCGCCGTGTGCGACCCCAACTACCTGGTCGAGTACTACCGCCTGAGCGCGGACAAGCGTTTGCTGTTCGGCGGGCGCAGTGGCTATTCCGGCGAAGATCCGGAGCGCATCAAGCGCAGCCACCGGGCGAAGATGGCGAGGATCTACCCGGAGCTTGCCGACGTCGCCATCGACTACGCCTGGGGCGGGACAATCGGCGTGCCGCTGAATCGCGTGCCCCAGCTGGGTCGTGTCTCGCCAAACGTCTACTACTGCCAGGGTTATTCCGGTCACGGCGTGAACGTGACGCACCTGGCGGGCCAGATCATGGCGGATGCCATCGCCGGCGTCATGGAGCGGTTCGATCTGTTCGCCGCGGTGAAGCCGCGGATCCTGCCCGGCGCCTATCTCCTGCGCAGGCCGCTGGTCGCGCTGGGAGTGCTCTACCATCGGGTGAAAGACCGCCTGTGAGGGAGGCGATCGCGAGAGCCGACCTCCACAAGATCCAGCAGACCGTCAAGTGGATCGTCTACGCGCTGCTCATCGCGAACTTCGGCGTCTACATCTACGAGGACGTGGACCGAGCCCTGCATACCCTGACCGGGGCGTCGTCGCTGCTGGACTGGACCGGCGAATTCGCAACTACCATGGATACCATCGAGGCGATCACCTGGCTGGTCATCATCTTCGCCATCGAGATCGTCGTCCGCCAACAGGGGCGCGGTGTTATCGGCGGCATGGTCATGACCAGTGCAAAGACCCTGAAGCTGCTCGGCTACGGGATCCTGCTCGTGCTCGCGGGCTGGTGGGCGTATCTCGGCCACTGGGTCTACACGTGGGATACGTTCGTCTGGATAGCCGGATTCGCCGCCATCGAGATGAATGTCCACGAGTGGCGCGACGAATTGCTCGATGAGCAAGGCCAAGCCGTTTAGCGGCTCGCCACGCGTTGCCGCCGGCAGAGTGCCCCTCCTCGATCCCTACCTCTGCGGTTCCGGCGCCCTCTGCCCGGCTCCCCGCTGACCGAGCCACCGCCGGCTGATGCGGCTGCCGGCGATGACGCCGATCACCGTCGGCAGTATCCACGGGATCACCTGCCACTGCCCCGGCAGCACTTCGCCGAGGAAACTCCTGCCGCCGAAGGCGAAGAAAGCGGTATAGGCACCGATACCGCTGCCGATGAGCCCGTTCAGGTGGACGACCACCAGCTCGCGAGGGCTCATGTCCCGCCTCTGCGTCTCCCGAAACATGCCGATGGCAGCGAGCAGGCCGATGCCTCCGAATATGATCAGCAACAGATGCCCGAACCACAGACCCATGCCGATGGAGATCACGGCCAGCACGCCGAGTGTCGCGACCAGTATCCGATGCAGCGGACGCGCCAGTTCTCCCGGGTGCCGACGCTCGCGCAGGGCGGCCGTGCCGTGACGCACGCTCGCGGTCACCAGCACCGAGAGCATCAGAAGGAACAGGCTGCCGGCCCGGTTGCCGGCAGCGACGCGGCCCGCATTCGCACCGACAGGCAGTCCTTGCGGGAAGCGGATGCCCAGCGGATCCGCGATCATCATCAATGACGCGACGAACGCCGTGACCGCGACGGCGTACATGCAGACGACGTAGACCCGCCCGGCGCCGACGTGGAGCGGACTCCCCTTCCTGGCGAAGGCCGGTACCCAGAACAGGAGCAGCGCGATCGCGCCGATGGCGACGTGGGTGTTGACGAGCAGGCTGTGCAGTGTGGTCATGGGGCTCTTCTCATTGCTTGCCTGCAACGGTAGCCACGGCAGCGTTGCGCGCTAAGTGCCGTTGGTCAGGAATACACACCGTGACTTTCGGCCTATGGCAGATGTGGCCCGGCCGGGCCACAATCGGCCGATGAGCAGCCACTCAGGGGATAACCTGCCGGGAGCGGCAGCCGCCTGGATCACGTGGGCGGCCGTCACCGGCTTTGCACTGTTCGTGATCGCGGGCCGCGCCGGCGAGCCGTCCGTCGTATTCTGGTCGGCGGCCGTGCTGGCTCTCGTCAATCTCGGCGGCATCGCGATCGGCTCTTCCGACGACGCAGCGCCGAGGCCGGTCCGGCTGACCGCGCTGTGGCTGCAACCCGTCAGCGCGATTGCCATCGGCATCCTGACGTCGGTCAGCTTCGTGCCCATCTACACCATTATCTGGATCGTGATGGCCGCGGGCTGGTATTCACCGCGCACACTCTGGTGGCTCCTGGCCGGGCTGACACTGGTATGGTTCGCGGTCTACGTGCCGGCGATCGGCTATGTGAATGCGGCCATCACCGCGACACTGTTCGGTACCTTCCATCTCTTCGCCCTCCTGAGTGCGCGCAGCGCGGTGGAGGCGGATACCGCCCGCCGGGAAGCGGAATCGCTGAACCGGGAACTGCTGGCCACCCAGCAGCTGCTCGCCGAGGCGTCGCGCCAGGGCGAGCGCACGCGCATCGCCCGCGAGCTGCACGACCTGCTCGGCCATCACCTCACCGCCCTGTCGATCAACCTGCAGATCGCCGAACGGACGTCGGCGGGACAGAACCGGGAGAAGATCGGCGAATGCCGGGCGCTGGCGCGGCTGCTGCTCAGCGACGTGCGCGAGGCCGTGAGCACGCTGCGGGACGATAAAGGCCTCGATCTGGAAGCCGCAATCCGCCTGCTGGTGGGCCGCACGCCGCAGCTCGACGTACGCGTCGACATCGAGGATGCGCTGGAAATCGACGACGTCGGCATCGCCCAGACCCTGCTGCGCTGCGTCCAGGAAGCCGTGACCAATACGCTGCGCCATGCCGGCGCCCGCGAGTGCCGTATCCGCATCTGGCAGGGGGACGATGCCGTCCATCTCGAGGTTTCCGATGACGGCCGCGTGCTGGGCGAGATCGTCGAGGGCAACGGCCTTGCCGGCATGCGTGAGCGGCTGCGGGCATTGCAGGGCACGCTGCAGCTCGAGCGTGCGGGAGAGGCGCTGCGCCTCCATGCCCGCGTGCCGCTGCCGGGCTGATTGCCGTGGCCATCCGTCTTCTTGTCGTCGATGACCAGACCCTCGTGCGGCAGGGTATCCGCGGCCTGCTCGAATTGTCCGACCGGGTCGAGGTCATAGCCGAGGGCAGCGACGGCGATCAGGCGGTGGAACTCGCCCGCAGATATCGGCCCGACGTCATCCTCATGGACATGCGCATGCCGCGGATGGACGGCGCCGAGGCCACCCGCGCGCTGGCCGACGCCGGCATCGAGGTGCCGGTGATCATCCTCACCACCTTCGACGACCACAATCAGGTGCTCGCCGGCATCCAGGCCGGCGCCCGCGGCTACCTGCTGAAGGACGTCTCGCTGGAGAGCCTGATCGAGGCCATCGAATCGGTGGCCGCCGGCAAGACGATGATCCAGCCCGGCATCACCGAGTCGCTGCTGCGCGGACTCACCGGGCGCACCGACCCCGATGCCGCGGCGCCGCCCGAGCGCCTGACACCCCGCGAGACGGAGATCCTCCGTCTCATGGCCGGCGGCTACAGCAACCGGGAGATCGCCACCGCACTCAGCAGATCCGAAGGCACGATCAAGAACCAGGTATCCAGTATCCTTGGCAAACTGGGCGTGCGGGACCGTACCCGCGCGGTCCTGAAAGCGATCGAGATGGGATTGCTGACCGACGCCAGCTAGCCGCAGGCGTCGTCCAGCTTTGCCCGGCAATCGGAGACGGCGCAATGCGACACCTGCTTACGGTCTTCCTCCTCCTGGGTCTCGTCGCCTGTGGCGGCGACGGCGACGAGCCGATGCCGGTCGAACCCGACGGGGGCATCGGCGACGGCGCGGGTCCGCCACCGGATGCCGGGGGGCTGCGGGCGAACCTGCAGATCGTCATCGAGAGCTCCGATCAGAGCGTCTCCGTCACCTATGCCCTCATGTGCGAAGGCGACCGGACCGAGCTGCAGGGAACGGTGCACGTCGACCCCGCGCGCGCCTGTGCGGCACTGTCCGATCCCGCGGTACGGGAGCGGCTCGTCGAGGGCGCTCCGCAGGACCGGATGTGCACCAAGATCTACGGCGGACCGGAGACCGCGACGGTACGGGGCTCGATCGACGGCCGGCCGGTCGATACCGTCATCCGCCGCAGCGACGGCTGTGGCATGGACGACTGGGACCGGCTGCTCGCGAACATCCTGATGGACGTAGAAGATTACCGGCGCTCGGCCGAGCGGTAATGAAGGTCCCGAGGGCTCCCCACCCGTGGAACCTCACGCCGAAGCAGGCGGTCGCCGTGCAGCGGCGCCTGCGGGATCGCGTACGACTGCGGCCGGCGCGGCTTCCCCTCCGCATCGCCGGGCTGGACTGCGCATTCCTGGGCGATTCCGTCATCGCGGTCGGCGTCGTCTGGGACACCGCCGGAAAGACGGTGGTCGAGACCCGCGCCGCGCGGGCGCCGCTGCGCTTCCCTTATGTGCCCGGCCTCCTCTCGTTCCGCGAGGTACCGGTACTGCTACAGGTGCTGCGCCGGCTGCAGACTCCGGTGAGCGGCATCCTCTGTGACGGCCAGGGCATCGCGCACCCGCGGCGGATGGGGCTCGCCACGCACCTCGGCCTCGTCGTCGGTCTGCCCACCGTCGGCTGCGCCAAGTCCCGGCTGTGCGGCACCCATCGGGAGCCGGGGCAGCGGCGCGGATCGGTTGCCCCGTTGATGGACGAAAACGAACGCATCGGCTCCGTGCTGCGTACCCGTGACGGCGTGAAGCCTCTCTACGTCAGCCCGGGACATCTCGTCGATCACGAATCGAGCATCGAATGGGTGCTGGTCTGCGGCGCAGGTTTTCGGCTACCGGAGCCCACCCGGCTGGCCGACCGTCTGGTGGCGCGGTACAAGAAGACGGGGCGCTACCGCGGCGGTCTCGGCACCCCAGGATAGCCGACCGCGGCGACTGCACCCACCGAACGAGGTAGCCACCATGCGCGTACTGTTGCTCGGAGCAACCGGATTCATCGGCAGCGCGATTCTGCGCGAGTTCCTGGCCGCCGGCCACGGCGTGGTGGCGCTGGCGCGCTCGGCGAGCGCGGCCGAGCGGCTAGGCCGTATCGGCGCGGAGGTGGTACGCGGCGATTTGCGTGAACCGGAACGCTGGGCGGCAATCGTTCGCGACGTCGATGCGGTCATCCATGCCGCGGCTACATTTACCGAAGACATGGGGGAGGTGGACCGGGCCGTCGTCCGCTCACTCATCGAGTACGCCATGGGCGCCGACCGCCGCGCACGCTTCATCTATACGGGCGGAGTCTGGCTGTACGGCGAAACGGGCGACAGTATCGCCACGGAAGAAACGCCATTCGCTCCCATTGCCGCCTTCGACTGGATGGTGCACAACTCCGCCGAGGTGCTGGCTGCATCCTGCTTCGAGGCGAACGTCGTGCATCCGGGCATATGCTATGTGCGCGACGGCGGCGCGTTTTCACGGCTCCTGCCCGAGCGCGGGCGAATCGTAGTCTGGGGTTCGCTGCAGACGCGGTGGCCGCTGGTGCACAGGGACGACCTCGCACGGGCCTACCGGCTGGTGCTCGAGCATGGCGCGGCGGGCGCGTCCTATAACGTCTGCGCCGAGGAGGGCGTGCAGGTCGGCGACGTCGTCGCTGCGATCGCCAAGCGGCACGCAATCCGGACGCCGCCATTGGAACGCCCGATCGAGCAAGTCGTGAAGGAGCACGGTGCATGGGCCGTCGGCCCCACCCTGAATCAGCGGATGAGCAGCCGCAGAATCCGCGAGACACTGGGCTGGATGCCTGCGCACACCGATGCCGTAGCGGAGATGTCCTGAGGGGCAAGGCGCTGCCCCCGAAGACATTTCGGCGGCTCCCCAGGGTCCACCAAAGAAAACGGCGGCGCATGATGCGCCGCCGTCCCCGTTGTGGGCGGTCGCCGGGCCGCACGCGGCGGCCCGGGACCTGTCATGGCATGAAGCTGCCGCTCAGCGGCTGGCCACCATGCCGGCAGACGGGACTTCCTCGATGTCGAAGCGGTCCAGGGTCATGACCTTGGCCCACGCATTGACGAAGTCACGCACGAACTTCTCGCTCGCATCGTCCGCCGCGTACGCCTCGGCAACGGCCCGCAGCTCCGAGTTGGAACCGAAGATCAGGTCCACCGGGGTGGCGGTCCATTTCACTTCGCCCGTCGCACGGTCGCGACCCTCGTAGACGCCCTCGGAAGAGGCCTTCTGCCACTGCGTGGACATGTCGAGCAGGTTGACGAAGAAGTCGTTGCTCAGCGTGCCGGGACGATCGGTGAACACGCCGTGGTCGGCGCCGCCGGTGTTGGCGTCCAGGGCACGCATGCCGCCGATGAGCACCGTCATCTCCGGCACGGTCAGCGTCAGCAGGTCGGCCTTCTCCACCATCATCTCCGCCGGCGAGCTGTAGTTGTTCTCGCCATAGTAGTTGCGGAAGGCATCGGCGGTCGGCTTCAGATAAGCGAAGGATTCGACGTCGGTCTGCTCCTGGCTCGCGTCCATGCGACCCGGCACGAAGGGCACCTGCACATCGTAGCCGGCCTTCTTCGCGGCCTGCTCGATGGCAGCGGCACCGCCGAGCACGATCACGTCGGCCAGCGAGACCTGCTTGTCACCCGACAACGACTTGTTGAAGTCCTTCTGGATGCTCTCCAGTTTCTTCAGGACCCGGTCGAGTTCCTTCGGGTTGTTCACCGGCCAGTCGCGCTGCGGCGCAAGGCGGATACGCGCACCATTCGCGCCACCGCGCATGTCGGTACCGCGGAACGTGGACGCAGACGCCCATGCCGTGCGCACGAGTTCGGGGGTCGTCAGACCGGAGTCCAGGATCTGCGCCTTCAGCTCGGCAATCTCGCCGGCATCGATCAGCTCGTGGTCGACGGCGGGGATGGGATCCTGCCAGAGCAGCTCTTCCTCGGGCACCTCGGCACCGACGTAGCGGGCACGCGGGCCCATGTCACGGTGCGTCAGCTTGAACCAGGCCCGTGCGAACGCGTCCTCGAACTCGTCGGGGTTCTCCAGGAACCGTTTCGAGATCTTGCGGTAGGCCGGATCTTCCTTCAGGGCGAGGTCCGTGGTCAGCATGATGATCGACTGCGTCTTGCCCTCCACGTGGGCATCGGGCGCCATGGCGGCGGCCGGATTACCCTTCGGCACCCACTGAATGGCGCCGGCCGGGCTGCGGGTCTGCTCCCATTCGAAGTTGAACAGGTTCTGCAGATACATCATCGACCACTGCGTGGGCGCTGCGGTCCACGGTCCTTCCAATCCGCTGGTAATCGTGTCCTCGGCATTACCCTTGCCGCACTTGTTCTTCCAGCCGAGACCCTGCTCCTCGATGTCCGCGGCAGCCGGTTCCGGTCCGACGCACTCGTCGGGCTTGGCTGCGCCATGCACCTTGCCGAAGGTGTGACCACCGGCGATCAGGGCAACGGTCTCCGCGTCGTCCATCGCCATGCGGCCGAAGCTCGCACGAATCTGCTTCGCCGAGGCCATCGGATCGGGGTTTCCGCCGGGACCCTCCGGGTTCACGTAGATGAGGCCCATCTGCATGGCGGCGAGCGAACCTTGCAGTTCGCCCTTCTCGTCGAACCGGTCCCGTCCGAGCATTTCGGTCTCGGGACCCCAGTTGACGATCTCGGGCTCCCAGTCGTCCTCACGGCCGCCAGCGAACCCGAAGGTCTTGAAGCCCATCGACTCCAGCGAGACGTTGCCGGCCAGGATCATCAGGTCGGCCCAGGAGAGGCTGCGACCATACTTCTGCTTGATCGGCCACAGCAGACGGCGGGCCTTGTCCAGGTTGGCGTTGTCCGGCCAGCTGTTCAGCGGATCGAAGCGCTGCTGACCGCCGCCGGCACCGCCACGGCCGTCGTGCACGCGGTACGTGCCCGCGCTGTGCCAGGCCATGCGGATCATCAGCGGACCGTAATGACCCCAGTCGGCGGGCCACCAGTCCTGGGAATCGGTCAGGACGGTCTCGATATCGGCTTTGACCTGAGCGAGGTCCAGCGCGGCAAACTCGGAAGCGTAGTCGAAGTCTTCACCGTACGGGTTCGACTCGTCGTCATGCTGACGGAGTGCGGTGAGATCGAGCTGCTCCGGCCACCAGAAACTGTTCGGCTTCGCATCGCTCTGGCCGAACGCCTTCTCCGACGCCACCACCGGCGAATCGGAGGCTACCGCCGGTGACACGGTCACCGCCATGGCAGCAATTATCAGTATCGGTCGTATACGCATGTGCACTTCCCCTCCTCGGTAGGACAGTTGCGTGACGCTGATAAATTAAACCGGATAAAGAGCATATTAGCGATTCAAAATATTGAATACTGTGCCCCGTGAAAACGATCGACGCATGGCGACGTTCGGGAAAGCGTCTTTAACTTAATGAGGGGCAAGGAAATTCGGGCCCGGAACCCGTCTGCGGACCCGGGTCGGCAGCCGTCCGCCGGGGCCGGGGAGGGGTCAGACGACCCCTCCCCGCAGGAGGCCGAGCAGCAACATCAGCGCAGCGCCGGCGGCTGCGATGGTCCGCAAGGTGTTGAGCCGGGTCCACCGCACGAGGTAATGCTCCCATACCGCGACCGCCTCGGCGCCCTCCGCGGGAACCGCAGCCAGCCGGTCGTTCAGCGGCACGTTACCCATCCCGGTCACCCCGAAGGTGCCCGCGAGGTAGGACAAGGCGCCGGCCACGTACCAGGGCGCCGAGGCGGAGCCCCAGCCGAACGCAGCGAGCCCGGCGAGCACCGCCGAGACGACCGTGGTGCCGACGAACAGGCCGAGGAAGGACCGGTTCAGCACGACGACGTTGATCGACTGCATCGCCGCAACGCCCTGCGCCGCGGGCAGGCGGGCGAGCGCGCCCATGACGAAACTCGAGAAGGCGAAAAAGACGCCGGCGACGAGGGCGGAGCCGAGCAGCGCAACGACTGCCAGCAGTTCCGTGAGCGTGCTCATGCGACCGCCTCCCGGGAACCGCCGGTCGCCGCGTCCCAGTCCCCGCGTGCCGCGACGCGACGCGCGAAGTCGGTGAAATCCGCAGGCTCGCGGCCCAGCGCGCGCTGCACGCCGTCGCAGACCATGACGTTGCGGCCGTCGAGCACGGTCTCGAACAGGTAGTTCAGCAGCCAGGCGAGGTCGTCCGGCGCCCCGGCATCGGCGATCGCCGCGGCGAACGCCTCCCGGGGAATGCGCTGGAAGGCCACCTCCCGGCCTGCCGCCGCAGAGATCTCACGCACCAGTTCGGTAAACGTCAGTGCCCGCGGGCCCGTGACTTCGTAAACCTCACCGGCGTGACCGTCCTCGATAAGCGCGGCCACGGCGACATCGGCGATATCGTTCGCGTCGACGAACGGCTCCGGGATGTCCCGCGCCGGCAGCGTGATGGCGCCGTCCAGGACCATGGGCAGGAACTCGCCCTCCGAGAAGTTCTGCATGAACCAGCCGGCCCGCACGATCGTCCACTCCACACCGGACTCCTGCACGATGCGCTCGCAGGCCTGCGCCTCTTCCTCGCCCCGGCCGGACAGCAGTACCAGACGCCGAACGCCCGCCTCGACCGCTCTGCTCACGAAGGCGCGGATGGTGTCTGCCGCGCCCGGTACGGCGAGGTCGGGCACGTAGGCCACGTAGGCCGCGGTGACGCCTGCGAGGGCGGCATCCCAGGTGTCCCGGTCGTTCCAGTCGAACGCCGGGACGCCCGACCGGGAGCCGATGCGGATGCTGACGCCCAGTGCATCCAGGCGCGCCGCAACGCGGCGGCCGACCTTGCCGGTACCGGCGGTCACGAGTGTGATGCCGCCGGACGTGTTGGTCGGATTCTCATTTTTCATGGTCGTCTCCTTGTTGATGGTCGTCGCTTTTCGGGTTGGGGATTCAGTTGGCACGGCGGAAGTGCAGCAGCGTCAGCAGGCAGATCGCGCCGATCACGATCTCGATGCCCGCCGCGCCCACCATGCCGTCGTGGGGGTACCCGTCGACGGCGATGCTCAGCACGCGGGACAGGCCATAGGACAGGTACACGGCCGTGGCCGTGGCCAGCGAGATCACTGCGTAGTGCGGCTGGAACACGCCGGCGAACATCAGCACGCCCGCGCTCAGCAGCATGCCGGCCGGGGCCTTCAGCTCGTTCACGAGCGTGGGGTTGCCGGCGACGTCGATGCCGTAGCCGCCATAAAACGTCTCCGGCGCCATGAGGATGGCGCCCGCGATGGCGACCGCCACCAGGCCGCTGAACGCGAGCACCAGCCGCGCTCCACGCACCCCGTCGAAGATGGCTTTACGTCTCGAGTTCATGATCTTCTCTCCTGTGAACTTGACACTGTGTCAATTGACACGGCGTCAACCTTAGGGGAAGCTTTACAGCATGTCAAGAGGAAATTCCGAAACACGCACACGGATACTCGAAGCCACCATCCGCATGCTCGAGCAGTCTGGCGGCCACGCCGTACGCATGGGCGACATCGCGAAAGCGGCGGGTATCTCGCGCCAGGCCGTCTACCTGCACTTCGCCTCCCGTTCGGAACTGCTGATCGCCGCGACGCTGTATATGGACGAACTGCTGGACGTGGACGCCCGTCTCGCACCCTCGCGCGCGGCGAAGGAGGGAGTGGAACGCCTCCGCCTCTATATCGAGGTCTGGGGCAACTACATCCCCGAGATCTACGGCGTGGGCAAGGCGCTGATGGTGGCCCAGGACACGGACGATGCTGCCGCGGCTGCCTGGCGGGATCGCATGATCGCGATGAAGGACGGCTGCCGCGCCGCCATCGATGCACTGCATGCCGACGGCACCCTCGCGCGTGGCTGGACCCGGCCGAAGGCCACCGAGGCGCTGTGGACGATGCTGCTCGTGCCGAACTGGGAGAACCTGACGCTCGAATGCGGCTGGTCAACGAAGGAATACATCCGCTGGATGCAGTTCCTGGCCCATCGCACGTTCGTCGAGGAGTGAGGCGGCCGCCCCGGCCGCGGCAATCCGCCGTCACCGAATCATGCTAGAGTCCGTCCACCCGCAAAAAAACAAGGAAACAGCGATGAACCGATTCCTGCAGTTCACCGTCGCGGCGGCCGTCGCGCTGCTCATGCTCGCCGCACCGCAGACCGGCGCCGCCGAAGACGAGAAATGGGTCCTGGTGACTGGGGCCAGCACCGGCATCGGCAGGAACCTGGCGGAGACGCTGGCCGGGAACGGCTACCACGTCTACGCGGGTGCGCGTTCGGATGAGGACATCGCCGCACTGAACGGCATCGACAACATCAAGGCCGTACGCCTGGACGTGACGAAGCCAGACGAGATCGCCGCCGTCGTCGAAAAGATTCGCAAGAGCGGCACCGGACTCTACGGCCTCGTCAACAACGCCGGCATCGGTGGCGGCGGCAAGGTGCTGGAGACACCGGTCGCGAACCAGACCTTCGTCTACGGCGTGAACGTCGAGGGCGTCTATCGCACCACCAAGGCGTTCGGCCCGCTCGTCGCGGAGCAGAAGGGCCGCATCGTCACCACCGGCTCCATCGCGGGCACGATGTCGTGGGCGGAGGGCAACGCCTACAGCGGCAGCAAGCACTGGATCGAGGCGTTCACCGACGCACTGGCCGCCGAGATGGAACCGGCAGGGGTTCATGTCGCCGTCGTGGAACCCGGCAATTTCAAGTCGCACATCCGCCGCAGCGCCGTTTCGCGTGCCTTCGCACAGGTCGAGGCCGCCGGCGGCGAGATCACGGACGAGATGCAGCAGTTCTACGAGGCGACCGTCCAGCGGGAACTCTCCTACAAGGAGCCCGACGAGGTCTCCGCAGCCTTCATGCATGCGCTGTTCGACGAGGAGCCGCTACGCCGCTACGTGGTGACGCCGAACGAGGAGGAGCACGTCGCCACCATCCGTACCAAGCTCACCGAACTCGTGCAGCTGAATCAGTGGGGGCCGTACAGTCACAGCCGCGACGAACTGGTGGAGATGCTGGACGACGTCCTGTCAGGGGGCGCGACCGAGTCTGTCGAGTAGAACGCACCTGGTCCTCGTCGACGGCCATAATCTGCTGTTCGCCCTGCGCGCCCGCTTCGCGGAGCACCTGGTCGAGGGCCATCCCGGCGCCGACGCCCGCGAAGCGCTGGTGCAGGCGCTGCTCGACGCATTTGCCGATGCGGGGGATTTGGTGCGTATCTACTTCGACGGCGCCACACCGCACCGGGAACAACGGTCCGCACAGGTCGAGGTGATCTACCCTGGCGGCGCGGGCGACCAGCGTGCCGACAGGGCCATTCTGAGAGACCTGACAGAACGGCCGGACGAGTTTCCGGTCGGGGCCATAACGGTAGTCACGCGGGATATCAAACTCGCACGGCGAGCACGGAAGCGCGGCGCGACGATCGTTGATCCGGAAGCGTTCTTCGCAGAGCGCACCTGATACGGGGAGTGCCCGGCAGACTCCCTCTGCCGGGCACTTCGCTTCGCGGCGACTCCATCCGTGCCCTGTCGGTCAGCTACAGGGCATTCACCAGCCGGAAATACAGACTGTATGACGTGCCGAGCAGGGCAGCATCGGCGGGGAACGTTATCTTCCCCTCGATGCCGGCCTGTCCCGCGTCCAGGTTGAATTCCTCGATCAGGGCCGCGGCGGCGCCGAAGTCGGGCTCAGCGCTCTCGGCCAGCCTGGCCGCCTCGCTCGCCAGCTTCTTGAACGAGTCCTTCTCTTCAGCCGAAAGCAGTGAAGGAATGGCGTCCATCGTGTCCTTCAGCAGCGTGAACGGCTTGTACTGGATGTTCACTTTGCCGGGTTGGGCCGCCAGCGCCATCCCGTCGCTATAGCCGACGAAGACCGCCGGGATTCCGGTGATCGCCTCCCCGGGCGGCGAGGAGGGCGAGGCCATACCGATTCGAAAATCCCCCTGCCCGAAGAACACGTCACCGGGAACATTGAACACGATGACGCCGATGGCGCCTTCCCATTCCGCCCGGAATACCTTGTCTACGAACGCGCAGGCGCCCCGCTCGATCAGTGCAATCTTGCCAGCAGGGCTCTCGGGATAGTCATCGAAGAAGCATCCGCGCCCGACATAGACCACCTCGCCCTTCAGTTTCTCCTGCCCGCCCGCCCAGGCGGCCAGCGGTGCCGTAAACTGCGCCTCGGCGCCCAGCATCTCACCCACTTCTGAACCGATCTTCACGTCCACGGTACCGAGCGTCAGATCGCCGGCGTACACCGAGGGCGCCATCCACTGGGCCAGGGCGAACGCCGCCAGAAAAACAAGCTTCGCTTTAGTCATTTCATTCTCCCGCTATTTTTGTTGCATTTGCGGCAACCCGCAGGATCATGTTGCTCCCCGGCCTCCGCTGCGGCTTGCACTTTCTGCGCAAAATCTTGACTAAAGCGCGCAGAGCCGATGCTTCAATCGGGCAAGAATCTGCATCGGATGTACAAGCCTGCCCGGACCGGAACACACACCATTGGAGACGCCACTAACCACGATCCGTTGAGAGGTGTCTCATGAACAAGAAGAGAATCATTACCAATTTCGCACTCGCCACAATCACTGCGCTCGCGCTATCCGGCTGCAACAAGATCACCGGCGGTGGCTGGCTGGAGGGCATCGACGGCGGGCTCGTCTCGTTCGGTTTCAACGCGCAACCGGTGGGGGAAGCGCCGGGCGAGTGTGAATTCAGTCCGTTCGGACCGAGCGTCGCCTGCTGGCCGGCGAAAGGCCATTTCAACCTGATCGACCACGGCAGCGTCAGCGGCAAGCCCATGCAGATTCGCGGCAGCTTCACCGGGACCTACACCGGCCAGTCGCCTCTGGCGTGCGAGGAACAGGCACCGGAAGTCTGCGGATCGATATTCACCGGCGAAGCAGTAGTCGACGGCTACAGCTACGCGATGCGTCTCCGCATCACCGACAACGGCCAGGGCAGCGGCACGATCGGTGACTTCTTCGAGCTGTTCCTGTCTCCGACCAATGGCGGACCCCAGATCGGCCCGTATGTCAGCACGATCGGCGGCGGCAACCTGAAAGTCCACCAGTAGCTCGAACTTCGGCCAAGGCCTCGCCCGCCGGCGCCGCGGCGGGGCCTTGGCCGGTCTAGTCGTAGAAAGGAGCGGGCTTGCCCTGGCGCATCTTCTCCATCGCCGCGTTCCAGTCCGGCTCCACCCTGGCCAGCCACTCACCGGAGAGTTCGGGTTTGCCCCAGCGGCCGTACAGCTCGCTCAGCACCTTTGCCGACCACTGCGTCCAGTCGTGCTGCGCGCCTCGAGACTCCAGCAGCTTGCGGTGGGCATCCAGCAGAATGGCCTCGGCCTCCTCGTAGGCATCGAGGTGCATCAGGGCGATGCCGAGACGGTAACGGTAGGTCTGTGTGGCCGTATGCTCGTCGCCCAGCGTGCGGACGGCACCGTCCACCGTCTCACTCATCAGGTCGCGAGCCTCCTCGAAGCGCCGCTGACGGATATACAGGCGGGCGAGCTGCCCCCTGGGGGAGTACACGCCCTGGGAATCGGCTCCGGAGAGACGTTTCCTGGCCTCGACGACCGCGAGGAACGCCCGCTCGGCCTGCTCGTACTGACCGAGATTCAGCTGGCAGACGCCCTGCATGAAACGGCTGTTGTAGGGCGAAGGATGATCCTCTCCGTACAGTGCCATGCCCTTCTCCGCGGCTTCCGCGTAGAGCTCGGCAGCGCGCTCCAGCTCGGGCGTGTCGCCGTCCTTCGTTCCCGAGTAGAGCTTGCGATCGTCGGCCAGGAAGTAGGCCGTCGCCAGATTATGGAGCGCTGTCACCGTCGATGGATGCAGGTCTCCGTAACGCGCTTGCTGCGCTTCGAGGATGCGGGTATTGAGCTCCATCACCGGCTCGAGCTCCCGCCGCTGCCAGTGGATCTGGGACAGGGCCGACATTATCCCCACGGTCTCCGGCGCATTCTCGCCGAGCGCCGAACGGGCGCGCTGCAACCCCTCTCGCAGCAGCGGCTCGGCTTCGTCGAGCCGGTCCGCCGCCACGAGAGCCGTGCCGAGGTAGCCGAGCGTCTTCAGCGTGCCTGCGTGATCCGCACCGTAGGCCGATGTCTCCAACTCGAGGAGGCCGCGCAGCTCGCTGACGGCCTCGTCGGACTGTTCGAGGCTCGATAACACGGCCGCAAGCTCCCGTCTCGATTCCAGCGTACTCTCAGCGGAAGCACCGAGCAGCTCCGACTGAATTCCGTAAGCCTGCACGAACTGTTCGCGGGCGGTCTCGTACTGACCGAGAGCGCCATAGGTGCTGGCCAGCGTGTGGCGCATGCGCGCCTGCAGCAGGGGCTGCTCCGCGAACTGGGTTCCCACGCGATTGGCCGCCTGGTCGAGCACCTCACGCACCGTGACGTCCCGACCCTGCTCCGCAGGGCTCGCCGCGCCGAGCATGGACGTGATGAAGTCCGTCACCGACTCGGCTTCGTCGCGGGCCGCAACGGCGCGGATGCGTTCCTGCTCGGCGCGGATCATGCCGACGGTCGCCGCGGTCGTCCCGGCGCCTAGCGCGAGCACGGCGAGTGTCGCCGCCGCCGCCCCGGCCCGGTGACGGCGCACGAACTTCGCGGCCCGGTATGCGGCACTCCGCGGCCGCGCCATCACGGGCTGGTCCTGCAGATAACGCGCGAGGTCCTGTGCCAGTTCGCCCGCCGACTGATAACGGTGGCGTGGGTCCTTCTCAAGCGCCATCATGACGATCCAGCCCAGATCGCCGGCCAGACGCTTGCGCAGCCGCGGGGGGCTGGACCCGCGGCTGCCCGCAATCTCGCCCTGACGCTCGTCGGACAGCCGCCGGAAACCGGTGGTAGGCAGGGGCGGGCTCGCGTCGGTGTCCTTCAGGAAGGCGATGAAACCGGGATAGCCGGTCTGCTGAGGATCCACCGGCAGGCAGCCCGCCAGCAGCTCGTACAGCATGACGCCCAGACTGTAGACGTCCGCACGCGTGTCGATGTTCAGCACCGTGCCGTCGGCCTGCTCGGGACTCATGTAGGCAGGCGTGCCGATGATCGCGCCGAACTGGGTGAGCAACGTATCTTCCGCCAGCCGCAGCCCGACCGCTTTCGCAATCCCGAAGTCGATCACCTTCGGCAGCGGCTCGCCGTCGCCTTCCGCGACGAGCACGTTGGAGGGCTTCAGGTCGCGGTGAATCACGCCCTTCTGGTGGGCATGCTGAACGGCCTCGCAGACCCGCGCGAACAGGGCCACACGCTGCCGGACGTTGAGCCGGGCGCCGTCCGCAAACTCCGTGATCGGCCGGCCTTCGACCAGCTCCATGGCGAACCAGTGCCGTCCGTCCTGCGTGCTGCCGGCATCGAACACCTTGGCGATGCCCGGGTGTTCCATCAGCGCCAGCGCCTGCTGTTCCGCGGCAAAGCGGATCGCCTCGTGCGGATCGTCGCCGGTCGGGCGCAACAGCTTCAACGCGACCCGCCGGCGCACCGGTGCCGTCTGCAACGCCTCGTAGACGGTGCCCTTTCCGCCCTGGCCGAGACGACCGATGACCTCGTAAGGCCCGATCTTCACCGGATCAGTCATCGCTCACGCCCGCGCCAGCCTGCTGCTGCTCACGCCGGTAGTCGATCGGCGCCATGCCGAAATGCCGCTTGAAGGTCCGGGAGAAGTGCCCCTGGTCGCTGAAGCCCACGGCGTAGCAGGCCTCGGCAATGCTGCCTGCGCCGGCCGCAATCAGTGCGGCCGCCCGCTGCAGTCGCATCGTGCGGATGAGTTGGGCCGGCGACTGATCGATGAGAGCGCGCAATTTCCGCGCCAGCTGGGAGTTGCTCATGGCCATGGTGTCGGCCAGTTCCGAGACGCTGAAGTCGGCGTTGCCGATCTCGCTCTCTATGGTCGCGAGTATCTTCTCGAAGAACACCTGATCCGCCGCACGCGGAGACACGTCTGCGGGCTTGACCACCACCTGCTCACGGAATCGGTCTCGCAGCATGCGGTGTCGTTCCAGGATGGCGAGAATGCGTGTCCGCATCTCCTCGCCCGACACCGGCTTCGGCAGGTACTCGTCGATGCCGGCCTCGTAGGCGCCGATGCGGGTCTCAACCTCTGCGCGCGCGCTCAACATCACGATCGGGATATGGCTCGTACGCTCATCGGCACGCAGCCGTCGGCAGAGCTCGATTCCATCGAGTCTCGGCAGGCGCAGGTCGGTGACGACCAGATCAGGCACGTCGCTGCGAGCCGCCTCCAGCGCGGCGGCACCGTCCGCGAATCCCTGCACGGCGGCAATGTCCTCGAGCTCCGTCATGAGCCAGTTGCGCATGTCGGCCGCGTCTTCGGCGAGGACGACCCTCGGCAGCGCATCGCTCAGCGCAGCCGGCTGAAAGCGCATCGTGGATCGATGCAGGATCTCTTCGGTGACCTCCGGGCGGCCACCGTCGTGACTGAGCAGCGGCTCACACTCTTCCTCTATCGCCACCCCCAGCGGCAGCTCGACCGTGAAGCGGGCCCCCTTGCCCGCCTCGCTCTCGAGCCGGATATCGCCGCCCTGCAGCCGGGCCAGCTCACGGGCCAGTGCGAGGCCGATGCCGGCTCCACCGGGGTGTGCTTCATCATCGTCCTGGCCACGGGTAAAAGGCTGGAACACCGACTCGTGCCGCGCAGACGCGATGCCGGGCCCCGTATCGACGACCGACAGCCGCAGAAACCCCGGCGGACAGAACTCCAGCGCGATGCCGACTCGGCCTCCGGACGGCGTGTACTTCAGCGCATTGGACAGCAGGTTGGAGACGATCGTCGTCAGATGGTCGGGATCGAGCCGGCCCGTGACCTGTCCGTGGCGGGCGAGGAACTCGAGGACGATGCCCTTGCGCTCGGCCAGTTCCTCGAACGACATGACCAGCGATTCGACAAACGGGACGACGGTCACCGGGCGCAGGCGTGCCTGCAACGCACCGGCATCGAGACGGCTCAGCTCGAGCGCCTGATCGGCGAGTCGGCCGATCCGCCTGGCGTTGCGGGCAGCAACCCGCAGCTGGTGCGCGCGGGCGCTCTCGTCGTGCTCGAGCATCGCCGCGTCGATCTGGCCGAGAATCACGGCCACGGGAGTACGCAACTCGTGGGCGATATTGACGAAAAACCGGATCCGCGCCGCGTCGTCGGCCGCGCCATTTACGGTCGCGTCAGCAGCGGCCCCGCTCCGCCTCGACGCCAGACGTTTCCAATCCACCTGTGTGACGCCCCCAGTTGCCTCGCGCCGAACGAGCTGGAAGAACCGCTCTCGATGAGTCCCGAGGATTCTTCGGCACGGTAAAGGTTTATAGCATCGTGGACGGCAACCTGCACGCGTCCTCGGGGCAGCGCATGGCAAAGGAAAAAGGCCCCGTGCAGGGGCCCTTTCAATATTGGCGCGCCCGGAGAGATTCGAACTCCCGACCGCCTGGTTCGTAGCCAGAAAAGCCATCATAAGTAATTGATCTATAACGCCTGAAAGACGGCGCCCGTTGCCATATATGCCCTACCGCGCACGACCGCGCACAGCTGACGTCGGAAAATTGTCGGAAGCGCCGACCTCAGCAGGCAATGAACGAATTCTGGTTTACAGGACGGCGGCCGTGCGATAACCCTCATGACACTGGGAGGAGCACGTACAGTGAATATCGTTGATACCGATCCACGCGAGTTCGAGCTTTACGCGCTCGCGCTCCCGCACGGGCCGAACTTCGAAGAGTTTGCGCTTTACTCGACCTGGCGATCGGAGAATGCAGGCAGCGTCGGTGCCGTGCTTTTCAATGGCCAGCAGTTTCGGCTACTGGTGCTACGTCGGCAAACGGATCATCGGTTCGTCGTGACCCATGATGACATTCTCCGCGACCGGTCTATCGATCCCGAAGCGCACCTCAAGGAACTGATGCGGCCGGAAGAGCCGCCGGAGGCGATGCCGCCCAGCCAGAAGCGCAGACCGAGATTGTTCACGGTCGGCTCCAGAAAACTGAACGAACGATTTCGGCTGATTACCAGCGCCGTGAGCCACTATCCAGCTCTGATGACAATCGGGGAGACCTATCTGGCGATGCCTCGACCGGATGACAATTCCGTACCGGATTTCCAGACGGACAATTTCGACTCCCGTCTTTGGGAGCTCTATCTGTTTGCATGTTTCCGGGAGCAAGGCATCCGCACCTCACAAGATCAGCCTTCACCGGATTTCTTCATTGAACGCGACGGGCATAGTGGCTACGTGGAAGCCGTCACGACCAACCCACCGGGAGAGCGGCTAGAGGGGTTTCCGCCGCCGCAACATTCGCCGGAAGATCACACAGAGCGCATGATAGGGCCTGCTGCAGAGCGCTTTGCAAAAACGCTACGAAACAAGCTGCAGCGCGAGTATCACAACATGCCCCATGTCCGCGGGCATGTATTCGCGATAGCAATCGCCGACTTTCACGCCCCGAGTTCCATGATCTGGAGCCGGGAGGCGCTGCCGTCCTACCTGTACGGCATCCATGCTTACGTCGAGGAAGGGCCGGAAGGCCGGGTCGCTGTAGGAGAAAGAATAGAAAACCTACGCGGAGACGCGGCTATACCTGCCGGACTGTTTGGCGACCAATCAATGGCGGATCTGTCCGCGGTCATTTTCAGCAATGCGGGTACGATCGCGAAGTTTAATCGGATGGGAGTTCTCGCCGGATTTCGTCCGCCAAGGCTTCGATTTGTGCGTGCCGGGACATTCTTTGACCGCACGCCGGGCGCTCTGGAACCGATTCCATTCGAACTCGACATCCTGAGTGACGAGTATGCAGCCAAGTGGCCGCCGCATGGTGAGCCCTGGTGCCAGGAGCTTGAGGTCTTCCACAATCCACTGGCCGCCCATCCGATGCCCTTCGATCTGCTGCCCGGAGCCACGCACTGGTTCGAGCGAGATGGTGAAATCGTGTGCGAGACAATCTGGGAATGGTCGGTTCTGGCCTCTGTCACGAAAATATTAACTAAAGACCGTGACGAAACACCTACTCCTCCATTGGATCATTCCTCTGAAGCATAATGCTCTACGTCGCGTGCGGCCGCTCCGACGTCTTCTCATGGATTGCTCAAACAAGGTCGTGCACCTACCTGAGCGACACCAGCCAATCTGCAAAAGACCCGACATGACGAAGATCGCACTATCTCAGCCGTGCTGTCCCCCGCGTCCCCTCGTTCAACCTGAGAAATACCAGAGAATTACGGCGACAACGATTCCGATAATTGCAAGCAAAGTTGACCAGAAATACCGCCAGGATTCCCGCCGTTCATTAGTTACCTGTCTCATCTCCCCTCGTGCTGCGCGCGCTTTTTGCTTCTCATTCAGCCAGTGCTGAGCAAGACGCCGCACTTCCGGAGAGCCGCCTACCAGTCGATATCCGCCGGATTCCATGTCGGCACGGATCGCATCTTCACCAGCCTCTTCCCATCGCTTGTACCGTCTTCTTTTCGCTTCTTCCTCCATTTGCGCTACCCATCCAGTGGTGAGAAATCCAAATCCTCCGTAAATCCTTCGAGCGGAATCTGTGCCTGCTCAGAGAACGCAACTATGTCTACCCAAACATTCCACCCGCTGCTCAACGCCCCGATACGAATTGCAGGGTTCATGCCGACATCAGAATTTATGTGATCTAGCCCGCCCACTCCGTAGGATTCAAGTTCAGCAATCTTCTCCCGTATAGCGCGATCGCCAAGTCTGTGGGCGAGCCTAAAATCCGACACGAGGATGTCAGCTCCGGCTGTCCCTATACAGACTGCCGGAGTATCCCCCATTTTGTGAATCCTCCGGACCACTGCGCCCAGAAAGCGGCGCACATCGATAGGGACTCGGCTGATGCGCTCGATATGATCATTGAGCTCATCGATCATCTCATCGAGCTCCTCTTCGGAGAGATTGAAATCCAAGACCTCATTGAAACTCCGGAGGTTTGCGACCGTTGTTGGCTCGTCAGCCGTCGTCCAATCAGTAAGATGCTCCAGGATCGCACGATCCGGAGACGAAAATCGCCGCTCATGCTCACGCTTCATCTCGACCATTCTTTCCACGGGAAAATCATCTACATTGTCTGTCTCCACATGATGGTCGTGACACATCAACATAAGATTGTCGAACGCTCGGCGTTCCTCATTGGTCATGTCCGGATTAAAGCGCTCACCGTCTTCCAACGCAGCCTCGATATGACAGACTTCCCCGACAAAATCGCCTTTTTCATTCATCATTAGCCTGGCGCAGTTCGGGAATGCGCAAAGATTCCCGGAATACAAGAACAGCCTGCGAATTGTCGATGCTCGTGGTGTGAGTCGTTTGGGTTTCTCCTTCATTAGCCTTTGTTCCCCTCCCGCTTAACGATTTGGGTAAACGCAACAAGCGACGATATCAGTGAACTCCGTCAGCAGGCGAGGCCTTCTTACTTTTCCGCACGTCGGACACCTTGCCAGAGGTGAACCTCCATGGGTCTTTTACCCTTCCGTAACCAGTCAATATGTAGCAGGATCAGTTGCTTCTGTTGAGAGGTCGGCACACCTTATCCACAATGTCGGCTACTGATCTGCACGGCAGGTGGGTACAGGTTTGAGACCCTATGCGACAATGATCGGACGGCGTAAGTAGAAGACATTAGCACTTGGCTCAAGGACGTATCGACATAGTCCTGCGCGAGAACCATCCGATTTAAATTACGACTCCGCCGGGTCGGTGGTCTGCAGGTTGATGCTCCGTATCCATCGGTCACGACCGATCTTTACTTCATGCATCCCGACATACACCTGCCTCCCGGACTGCAGCAGAATGAGCGCATCCCGCGCAAGCACCCGCGGCACAAAAAAATATCCGTCCCAGGCATTCTCGCCGCGTACCTTGCGTAGAATTGTCATGCCCTTCACTTCCCTGAATACCGGAATTTTACGGCCTCGGTAGGTGTGATACTTCGGGGCGCGGAATTCGTCTTCCCGCTCCTGCACATCCCGCAGCTTCCTATCTAGCCCATGGCCCGGATCATCGCTACCGAGGAGCGTGATCTCATAGCGGTGCCCCTTCCGCTCCGCCGGATACGTCCCGATTCCCTGCAGCTCCAGCCTGGTACTGAAATCATAGAGCGGGTTCTCTACATCAAGATCGAATGCCGTCTCCGGGCTGTAAACCTCATGCGAGATCTCGGCCGAGATATCCGATTCATACCCTGTGATACGGACTGCCGGGAACTCATGCACGGTCTCCGGCATCCGTCGCTTTTTCCGCCGCGCCTTCTTCTTCGCCATGATGAGCCCCATCTTTTCGCCGAGGAGACGGGTAAGGTTACCGCTCCCGGTCCCGACCGCGGTCGCCTCGCCGGCGTTTTCGGGCCCCGCGCTTCCGCAAGCGCCTGACAGGTGCTAACGTCCTCTCCTCTTTCTCTGTTAGCTTTTCCTTGCCTTGCGCGGTCTTAACAAACTCCTCGCTTAGCTGATTTTTCTCCCGGATCGTGGTTCGCTTACCAGAAGCGCCATTCAGCGCTTTTGTAAGCCCGCAGCCTTTGATGAACTCACAGACGGCATCGAATCCACGCCTTCGCTGAGTGAAAAGGCGCTCATCGCCGGTCGGACGGGCGTGCCGGCGCCCGCGCAAAGGTGCTGGATGGCTGCGGGGTGACGATCTTCGGGATCGGCCTGTCTGCCTCCGGGGGGCTGGCTGATGCCCAGATCGGCAATCTCCATAGCGCGTGGGAGCGCTGGTCTACCGCCGCTGGGGCAGAATTCGAGGGGGTTGTGCTGTGAGAAATGGACAGCGGGAGTTTAAGGGCTTCCCCAGACTCGCGCCTACCGCGCCCGCAAGGCGGAGGCTCGGTTTCGGTGTCACGATCCTCGCGCTCACGCCGTGGCGGGCGAAGCTCGCAGGCTTTCTCGGCGCGGTTTCGGCAATTCCGCTGATGTTCGCCAGCCTGGATCTGGCTGCCCAGGCGGGCAGCAATGATCCGCTGGTCTGGATCGCCGCGCTGTTTGGCCCGCTCATCGCGGTGCCAGTCCTGCGGCGGATCTGGGAACAGCTGCTGCACCGCCAGCTCACGATCCGCTATGGCCGGAGGCAGGTCCGAGCACTTGGCGCGATCCGCGCGCGGCGCTTTGATCCCGCGCATATCCGCGGGTTCGGGCTGCACGAGCACCCGAAGGCGAAGACCGAGGCGCGTGAGCATGAGCACAAGATCCGGGTGCCGGGGCGAACGGGCGCACCATCCACCTGAAGCCCTACTACCAGAAAAGCATGCTGCTCGCGCTCGGGTATTTTCACGAGCCGCAATTCCTGATGCCGATCTTTGACCAGGAGAAGGAAAAGAAGATCGTGCAGCGCCTTCGCGCGATGCACATCGTGCTCACGACGATGGAATCGGAGGCCGAAGGCGATGCTCACGGCCCCGGCTCGGAATGGCAGGATCTTTCAGGGGCGCTGACGTGAGGAAGCAAGCGCAATACAAGATCAGAGACACAGGCCCGCGCGGCCCGTCTCAAGGTCGCCGGTAGACCGACTCTGCTGCGCGTTCGGCTTCCGAGTCGGGCACAAAGTCTGACGGGATTGCACCGGGGCGCTCGGCGAACTTCTCGGCGATCGATTTAAACGTCGCCTTCGCTTCCTGCCAAGGTGCTTTGTACGCACCAAGCTCGCGATAGGGCGAGATGGTACGTTGTCCATCACCGTTGGCAGTAAGCTCTAATTGCATAAAAGTCTCCCCTGACACGAATCTATAAAAACTCTGTAGGGATGTAAATGTGGTTTACGGCAGTCTGCGCCTTCTCTGTTGTGGATAACCGGCGCGGGTCAGAACAGATTCTTTAAAAGATTTGTAATGCGATGGGTCATCGCTTGCACACTCACCTGGTATCGGGCTGCCAGCTCTTTGAGCGCCTCCTCGTCCTCGATATCAATGTCAAAGTCGACAAGATCCGCAGTGATCATCTCGTAAGGCATGAGAAGCTCTGCCGCGAAACGGTTAGCTTCAATCTCGTCAGGATCGATGGCCTGTGAGGACACCGCATCCCGCCGATTTACCCGGAACGAGCGGTCGATGTGTACATCGCCCTTGTGGAGGAGCAGATGTCCGCACTCATGAGCGATCGTAAATCGCTGACGATTAACATGGTGCAGCGAATTAACGCCAATCACGGTATCGTGATCAGTTCCTCGCACGAGCATACCCGCTAACTCACCATCGAAAGGCGAGAATCGAAGTTCCGCCCCCAGTTGTCGGGCGATCCGGTCGACTGGGACAGGCGGCTCTTCGATCTCACACTCTTCAAGGATTTGGTTGGCAATCTCTCTGAGTGTTTCAGCGGTTCGTGCTCGTCTCATTTGCTCTCCATTTCTGTTCTTCGGCTCACAATTTTGTCAGCCCATTCTGTGATTTCGGGATCAGTGCCAGGCGGCAATTTATCGGCCAGCCAGGAATCCGCTTGGCCCTGAGGGGGACTTGGAAGAAGTGCGTAAGGTGAAATTCTGAGAGCTTCCGCGAGGCCAAGAAGCTGGTGCAACGAGACGTGCTGCCGCCCCTTCTCAATATTTGTGATGGATGTTCGGGATAGACCGACAAGGTCACCAAGCTTCTGTTGGGTCATCCCCGGCGTGCGTTTCCGATGTAAGCGCACCAAATTTCCGAAGGCCCTGTATATCGAATCCTGCTCCCAACGTTTCATGAAAATGACTATAGGAACAAACAGATAGGATGTCAATATCTTAAACTGTTGGTATTTGAAACGTATCTTAGTTTGCACCGTTGACTTTTTCTTCGAATCGTGACATAAAGGAATTGTGTCGCCAGGGACTGACTGGTCACTGGCATATATCAAACCCGATTAGGGAGGGAATTTGCGATGGAAAAAGCGGTTGCTGAGCAGAACCACGGACCCAAGTACTTTCTGAATATAGAGGGTGCGGAATATCAATGGGACGAGCCGACTATCACGACAGAGCAAATTGCTGAAGTCGGTGGTTGGGATGTATCCCAAGGCGTGATCGAGGTGGACAAGGACAACAATGAGCGCACGCTTTCCCCTGGTGAAGTGGTCGAACTGAAACCTGGTAAAGGCTTTGGTAAAAAGCATAAGTGGAAGCGCGGATAATGAGGCCCCGACTCGAGCAGGAACTTAAACTTCTTCGAAGCGCGTTTGGCACGGTTGACCACGCTGACGCCGGCGGGGAGGACTGGTTCCGAATCTCGAAATATGGACTGCCTGACGGATGGTTATTGAATGGCGAACAAGCTACGACAATCCCTTTGGCCTTTCTGATTAAGGCCGATTATCCCGGGGGAGCACCATACGGTTTCCTCACGCCGCAGGGGGTGACATTCAACGGCAAAGCCCCGGGTAATACGGGCAATCCGCCCCAAACCGTGCCATTCAAGGGCGAATGGCTACATTTCTCATGGCAGCCGGCCTCGGGGTGGCAACCCACAGACGACCCAGGTAAGGGATCAAATCTCGTCTCATGGGCGCGGAGTTTCGGATCACGGCTGCGGGAGGGGGCATGAAGAAAGCGCTGGAAATAGGCGAGAAAGACTACGATCGCTTGATGGCCCATTTAGTCCCGGGCGACTCGAATGAAGAGCAGGCAGCATTTCTCTTTGCCACCTGCCAGAAGACGGCAACTGAGATTAGGATTCGAGTGATCGGAGCACAGAATCTCGGCCGCGATGATTTTGTTGCCCAGCACGGCTACTACATTGAGATGCAGGACGGTACTCGGGCCAGCTTGATCAAGCGGGCCCACGACCTCGGAGCATCCTTGATAGAGGTTCACTCACATTTGGGACCGTGGCCGGCTGAATTTTCCGCTTCCGACCGGCATGGCCTGCGGGAGACTGTGCCACATATGTTTTGGCGTCTGAATAAGCGGCCGTACATTGCGCTGGTCGTCACAGAGAGTGACTTTGACGCGCTCGTGTGGATTGACGACCCCCGCATACCGGAGCGCCTGGACCAGCTGCGGGTGGGCCAGCGAATACTGTCGCCGACCAATCGATCGCTTAGGGGGTGGAAATGAGCGGCACAGAGACGCGATACGATCGTCAAATTCGCTTTTTCGGGACGGAAGGGCAGCAGAAGCTTCAGAAAACAAAGGTTGCTCTTGTTGGTGTAGGCGGTGTCGGCAGCGCCATTGCTCAGCATCTCGCGCTGCTCGGTGTTGGGCACGTGTACGTAATCGAGCCGGAAGAACTGGACGAATCTAACCGAAATCGGTTTATTGGCGCGCGAGATAAAGATCCTGTTCCAGGTAGCCGAAAGGCTATGCTCGCTGCGCGATTGATTGCGGAAATAAATCCACAAGTCGGCGTAACTAAAATTTCCGATGGACTGGTTAGCAGTAAAGCTTTCGATGCAGTAAAAAGCGCGCACTGGGTGTTCGGTTGTTTTGATCATGACGGGCCGCGATTTATCTTGAACGAGCTCAGTTCAGCCTATACGAAGCCCTATATCGATGTTGCCACCGATGTTCCCGCACCCGGGGAATATGGCGGCCGGGTATGCATCTCACTTGGCGGGCAAGGATGCCTCTATTGCTTAGGCGAAATAGACTCTGATGCCGTCCATCGATACCTATCCTCGCAATCCGAACGTGATGCGATCGACGCGATCTACGGTGTCAACAGAGAGGCCCTGGACGATAAAGGGCCGTCCGTCTCACCAATAAACGGCGTGGTCGCATCGCTCGCCGCAACCGAATTTATGGTTGCGGTCACCGGCCAGCGGGCCCCCGCCCGATTCATAAACTATCGAGCGCACCTATCCGTAGCAACAAAGAGACAAGACACGCCGAAGCCTGATTGCCCTTACTGCAAAGGCATAAGGGGCATTCGAGAGGCAGCGGAAGTCGAACGATATCTAAGAATTCCGCACCTAGTGAACGAGAGATCAAGATCCAATCTGACAGAGGGGCAAGTCGTTTAAGTGCTTCTTCACATGCCGCCAATTCGGCATGTTGCTATCCAATATCCTCATGAAAGCGTCTGAGTGCGTGGGCTCGATAAAATGAGTCAGTTCATGCAGGACGATATAGTCAAGGCAGTCGATATCCTTCTTCGCAAGCTCCAGATTCAGGCGGATATTGCGGGCGGCCGGATTACTGCTGCCCCATTTTGTCTTCATTTTCTGGACAAAGAACTTCGAGGCATTCACCCCGAGCTGCTTCTCCCATTTCTGAATGAACTTTGACGCTTTATCGCGTAGCTCACTGCGATAGTAGCTTTCAAGCACCTCCCGGCGCTTTTCTGTGCTCGCCGCCGGCTGCACAAAGAGGTCAATATGCCTGTGCCCAACCTCTACAGCCGCGCGGCTGCTTTCCCATAAACGCAGCAAATAGCGCCGGCCCCATAAATAATGACTTTCGCGCTCTATGTACTCTCGCGGCTCTTCTCTCGCCTGACCCAGTTGTCGCTTCTGGTGCCGCTTGATCCAACCGAGCTTGGAAATTGCGAAGAGCCGCAACGCATCAAGATCTGTGTTCAGCGGCGCCGAAATCCGGACCTCGCCCGACGGCGGGTGCACACTAAGGTGAACATTCCTGATGTCCTTGAATACCACGTCTACCGAGGTGTCGCCCAGTTGCAGCCGCGTCATCTTCAATACTCCGCCTGAGCTTTGATAATAACGAATAGGCGCTCGACTTCATCTTTGTCGCCGAGCTCCTTGTAGAGCGCCTGCTTTATGACCCGCTCTTTAGGCTCAACACCCCGCCATCCGTCCGGCCGGGATTCCCGGACCACTCGATCCAGACGGAGGGCGAACTCCTCGTCCTGATCGAGGTTGTTGTAAAGGGAGCGTTTTGCGGGTGTATCCAACCGCTCTGGCATATCCTCCGTGCCGCCACTATCAATGCGCTTTACCAGATCTGCGATCTGGTTGAGATATTGCTCATAGGCAAGGGCCTTTTCGCGCCGGCTCCTGATAATCTCATCAAGCAAGTCTGACATTCGGTCGTAGAAAGCCGGATCATTCAGGTGTTCTTTAATGATCTTGCTGCGTACATTATTCTCGATGGTCTCCGCGATCGCTTCCTTGTTACGACTGAGGCTGCCGAGCTTCTCGGTGATGGCATCGGCAATACCGGTCTTCACGATCAGGTCGACTAGGCTCACATCATCAAACGGCGAGATTTGCCGCGCCTCCTCTGCCTCGATATAGTTATCGATCAGATGGCGCATATCCGCTTCATAGGCCTTCAGGTCAAGCGACTCGCCGCTCGCATGACGAATGATTTCTCGGATGGCGAGATAATGCTCCAGACGCTCTTTGATCCCTGCGATTTCGCTCTCGGTGTATTCGAGCTGATCGATCTCGTCGGCAATATTCGCATAGGCGCGCACGAAGCCCGCCACAGACTTATAAAGCATGGCTCTTTGAGGCTCACGCTCCTCGAGGTCTGACGGGATCTCGGTATTGCCGCAGAAATAGTGGATGTAATCGAGCTCGTTCTTTGGCGGCTCTACCGGCTCGCACAGTAGCTCCAGCGCTTCTAGGGCATCATCAAGGCGCTCCCTGCCCTTGGTTAGCCGGTCCTGCAGGAGTACGTCCGGATCGGACCCTGGTGCGCTCTGGTCAAGTTCGGAGGAATAAACGGCGATGGCGTTCTCGACCTTCTTGAACAGATCCTTGTAATCAACGATAAAACCGAATTCCTTATCTTCCCCATCGAGCCGGTTCGTTCGGCATATGGCCTGGAAGAGCCCATGATCCTGCATGGACTTATCGATATAGAGATAGGTACAAGGTGGGGCATCGAATCCGGTGAGCAGCTTATCGACGACGACGAGCAGCTTCATATTGGCCGGCTGCTTGGTAAAGAGGTCTTTCACCTCGTCTTCGTAGGTCTCGGTCCTGGATTTGCCCGGGCGCGGCATGACGTCCTTTAGCAGCTCCGTATAGGTGTTATAAATATATTGCCTGTCCGTTTCAGAGTTCGCTCCGATTTCTTCCCGGGTCACGTCCTGCGTCGAAGGGTTATAGGAAGTGACTAGCCCGCACTTCCCTTTAAGCGGCGTCTTTCCGAACAGATCAAAATATCGGCAAGCCTCAAAGATGCTGGAGGCGACCAGGATCGCATTGCCCCGATCACTCGATAACCGGGGTTTAACGCTGAAGTCAAAGAGAATATCACTGACAAGCCGGTTCATCCGTGAACGCGAACTAAGAACGCTCTGCATCGTGCCCCATCTTTTTCGGAGCTCGTCCTTCTGCCAGTCATTCAGGCCCTTGGTCTTGGCATCGAACCAGGCTTCGATCTTCTCCTCCGCTCCAAGGCGCTGATCAATATCCCGGGCCTCATAGACAAGATCAAGGATAACGGCATCCTCAACTGCCTCGCTGAACTTGTAGGTGTGGATGTAGTGCCCGAAAACCTCAAGACTGGTCTTCTTGTCTTTCTTGAGAAGCGGCGTTCCAGTGAAGCCGATGAAGACAGCCTCGGGCATCAGCGCATTCATGGCGCGATGCAGCTTTCCGCTCTGAGTCCGGTGACACTCATCGACAAAGACGAAGACCTCGCCAACTGTGGGGCTGGGCTGGCCTTCCATGTCCGTGATCCATGCATCAAAATCCTCGACCTCCCGCTTGCCGAACTTGTGAATCAAGGAGCTGAGGAGACGCGGTTTGGCTTCGCCTAATTTGGCGATCAGATCCCGACCGCTACTAGCGCGCTCAATCGGCTCACCCGCACCACTGAATACGCCTTCGATCTGTTTATCCAGCTCATCGCGATCGGTCACAATGGCGACCCGCGCGCTAGGGTTGTTCTCCAGTATCCATTTGGCCAGAAGGACCATGACGATACTTTTGCCCGAGCCCTGGGTATGCCAGATAATCCCGCCCTCGCGCCGCTTCACATGCTCCTGCGCCGCCTTTGTCCCAAAATATTGATGCACGCGCGGCAATTTCTTAATACCCGCATCGAAGAGAACAAAATCACGCATCAGCTCGATCAGGCGCTCTTTGCGGCACATCTTGGTGAGGTACTTATCGAGCTTGTAGCCCTCGTCCTCGGTTTCGTCTTCCTTCCATTTCAGCCAGTATTTCTCAGGCGTGCCGATCGTGCCGTACTGGAGCCCCTCGGTGTCATTGCCCGCAAACAGAATCTGCGCAGTCGCGAAAAACCAGGCATTAAACTCCGCCCGCTGATTGGACAGGTTTTGCCGAATTCCATCACCGATACTGACCCGGCTATTCTTCAGCTCGATTACGCCAATCGCGATGCCATTGACGTAAAGCACGAGATCCGGCCGCCGCTCATGCCCGCCTTTGAGCGTCACTTCCTCGGCAATCGCAAAATCGTTTTCGAAGGGCTTGTTCCAGTCGATCAGATGCACGGTCTCTGATGGCTTGCCGGCCTCGACCTTGACGGACACGCCATACCGAAGCAGCCCATAGACTGCCTGATTGTTCGCATAGAGATTGCGGCTTGAATTGGTCGCTGCACTGCGCAGCTGATAGAGGGTCGCGCTGAGTTGTTCGGGGCTGTAGCCCCGCCGTTCAAGCCATTGCGTCAGATACCGCTCTTCGATGTTGCTGTTATCAGCACGATCGCTCCAATCGCCATAGAATTTATAGTCGAGCTGGTCCCGGAAGAGCTGGATCACCCGGCGCTGTGTCACCTTTTCTGCCTTCCGGACATCACTCATACCAGTCGCACTCTCCCCGTGAGCAACTCCTGCATCATCCCTTCTCTAATTTGCCTGCCTTTCTCAAGACGTGCTTCCAGGACATCAAGCTCAGAATCCATATGCGCCAAGATCTCGGCGATCGCGTCCTGCTCCCGTTCATCGGAAGGCAGTCGCACTGTGATCTTGTACATTTCAGACTTATTGAGCTTGGCTCGGGTCCCACTCGCCAAAAACGGTCGGATATCTTTGTGAACAAGTGAATAGAACAAGAAGTCCTGAGAGTATCCTTCTCTGGCTTTCAGAATGTGCGCGTGGTTATTAACCCAAAATCGCCCGGACATCCTGTATGCGATTGGGCGCGTATCATATTCATCGAAATGCCCACCGTCCTCCGCGATCAGAATTACGTCATCTTCAATCGCATATGAGTCGATGTAGTCAAGAACACCATTTGCTCCACAATATGGATAAGGCCCGCGCATTGTCATACGCTGCGAACCGCTAAGTGGCTCGCGAAGATTGTCGAGACAGTCTGCTATTTGCTTTATCGTTTTTTCCTGCCACTCGCCTTTGAAGCCTGGAACTCGACACCGACCGGAAAGCAGTTCCTGCATCGCGCCCTGTCTGATGAGGCGTTTCTTCTCGATGAGTTTTTCAAGTGCGACGATTAAGCTATCGGCGTCCATTAGAGCTTCAACAATACCAACTTGCTCCCGAACGGGCGGCAAGGGAATGGCCATGCGTGCGACCATGTCACGACGAACTGAGTCTACAGACGACTTGGCGGTCATCTGCATTATCCGGTCATAGAATTTCGAAGCGAAAACGAGATAAAAAAAGTATCCGGAAATTCTGTCCGAAAAATCCGACATCACATACACGCGCTGGTGAACATCGAATTTGCCGTCGATATAGTGGAAAATCTTGCCAGTTCCGACACCATCCCCCGCTGTTAAGACAGCTTCTGTATCAAACGAATAACTGTTGATCCTCTCAACATTTTGAGATCGCACATAAAAGGGATAAGTCCCTCCTGCAACCCGGTCCTGAGTGTTTCGACTGCCGGTTGTTATGGAGGCAATGTCTTCAACATATACTGCTTCCCAATCGTCAGGAATAGGACCGGCTTCGGAATCTTTGAACCGGTCGAGCCTTTCTTGTGCTTGCATTTCCTGATGGGCCGTGAGTGCCAAGTCCATCACCACGCGAACCCCATCCGCTCAAGATGCTGATTGACCGTCGTCTCGAGATTGGCAACGCGCGCGACTATCTCAGGCAGAGGCAAGCCGTAGCGCTTTGCAAGCAAAATAACGCGCTCGGACAGCGAATGACTGATTCGATCCATCTCTTCTTCGATCGTCGTGCCGACAGCCTCTAGCCACTTATCATCTACGACGAGTGTTTTAACCTCATCGACTGTGAGCTCCGGGCACTTGTTGTATACCGCATCATCAAGCTCTCGCTCGGCACGTTTTAGCCCGCTCTTCAAAGCCGACTCTTGGGCCAACAATTCAAGATACTTCTCAATAATCCGCAAGTCCTCGTACTGCGGACTCTCTACATCCTCTTGCATTTTTGACTGAATCAATTCAGAAGCTTTTTCTCGCAAATTCTTGAGAATTTTCCTATCCGCGTTCAGCGCCTTCACCTGACCCAAATAGCGGGTCAACTCCTCAATTTCTTGCGCGGAATCGGTGCTTTTCAAAGCGGATTTAACATTGGCCTGCGTGATGTTTCCTTTCGCGTTTTCACACGCCTGCAACGCATCACGCTCGGATAACTCAGCGATAGCGCCAATTGCGCTCTGAATCTGGCGGGACAGGCTATCGACCTGGCGATAGGTATCAGGCTCCTCGTGCTGCCAAACGAGGTCGAGCACGTCGTTCCATGCCGCCTCGGCTTCACCCTTGTTCCCGACGCCGGCGAGGGCCCCTTCATCGCTACCGTGCTCTTCTTCGATCTCCAGCTTCTCTGCCTCAGCGGCCTCGAGTTCAGCGGCGAGCCGTTCGATCTCCTCTTGCTCCTCTGCAAAGAAGCGGGCAACGATGTACTCCTTAGGAATGAGATCGCAGGTCCAACCCTTATCTTTCTCCTTTCCGTTCTTGGCTTTCTCGATGATACGATAAATTTCGGCCTTCCATCCCTCGGCAGCGATGAGGTGGCAATCGTCCTGCATCGTCTCTGCCCAGTAATCCATCAGGTGCTGATAGATGTCATATTTGTCGACCAACGGCTTATCGGTGTAGTGAGCCAGCAGATCTTCAGAGATATCGAAGACCACCTGCGTTGGATCGCAGCCCGCATCTAGGCCCTTGAGGTAAGATGCTGTACGCGCCCGCCACTCATCGTAGTGCGTGCGCATCTCCTCACGGAAGGCGACAAACTCACCATGCTTGAATATCGTTGAACCGACTTCGGACTTTTCGACCTTTAGCTCAAAATAACCCGGCCGGCATTCACCGACCAGGTCCTGCTTCATCGTCGGATAGACGGCCCAGTAGGGCTGCAGGGCGTTGATGTCCGCCTCCGGGATACCGCCGCGCAGGTGCCCCTCGATGTCCTGGCGGTCTTCCTCTTCCTGGCTATCAATATATCTTGGAAGATTGAGATTGAACTCGTTCTTCTCAATCTCCGAAAGCGCCACCATACGGGCGTAACCGGGAATGTCGTTCCCCTTCCAAAAGGTATCGACGATCCGGTGCATATCCTGCGAGCGCAGTCGGTTTTTTGGGCCATCCTTCATGAATCCGTGACTGGCATCGACCATGAAAATGCCCTTGCGCGCCTGGGCGTTTTCTTTGTCGATAACAACAATGCAGGCCGGGATGCCCGTGCCATAGAAAAGGTTTGCCGGTAAACCGATGATCGCACGGATATACCCCTTGCGGACAAGCGAACGGCGGATATCGGCTTCTGCATGACCTCGAAACAGGACCCCATGTGGCAAAATGCAGGCGCCTTTTCCTGCAGACTTAAGCGAGCGCACGATATGCAGTAAATATGCGTAGTCACCCTGTTTGACTGGCGGAACGCCATAGCCCCGGAAGCGGTCGTGGGGATCATTCTCCGGATCGAGACCCGTCGTCCAGCGCTTATCACTAAAGGGAGGATTAGCGACAACGTAATCGAAGGTCTTCAGGCTCTCGCCATCAAGAAATTTTGGGTCAGCCAGCGAGTTACCCTGGCGGATCTCCGCTGTAGGATAGTCGTGCAGGATCATGTTCATCCGCGCCAAACCACTCGTCGCCGCATCTTTCTCCTGCCCGTATAGCGTGACGTTGGTGCCGGCCTGATCCCCGACCTTTAGCAGGAGCGATCCGGAGCCGCAGGTCGGGTCATAGACGGTCGTCTGCGAACTCGTGCTTGCAACCTTAATCCCGAGAAGCTGCGCCATAACGCGACTGACCTCGGCGGGCGTGTAGAACTGACCCTTGCTCTTGCCGCTCTCGGTAGCGAAGTGCCGCATGAGGTACTCGTAGGCATCGCCGAGAATGTCGTCCCCGTCCGCGCGGTTGCTCCTGAAATCGAGCGAGGGGCTTTCAAAGACAGCAATCAGATTGGTGAGACGGTCGACTTTCTCCTTACCGTCACCGAGCTTCACCGAATCATTAAAGTCCGGAAAATCTGCTTGTGAGAGCTGCTGGTTGGATGCGGCAAGCGGGGCGACAACCTTCTTATTGATCTGATCGCCAATATCGGATTTGCCCTTGAGCGCGACCATGTCGGCGAAGCTGGCCCCTTCCGGAACAGTGATGGGGGCATAGGCCTCTCCGGCGTATTTGTCGCTGATATATTTGATGAAGAGCAGCGAGAGCACATAGTCCTTGTACATGCTCGCATCCATGCCGCCACGGAGCGCGTCGCAGCTCGCCCACAAGGACCGGTAGATCTCAGATTTCTTGGTTGCCATTTACCCGTCTATGTCCCTATCCGCATTATTCGAATTGAGCATTGTCTTAGCCAAGTTGCGCCTCCTCAAGACTGTGCGGAGTGCGGTCATTGGCCATACTCTCGTATAGCAAAGCGGAGACCATGAGGACAAATGGACTCTGCCTCGATCAGCCCTCACACCCCCAGCAAATCCTCGAGCTCGCTGACGATCTCCGACCGAGTATCGCGGCCGGCGCGCTCAAGGTTAATCTGTCGCCAGCGAACGGCCGGCAGATCCTCAACGCCCTCCTCGCCTATCAAAGCCCAGTCGGGCTCGCCGCGGAAGAAAGAGATAACGAACTGCCGGTGGGCGGGCGGCATACCTTCAAGCAGCTGGGTGACAAGCGCCTCATGCGCCGCAATAAGCCGGTCCAGCGGAGGATCTTCGGCGGTCATCCCCGTGAAGTTGTTGTCATAGTCATGCTGAATATCACGGCACGGCAACCGGAGAAGCCGTTGCGGGGTCCTGTCGTGACTGATCATGTAGACAATGACGGCCGTCCGGAGCGCATCCGTGATTCCCTCGTTATCGAGCAGCTGATGGACGTCAAACAGATCTCGGGGATGCTGACGGTCCAGAGCCGCCAGAATCTTGCCGGCAAAGAGATCCGGAAACGGGAGCACACTCATCTCCGCGAAGCCAAAGGCGTCTTCCGTCTGCGGCGACACAGCCATCAGCTTCGGCTCGTACAGAGATCCGCGTAGGACCGGAGTGACTTCAATCTTGATCTGCACACGATCCCGGGTGCGAATAACGAGCTTGCTGATTGTGTCCTGAGTAGCCGGCGCGGACCTCGTGACAGCCACGCGATCTTCAGCAGCCTCTATACGCTGCGCGATGCGCTTTAGGGCCGCATCAATGTCAGCGAGCGATTCCTTGCGATCCGCAAGCGGCAAGTAGGTAAGGTCGATATCGACGGAAAGTCGCGGCAGGTCACGATAGAAGAGGTTGATCGCCGTGCCGCCTTTTAGTGCAAAGCAATCTTCTTCGGCAACGTGCGGGGGTGTCCGCACAAGAAGCTCAACCTGGCGGCGATAAACATCACTGAAGGCCATGGAGGGCCTCCGGGACCGTGATGTTGTAGACAGGATCGAGCTTGCCACCCTTGACGAGCATACGTTTGCCTTTGCCGAGATCGATCGCACTCTTATCCAGATGGCTAAGCCAGCGGTGCCGATGGCGATCGGCGAAGAAGAAGAAGAGGCGCTTGACCTTGATGCTGCTTGCCTCCTCGAGCAGCTTCTGTAGCCGACGGGGGCTCAGCGAAGAAAGCCCTTCCATGAGCGCATCAGCGTGATCAAAGGTCTCGTTTTTGGGAAGCTCGTCCAGAAGCTCAAGGAAGGCGCGCTCGGGTGTGGACATCACGAGCGGCCACTTCCATGTGCCCCATGGCGTTAGTCGCAAGGCGCCAGGCAATGTCTTCTCGACCGCGTCAGATCGATCCGGTGAGAGATCGAGCTGGTCGGTATAGTCCGGTATCGGCGGCAAGAAACGCGTCCGGTTGTGAGATTTGAATTTCTGCTCGACCGGAAGCTTGCCGAGCCATCCGGGCAGTTTTTGATCGGCATAGAGATGGATTGTCTGTTGCCGGTGCGAGAGATAGTGGGCGTAGCCCTGCGTCTCCAGCGCCGTGCGACCGCCGACAGAGACTGGAAACTGCATCAGCGTCTGAAGCGATATGACGACCTGCTCCCAGCTCAGGGAACCGCGCCGCCGCCGGTAGACGCCGCGCGCCGGCTGCTCAAGCCAGTCGGCATTGAGGTACCGGCTACGGAGTGAGCCGTAATAGCCGTTTCGCTCCATCCAGGCAGCATCAACCAGCAGACCCTCCGGCAGGTCCTTCTCAAGCTGGTTTATCTTTTTGTACTTTTGCTCACTCATAGTGAATAAATTAGCAGATTCCCAAACCGGCGCCTAGTTTAAAAATCTTCTCAAAAGTTCACTTAAAGTGAAAAAATGCGAGGAAAAGTAAACTCTGGCAGTTTGAATTCTTGCCACAAACTCGCCATACAGCGAAAAAGACTGAATGAGAGAATGGCCGACTACGAAAGAAAGTTACCAATATCAGCTTCAAACTCTGCGTCCTCACGGAGCGGCTGAGCCAGTACCGTGAGGAAACGGTTGACCAGGATTCAAGCGGCGGAAGTCATCTGGTCCGACGTAGGGATATGCACTCCGCCGCGTCACTACCTGCGCGAAGCGCTGTAGTGACGCGGCGCCGAATCCGCGGATTTGCGCGGACTGCAGCCAAAATCCACGAATGACGGGCGAGTGATGCAGAAATTTTCGCCGCGAATAATGGGGCGTAAATAATAGGCGATTTCCCGTCTCTCAAGAGCTTCCGGGAATGCGAGTCAGAGGCTGCAACACCACTGGCCACTGCGCATTCCGATCCCTTTCCGAACCGATAAAGACCCGTCTCTACCAATTGCTCGGTCGAGTAGTAGTAGGAGTCAGGAGACACGATGGGACGGCACCAGACAACAATGGACGGGAACCCTGTAGAGCGTGGCAATTGAAGCCGAGACGCAGGCTTTACAAGCCGAGAAATCGGGTCTAGTTTTCCAAGCATGATCCGCAGCCGCTGCGGTAAAGCGGCACCTGGCAGGGGTTAGCCTGTCTGGGGTCAGGGAGTCTCTTCGAGACTGCTTGATCCAAACCGGGATCAGATAGCCCGGCCTTTTCAAATTCGCGGAACGCCCCTGGTTCCGCATGTTCATGAAAAATCGCTGGCGTCCCCGCCAGCTTTTCCAAATCGTCAGGACCTCTGCGTCCGGCAATTTTTCTAGCCCAGTGCTTCAGGCGCAGATCCGTTCTCGTATCCATTAGCCAAAAGGAGGTGAATCACCGTTCGTACTGGCCCCTCGGGGCCACTGGTAGCCGCCGGCCGAGCCCTCAACAGAGGGCCACCGGCGAACCTGATCGAGGCTTCAGGCCGTAGGGACTTCGTGTCCCTTTGGGACTGGTGTCCCTGGACCGACTCCGAGATTTTCTCGGACCTCGTAGGCCCACCGGGCTGCGAGCTGGTCAGAAAAACTAACCGAACGAGATCTAGCACCATGAAGGACCTGAACTACCAGCTGAAAGCCCTCTGCCGGAACAACCGGGACGGGAGCCATGCGACACGGGAGATTCGAGAACGCCTTTTGAGCCAGATGGCCAATCAGCTGCTGGAACTCGGCTACCGCCGTCTCCAGCCACGCTCGCTCAAACCGAAACACGTCGAGGCCCTGGTCTCTCTCTGGAAAGACCAGGGCCGCACCATTGGTACCGTGAAGAACCGCCTCGCAGTCCTCCGCTGGTGGGCCGCCAAGGTGAACCGGGCCAATGTGGTGGCCCGGGACAACGGTGCCTACGGTATTGGTGAACGCCAGTATGAAGCCCAGATCTCCAAGGCTCAGGATCTGGACCCCAGGAAGCTGGCGCGGATCAAAGACCCCTATCTCCGGCTGAGCCTCCGGCTCCAGGCCGAGTTCGGCCTCCGGCGTGAGGAAGCCATCAAGTTCACCCCCAGCTATGCCGTCCGCCAGGACCACATCCGCCTGAAGGCCAGCTGGACCAAGGGCGGGAGAGAACGGTCAGTACCGATCACACGGGAGTCCCAGAGAGCCCTGCTCGAGGAGATCCACCGGTTCGTGGGCGGTGGCGCCCTGATCCCGCCGGGCCGGAACTACGTCGAGCAGCTGCGCTGCTACGAGCGCCAGACTAAGGCAGCAGAGCTGAAGAAGCTGCATGGGCTCCGGCATACCTATGCCCAGCGCCGCTATCGGGAACTCACCGGCTGGCCGGCGCCGGTGGCGGGCGGGCCCGCACGGAAGGCTCTGAGCCCGGAACAGCGGGCCATTGATGAAGAGGCCCGCGCCACTGTGACTGCAGAACTAGGCCACGGCCGCCTCGACATCACCAACACCTACCTGGGCCGATGACCAAGTCGGCCCGAATATCCGCACTGCTGCCCCGCCTGGTCCGCTTCCGGGACGCGCCTGCCTACCTCGGCATGGACCGAAACCGCTTCAACACCGAAGTCCGCCCCGGCCTCACCGAGATCCCCATCGGCCGCCAGGGCATCGCCTTCGACCGCCTTGAACTGGATACCTGGGTGGAGGACTATAAGTCCCGCAACGGGCGTCGTCCGAAGGCCTCGATACCGGAGGACGACACATGTCGAAACGCAACCGCATGCCGGGGCTCCGCCAGAAGGGCGGCACCTGGCACATCGAAAAGCGCTGCCGATACGCCCCTGGAAGGTGGCTCCGCGAAAGCACGGGCACTACTTCACGCGCTGAGGCAGAGCAGGTTCTGATCCGCCGACTGGCGGAACTGGAGGAAAAAGCCAACCGACACGAGGCCGCGGTCTACACCTTCGAGGAATGTGCACTGCACTATCTCGAGGAGATTGCCCACAAGCCTTCTGCCGATACCTTCGCCATGCACCTGGACCAGCTGTTCCCCTACATCGGCGATCTCCCGGTCGCTCAGGTCCACGACGGGACGCTCCGTCCCTTCGTCGACCGGCAGCGCGAGCGGGGTCTGTCGCCGAAGTCGATCAACAACGCCCTGGGGGTGGTCTCGACCGTGCTGAACCGTGCGGCCCGCGTGTGGCGCGGCCCGGACGGCGAGCCCTGGCTGCAGCAGGCGCCGGCGCTGATCAGCCGGTTGTCCGTGAAGGGCCAGCAGGCGAGGGCCTATCCGCTGTCCTGGGCCGAGCAGGATCGTCTGATGAAGATCCTGCCGAGGCATATCGCCGATGCGGCGCTGTTCGCCATGAACACCGGCTGCCGGGAGCAGGAAGTCTGCGGGCTGCGATGGGACTGGGAGGTCGACTGGCCGGACACGGAGCGATCGGTCTTCGTGCTGCCGGGATCGGCGACCAAGACCAGCACGGAGCGGGTGGTTGTCCTGAACAGCATCGCGAAACGGGTGCTTGAGGGCCGGCGGGGACTGCACAAGGAATACGTGTTTACGTTCCGGGGCAAGCCTTTCGGCAAGATCAACAACACCGCCTGGAAGCGGTGCTGGCGCCAGGCGGGCCTCCCGACAGAGAAAGGCATCCTGAAAGGCGTCCACAACCTACGTCATACGTTCGGACGCCGGCTTCGGAGCGCCGGGGTCCCGCTGGAGACCCGCAAGGCACTGCTGGGCCACGCGAACGGCGACATCACGACGCACTACTCGGCAGCGGAGCTCGAAGAGCTGATCGATGCCGCCGAGTCCATCGTGCGTCGCGGCAGGCGGGAGACGCCCAATCTGATGCTGATCGGCCGAAGGACCGGCGAGACTGTCGGAAAAGTGTCGGAAAAGAAAAAAGGGCTAACCGGAAAAGTCGGCTAACCCTTTGATTTAGTTGGCGCGCCCGGAGAGATTCGAACTCCCGACCGCCTGGTTCGTAGTTAGAAAGCGAAGTTCTAAGTAGTTAATTTAGCAAGCAATTCGTGGGACGTTCCGTTGCCAAATTGCAGTACTTTGCAGCACTGATCAGGACCGAAACACGCAAATTTCCCGCAAAGGCCAACAACCTGGAGTTCGCAAATACGTTCGAGCCCGAACCGCCTCAGGCCGCCGAAACCGTGAGCTTCACACCCAGACTGTGGAGCACTTTCAGCACGGTATCGTAGCGAGGTTTGGCTCCGGGCGTCATCGCCTTGTAGAGGCTCTCGCGACCCAGACCCGTGCTCTCCGCGATCGCCGTCATCCCGCGCGCCTTCGCCACATTCCCCACCGCTGCGAGGAAGACGTCCGGATTCTCGTCTTCGAGAGCCGCCGTCAGATACTCCGCGATCACCTCGTCGTCGTCCAGGAAGGCGCTCGCATCGAACTCCGTTACCTTAACCATCACCTTGATCCTCTATTTCATTGACCAGGCGCTTTGCCCGGTCGATGTCTCTGCTCTGGCTCGACTTGGAGCCGCCACATAGAAGCAGGATTACGATCTCCTGCCGCTGGACGAAGTAGACTCGATAGCCAGGTCCGGCGTGGATACGCAGCTCTCTTATCCCGCTACCGACAGCCTTGCAGTCTCCGAGATTGCCCAGGCGTGCGGATTCGAGCCTCGACAGAATTCGAGCTTTCGCCGTCCGATCCCGCAGCCGTGCGAGCCACTTCGCAAAGGTCTCTGTCTGTTGCAGCTGGTATTTGTGCATGAAGTGTATCCGTTTGGATACCGCTAATCAACGTTGGAAGTGACTCGGCCCACCGCGCCGATGTCTGTTCCAGCGTATAAATAGCCCTTCCTCGGACCAGGAGAGGCTGCGATGTCTGCAATCACCGATTCGCAGAATAGAGCGTCCGCTTTCGCGGAGCGATCGGTCATTCTGTAGCGGTATCGGGAGAAAGTTGCTAGGTTCTGGATTCGACCCGAAGCGGTCAATCGTCATCATTAGCCAATTCGACCAATTTGGAGACGGTCTTCCAGTTGCGTGCTGTCGCGCGCATGCCTAGCGTCTTCTCGACACCTTTGACGAATCTGGATCGTCCGATACCGTCCGGCGCACGCAGGAACAAATGCCGCCCAACCACCTGGATCGACTCGGAGTCCGCAAGAAGCGCTTTCGCATCTTGGACTTGTGCCTTCTCTGGAATGCTCTCGAGAAAAAAGATATGTAGCGATTTCGGTTCGGTTTCGGGATACGGGTTGGCCGCAATCGCGGAACGAAGTGAATCACGGGTAAGCAAGACAATTGCAGGGCGAAAGCCGTGTTCCTGCTCAATGGCGTGACCGATGGATTCCGCAAAACTTGTCCTGGAACTAATATCGGCCTTGAAAACGACATTGCCGCTTTGGATATATGTCCTCACCCGCGCGCATCCAGCCTGAGTGAACAACTTCGACAGGCTCGCCATTGGCAGCCTGTTTCGTCCGCCAACGTTTATGCCCCGCAACAACGCGATCCACGTCTTCACCGAACTACCGTACAACGAGTGGCACTCACCTGATTGTCGGCTTTTGGCCGAAAGCCGAAGTAAGTCGCGAAGTCGCACCTGATAGCCAGATGGTCCGCTATGAGGGTAGAAGCGGACCAATTCCGATCGTGGATATCTCACTTCGAACAGTCGGGAATCGGCTAAAAGGAGACGTCCCCCGCCATCAACAAACGAAACCTAGGCGCTATCAGCGCCAAACGAAACCAGATGTGCCGTATCGCGATCGACTTTCCGTCATCCTGACGCATTACGTGAGCCAGTATTTCTCAGGCCGCCGAACAAGCCCGACACTCGTGGGGACATAATTGTCGAATTCCGAGATCCACGGCAAATACAATGTCAATAAGCTATCAATCAAAATAATTCGGGCGGTCAGACACGCCCGAGCTTTCGCCGTCACACCATGTCGCGTTAGAGGAGATGCGCGAACCTCAATCTGTTGCATTTTGTCCCACGGAATGCTGATCCGCCGGTACCACGGTCTTAACACGGCTCGAAGGATGAGTGATCTATTTGTCGCGTAGGCCTCGACACCAGTAATCCGGATTCCGTCAACAACGGCGCGCGTACCGGCCCATTGATCCTCATCATAGGTTTCACCGCGATACTCAAGGCTACGCCGCAATCTCTGCCAGGTACCGTACTTGCTTGTCACCTTCTCAATCTAGCTGGGAATCAACGTCCGTTCGAAGTAACGAAATAGAACGCTGCAATATGGTGGGTCCTTTGCCAAGTGCCGAAGGCTTATGCGTGGCGGAGGAATCTTCAGCCCTTCGTCGCGTAACCATTGAGGAGACCGACCGCCCCTGGCGTCAAGCGCTCGCCCGCAATTAACACGCCACAAACCACCAACGAAATTGTCTCTTGCATGATGTTGTCGAAGGGTCGCTATGGGTCGACTCCGGAAATCATACCTCAGAGCGCCGCTAGGATCGCTTTCGGCCACAAGCAGCCACTTATCGACCCGAAGTTGGAACGTAGATTCGGCTGACCAGAATCGCGAACCAGATGATCGATAAACCGACAAGAATCACTGTCAGGGCGGAGTATTGCACCGACGTTTGTTGAAGCCATATCAGTGGAGCAGCGCCGAGCGTAAGGATCATCAAAGTGTATCCCAAGTAGGCGGCCTTCGGTGGGTTTGCTTGCTGGATGCGTTTCCGAGCGAAATTAGCGGCCAAGGTCACCGCTAAAATGTAGAAAACCAAAATCGATTCGGTCATTGCCCAACGGCTGAAACGGGTCGACTCCGGAAATGATACATCAGAGCAGCGAAATGGTCGGTTTCCGGCCAGAAGGGGACAAGCCTTACGTGCTGCGACGGAAATATGCACCTACTGCCCAACCAACGACCGCACCAATCACTACGGCTGAACCGTGATACTCCTCCAGAAATTGAAAGGAAAGATAGGTCACATAAGCAGCAACCATAGCGGGGATCAACGGAGACCCCGCTTTCTCACGACGTCTTGCCGTTCTCTCCCGCCTTTCATCGATCTTCTTGCGGGCGTGCTCTAGGCTATCGTCGGCGCTTCTCACAGATTGATCGCTGGAAGGCATCGGGTCTCTCAAAAAACGCCCAGTCCGCTTCGGGTCGGAAGCGGGAATCTTACCTCAGAGCGCGCCTAGGGTCGCTTTCCCGCGGAAAGGAGACATTGCGCTCGATTTTTTTTGACACGACTGGGCGATCGGATCTAGCGTTCCTGGTGGATCACCTTAATGAGATAATGTGCCATGCGCCTGGTGTCCGTCTGCACAGCCCTTCTGTTCGCTTTCTCTCAAAACCCAGGTCAGGCCGGTCCCGCGAAATGGGGCCCTACCCCAGAGGAAGAACTCGAACGGGAGGGTATCGCCATCGATAGTCGTTCGTTGGCATCTTTGGCGACCACCTCGTCCCTCGATGCAGATACAAGACGCCTGACCATCCTCGCCCTGGCACGGAAAGGCGATCCCGCTCACGTTGGGCTGCTCACCTCTCTGTTGACGGACTCTGACGCGTCTATCCGCGGGGCAGTGGCGCAGGGCCTCGGCCATCTCCGCGCGACGTCTGCCGTTCCTAATCTGCAAGCCACGGCGACAGCTGATCCTGACGCCGAGGTCAGACAGCTCGCTGTTGGCGCGATAGGGACGATCGGTGGCGCAAGTGGCGCTGATGCTTTACTGGCTATCGCGTCAGATGCCGCACTCGACCAGCAATTGCGAATCGACGCACTCGGATTCTTGGCAGGTGGCGCACCTCTCTTCAGTCTCCAGAACGACGAGCGATTGGTCGAGCTTATCCGAGATGGAAACCGGTCCGTTAGGACAGTGGCGGCCGTGGCGTTGAGCAAGACCCAGGATCCTTCCGCTGTACCTGTGCTCGTTGAGTCTGCGCTCAATCCGGCTACGGAGGAATGGATGCGCGATCACGCAATTCGTCGCCTGGAGGACATGATCGAGAGCCTTGATACCGGCTACATCGGAGAATTCGGGCAAGTCGCCAGAGGCGAAGCCCGGTCGGAAGCGCTGGCCAACTTGGCGCGTTGGTGGGAGAAGAACAGAGCGACCTACGTGACCGATGGGAATTGAGTGGGAGTTCGCCACTTACAACGGCAATGCGTCAATCAATGGGCCTTTCGGTCAGCGTAGCAGCCGTCCGTGTGGTAGCGCACCTCGTAGTCGGTGGTGCTGGCGTTCACAGAGAAGCGGTGGATCACCCGTTCGAGGTCTTTCCGGCCGGTGGCGCCGCTCGAGTAGTAATAGTGCTTCTGGGGGCCGCGGCCGTTGAGGCCTGGACCACTGTCCCCGTAGTCCAAGAGGCCCAGGCCCTTGTCGGCAGCCGGATTGTCGTAGTGCCAGGCGCCGAGCACCGTCGAGCCGACCCGGCGCTCGATCCTCCGTCCCAGGGCATCGTAGGCGAGGTAACGGGTACATTGCGGACAATACGAGTAGTCGGGATTATTTTTCGGATATTGCGGTTATTTCGAATATTTCGTATAGTTTCCTCTCTTGAGGAGGGAACACCATGACCATGTCATCGAGTTACGCCGAGCAAATCGGCGATCGCCTGCCGTCTGAGAGCGAACGGGCTGCCGCGAACCAGCTTCGGCGAATTCTTGCGGCGGACAAGGAAGCGGGGGATGGCCAGCGGCTCAAGATCGTCGATGAATCCGGCAAATCCCACGAGATCATCCTCGCCCCGGCGCTCTCGAATCTACTGATGTCGCTACTCGAGCACATCGAGTCGGGCGATGCGGTCACCCTCGTGCCCGTCGAGCAGCGGCTCACCACCCAGCAGGCCGCTGACCTCCTCAACGTCTCGCGTCCTTACCTGGTCGGGATGCTCGAGAAGGGAGAGATTCCGTTCGAGCGGGTTGGCCGGCATCGCCGGATCAGGGCCGAAGATCTGTTCGCCTACAAGAAGTCCCGGGATGCCAAGAGGGAAGCGGCCCTGCAGGAACTCGCGGATATCGACTCCGAGCTGATTTGATCGGTGTTCGCGAACCGCTTTACCGCGTTCGTGGATGCCTGTGTGCTTGCGAGCGCACTGAAGCGAAACCTCATCCTGTCCCTGGCCGAGGCTGAGCTTTATCGGGTGCGGTGGTCGCAGCTTGTGATCGACGAAACCGAACAGGCGATCGCGCGCATGCTCGTCGACAGAGGCGTCCCCTGCTGCGAAGGAACAAGCCGGACGAGCTTGCGCAGCGATGACCCGCGCCTTCGACGATGCGATGGTGGAGCAGTATGAAGCCCTACAGCGGGGTCTGCTGGCGTTGCCGGACCCCGGAGATGCCCATGTCCTGGCAGCCGCCGTCAAGACGCGCGCCGACGTCATCGTTACCGACAACCTGAAAGACTTTCCAGCGGAGCTGCTGGAGCCGTACGGCATCGAGCCGAAAAACGCGGACGACTTCGTTGCCGATGCGATCGATCTGCACCGCGACACGGCACTTCTGGCTATCGAGCGCATGCGCTTGAGATTCCGGAGGCCACCGAAACCGCCACAGCAACTCGCGGCAGCCCTGCGACGCGAGGGGATGGCGCAGACCGCTGAGTTGATTGAGTCCACCAGTCTGTGACTGCGACGAGTTTAAAGGCTGGGCCAAGATCCAATACTGGAACCGCCGCGCGGCGGGAGCAGCCGAGAATGAGGTCTTCGTGCAGGTAGGATCGCCGTCTGGCAGACCGTAGGTTGCGTCGTCTGCCGCGTCACTACCAGTGCGAAGCGCTGTAGTGACGCGGCGCCGAATCCGCGGATTTGCGCGGATTGCAGCCGGAATCCGCGAATGACGGGCGAATGACGCAGAAATTTTCGCCCCGAATAATGGGACGCGAATAGAAGACGATTTTCCGTCTCTCATAAGCTCCTGGGAATGCGAGTCCAAGGCTGCAGTCGCGCTGGCGACTGCGCATTCCGATCGCTTTCCGAACCGATAAAGACCCGTCTCTACAAATTGCTCCTTCGAGTAGTAGTAGGAGTCAGCAGACAGGACGGGACGGCACCAGACAACAATAGTCGCGAACCAAGGCGCCGGTCGAAATTTAAGCCGAGACGCGTGCTTTACAACGCGAGAATTGGGGTCTAGTTTTCCAAGCATGATCCGCAGCCGCTGCGGTAAAGCGGCACCTGGCAGGGGTCAGCCTGCCTGGGGTCAGGAAGTCTCTTCGAGACTGCTTGATCCAAACCGGGATCAGATAGCCCGGCCTTTTCAAATTCGCGGAACGCCCCTGGTTCCGCATGTTCAAGAAAATCGCTGGCGTCCCCGCCAGCTTTTCCAAATCGTCAGGACCCCTGCGTCCGGCAATTTTTGTAGCCCTGTGCCCGTGGCACAGATCTGTTTCGTATCCATTAGCCAAAAGGAGGTGAATCACCGTTCGTTTCGGCCCCTCGGGGCCACTGGTAGCCGCCGGCCGAGCCCTCAACAGAGCGCCACCGGCGAACCTGATCGAGGCTTCAGGCCGTAGGGACTGGCAAGAATTGCCATCCCTCTGGGACTGGTGTCCCTGGACCGACTCCGAGCCTATCTCGGACCTCGTATGCCCACCGGGCTGCGAGCTGGTCAGAAAAACTAACCGAACGAGATCGAGCACCATGAAGGACCTGAACTACCAGCTGAAAGCCCTCTGCCGGAACAACCGGGACGGGAGCCATGCGACACGGGAGATTCGAGAACGCCTTTTGAGCCAGATGGCCAATCAGCTGCTGGTGCTCGGCTATCGCCGTCTGCAGCCACGCTCGCTCAAACCGAAACACGTCGAGGCCCTGGTCTCTCTGTGGAAAGGCCAGGGCCTCGGTATCGGAACGCTCAAGAACCGCCTCGCCGTCCTCCGTTGGTGGGCTGCGAAGGTGAACCGGGCCAATGTCGTGGCCCGTGACAACGGGGCCTACGGCATCGGGGAGCGCCACTACGTGGCAAAAACCTCCAAGGCCCGGGATCTCGACCCCGGGAAGCTGGCCAGGATCAAAGACCCCTATCTCAGGCTGAGCCTCCGGCTCCAGGCCGAGTTCGGCCTGAGGCGTGAGGAAGCCATCAAGTTCAGCCCCAGCTATGCCGTCCGCCAGGACCACATCTGCCTGAAGGCCAGCTGGACCAAGGGCGGGAGAGAGCGCTCAGTACCGATCATCCGGGAGTCCCAGCGAGCCCTGCTCGAGGAGATCCACCGGTTCGTGGGTGGCGGCGCCCTGATCCCGCCGGACCGGAACTATGTCCAGCAGCTCCGCTGCTATGAGAGCCAGACCAAGGCCGCAGAGCTGAAAAAGCTCCACGGCCTCCGCCATGCCTACGCCCAGCGCCGCTATCGGGAACTGACCGGCTGGCCGGCGCCGGTGGCGGGCGGGCCTGCACGGAAAGTCCTGGGCCCGGTAGAGCGCGCCATTGATGAAGAGGCCCGCGCCACCGTGACCGCGGAGCTGGGCCACACCCGCCTTAACATCACTAACAGCTACCTGGGCCGATGACCCAGCCGGCCAGGAGATCCGCCCTGCTACCCCGCCTGGTCCGCTTCCGGGATGCGCCTGCCTACCTCGGCATGGACCGAAACCGCTTCAACACCGAGGTCCGCCCCGGCCTCACCGAGATTCCCATCGGCCGCCAGGGCATCGCCTTCGACCGCCTTGAACTGGATACCTGGGTGGACGACTATAAGTCCCGCAACGGGCGTCCCACGGCACGAAGGAGAAAGCCATGGGACGAATGAGACCTGCCGGACTCGTCAAACGCGGCGATATCTGGCACATCGACAAGAGGATAGGAGGCAGACGCCTGTGCGAGAGCACAGGAGAGACGGAGCTTGATAAGGCGGAACTCTACCTGGCCATGAGGATAGAGAGGGCCCGCCGGGCGTCGATCTACGGCGAAAGACCCAAGCGGACGTTTCGGGACGCGGTCAAGCGGTATCTCCGCGAGAACCAGCACAAACGGAGCATCGACGACGACGAGCTGCACGTGAAACAGCTCGACCCGCTTATCGGGAACCTCGATCTCCGCATGGTTCACATGGGGACGCTGCAGCCCTTCATCGCGAAGCGTCAGCGCCAGGGGAAGAAGACGAAGACCATCAATATCGCGCTGGCGGTGGTGAGGCGCATCCTGAATCTGGCCGCCTCGCAGTGGATGGACGAGTACGGACTCACCTGGCTGGAGCGACCGCCGAAGATCACCCTGCTCAAGGTGACGGATGCGCGGAAGCCCTACCCGCTGTCCTGGGAGGAGCAGACGCGGCTCTTGAAGGAGATGCCGGACCATCTGGCCCGTATGGCGCTCTTCAAGGTGAATACCGGCTGCCGCGAGCAGGAGGTGTGTTCATTGCGCTGGGAGTGGGAGGTGGAAGTCCCCGAACTCGAGACTTCCGTCTTCATCATCCCGGAGGCACTGGTCAAGAACGGTGAGGAGCGACTCGTGGTGCTGAACCGAATTGCCAAGTCGGTTGTCGACGGCGAGCGGGGCAAGCACGAGGAATACGTCTTCACCTGGCGGGGCCGGCGGCTTGGCAAGATGAACACGACGTCGTGGAGACAGGGACGAGCGCGCGTGGGACTGCCGCAGGTGCGAGTGCACGATCTGAAGCACACCTTCGGCCGGCGCTTGAGGGCCGCCGGGGTGAGCTTTGAGGACCGCCAGGACCTGCTGGGACATCGCTCCGGGAGAATCACGACCCACTACTCGGCCGCCGAGCTGGAGAACCTGCTTTACGCAGCGAACCAGGTGGTTGGGCAGGGGTCACGCAAGGCTCCCGCACTGCTCGTTCTGAAAAAGAAAGCGGCTAGCGCCTGAGCACTAACCGCTTGATCTAATTGCGAAAAATTGGCGCGCCCGGAGAGATTCGAACTCCCGACCGCCTGGTTCGTAGCCAGGTACTCTATCCAGCTGAGCTACGGGCGCGTGTAATCGTGTTGTTCGTGCTGCAGGTCGCGCCTGAAGGCGCTCCTACATGAAGTAATCTGGCGGAGAGAGAGGGATTCGAACCCTCGAAGGGCTATTAACCCTTACTCCCTTAGCAGGGGAGCGCTTTCGACCACTCAGCCATCTCTCCGTTCCCTGCCACCGGTCACCGCCGGCGCGAGACCGCCATTGTAGCGGTCCCTCGCGAGGGCCCGAAAGTGTACTGAGTCCGGTGGGTCGGGTAAAGGGTGCGGGCAGCTACTCGCCGCCGCCGTTGGTATACGTGGCGCCGTTTACCGCGCCCGAACCGTTTCCCTGTTCGAGCTGGATGCGCTCGAAGATCTCTTCTCGATGCACGGCCACGTCGCGCGGCGCATTAATGCCGATTCGGACCTGGTTGCCTTTGACCCCGAGCACTGTGACGGTGACATCATCCCCGATCATCACGGTCTCTCCGACGCGGCGAGTAAGTATCAGCATCCTGTCTATCCATCCCCTGTCAGGCAGTGCGGGCAAGGCGGCGATCGACTGGCTTGCAACCTTGGATCACTTGGGCTCAGCCCTCAATGCTGTCCAACTGATGTATACCACCCACAGTATCTATTAATTTTTTCCCACAAACGGCACAGCCCGCCGGACAGATTCGAGAATTTAAATAACTTTTTGATATGACTCGAATTACCGGCCTACCTGTCGAGCAACGTCTACGTGGTGACCGATTGCGACCCATGCAGCCTCCCTCACTGCCAATGGTATACCAATAACCAGAGACGAGCCAAGCGGGGATGGGTTGCAAAAGTAGACTGGGTCAGGTTATGCGTTCTGCGACCCAGTCGCGAACGCCGGCCAGGGCCGCGTCGAGCGCCGCCGGATCGTTGCCGCCGGCCTGGGCGAAGTCCGGCCGCCCGCCGCCCTTGCCACCCACCTGCTCGGCAATGGTGCGCACGAGATCGCCGGCCTTGACCCGATCGGTCGCATCCTTCGTGACCCCTGCCGCGAGGCGCACCTTGTCGCCGTCGGCCGAGCCCACCACCACGACGCCGCGGCCGAGCTTGTCCTTGAGCTGATCGACGGTGTCGCGCAGCGTGGCCGGATCCGCGCCGTCGATGCGCACGGTCAGCACCTTGAGGTCACCCACGGTCTCGGCGCCAGCCGTGAGGTCGGCGGAGCCGCCGCCGGTCGCGAGCTTGCGTTTCAGGTCGGCCACCTCTTTCTCGAGCGCCCGGTTGCGCTGGACGACCTGACGGACCTTGCTGGCCGCATCGTCCCGGCTGCCGCGCACGAGATCGGCGATCTGCGCCAGTGCCTCCTCCTCGGCCTTCACCCAGGCGAGCGCCGTCTCGCCGGTCACGGCCTCGATGCGGCGCACGCCGGCGGCCACGCCGCCCTCGCCTGTGATCTTGAACAGGCCGATGTCGCCGGTGCGGCTCACATGGGTGCCGCCGCAGAGTTCCATGGAGAAGTCGCCGAGGCGGAGCACGCGCACCTCGTCGTCGTACTTCTCGCCGAACAGCGCGACGGCGCCGGCGGCGATGGCATCGTCGTAGGTCATCTCCCGAGTCTCCGCGGCGACGTTGCGGCGGATCTCCCGGTTCACCAGGTCCTCGATGCGCCGCAGCTCTTCCGGCGTGACGGGGTCGTAATGGGAGAAGTCGAAGCGCAGGCGGTCCGGGGCCACCAGCGAGCCCTTCTGGGTGACGTGGTCGCCCAGCACCTCGCGCAATGCGGCATGGAGCAGGTGGGTGGCGGAGTGGTTCAACCGTGTGCGGTTGCGCCGCTCGGCGTCGACTTCGGCACCGACGCTGTCGCCGACCTTCAGCGTGCCGGCCTCCAGCTTGCCGTAGTGGACGTGCGCGCCGCCGCTCTTGCGAGTGTCGGTCACCCGGAAGGCCGTGCCGCCGGCGCTCAGCACGCCGGTGTCGCCCACCTGGCCGCCGCTCTCGGCGTAGAACGGCGTATCGGCCAGCACGACGCCGCCCTCTTCGCCGGCGGCGAGTTCGGTAACGGTCTCGCCGCCTTTCACCAGCGCAATCACCTCGGACTCGCCGCTGTCCCGCTCGTAGCCGGAGAAGCGGCTCTCGGCGTCGACGGCCACGCCCTCTCCCTCGGCCGCGTCGAACTTGCTGGCCGCCCGGGCGCGCTCGCGCTGCCCTTCCATCGCCGCCTCGAAGCCGGGCTGGTCGATGGTAAGGCCGCGTTCGCGGGCGATGTCCGCGGTGAGGTCCACGGGGAAGCCGTAGGTGTCGTAGAGCCGGAAGACGACGTCGCCGGGGATGACCTCGCCGCTGAGGCCGGCGATGCTCTCCTCCAGTATCGCCATGCCCTGCTCCAGGGTCTCGGCGAAGCGCTCCTCTTCCCGCTTCAGCACCTTCTCCACGTGGGCCTGGCGGCGGACCAGCTCCGGGTAGGCCTCGCCCATCTCGGCGGCCAGCGGCTGCACGAGCTTGTGGAAGAAGGGCTCGGTCACGCCCAGCTTGTAGCCGTGGCGCAGCGCCCGGCGGATGATGCGCCGGAGCACGTAGCCGCGGCCCTCGTTGCTCGGGTCCACCCGGTCGGTGATCAGGAAGGCGCAGGAGCGGATGTGGTCGGCGATGACGTTCAGCGAACTGGAGCCGTCGTTCGCCACGCCCATGATCTTCGCGATGGCCTCGATCAGGTTGGCGAACAGATCGATCTCGTAGACGCTGTGCACGCCCTGCATCACCGCCGAGATACGCTCGAGCCCCATGCCCGTGTCGACCGAGGGGGCCGGCAGCTCGGTCATGGTGCCGTCGGCCGACCGGTCGTACTGCATGAAGACCAGGTTCCAGACCTCGACGTAGCGGTCGCCGTCCTCTTCCGGCGAACCCGGCGGCCCGCCTGCCACCCCGGGCCCGTGATCGAAGAAGATTTCGCTGCAGGGTCCGCAGGGGCCGGTGTCGCCCATGGCCCAGAAGTTGTCCTTCTCGCCAAGGCGCGAGAAGCGCTCGGGGTCGATGCCGATCTCGTTCAGCCAGATATCGGCGGCCTCGTCGTCGTCCCTGTACACGGTGACCCAGAGCTTCTCCGGCGGTATGCCCAGCTTCTCGGTGACCAGCCGCCACGCGAAGTCGATGGCCTCGCGCTTGAAGTAGTCGCCGAAGCTGAAGTTGCCGAGCATCTCGAAGAAGGTGAGGTGCCGGGCGGTATAGCCGACGTTCTCCAGGTCGTTGTGCTTGCCGCCCGCGCGGACGCAGCGCTGGGAGCTCACGGCACGCACGTAGTCGCGCTCCTCCCGGCCGAGGAAGACGTCCTTGAACTGCACCATCCCCGCGTTCGTGAACAGGAGCGTGGGGTCGTTGGCGGGCACGAGCGGCGAGCTCGGCACCACCTCGTGGCGCTCGTCGGCGAAGAACTCCAGGAACGCCGCCCGGAGTTCGCTGCTGGTCATGGATTTCATGGCGTGAGAATCTACCAGATGTTCGTCGGCAGAGTAGCGGAGATCGGGCCGGACGGCCCCGGATTCAAGCGGTGGCGCCGCCCCGGATGGCCGCCTGGATCTGGTCGGAGTCGAAGCCCCGGTACTCGAGGAAACGCATCTGCTTCGCCCGGCCGGGGAAGTCCGGCGGCACGGACTTGCCGAATTTCTTCGACCGCACCTCGGCGGCCAGCTCGTACCAGTCGATGTCGGCCTCGTCGATGCCGTCCTCGATCAGCGCTTCGTTGACGCCGCGGCGCTCGAGTTCCTGGTAGATGCGGACGGGGCCCTGACCCTTGCGGGCCCGGGCTGCGATAAAGGACTCGACGAAGCGGCTGTCGCTGAGCAGGCCCTCGTCCTCCAGGGCGTCGAGCGTCTCGTCCGCGAGATCGCCGGTGGCGCCCGCCGCCGCCAGCTTGTGCCGGAGTTCCCAGCGGCTGTGCTCCCGCCGGGCCAGGAAGTCCATGGCACGACGCCGGCATTCCGCCGGCGTCATATCACTTTCTTCGAGTTCGCTCACCGTCGATCAGGCTTCCTTTGCCTCGGGTTCCGGTTCGCCCGGCGCCTTCTTCGCGGGCAGCAGCAGCTCGCGGATCCTGCCTTCGATCTCCGCGGCCACGTCCGGGTGCTCCCTCAGGTATTCCCGCACGTTCTCCTTGCCCTGGCCGATGCGGTCCTCGCCGTAGCTGTACCAGGAGCCGGCCTTCTCGATGATGCCATTGGCGACGCCGAGTTCAATGATCTCGCCCTCGCGGGAGATGCCCTCGCCGTAGAGGATCTCGAACTCGGCCTGCTTGAATGGCGGCGAGACCTTGTTCTTCACCACCTTTACGCGGGTCTGGTTGCCGATGACCTCGTCGCCCTTCTTGATGGCGCCGATACGGCGGATGTCCAGCCGCACGGAGGAGTAGAATTTCAGCGCGTTGCCGCCGGTGGTGGTCTCCGGACTGCCGAACATAACGCCGATCTTCATGCGGATCTGGTTGATGAAGATCACCATGGCGTTGGAGCGCTTGATGTTGCCCGTGAGCTTCCTGAGCGCCTGCGACATGAGCCGCGCCTGCAGGCCCACGTGGGAGTCGCCCATCTCGCCCTCGATCTCGGCCTTGGGCGTGAGCGCGGCCACGGAGTCCACCACGATGACGTCCACCGCGCCGGAGCGCACCAGCATGTCGGTGATCTCGAGCGCCTGCTCGCCGGTGTCCGGCTGGGAGACCAGCAGATCATCCACGTTGACGCCGAGCTTCTCGGCGTACTGCGGGTCGAGTGCGTGCTCGGCGTCCACGAACGCCGCGGTGCCGCCGGCCTTCTGCGCCTCGGCCACCACCTGCAGCGTCAGCGTGGTCTTGCCCGATGACTCCGGGCCGTAGATCTCGACGACGCGGCCGTAGGGCAGCCCGCCGATGCCGAGCGCGACGTCCAGGCCGATGGAGCCGGTGGACACCGAGTCGATGTCGCGCGCCGGCCCGCCGTCGCCCAGCCGCATCACCGAGCCCTTGCCGAACTGCTTCTCGATCTGGCCCAGCGCGGCGGCCAGCGCCTTTTTCCTGTTCTCGTCCATGGTGTACCCGCAGCCTGTTGCGATTCAGTTATGAGAACCCGCGATTATTCCACAACGGCGACCATACATCAGCCATGGGAATCCGGGCCAGTGAGGCAGTTTCTCGACGCCGCGGCTCATCTCTCCCAGATGCGGAGCGACCGGTAGACCGAGCCATTATTGCCGTTCTCGGAGCGCACCAGCGCCACCTGCCGGCAGGGCCAGACGAGCGGCTCCTCCAGCATCTTGCGCACGCTGCGCTCGGCCTTGCGCCCCAGCGTCACGTGGGGCTCCCAGGGCCGCGTCTCCGGGGTCCAGCCCAGCGCGGCCATGGCGGCGCTCATCTCCCGCTGGTAGACGGCCAGCGCCTCCGGGCAGTCCTCCGCCACCAGGCTCAGGACCTTCGGCCGGCGCCAGTACTTGATGCGGTCGAAGACGAGCGCGGCATCCGGGATATCCAGTGCGTCCACCACCATCTCGATCTGCTCGCGGGCCTGCACCGGCCAGTTGCCGACGAAAACCAGGGTGACATGCAGGTTATCCGCGGGCACCGGCCGGGCACGGGCCCGTTCCACGGCGGGCGCGGCCACCGCCTCGATGCGCTCGCGCAGCTCCGTATCCGGCCAGAAGGCGACGAAAAGGCGCTCGGTCTCGGTGTCCTCCGGCGGCCCGTCGTGTTGTTCCGCTCCGCTCATCGGCCACTCACCCCGGGGCCTCTCACACCGGAATCCGCGCCAGCACACCGCCCAGGGCGTGGCAGACGGTGCGGCGCCGGACCGTTTCCCGGTCGCCATCGAAGTGGACGCATTCAGCATAGGTGACGGGCGTGGCTCCGCTGACCGCCCAGGCGAACCACACCGTGCCCACCGGCTTGTCCGGCGCGCCGCCGTCCGGCCCCGCGATACCGCTGACCGCCGCCGCAATATCGGCGCCGCTGGCCGCCAGCGCACCGGCCGCCATCTCACGCACGGTCTCCTCGCTGACGGCGCCGTACTCGTCCAGGGTCTCGGCGCGCACGCCCAGCAGGGAGCGCTTGGCCTCGTTGCTGTAGGTGACCAGTCCGGCGCCGAACCAGGAAGAACTGCCGGCCACGTCGGTGAGCGCTTTGGCGATCCAGCCGCCGGTGCACGACTCCGCCGTGGTCACACGACGCCCCGCGGCCAGCAATGCCTCGCCCGTGCGCCGGGCCAGTGCGGCGATGTCCTCGAATTCCGTCATGGGTCTTCCGTGTTCCTGTCGGCGCCACCGAGCACCTCCCGGTACAGCGCCAGGTGGCGTGCCGCCATGCGCTCGGGGGTGAATTCGCTCCGCACCCGGGCGCGGCCGGCCTCGCCCAGACTGCGGGCCAGCGCGGGATCGGTCAATACCCGCAGCATGGCGCGGCCGAGCGCCTCGGAATCCCCCGGCGGCACCAACAGGCCCGTGCGCCCCGGCTCCACGGCCTGGCACACGCCGCCGGCGGCGAAACCGACCACCGGCACGGCCGCGGCCGCCGCCTGCAGCAGCGCCACGCCGAGTCCCTCCGCCAGTGCGGGATGCACCACCAGGTCGAGGGCTGGGAATATGCGCGTCATGTCATCGCGGAAACCGGTCATCAGCACCCGATCGGCGAGGCCGAGTCGCCGGATCTCCGCGGCCAGAGACTTCCCCAGCGGCCCGCGGCCGAAGAAGATCACGCGGAGTCCGGGGCACTCTTCCAGCACGGCGGGCATCGCCTCGAGCAGATAACGATGGCCCTTGCGCTCGATCAGCTGGGCGACCACGCCGGCCACCGGCGCGCCGGCCGGCAGGCCGAATTCGGTGTGCAGCCATTCCCGCTCCGGCGGCCCGGCAAACGGCTCGGGATCCACGCAGTCCGGGATCACCGTGATACGCCGGCGGTCGATGCCCGCGTCCGTCAGCACCCGCTCGATGGCGTTGGAGATGGCGACGATGCGGATGTACGGCCGGTAGCGCACGGCGGCCAGCCAACGCGGTTCCGGGTTGTCCACCCGCCGGGAGACCACCGCCCGGATGCCGCTGCGCCGGGCCGCGAGGCCGCCGAGCAGGTCCGCGCCGCGACGGCTGTGGGCGTGCAGGATATCGGGCCGCTCCTCCTCCAGCACCCGGCGCATGCGCGGCAGGAAGCCGAGGTCGTGGTCGCCGCGCATGGTCACCTCACGCACCCGGTGCCCCGCGGCCCGCGCGGCCTCGCCCACTTCGCTGCCGATGGCGCTGACCAGCAGGTGTTCGGAGTCGTCGTGGGCGAGCGCATCCAGCAGGTAGAGTACTTGCTGGGCGCCGCCGTACAGGTTGAGTCCCGTCTCCAGGTGCAGAATCTTCATGGGTGGTCCGCGGATCCGCGGCTACGAGAACCGGCAGTGGGATTGGCCCGTAATGTACCCCCGGCCGGCACCCGCAGGAACCCACGGCGTCACAGATGGTGTCACGGATGGCCCGGCAAACCGGCACACCCGCCGACCTGCCCACGGCCTGCGCACGGCCTGCGGCGGCCCATCGACTTGCCGCCCGCGACGGGCTAGCCTATCCGGCCCGCCCTCACACCGGAAAACAGCGAAGAATGAGCGCGTCCGCCCGTGCAGAACACACGCCGATGATGCAGCAGTATCTCGGCCTGAAAGCCGAGCATCCCGACACGTTGCTGTTCTATCGCATGGGCGACTTCTACGAGCTCTTCTACGACGACGCCCGCCGCGCCGCCGGGCTCATCGACATCACGCTCACCACCCGGGGCAAGTCCGCCGGCGAGCCCATCCCCATGGCCGGCGTGCCCTACCACGCGGTGGACAGCTACCTCGCCAAGCTCGTGAAGCTCGGCGAGTCGGTGGCCATCTGCGAGCAGATCGGCGATCCGGCCGCGAGCAAGGGGCCGGTGGAGCGCAAGGTGGTGCGCATCGTCACGCCGGGCACGCTCACCGAGGCCAGCCTGCTGCCCGAGCGGCGGGACAACGCCGTGGCGGCCGTGGTGCTCGCCCGCCGCGAGATCGGCATCGCCTGGCTGGATCTCTCCGCCGGGCGCTTCCTGGTGAGCCAGGTGTCGGACGAGGCCGCACTGGCGGCGGAGATCGAGCGGCTGCAGCCGGCGGAGATACTCTACGACGAGGAGGGCGGCGTGCCGGGCTGGCTGACGGAACGCGCCGGCGCCCGCGGCCGGCCGCCCTGGCACTTCGACGGCGAGACGGCCACAAGACTCCTGTGCGAGCAGTTCGGCACGCGGGACCTGACCGGCTTCGGCGTCGACGGTCTCGAGATCGCCATCCGCGCCGCGGGCGGTCTGCTGGAGTACGTCCGCGACACCCAGCGCGGCGCCCTGCCCCACATCGACGGCATGGCCGCGGAACAGCCGGACGACGCCATCCTCATGGACGCGGCCACGCGGCGTAACCTGGAGCTCGACCGCAGCCTCTCGGGCCAGGACCAGCACACGCTCGCCGGCGTCATGGACACCTGCCGCACGGCCATGGGCAGCCGGCTGCTGCGGCGCTGGATAAGCCGGCCCATCCGCAGCCACGAAGTGATCGGTGCCCGCTACGACGCCGTGGCCATGCTGCTCGACCGCGGCCCCGACGAACTGCGCGATCTGCTCGCCGACGTCGGCGACCTGGAGCGCATCCTCTCCCGCGTGGCGTTGCGCACCGCCCGTCCGCGGGACCTGCGCCAGCTCGGCGACAGCCTGGGACGACTGCCCGACCTCGCCACGCTGCTCGCCGGCCTCGACGCACCGCGCCTGGCCGAGCTCGCGGCCGATGCGGCCGAGCACCCGGACACCCACCGCCTGCTGGATGCCGCGCTGGTGGAGAATCCGCCCATGCTGATCCGCGACGGCGGGGTCATCGCGACCGGCTACGACGGCGAGCTCGACGAGCTGCGGGAGATCAGCGCCAACGCCGACCAGTATCTGGTGGATCTGGAGCAGCGCGAGCGCGAGCGCACCGGCCTGCCGACGCTGAAGGTGGGCTACAACCGGGTGCACGGCTACTACATCGAGATCAGCAAGGCCCAGGCGCAGAAGGCCCCGGAGGAATACACCCGGCGCCAGACGCTGAAGGCGGCGGAGCGATTCATCACGCCGGAGCTCAAGCGCTTCGAGGACCAGGTGCTGAGCGCGCGGGAGCGCGCGCTGGCCCGGGAGAAGGCGCTGTACGAGGGCCTGATCGACGCGCTGCACGAGGTGCTCGGCCCGCTGCGCCGCACGGCCGCGGCGCTGGCGGAGCTGGACGTCCTCGCCTGCTTCGCCGAAAGGGCGGGACGCCTCGGCCTGTCCCGGCCGACCCTCGCCGAAGAGCCGCGCATCGCCATCCGCGCCGGCCGCCACCCGGTGGTGGAGCGGGTGCTCGAGACGCCTTTCGTGCCGAACGATCTGGAACTCGACGACGAGCGGCGTCTGCTGATCATCACCGGTCCGAACATGGGCGGCAAATCCACCTACATGCGCCAGGCCGCGCTCATCGTCATCCTCGCCCACATCGGCAGCTTCGTGCCGGCGGACGCGCTGGAGATCGGCCAGGTGGACCGCATCTTCACCCGCATCGGTGCCTCGGACGACCTGGCGGGCGGCCGTTCCACCTTCATGGTCGAAATGACCGAGACCGCCAACATCCTGCACAACGCCACGCCCGCGAGCCTGGTGCTGATGGACGAGATCGGCCGCGGCACCAGCACCTTCGACGGCCTGTCGCTGGCCTGGGCGGCGGCCCATCACATCGCCACCCGGCTGCGCGCCTTCACCCTGTTCGCCACCCACTACTTCGAGCTCACGGCGCTGCCCGACGAACTGCCCCACGCCGCCAACGTGCACCTGGACGCCACGTCCCACGGCGACCGGCTCATCTTTCTGCACGCGGTGAAACCGGGTCCGGCCAACCAGAGCTACGGCCTGGAGGTGGCCGCGCTGGCCGGCGTGCCGAAGTCGGTGATACGCCGCGCCCGCCGCCACCTGGAGCAGCTGGAATCCGCCCAGCACCACCGCGACCACGGCCCCCAGCAGGAACTGGCCCTGGCGCCCCCGACGCAGGACGATCCGCCCGACGATGCGCTACGCGAGACGCTGGAGGACCTGGACCCGGACGCGCTCTCTCCGCGGCAGGCGCTGGACCTGATCTACAAGCTGAAGGACCTGGCCGACGACTCGTAGGAGGGCCTTCAGGCCCGACCCGGCCTGCCATCTGCATTCTTTTGTGGCCGCAGTGGCGTGAAGGAGGTGCCTGTCAGTAGCGCTTACTGACACGTGCCAGTCCTTACGGCGACGGGCCCGTCAGCGGGTGGGCATAGGTTGCGGGGTCGTCCGGGCCGACTGGAGCCAAGACGGCGGGAAGGAGGCCCGGCCGAAGCGAAGGAGGACAGGACGTCCGACTGAGCGTCCCCACGACCTATGCCCACCCGCTGATGGGCCTACGCGAATAGAAGGGCATCGTTCAGCAAAAAGCGGATCGGGCCTGAAGGCCCTCCTACGCGAATTTTCCGCGGCGGAGGAAGGTCTCCGCAGCGGCGGCGGCGACGCGGGAGAACAGGAGGCCCGTGTGGGTCACATGGAGGACCAGGTGGTCGGCGATGCCGGGCAGCTTCGTCTCCGCCACCCGCACCGTGCCGTCGTGGGGCGGCTCCAGGCGGCCGAGCAGGCGGCCCGCGCCCATGCCCCTGCTGCCGGCGATGACGCCGGTGCACGCGGCAAGGTACGGCGGGCACCACTCGGCCGCGCTCGACTCGAGCACGCCGCCGGCGATGCTGCGGCCGGTGAGGCGTCTGCCGAGGCCGAATGAGGACAACCGCTCCGCGGAGCGGCTGCCGGTCAGCGGCGAACCCAGGCAGACGATGCGGCCCGGCGGCGCCTCGCCCCAGCCCGCCAGGGTGCGCAGTATCAGGACGCCGCCGAGGCTGTGGCCCACCCAGTCGATGCGATCCGCGCGCAGGCTGTCGGCGTAGGCGCGGAGATCCCCGGCGTTCGCGTCGATGCCGTGGCGGATGGTGCGCCAGGAGTAGAGGTGGACATCGTCGCGGCCGGCCTTGCGCAGGCGGCGGGCGAGCCGCTTCAGCGCCCAGGACCCGAGCCAGAGGCCGTGCACCAGGACGAGTGCGCTGCGTTCGTCCTCGCGGTTCAACCCAAGTCCCTGGCCAGGTCTTCGAGCGCCTCCCGGTTAGTCCAGGACCAGACCCGTTCGATGGCTTCCTCGAGGGGCACCCAGGTGAACGCGGAATGCTCGCTCGGGCTCAGCACCACGTCCCGGGGCTCGTCGAGCCGGAAGCGCCATTCGTATTCGACGTTCTCGAAGATGCCGGGCGGATAGCGGTCCCGCCAGCGGGGGTCGATGACGAAGACCCGGCTGACGCCGGTGTAGGCGAGCGTGCCGTTGTCTTCGAAGCCGGTCTCCTCGGCGAGTTCCCGGGCGGCCGCGCTGTCGTGGGTCTCTTCGGGCAGCAGGCTGCCGGTGATGGACTGCCAGAACTCGAACGGCCGCTGGCGATGCAGCAGCAGGACCTCGCCGCTGGCCGCGTAAACGACCACCAGCACCGACTCGGGACGCCGGTAGGGCCTGGCGGGAGTCGGTGCGGTCACGGCGCCGGCGCTCAGCTCTCGGTGTCGCCCCGCGGCTTGCGGAGCCGGATGCCCACCTCGCGCAGCTGCTGGGCGGAGACGTCGCCCGGCGCGTCCGTGAGTGGGCAGGCCGCCGTCTGGGTCTTCGGGAAGGCGATGACGTCGCGGATGCTCTCGGCGCCGGTCATCAGCATCACCAGGCGGTCCAGGCCGAAGGCGATGCCGCCGTGGGGCGGGCAGCCGTATTCCAGGGCGCGCAGCAGGAAGCCGAACTTCTGCTCCGCCTCCTCGGGGCCGATCTGCAGCAGATCGAACACCGCCGACTGCACCTCCTGGTCGTGGATACGGATGGAGCCGCCGCCGATCTCCGAGCCGTTCAGCACCATGTCGTAGGCGCGCGAGAGCGCGTGATCCGGGTCCTTGCGCAGCGCGTCAGCGTCGCTGATGGAGGGCGCCGTGAAGGGATGGTGCAGCGGATCCAGGCGCCCGGTGCCCGGGTCGCGCTCGAACATCGGGAACTCCACCACCCACAGCGGCCGCCAGCCGGCTTCCACCAGGCCCCGGTCCTCGCCGAGTTTCACGCGCAGGGCACCGAGAGCGTCGTTCACCACGTGCGCCTTGTCCGCGCCGAAGAACACCAGGTCGCCGTCCGCGGCGCCGGTGCGCTCCATGATGCCGGCGATGGCCTCGTCCGGCAGGAACTTGAGGATCGGCGACTGCAGGCCCTCGCGGCCGGCGGCGGCGTCGTTCACCTTGATATACGCGAGTCCCTTCGCACCGTAGCGGCCCACGTAGCCGGTGTAGTCGTCGATCTCCTTGCGGGTGAGTTCGCCGCCCTTCGGCAGGCGCAGCGCGGCCACCCGGCCCTTCGGGTCCGCGGCCGGGCCGGCGAACACCTTGAATTCCACACCTTCCAGCAGATCGGAGACTTCCACCAATTCCAGCGGGATGCGCAGGTCCGGCTTGTCGGAGCCGAAGCGCTGCATCGCCTCCGCCCAGGGCATGCGCGGGAAGGGTGCGGGCAGCTCCACGCCCAGCACGTCGTCGAACAGCGCACGGATGAGCCGCTCCATGGTGCCCATCACCGTCTGCTCGTCCACGAAGCTCATCTCGATGTCGAGCTGGGTGAACTCGGGCTGGCGGTCGGCGCGCAGGTCCTCGTCGCGGAAGCAGCGCACGATCTGATAGTAGCGATCGATGCCCGACATCATCAGCAGCTGCTTGAAGATCTGCGGCGACTGGGGCAGCGCGAAGAACTTGCCCGGGTGGGTGCGGCTCGGGACGATGTAGTCCCGCGCGCCCTCCGGCGTGGTCTTGGTCAGCATCGGCGTCTCGACGTCGATGAAGCCCTCGTCGTCCAGGAAGCGGCGCAGCGAGCGGGTGGCCGCGTGGCGCAGGCGCAGATTGGCCAGCATGTCCTCGCGGCGCAGGTCCAGGTAGCGGTAGCGGAGCCTGAGTTCCTCGTTGGCGGTCTCGTCGTGATGGAACGGCGGCGTCTTCGCGCCGTTCAGCACCGTCAGCTCCTCGGCCAGCACTTCGATCTGCCCGGTCCGCATGTTCGGATTGACCGTGCCCTCGGGCCGCGGCCGCACCTTGCCGCGCACCGCCAGCACGTATTCGCTGCGCACCCGCTCGGCGTCGGCGAATATCTCCGGGCGGTCCGGGTCGAACACCACCTGCAGCAGGCCTTCGCGGTCGCGCAGGTCGACGAAAATCACACCGCCGTGGTCGCGCCGGCGGTGCACCCAGCCGGTGACTTCCACGACCTCGCCGGTCAGCGTCTCGTCGACCTGTCCACAGTAATGAGTGCGCATAGCGTTTTCGATGATGAGTGAGGGGCCGGCGACGCCGGCAAAAGAGGCGAAATGTTACGGCCTGGCCTCGGGCGCTGCAAGCGGAAGCTCCTGCTCGCCCACGTGCCAGCGGGGCACGACGACGCCCAGCGAGATGATCATCTTCAGCGCCTCGTCCACCTCCATCTCGAGCTCGATGATGTCTTTTCGGGGCACCATGATGATGAAGCCGGAGGTGGGGTTGGGCGTGGTCGGCACGAACGTGCAGACCACGTCCTCGCCGGTCTTCGCCTGCACCTCGCCCAGCGCGCTGGAGGTCTGGAACGCCAGACTGTAGACGCCCTTGCGCGGGTACTCGATCAGCAGCACCTTCTTGAACGAGTCGCCGGAGTCGCCGAGCACCACCTCGGCGAAGTTCTTGGAGGCGCCGTAGACGGAACGCACCACCGGGATGCGCTGCAGGATGGCCTCGCCGAGCGCGAGCAGCCGCCGACCCGCGAAGTTCGCGACCAGCATGCCGGTCACGAGCAGGATGATGATGGTGAGCAGGATGCCGAGGCCCGGGATCGTGAATGTGATCCCGAAGACCTCGTAGGGCGGACGTACGCTCGGCGGCAACAGGTCGAGGGTCTTGTCGAGCTGGCGGACCAGCAGGTTGAGGATGAACAGGGTGAGGCCGAGCGGCACCCAGACGAGCAGCCCCGCCACCAGCCACGCCCTCAGCCGCTTCATCACCGCTCCGGCTCCACCGGTCCCGCCCCGGTTCAGGCCGCCGCGCCGCCGGTCGAGCCGGCCGCCTTGCCGTCGCTCGCCTTCTTCTCGGGTTTGCTCTCCGGCTTGCTGTCCGACTTCTTGTCGCCGTCACCGCCGGACTTCTTCTCGCTGTCGCCGCCGCTGCCACCGCCGTCGGCCAGATTGCGCTTCTTGTCCTTGTCGGTCTTGAAGTCGGTCTCGTACCAGCCGCTGCCCTTGAGACGGAAGCGGGGCGCCGAGATCTTGCGCTTCAGCGCCGCCTCGCCGCAGTCGGGGCAGTCGGTCAGCGGGTCGTCACTCATCTTCTGCAGGGCGTCGAGTTCGTGCCCGCAGCTCTTGCACACATACTCATAGATAGGCATGTCGTCTCTCTCCACGAAGAACGCCCCCGGAGACACCGGGGGCGCCGATTATAGCCGCTGTCGCCACGGGAACCGGTTTTCGTCCTCCGGCTCAGCCTGCCATGGCCTTGGGGGCATCCGACGTGCGGAACACGATCTCGTCCCCCGAGACGTCCGCCAGGATCGTGTCGCCCGGCGCGAATTCGCCGGCGAGGATACGCTGGGCCAGCGGATTCTCGATGCGCTGCTGGATGGCGCGCTTCAGCGGCCGCGCGCCGTACACGGGGTCGAAGCCGGCCTCGGCGAGCTGGTCTCGCGCGGCGTCGGTGAGTTCCAGCTCCATGTCGCGGTCGGCGAGACGCGCGTGCAGGTAGCCGAGCTGGATGTCGACGATGCGCCGGATATGCTCGCGGCCGAGCGGATGGAACACCACCACGTCGTCCACCCGGTTGATGAACTCGGGCCGGAAGTGCTGGGAGACCACCTCCATCACCTCGCCCTTCATCTTCGCGTAGTTCTCCTCGCCGGCGAGCTCCTGGATGCGCTGAGAGCCCAGGTTCGAGGTCATGACGATGACGGTGTTGCGGAAGTCCACCGTGCGGCCGTGGCCGTCGGTGAGCCGCCCGTCGTCCAGCACCTGCAGCAGGATGTTGAAGACATCCGGGTGGGCCTTCTCGACCTCGTCGAGCAGGATCACCGAATAGGGCCGGCGCCGTACCGCCTCGGTGAGGTAGCCGCCCTCCTCGTAGCCCACGTAGCCCGGCGGCGCGCCGATCATGCGCGCGACCGAGTGCTTCTCCATGAACTCGGACATGTCGAGGCGCACCATGGCCTCGTCCGTGTCGAACAGGAACTCCGCCAGGGCCTTGGTGAGCTCGGTCTTGCCGACGCCGGTCGGGCCCAGGAACAGGAACGAGCCGATGGGCCGGCGCGGGTCGGAGAGCCCGGCGCGGGAGCGGCGGATGGCGTTCGACACGCTTACCACGGCCTCGTCCTGGCCGACGACGCGGGTCCTGAGCGCCTCCTCCATCTGCAGGAGCTTCTCCTTCTCGCCCTCCAGCATCTTCGAGACCGGGATGCCGGTCCACTTGGACACGACCTCGGCCACCTCTTCCTCGGTGACCTTGTTGCGGACCAGCGTGGGCTTGGCCGTCTGCTCGGAATCGGCGGCACTCTCCAGCTGGCGCTCGAGTTCCGGGATCCTGCCGTACTGCAGCTCGGACATGCGGGTGAGGTCGCCGGCGCGGCGCGCCGTCTCCAGCTCCAGGCGTGCCCGCTCCAGCTCCTCCTTGAGATGGGTGGTGCCCTGCATGGCCGCCTTCTCGGACTTCCAGACCTCTTCGAGATCGGAGTACTGCTTCTCGAGGTCGGTCAGCTGTTCTTCCAGGTCGTCCAGCCGCCGGCGCGAGGCCTCGTCGGATTCCTTCTTCAGCGCCTCGCGCTCGATCTTCAGCTGGATGATGCGGCGCTCCAGACGGTCCATCGCCTCCGGCTTGGAGTCGATCTCGATGCGGATGCGCGAAGCCGCCTCGTCCACCAGGTCGATCGCCTTGTCGGGCAGCTTGCGGTCGGTGATGTAGCGGTGGGACAGCGTCGCCGCCGAGACAATCGCCGGGTCGGTGATCTCGACGCCGTGGTGCACCTCGTAGCGCTCCTTGAGCCCGCGCAGGATGGCGATGGTGTCCTCCACCGTCGGCTCGGAGATCAGCACCTTCTGGAAGCGGCGCTCCAGCGCTGCGTCCTTCTCCACGTACTGGCGATATTCGTCCAGGGTGGTCGCGCCCACGCAGTGCAGCTCGCCGCGTGCGAGCGCAGGCTTCAGCATGTTGCCGGCGTCCATGGAGCCCTCGGCCTTGCCGGCGCCCACCATGGTGTGCAGCTCGTCGATGAACAGGATGATCTGCCCCTCCTGCTTGGAGAGGTCGTTCAGCACGGCCTTCAGGCGTTCCTCGAACTCGCCGCGGAACTTCGCGCCGGCGATCAGCGCGCCCATGTCCAGCGACAGGATGCGCTTGCCCTTCAGGCCCTCCGGCACCTCGCCGTCCACGATGCGCTGGGCGAGGCCCTCCACAATCGCGGTCTTGCCGACGCCCGGCTCGCCGATCAGCACCGGGTTGTTCTTGGTCCGGCGCTGCAGTATCTGGATGGTGCGGCGGATCTCGTCGTCACGGCCGATGATGGGGTCGATCTTGCCCTGCTCGGCCCGTTCGGTGAGGTCGATCGTGTATTTTTCGAGCGCCTGGCGGGTGTCCTCGGCGTTGGGGTCGTTCACCTGGGCGCCGCCGCGCATCTCCTCGATGGCTTTCGTGAGCGCGCCCTTCACCACGCCCGCCTCGGCGAGAATCTTGCCCAGCGCGCCCTTGTCTTCGACCGCCGCCAGCACGAACAGCTCGCTAGAGATGTACTGGTCGTTGCGCTCCTGGGCCAGCTTGTCGGTGACGTTCAGCAGCTTGCCGAGGTCGTTCGACAGATGCACCTCGCCGCCGGTGCCCTCCACGCTCGGCAGCCGGTCGATGGCCTCGCCGAGCTGGGAGCGCAGCATGTTGACGTTGGCGCCGGCGCGGGTCAGCAGGCTGCGCACGGTGCTGCCCTGCTGGTCCAGCAGCGCAACCATCAGATGCACCGGCTCGATGAACTGGTGGTCCTGTCCGACCGCCAGCGACTGGGCATCGGCGAGCGCCATCTGGAATTTGCTTGTCAGTTTGTCCATTCGCATGGGCTGGTCCCCCGGATCGGGATGTCCTCAACTGGTTCGGAAATGGTGCCGGAAGCCGCGGTTTCAAGCGCCGGCGCGGCCTCGGCTGCCTCCGCTGCCGCCCCGCCGCCGGGCCGTCAGCTCCGGATCCACACCAGCGTGGCCTGACGGCCGCAGTCGCCGTCGCGCCGGTAGGAGAAGAAGCGTTCGGCCTCGTCGTGGGTGCAGAACTCCCCGCCGCTGACCGTCACGCCGGCAGCCTCGAGCTCCCGCCGGGCGAGCCCTGCCAGGTCCGCCTGCCAGCGGCCCTGGTCGTTGGGGGCGAAGAAGGCGGCGTTGACCACATCACGGGCGATGAACCGCTCTCGCACCTCGCCGCCCACCTCGAAGGCGGGCTGGGCGATGGCGGGGCCGAGCCAGGCGAGGACCTCGGTCGGTGGGGTCGTCATCGCGGCCAGGGCCGCCTCGACGACGCCGTCCGCGAGTCCGCGCCAGCCGGCATGCACGGCCGCCACCTCGTCGCCGCGGCGGCTGGCGAGCAACACCGGCAGGCAGTCGGCCGTGAGCACGGCGCAGACCACGCCCGGCTCGCGGGTCACGGCGGCGTCAGCCTCCGCCGGCGTGCCGTCGGGCCGTGCCTCCACCACCCGGGTGCCATGCACCTGGGCGAGCCAAGCCGGCTCACCAGGCAGATCCAGCGCCTCGACCAGCCGGCGCCGGTTCTCCGCCACGGCCGCCGGGTCGTCGCCGACGTGGGCGCCGAGATTCAGAGCGGCGTAGGGGCCCGTACTCACGCCGCCGGCACGGGTGGTGGCCGCGGCGGCGACGGCAGCCGGCGCTTCCCAGTCGGGTCGGATGATGTCCATCAGCCGGCCTCCACCCGCTCCCGGTGGGCTCGCAACGCCGCGATCAGCGCGGCGTGATCGTCCGGCAGCGGCGAGGAGAACGCCAGTTCTTCGCCGGTCGACGGATGTTCGAGGGCCAGCGACTCGGCGTGCAGCGCCTGGCGGCGGAAGTTGCGGAGCGTTGCCGTGAGCGCCTCGTCGGCCCCCGGCGGCAGCTGCAGGCGGCCGCCGTACACCGGGTCGCCCAGCAACGGATGACGGATGTGGGCGAAGTGCACGCGGATCTGGTGGGTGCGGCCGGTCTCGAGGCGCACGCGGACGTCGGTGTGCGCCACGAAGCGCTCGACCACCCGGTAGTGGCTTACCGCCGGCCGGCCGCCCTCTCGCACCGCCATGCGGGTGCGCTGGACCGGATGGCGGTCGATGGGCGCGTCGATCGTGCCGCCCGCCGTCAGCACGCCCCGGCACACGGCCCGGTACTCACGGCGGATGTTGCGACTCCCCAGCGCGCGGACGAGCGCCGTGTGGGCCTCCACCGTGCGCGCCACCAGCATCAGCCCGCTGGTGTCCTTGTCCAGCCGATGCACGATGCCCGCACGGGGCACGGAGGCGAGCTCCGGGTAGCGATGCAGCAGGCCGTTCTGCAGGGTGCCTTCCCGGTTGCCGGCACCCGGATGCACGACGAGACCGGCAGGCTTTTCCACGACGATCAGACCCGGGTCCTCGTGCACCACCCGGAAGACGACCGGCTCCGCCTCCACACGGGTCTCCGGCTCGACCACCGCATTCAGCTCCACGGTCTCGCCGCCACTCACCGCATCCCGCGGGCGGCAGCCGCGGCCGTCCACGGTGATGAGGCCGGCCAGCAGCCACTCCTTCAGCCGGCTGCGGGAGTACTGGGGGAACATCTGCGCGAGCGCCTGGTCCATCCGCTTGCCGGCCAGCGACTCGGGGACCTGCTGCCTCTGTGTCTGTGCTGTCTCCGTCATCGGGGGGCCTCGGGTAAGCCGGGCAGTTTACGTTATACTCCGCCGACTATGCCGAGCATTATGCGCCAAGCCATCCCGCCCTCTCTTTCCATCCCGGTCGCCGGCACGGTTTCCGCGGCCCTCTCCGCACGGTCGGGCACTGTAACCCGGCTGCTGCTGGTCGTGTGTCTCGCCCTGGCGGCCGTCGCCTGCGGCACCGACGGGCCCGAGCGCGAGCAGGGCGCGGTGGAAGAAGTCTACGAGCGCGGCCAGCGCTCCATGGCCAACGGCAATTACCGCCAGGCCATCGCCATCTTCGAGCAGATCCAGGCCCGCTTCCCGTTCACCGAGTTCGGCAAGCAGTCCCAGATCGACCTGATTTACGCCTACTACAAGAGCGGCCGTAGCGAGCAGGCCATAGACGCCGCGGATCAGTTCATGCGCGAGAATCCCACCCACCCGCGGGTGGACTACGCACTCTACCTGCAGGGGCTGACCTGGTTCGACAAGGAGCCCAGCCTCCTGGACCGGACTTTCGGGGTCGACCGCACGGACCGGCCGCCCACCGACACCCGCCGCTCCTTCGCGGCCTTCAAGCGGCTGGTGGAACGCTATCCCACCAGCGATTACGCCGCGGATGCCACCCAGCGCATGATCTTCCTGAAAAACCGGCTGGCGTCCTACGAGAACCACGTGGCCGAGTACTACCTCCGCCGGGGCGCCTGGATCGCGGCGCTGAACCGGGCCAAGACGGCGCTGGAGGAATACAACGGCACGCCGGCGAACAAGAAGTCGCTGGAGATCATGGTGCGCGCCTACGAGAAGCTGGATCTGGACGAGCTGGCCGCCGACACCCGCCGGGTGCTCGCGGAGAACTTCCCGGACAGCTGATCCGCTCGCCGGCGTCCGGCCGGGTGGTCTAGCCGGGGAATCGGTAGCCCGACGTGATCGGGTAGCGCCAGTCCCGGCCGAAGGCCCGGGTGGAGATGCGCACGCCCGGCGGCGCCTGGCGGCGCTTGTACTCGCTCCGGCGCACCATGTTCAGCACCCGCAGCACCGTCTCGCGCTCGTAGCCCCGCGCGGCAATCTCCTCTACCGACAGGTCCTCCTCGATGAACGCGGCAAGGATGGGGTCCAGCTCCTCGTAGGGCGGCAGCGAGTCCGTGTCCTGCTGGCCGGGCTTGAGTTCGGCCGACGGCGGCCGGGTAATCACCCGCTCCGGAATCACCGGCGAGCGGCTGTTGCCGGACTTGCAGGAATTACGATAGCGGGCCAGCCGGTAGACCAGGGTCTTGGCGCAGTCCTTCAGAGGCGCGAACCCGCCCGCCATGTCGCCGTACAGGGTGGCGTAGCCCACCGCCATCTCCGACTTGTTGCCGGTGGTGAGCAGCATGCGGCCGGTCTTGTTCGAGATGGCCATCAGCAGGATGCCCCGGCAGCGGGACTGGATGTTCTCCTCCGTCGCGTCCGGCGGCAGCCCCTCGAACAGGGGCGCCAGCTGGGCGAGGGTGGCGTCCACCATCGGCTCGATGGAGATGACGTCGTAGCGCACGCCGAGGCCCACGGCCTGGGCGGCCGCGTCCGTACGGCTGATTTCCGCCGTGTAGCGGTAAGGCATCATCACCGCCTGCACCCGCTCCGGGCCCAGCGCATCCACCGCCACGGCCAGGGTCAGCGCGGAGTCGATGCCGCCGGACAGGCCCAGCACCACGCCGGGGAAGCCGTGCTTGTCCACGTAATCCCGGGTGCCGAGCACCAGCGCCGAATACACGCTCGCCTCCGCCCCGGGCAGCTCCGCGAGCGGCAGCGGCTCGGGCTCGATGGCACGGCGGCCGATGTGGAGCTCCACCGGGAAGAGTCCTTCCTCGAACATCGGCGCCCGGAAGGTGAGATTGCCCTTCGCGTCGGCCACGAAGGAGCCGCCGTCGAAGACCAGCTCGTCCTGCCCGCCCACCATATTCAGATAGACCAGCGGCACGCCGTTCTCGTCGGCACGGGCGCAGCCCATGCGCTCACGTTTCTCCTGGCTGCCGGTATCGTAGGGCGAGCCATTGATGGTCAGAATGACCTCGGCGCCGGCGCCCCGCGCGAGCCGCGCCGGGCCGGGCTGCCAGATGTCTTCGCAAATGGTGAGACCCACGCGGGTACCGCGGAAGCGGAACACGGCCGGCTTCTCGCCAGGCGTGAAATAGCGCTTCTCGTCGAACACCCGGTAGTTGGGCAGCAGATGCTTGCGGTAGCGGGCGAGTTCCCGGCCGTCCTCGATCACGGTCGCGGCGTTGTACAGCCGCTCGCCGTCGTACTCCGGGAACCCCACCAGCACCGCGACGCCCTCGAGTTCGGTGCGGATGCGCTCCAGCGCGGCGGCGATCTGACGCCGCAGACCGGAGTGGAACAGAAGATCCTCCGGCGGGTAGCCGCAGAGGAAGAGTTCCGGGAAGACGACGAGATCCGCGCCATGCTCGTCCCGCGCGCGCGCGGCCGTCGCGAGCAGCCGCTCCGTGTTGTCGGTGACGCCTCCGACCACCGGATTCAGTTGGGCGAGGACGAGCTTCAGGGACTCGGCCATGTCGGCAGCGGGCCAGGCGGCAGCCCGACGGGGCTCAGCCGTCGAGCGCCGAGGCGATGGCGGAACCGAGATCCGCCGGCGAGCGCACCGTGGTGACGCCGGCCTCCTCCAGCGCCTCGAACTTGGCCTCCGCCGTGCCCTTGCCGCCTGCGACAATGGCGCCGGCGTGGCCCATGCGCTTGCCCGGCGGCGCCGTCACGCCGGCGATGTAGGCCACCACCGGTTTGGAGACGTGGTCGGCGATGTAGGCCGCGGCGGCCTCCTCGTCGGTGCCGCCGATCTCGCCCACCATGATGATGCCATCGGTTTCGGGGTCGGCCTCGAACAGCTTGAGGCAGTCGATGAAGTCCATGCCGCGCACCGGGTCGCCGCCGATGCCGATGCAGGTGGACTGGCCGAGGTCGGCCTGGGTGGTCTGATAGACCGCCTCGTAGGTCAGCGTGCCCGAGCGGGAGATCACGCCGATGCGGCCGGCCTGGTGGATCATGCCGGGCATGATGCCGATCTTCGCCTGCCCCGGCGTGATGATGCCAGGGCAGTTCGGTCCGATCAGCCGGCAGTCGTAGTCGGCCAGCGCGGCCCGTACCTTCACCATGTCCAGAACCGGGATGCCCTCGGTGATGCAGACCACCAGGCCCACGCCCGAGTCCGCCGCCTCCAGGATGGCATCGGCCGCGAACGGCGCCGGCACATAGATCATGCTGACATCGGCGCCGGTCTCGGTCACCGCTTCGTGCATGGTGTTGAACACCGGCACGTCGAGGTGCTCCTCGCCGCCGCGGCCCGGGGTGACGCCGGCCACCACGTTGGTGCCGTAGGCGATGCACTGCTCGGTATGGAAAGAACCCTGGTTGCCGGTGATGCCCTGGCAGACGATGCGGGAATTCTTGTCGACTAGAACGCTCATGGATGCTCCTGTCAGCCGGCGGCCGCCACGGCCTTCTTGGCCGCGTCGGTGAGATCCGATGCCGCGATGATGTCCAGACCGCTGCCGGCCAGCTTCTCGCGGCCCTGCTCGACGTTGGTGCCTTCCAGACGCGCCACCACGGGCACCTCGACACCCACCTCCTTTACCGCGGTGATGATGCCGTCGGCGATGAGATCGCAGCGCACGATGCCCCCGAAGATGTTCACGAGTATCGCTTCCACGCTCTCGTTGGAGAGGATCAGCTTGAAGGCCTCGGCCACGCGCTCGGCGGTGGCGCCGCCACCCACGTCCAGGAAGTTGGCCGGCTCGCCGCCGTGCAGCTTGATCAGGTCCATCGTCGCCATGGCGAGTCCGGCGCCATTCACCATGCAGGCGATGTTGCCACCGAGGGAGACATAGCTGAGATCGTGTTCCCGGGCCTCGCGCTCGGTGTCGTCCTCCTGAGAGGGATCACGCATCTCCTCGAGGGATTTCTGCCGGAACAGCGCGTTCTCCTCGATGTTGATCTTGGCGTCCAGTGCGACGATGTCGCCGTCGCCGGTGACAATCAGCGGATTGATCTCCAGCAGGCTCGCGTCCTTGTCCTCGAACAGGGCGTAGAGCTTGTTCAGCAGGCTGCCGAACTGCTTCAGCTGGCCTTTGTCGAGGCCGAGACCGAAGCCGAGCCGGCGGATCTGGTAGGGCTGCAGACCGGCGGCGGGCGAGACCGCGACCGAGAAGATCTGCTCCGGCGTTTTCTCCGCCACTTCCTCGATGTCCATGCCGCCGGCCGCCGAAGCGATGATGGCAACGCGCTTCGCCTCCCGGTCCACCAGCATGCTGAGATAGAGCTCACGCTCGATCGCCGAGCCGGACTCCACGTAGACCACGTTGACCGGCAGCCCCTCGGGGCCGGACTGGTGGGTGACCAGGCGGGTCCCGAGCATGCCCTCGGCGGCCTCGCGTACCTCGTCGGCGCTGCGGCAGAGCTTCACGCCCCCCGCCTTGCCGCGCCCGCCCGCATGGACCTGGGCCTTCACCACCCAGAGATCGCCGCCGAGCTCCTCGGCGGCCGCCACGGCGGCGTCCGCCGTCTCCGCGGGCCGGCCCTCGGGCACGGGGATGCCGTAATCGGCGAACAGCCGTTTGGCCTGATATTCGTGCAGATTCATCGTTCGTCCGGACTGTCAGTTGGGAGACGCGGGCCGGTTTCTGCGTTCTGGTTCGCGGCCGCCCGCGGAAGAGGTGCGTATTGTGGGGCAAAGGTCGAGGATTGGCAAAGCCCCGTCAGAAGGCGGCTTCCACTACAATGCGGCCCCAATGGGCGCGTAACGAAACCTGTAGGAGGGCCTTCAGGCCCGATGCGAATCGGGATCCGGCCTGAAGGCCCTCCTGCATGGCCAGCCAGGCAACAGGGGCGTCAGGAACGGCGTATGGCCGAAGAATCGCACGGGAATCCGATGCCGGGGGCGGCTGCCGGCGCCACATCGGAACTGGGCCGGCGGGTGCTGGGAACGCTCGCCGCCTTCCGCCTGTTCATCGCTGCCGCCTCGCTGCTGGCCTTCTTCGTCGACACCGACCCCCGACTGGTGGGTGCCGAGCATCCGGCGCTGTTCCCCGGTACCGCCGCCGCATACCTGATCGTCGCGGCGTTCACGCTGCTGGGGCTGCGCCGCACGGTGGCCGGCCTGCAGATTTACGCCCAGATCTCTCTCGACGTGCTCGCGATCCTGCTGCTGATGTACGCCAGCGGCGGCGTCTCCAGCGGCCTCGGCGGCCTGCTCATCGTCTTCGTCGGCGGCGGCAGCCTGGTGATGCCCGGCCGGCTGTCCCTGTTCTTCGCCGCCGTCGCCGCCATCGGCATCCTGTTCAGCCAGATGCTGACCGTGCTGCAGGGCGACGCCCTCGCCGGCGCCTACCCGGCCGCGGGCATCCTGGGCGCCGTGATCTTCATCGTGGCGCTGGCGGCGCGGCCGCTGGCGCGGCGCATCCAGGAAAGCGAGGAACTCGCGCACCAGCGGGGCGTGGACCTCGCCAACATGGCCGAGCTCAACCAGTACATCGTGCAGCATCTCCGCGAGAGCATCGTGGTGATCGACGCCGACGACCGGGTGCGGCTCATCAACGAGTCCGCCGCCCACCTGCTGCGTGCGGACAGCTTCTCGCCCGGCATGAAGCTGGCGATGCTCTCGCCGGAGCTCGACCGTCACGTGCGCGCCTGGCGCATGGTGGACCGGGAAGGGCCGCCACCCGAATTCACCATGACCGACCCGGAAGGCGGCACGCCCATCCTCGTGCACCTCGCACCCTTCGGCCGCACCGGCGAGGGCCGCGGGCCGGTGCTGGTGTTCCTCGAAGACGCGAGCCTGCTGGCCGAGCGGGTGCAGCAATCGAAGCTGGCCTCGCTCGGCCGGCTGTCGGCCAGCATCGCCCACGAGATCCGCAACCCGGTCGGAGCCATGAGCCACGCCGGCCAGCTGCTGCAGGAGTCCCCGGCCATCGCGGCCGAGGAGAAGCGGCTGATCGAGATCATCCTGTCCCACTCGGATCGGGTCAGCCACATCATCGACAACATCCTCCAGCTCTCACGCCGCGACACCAGCCAGCCCGAGCGTTTCGCGCTCCGGCCCTGGCTCGAGGATTTCGTGCAGGAGTTCGCCAAGACGCTGCAGCTCAACGAGGGCGAGCTCACCGTGGCGCCCGGCGACGACGACCTCGAGGTGCGCATGGACCGCAGCCATCTCCGCCAGGTGCTCTGGAATCTCTGCGACAATGCCGTGAAATACGCGAGCGAGACCGGCGGCATCGAGGTGATACTGCGCACGGACCGCGTGGAACCGGGCGACCGGCCCTATCTGGAAGTTCTTGACCGGGGTCACGGTGTGGAGACCGGCACCGTGGATAAGATTTTCGAGCCCTTCTTCACTGCGCGGCAGGGAGGCACCGGGCTCGGTCTGTACATTTCGCGGGAACTGTGCGAACTGAACCGGGCCACGCTCTCCTACCGGCCGCGGAATGGCGGGGGCAGCGTATTCCGCATTGTATTCGCGGACCCGAACCGCTGGCAGAGCTGACATGACGACAGACGTACAGGCATTGGTGGTCGACGACGAGCCGGACATCTGCGAGCTGCTCGCGATGACCCTGAACCGCATGGACATCGCCACCGAGACGGCAGGCGACGTCGCCTCGGCCAAGAAGAAGCTCCGTGGCGGTGACTTCGACCTCTGCCTCACCGACATGCGCCTGCCCGACGGCGACGGACTGGAGCTGGTGGAGTGGATGCAGAGCCACACGCCGGGCGTGCCGGTGGCCATGATCACGGCCCACGGCAGCGTGGAGACCGCCGTGCAGGCGCTGAAACTCGGCGCCTTCGACTTCGTCTCCAAGCCCCTGGACGTCAAGGATCTCCGCAATATCGTCGGCGCCGCCATCCGGCTGGGCGCCGCCGGCGGCGACGCCGGCCGGGAGCTGCTCGGCCGCTCCGCCGCCATCGACCGGGTCCGGGACATGATTGCCCGGGTCTCGCGCAGCCAGGCGCCCGTGCACATCTGCGGCGAGTCCGGCACCGGCAAGGAACTGGTCGCCCGCATGATCCACGAATCCGGTCCGCGCAAGGAAGGACCCTTCGTACCGGTGAACTGCGGCGCCATTCCGGCCGAGCTCATGGAGAGCGAGTTCTTCGGCCACAAGAAGGGCAGCTTCACCGGCGCGGTGACGGACAAGAAAGGGCTCATCGAGACCGCGGACGGTGGCACCCTCTTCCTGGACGAGATCGCCGACCTGCCGCTGGCCATGCAGGTGAAACTGCTGCGCTTCATCCAGGAGAAGACCATCCGGCCCGTCGGCGCGCCGCGGGAGGTGGCGGTGGACGTGCGGATCCTCAGCGCCACCCACCGGGACCTGGCAGCCATGGTCGCCGGCGGCGAGTTCCGCGAGGACCTCTTCTACCGCATCAACGTCATCGAGCTGCGGGTCCCGCCCCTGCGCGAGCGCACCGAGGACATCCCGCTGCTGGCCGAGGCCATCCTCGCCCGCTTCGCCCGAGAGTCGGGCGGCGAGCCGGCGGAGATGACCCCCGGGGCACTGGAAGCCCTGTGTAGCTACGGCTTCCCGGGCAACGTTCGCGAACTCGAAAACATCCTGGAGCGGGCGGTCACGCTGTCGCCGAACGGCATCATCGACAGCGGCGATCTGCAGCTGCGGCCTGTGGTGGCAACGTCGAAAGGGGAAGTGTCACCGACTGCGGCCGCTGCGCGCGCCGAGGCGCTGGGCGACCAGCTCGAGGACGTCGAGCGCCAGGCGATCGTCGACGCGCTCGAGAAGACCCGCTACAACAAGACGGCTGCCGCGAAGCTGCTGGGGCTGACCTTCCGCCAGCTGCGGTACCGCATCAAGAAGCTGAATATCGACTGATGCGGGCATTTCCTGACCCGCTGCGGTCGCGAGCCATAGCTAGACTTCGGCACTCGGCAGGGAGCAGGCGGAAACGCGAGAGGGGTAACGACCGGGGTGACAATTGGGTGACGAGAATTGTCACCTTCTGACACACGTCGCAGCCTGGCGACAATCGAGATCGCCAAGATTCACCATAAAGAACCGGCCGCTAAAGGCTAAGCTCTGTAAAATCAGTGACTTGAATCGCGATGATCCCGGTTGGCACGACACTTGCTTCCTGTCGCACAGGCGGAGACGCCATTTTTCGGAAAAGTTTTGGCAACCCCCTCAGGGAGACATTGGACATGAAGAAAGTGCAGCAGGGTTTCACCCTTATCGAACTGATGATCGTGGTTGCGATCATCGGCATTCTGGCCGCGATCGCTATCCCGGCTTACCAGGACTACACCATTCGCTCGCAGGTTACCGAAGGGTTGAATCTGGCGGCAGCTGCAAAAGCGGCTGTTGCTGAGGACTTCCTCAACGAAGGCATGCCGCCAACGAACCGTACTGACGCCGGCATGACTGCCAATGCCGTAGATACGTCTGGTAAGTATGTGACCGGGATCAACATCACAAACGGTTCGATTATCATCACCTATGGCAATGAGGCCAACGCGCAAATCAGCGGCCAGACGCTGCAGATCACGCCGTACGAGACCACGGATCTTTCGATCGCATGGCGTTGCGGTTACGCAGCGGCTCCCGCCGGGACGGATCCGCTCGGCACGTCCGGGGCCGCAGCCGGAGCAGCGGGCGCTGTTGCCGCGCATGCCGATCCGTCGTTTGACGCGAAGTATCTGCCGTCTGCCTGCCGCCCGTAATTCGAACGGCGCAAGACGACCGAGGAAGGGCCCCGCGAGGGGCCCTTTTCCTTTCGCCCCGTCAATCGAACATAATTGGCTCGGCGGCAACCATGAACAACAGCGGGTAGCGTGATGCCGATGCACAGAGAATCTGGTTTCACATTGATCGAACTGATGATCGTAGTCGCAATCATCGGGATCCTCGCAGCGATTGCGGTCTCCTCGTATCAGACCTACACAATCCGGGCCCAAGTGGCTGACGGCCTAAACCTGGCAACGAATGCGAAAGCACCGATCGTTGATGCCTTTGTGAACGACGGTGCTCCTCCTGCCAATCGGACCGAAGCCGGAATGTCGGCGAATCCCACAGACACGTCCAGCAACTACGTTACGTCCGTGGACGTCCGTAACGGCACTGTTGTTATCACTTACGGCAATCGCGCCAACGCATCAATTGCCGGTGCATCGCTTTATCTCATCCCGTACGAAACAAATAACCTCGGTGTAGTCTGGATCTGCGGCAACACTGCGCCGATTCCCGGCACTGCCCCCATGGGAACGCAGGCAGCCGGAGATACTGCCTTTCTCGGCGTTACGACAGTGCCTCCCCGCTACCTGCCATCGAGCTGCCGTTAAGCCACGGGAATCACGATGAATGAAAGGCGGCATGGCATCACCGCACGTACACCCAACCTGCTGTTCTAGGGCCAGAAGCTGTGCCTGGCGTGAATTTCACACAACCCGTTCCTTATTTGTGACGACGCGCACAAAACCAAGTTGATCACCCCCGGCAGATGGGTGAGACTATGGTGCTCCGGGTCGAGCGTATATAGGGAGCATTGGCGCAGCCCATGGCCGTAACCGCCTCACAGACTACTCTGTCCGGCCTGCCGCGAAGGCTGGTCCAGGATGGTATTGTCTCCGAGGACGTGGTGAGCCAGGCCTCCGACGATGCCCGCAACGCCAAAATCTCCCTGGTTGCCCACCTGGTCACATCCAATCTGGCCGACGCACGTGCGATAGCGATCGCCGCCTCGCATGAATTCGGCGTCCCGCTGCTGGACCTGGATGCCATCGACGTCGACCTCGATACGGTCCGCTCGGTCGACCAGAAGCTCCTGAACAAGCACCGGGTGATCCCGCTCATCCTGCGTGGCAAACGCCTGTTCCTCGGTGTCGCGGACCCGACCGATCTGCAGGCGATAGACGAGATCAAGTTCCAGACCGGCCTGCGGGTCGATCCTGTCGTCGTTGAGCAGGACAAGCTCGAGGAACAGGTCTCCAAGGCGCTGGAAGCCGTCGACACGCGGATGACGGCGTTCGACGATGAGGACTTCGACGACCTGGACAACCTCGAGGTCTCGAGTGGCGTCGACGAAGATCAGGACGATATCAGCCGGGACGAAATCGAAGACGCGCCGGTCGTCCGCTTCGTCAACAAGGTACTTCTCGACGCGATCAAGCGGGGCGCCTCGGACATCCACTTCGAGCCTTACGAGAAGTACTTCCGAGTGCGTACCCGGCAGGACGGCGTGCTAAAGGAGATCGCCCAGCCGCCCGCGGGACTCGCCGGCAAGGTCTGCGCCCGACTGAAGGTCATGTCCCGGCTGGACATCGCGGAACGCCGCGTGCCACAGGACGGCCGCATGAAGATGCGGCTGTCGAAGAACCGGGCGATCGACTTCCGTGTGAACACGTGCCCTACCCTGTTCGGCGAGAAGATCGTCCTGCGTATCCTCGATCCGTCCAGTGCCAAGCTGGGCATCGATGCACTGGGTTACGAAGAGCAGCAGAAAGAGCTTTACCTCAAGCACCTGAACAAGCCGTACGGGATGATCCTCGTGACGGGCCCCACCGGCAGCGGTAAGACCGTCTCGCTCTACACGGGACTCAACATCCTCAACACCGAGGACCGGAACATCTCCACCGCGGAAGACCCCGCGGAGATCAACCTGCCCGGCATCAACCAGGTTAACGTGAACCCGAAGGTGGGCCTGACGTTTGCTTCGGCCCTGAAGGCCTTCCTCCGCCAGGACCCCGACGTCATCATGGTTGGCGAGATTCGTGACCTCGAGACCGCAGAGATCGCGATCAAGGCGGCCCAGACGGGTCACCTGGTGCTCTCCACCCTGCACACCAATGACGCACCGAAGACACTGACTCGTCTCGTGGACATGGGTGTGAAGCCATATGCCATCGCCTCCTCCGTCAGCCTGATCATCGCCCAGCGCCTCGCAAGACGCCTGTGCGACAACTGCAAGGAGCAGAAGGACATACCCGATGCCGCGCTCCTGAAGGAAGGCTTCACCGAGGAAGAGGTCGCAAAGGGCATCACGATCTTCGGCCCCGTGGGCTGCAATCTGTGTACGGACGGCTACAAAGGCCGCCTCGGCATCTTCCAGGTCATGGAAGTCACGGAAACCATCGGCAGGATCATCATGGACGAAGGCAATGCGATGATGATCGCGGAACAGGCCGCGAAGGAAGGCGTCTGGGACCTGCGGCGCGCCGGCCTTCAGAAAGTCATCAACGGCCTGACGGGACTGGAAGAAATCAACCGGGTGACGGTCGAATGATAATGCCGACCGCAACGTAACGACAGGAACAGTCTGGATACGGAATCATGGCTGAAGCAGCACTCAAGACCACCCCGTTCAACTGGGAAGGCACGGACCGCCGCGGCAACAAGATCAAGGGCAAGACCCTGGCCGCCAGCGAGGCGGCGGTGCGGGCGGAACTCCGCCGCCAGGGCGTCGTGCCGAGCCGCATCCGCAAGCAGCAGAAACTGTTCAGCGGCCAGAGCAAGATCACGACCGCGGATATCGCGATCTTCAGCCGCCAGCTGGCCACCATGCTGTCGGCCGGTATCCCGCTGGTTCAGGCCTTCGAGATCGTCGGCAACGGCCATGAGAACGAGGCCATGCAGAAGCTGATCCTCGCCATCAAGGCCGACGTCGAGGGCGGCGCGTCCCTGCACGAGGCACTGGCCAAGCATCCGCTCTATTTCGACGACCTCTTCGTCAACCTGGTCGAGGCCGGGGAGCAGGCCGGTGCGCTCGAAACGCTACTGGACAAGATCGCCACCTACAAGGAGAAGACGGAGGCGATCAAGAAGAAGATCAAGAAGGCGCTGTTTTATCCGGCAGCGGTGGTCGCGGTCGCAGTCATCGTGACCGTGATCCTGCTGATCTTCGTAATCCCGGCCTTCGAGGACTTGTTCAAGGGCTTCGGCGCAGATCTGCCAGGGTTTACCCGCATGGTCGTGGACCTCTCGAATTTCGTCCGCGACAAAGGTTGGCTGTTGTTGATAGGGCTAATTGCAGCGGTATCCGCGTTTCTCTATTTCAAGAAGCGATCGCGAGCCATGCGTCATTTCCTCGACCGCCTGAGCCTGAAGTTTCCGGTTGTCGGCCCGATCCTGGAGAAGTCCGCCATCGCCCGCTACGCCCGCACGCTGTCCACCATGTTCAGCGCCGGCGTGCCGCTGGTGGAGGCGCTGGAATCGGTCGCAGGCGCTTGTGGCAACATCGTGTACGAGGAAGGTGTGATGCGGATGCGTGACGAGGTCGCCACCGGTCAGCGCCTGCAGCAATCCATGGAGAACACGGATCTATTCCCGAATATGGTGATCCAGATGATCGCCGTCGGCGAGGAGTCCGGTCAGCTCGACACCATGTCGGCCAAGGTCGCCGACTTCTACGAGGAAGACGTGGACGCAGCGGTGGACAGCATGAGCAGCCTGCTGGAGCCGCTGATCATGGCCATCCTCGGTGTGCTGGTCGGCGGTCTCGTGGTCGCGATGTACCTGCCGATCTTCAAGATGGGTTCGGTGGTCTGACGCGCTGGATCGGCGCACTCTCGCGCACTGACTCGCCGACCGGGCCCGCCGGAGGATCCCGATGAGCCTGGTAGAACTCCTCAGCAGCATGCCGGCGCTGTGGCTGACCGTCGTCGGTCTACTCAGCCTGCTGATCGGCAGCTTCCTGAACGTGGTCATCCTGCGCTTGCCCGTGATGATGGAACGCGAGTGGCGCGCCCAGGCCGCCGCCGTCGAGGGTCGGGACGAAGAACCCGCCGAGCCGTTCAACCTGGTAGTACCCCGCTCCCGCTGTCCGAAATGCGGGGCCGTCGTCCGTGCCTGGCAGAACGTCCCAATCCTGAGCTACGTGTTGCTGCGCGGCCGCTGCGCGGAGTGCTCTACTCCCATAGGCCTGCGCTACCCGGTGGTCGAGGGCTTCACCGCGCTGGCCTCGGTGCTCATCGCCTGGCGCTTCGGCGTCACACCGGAGGCCGTCGCGGCGCTGGTCTTCACCTGGACGCTGATCGCGCTGGCCGTGATCGACATCGATCACCAATTGCTGCCGGACTCTCTGACGCTGCCGCTCCTCTGGCTCGGCCTGCTCCTGTCGCTCTGGCACGAGACGGCCGGCGGCACGGTGCTGTTCCAGACGCCGCGCGAAGCGATCATCGGTGCGGCCGCCGGCTATCTTTCACTGTGGTCGGTGTATCACCTGTTCCGCATCGTGACCGGCAAGGAAGGGATGGGCTACGGCGACTTCAAGCTGCTGGCGGCCCTCGGCGCCTGGCTCGGCTGGCAGATGCTGCCCCTGATCATCCTGCTCTCGGCCGCCGTTGGCGCGGTCGTCGGCATCGCGCTCATGGTCTTCACCCGCCGCGGCCGGGACGTGCCGATTCCCTTCGGTCCCTATCTGGCGGCGGCGGGGTGGATCGCGCTACTGTATGGACGCGAGATCATCGACGCTTACCTCGGCATGTGGCAGGGCTGAACAGACCATGACCCGACATCCGTCCGCAGACGACATTCTGCGCATCGGCCTGACCGGCGGCATCGCCAGCGGCAAGACGGCCGTCTCCGACATGTTCGCGAAGCTGGGCGCACCGGTCATCGACACGGACCGCATCGCCCGGGAAGTGGTGCAGCCGGGCCGACCGGCGCTGGCCGAGATCGTCGAGGAGTTCGGCGAAGACGTATTGAAAGCCGACGGCAGCCTGGACCGCCGCGCGCTGCGCGAGCGCGTGTTCACCGAGGACGGTGCCCGGCAGCGCCTCGAGGCGATCACCCATCCCCGCATCCGGGACGAGACGCTGCGGCGCATGCACAACGCCGGCGGCCCGTATCAGGTCATCGTGGTCCCCCTGCTGGTGGAATCGGGTTTCGGCGCCCTGGTGGACCGGGTGCTGGTCGTAGACTGCCCGCCGGAGGTGCAGCGGCAGCGACTGATGGAGCGAGACGGCGAGTCGGCCGAGACCGCCGAGGCGATGATGCGCTCCCAGACCGACCGCGAGTCGCGACTCGATGCGGCCGACGACGTGGTCGACAACGCCGGCTCGCTGGAAGACACCCGGCGCCAGGTCGAGCACCTGCACAACCGCTATCTGGCACTGGCCCGGGCGGACGAAGACTGACTGTCGCGACTCTGCGACACCCGGGGCCACACGGTCATCGCACAAAAGCCTGTGCTGACAGGACATTTGCCCTGGCCGCGTCCGCTGGCGCAGAATAGCCGGATGCCGCAAGTCGCCAGAGAAGATACCGCACCCGAAACCGCCAGGCAGCGGGTGGAGTACGAGCAGCCGCTGAGCGAGCGCATGCGAACGTTCCTGCGGCTGGAGTTCCTTTACCAGCAGACGCTCTATCACTGCGAGACCGAATCCGACTGGGGCACCCGCGCCGCCATCTCGAGCCTGCTGGAGATCACCTCCATCCTTACCCGCGGCGACGTCCGCAGCGAGGTGATGAAGGAGCTGGAACGCCAGCTGGGAACGCTGGAGGGCTACCGCAGCCAGCCCGGTGTGGACATGGGCCGCCTGCGCACGCTGCTCGGCAATCTGGAGCAGGCCCGCGGCGAGGTCAGCCGCACCGGCCCGCACTTTCTGCAGCCGCTGAAGGAATGCGAGTTCCTGAGCTCGATCAAGCACCGCAGCGCCATCCCCGGCGGCACCTGCGAGTTCGACCTGCCCGACTACAGCCACTGGCTGCGCCAGCCGTGGGAACAGCGCATGGAGAATCTCGAGAGCTGGCTGAAGGTGATCCGTCCCGTGTGCGATGCCGTGCTGGAGCTGATGTGGCTGATCCGCGAGAGCGCCATCCCCCAGGAGCGCACCGCGACGGGCGGCATGTATCAGGACACGATCGCGAAGGACAATCCCTGCCGCCTGCTGCGCGTGTCGCTGCCGCCGGGCAGCACGCTGTTTCCGGAGATCAGCGGCAGCCCCCACCGCTTCACCGTCCGCTTCATGGAGTGGTCGGACATCGACTCCCGCGCGGTGCAGACCGGCGGCGACGTAGCATTCCGCCTGAGCATCTGCTGAGGTCTGGCCGAACCCGGCCGAAATTACCCCACCTTGTCCCGCTGCAGCGCCTCCAGCACCGGCGCATCGGCCTCCAGCATGTCGTAGTCGAATAACTCCGCAGGGTTAGCCCAGGCGAGTTCCTGCCGCTCGAGCGCCTGCACGCGGCCGCGCCAGCCGGTCACCAGATGGAAGTCGAGCGCCACGCTGCGTTCGGGGTAGTCGTGCTCCAGCGCCATGAAGGGGCTGGCCCCGAGCACCTCGATGCCGATCTCCTCCGCCAGTTCCCGCCGCAGGGCGGCCAGCGGTTCCTCGCCCGGGGCGATCTTGCCACCGGGGAATTCCCAGCGGCCGGCGCCATGCTTGCCGGGCTGACGCCTGCTGATCAGGATGCGGCCGTCATTGTCGCGGAGGATCCCCGCCACCACCTGCAGGCGGGGACGGGGTGCGTCGGTCACGACAGCCGGCCGTGGCACTGCTTGTATTTCTTCCCGCTGCCGCAGGGGCAGGGCTCGTTGCGCCCGATCTTGCGGCCCTCTCGCACGAACGGCTGCACCGGCTCGGCGGCCGCACCGCCTCCGCCGCCGCCTGCCACCGCCTCGGCCGCAGCAGCAGACGCCGTCGCTGCCGTGGCGCCGGAGGCCAGCGCCGAGGACTGGGCGTGCTGGAACTCCATGGCCTTCTTGGCCCGCTGCTCGGCCTCCATGCGCTCCACCTCTTCCTGGCTGCGCAGCCGCACCCGCATCAGGATGCTGATGGTGTCGTGCTTCACCTGCTCGAGCATCTGCCCGAACATCTCGAAGGCCTCGCGCTTGTATTCCTGCTTCGGGTTCTTCTGGGCGTAGCCCCGCAGGTGGATGCCCTGACGCAGGTAATCCATGGCCGCCAGGTGCTCCTTCCAGTGCAGATCCAGCTGGGAGAGCATGACCTGCTTCTCGAAGCCCCGCATGATGGGCTCGCCGATCTCGGCGACCTTCTGCTCGTAATAGTCCTTCGCGAACTCGACGATGCGGTCGCAGAGTTGATCCGCGTTCAGGGTCTTCTCTTTCTCCAGCCACTCGGCGACGGGCAGGTCGAGCCCGAAGTCGGCGCGCAACGCCTGCTGCAGACCCTCCGGGTCCCACTGCTCCTCGACGCTGCCCCGCGGGATGAACTCCTGCACCGCCGTCTCCACGACCTCGTCGCGGATATTCTCCACGGACTCGGCGACGTCATCGGCTTCCATGAGTTCCGAGCGCTGGTGGTAGACGACCTTGCGCTGGTCGTTGGCGACGTCGTCGTACTCCAGCAGCGACTTGCGGATGTCGAAGTTGTGCGCCTCCACCTTACGCTGGGCCTTCTCGATCTGGCGCGACAACAGTCCGCTCTCGATGGCCTCGCCGTCACGCATGCCCACGCGCTGCAGCAGGCTCTTCGTGCGGTTGGGATCGCCGAAGATGCGCATCAGGCTGTCTTCCATGGACAGGTAGAAGCGGCTCGAACCCGGATCGCCCTGGCGGCCGGAACGGCCGCGCAGCTGGTTGTCGATGCGCCGCGACTCGTGGCGCTCGGTGCCGACGATATGCAGGCCGCCGGCCTCCAGCACCTGGTCGTGCCGCTTCTGCCACTCCGCGATCACGGCCTCGCGCTGCTCGTCCGTGGCATCCTCGCCCATTTCGGCGAGTTCGGCGTCCCTGTTGCCGCCCAGCACGATGTCCGTACCGCGGCCGGCCATGTTGGTGGCGATGGTAATGGTGCCGGGACGCCCGGCGTCCTCCACCACCTTCGCCTCGCGCTCGTGCTGCTTCGCGTTCAGCACCTGATGCGGGATCTGCTTCTTCTTCAGCAGGCCGGACAGGAGCTCCGAGTTCTCGATGGAGGTGGTGCCCACCAGCACCGGCTGACCCCGCTCCCGGCAGTCGACGATGTCCTCGATGATGGCCTCGAACTTGTCGTTCTGGTTCAGGAACACGAGATCCGGATGATCCGCGCGGACCATCGGCCGATGGGTCGGGATCACTACCACCTCGAGGCCGTAGATGGACTGGAACTCGAAGGCCTCGGTGTCCGCCGTGCCCGTCATGCCGGCGAGCTTCTGGTACATGCGAAAGAAGTTCTGGAAGGTGATCGACGCGATGGTCTGGTTCTCTTCCTTCACCCGCACGCCTTCCTTGGCCTCCACCGCCTGGTGCAGGCCGTCGGACCAGCGCCGGCCCGGCATCGTGCGGCCGGTGAACTCGTCCACGATGACGATCTCGCCGTCCTTGACGATGTAGTCCACGTCGCGCTGGTACATGGCGTGCGCACGCAGCGCCGCCATCAGGTGATGCATGAGCTTGATGTTGCCGGCATCGTAGAGGCTCTCACCGGGCTGTATCAGCCCCGCCTTCGTCATCAACTCCTCGACGTGCTGATGGCCCTCTTCGGTGAGATAGACCTGCTTGGTCTTCTCGTCCGGCATGTAGTCGCCCGGCCCTTCTTCCTCCTCCTGCTTCACGAGCTTCGGCACCAGCTTGTTGATTTTCTCGTAGAGCTCGGTGCGCTCCTCGGAGGGGCCGGAGATGATCAGCGGCGTGCGCGCCTCGTCGATGAGGATGGAGTCCACCTCGTCGACGATGCCGTAGGCGAGCTTGCGCTGCGCCCGGTCCTCGGTCGAGAACGCCAGGTTGTCGCGCAGGTAGTCGAAGCCGAGTTCGTTGTTGGTCGCGTAGGTGATGTCCGCGCCGTAGGCTTCACGCTTTTCCGCCGGCGACTGGCCGCTGCGGATCACGCCCACCTCGAGCCCGAGGAAGTTGTACACGGGGCCCATCCAAGCCGCGTCACGGCTGGCCAGGTATTCATTCACCGTGACGATGTGCACGCCTTCGCCGGTGAGCGCGTTGAGATACGCGGGCAGGGTCGCGACCAGGGTCTTGCCCTCGCCGGTCTTCATCTCGGCGATCTTGCCCTCGTGCAGCACCAGGCCGCCGATCAGCTGCACGTCGAAGTGGCGCATGCCCACGGTGCGGCCGGCCGCCTCGCGCACGGCGGCGAAGGCCTCGGGGATGAGGCTGTCCAGCTGCTCGCCATTGGCGAGTCGTTCGCGGAACGCCGGCGTCATGGCCGCGAGTTCCTCGTCGCTCTTGCTGCGGTATTCGTCTTCCAGCGCGTTGATGGCCTTGACGAGCTTCGAATACGACTTGACCAGACGCTCGTTGCGACTGCCGAATATCTTTGTGAGAAATGCCACTGGGTTATCCGTCCTGAAACGCGCTCTGATACGCGAAAGAGCGCCGTCGGCCGTCGCGGCGGCGGCGCTCGATTGGGGTTAGCCCGATTGGGGTTAGCCCGATTGGGGTTAGCCCGAAAAGGGCTATTCTAAAGGCAGCGGGTGCGCCGCGTCTAAAAAGGGCTGGCGTCGGGGGCTCAGCTGCCGCTGGCGCGGATGTACTTGAGCGGATTGACCGACTTGCCCTCGTAGAGGACTTCGAAATGCAGGTTGGGGCCGGTCGCCCGACCGGTCGCTCCCATGTGCGCAATAATCTGTCCTTTCCTGACTTCATCACCCACATTCACGAAGTTCTCGGCGTTGTGCGCGTAACGGGTCACGTAGCCGTCGCCGTGGTCGATCTCCACCATCTGGCCGTAGCCATAACGCTTGCCCGAGTAGGTCACCACGCCGGCGCCGACGGCGACGATCTCCGCGCCGGCCTTGCCGGCGAAGTCCACGCCCTTGTGCCACGCCTGCTTGCCGGTGAACGGGTCGGTACGCCGCCCGTAGTAGGACGACAGCCAGCCCGACTTCACGGGCCGCCCTTCCGGCCTGATCTGCTCGTTGAGATTGCGGGTGAGGAGCACACTTTCAAGGACGCCGAGCTGCTTTTCCCGATCGCTCAGCTGCTGGGAGAGCTCGTCCAGCGAGGTCAGGATCTCTGCGACACCGCCGCCGCCCAGCTCTTCGGGCTCCTCCGGACCGCCGATGGCGGGCGGGGACTCGAAGTCGAATTCGCCGTCCTGCAGCTCGGCCATCTCCGTAAGACGGCGCCCGAGGGCATCCAGCCGGATGACGTGGGCGTTCATCTGCCCGAGACGAATGGCCAGCGCGTCCAGTGTTTCTTCCGTCTCGCGCCGGGCCGCCTCGATCTCGCGCCGCTGCTCCGCCAGTTGCTCGGACATGGCGCGCAACTCGGCCGTGTCCGCCTGGGTGCCGTGCTGGCGTGCGAAGAAGTAACCGCTGCCGAAGACGGCTGCCGCGAAGACACCGACGATGGTGCCTGCCATGACGAGGGTGAGGGGCGCGCCGAGGTCGATCTGGCGCACGCCCGTGCGGCGGCGGCTGAATATGACGAGATTCATCGATTGCAGTCCCGATTACGAGTCGGATCCCGGTCCGAAAAGCCGTTCCAATAACACCACCGACCGGGAATTGTTGGTCGCTCTTGTTCCGACCTGTGACCGACGAAACCGCCTGCTCTGGCGTGACTGCCCGGCTTGTGCAGCAATGTCGGCTTCAGTCTGATCGTCATCCCGGCAACCCCGCTGTCCGGGGCTCGGGACCCGCGGACCGGAAGCTTTGCGTCCCCGGCTCACACCGGGTTTGCCCTTTTCGAGACCGTCAATATGCATAATGCAGGCCGGCAGTTCAAGGAATTGCATCCGCCGGAGGGGTCCTTCAGGGTCAATCTGTGAGGCGGTTAACATCCAGGGAAGCCATGAACGAGAAGAAGCTCGGCAATCTGCTCTCCCGGCCCGACAGTCCGCTCGCCGGCATCGTCGAGCGCGCCCGGGCCATGGAGACCCTCACCGCGGCCGTGCGGGCCGCCCTGTCCGAGGACGCGCGCGCCCATCTGGTCTCCGCCGCGCGGCGGGACGACGGCACGCTGGTGCTGGTCACCGAGTCGTCGGCGTGGGCGGCGCGTCTGCGTTTCGCCGCGGACGAGGCGCTGGCAGCGGCCCGCCGCTACGGCGTCACCGCCGAGTCGGTGAGCGTGCTGGTACGCCCCGGGCGCGAAGAAGAGTAGCCGCTCAGGCGAATACCGGGCTCGCGTAGGAAATCGGCGCCTTGCGGCGATCATCGAAGGTGACCGCCTGCCAGGCCGTCTCGTCCTCGAGCAGGCGCCGCAGCAGCAGGTTGTTCAGCTCGTGGCCGGAACGATAGCCGCTGAACTCACCGATCAGGCTGTGGCCCAGCAGATAAAGGTCGCCGATGGCGTCAAGAATCTTGTGTTTGACGAACTCATCGTCGTAACGCAGGCCGTCCTCGTTCAGGATGCGGTAGTCGTCCAGCACGATGGCGTTGTCCATGCTGCCGCCCAGCGTCAGGTTGTTCGCCCGCAGCGTCTCGATGTCGCGCATGAAGCCGAACGTCCGCGCCCGACTCACCTCGCGGAGGAAAGACGTCGTGGAGAAGTCGATGGAAGCCCGCTGGGCATGCTTCTTGAAAACCGGATGATCGAAGGCGATCTCGAGGTTTACCTTGAAACCGTTGAACGGCCGGAATTCCACCCACTTGTCGTCCTGCTCGATGCGCACCGGCTTGCGGATGCGGATGAGTTTCTTGGGGGCATTCTGCTCTTCGATGCCGGCAGACTGCAGCAGGAAGACGAACGGGCCCGCGCTGCCGTCCATGATGGGCACTTCCGGCGCGCTCAGATCGACGTAGCAGTTGTCTATGCCGAGACCGGCCAGCGCCGACATCAGGTGCTCGACCGTCGCCACGCGCACGTCGCCATCGACCAGCGTCGTGCCGAGCATCGTCTCGCCCACCCGGTGCGCTTCGGCACGGATCTCGACCGGCGGTTCCAAGTCGGTCCGGCGGAAGACAATACCGCTGTTCGGTGCGGCCGGGCGCAGCGTCATGTAGACCTTGCGGCCCGAATGCAGGCCGACTCCGGTCGCGCGGATGGCCGTTTTCAGCGTTCTCTGTTGCAGCATGGCTACATTTCCCGACGCGGCCCTGCTCTCTCCCAGGCACGGCCGTTAGTAATGACAATCCCGCGGAAAGCACCGCCGGATCACGAATATTCACTGATTGCAGTCTGCGCTGACCGCGGTTCATCCACCGCGTCACAACGCACATGTTGCGCAAAAGCAACGGCGAATGCCCTGAAAACACACCGGCAAAGACACCGGATTTCAGGCAGTTACGACCGTTGCTTCACGCGTCAACAGATAACGATATCACAGCGTTTTTTTGCAGTGCAAGAAAAAAGGCCGGGGCGACCCCTTCCGTGGGTCGCCCCGGCCGAGCGGAGGCGGCAGCGGTCAGTCGGCCTGGCGGCGCAGGAACGCCGGGATATCCAGCAGGTCCTCCTGCAGCCCCAGGTCGCTGATGCCGTCGCCGACGGCACGCTTGCGCTGCACCGTCGGCTTCTCGAGTTCGCCGTAATTCGGTTCCGCACGTGCGGACCCGGACCGGCGCACCACCCGCATGGGCGTGCCGGCGGCCATGGCCGGCTGGCCGAGTCCGGTGGCCACGACGGTCACCCGTATCGTGTTGCTCATGTCGGGATCGATCACCGTGCCGACGACCACGGTGGCGTCGTCGGAGGCGAATTCCTTGATGGTGTTGCCCACTTCCTGGAATTCGCCGATGGACAGATCCATGCCCGCCGTGACGTTCACCAGGATGCCGTTCGCGCCGGCCAGGTTGATGTCCTCGAGCAGCGGGCTCGAGACGGCGGCCTCGGCCGCTTCCCGTGCACGATCCTCGCCCGAAGCCGCGCCGGAGCCCATCATCGCCATGCCCATCTCGGCCATCACCGTGCGCACGTCGGCGAAGTCGACGTTGATGAGGCCGGGCCGGGTGATCAGCTCGGCGATGCCCTGCACGGCGCCCTGCAGTACCTGGTTGGCCGCGCGGAACGCGTCCAGCAGGGTGGTCTCGCCGCCGAGCACGGTCAGCAGTTTCTCGTTCGGGATCGTGATCAGCGAATCCACGTATTTGCCCAGCTCGGCGATACCCTGGTCGGCGATCTTCATCCGCTTCGAGCCTTCCATGCCGAACGGCTTCGTGACCACGGCCACGGTCAGGATGCCGAGCTCCCTTGCCACCTGGGCCACCACCGGGCCGGCGCCCGTGCCCGTGCCGCCGCCCATCCCGGCGGTGATGAAGAGCATGTCGGCGCCCTCGATCACCTCCTGGATCCGGTCCCTGTCCTCCATGGCCGCCTGGCGGCCCACGTCCGGGTTGGCGCCGGCGCCGAGCCCTTTCGTGATATTGCAGCCGATCTGCAGCGCGGTGCGCACCTCGGCATTCTTCAGCGCCTGGGCATCGGTATTGGCGCAGATGAAATCCACCCCTTCGATGCCGGCCTCCACCATGTGCGCGACGGCGTTGCCGCCGCCGCCACCCACGCCGATCACCTTGATGACCGCGCTCTGGCTGTATGCATCCATCAGTTCGAACATGTCGCTTCCTCCGCTCTCAACATTCCAATGTCGTTGCTCTCAGTACCTTCAGCCGACGGCATCACCGCCGGCATCCGCTCTCTAGAAATGGCTCTGGAACCACGCACGCATGCGCGCCAGCACCTCTTTCAATCCGCCCCCCATCGGGACCTCGTTCTCCTGCCGGGTCAGGTTCTCGTAGCCGTACAGCAGCAGCCCGACGCCGGTGGCGTGTATCGGGTTGCGCACCACGTCCGACAGGCCCTTCACGTACTGGGGGATGCCGAGCCGGACGGGCATGTGGAAGACCTCCTCGGCCAGCTCCACGGCACCCTCCATCTTCGCGCTGCCGCCGGTCACGACGATGCCGGCGGCGATCAGCTCCTCGAAGCCGCTGCGCCTGAGCTCGTCACGCACCAGCGTGAACAGCTCCTCGTAGCGGGGCTCCACCACCTCGGCCAGGGTCTGGCGGGCGAGCCGCCGCGGCGGCCGGTCGCCGACGCTGGGCACCTCGATGGTCTCGTCCGGGTTGGCGAGCTGGGACAGCGCGCAGGCGTATTTGATCTTGATGTCCTCGGCGTACTGCGTGGGCGTACGCATCGAGACCGCGATGTCGTTGGTGACCTGGTCCCCTGCGATGGGGATGACCGCCGTGTGCTGGATGGCACCGCCCAGGAAGACCGCGATATCGGTGGTGCCGCCGCCGATATCGACGATGGCCGCGCCGAGTTCCTTCTCGTCCTCGGTCAGCACCGAATAGCTGGAGGCGAGCTGCTCGAGGACGATGTCGTCCACCTCCAGGCCGCAGCGCTGCACGCACTTGACGATGTTCTGGGCCGCGCTCTCCGCGCCCGTCACCATGTGCACCTTCGCCTCCAGGCGGACTCCGGACATGCCCACCGGCTCGCGGATGCCCTCCTGGCTGTCGATGATGAATTCCTGCGGCAGGATGTGGAGGATCTTCTGATCGGCCGGGATGGCCACCGCCCGCGCGGCGTCGATGACCCGCTCCACGTCGCTCGGGCTCACTTCCTTGTCCCGGATGGCGACGATGCCGTGAGAATTCAGGCTGCGCACATGGCTGCCGGCGATGCCCGTGTACACCGAGTGGATGTCGCAGCCGGCCATCAGCTCAGCCTCCTCGATGGCGCGCTGGATCGAGTGCACGGTCGACTCGATGTTCACCACCACGCCTTTCTTCAGGCCGCGGGAGGGATGCGAGCCGATGCCGATCACCTCAATCTCGCCGGCCTCCGACAGCTCGCCCACTATCGCCACCACTTTCGAGGTGCCGATATCCAGTCCGACGATGAGGTTCTTGTCCGCCTTCCTGGACATCTAGCCCGCTCCCCTGGCCGCCACGACGGGCGAGCCGTCCGAATCCCGGCTCGCCCAGGCCGCTTCCTTCCAGCCGATGGAGAAACCGTTCGAGTAGCGCATGTCGATATGTGAGATGTCTCCCTCCCTGGCCGCGACCATGTCGACGACCGTCTCCAGAAACAGCGCCAGGCGCTCGTCCACCGCCCTGCGGCCGAGCCGGACCTGGATGCCGTTGGTGAGCGTCAGCTGCCAGGCGCCGCGGGCGTCGAGCCGGACGGCGGCCAGATCCAGGCCCGCCTCGATCAGCGGACCGCGCACCGCGAGATAGCGGGCAGCCACCTCAGCCGCGCTGCCCTCGGGCCCTGACAGCCGGGGCAGCTCCGCCGGGATGTGGCGCGCTTCTGTGAGGAACAGCTCGCCGCGCACGTTCAGCAGTCCGCTCTCGCCCCAGCGCGCCGCAGGCACCTGCTCGCTCACCGCCACCCTGAGTTCGTCCGGCCACTCGCGCCGCACGGTGGCCGCGTCCACCCAGGCCAGCGCCTCGAGCCGGCGCCGCATCGCGCCGAGATCGGCACTCAGGAAACCGTCCCGCAGCCCTTCGGCGATGGCCTCCTCGATGCGGGCCTCGGTCACCCGCTGGAAAGGCGCATCGATGGTGACGGCACGGATCGGCCGGTCGAGGGCCAGCGCACTCACCTGATAGGTGGCACCGATCAGCGCCAGCGCGCACAGCGCCGTCAGGATCCCGGTCACGGGTATCTGCGGCAGCTTCAGCTGCACGGCCGGCTTCTGCCGCGGCGCCTTTCTGCGCTTCGCCTGCTTACGCGCCATTGGCAGACCTCCGTGTCTCCACGGCCGGCAGCTCGGCCATACTCGTCTCGAGGATGCGCCAGCACAGCGTGGAGAAGTCGATGTCCGCCCCGGCGGCGGCCATGGGCACCAGGCTCTGGCCGGTCATGCCGGGCACGGTGTTGATCTCGAGCAGCTGGGGCACGCGGTCGGCCCCCAACATGAAGTCCACCCGGCCCCAGCCGCTGCAGCCCAGCGCCCGGAAGGCGGCCAGCGCCTGGCGATGCAGGTCCTGCTCGAGGGCCGGCTCGTCGGTGCCGGGACAGTGATAGCGGGTGTCGCCGGACTCGTACTTGGCCGCGTAGTCGTAGAAGACCCGCGGCGTCTCGATGCGGATGGACGGCAGCGCGGCCCCCTGCAGCACGGCCACCGTGAACTCCTCGCCGTCCACCCATTCCTCGACGATCACCTCGTCGTCGTAGTCCGCCGCCGCGGCCCACGCGGCCGCGAGTTCGGCCCGGCTCTCCACGCGGCGCATGCCGACGCTCGAGCCCTGCCCTGCGGGCTTGACGATCAGCGGCAGGTCGAGGGCGGCGAGCGCCTGCTCCAGCCCGGCCTCGCTGCGCACCGTCCGCCAGGGCGGCGTCGCCAGGCCGGCGGCCGAGAACAGCATCTTGCTGCGCACCTTGTCCATGGCCAGCGCGGAGGCCATCACGCCGCTGCCCGTGTAGGGGATGCCGGCCCACTCCAGCGCTCCCTGCAGCGTGCCGTCCTCGCCGCCCGGGCCGTGCAGGGCGATGCAGACCCTGTCGAATCCCGCCGTCAGGAAATCGGCGAAGCGGTGCTCCGCCGGATCCCACGCGGCCGCGTCCACGCCCGCCTCGCGGAGCGCCGCCAGCACGGCGCCGCCGCTGCGCAGCGACACCTCACGCTCGCTCGAGGAGCCGCCGTACATCACGGCCACCCGGCCGAAGGCGGCGGCGTCCTGCACGGTCCTGACCACGTCCGCGGCGCTCATGCGGCCTCCCCCACGATGCGGACCTCGTGGCGCAGCTTCACGCCGTGCTCGCGCTCGACCGTGGCCTGCACGAGGTCGATCAGCGCCTCGATGTCGGCGGCCGTGGCGCCGCCGTCGTTGATGATGAAATTCGCGTGCTTCTCCGAGACCACGGCGCCACCGATGCGCCGGCCCTTCAGCCCGGCGACCTCGATCAGCCGGGCGGCGTGATCGCCGGGCGGGTTGCGGAACACGGAGCCGCAGCTCGGCAGGCCGATCGGCTGGGTGGACTTGCGCCGTTCCACCAGCTCGTTCAGGCGCTCGATGGTCGCCTCGCTCTCGGGCTCGAAGTGGAAGTGCGCCGCGATGAACCATTCGTCCGCGGGGCCGCGCACGCTGCGGTAGCCGATCTCGTAGTCCTCCGGCGTGCGCCCGCGCAGCTCGCCGCGCCGGGACAGGGTCTCGACGCGCACGACGCAGTCCCAGGTCTCGCCGCCGAAGGCGCCGGCGTTCATCGTGAGCGCGCCGCCGACCGTGCCCGGTATGCCGGAGAACCAGGCGCTGGGGCCGAGACCCCAGCGGGCACAGCGCCGCGCAAGCCGGGTGCAGGGCACGCCGGCCTCCGCGCGCACGCCGGTCTCGCCTTCGCGTTCGAGCGCGGACAGAAGCCCGGTCGTGGCGATGACCACGCCGCGGATGCCACCGTCGCGCACCAGCAGGTTGCTGCCGAGACCGACCCAGTGCACCGGAGTCGCCGGGTCGAGCTCGCGCAGGAAGGCGGCGAGGTCGTCCACGCCGGCCGGCCGGAAGTACAGGTCCGCCGGCCCGCCGACCCGCCAGGAGGTGTGACGGGACATGGGCTCGTCACGGCGCAGATCGCCGGCCGGCTGTTGTCTCATCGTCCCGGCGTTCATGGCTTCACGCTCCTCAGGCGCCCCTCGGCCAGCTTCTCCGGCAGGGCGGCGGCCTCCGCGCCGATGTCGCCGGCGCCCATGGTGAGCACGACGTCGCCGTCGCGGAGCATGTCCGGCAGCACCTCGGCCAGCCGGCCGAGATCCTCCAGGAACACGGGCTCGACGGCGCCGCGGCTGCGTACCGCCCGTGCGATCGCGCGGCCGTCGGCGCCCGCAATCGGGACCTCGCCGGCGGCGTAGACCTCGAGCAGCAGCAGCGCGTCGACCCGGGACAGCACGTCGGCGAAGTCGTCCAGCAAATCCCGGGTGCGGGTGTAGCGATGGGGCTGGAAGACGAGCACGAGCCGCCGCGACGGCCAGCGCTGGCGCGCGGCCTCCAGCGTCGCGGCCACCTCGGTGGGGTGGTGGCCGTAGTCGTCCACCAGCGTGACGCGGCCCGCGCGAGTCGCGACGCCGTCGTGCACCTGGAAGCGGCGGTCGATCCCCTCGAAACCGGCCAGCGCCGCCAGCACGGCGTCGTCGGCCACTTCCAGGTCCTGCGCCACCGCAATCGCGGCCAGGGCGTTCAGCACGTTGTGCGTGCCGGGCAGAGACAGGCGCACGTCCAAGTCCGGCGCATCGCCGGGCCGGCTGACCCGGAAGCGACTGCCGGCTTCGTCGAAATGGATATTGGTAGCGCGGACGTCCGCGTCCTCCGCCGTGCCGTAGGTCACCGCCGCGCGACCGATGTCGGGCAGGATGCCGCGCACGCCCTCGTCGTCCAGGCAGACGAAGGCGACGCCGTAGAACGGCAGGTTGTGCAGGAAGGCGACGAAGCTCTGATGCAGACGCCGCAGGTCGCCCTCGTAGGTCTCCATGTGATCGGCGTCGATGTTCGTGACCACCGCCATCATCGGCTGCAGGTGCAGGAACGAGGCGTCGCTCTCGTCTGCCTCGGCCACCAGGTAGTCGCCCGCGCCGAGCCGCGCGTTGGCGTCCGCGCTCTTCAGGCGGCCGCCGATGACGAAGGTGGGGTCGAGACCGCCCTCGGCGAGCACGCTCGCGATCAGGCTGGTGGTGGTCGTCTTGCCATGGGTGCCGGCCACTGCGATCGAGCGGCGGCTGAAACGCATCAGCTCGCCCAGCATCTCGGCGCGCTGCACCACTGGGCAGCGGCGCTCCTGGGCCGCCAGCACCTCCGGGTTGTCCGGCGTCACGGCGCTGGAGATCACCACCACGTCCGCCCCTTCCACGTTGGCCGGGTCGTGGCCGATACGCACGTCCGCGCCCAGGCGCTCCAGGCGGCGGGTGACGGCGTTGGCGCGCAGGTCCGAGCCGCGCACCTGGTAGCTTTGGTTCAGCAGCACCTCGGCGATGCCGCTCATGCCCGTGCCGCCGATGCCCACGAAGTGGATGAGGTGGACCCTGCGCATGCGATCGATCATCGGGCACCTCCTGCCGCGGCGAGGCAGAGTTCGGTGATCGTCGCGAGCGCCCGGGGCGCTGCCGTCGCGCGGGCGCGCTCCGCCCGCGCGAGCAGTGCCTCCCTGTCGCCGCCCAGCTCCTCGATGGCGACGGCCAGGCGCTCCGGCGTGAGCTCGCGCTCCTGCACGATAAGCGCCGCTCCCGCCTCCACGAGCACCGCGGCGTTGGCGGTCTGGTGGTCGTCCACCGCCGCCGGGAACGGGATGAACACGGCAGGCAGCCCCGCCATCGCCACTTCGGAGACCGTCAGCGCGCCGGCCCGGCAGACCACCAGGTCGGCCCAGGCGTAGGCCGCGGCCATGTCCTCGATGAACGGGGCGATCTCGGCATCCACCCCCGCGACCCGATACGCCTCCCGGGCGGCCTCCAGGGTCCGCTCGCCGGCCTGATGCCGCACCTCCGGCCGGATGCCGGAGGGCAGCGCGGCGACGGCGGATGGCAGCAGGCGGTTCAGCGCCAGGGCGCCCTGGCTCCCGCCCAGCACCAGCAACCGCAGGGGGCCTGCGCGGCCGCGCAGGCGCTCGGCGGGCGGCGGCAGTGCGGCGATGTCGCGGCGCACCGGATTACCCACCGTCTGCGCCGGAATGCGGCTGGAAAAGCTGCCCGGGAAGGCTTGCAGCACAACCCGGGCTAACCCAGCCAGAAGTCGGTTCGTCAGTCCCGGGACCGCGTTCTGTTCGTGGATGATCAGCGGCCGGCGGGTCAGCCACGCCGCGACGCCGCCGGGGCCGCTGACGAAGCCGCCCATGCCGAGCACCGCGGCGGGCCGCCGCCGTATCATGACGACGAGGGACTGCACCAGCGCGACGGCAAGGCGGAACGGCGCCAGCAGCCGGGTCGCGAGGCCCTTACCGCGCAGGCCGGAGATGCCGATCCACTCGATCTCGATGCCGGCCGCGGGCACCACCCGCGCCTCGAGCCCCCGGCGGGTGCCCAGCCACACCACCTCGCGGGCACGCTCGCGCAGGGCGTCCGCGACCGCCAGCGCCGGATAAACGTGGCCGCCGGTGCCGCCTGCCATGATCAGGATGGGCCGCGCGCTCATGACGAAGCCCTCTTGCGCCGCCGGCCGCGGCCGGTGCTGACCGGCGCGGCCGTCAGTTCGTGACACGCCCTGAGCACGAAGCCGATGCCGGCCAGCGTGACGATCAGGCTGCTGCGACCGTAGCTCACCAGCGGCAGCGGCAGCCCCTTGGTCGGCAGCAGTCCCATGTTCACGCCGATGTTGATGAACGCCTGCAGCCCCAGCCAGATGCCGAAGCCGAATACGGCGTAGGCCTGGAACCACTGCCCGGCTTCGGCCAGCTTCCTGGCGAGACCGAGGATGCGCCAGACCAGAGCGAGGAACAGGCCGATCAGTACCAGCGCGCCCAGCAGGCCGAACTCCTCGGCGAACACCGCGAAGACGAAATCGGTGTGCGCCTCCGGCAGGTAGAACATCTTCTGCACGCTCGCCCCGAGGCCCACGCCGAACCATTCGCCTCGGCCGATGGCGATCAGCGACTGGGTGAGCTGGAAACCGCTGTCGTAGGGATCCTCCCAGGGGTTCAGGAACGCGGTGAGGCGTCGCATGCGGTAAGGCGAGGTGACCGCCAGCGCGGCCAGCGCGGCAACGGCCGCAGCGAAGAACACCAGGAAGTCACGCAGACGCGCGCCGCCGATGAACAGCATTGCCAGCGCGGTGGCGACCAGCACCGTGGCCGCACCGAAATCGGGCTCCGCGAGCAGCAGCACCGCGGCAAAGCTGATCACCACCATCGGCTTCAGGAAGCCGACGAAGCGGCTGCTGAGATCCTGGCCGCGGCGGACGATATAGCCGGCCAGGTACAGGATGACCGCCAGCCGGGCGGGCTCGGACACCTGGATGGTGATGCTGCCCACGCGCAGCCAGCGGGTGGAGCCGTTCACCGCGTGGCCGACGCCCGGGATCAGCACCACGGCGAGCAGCGCCAGCGCCAGCAGCACCAGCAGGAAACCGCAGCGCTGCCAGACCGTCGTCGGCACGCACAGCATGAACAGCGCCGCGCCGAGACCCACGCCGATGGCCAGCAGCTGACGCCAGACGAACGCGAAACTGCCGACCTCGCCGCCGTCCGCCACCGCGATGGACGCCGAAGCGAGCACGACCAGACCGCCGAGCAGCAGCGTGGACGTCAGCGCCACCAGCACCGGATCCAGCGAAGGCTGCGGCATCAGGCGCACCGGGAACGGCAGGGCTGCGGAACTGGCGGCGCTCATGGGTCGAGCCCCTCCACCGCGGCGCGGAACGCATCGCCCCGCGCACGGTAATCCGCGTACATGTCCAGGCTGGCACAGGCGGGCGCCAGCACGACCGTATCCCCCCGCTCGGCGAGCGCCGCCGCCCGGGCCACGGCACTCTCCATGTCGTCCGCCGTCTCCACCGGCCCCACCGGGCCCAGCGTCTCGGCGAGCCGCGGCGCGTCCCGGCCGATCAGCACGGCGGCGCGCAGCCGTCCGCGCAGCGCCTCCGCCAGGGCATCGAAACGGGCGCCCTTGGCGTCGCCCCCGGCGATAAGCACGACGGGCGTCTCGATGCCCTGCACCGCGGCCACGGCCGCGCCCACGTTGGTGCCCTTGGAATCGTTGATCCAGGTGACCCCGTCCCGCTCGGCAATGAATTCGCTGCGGTGGGGCAGACCGCGGAACTCGATGGCGGCGTCCACCATGGCGTCCATGTCGAGCCCGAGACCCTCGCCGAGGGCCAGCGCCGCCAGGGTATTCAGCCAATTGTGCCGGCCGCACAGATGCAGCGCGCCGGCCGGCAGCAGCTCTTCGTCGCCGCGTGCCAGCCACCACTCGTCGGCGGCCTCGCGCAGGCCGTACTGGCCCGCGGGCGGGGCGTCGTCGCCGAAGCTGATACGCCGCTCCGGCAGTTCGATGCCGGCGGGCGGCGCTTCCGCCCGGTTGATCACGGCAATGTCGGCATCGCGGTAGATGCGGTACTTGGCGCGGGCGTAGGCGTCCATGGAGCCGTGCCAGTCCAGATGGTCGGCGCTCAGGTTCAGCACCGTCGCCACCCGCGCCGGCAGCCGGGCCGTGCGCTGCAGCTGGAAGCTGGAGAGCTCCAGCACGTAGTAGTCGGGCCGGGGCTCGTCCAGCAGGTCCAGCGCCGGGGTTCCGAGATTGCCGCCGGCCAGCGCCTTCACGCCGGCGCCCTCGCACAGGGCGGCCAGCAGGGAAACCACCGTGCTCTTGCCGTTGGAACCGGTCACCGCGGCGATGGGCGCCTCGGCCTCCTGCACGAACAGATCGATGTCGGAGAGCACCGGCAGGCCGCGCTCGCGGGCGGCTTCGAGCAGGGGCTCGGAGTCCCGGATGCCGGGCGAGACGACCAGCCGGTCCACGCCCTGCAGCAGCGCGGTGTCGAACGAGCCGGTGTGGATCTCGGCCCGGGGCAGTACCGAGCGCAGCACCTCGGCCCCGGCCGGCGCCGGGCGGCTGTCGGCGAAGCGCGCGGTGAGGCCCCGGCGGGCCAGCCAGCGTGCCACCGATTGTCCTGTGGCGCCCGCGCCGAGCACGAGCGTGGCCACCGCGCTGCCGCTGCCGCTGGCCTCGTCCCGCGCGTAGAGCGGTTTGCTGTCGGCGTAGCCCATCATCGGATCTTCAGACTCGACAGGCCGATCAGGACCAGCACCACGGTGATGATCCAGAACCGGACGATGACTTTCGGCTCCGCCCACCCCTTCAGTTCGAAGTGATGGTGCAGCGGTGCCATGCGAAAGATGCGCCGGCCGGTGAGCTTGTAGGAGACCACCTGCATCATGACCGAGACGGTTTCGACGACGAATACGCCACCCATCACCGCCAGGATCAGCTCCTGGCGGGTGACGACGGCGACCGTGCCGAGCGCGGCACCCAGTGCCAGCGCGCCGATGTCGCCCATGAACACCTGCGCCGGGTAGGTGTTGAACCAGAGGAAGCCGAGACCCGCGCCGGCCAGCGCCGCGCAGAACACCAGGATCTCTCCGGTGCCGGCGACGTAGGGGATGCCCAGATACTGGGAGAAATTCACGTTGCCGGTCACGTAGGCGAACACGCCCAGCGCGCCGCCGACCAGCACCGACGGCATGATGGCGAGGCCGTCGAGCCCGTCGGTGAGGTTGACCGCATTGCTGAAACCGACAATGTAGAAATAGGTGACCAACATCTGCGCCGCACCGAGCGGGATCGCGACGTCCTTCAGGAAGGGGATCAGCAGTGAGGTTTCCACCGGATCCACGGCGGTCACGTACAGGAACACGGCGGCGCCGACGGCGAACACGGACTGCCACAGCAGCTTGAAGCGCGGCGCCAGGCCGGTGGGGTCCTTCAGGATCAGCTTCTTGTAGTCGTCCACGAAGCCGATACCGCCGAACGCGAGAGTGACCAGCAGCACCACCCACACGAACCGGTTGGAGAGATCCGCCCAGAGCAGCGTGCTGACGGCGATGGCGATCAGGATCAGCGCGCCGCCCATGGTGGGCGTGCCGGCCTTCAGCAGATGCGTGGCCGGGCCGTCGTCGCGCACGGTCTGGCCGATCTGGCGCAGCGACAGGCGGGCGATCATGTAAGGGCCCACCACGAAGCAGATAACGAGCGCCGTGAGCGCGCCCAGGATCGCGCGCATCGTCAGATAGCTGAAGACGTTGAAGCCCGTTTCGAAGCGGGTCAGGTATTCGGTGAGCCAGAGCAGCACGTCAGCCCTCCCCGCCTGCAGCCGCGTCCGGCTCCGCATTCACGAGGGCGTCGGCGATACGCTCCATGCGCATCCCGCGGGAGCCCTTCACCAGCACGCCGACTTCCGCCGTGAGATCGCCGCGCAGCGCCGCAACGAGTTCGTCGGCGGTGCCGAACCAGCGCGCGCCGCTGCCGAAGCCCTCGGCGACGTGGCGCGCCAGCTCGCCGAGGCAGTACACCCGCTCGATGCCGGCGCTGCGCAGATCGGCCCCGGCCGCCTCGTGAATGGCTGCCGTCTCTTCGCCCAGTTCCAGCATGTCGCCGACGACCGCCCAGGCCCGTCCGCCGCCGGCGACCACCGCACGCGCGCCGGCTGCGAGCGAGGTGGGGTTGGCGTTGTAGGTGTCGTCCCAGATCACCGCGCCGCCGGGCGCCGTCCGGCGGGTCATCCGCCCGCTCACGTGGCGGGCTGCGGCCAGGCGCGCGGCGGTCCGGTGCAGCGGCACGCCGGCCGCCATGGCGGCCGCCGCCGCGCAACACGCGTTCATGACGTTGTGCTCGCCCGGCAGGGGCAGTTCGACCTCGACCGACTCGTCGCCGGCGGCCAGCAGGAACCGGCTGCCCTGCGCCGTCGGCCGGACGTCGCTCGCGCTCACGTCCGCGACGTTACGGATGCCGAAGGTCACCACCTGCGCCGGGCCGGCCATGGCCTCCCACAGCCCGCACCAGGGATCGTCGGCGTTGATCACCGCGGTGGCTTCCGGCCCCAGCGCCTGGAACAGCTCGCCCTTCGTGCGGGCCACCCCTTCGATGCTGCCGAGCCCCTCCAGGTGAGCGGGCCCGGCATTGGTGACCACGCCGATGTCGGGACGGGCGAGCCCGGCCAGCCACGCGATGTCGCCGGGGCGGCTGCAGCCCATCTCGAACACACCGTACTCGTGGTCCGGCTCGAGTTCGAGCAGCATCAGCGGCAGTCCGATCTCGTTATTCAGGTTGCCGCGGGTCGCGAGCGCCGCTTCGCCCAGACAGGCCGCGACGAGTTCCTTCACCGTGGTCTTGCCGTTGCTGCCGGTGATACCGATGACGGTGGCCCCGTGGCGGCTGCGCCATTCGGCGCCCAGACGGCCGAGTGCCATACGGGTGTCCGGTACGCGCACCTGGGGCAGCGCCACGTCGGTGAGCCGGGAGACCACGGCGCCGGCCGCGCCGCCCTCCGCCGCCGTCGGCACGTAGTCGTTGCCGTCGAAGTTCGGGCCGGTGAGCGCGAAGAACAGCTCGCCCTCGGCCAGGCGGCGGGTGTCGGTGCTCACGCCCGCCCAGGGGCGGTTCTCGCCGACGAGCTCTCCGCCCACTATCTCCGCCGTCTCGCGCAGCGTGCCGGCGCTCATGCCGACCTCCCGGCCAGCGCCGCGTGGGCCTCGGCCGCGTCGCTCAGCGGGCGGGGGCCGGAGGCGGTGATCTGGAAACGTTCGTGACCGCGCCCCGCGATCAGGACGCAGTCCGCGGGCGCCGCCTCGCGCACCGCCATGGCGATGGCATCCCGGCGATCGGCGACGACGCGGAACCTGCCCTCTGTCGCACCACCCGACGGCGCCCCGCCCATGATTTGCGCGATGATCGCATCGGGGTCTTCGCCGCGCGGGTTGTCGCTGGTTACGACCACCCGCTCGGCAGCCGCGGCCGCGCGGGCCATCAGCGGGCGCTTGCCCGGATCCCGCTCGCCGCCGCAGCCGAACACGCACCAAAGCTCGCCGTCGCAGTGCGGCCGCAGCGCCGCGATGGCCGCGGCGAGGGCGTCCGGGGTATGCGCATAGTCGACGACCACCAGCAGACGACCCTCGCCCACCACCTGCAGCCGGCCCGGCGGCGGTTCGACCGCACGGAGCGCCGCCGTAGCCTGGTCCAGCGGGATACCGGTCTCCAGCAGGAGTCCGAGCACGACGGCCAGGTTCTCCACGTTGAAATCGCCGCGCAGACGCGACCGCACGCTCCCGTCGCCGAAGGGCGAGGTGAACGAGAAGGCGATACCGTCGGCGCCGAGCCGGACGTCGCCGAGGGCGAGGCGGCGCCGCGCAGCCGTCGCGCCACTGCGGGTCACGGCGAGCGCGGAGTCCGCATGGCGGCGGCAGAGTTCGGCGCCGAAGGCGTCGTCGGCGTTGATCACCCGGCGCTCGAGGCCCGGCACTTCCAGCAGCTTCGCCTTGGCCTCGCCGTAGGACGCCATGCTGCCGTGGTAGTCCAGGTGGTCGCGGCTCAGGTTGGTGAAGGCGGCCGCGGCGATGCGGACGCCGTCGATGCGGCCCTGGTCCAGCGCGTGGGAGGAGACCTCGATGCTCACATGGCCTGCGCCTGCCTCCGCGAAGCCGGCGAGACGGCGATGCACCTCGATCACGTCCGGCGTGGTCAGCGCCGCCGTCTCCAGGGCGTCGGGCATGCCGGCGCCGAGCGTGCCCAGGTAGGCACACGGGCGCTCCAGCCGGTTCAGGGCATCGGCGAGCAGCCAGGTCACGGTGGTCTTGCCGTTGGTGCCCGTCACGCCGGAGACGGCGATCCGCGCCGAGGGCGCGCCGAACCAGCGGTCGGCGATCGCACCCAGATGGCGGCGCAGGCCCGGCACCGGGACGGCGGGGACGGCCAGCCCCTCCGGCGCCGCGACACCGGGCGCAGGCTCGTAGATCACCGCGACGGCGCCGGCCGCGAGCGCCTGCGGCAGGTAGTCGAAGCCGTGACCCGCCGTTCCCTGCAGCGCGAAGAACACGCCGCCCGGCACCACGCGGCGGCTGTCCAGCGTGATATCCGAGATGTTCACCGCAGTCGCCGCGGTCACCGCCGGCGCCGGCGCGATGCCGGCCAGCAGCGCCTGCAGCGTCGTCGGCCTGGTCGACGTCTCCGGCGGACTCATGACCCCTGCCACCGCACTCATCGTCCCGCCGCCTGCATCGCCTGCACGACCTCGCCGGGCTCGCGCACCGGCAGGTCGTCCGGCGGCACGGCCAGCAGGCGCAGCGCTTCCGAGGTCACCCGGGCGAACACCGGCGCGGACACCTGGCCGCCGTAGTAGGCGTCGCCCGTCGGTTCGTCGATCACAACCACCACGGCGAGCCGCGGGTCGCTGGCCGGCGCGAGGCCGGCGAAGATGGCGAGATAGCGGTCCTCGGAATAGCCTCCCGCCGCGAACTTCCGCGCCGTGCCGGTCTTGCCGGCGATGCGGTATCCCGGCACGTCCGCCCGCGTGCCCGTGCCTCCGGGCAGCACCACCTGTTCCATCATCCCCAGCACCTGCCGTGCGGTGGACTTCGCGATGACCCGGTTCGCCGGGGGCGGCTCGTCCAGCTTCAGCAGCGACACCGGGCGCATCAGGCCGCCGCTGCCGATCACGGCGTAGGCCCGCGCGAGCTGCAGCGGCGTCACCGACAGGCCGTAGCCGTAGGCCAGCGTCGCCTGACTGATCGGCCGCCAGTGGTTGTAGTGGCTCAGCAGTCCCGCCGACTCGCCGGGAAAGCCGCAGGAAGTGAGGCTGCCGATGCCGAATCCCGACAGGGCCTGCCAGAGCTGCTCCGGCTCCAGCGACATCGCGATCTTCGTGATGCCCACGTTGCTGGAACGCGCCAGTACCGTCGTGAGGTCGATCGGGCCCAGATTCTCGGTATCCTCGATGCGCTTCGCGCCCACCTCGACCCAGCCGGGTCCGGTATCGACAACGCTGCCCGGACGGAAGCGGCCGCTCTCGAGCGCCGCGGCCATGACCAGTGGCTTCACGCTGGAACCGGGCTCCAGGATGTCGGTGACCGCGCGGTTGCGGTAGCGCTCCACGGTCAGCTGGGAGCGGTCGTTCGGGTTGTAGGCGGGCTGGTTCACCATGGCCAGCACCTCGCCGGTGTCCACGTCCAGCACCACGATCGAGCCGGCGGCGGCGCCGTGGCGGCGGACGGCGGCCTTTAGCTCGCGGTAAGCCAGATACTGGATGGTGAGGTCGATGCTGGCGGCGAGCGTGCGCCCGTGCCGGGGCGGGCTTATGCTCTCGACGTCCTCAATGGAGCGCCCCCGGTTGTCCTTCAGCACGCGCTTGGCGCCGGGCTCGCCGGCCAGCCAGTGATCGAACGCGAACTCGAGTCCCTCCTGACCGGAATCGTCGATGTCGGTAAAGCCGAGCAGATGGCCGGTGACCTCGCCGGCGGGATAGAAGCGCCGGTATTCCCGCAGCACGTTCACGCCGGGCAGATCCTCCGCCTGCACCCGATCCGCCCGGTCCGGAGACAGGTGGCGGCGCAGGTAGACGAACTCCCGGTCCATGTTGCGGGTGAGCCGGCGCATGAGCTGCTCGGGGTCCAGGTCGAGCAGGCTGGCCAGCTTCGGCACGTCGTCGGCGGCGGGGGCCAGCTGGCCCGGGTTCGCCCAGATGCTGTCCACCGGCGTGGACACCGCCAGCGGCTCGCCGTTGCGGTCGGTGATGGTGCCGCGATGGGCGGAGATCTTTGCCGTGCGCAGGTGCCGCGCATCGGCCTCCCGCGCCAGGAAGTCGTTGCTCAGCACCTGCAGGTCGACGGCGCGCGCCACCAGCGCCGCGGCCGTCAGGGCGAAGAAGCCGAGCACCAGTGCACTGCGGTTGCGGAACCGCCGCACCGCCTGCTCTTTCTTGCGCGCTCCCTTCTTCATTCCGGTTTCACGATGTAGATGTCACTGGTCTGCGGCCGCTCGAGCTCCAGATCGCGGCGCGCGATGCGCTCCACCCGGGCGTGGGTGGCATAGGCGCTCTGCTCGATCTGCAGCCTGCCCCATTCGATGTTCAGCGCGTCCCGCTCGCCGCTGAGCTCCTGCAACTGCACGAACAGCTCTCGCGACTCCTGGCGGGTGTGAATAATCGCCATCGCCGAGGCCACGCACGCGAGGGCGAGCACAAGCGTTAGACTGAGGGGCACCGTGGCCGGCAGCGCCTTCATCGGCTGCCGGCTCATGCCACCTTCTCCGCCACGCGCAGCCGCGCGCTGCGGGCGCGGGGGTTCGCATCCGCTTCCTCCGCCACCGGCGTCAGCGGCTTGCCCACCAGGCGGAGCCAGGCCCGCGCCGCGGGCGGCACCTCCGGCAGGCCCCGGTAGCGGGCGTCGTCCAGCGAGGCCTCGCGCATGAAGCGCTTCACGATGCGGTCCTCCAGCGAGTGGAAGCTGATCACGGCGAGCCGCCCGCCGGGTGCCAGGACCTCGCGCACCTGCGACAGCGCCTCGGTGATCGACTCGAGCTCCCGGTTGAGATAGATGCGGATCGCCTGGAAGGTCTTGGTAGCGGGATGCCGCTCGCCGGGCTTGCGCCTTCCGAGCACCGACTCGACGATCCCGGCGAGCTGGCCCGTGGTGGCGAGCGGGGCCTCCTCCCGCGCACGGAGCACGGCCCGGGCGATGCGCGTCGCCTGCCGTTCCTCGCCGTAGGTTTTCAACACCTCTCGCAACTCGCGCTCCGATACCTGGTTCAGCCAGTCGCCTGCACTCGGGCCTTCCTGCCTGTCCATCCGCATGTCCAGCGGACCGTCCTGTCTGAAGCTGAAGCCGCGCTCCGCGTCGTCCAGCTGTGGCGAGGAAACCCCCAGATCGAAGAGAATCCCGTCGGTCGTGCCACCGAAGCCGTGCCTGACCGCGATAGTCCCGAGATCCGAGAAATTCCCCCGTTCGATACGAAACCGCTTGTCTTCCGAAAACCGTTCCCGTCCGGCGGCGATGGCCTCTTCGTCCCGGTCTATCGCCAGCAGCCTCCCGACGGGACCCAGTTTTTCCAGAATTGCCGCGCTGTGACCGCCCCGGCCGAAGGTCGCATCGATGTAGAGACCGTCGGGCCGTATCGCCAGACCCTCCAGCACCTCGGCCAGAAGGACCGGGATATGCTCAGTCACTCGGCGCCAACCACCCTTTTTCTTATAAGGAGAGCGACTCGAGTTCCGCCGACAGCGGCAGCTCGTCGCCTTCCTCGTCTGCCAACCACGAGTCGCGCTTCTCGTTCCAGCGCTCCTCGTCCCATAACTCGAACTTGTTGCCCTGCCCGATCAGCACCGTGTGCTTCTCGAGCCCGGCGAATTCCCGTAGCTCCTTCGAGAGTAGAATGCGACCATGGCCATCGAGTTCGACCTCTGTCGCATGACCCACCATGAGGCGCATCAGCCGCCGCGCCTTGCGGTCGAGAGCCGGCAGCCGAACGAGCTTGCGCTCGATCTCTTCCCAGTCGGGCAGCGGATAGATAAGGAGGCAGTAATCCCGGTCTACGGTGACAACGAGGTTCCCGTCGCAACGCGCCGCGAGCCGCTCGCGGTAGCGCGTCGGTATCGCCAGGCGCCCTTTGGCGTCCAGCGTGACTTTGGTAGGACCTCGAAACATGCGTGGCGGGACCCCCTGTAATCCCAACTATTCCCACTTTTCACCACTTTTCGACACTATAGGGACCGACCCTGAGGGCGTCAATATCGGCGTGCGGATTATCGCTTGTGGGACAGGGACTTAGCGGGCGGAGGCCCGATCCGGGTGGGGCTGTGCGACAGCATATAAAGCCGAAAATCAGTAGCTTAAATGTGCCTTCTCAGCGATATCTGAACTGCCTGTCGCTGATCGGCGACAGGGGCATTCCGGGGATCGCGGAAGCCGTCCCTTGCGCAAACGAGGGCGGAGGCGGCGTCCGCCACCCCCACCACAGGCACTTCGAAGGAGAAGGAGCCGGCCGGTAAGCCGGGTTCTGTCGAGGGCAATCATTCATCTGGGACAGCCGTCACCGGCTGCCTCTAGCGACCTACCCGGGAGTCCGTTCGGGACCGACGGTGCGGCTCGCGCCGCGCACTCCCCTATTTGGTCTTGCTCCGGACGGGGTTTACCTTGCCGCGGCGTGTTACCACCCGCGCGGTGCGCTCTTACCGCACCATTTCACCCTTACCAGCGCCTCGCGGCGCTTCGGCGGTATGCTTTCTGTTGCACTTTCCGTGGGCTCGCGCCCCCCAGGCGTTACCTGGCGTCCTGTCCGAGGGAGCCCGGACTTTCCTCCCCGCGCAAGGCGGGGCGATTGCCTGGCCGGCTCCGTGATCCAAATTAGGGCAAGCCGGTACGGGAATCAAGCATCCCGGAGGCCGGATCTCAGTCGTCGCCTTTCAGGGCCAGGGCGCGGCGGTACAGGCGGTTGCGGGGTGCGCCGGTCAGCCGCGCAGCCAGCTTCGCGGCCGTCTTCACCGGCAGTTCCTCCAGCAGTAGACCGAGCACCCGGTCGGCCTCGGTGGCGTCCTCGTCCGGCCCGGCCGACGGCGCACCGCCCACGCATACGACGAACTCCCCTCTGGCCGTGATGGCGCCGTCCCGCCACGCCGCGGCCATGTCGTCGGCAGTGCCACGGTGGAAGGTCTCGTGGGCCTTGGTGAGTTCCCGCCCGATCACGACGGGCCGCTCCGGCTCGAGCACGGCGGCCAGGTCCTCCAGCAACTCGCCGCAGCGATGCACCGATTCGTAAAGGACCAGCGTGCGCGGGTCAGTGCGCACCGCCTCCAGCCATCTCCGGCGGGCCTCCCGCCGCGCCGGCGGGAAGCCGAGGAAGATGAAAGTGTCCGTCGGCAGTCCGGCAGCGCTGAGCGCGGCGACGGCGGCACAGGGACCCGGGACGGGCGAGACCGTCAGGCCCGCGCCCGCCGCCGCGCGCACCAGACGGAAACCGGGGTCGCTCACCAGCGGCGTGCCCGCATCGCTCACCAGCGCCATTGACTCACCGGCGCCGAGACGCTCGACGAGACCCGGTATCGCCTGCTCCTCGTTGTGCTCGTGCAGCGCAAAAAGCGGCTTTCTGATGCCGAAATGCGTTAGCAATCGCCGGGTGTGCCGGGTATCCTCCGCTGCGATCAGGTCGACCGCCCCGAGCGTATACCGCGCCCGCACGGACAGATCGTCCAGATTGCCGATGGGCGTGGCGACGACGTACAGTACTCCGGCGGTATCCGGCGCCGGTATGCTCTCTCCAGCGGCTCTGGCCATCTCGGGGTCTTTCATGAGGAATCGTCGCATCGTGCATGGCAAATACACACGAGGGCAAGCCGCTCTGCGCATCTTCGCGCTCCTGCTCGCGGCACTCTTCGCCGCCGGCTGCCAGACCACGCCGGGCGGCACCGGCTATCCCCAGGCCGAGGCGCGAGCCGACTCGCTGGCAGCGGCAGGCCGCCACCAGGACGCGGCCCGCATCTACATCGCGCTGGCCGGCGACGCCGCGGGCGACGAGCGCACGCGCCTGACCCTGATGGCGGTGGAGGAATGGCTGCGCGCCGGCGATGTGGCCCGGGCGCGGACCGCCTTCGGGAGCACGCAGAAGCCGGCGGATGCCGATCTTGCAACCGACTGGGCACTGACCGCCGCACGCCTCGACCTCGCGGCCGGCGACGCGGCCGCCGCGCTGGAGCGTCTGCAGGCTCTGGACGACCCGAGCCTGAGGGTGGAACAGCGCCTGCGCCGGGATGCGCTGCGGGGCGCGGCGCTGTTCGACACGGGCAGAACCCGCGAGGCCCTGGAACTGCTGGTCCGGCGGGAGCTGTGGCTGGACGACGCCCGCGCCGTGCGCACGAACCACGAGATCATCTGGGCGGGCCTGATCGGCACGCCGCCGGCGCAACTGGAGGCGGCACTGGCTGAGGCCTCCGACCCGACCATACGGGGCTGGCTCGAACTCGGACTGACCGGGACCGCCGCAGCGGCTGATACCCTGGCCTTCCGGCGCGGTGTCATGGACTGGCGCCGGTCGTATCCGCGCCACCCGGCCCTGGCCGACCTGGTGCCCTCCCTGCTGAACGTCGACATCACGGCCGGCGCCTATCCCCGCCAGATCGCGGTGCTGCTGCCCCTGTCCGGCCGCAGCGGCCGGGCCGGGACGGCCATCCGCGACGGCATCCTCGGCGCCTGGTTCAACGACTTCCGCGAGGGCATGAAGCCGCTTATCCGGTTCTACGACGTTGCCGCCGAAGGCAACGTCTACGCATACCGGCAGGCGGTGGAGGACGGCGCCGAATTCGTCATCGGCCCGCTGCTGAAGCCCTCGGTGATGGACATCGCCACGGGAGTGGAGATTTCGGTACCGACACTGGCGCTGAACACGCTGCCGGATGAGGTCCAGCCCCCCGCCGGCCTGTACCAGTACGCCCTGGCGCCGGAGGACGAGGCGGCCCAGGTCGGCCTTCGGGCCGTCATCGACGAACATCCTCGTGGCGTGGCACTCGTCCCCGCATCCGACTGGGGCGAGCGGGTGCTGGGCGCCTTCGCCGCTTCGCTGAACCAGTCCGGCGGCAGGCTGCTGGACTACCGCCGCTACCAGCCCGGCGCCGCCGATTTCTCCGACACCATCGAGGATCTCCTGCTGCTCGACGAGAGCATCCAGCGTTACCGCCGGCTGCGCGGCGTCGTGGGCGGATCGCTGCAGTTCGAGCCCCGGCGACGCGGCGACATCGACTTCATCTTCCTCGCCGCCGACGGTACGACCGCCCGCCTGATGCGCCCGCAGCTGCGCTTCCATTACGCCGGCGGCCTGCCCGTCTACGCCACCTCGACCATCAACGAGCGCGACGGCCGCAGCAACGCCGACCTGAACGGCGTGCTGTTCCCGGAGGTCCCGTGGATCGTCTCGCAGCGCGCGGAGATCGAACGCCTGCGTGCCACCTACGCCGAGCTTTGGTCGGGGTCCGCCCCGCTGTCCCGGCTGCACGCCATGGGCTACGACGCCTACCGGCTGGTCGGCGCGCTGCAGGATGGCGCCGGCGGCGGCCTGGAAGAACCGCTGCAGGGGATGACCGGGGAACTCAGCATGGACCTGCGCGGCGTGATCCACCGCCGCCTGCCCTTCGCCACATTCGAGCAGGGAGAGATCGTCGCGGTGGCCGAACCGGTACCGGAGCTCGAAGACGAGGCCGAGCTGGAGCCGGGCATCGACTTCCTGCTCCTTGACTCGCCCAGGGAGCCGCCGCCGGGATCGTGGGACGCACCGGACGACAGCGACTAGGGGACGGCGCCGAGGGACTGGCCCGCCGCCACCTCGAGAACGCCGGGCTCGACTGCGTGGCGGCGAACTACCGCTGCCGCCTCGGCGAGCTGGATCTGCTCATGCGGACCGGGAATACGCTGGTCGTGGTCGAGGTCCGCTACCGGGGTGCCGGCGCACGCTGCAGCGCCCGTGACTCCGTCTCGCCGTCCAAGCAGCGCCGGATCGTCCGCGCCGCCGAGCAGTTTCTCTGCCGCCATCCCCGCTATGCGGAGATGGAATTCCGCTTCGACGTGAGCGCAGACGGGCGTCCACGGTTACAATGGCTGCAGGACGCCTTCCGACCCTGGTGAGGAAGCAGGACGAGAGCAGAGAGCCGCCATGGAACCCGAGAGCATCGTCAGAGACCACTTCGCCGAGAGCATCGCCGTCAAGCAGGCGGCGACCGACAGTCTGGCGCTGCCCGTCGCCGCCGGCGGCGCGATGCTCACCCGCTGCCTGCTGGAAGACGGCAAGATTCTCTCCTGTGGCAACGGCGGGTCGGCGGGCGACGCCCAGCACTTCTCCTCGGAGCTGCTGAACCGCTTCGAGAGAGAGCGCCCGGGGCTGCCGGGCCTGGCACTCACCACGGATTCCTCGACACTGACGTCGATCTCGAACGACTACGCCTACGACGAGATCTTCTCCAAGCAGGTCCGCGCGCTCGGCCGACCGGGCGACGTGCTGCTGGCGATATCCACTTCGGGCAACTCGGAGAACGTCTGCCGCGCCATTACCGCCGCCCACGAGCGCAGCATGCCGGTGCTGGCCCTGACCGGACGCGACGGCGGCCGCATGGCCAGCATGCTGGGTGCCGACGACGTCGAGATAAGAGTGCCGGCGGAGCGCACCGCGCGGATCCAGGAAGTGCATCTCGTGGTGATCCACTGCCTGTGCGATCTCATCGACCGCTCGCTGCTGGGCGCCGGCTAGCGCCGGCAGCGCTGCCTGCTACTTCACCACCTTGAGGTGGGACGGCCGGCCGCTGCGCCCGCCATCGTCGCCCTTATCGTCATCGTTGCCGCCGTCGCCGCCTGGGCCGTCCGGCGGCTCGGGTCCGTCGTCGTTCTGGGAGAAGATCATGCCCTGGCCGGTCTCCCGCGCGTAGATGCCCAGGATGGCCGTCACAGGCACCCACACGTCGTATGGCGTACCGCCGAAACGGGCGCGGAAGCTGACCGCCTCGTTGTCCAGCCTGAGGTCATGGGCGGCGGAATAGCTGATGTTGAGGATGATGCGGCCGTCCTTCGCGTGCTGCTCGGGCACGTTGACTCCGGCCATGGTGGCGTCGACCACGATGTGCGGCGTATGTCCGCTGTCGCTCATCCACTCGTGCATCGCGCGCACGAGATAGGGACGCTTCGATACCGCTGCCGGGGCGTCCGAACTCATCCTGCGGGTGCCGACCGCAGGCTCACAGCCGCATCTCCTGTTCGCGTTCGGTGAGACTCTGCTGGAACGAAGAGCGGGCGAAGATCCGGTCCATGTAGGCCTCTATGGCGCCGCTCTTGGTCGAAATGTCGATGTTGTAGACGGGCAGGCGCCACAGGATGGGCGCGATGCTCGCATCCACGAGCGAGAATTCGTCGCTCAGGAAGAACTCCCGCGCGGCGAACACATCCGCGCTCTGCAGGATGGACTCCTTCAGCATCTTCCGGGAACGGGTCGCCTGCTTCTTCTCGCTGGCCTCCTCGATCTCCTCTGCCAGGCGATACCAGTCCGTCTCGATACGGAACAGGGCCAGGCGGAAATGAGCCCGGGTCACCGGGTCCACGGGCATCAGGGGCGGGTGCGGGAAGCGCTCGTCCAGATACTCGATGATCACCCGCGAGTCGTACAGCACCAGGTCCCGGTCCACGAGAGTGGGCACGCTGTGGTAGGGGTTCAGGTCGAGCAGGTCCTCGGGCAGATCCGGCCCCTCGACGTTGACGATCTCGATGTTGATGCTCTTCTCGGCGAGCACCAGCCGCACCCGGTGACTGTGGATGTCGGTGGGCCGGGAAAACAGCGTCATCACTGAGCGCCGGTTGGCTATTACCGCCATGATGGTCTACCTCTGACGTCCTGTTGCGGCGGGGCGCATGGCCCGGTGGCAGGCTGGTAACTCAGTGTACGTCCTTCCAGATCTCTTTCTTCAGCAAGTAGGCGAAGAGGAAGAATACCACCAGGAACAGCAGGACCCAGACGCCGAGCACGCGACGCTCGAGCTGAACGGGCTCGCTGATGTAGTCGAGGAAGTTGACCGTGTCGCGCACGAACTGGTCGTACTCCTCGGGCGAGAGCGTACCCTCGGTGACCTGCTCGAACTCCACGAACTGCTGCACCGTGTGGCCCTTCTCGTCAGTCACCTCTTCGTAGACCGGCCGCTGCAGTCCCTGCAGCTTCCAGAGCACGTGAGGCATGCTGGCCGCGGCCAGCACCATGTTGTTGGTACCCGTGGGCCGGCTGTCATCCACGTAGAAGGTGCGCAGGAAGTTGTAGAGATAATCCGTGCCCCGGCTGCGGGCGATCAGCGAGAGATCCGGCGGCGTCTTGCCGAACCACCGCGCCGACTGATCGGCCGGCATGGAGGCCCGGATGGTCTCGTGGGTCTTCTCGGCGTTGAACATCAGGTTCTCGATGAGCTGTTCCTCGCTCAGCTCGAGACCGTCCGCCAGCGTGTTGTAGCGCACGTACTTGGCCGAATGGCAGCCGGCGCAGTAGTTCATGTAATTGCGCGCACCCCGCTGCAGCGAGGCCTCGTTGCCCACGTCGTTGTTGGCCGGCTCGTTGAACTGCGAGCCCCCGCCGGCGGCCGTGGCCTCGACCGAGAAAGAAGCCGCCGCGGCCGCGACGAGCGTGACGACGATTCTTGCCTTAGCCATGGTAGACGACCCTCTCCGGCACCGGTTTGGTTTTCTCGATCTTCGTGTAGAACGGCATCAGCAGGAAGAACGCGAAGTACACCACAGTGAAGATCCGCGCCAGCAGCGTGTACAGGCCGGTCGCGGGCTGCACCCCGAGATAACCCAGCACGATGAAGCTGACGACGAAGGCAGCCAGCGCGCCCTTGTAGATCGCACCCCGGTAACGGATGGACTTGACCTTGCAGCGGTCCAGCCAGGGCAGGAACAGCGGCAGCAGCACGGCCGCACCCATCAGGATGACGCCGAGCAGCTTGTCCGGCACCGCCCGCAGGATCGCGTAGAAGGGCGTGAAGTACCACACCGGCGCGATGTGCTCCGGTGTCACCAGGGGATCCGCCGGATCGAAGTTGGCGTGCTCCAGGAAATAACCGCCCATCTCCGGCGCGAAGAAGACAACCGCCGAGAACGCCATCAGGAAGACGATGATCGCCACCAGGTCCTTGGAGGTGTGGTACGGATGAAACGCCACGCCGTCAACCGGCACGCCGTCCGCATCCTTGTGCTCCTTGATCTCGATGCCGTCCGGGTTGTTCGAGCCCACCTCGTGCAGCGCCAGGATGTGCACCACCACCAGCATGACCAGCACCAGCGGCAGCGCGATGACGTGCAGGGCGAAGAACCGGTTCAGCGTGATGTCGGAGATGGAGTAGTCACCGCGGATCCACTCCACCAGCGTGTCGCCGATGGCCGGTATGGCGCCGAACAGGGAGACGATCACCTGGGCGCCCCAGTAGGACATCTGACCCCAGGGCAGCAGGTAGCCGAAGAATGCCTCCGCCATCAGGACGAGGAAGATCAGCATGCCGATGATCCAGATGAGCTCCCGCGGCTTCTTGTACGAGCCGTACAGCATGGCACGGAACATGTGCAGGTAGACCACGACGAAGAAGGCGGACGCGCCGGTGGAATGCATGTAGCGGATCAGCCAGCCCCAGTCCACGTCGCGCATGATGTACTCGACCGAGGCGAACGCCTCGGTCGCCGAGGGCTTGTAGTTCATGGTGAGGAAAATACCGGTCACCAGCTGGATGACCAGCACCACCATCGACAGCACGCCGAAGACGTACCAGATATTGAAGTTCTTAGCGGCGTAGTATTCGGTGACATGCTCCTTCAGCATGCTCTCCAGCGGGAAGCGGTCGTTGATCCACTTCACCAGCCCACCGCCGCGGGTCGACTCGGTCACTTCAGCTTCCGTTCTAGCCATGGTCTTACGCTGCTCCCGTCTCGTCACCGACCAGTATCACGTCGTCATTGATGAAGCGGTACGGCGGCACCGGCAGGTTCAGCGGTGCCGGCACACCCGAGTACACCCGGCCGGACAGGTCGAACTTCGAGCCGTGGCACGGGCAGTAGAAACCGCCGTACCAGTCGTCGCCCAAGTCCGCGGGCTGGACCTCGAACCGCTTGATGGGCGCGCAGCCGAGGTGGGTGCACTGGCCGACCACCACGAAGTACTCGGGTTTCCGCGCCCTCGCCTGGTTTTCCGCATATTCGGGCTGGTCGGATTCGGAGGAGTCCGGGTCGCGCAGGTATTGTTCAACTTTATCCAGCCGCCCCAGCATGTCCTCGCTGCGACGCAGCACCCAGACCGGCTTGCCGCGCCACTCGACACGCACCATCTCGCCGACCTCCAGAGGGCCGACGTCGATCTCCACCGGTGCGCCGAGAGCCTCGGCACGGGCGCTGGGCCGCAGGGAAATAACGAAAGGCGCCGCGGCGAGCACCGCGCCCACACCGCCGGTTACGGCGGTGGCTACAGCAAGGAAATGACGTCTGCTGCGATCAACGTCGTCCGTCATCAGGCACTCCCATACAACCGGCTATGACAAGCTCGTTCTAGGTTTGGCTCGAAACTGGTAAATTGGCTGAGATTCCCGGCGGGAGCCTGACAGGCCCGGAGAGGTCCTGGGCCGGAGGCCGCGCGTGGGTCAAAACCGGGATTATACACACCGCCAGACGGAGTTGCCTACCAGCGGGCCGCCGGATGACCCGGGTCCGGGCGGTGTCCACGAGCGTCACGAGAGCGTTATGGCAGGCATCCAGCGGGCAATCTACTTCCTTGTCCAGTCGGTCGTGATCGGGCTGGCCGCGGCCTTCCTGATCGTGCTGGTGAAACCGGAGCTGATGCCCGTCTCCGGCGGGCCGGAAGCCGCCGGTCTCTCCGCCCCGGGAGGTTACGCCGACGCGGTGGCCCGCAGCGCCCCCGCCGTGGTCAACGTATACACCACGCGGCTGGTGCGCGACGGTGCGCGGCCCGAGGAGCGCCGGCCGGAACGCTTCCGGCTCGACTCCAGTCTCGGCTCGGCCGTCATCATCGACGACGAGGGTTACCTGGTCACCAACTACCACGTGGTCGCCGGCGCGGTGCAGATCCGGGTGCAGCTCGCCGACGGCCGGGTGGCCGACCCGGTGCCCGTGGGCCAGGACCTGGAGACCGACCTGGCGCTGCTGAAGATCGACCTGCCGGACCTGCCGGCGGTGCCACTGGGCCGCTCGGACCGGCTGCGCATCGGTGACGTGGTGCTGGCCATCGGCAACCCCTACGGCCTGAGCCAGACGGTGACCCAGGGCATCGTCAGCGCGACCGGCCGCGGCCTGCTAGGCCTGACCACGTTCGAGAACTTCATCCAGACCGACGCTGCGATCAACACCGGCAATTCCGGCGGCGCGCTGGTGAACACGCGCGGCGAGCTGGTGGGCATCAACACCGCCGTGCTCGCGCAGGACATCGCCACCGAAGGCATCAGCTTCGCCATCCCGGTAAATCTCGTGCGCGGCGTGGTGCGCGAGCTGAAGGAGCACGGCCGCGTCATCCGCGGATGGCTCGGCATGGAGCCCGACGATCTCACACCCGCGGAATTGGCGGCACTGGGCCTCGAGAGTACGGGCGGTATCCTGCTGGAACGGGTCCACGAGGACAGCCCGGCGAGCCGCGCCGGTCTCCGGCGGGGCGACGTGCTGGTGGCGATCGACGGTGCGCCTATCGGCAACACCCAGCAGGCGCTGCTGCGGGTGGCCGGCGTGAAACCGGGCACGCGCCTCGCCATCACGGGCATCCGCGACGGAGAGCGCTTCGCGACCGAGGCGGTCGTCGGCGAGCGGCCGCAGTTCCGGCCGGCGCCCTCTGCCTCGCCCGAGTCGTCGGCCGACTCTCCCCCTTAGCCGGTCGCCCGCCCCGCGCGGGCCTCGCCGGCGCCGGTCTCGCTGCCGGGCACCCGCCGTATCATGGCGCCGAGCTGACGCAGCTTCTCCTCGATGCACTCGTAGCCGCGGTCGACGTGGTAGATGCGGTCCACCAGGGTATCGCCTCTGGCGACCAGCCCCGCGAGCACCAGCCCGGCGGAGGCCCGGAGGTCCGTGGCCATGACCGGGGCGCCCTGCAGTGCCTCCACCCCTTCCGAGATCGCCGTGTTCCCCTCCAGGCGGATGCGCGCGCCCATGCGCTGCATCTCGAGCACGTGCATGAAGCGGTTCTCGAAGATGGTCTCGGTGATGGTGCCCACGCCTTCGGCCACGGCATTCAGCGCGCAGAACTGCGCCTGCATGTCCGTCGGGAAGGCGGGATAGGGCGCCGTGCGGATGTCCACGGCGCGCGGCCGTCGCCCGCCCATGTCCAGTTCGATCCAGTCCTCGCCCGTACTGATCTGCGCACCCGCCTCGGTGAGCTTGGCGAGCACCGCCTCCAGGATATCCGGCCGGGTCTGTTTCAGCCGGACGCGGCCACGCGTCATGGCGCCGGCCACCAGGTAAGTGCCGGTCTCGATCCGGTCCGGCAGCACCGTATGGCGCGTGCCCGAGAGCGTCTCGACGCCCTGGATGCGGATGGTGCCGGTGCCGGCGCCCTCGATGCGGGCCCCCATGCTGTTGAGGAAGTCGGCGAGATCCGCCACCTCCGGCTCGCGCGCCGCGTTCTCCAGCACCGTCTCGCCCCGAGCCAGTGTGGCCGCCATCATCAGATTCTCGGTCCCGGTGACAGTCACCGTCTCGAACACGAAGTGGGTGCCTTGCAGACGGCCGGCGCGGGCGCGGATGTAGCCGTCCTCGATCTCGACCTCGGCGCCCATCGCCCGCAGCCCCGCCACGTGCAGGTCCACCGGCCGGGCGCCGATGGCGCAGCCGCCGGGCAGCGAGACGTCGGCGGCGCCGTGGCGCGCCACCAGCGGCCCCAGCACCAGGATGGAGGCGCGCATGGTCTTCACGAGGTCGTAGGGGGCCCGCAGCTCGCGGATGGCCGAGGCGTCCACCTCCACGCTGAGCCGGTCGTCCACGGTGACCTCCACGCCCATGCGCTGGAGCAGCGAGATGGTGGTGGTCACGTCCCTGAGATGGGGGACATTGGCGACGGTGACCCGGTCCGAGGCCAGCAGGGTGGCCGCGAGGATCGGCAGCGTGGCGTTCTTGGCTCCGGAGATGCGAATCTCGCCGTCCAGCGCCGTGCCGCCGGTGATCTTCAGTTTGTCCATGGTCGCAACCGGGCTGCCGGGCGCCTCAGCCCTGGCGGCTCCACTCGTCGGGCGTGAAGGCGCGGATCGAGAGCGCGTGGATTTCGCGGCCCATGCGCTCGCCGAGACAGCCATAGACCATCTGGTGGCGCCTGAGCGGCCGCTGTCCCTCGAACTGCGGGCTCACGACGACGGCCTCGAAATGGGTGTTGTCGTCGCTGGCCACCTGCGCCCGGGTGTCGGGCAGGCCCTGCTCGATAAGCTGCGAGATTTCCTGAGGTGTAATCATCCCCAAACTGATGAAGCACTCTGTATGATTCCGCGCGCAGTGTAGCCCAAAGGCAGTCCCGACCCAACGGCTGCGCCCGGCGTCGCGGCGGCCGGGTCCTATTGTGTATGATTCTGCCCCTCTTCGCCGCGGGGGGCGGCTGTCGCGGGCGCTGCATCGCCCTTTCGAGGTTGGAACCTGACCATGTTGCTCGATCTCATCTCCGTCGCGATCGGCCTGGCACTCCTGATCTGGGGCGCGGACCGTTTCGTGGTGGGCGCAGCGGGGACGGCTCGCAACCTGGGCGTCCCCACGCTGCTGATCGGGCTCACCATCGTCGGCTTCGCGACCTCTGCACCAGAGATCCTCGTCTCCGTGGTCGCCGCCCTCGCGGGGCGCCCGAGCCTCGCGCTCGGTAACGCGATCGGCTCGAATATCGCCAACGTCGCCCTGGTGCTCGGGGCCGTCGCGGCGGTGCGACCCATCCTGGTGACCTCCACCATCCTGCGCCGGGAGATGCCCCTGCTGCTGGCGGTGACCCTGCTCACGCTCGCCCTGTTCCTGGACCTGCGCCTGACCCGCATCGACGGCTTCGTGCTGCTCGGGGCCCTGATAGTGGTGCTGTACTGGATCGTGCGGCTCGGGACGGGGGCGCGCGCCGCCGATCCCATCGAGGCGGAATACGAGGCCGAGATTCCCCGCGACATGCCGATGCGCACGGCCATCCTCTGGCTGGCGGTGGGCCTCGCCGTGCTGCTCGTGGGCTCGGAACTGCTGGTGGACGGCGCCCTCCAGCTGGCCCGGCAACTCGGTGTCAGCGAACTCGTGATCGGCGTCACCCTGGTGGCCATCGGCACCAGCCTGCCGGAACTTGCGGTGTCGCTGGTGAGCGCGCTGAAGGGCGAGCAGGGCCTGGCCATCGGCAACATCCTCGGCTCCAACATGTTCAACCTGCTGGCGGTCATCGGCCTGGCCGTCGTCATCCATCCGGCGACGGTGGAACCGACGGTGCTTACGCTGCACTTCTTCGTCATGGTGGCCGTCACGCTGGTCCTGTTCGCGATGACGTACAATTACGCAGACGCCGGCCGTATCGGCCGACTGGAAGGCGTGGCGCTGCTCGTCGCGTTCGTGGCTTACCACGCCTACGTGGTCTCGCAGAACCTGGGGCAGACGCTCACCTGAGCCGCGGCGGCGACGCCGCCAGGAGCGAAAGCTGGACGCAAGAGCCACCAGAGAACTGGCCCGCAACGTGCTCGGCATCGAGGCACGGGCGGTACAGGACCTGGCCGAACGCATCGGCGAGGAGTTCGACCGCGCCTGCAGCCTCTGCCTGGCCTGCGCCGGGCGCATCGTCGTCACCGGCATGGGCAAGTCCGGTCACATCGGCGGCAAGATCGCGGCCACCCTGGCCAGCACCGGCAGCCCGGCCTTCTTCGTCCACCCGGGCGAGGCGAGCCACGGCGACCTGGGCATGATCACCGCCACCGACCTGGTCATGGCCGTCTCCTATTCCGGCGAGACCCAGGAGATCGTCACCATCCTGCCGCTGGTCAAGCGGCTCGGCGTGCCGCTGATCACGCTGACCGGCAAGCGCGATTCCACGCTGGCGAGGGCCTCGGACGTGGTCCTCGACGTCGGCGTTCGGGAAGAGGCCTGCCCGCTCAATCTGGCGCCCACCGCGAGCACCACGGCGACGCTGGCGATGGGCGATGCGCTGGCGGTGGCGCTGCTCGAGTCGCGCGGCTTCACGGCCGAGGATTTCGCCCGCTCGCATCCCGGCGGCAGCCTGGGCCGGCGTCTGCTGCTGACGGTGGGCGACATCATGCACACCGGCGAGGACGTGCCGCGGGTGAGCCCCGGAGTCACGCTCAGCGAGGGCCTCCTGGAGATGACCCGCAAGGGCCTCGGCATGACCGCGGTGGTGGACGACTCCGGCCGGGTGGTCAGCATCTTCACCGACGGCGACCTGCGCCGCACGCTCGACACCGGCGTCGACATCCGCGCTACGACCATGGCGGAGGTCACCCATCCCGGCTGCCTGACCGTGACACCGGACACCCTCGCCGCGGAAGCGGTGCACATCATCGAGCAGAACAAGATCACGGCGCTGCTGGTCGTGGACGAGCGCGAGCATCTGATCGGGGCGCTGAACATCCACGACCTGTTCCGCGCCGGCGTCATGTAGCGGTGGCGGACCTGAGCGACAGGCTGGCCCGGCTGCGTCTGATCGTCTTCGACGTGGACGGCGTGTTCACCGACGGGCGCTTCCTCATGGACGAGGATGGCAGGGAATACAAGGCCTTCCACACCCAGGACGGCTATGGCGTGCGCCGGCTGCTCGAAGCGGGGGTGCAGGTGGCCATCATCAGCGGCCGGCGCTCCGGCGCCGTCGACCGGCGCATGGCGGAGCTGGGCGTGACCCGGGTCGTGCAGGGCTGCCGGCACAAGATTCCCGAACTCCGTGCGCTGGCGGACGAACTCGGCATCGACTTGGCCGAGGCGGCCTACGTGGGCGACGACCTGCCCGACCTGGAGGCGATGCGCACCTGCGGCCTCGCCATCGCTGTGGCCAACGCCGTCGACGACATCGTCGCCGGGGCGGATTACGTCACGACCCGCAGCGGCGGCCACGGCGCCGTCAGGGAAGTGGCCGATCTCGTCCTCGCCGCAAGACTCGCCGCCCGCAACGAAGGCGCCTCAGCGTGAACCTCCGCGGCGTCCTCGCCCTGCTGCTGCTGGCGGCGGCCGCCGTCGGCACCTGGCTGCTTAGCCTGCGGGGAACCGAAGAGGTGCCGGAGGCGGCCGATCCGAGCACGATCGTCAGCGGCTACTACATGCGGGATGCCACTGTCACCGGTACGGCCGAGGACGGCGACGTTCTGTACCGGTTGCACGCGGCGGAGGCGACCCAGGCGGCGGACGGCGGGCCGGTGCAACTCACCGACGTGACCGTGCGCTACAGCCCGGAGGCCACCGTGCCCTGGTCGCTGACCGCCGCCAGCGGGGTGCTGGAGCCGGCGTCGCGGAAGATCGTGCTGAGCGGCAACGTGCGCGCGGTCAGCGAGCCGGACGACAACGGCGAGGTCACCGAGCTCACCACTCCGCACCTGGAATTCGACCCGCGCGCGAAGACGGCGAGCACCGAGGAACGCGTCACAATCCGCATCGGCGAGCAGAGTCTGTCGGCGACCGGCATGCTAGCATTCCTGCAGGAAGACCGAGTGGAGCTGAAGTCCAATGTCAGCGGCAAATTCATGCCCTGACGCCGGGCGCATCGTGCGCCGGCGCGGGTTCAAGAAGCGGCTCGCGACCGCGCCCCTCCTGGCGGCGGCCGCCGTCCTGCTGGCGGCTCCCCTCGCCTCCCCGGGCCAGAGCCTCCGCGAGGGCATCGACAGCCGGCTGCCGATCTCGCTGGATGCCGACTCCAGCGAATTCGACCGCCGCAACAACCTGATGATCTTCCGCGGCCTGCGCATCACCCAGGGCACGATCGGCATCGAGGCGGACCTGGGTCAGACGCTGTTCGGAGGCGACAGCAGCCCGGACTTCCGGGACAGTGTGTGGCGCTTCGAGGGGGACGTGACGATCGACGTGGATACCACCAACATCCTCTGCGACAGCGCCGAACTTACGTTCAGGGATCACCGCCTGGCCAGCGCCGTGGCCGCCGGAGACCCCGCACGGTTCCGCGACGTACGGCCCGAGGAAGGCACGGTGACCACCGGCCGGGCCGGCCGTTTCGAATACGACGTGACCGCCGGCAGGGTTACCTTCACCGACGATGCGCGCATCAGCGAGGGCTCCAATACCATCGCCGGCGATCTGCTGGTCTACGACCTCAACCAGCAGGTGGTGACCGCCCGCGGCCGGGAGGGCGAGGACGGCAAGGTGAGCCTCACGATCGTGCCCGAGGAGGTGGAGCAGCGCCTGGACGACGACGAGGCGCCATGAGCATCCTGAGCGTCCAGGACGTCCACAAGAGCTACAAGTTCCGGGAAGTCGTCAAGGGTATCTCGCTGGAGATCTCCAGCGGCGAGGTCGTCGGCCTGCTGGGCCCAAACGGCGCCGGCAAGACCACGGCCTTCTACATGATCGTGGGCCTGATCCCCTGCGACAAGGGACGCATCCTGCTGGACGGTCAGGACCTCACCCACCTGCCCATGCACCGCCGCGCCCGGCTCGGTCTCGGCTATCTGCCCCAGGAGGCTTCCATCTTCCGCAAGCTCACCGTCGAGCAGAACGTGCTGGGGATCCTCGAGACCCGGGACGAGCTGGAGCGCAGCGACCGCGAGCGCATCCTGGACGAGCTGCTGGACGAGCTGCATGTCGGTCACGTACGCACGAGTCTCGGCATGAGTCTGTCCGGCGGCGAGCGCCGGCGCGTGGAGATCGCACGGGCGCTGGCGGCGGACCCGCGCTTCGTGCTGCTGGACGAGCCTTTCGCCGGCGTCGACCCGATATCGGTCATCGACATCCAGCGCATCATCCGCCACCTGAGCGACCGCGGCATCGGGGTCCTCATCACTGATCATAATGTGAGGGAGACCCTCGGAATCTGCAGCCGAGCCTATATACTCAACGAGGGGTCACTGATCGCAGAAGGCACGCCCGAGGAGATTCTGGCGAACCGCCACGTGCGACAGGTCTATCTGGGCGAGGGGTTCCGGCTCTGACCATCGGCAGACGCACACGAACTCACCGGCAGCGCGAAAGCGGCTGCCCGGCAGCAAGATGTTGAAACCGTCACTCCAGCTAAAACTCAGTCAGCAGCTGACGATGACGCCGCAGCTGCAACAGGCCATCCGTCTGTTGCAGCTGCCCGTGATGGACCTGACGGCGCAGATCCAGGAAGCGCTGGAAGAGAACGTGATGCTGGAGGCGGAGGAGCTGCCGGAGCCGCCGCGCGTGAACGGCGAGTCCGCCACCGAAGAGGCACCGGGCGACGTGCGGGCGGTCACCGCGGAGGACAGCTGGCGCGACCTGCCCGCGAGGAGCCAGGACTCCGGCTGGAGCGGCGATCGCGGCATGTCCGAGTTCGCCGACGAGAGCCAGGAATCGCTGCACGAGCACCTGCACTGGCAGCTCGAGCTGGAGAAGTTCACGCCCCGGGAGATGCTGATCGGCGAGGCGATCATCGACGCCATCAACGACGACGGCTATCTCACCGTCTCCCTGGACGAGATCCGCGACATCGCCGGACCCGAGCTGAACGTCAGCGAGGAGGACGCCGAGCGTACGCTCCGGAAGATTCAGCGCTTCGACCCGGCCGGCATCGCGGCGCGCTCGCTTTCCGAGTGCATCGACCTGCAGCTGCGCCAGCTCGCCGGGGACACGCCCGGTCTCGGGCTGGCCCGCGAGCTCGCGGCCGAGCACCTGGAGCTGGTCGCCGAGAACGACCCGGCACACCTGCAGCGCGAACTGCAGGTGTCGGGCGACGAACTCACCGACGCGCTGGCACTCATCCGCGGCTGTCATCCACGACCCGGGCAGGCCATCGCACCCGCCCGCACCGAGTACGTCATCCCGGACGTCTTCGTGCGCAAGATCGACGGCGAGTGGCTGGTCGAGATCGCCTCCTCCGGCATACCCCGGCTGACCGTCAACCAGCGATACGCCGAGATGCTGCGCGGCGACGGCGGGCATACGGCGCTGAAGGCGCAGCTGCAGGAGGCCCGCTGGCTGGTCCGCAGCCTGGAGATCCGCAACGAGACGCTGATGAAGGTGGCCACCTGCATCGTCGAGCGCCAGACCGACTTCTTCGAGCACGGCGAAGAGGCCATGAAACCTATGGTGCTGCGGGACGTGGCGGAGGCCGTGGAGATGCACGAGTCGACGATCTCCCGGGTCACCAACAACAAGTACATGCACACGCCGCGCGGCGTGCTCGAGTTCCGCTATTTCTTCTCCAGTCACGTCGGCAGCGTCGACGGCGAGGACCAGTCCTCCGTGGCGGTGCGCGCGAAGATCCGCAAGCTGATCGGCGCGGAGGACCGCCGCAAACCGCTCAGCGACAGCAAGATCGCGGCGATGCTGAAGGAGGACGGCGTGGTTGTGGCGCGGCGGACCGTTGCGAAGTATCGTGAAGCCATGGACATCCCGTCTTCCAGCCAGCGCCGCGAGCGCAGCTCCGCATGAGGGCTGCGGGGGTCCGGCGCGGCCTCGTTCCGGACGATTCCGGCCGCAGGGCGCGGCGGACCGACGCCCGCCTCCCCGGCCCCACCCAGCAGAGGAGAGAGCCATGCAGCTAGATGTCACCGGTCACCACGTGGACGTGACGCCCGCCCTGAAGGATTACGTACAGACGAAGCTAGGGCGCATCGAGCGACACTTCGACCACGTGACCGACGTGCACTGTATCCTCACCGTCGAGAAACTGCGGCACAAGGCCGAAGCCACCGTGCAGGTCAGCGGCGGCCGGCTGTATGCCGACGCGACGGAAGAAGACATGTACGCCGCCATCGACGGACTCATCGACAAGCTGGACCGGCAGGTCAAGAAGCACAAGGAAAAGCTCTGCGACCACCACGCCCGCGAGGCGGACAAGCGCGCATTCAGTTGACAGTCACCGGGCGGCCCGCCGCAGCGCGCGGCGGGCCGCCTCTTTCACGGTCTTTCCCATGACACTGCACGAACTCGTCAGACCCGATTCCGTACTCTGCAACGTCGAGGCGCGGAGCAAGAAGCACGCCCTAGAGATCCTGAGCGAGCTGCTCGCCCACGGCTCCGACGATCTGCGCCAGCCGGATATCTTCGCCGCGGTCGCAGAGCGCGAACGGCTCGGCTGCACGGCGCTCGGCCGCGCGGTGGCGGCGCCCCACGCCCGCATCGCGGACGCCCCCTTCCCCATCGGCGCGCTGCTGAAGCTCTCCACGCCGGTGGACTTCGACACCCCGGACGACGAGCCCGTGGACCTGATCTTCGGCATGATCGTCCCCGAGGACGTGGACGACCAGGCCATCGAGGACTTCCGCGGCCTGACGGAGATGCTCTCGCAACGGGGCACCCAGGCACGGCTCAGGAAAGCCCGCAGCAGCCGCGAACTCTACGAGGCGCTGATGGCCGAAGACCGGCCCCGCGCCGAGGGCGGGCTGGCGGCCGGCGGCGGGGCCTGAGGAGAGCGCGTGGCGCCGGGCACGGAAGAACGCCGCTCCACGCGCCTGATCATCGTCAGCGGCCTGTCGGGCTCGGGCAAGAGCGTCGCGCTGAACGTCCTCGAGGACCTCGGCTTCTATTGCATCGACAACCTGCCGGCGGGGCTGCTGCCCGCGTTGCTGCCCGAGATCACCCGGGAAGGCGGCGCCGTCGCCACCCAGCGCATCGCCGTCGGTATCGATGCCCGCAACCCCGCCACCGACCTGGAGGCGCTGCCCGGCCTCGTCCAGCGCATGAAGCACGACGGCATCGAATGCGACGTCATCTTCCTGCAGGCCGAGGACGACATCCTGCTGAAGCGCTACAGCGAAACCCGGCGCCGCCATCCGCTGGGTGACAGCGGCCTCGCACTGCGCGACGCCATCGACCGGGAGCGCGAGCTGCTGGGCCCGGTGATCAACACCGCCGATCTGGTCATCGATACCACTCGCACCAGCGTCTACGAACTGCGCGATGCGCTGCGCGAGCGCGTGGCGGCGCGGCTGCCCCGTTCGCTGTCCATCCTGATCGAGTCCTTCGGTTACAAGCACGGCATCCCCACGGACGCCGATTTCGTCTTCGACCTGCGCTGTCTGCCGAACCCGTACTGGGAGGCGAACCTGCGGCCGCTGACCGGAACGGACGCCGCCGTCATCCGCTTCCTGGACGAACAGCCCCTGGTGCAGTCCATGTACCGGGACATCATCGGCTTCCTGCGCCGCTGGATTCCGGAATACCTGAGCTTCCACCGCAGTTATCTCACGGTGGCGGTGGGCTGCACCGGCGGCCAGCACCGCTCCGTGTACATGGCCGAGAAGCTCGCCCGGGCGCTGGCGGAAGAGCACATGCCCATTCACACCCGCCACAACGAACTGCCTGGCAAGAAGGCGCCCGACGCCGGCTGAGGCCCCGCCACCCTTAGCTTTGTCACGGGCCGCGGGCTAAACTGCCCGCTGATTCGGGCGGCCGCGGGGGCCGCCGGACACCCTGCGCCCAACGGGCGTATGCGCCGGCAGCATGGATAACCAGGAACAGAAGCAGACACCGCTGGAGACGCTGCGCGAAGCCCTGGAGGGCGGCGCCATGCGTCCCGTGCGGCGCATGATCGGCAGCCTGCATCCCTCCGAGGTGGCGCGGCTGCTGGAGTCCCTGCCGCCGGCCGAGCGCGCGGTCGTCTGGGAGCTCGTGGACCCGGACGACGAGGGCGACATCCTGGTCGAGGTGGCCGACGAGGTCCGCAGCGGCCTCATCGAGCGCATGGACGCCCAGGAGCTCATCGCCGCCACCGAGGGCATGGAGCTAGACGACCTGGCCGACCTGGTGGCCGGTCTGCCGGAGACGGTCACCCGCCAGGTACTGCGCTCGCTCGACAAGCAGGACCGCGACCGCCTGCGAGAGGTGCTGTCCTATCCGGAGGACAGTGCCGGCGGCCTCATGAACAAGGACACCATCACCGTGCGTCCGGACGTGACGCTGGAGGTGGTGGTGCGCTACCTGCGGGTGCACGGCGGCATGCCGGACCAGACCGAGTCCATATTCGTGGTCAACCGGGATGACATCTTCCTCGGCACCCTGACTCTTTCACGGCTGCTCACCAACGACCCGGACCTGACCGTGGCCGAGGTGATGGACACCGAGACCAGACCCATACCCGCCGAGACCAGCGATCAGGAGGTGGTGCGCTTCTTCGAGAACCGGGATCTCCTCTCGGCGGCGGTGGTGGACATGGACAACCGCCTGCTCGGGCGCATCACGGTGGACGACGTCCTCGACGTCATCCGCGAGGAAGCCGAGCACTCGCTCATGAGCCGCGCCGGCCTGGACGAGGAGGACGACATGTTCGCGCCGGTGGTGACCAGCGCCAGGCGGCGGGCCGTGTGGCTGGGCATCAACCTCGCGACCGCCTTCCTGGCCGCCTCGGTGGTGGATCTGTTCCAGGACACCGTGGACGCCATCGTCCTGCTGGCCGTGCTGATGCCGGTGGTGCCCAGCATGGGCGGCGTCGCCGGCACCCAATCGCTGACCATCATCACCCGGGCGATGGCGCTGGGCCAGATCGACAAGTCGAACGCGCGCCAGATCCTGGCCAAGGAAGTTTCCGTCGGCATCCTGAACGGCATCGGCTGGGCGCTGGTGGTGGCGGTCGTCACGGTGGCCTGGTTCGGCACCTGGATGGTGGCCGCGGTGATCGCCGCGGCGCTGACCCTGAACATGATCGTGGCGGCTGCGGCCGGCTTCGTCGTCCCGCTGACGCTGAAGCGTCTCGGCGTGGATCCGGCCATAGCCGGCGGCGTGGTGCTGACCACGGTGACCGACGTGGTCGGCCTCATGGTGTTCCTCGGCCTGGGGACGCTGCTGCTGCTCTGAGGCCCTGCCGGGCGCGCTCAGACAGCCAGGTCCCGGCGCATCCAGGAGGGAGCGAACAGTCGCGGCACATCCGCGCCGCGCACGAAGGCCTCGAGTTCGTCGCGGACCGTCATGGCATCCCGGTACCCCAGGTCGATCAGCGCGCGGGTGAACTCCGACTCGAACAGCAGGTAGCTCAGGAGCCGCCGCTCGCCCTTGTCGGGACCGCCGAGCCCGCGCATCAGCGCCCTGAGCGGCAACGGCGCCGCCTTGCGGCAACTGGCCGCGATCTCCCGGATGTCCTCGCTGGGAATCACGATCATGGTGTCGATCGGGCGCATCTTCGCCGCGGGGCCGGTGCGCTCGTCCTCCGGTATCGAATCGATCAGATCGTTGATGCGGGACAGTCGCTCCAGGTCCGAGTACAGGCCGTCCAGGAACAGCGTGTCCAGCATGTAGCCGGCGATGTGTCCGAAGCTCGGGTAGATCGGCGGCGTATGGGGATCGCCGGCCGGTTCCGGCGTCTCGTCGCGGATGCCGATCACCAGGATGCGGTCGGCACCGAGATGGACCGCCGGCGACAGCGGTGTGGAATGGCGCATCGCGCCGTCGCCATAGTACTCGCCGCGGATGCACGTCGGCGGGAAGACCAGCGGCACGGCAATGCTGGCCATCAGGTGATCCAGATTGATGGCACAGCGCACGCCGATGCGCCGGGTGCGCTGCCAGGCGCGCGTCCCCGGGGACGCCTGGAAGAATGTCACCGAGCGCGAAGACTGGTAACCGGCGGCCGTGATGGCCAGGGCCTGGACGTGCCCGCGGTCGATGGCGGTCTGTATGCGCGGGAAGCGGATGTTTCGCGAGAGCAGCGAGCGCAGCGGATCGTTGTCGAGCAGCGAGCGAGGATTGTGTTCGCCGAGGCCGCCGAACACGATCGCTGCCAGCCAGTGCAGGCTCGACTTCAGCATGGTCAGCGCATCGGTGCGGAAGACCTGCTCGGAGCGGAAGCCTGCCCAGACGGCCTCCATCTCGTTTACTGCCCAGCGAAACCGGCGCGCGCGGCTCGCGAGCACCGCCGAATTGATGGCGCCGGCGGAGGTGCCGCTCAGTATGGGGAAAGGATTCGGGGCGTCACCGGGCAGGATCTCGGCGATGGCCTTCAGCACGCCCACCTGGAACGCGCCGCGCGCACCGCCGCCGGGAAGTACCAGACCGATTTTGCTGCCGCTCACCTTTCACCTCGCCCGGCCTGCAGCCGGTGTCGTTCAGTGCGTCCGGTGCGCTCAGTGCAGACGCTTGATGCCCTGGTCGAGCCCGGCGACGGTCAGCGGATACATGCGGTCGTCCATCAGCTCGCGGGTCAGCTTCACCGACGGCGTGTAGTCCCACCGGGGCCGGGGTTCCGGGTTCAGCCAGATCGCCTTCGGGAAGGCCTTCAGCAGGCGCTCGATCCACACCGCACCCGGCTCCTCGTTCCAGTGCTCGACGCTGCCGCCGGCGTAGACGATCTCGTACGGGCTCATGGTGGCGTCGCCGACGAACACCAGTTTGTAGTCGTGGCCGTACTTGTGGATGATCTCCATCGTCGGGATGCGCTCCGCGTGCCGGCGCCGGTTGTCCTTCCACAGGCTCTCGTAGACGAAGTTGTGGAAGTAGAAGTACTCCAGGTGCTTGAACTCGCTGCGGGCGGCCGAGAACATCTCCTCGCAGACGCGCACGTGATCGTCCATGGAGCCGCCCACGTCGAGGCACAGCAGCACCTTCACGGCGTTGTGCCGCTCCGGCACCATGCGGATGTCCAGCAGCCCGGCGTTGCGGGCGGTCTTGTCGATGGTGTCGTCGAGGTCGAGCTGGTCGGCCGCGCCTTCACGGGCGAACTTGCGGAGCTTCCTCAGGGCCAGCTTGATGTTGCGCGTGCCGAGCTCCACGGAGTCGTCCAGATTCTGGTACTCGCGGCGGTCCCAGACCTTCGTCGCCTTGCGGTTGCCGCCGCCCTTCTGACCGATGCGCACGCCCTCCGGGTTGTAGCCGTACGCGCCGAATGGCGAGGTGCCGGCGGTGCCGATCCACTTGTTGCCACCCTCGTGGCGTTCGGTCTGCTCCCGCAGACGCTCCTCCAGCGCGCGCATCAGCTCCTCAAAACCGCCCATGGACTCGATCTTCGCCTTGTCCTCCTCCGAGAGCTGGAGCTCCGCCATGCGCTCCAGCCAGTCGTCGGGCACGTCGGCGATCAGGTCGGAGAAGGCGTCCTCGATGCCCTTGAAGTGGGCGCCGAAGATGCGGTCGAAGCGGTCGAACTGGGTCTCGTCCTTCACGAGACAGGCGCGGGAGAGGTAGTAGAAATTATCGACGCTGCGCTCGGCCAGCCCGTTCTTCAGCGCATCGAGCAGGGTCAGCAGCTCGGTGATGGAGGTCTTCAGCCCCCCTTCGCGCAGCATGAAGAAAAACTGGATCAGCACGGCTCAGCGCGCCCTCCTCGACATGAACACCAGCTGCTCGAACAGGTGTACGTCCTGCTCGTTCTTCAGCAGCGCACCGTGCAGCGGCGGTATCGCCTTGCGATTGTCGTCGCTCCTGAGCGCCTCGGGCGGAATGTCCTCGGCCAGCAGCAGCTTGATCCAGTCGAGCAGCTCGGAGGTGGAGGGCTTCTTCTTCAGACCCGGCACGTCGCGCACCTGGTAGAAACTCTCCAGCGCCTCGCGCAGCAGTTCCTTCTTCAGCCCCGGGAAATGGACGTCGACGATCTCGGTCATCGTCTCCTTGTCCGGGAACTTGATGTAGTGAAAGAAGCAGCGGCGCAGGAACGCATCCGGCAGCTCCTTCTCGTTGTTCGAGGTGATGATCATGATCGGGCGGTGCCGGGCCTGCACGAGTTCCTTGGTCTCGTAGACGAAGAATTCCATGCGGTCGAGTTCCTGCAGCAGATCGTTCGGGAACTCGATGTCGGCCTTGTCGATCTCGTCGATCAGCAGCACCGGCTGCTCGTCGCAGGTGAACGCCTCCCACAGCTTCCCGCGCACGATGTAGTTCGCGATGTCGTGCACCTTGGGATCGCCCAGCTGGGAGTCGCGCAGGCGCGCCACTGCGTCGTACTCGTAGAGCCCCTGCTGGGCCTTCGTCGTCGACTTGATGTGCCATTCGAGCAGCGGCTTGCCCAGCGCCCGGGCCACCTCCTGCGCCAGCATCGTCTTGCCCGTGCCCGGCTCGCCCTTGACGAGGATGGGCCGCTGCAGGGTCACCCCCGCATTCACCGCCATCATCAGGTCTTCGGTCGCGACGTAGCGGTCGGTACCCGTAAATCTGCTTTCCGTCATGTCCAGTCCTGTACCCGTGCGTTGCGCACTGAGCCATCCAGTATCCGGGTACAGCCCCGCGCTGACAACCCGGCTCAGCCGCCCGCCGGCGGCACCAGTTCGAGGCGATGCGCCGCCGCGCCCGGCAGGAACGGCGTCGGGCGGCCGTCGGCCCAGTCCCCGTGCCCGGCGTCGTACCAGGGCGAGAGCGGATGGCCGCTCTGGCCGGTCGGCATGTGGAAATAGCCCTGCTCCTCCGCCCCCGGGGAGACTGCGAATCGCTCGGAGGCGCCGAAACGCGCCGACTGGGCCCGGGGCAGATTGGCGTCGCCCGGCAGCGGCTCGTACGGCATGTCCAGCCAGCGCGCCAGGGCCGGCACGGCGCGGGACAGGGGGTGCTGGATGCGCACCGTGTTGCGCTCGCCCCAGGTGCGCTCTGCCAGCGGCGAGTCGTAGTTCTCCCCGTACCAGTCGAGCGAGGCGTCGACGGCGTCCAGCAGCAGCCCGCGCCAGGTGCCGTAGTCCGGGTTCAGGAGGTGAGGAGGCCGCTCGGTGACCAGGCGCCAGGCCGTGCCCTCGAACTGCCGGCTGGGCGCCAGGCGGCGGTCCTCCGGCAGCGCCGGAGTCAGCTCCGCGGTGAGGCCCGCCATGATCCGCTCCAGTACCCGGCTGCGGAAGCTGCGCACGAGCCGGTAGCCCACAGAGTCCACGCTGGCCCGGGGAATCCAGTCCTCCGCCAGCGCCCGGTAGCGGCCGCGGGCCGGCTTCGCCTCGACCGCCTGCCGGTCGAGGAGGTCGAGCAGCAGGCGGCGCCAGCGGGCGAGGAAGACGGCCCGGTCGTCGAGCTGGATGGCCAGCATGTCGCCGGGCCGCGCTTCGTCGATCAGCGCGAGCGCATCGCGGATCTGCCCCGCCCGGGCGCCCAGGTCGTAGTCCCCGGGGCCGATCAGACGGAAGGCCTCGCCGTCGATCACACGGGCGTTGGCGGTCCAGATGCGCCCGGAAGACGGATCGACGATGCGCGGATACGCCTCCGGCGCCAGCCAGCCGTCCCAGCCCGTGTCCGGCCGGCTCCAGTCCGCCGGCCGGCGCGAATCGAAACCGCCGGCGCGCCGCGGGATGCGGCCCGCGATGGTCCAGGCGATGCGGCCGTCCGCGTCGGCCACCGTGAAGTTCTGCGGCGGTATGCCGGCGGCGGCCGCCAGCGGCAGCGCCTCGGTGACGCTGCGCGCTCCCTCCAGGCGCATGAGGCCCAGGTTCACCGACCCGGGGCGGTGCGCGGTCCAGGCGACGGCGAATTCGCCGTCCTCCGGCGTGATGCCCGGTATCACCGGCCCCCAGACCGTCTCGCGCACCACGAATTCCACGGGCGCGGCGCCAGCGACCTCGATGGTCTCGGTGACCCTGCGGTACTCGCGCTCGCCGTCCGGGGTCCTGTAAGTGCCGGGTCGGGAGCCCGGGCGCAGCGCCACCAGGTCCGTCCAGTCGCCGTAGCTGTTGGTGAAGCCCCAGGCGATGCGGCCGTTGGAGCCCGCGACGAGGGCCGGCGTACCCGGCAGGGTGACGCCGCACAGGCGCACGCGGTCCGCCTCGTGCACGAGACAGGCGCGGTAGAAGGTATTCGGCACCGCCAGACCCAGGTGCATGTCGTTGGCGACCAGGCCGCGGCCGTCCGCGGTCAGCGCGCCGGCGACCGCCCAGTTGTTGCTGCCCGGGATCACGGACGGCTCCGGCTCCGCCGCGGGGGCCGGCGCGACCCGGCCGGTGACGGTGCGCAGGTCGTAGCGCGTCTCGGCCGGCAGCGGCGGTGCCGGCGCGGGCCCGCCCGCCAGCGGCGCGTCCCATTCCGTGCCGAGCGGATAGAGCAGGTCGTACAGCGCGCGGGGCACGCGGCGATGGACGAAACCCCGCTCCATGTCGCGCCGGCCGGTCTCGTCGTTCAGCTGCAGGAACATGGCGTAGAGGACAAGCACCGTGTCCTCCGGCCGCCAGGGCACCGGCTCCTGGCCGAGCAGGAGATACTCGAACGGCCGCGCGCCGAGGCTCGCGAGCCCCGCGTTCACACCCGCCGTGTAGGCGCGGATGATCGCCTGCTCCGTGGCACTCGACGCGGCCACCACGGCCTCGGCCCGGCTGCGGTATCGGTGCAGGCGCAGGCCGCGGTCCATCTCCACCGCGGCCTCGCCGAACAGGGCGGCCAGCTCGCCGGCCGCACCGCGGCGTGAGAGATCCATCTGGAAGTAGCGGTCCTGGCCGTGCACGAAACCGGTCGCGAACGCGAGATCGGTGCGGTTGCCGGCGCTCAGCGTCGGCACGCCGCCGGCATCCCGCTCGATGGCGACGGGCGCCGCCAGGCCCGCCTGCTCCATACGGCCTTCGATGGGAGGCAGACTCGCCCGCAGGAGCAGCCAGGCGGCGGCGAACGCGCCGAGAGCGGTCAGCCCCAGCGCCGCCGCGCCGCGCACGAGCCAGCGTCGTCCCCGCCCCGCTGTCACAGTCTCCGCCGTTCAGTCACCGCGCACGACGCGCAGGATCTTCATCGCGTTGGTGCCGCCCTGCACGCCGGTCATGTCGCCCTTGGTGAAGATCACGAGGTCGCCCTCCTCCACCAGGCCGCGGCCGAGCATCAGGTCGAAGACCTCACGATAGACGCTCTGCGCATCCGTGTGGGTGATATCGAAAGACACCGGATAGACGCCCCGGTAGAGCACCACCCGGCGCCGCGTGCGCTCGTGGCGCGTGAAGGCGTAGATGGGGATGTCCGATCGCACGCGCGACATCCAGCGGGCCGTGGATCCGGACTCGGTCAGCGCGATGATCGCCTTCACCGCGAGGTGGTTCGCCGTATACATCACGGCCATCGCGATGGCCTCGTCGACGTAGCGGAAGGTCTCGTCGATGCGCTCCCGGCGCCGGGAGCCGGCGGTGCCATACTTCTCCGCCCCCACGCAAACCTCGGCCATGGCGCGGACGGCCTCCACCGGATACTGGCCGACAGCGCTCTCGGCGGAGAGCATGACCGCGTCGGTGCCGTCGATCACGGCGTTCGCTACGTCCGAGACCTCCGCCCGGGTGGGCATGGCGCTCGAGATCATCGACTCCATCATCTGGGTGGCGGTGATGGCGATCCGGTTGCGCTGGCGGGTCCTGGCGATGATGCGTTTCTGCAGGCCGGTGAGTTCGGCGAATCCCATCTCCACGCCGAGATCCCCGCGGGCCACCATGACGACATCGGACGCCTCGATGATGGAATCGATCTCCGCGACCGCCTCGGCACGCTCGATCTTCGCCACCATCAGGCCCTCGCCGCCGGCCTCGCGAAACAGCCGGCGGGCTTCCTCGATATCGGCGGCGGTGCGCACGAAGGAGACGGCCAGGTAGTCGAAGTCCAACTCTGCCGCCAGGCGGATGTCCTCCCGGTCCTTGTCCGTGAGCGCCGGGGCCGAGAGTCCGCCGCCGCGCAGATTGATGCCCTTGTGGTCGGACAGCACGCCGCCGATGACCACCCGCGTGTGCACCCGGTTGCCCTCGATGCCGGTGACCTCCAGCTCGATCTGGCCGTCGCTCAGCAACAGCATGTCGCCGGGTTCGACGTCGGCGGCGAGGCCCTCGTAGGCGATGCCCACGCCGGCATCGGTGCCCGCGTCGGCGTCCAGATCCGGATCGAGGAAAAAGCTCGCGCCGCGCGCCAGCTGCTCGCTGCCGTTCTGGAACCGGCGAATGCGGATCTTCGGCCCCTGCAGGTCGCCGAGCAGGGCGACGTAGCGCCCCTCCGCCGCGGCCACGCGCCGCAGGCTGTCCGCACGCTCACGCATCTCGTCCGCGCTGCCATGGGAGAAATTCAACCGGGCCACGTCGAGGCCGGCGCGGATGATCTCCGCCATGACTTCCGGCTTTGCGGTGGCCGGCCCGAGGGTCGCCACGATCTTCGTTCTTCTCAAGTGTCTGCCCTCCTGTCAGAAGCGCGGGATTATCGCACAGCGCCTCCGGCGCATTGCGGGCACACGACCGGGCGGTCCGATACACGGGGCCACGAGCGGCCGTGGCCCCGTCCCGGACGCCCTCAGGATTCCGCGGCGCGCTCCTCGAGCATGGCCACGGCGGGAAGCGTCTTGCCTTCCAGGAACTCCAGGAAGGCGCCGCCGCCGGTGGAGATGTAGGAGATGCCGTCGGCCACGTCGTACTTCTCGATCGCCGCCAGCGTATCGCCGCCGCCGGCGACGGAGAATGCATCGCTGTCGGCGATGGCCTGGGCGAGTATGCGCGTGCCCTCGCCGAACTGGTCGAACTCGAACACGCCGACCGGCCCGTTCCAGACCACGGTGCCCGCCTCCGCGATGATCGCGGCGAAGCGCTCCGCGGTATCCGGGCCGATGTCCATGATCATCTCGTCCTCGGTCACCGCTTCCACCGGCTTCACGTCCGCTTCGGCCGCGGCATCGAATTCGCGTGCGACGACCACGTCGCTCGGCACCGGGATGTCCGCCCGGTCCGTCTCGTCGGCGGCCAGGCGCTTCGCGACGGCGAGCATGTCGGCCTCGTGCAGGGACTTGCCCACGTCGTGGCCGGCGGCCGCAATGAAGGTATTCGCGATGCCGCCGCCGACGATGAGATGGTCCACCTTGTGCACCAGCGCCTCCAGCACCGACAGCTTCGTCGATACCTTGGAACCGCCGACGATGGCCACCACCGGCGCCGCCGGATGCTCCATCGCCTGGGTCAGCGCCTCGAGCTCGCGTGCCAGCAGCGGACCGGCGCAGGCCACCGGCGCGAACTTCGCCACGCCGTAGGTGCTGGCCTGGGCGCGGTGGGCGGTGCCGAAGGCATCCATCACGAACACGTCGCACAGGGCCGCCATGCGCCGCGACAGGGATTCCTCACAGCCCTTCTCGCCCTGCTCGAAGCGCACGTTCTCCGCCAGCACCACCTCGCCCGGCGCGACGTCCACACCGTTCAGCCAGTCGGTGACCAGCTTCACCTCGCCGCCCAGCAGCTCCCCGAGCCGCCGGGCCACCGGCGCCAGCGAGAACTCAGGCTGCACGGCGCCTTCCTTCGGCCGGCCGAGATGGGACATCACGATGACCGCGGCACCCGCGTCCCGCGCCAGCCGGATGCCTTCCAGCGCGGCTCGGATGCGGGTATCGGAGGTGATGCGCCCGTCGTCGAGCGGCACATTGAGATCTTCGCGGATCAGAACCCGCTTTCCCTGCAGATCCAGATCCGTCATCTTGAGGATAGTCATTACCTGCTCCCCGGAGGTGGGCCGGCACGGCCCGGCGGCGGCCACCGGCCGCCGTCCGGCGCCGCGCCGGAGTTGGAAGGGTCAGCCGGCTTTCGCCAGCGCCAGGGCCGTGTCCAGCATGCGGTTGGAGAAGCCCCACTCGTTGTCGTACCAGGCGCAGACCTTCACCAGCGTGCCCTGCATGACCTTGGTCAGCGTCGAGTCGTAGGTGGAGGATGCCGGGTCGTGGTTGAAGTCGACCGACACCAGCGGGCCGTCGCTGTAGGCCAGGACGCCCTTCAGGGGACCCTCGCTGGCCTCCTTCAGGATCTTGTCGATCTCCTCCTTGCTGGTCTCCCGCGAGGCGACGAAGGTCAGGTCGACCATGGAGACGTTGATGGTGGGCACGCGCACGGCGAACCCGTCCAGCTTGCCTTGCAGCTCCGGCAGCACCAGGCCCACGGCGGCGGCCGCGCCGGTCTTGGTCGGGATCATCGACATGGTCGCCGAGCGTGCCCGGCGCAGGTCCTTGTGGAAGACGTCGGTGAGCACCTGGTCGTTCGTGTAGGCGTGGATCGTGGTCATGATGCCGTGCTCCACGCCGATGGCGTCGTGCAGCGGCTTCACCATGGGCGCCAGGCAGTTGGTGGTGCAGGATGCATTCGAGACCACGGTGTCCGAAGCGGAAAGAGTGTCGTGGTTCACGCCGTAGACGATCGTCGCATCGGCATCACCACCTGACGGCGCCGAGATCAGCACCTTGCTCGCCCCCGCCTCTATGTGGGCCGACGCCTTCTCCTTGGTGCGGAACAGGCCGGTGCACTCCAGCACGATGTCCGCGCCGAGTTCGCCCCAGGGCAGCTTCGCCGGATCCCGCTCGGCCATCACCCGGATGCGGTCGCCGTTGACCACGATCGCATCGTCCTCCACCTCGACGGTGCCCGGAAACTTGCCGTGCGCGGTGTCGTAGCGGGTCAGATAGGCGTTGGTCTCCGCGTCGCCGAGATCGTTGATACCCACGATCTCGAGTTCCGCGCGCCGATTACTCTCGTAGAGCGAGCGCAGGACCATGCGTCCGATCCGTCCGTAGCCATTGATGCCAAGCTTGATAGTCATCGATTCCTCCTGGTGCGACGCGCGAAGGCGCGCCTGCTCTACTGACCGCTCCGTCAGATGGCCCTCAGGCGCCGAGCCTGCGGGCCACCGTCACTACATTCTCCACCGAGAAGCCGAACTTCTCGAATAATTCTCCCGCCGGGGCGGACTCGCCGAACCGGTCGAGACCGATCACGGCCCCGTCGGGCCCGACGTAGCGCCACCAGCCGGCGGTGGCTCCTGCCTCGATGGCCACCCTGCGGGTCACCGACGGCGGCAGCACCGCCTCGCGATACGCACGGTCCTGACGGTCGAAGACTTCGCAGCAGGGCATGGAAACCACGCGGACCGCGAGGCCGTCGCCGGCGAGGTCCTCGGCCGCGGCCACGGCGAGATGCACTTCGGAACCCGTCGCTATCAGGATGAGCTCCGGGTCGCCATCCGCCTCGCGCAGCACGTAGCCGCCCCGCGCGATGGCCTCGATGCGTTCGTCCTCACGCTGCTGATGCGGCAGCCCCTGGCGGGTCAGCACCAGCGCCGTAGGCCCGTCGCGGCGCTCCAGGGCCGCGCGCCACGCCACGGCCGTCTCGACGGTGTCGCAGGGCCGCCAGACCCGCAGGTTCGGCATCAGGCGCAGGCTGGCGGTGTGTTCGATCGGCTGGTGGGTGGGGCCGTCCTCGCCCAGACCGATGGAGTCGTGGGTGTAGACGAGGATGTTCGGCACCTCCATCAGCGCCGCCATCCGCACCGCATTGCGGGCGTAGTCGGAGAACACGAGGAAGGTGCCGCAGTAGGGCCGCAGCCCGCCGTGCAGGGCGATGCCGTTGGAGATGGCGGTCATCGCGAACTCGCGCACCCCGAAATAGACATAGTTGCCCGAGGCGTCACCGGCATTCACGGCCTTCGAGCCGTCGTGCCAGGTGTTGTTCGAACCGGTGAGATCGGCCGAGCCGCCCACCAGCTCCGGCAGCCGGGGCGCGAACGCGTTCAGCGCGATCTGCGAGGCCTTGCGGGTCGCCACGTCGGCGCCGGCGGCGGCGATCTCCCGGATCGCACCCGCGGCAGCCTCCGCCCAGCCCGCCGGCAGCTCGCCCGCCATGACCCGGCGGTATTCTTCGGCCAGCCCGCCATGGGCCTCGCCGTAAGCCTCGAGCAGACGGTCCCACTCCGCTTCGGCCGCGGCGCCGCGCTCGCGCGCGTCCCAGGCGGCGCGGACCGGCTTGGGCACCTCGAACGGCGGGTAATGCCAGCCCAGTTCCACGCGGGCGGCGGCGATCTCGTCCTCACCGAGCGGCGCGCCGTGGGTGTCGGCGCTCCCCTGCTTGTTGGGCGCGCCGTAACCGATCACGGTGCGACAGCAGATCAGCGTGGGACGTTCGGTCTCGGCCCTGGCCGCCTCCAGCGCCTCGGCCACGGCATCGGGATCGTGGCCATCCACGTCCGGTATGACGTGCCACCCGTAGGCCGCGAAACGGCCGGGCGTGTCGTCGGTGAACCAGGAGTCCACCTCGCCGTCGATGGAGATGCCGTTCTCGTCGTAGAGGCACACCAGCTTGCCGAGGCCCAGCGTGCCCGCGAGCGAGCAGGCCTCGTGGGAGATGCCTTCCATCAGGCAGCCGTCGCCCAGGAAGACATAGGTATGGTGATCCACGATCGGGAAATCGGGCCGGTTGTAACGGGCCGCCAGCATCTTCTCGGCGAGTGCCATGCCCACGGCGTTGGCCAGACCCTGGCCCAGCGGCCCGGTGGTGGTCTCGATGCCCAGGTCCGGCTCGCGCTCGGGATGGCCGGCCGTGCGATAGCCCAGCTGGCGGAAATTCCTGAGCTCGTCGAGGCCCAGCTCGTACCCGGTGAGGTGCAGCAACGAGTACAGCAGCATCGAGCCGTGCCCGTTCGAGAGCACGAAGCGGTCGCGATTGTCCCAGCGCGGATTCGAGGGATTATGTCGCAGGAAGTCGTTCCACAGCACCTCGGCGATGTCCGCCATGCCCATCGGCATGCCGGGGTGGCCGGACTTCGCCGCCTGCACGGCGTCCATGGACAGCGCACGCAGCGCGTTGGCCCGTTCCCGCCGCGGCGGACGGCCGGCGCGCGTGTCTTCTGCGGTGCTCGACATCGGAATTCCCCAAACGATGAGGCGCGCATTTTCGCTTTTTGGTAGGGTGCGGGCAAGCGCGGGCCGGGCCGGTCCGCGCGGGCCCTGTCCCGCTTCTGCGCAGCAAACTGTCCGGTGGCCGAGGCGGGCCCGAAATAAATTCTTGTATCATTGACTGTTACGTTGACAATTACGTCTCAATTGCGGAAAGAAGCTCATGAGCAACGCCTTCCTGTTCACCTCCGAGTCTGTCTCCGAGGGCCATCCTGACAAGGTCGCGGACCAGATCTCCGACGCGGTGCTGGACGCCATCCTGGCCGACGACAAGAACGCCCGCGTGGCCTGCGAGACGCTGGTGAAGACCGGCATGGTCATGGTGGCCGGCGAGATCACCACCACGGCCTGGGTGGACATCGAGGCCCTGGTCCGCGAAGTGGTCACGGACATCGGCTACACGAGTTCCGACATGGGCTTCGACGGCGACTCCTGCGCCGTGCTGAACGCCATCGGCAAGCAATCGCCGGACATCGCCCAGGGCGTGGACCGGGAAGACCGGCGCAGCCAGGGCGCCGGCGACCAGGGACTGATGTTCGGCTACGCCACCAACGAGACGGACGTGCTCATGCCCGCGCCGATCACCTTCTCCCACCGCCTGGTGAAGCGTCAGGCGGAGGTGCGCAAGTGCGGCGACCTGACCTGGCTGAGGCCGGACGCGAAGAGCCAGGTGACCTTCCGCTACGAGGATCACAAGCCGGTCGCCATCGACGCGGTGGTACTGTCCACCCAGCACGCCCCGGACATCTCCCAGGCCGAACTCCGCGAAGCCGTCATGGAGGAGATCATCAAGCCGGTGCTGCCGGCCGAGTGGCTCGATAAGGATACCGTCTATCACATCAACCCCACCGGCAGCTTCGTGATCGGCGGCCCCATGGGCGACTGCGGCCTGACCGGGCGCAAGATCATCGTGGACACCTACGGCGGCAGCGCCCGTCACGGCGGCGGGGCTTTCTCCGGCAAGGACCCCTCCAAGGTGGACCGCTCGGCGGCCTACGCCTGCCGTTACGTGGCCAAGAACATCGTCGCGGCCGGCCTGGCGGAGCGCTGCGAGATCCAGGTCTCCTACGCCATCGGCGTGGCCGAGCCCACCTCCATCTCGGTGAGCACCTTCGGCACGGGCAAGGTGCCGGAGGACCGGCTCACGGCCCTGGTACGCGAACACTTCGACCTGACACCCTACGGCATCCTGGAGATGCTGGACCTGATCCGGCCCATCTATCGCAAGACCGCGGCCTACGGCCACTTCGGTCGCCTGGACGCCGACTTCACCTGGGAGCGCACGGACGTGGCAGAGACACTGCGGGGTGCCGTCGCCGCCTGATGCATCCGCGCGGCACGCCGGCACGAAAGAACAGACCCCTGGAACATCTGACGGAGAAGACCCAATGAGCAGCAACGCCGCCGAAATGCCGGCACAGGACTACCGGGTAGCCGACATCGGCCTGGCCGAGTGGGGCCGCAAGGAGATCGCCATCGCCGAGACGGAGATGCCCGGCCTGGTTGCGGTCCGCGAGGAGTTCGCCGAACAGCAGCCGCTGGCCGGCGCGCGCATCGCCGGCTGTCTGCACATGACGATCCAGACGGCGGTACTGATCGAGACGCTGACCGCGCTGGGCGCCGAAGTGCGCTGGTCCTCCTGCAACATCTTCTCCACCCAGGACCACGCGGCGGCGGCCATCGCCGCCTCCGGCGTGCCGGTATTCGCCTGGAAGGGCGAGACCGAGGAGGAGTACTGGTGGTGCGTCGACAAGACGATCACCGGCCCCGACGGCTGGAAGCCGAACATGCTGCTGGACGACGGCGGCGACCTCACCCAGGTGGTGCACGAAAAGCACCCGGAGCTGCTCGAGGAGATCCGCGGGCTCTCCGAGGAGACCACCACGGGCGTGAAGCGGCTCTACGAGATGCAGCGTGAAGGCACGCTGGGCTGCCCCGCCATCAACGTCAACGACTCGGTCACGAAATCCAAGTTCGACAATCTCTACGGCTGCCGGGAATCGCTGGTGGACTCCATCAAGCGGGCCACCGACGTCATGGTCGCCGGCAAGATCGCCGTGGTCTGCGGCTACGGCGACGTGGGCAAGGGCAGCGCGCAGAGCCTGCGCGCCCTCGGCTGCACCGTGTGGATCACCGAGATCGACCCCATCTGCGCGCTGCAGGCAGCGATGGAAGGCTACCGGGTCGTCACCCTGGAAGAGGCCGTCGACAAGGCGGACATCTTCGTCACCGCCACCGGCAACTACCACATCATCGGGCCCGAGCACATGGAGCGGATGAAGAATCAGGCCATCGTCTGCAACATCGGCCACTTCGACAATGAGATCGACGTGGCCTACCTGCGCAAGCTCGAGTGGGAGAACATCAAGCCACAGGTCGACCACGTGATCTTCCCGGACGGCAAGCGCATCATCCTGCTGGCCGAGGGCCGGCTGGTGAACCTCGGCTGCGGAACCGGCCACCCGAGCTTCGTGATGTCCAACTCGTTCACCAACCAGGTGCTGGCACAGATCGATCTCTGGCAGCATCCGGAGAACTACGAGAAGAGGGTCTACGTGCTGCCGAAGCACCTCGACGAGAAGGTCGCCCGGCTGCACCTGAAAAAGATCGGCGCCAACATCACCACGCTGAGCGAGGAGCAGGCGCGCTACATCGGCGTGCCCGTCGAGGGGCCCTACAAGCCGGACCATTACCGCTACTGAGTCCTGCGCACGGCACCGCGGCAGCCGCGGCCGAGGCGCGATATGATCGGGGCGGAGCCCGGCCGGGCTCCGCCCTTTTTCGTGCCCGGCCGTCCGAGGGAAGGAGCCTCCGGTGACTGACGATTCGACGACGATGCGGATACTGCACATCACGGACCCCCATCTCTACGCCGATGCGGACGGCGAGCTGCGCGGCGTGCGCACGGCGGAATCGCTGGCGGCCGTGCTGCGCGATGCCTGCGCCGAGGAGACACCGGACGCAGTGCTGGTGACCGGCGACATCGCGCAGGACGAATCCCGCGGCGCCTACGAGCGCTTCCGCGACCTGCTGGCCGGCTGCGGGGCTCCGGTGTGGTGCCTGGCCGGCAATCACGACGACCCCGTCCTCATGGGCGAGGTCGTCGCGGAGACGCCGTTCACCTTCGGCGGGGTCGCAACCGCGGGCGCCTGGCGCGTGCATCTCCTGTCCACCTGGGCGGAGGGCGAGATTGGCGGACGCCTGAGTGCCGAGGCACTGTCGGCCGTCGAGGCGGACCTCACCGCCCACGGGGACGCTGCTGCACTGCTCTGCCTGCATCACCATCCGGTGCCGGTGGGCAGCCGCTGGCTGGACGGCATCGGGCTGGCGGAGGCCGACGGCCTGCTCGAGCTTGCCGACCGCCACACGCAGGTGCGCGGCATCGTCTGGGGTCACGTGCACCAGGAACTCGACCGGCGGCGCAACCACTATCGGCTGCTGGCAACGCCCTCCACGTGCCGGCAGTTCATGCCGGGCCGGGACGAATTCGCCGTCGACGACCGCCCGCCGGCGTGGCGCTGGCTGGAGCTCAGTGCCGACGGCAGCCTCGACACCCGGCTGCGCTGGCTCGACCGGAGCACCCGGCCTTGAACCGATGCGGCTCTGCCTGGTCGCGCCGCCCGTCAGGCCTCCGCCGGCTCGTCGTTCTGCTGCTCGTGCTCGTGGCCCCTGCCGCGCCAGCCGGTGCCGACTCGCTGCCGCTCTGGCAGATCCGCGACGCCGATACGCGAGTGTGGCTGCTCGGCTCCATCCACCTGCTGCGCGAGAGCGACTACCCCCTGCCCGCACCGATCCGGGAAGCCTACGGGCAGGCCGATGCGCTCGTGATGGAGCTGGACATGGACGACCTCGACTCCGCGATGGTCTCGGCGGTCATGTTCGCCCGCGGGACGCCGCCGGAAGGCGAGACGCTGGCCTCGCTCATGGGCGGCGAGAAATACGCCCGCGCGCGGGAGGCGGCCGCCGCGGCCGGGATCGACCTGGACCGGCTGCAGGGCGCCGAGCCCTGGTATGCCGCGCTCACGCTCACCCAGATGCTGCTCATGCGCCATGGCTACGACCCCCGCCAGGGGCTCGACGTACACATGGCCGCCCTCGCCCGCCGCGACGGCAAACCGGTGGAGGGGCTGGAGACGTTCGAGGAGCAGATCGTCTTCTTCGACACCCTGCCCATGGCGCTGCAGAGCGACATGCTGCTCGAATCGCTGGCCGAGATCGACGATCTCGAGGCGGGCATGGGGCGCACGGTCGACGCCTGGCGGCGCGGCGACACCACCTACCTGGCCGACGAGCTGCTGGAGGAACTGCGCCGCTTTCCGGACCTGTACGAGCGGCTGGTCACGGAGCGCAATCGCAAATGGGTACCGCGCCTCGCAGCGCTGCTGGAGCGTGACGGCGACTATCTGGTCGTGGTGGGGGCGCTGCACCTCGTCGGCCCGGACAGCGTGCTGGCCATGCTGGCCGCCGAAGGCGTGCGGGCCGAGCAGCTCGGCGCGGCGCCTCCCGCCGATGGCCCCTGAGGGTTCAGCAGCGAGCGGTCACACCTCGACCATCTCGAAGTCTTCCTTGCCGGCGCCGCAGTCGGGGCAACGCCAGGAAAGTGGCACGTCCTCCCACCGTGTATTCGGCGGGATACCGGATTCGGGATCGCCCTCGGCCTCGTCGTAGATATAACCGCAGATAAGGCACATGTAGCTCTTCATGGGAGATCGCTCTTCATGGGAGATTCCGGCGCATTGCAGTTACGGATATCGACGGCAATGATACGGACCGGCCGGCGGGTTTTGAAGGCGCTTCGGCCTCGGTTAGGATGCACCCAGCACAGGAGGTAAGCATGAGTCTGTTTTCCGAAGCCAGCAAATACATCCCCGGCGGCGTGAATTCCCCCGTGCGGGCGTTCGCGGCGGTGGGCGGCGAGCCGCTGTTCTTCAAGCGCGCCAAAGGCCCGCGGGTGTGGACCGAGGACGGTCGGGAGCTGATCGACTACGTCGGCTCGTGGGGCCCCATGATCCTGGGCCACGCCCATCCGAAGGTCATCGAGGCCGTGCAGCGAACGGCGGAAGACGGCCTGTCGTTCGGGGCGCCCTGTGTGCTGGAGACCGAGATCGCACGCAAGATCACCGAGCTCGTGCCCTCCATGGAGCTGGTACGCATGGTGAGCTCCGGCACCGAGGCCACCATGAGCGCCATCCGGCTCGCCCGCGGCTACACCGGCCGCGACCTGATCGTGAAGTTCGAGGGCTGCTATCACGGCCATTCGGACTCGCTGCTGATCAGCGCCGGCTCCGGCGCGCTGACCTTCGGCGTGCCGAGTTCTCCCGGCGTGCCGGCGGGACTGGCCGAGCTCACGCTCACGCTGGAGTTCAACAACAGCGAACAGGTGCGCGAAGCCTTCGCCGAGTACGGCGAGCGTATCGCCTGCGTCATCGTCGAACCGGTGGCCGGCAACATGAACTTCGTGCCCCCGGTGCCGGGCTTCCTCGAGACGCTGCGCGAGACCTGCTCGGACGCCGGCGCCGTGCTCATCTTCGACGAGGTGATGACCGGCTTCCGGGTGGCCAAGGGCGGTGCCCAGTCGGTGTTCGGCATCAAGCCGGATCTCACCACCTTCGGCAAGGTCATCGGCGGCGGCATGCCGGCCGCGGCGTTCGGCGGCAAGCGCGAGATCATGGAGCACATCGCGCCACTCGGCCCCGTGTATCAGGCCGGCACGCTGTCCGGCAATCCGGTGGCCATGGCCGCAGGCCTCGCCACGCTGGAGGGCATCGACCAGGAAGGCTTCTACGAGGACCTGACGGCGCGGACCCGGCAACTGGCGGACGGCATGGCCGGTGCGGCGGCCGAGGCGGGCGTCCCACTCGCCACCGGCTCCCTGGGCGGCATGTTCGGCTTCGTCTTCACCGACGACGGCCCCGTGCGCACCTACGGCCAGGTCGCGGGCGCCGACGTGAACCGCTTCCGCCGCTTCTTCCACGCGATGCTCGAGCGCGGCGTCTACCTCGCGCCATCGGCCTTCGAGGCCGGCTTCGTCTCGGCCGCCCACGGCGAGACCGAGATCGCGACGACGCTGGAGAAGGCGGCCGAGGCCTTCGCGGAGATCGCCGACTGACGCTCAGCCGTCGTCTTCGTCCGCCTCGTCCGCGGAATGCAGTATCACGCGGATGATCTCCAGCCGCTGCAGCGCATCCTCCGTCTCGAGGCAGAACTGTTTCTGCTCGGGCGTGATCGGCAGGATCTCTGCGAAGCGGTAACCCACCCAGGTCGCGTCGTCGTAGCGGCGCTCCAGCAATTCGTACAGCCGGCCGAGATCGTCCAGCACGCCCCGCAGGATATCCACCATCGGCCGGAAGGCGGCCGGCAGGTCGACCCGGGGCTCGGGCGGCAGCCAGGAGACCCGCGCCAGGTTGAGTCCGTCCGGCGCCTGCCGCACAGACTCCACGCGGAATCGCTCGCTGCCCTGGGCCGTGATACCCAGCAGCCCGTCGCTGCCCTGGTACCAGTCGACGATCTTGGCCAGCGTGCCGGTGCCGTAGGTGCTTGCCGTGCCCGTCTCCGTCCCCTCGCGGATGAGGACGACGCCGAAGCCCTCGTCCTCGCGCAGGCAGCGGCTGATCATGTCGAGGTAGCGGGTCTCGAAGATGCGCAGCGGCAGTGGGCCCTCGGGGTAGAGGACCGTGCGCAGGGGGAACAGCGGGATTTCGGTTTCGCTCATGTTCACCTGCATTCGCTGCCGGGCGGCGTGCAGATGCGCCAGCCGCGCCGGCCGGGCTTCAGCCGCGTTCGGTCAGCGCGGCAACCACCCGCTCACGCAAACCGCCGAAGCCGCCGTTGCTCATCAGCACGAGGATATCGCCGGCGGCCACCTCGCGCAGCACTCCCTCGGCCATTTCGCCGTAATCCCCGGACAGCGTCGCACGATCGCCCAGCGATGCGAGCGCCGCGGCCAGGTCCCACTCGAGACCGTCGGGCGCGAAGACGAATATCCGGTCGGCGCCGGCGAGCGAACCCGCCAGCGTCTCCCGGTGCACGCCCAGACGCATCGTGTTCGAGCGCGGCTCCAGGGCCACCACGATACGCGCATCGGGCTCGCGCCGGCGCAGACCCGCCAGCGTCCGGGCGATGGCGGTGGGATGATGGGCGAAGTCGTCGTACACCCGGACGCCGCCGCCCTCGGCCGCCAGTTCCAGGCGCCGCCGCACGCCACGGAAGCGGGCGACCGCGGCCAGTGCCGCCGCCGGCTCCACCCCCACCGCCGCCGCGGCAGCGACCGCCGCGGCCGTATTCTCCAGGTTGTGTTCGCCGGCCAGCGGCCACTCGTCCTGCAAGCGTTCCCCGCCCGGCCCGGCCAGACTGATCCCCTCGCCGTCGGGGCCGAAATCCACCCGCCAGTCCGCCGCGCCGCCGGCCGCGAAGGTCTCCACCGGCGTCCAGCAGCCCATCGCCAGCGTCTCGGCGAGTTCCGCATCGCCCGCCCGCACCACCAGCCGTCCGCCGCCCGGCACCGTGCGGATCAGCTGATGGAACTGCCAGCGGATGGCCGCCATGTCGGCGTAGATATCGGCGTGGTCGTATTCCAGGTTGTTCAGCACCGCGACCCGCGGCCGGTAGTGCACGAACTTGGCGCGCTTGTCGAAGAACGCCGTGTCGTACTCGTCGGCCTCCACCACGAACAGGTCGGAGCCGCCGAGACGGGCGGAGGCGCCGAAGTCGAGCGGGACGCCGCCGATCAGGAACCCGGGCTCGAGTCCGTTGGCCTCCAGTATCCACGCCAGCAGGCTGGAGGTGGTGGTCTTGCCGTGGGTGCCGGCCACCGCCAGCACGCGCCGTCCAGCCAGCACGTGCTCGGCCAGCCAGGCCGGTCCCGACGTGTAGGGCAGCCCCTGCTCCAGGACCGCCTCCACCAGCGGGTTGCCACGGCTCATCACGTTGCCGATCACCACCATATCCGGCGCCGGCTCGAGCTGGCCGGGATCCCAACCTTCGGTCACCTCGATGCCGAGACGCGCGAGCTCCTCGCTCATTGGCGGGTACACCTCCCGGTCGCAGCCCGTGACCCGGTGGCCGGCCGCCTTGGCCAGGCCGGCGATACCGCCCATGAAGGTGCCGCAGATGCCGATGACGTGGATGTGCATGGTGAGAAGGAGGGCCGGGCAGAGGCTCAGGCCGCAGGGAATTGCTGGTACAGCACGAGTTGGCCCGAGAACACCGCCAGTGCCAGCAGCGTGCCGCCGATCAGCGGCACCTCCAGCGCCCGCGCCATGATGTGGCCGTCCACCAGAATCGACCAGGCGATCAGCGCCAGTAACACCATCACGCCGCCCTGCCCCTCCGCGTCCAGCGCACCGGTGGCGAGCAGGGGCAGCTCGGCGAGGCTGATCAGCGCGGAGGAGCCGAACAGCGCAGCGAAGGTCTGGGGGATGCGCCCCTCATGACCCCGCAACCGCAGGGCCACGGTGTAGGTGCCCAGCGACAGGCCGAGGCTCAGCGCGAAGAAGACCGGAGACCAGGGCTGCCAGCCGCCGGACAGCGCCAGCCCGGTGAAGCTCGCGCACAGCATGGCAGCGAACAGCAGGACGGCCAGGAAGAACGAGCGCGGCAGCGCGTCCGGCCCCAGCCGCAACAGCACGATACCCGTCAGTGTCCGGAGCAGTATCAGCACGCTGCGGCAGTGTATCCTCCCATGCAGCGCATAGTCTCACGATAATACCGGAGGGCAAAGACCCGCCCATGAGCGACATCCTCTTCATCGATACGCAGGCTTCCCTGCAGCAATTCATGGAAACCTGCGCGGCCGGCGAGAGGCTCGCAGTGGATACGGAATTCCTTCGGGAGCGCACCTATCACGCCCGCCTTTGCCTGGTGCAGCTCGCCGCGGGCGAACGCATCGCCTGCATCGATCCGCTGGCCGGACTGGACCTCGAACCGTTATGGCGGTGCTTCGACCGCACCGAGCTGACCCTGCACGCCGCGCGCCAGGACCTGGAGGTGCTACTCGGCACGGCCGGCCGTCTGCCCGGTCGCATCTTCGACACCCAGGTGGCCGCCGCCCTGTGCGGCTACCCGGCGCAGATCGGCTACGCGTCCCTGGTCCGGGAACTGCTCGGCATCGACCTCGGCAAGCATCACACGAGAACGGACTGGTCCCGCCGGCCGCTCAGCGCCGAACAGCTCGAGTACGCCGCCGACGACGTGCGCTACCTGGAGGAGATGCGCGCCATGCTCAGCGCCCGCCTGGCGGAACTCGGCCGGCTCGACTGGGCTGTCGCTGACAGCAACGAGCTACTGGACCCGGCGCTCTACGACCCCGCACCGGAGTCGGCGTGGCAACGGCTGAAGGGGCTCGCCCGCATGGACGAACGCAGCGCGGCCGCGGCCGCCGCTCTCGCCGTGTGGCGGGAGGAAGAGGCCCTGCGGGCGGACCGGCCGCGGCAGTGGATATTAAAAGATGCGGCTCTCATCGCACTCGCCCAGGGCCGGCCGTCGAGCCGTGAGGCGCTGGCGGAGACCGAGGGCGTCCCCGCCGGGCTCGCCCGACGGGCCGGAGACCAGCTGCTGCGGGTCATCGGCCGCGCCGGACCGTCGCCGGTGGTGCGACGGGGCGCGCCGTCCGCAGCGGAGAAGGCGCTGGTGGCCAAACTGTCCGCCGTGGTGAAGGGCAAGGCCGAGGAACTCGGCATCGAGCCCGAGCTGATCGCCTCGCAGAAGGACCTGCGCCGGGCGGCCGCCGGCGGCGACGGACTCCGTGCGCTTACCGGCTGGCGCAGGGAACTGGTCGGCGAGGATTTGGAGACACTCCTCGCGGGCGGGGCTCAGTCCTCGACCGCGGAGACGAGTCGCTCGTAAACGACCTCGACGGTGCCTTCGGCATCCACGGTCTTCAGCAGGCCCCGGTCGCGGTAGTAACCCACCAGTGGCGCCGTCTGCTCCCGGTAGACCTGCAGCCGGTTGGCGATGGTCTCCTCGTTGTCGTCATCGCGCTGCAGGAGTTCGCCGCCGGCCTCCAGGCAGGCGTCCAGCTCTTCCTGCGGCGAGAAATAGATATTGAGCACCTTGCCCGTGGCCGAGCAGGTGCGCCGCCCGGTCAGCCGCTTCATGAGGATCTCGAAATCCACGTCCATGAGCACCGCGGCGTCCAGGGGCTGACCCAGCTCCTCCAGCAGATCGTCCAGGGACTCGGCCTGGGACTCGTTGCGGGGGAATCCGTCCAGGATGAAGCCGTCGGCCACGTCGTCCTCGTTCAGCCGTTCCCGGATCATGCCGAGCACGAGGTCGTCGGAGACGAGCTCGCCGGCGTCCATGGCCGCCTTCGCCTTGCGGCCCAGCTCGCTGCCCGAGGCGACGGCCGCGCGCAGCAGGTCGCCGGTGGATATCTGCGGGATGCCCTTCTCGGCCATCAGCCGCTGGGCCTGGGTCCCCTTTCCGGAGCCGGGGGCGCCGAGCAAAACGATGCGCATGATTGAACTCCCTGCCGCATACCGGCCACTTGCCGTCAATACGCCGACGATACGCCTGTGAGGCGCGCAACCGTAGCCGCTCCCCGTGACGCCGTCAATTCGGCCCGCCGCATGAAGGCCGGCGGGAAATTGGCTATGCTCCCGGGCCAGTCGTCCATTGAGCCGAGCGAGGGATCCCATGTCAGCAAAGAAGGCAGCCAAGAACGCATTCTATGCCCAGTCCGGCGGCGTCACTGCCGTCATCAATGCAAGCGCCTGCGGCGTCATCGAGACGGCCCGCCAGCACAAGGGCCGCGTCGGCAAGGTATACGCCGGCCGCAACGGGATCATCGGCGCGCTGACCGAGGATCTGATCGACACCAACCGGGAATCGGCCAAGGCGATCGCCCAGCTCAAGCACACGCCCGGCGGTGCGTTCGGCACCGCCCGCTACAAGCTGAAGGGACTGGACGAGAACAAGCGCGAGTACGAGCGGCTGATCGAGGTGTTCGAAGCCCACGACATCGGCTACTTCTTCTACAACGGCGGCAACGACTCCATGGACACGGCCCACAAGGTGTCCCAGATCGGCCACAAGCTCGGCTTCCCCATCACCTGCATCGGTGTGCCGAAGACGGTGGACAACGACCTCCCGGTCACGGACAACTGCCCGGGCTTCGGCTCCGTGGCTAAGTACGTGGCGGTCTCCACCCGGGAGGCGGCCCTGGACGTCGCCTCCATGGCCGAGACCTCCACCAAGGTGTTCATCCTCGAGGTCATGGGCCGGCATGCCGGCTGGATCGCCGCGGCCGCCGGACTGGCGGGCGAGGGCCCCGACGAGCCGCCGCACATCATCCTGTTCCCGGAAGTCCCCTTCGAGAAGAAGAAATTCCTGGCCCGGGTGAAGCGCTGCGTGAAGGACTACGGCTACTGCGTGATCGTCGTCTCCGAGGGCGCACGCTACAAGGACGGCCGGTTCCTGGCCGATGCGGGCACCAAAGACGCCTTCGGCCACGTGCAGCTCGGCGGCGTAGCCTCGGAGGTCGCGACGATGGTGCGCGACAGCACCGGCTTCAAGTTCCACTACGCCATCGCCGACTACCTGCAGCGTTCCGCCCGCCACATCGCCTCGGCCACTGACGTGGAGCAGGCCTATGCGGTCGGCCGCGCAGCCGTCGAGATGGCCCTCGCGGGCGAGGATGCGGTGCTGCCGGTGATCAAGCGCACCTCGGACAGCCCCTACCGCTGGAAGATCGAGAAGGCGCCTCTCGGCCGGGTCGCGAACCGGGAGAAGAAGCTGCCAAAGCGCTACATCACGAAGGACGGCTACGGCATCACCGGCGCGGCCCGGCGCTACCTGGCGCCGCTGATCAACGGCGAGGACTACCCGCCGTATTCCCGCGGCCTGCCCGTCTACGCGAAGCTGCGCAACGTCCCGGTGAAGAAGAAGCTCAAGAAACGATTTGTGGTATGATGCGCGCGCTGTCGCCGCCGGGGACTGGTGGCGGCGACCTCTTGAGCGCCAATAAAATCCTATAAACCAGCGAGTTACGAATCGAGCACCGGACCAGAAAAGCAGCCGTAGCGGTGTGCATCTCGCCACCGTCTGCGCAGCGGTTCCGGGGCCCGTGCGGAGTGCGCTCCAGCTGAACAACCACGAATAGCCGACGGCCCGCCGGGCCGATTGGTGGACATGATCGGGAGGAATACTCATGTCGTATGAACTCGCGCTGTGGCTATGCATCGGCGCCGGCGTACTCGCCATCCTGTACGGGCTGTTCTCGGTCCAGTGGGTCCTGAAGCAGTCCGCGGGCAACGAGCGGATGCAGGAGATCGCCGCGGCGATCCAGGAAGGCGCCGCGGCTTACATGAACCGCCAGTACACGACCATCGGCATCGTCGGCGTCGTGCTTGCGGTGGTCGTCGGCTTCGCGCTCGACTGGTGGACGGCGCTCGGATTCGTCATCGGCGCGGTGTTCTCGGCGATGGCCGGTTATATCGGCATGTTCGTCTCGGTACGCGCCAACGTGCGCACCGCCGAGGCCGCACGCAAGGGTCTCGACCCGGCGCTGGACGTCGCCTTCCGGGGCGGCGCGATCACGGGGCTCCTGGTCGTCGGCCTGGGCCTGCTGGGTGTCGCCGGCTATTACGGCCTGCTGGGCGCTTTCGGCATCGAGGGCGAGAAGGCCATCAAGGCGCTGGTCGGCCTCGCCTTCGGCGGATCGCTGATTTCCATCTTCGCGCGACTCGGCGGCGGCATCTTCACCAAGGGCGCCGACGTCGGCGCCGACCTGGTGGGCAAAGTCGAGGCGGGCATCCCCGAGGACGATCCCCGAAATCCCGGCGTAATCGCAGACAACGTCGGTGACAACGTGGGCGACTGCGCCGGCATGGCGGCAGACCTGTTCGAGACTTACGCGGTGACCATCATCGCCACCATGCTCCTCGGCGTCCTGTTCCACGCCGACTGGGGCTGGGCCGCCTGGGTCTATCCGCTGGTCCTCGGCGCCGCCTCCATCGTGGCCTCGATCATCGGCACCTTCTTCGTGAAAGCCGGATCGAAGGGCTCCATCATGGGCGCGCTCTACAAGGGCATGATCGCGGCCGGCCTGCTGGCGGCGATCGCTTTCTACCCCATCACCACGGTGATGATGGGCGGCACGGGCGAAGCCATGAATCTGCTCGGCGCCGCGGTCATCGGACTCGCGCTGACCGCCTTCATGGTCTGGATTACCGAGTACTACACCGGCACGAACCACAAGCCGGTGCAGCTGGTGGCCGAATCCTCGCTGACCGGTCACGCCACGAACATCATCGCCGGCCTCGGCGTCTCCATGAAGGCGACGGCATGGCCGGTGCTGGCGGTGTGCGCCAGCATCTGGGGCGCCCACGAGCTGGCCGGCCTGTACGGCATCGGCATCGCGGCGACGACCATGCTGTCGATGACCGGTATTGTGGTGGCGCTGGACGCGTTCGGGCCCATCACGGACAACGCCGGCGGCATCGCCGAGATGGCCGAGCTCGAGTCCGAGGTGCGCAACATCACCGACCAGCTGGATGCGGTGGGCAACACGACGAAGGCGGTGACCAAGGGTTACGCCATCGGCTCCGCCGGTCTGGCAGCACTCGTGCTGTTCGCCGACTACACCCATGCGCTGGAGGCGAACTTCGACCGCGTGTTCGAGTTCAACCTGTCCGATCCCATGGTGATCATCGGTCTGCTGATCGGCGGTCTCGTACCGTATCTGTTCGCCGCACTGGCAATGGAGGCCGTGGGCCGTGCCGCCAGCTCGGTAGTGAACGAGGTGCGCCGGCAGTTCAAGGAGATGCCGGGCATCATGGAAGGCACCCAGAAGCCGGATTACTCCCGCGCGGTGGACATGCTGACCAAGGCGGCCATCAAGGAGATGGTGGTGCCCTCGCTGCTGCCGGTGCTGGTGCCGATCGTGGTTGGCCTGGTGCTCGGCCCGCTCGCCCTCGGCGGCATGTTGCTCGGCACGATCATCACGGGCCTGTTCGTAGCCATCTCCATGACGGCGGGCGGCGGTGCCTGGGACAATGCCAAGAAGTACATCGAGGACGGCAACTTCGGGGGCAAGGGCTCCGAGGCACACAAGGCCGCGGTGACCGGCGACACGGTCGGCGACCCCTACAAGGACACCGCCGGCCCGGCCATCAACCCGCTGATCAAGATCATCAACATCGTGGCGCTGCTGATCGTACCGCTGCTCTGATCGGGATCGGCCTTACGGCCCTAAACCGCCGGGCTCCTCAGGGACCCGGCGGTTTTTTTGGTACCGGTCACTCGCAATTTGCGGATTGGAGCTTTTGTGAGTTTCATGCGTTTGGGTGCCGGACACCGAAACTTCAGGAAGTCACGAAAGTTGCGAAAGTTGGATTAGTTCGGTCCGGCACCCAAGAGGCGGGGGCGGTCGATCAGGTAGCCCTGGGCGAAGTCCACGCCCATCTCGCGCAGGATGTCGAAGTCGCCCTGCTCTTCCACCTGCTCGGCCACGGTGCGGAAGTTCATCTTCCGGGCGAGCTTGATCATCGCGCTCACCATCTCCTGATTGACCGGGTCGCGGCCGAGGTGGCGGGTGAAGCTGCCGTCGATCTTGAGATAATCGATGGGCAGATGCTTCAGGTTGGAGAACGCGCCGAGGCCGCTGCCGAAGTCGTCCAGCGCGAACTTGCAGCCCATCCCGTGCAGCACCTCGATGAAACGCTGGGCCTCGCGCGGCTCCATGATCAGCGCCGCCTCCGTCATCTCGAAACAGATCCGGGCCGGCGCGACGCTCGTGCGGTCCAGCGACTCGACGACGAACTCCAGAAAATCCGCATCGCCAAGGGTCTGGCCCGACAGGTTGATGATGCAACTGCGCCCGGCCGGAACCCGGATGTCTCCGGCTGCGATGGCGGTCAGTGTGGCGCTGACCACCCAGCGGTCGATCCGCGGCATGAGGTGATACTGTTCCGCCGCCGGCAGGAAATCCTTCGGCGACTCCGTCCTGCCCTGGGCATCCTGAAAACGCAGAAGCACCTCCATCGCCGGTCCGGATTCCCGCTCGGCATCGAGCGCGATGATGGGCTGGGTCGCCAGCACGAAGCCGCCGTTGGACAGGGCATCCTGCAGGCGCCGCAGCCACTGGATCTCGCCGCGCTCGCGCGCTGCCGCCTCGTCCGCCGAGGAGTACACGTGCACCTGGCCGCGGCCCCGCTGCTTCGCCATGTAGCAGGCGGAATCCGCGGCGGCAAGCATATCCTGCACCGAGCCGCTGTCGGGTCCCAGCTCGACGATGCCGACGCTGACGCCGATGGTGAAGATGCGGTCCTGCCACACGAAGCGGTGATCCGCCACCGCCTGCACGACGTCGCCGGCGATCTGGCGCGCCTTCTCCAGCGGGCAGCCCATCAGCAGCATGCCGAACTCGTCGCCGCCGATGCGGGCGACGGAATCCGAGTCGCGCACCTGGTCCTTGATCAGCGACGCCACCTCGCGCAGCAGTGCGTCTCCGGCCATGTGCCCGCAGGTATCGTTCACCGCCTTGAAGCGGTCCAGGTCCATGTAGCAGAGCACGTGGTTCGCCTTCTCGCGGCGGGCATTGTCGATGGCCTCCTCGATCCGCCGCTCGAGCTCGCGCCGATTGATAAGACCGGTCAGCGCATCGTGCGCCGCCTGATAGCTCATCTGCCGCGTGAGCCCGCGCATCTCGCTCACGTCGTGGAAGACCACCACCACGCCGCGGATGTCCCCGTCACCGGCGCGAATGGGCGATGCCGTCAGCTCCACGGAATGCTCGTGCTCGTCGTCGCGCCCCATCATCAGCGCCCGCCGCCCCATGTTGACCCGCTGGCGCATGGACAGACACCGTTCCACCGGATCGCCGAGCGATCGCTTGTCGAGCTCGTCGATCAAACGCATGATCTCGCCGAAAGGCCGTCCCTCGGACTCGTCCCGGCTGTAGCCGGTGAGGAGCTCGGCCTCCCCGTTCATGTATTCGATGCGGCCGCGGGTATCGGTGGTGATCACGCCGTCGCCGATGGACTCCAGTACCGTCAGTGCCTGCCGTCGGTCGCCGTGCAGGCCCGAATCGTTTTCGTGCCGATGACTAATGTCGCGGCCCACCGTCAGCACGAGCTGACGATCGCCCCACGCCACCACCGCCATGCCGGCCTCCACCCACATGCCCTGTTCGCCGCCGTTGATGAGTTGCATCTCCAGCGTCTGGGGGCCGACCTCACCGGCGAGGAGCCGGCTGACGGTGCGCCGGAACAGCGCCCGGAAGGCCGGACGCACGAGGTCGCTGACCGGCCGTCCCTCCAGCTGTTCGGCCTCCAGTCCCACGAGCCGCGCCGCGGACTCGTTGGCGAGCTGCACGCGGTCGTCGTGCAGCAGCACCACCTCGGGCATCGTGCGAATCAGCCGCCGCAGCGCGCGGTCGCGTTCGAACACGGCCTCGTCCTTTTCGGCGAGCGCATCGAACAGGCGGTTCAGGGAGCGCCCGAGGGGGCCGAGCACGGGGTCGTCCGCAGGGCGCAGCCGGCGCCCCACCGCGGCATCCGCAGACACCTCGACGATCTCCTGGTTGAGCCGCCGCAGCCGTTCTTGGAAACGCCGCCGCAGCACGATGAGCAGTATGGCCAGCACCAGTACCGCCGGCACCAGGATGGTGACGGCGACGATCAGTGCGGTTTGCGGCATGGTTCGCTCATCGGCCCCGGCTCCAGGACAGTGCAGGGTTAAAATTCTTGTTCTTTCAAGAGCCTAGACTCTCGGCACGGTAAGCATAGCCTAATCCGTATCGGCACGGCCGACCAATTCACCATAACGCCCGCCGGATCGTCCTGCGGCATGCTTGTCAGCCTTCTGTAAACTCCGTAATCTCACCCGCCGTCCTGCCGCTTGCGGCCCATCGTGCAGCTGCTGCAGCTGCCACCAATAGCACGACCATCGAACATGGATATCGAGACCGCACGGGAACAGATGATCGACCAGCAGATCCGCGCCTGGGATGTGCTGCAGCCCCGGGTCCTGCGGATCCTGGGGGAGATCCGCCGCGAGCGGTTCGTGCCCGACGCCTGGTCGAGCCTGGCTTTCGCCGACACCGAGATTCCGCTCCCCCACGATGAAAACATGATGGCGCCGAAGGTGGAGGGCCGTGTGCTGCAGGCGCTGGAGATAGAGCCCGGCGACCGGGTACTGGAGATCGGCACCGGCACCGGTTTCCTCACCGCCTGCCTGGCGCGTCTGGGAGAACACGTGGTCAGCGTCGACTGTTATTCCGACTTCGTCGCCACCGCGGGCGACAAGCTGCGCGAGGCCGATATCGTCAATACCGAACTCCTGACCATGGACGCCATGCGGGAACTGCCGGCAGGCGAGTTCGACGCCATCGCGGTGACGGGATCGGTGCCCCGCTTCGAGCAGCGCTTCGCCGATGCACTGGCCATGGACGGGCGCCTGTTCGTGGTGGTGGGCGAGGCACCGGTGATGGAGGCTCTTCTGATCACGCGTACCGGCGAGAACGAATGGAGCCGCGAGAGCCTGTTCGAGACCGTTCTGAAGCCGCTGCGCAATGCGACGCCGCCGTCCGGGTTCCGCTTCTGACCCGGGGCGCGCCTGCCGCCGGTGACGAGGGAGATCCTGCCATGGTGGAAGAACTGAGGCCGGCCGAACTGGCCGCACGCATCCGCGCGGGCGAGGACTGGCAGGTGCTCGACGTACGCGAGCCGTGGGAACTCGGCATAGTGTCGCTTGCCGACGCCGTCGTAATCCCGATGAACCAGGTTCCCAACCGCCACCGCGAACTGGATTCGGAGCGGCCGCTGGCCGTACTCTGCCACGGTGGCATGCGCAGCTACCGGGTGGCCGCGTGGCTGCAGGAACAGGGATTCCGGCGCGTGGTGAACGTGGCCGGCGGCATCGATGCCTGGGCCACGGAGGTAGACTCGTCGATGTCCCGCTACTGAGCGGGAGTCGATGCCCCGCTACTGAGCGGGAGTCGATGCCCCGCTATTGAGAGACGCCGGAGACCGGTGCTATAGTGATATACCTGACTAAAACACCTGCCACGCAGAACAAGGATACGAAGAGAACGATGGATATCCGCAGATCCAGGCTGCTGCTGCCGCTCGCCGCCCTGTTCGCCGCATTGCCCGCCGGTGCGGAGTCTCTGCTGGAGGTCTACCAGCGCGCGCTGCAGAGCGACCCCCTCATCCGCGAGGCGGAGGCGAATCGCCGGGCGACGGAAGAGGCCGTACCCCAGGCCCGCGGCCTGCTGCTGCCCCAGCTTTCGGCCTCGGCGAGCGAGAGCCGGGGCACGGCAGAGGGCGCGTCCGCATTCCAGCAGGTGTCGCCGACGGGCGAGACCATCACCGTCACCAGTGACTTCCAGGACGAGAGCATCGAGACCACCCAGTGGCAGATCGAGCTGCGCCAGACCGTGTTCCGCTGGGACCAGTTCGTCGGCCTGAAGCAGGCCGGCAAGCAGGTGGCCCGCGCCGAGGCGGACTTCGAGGCGGCCCAGCAGGACCTGATCGTCCGGGTGGCGAACCGTTATTTCGAAGTGCTCGCCGCGGAAGACGCACTCGAGGCCGCCCAGGCCAGCAAGCGTGCCATCGACCGCCAGCTGGAGCAGGCACAGCAGCGATTCGAAGTGGGGCTGATCGCCATCACCGACGTGCAGGAGGCCCAGGCCGCCTACGACCAGGCCATCGCCGACGAAATCGCCGCCAAGCGTCAGCTCGCCTCGGCGCGTGAATTCCTGCGCGAGATCACCGGCGAGTACCTGAAGGATCTGGAGACCCCGGGTCAGCAGCTCGCGCTCGAGACGCCGGACCCGGCGGAAGAAGACGACTGGGTGGACACCGCTTTCGAGCAGAACCTGGCCCTGATCGCGGCGCGGCTGAACGCGGAGATCGCAAGCCAGGAGATCGACTCCCGCCGGTCGGGTCATTACCCGACACTGGATCTCGTCGCCACGCGCAGCGACTTCGACCGGGAGTTCGAGCGTTCGAACGAGAACGGGCCTTTCAACGACGTCTTCAACAACCAGACGTCCGACAGCATCGCGCTGGAGTTCCGCATCCCGCTGTTCTCCGGCGGCAGGACCTCGGCCCAGGTGCGCGAGGCAGTCCACCTGCATCGCGCGGCCAGGGAACAGCTGCAGCGCGTAGCCCGGGAGACGGAACGCCAGGCCAGGGACGCCTACCTCGGCGTGCTGGCGGAGATTTCCCGGGTGAAGGCCCTGCGCCAGGCTCTGTCGTCGGCGAAGACGGCGCTGGAGGCGACGGAGGCCGGCTTCGAGGTGGGAACCCGCACCACGGTGGACGTGCTGGACGCCCAGCAGCAGGTCTTCTCCGCCCGCACGAACTACCGCCGCGCGCGCTACGACTACCTGCTGAACGTACTCAGACTGAAGCAGGCGGCCGGCATCCTGCGCATCCAGGATCTGGAAGACATCGACTCCATCCTCGTGCCCCGGAGCGAGATGGGCGACTGAGGCCGGGTCCGGTTCAGCCGTTATCGAACTGGCGGGTGAGTGGTTCCAGTAGCTCGAGCAGACTCCTGAGCGAGCCCCGGTTATCCAGCAGCAGACGTCGCGCCCGCTCACCCATCTCCCGCCGCGCCGCCTCGTCGGCGAACAGCCGCTCCAGCGCGGCGGCGAGTTCCGCCTCGTCGGTGACCACCCGGGAGGCGCCCCGCTCCGCGAACATGGCCGCGATGTCCTCGGCGTTGAACAGGTGCGGGCCCGTGAGGATGGGCAGCCCGAGGGAAGCCGGTTCCAGCAGATTGTGTCCGCCGATGGGCACCAGACTACCGGCGACGAAGGCGATGTCCGACGCGGCATAGAACAGGGGCAGCTCGCCCATCGTGTCGCCGAGGAAGACGCGTGTCTCCGGGCTGCAGCGCTCGCCGCCGGTGCGGCTGACGTAATCGAGGCCCTGCTCCCTGACCATGTCGGCGACCGCGGGAAAACGCTCGGGATGCCGGGGGACGAGCACCAGCAGCGCGTCCGGCACGTCTGCGAGGAGGCGCCGGTGGGCGGCGAGGACGATCTCCTCCTCGCCCGCGTGGGTGCTGGCCGCGATCCAGACACTGCGGCCGGGGAAGTGCTCCGCCGCGAACTCCCGTCCCCGGGCCGCGAGGCTCTCGTCGATCTCCACGTCGAACTTGATGTTGCCGGTCACGAAGGTGCGTGCCGGGGCCGCCCCGAGGTCGCGGAAGCGTTGCGCATCCTGCTCGCTCTGGGCGGCGATGATGATGCCGTGGGACAGGGCCTCCCGGAACAGCGGCGTCAGGTGGCGGTAGCGGGCCACCGAGCGGGGCGAGATCCGCGCGCTGGCCAGCACCAGCGGGACCCGGCGACGACCGCACTCGGCGTACAGGTTCGGCCAGAGTTCGGTCTCGATGATCACGGCCAGCTCCGGACGGATGCGGTCGAAGAAGCGCCGCACCGCGCCCGGCGTCTCGAAAGGCGCGAAGCAGTGCACGACCTCGTCGCCGAACAGGCGGCGCACCCGCTCGGCCCCGGTGGGAGTCACGGTGGTGACCACGACGGCCCGGGACGGGAACCGGTCCTTCAGCGCCTTGATCAGCGGCGCGGCGGCCTGCACCTCGCCTACGGAGACGGCATGGATCCAGACCGACCCGGAGCGGATGTCCGGGAAGCCGATGCCGAAGCGCTGGCCGAGGCGGTCGTGATAGCCCTTGCGGGTGAAGCCGCGCCAGAGCCAGAAGAGGAAGACGAACGGCGTGGCCAGATAGACCAGCAACTGATAGCCGAATCTCACCGTCGCGCTTCCGGCCTCAGGGCAGGCCGCGGATGGATTCGATGATCCGGGAGCTGGATCGTCCCTCGCGGAATGCGAGCACGCGCACCTCGCCGCCGGCCGCGAGTACGGCCGGGCCGCCCGCGATCTCCTCCGGGCGGTAATCGCCGCCCTTCACCAGCACCTCCGGCAGCACGGCCTCGATCAGGCGGGCGGGCGTGTCCTCGGCGAAGGGCACCACCCAGTCGACGGCCGCCAGTCCGGCGAGAACCGCCATCCGGTCTTCCACCGGATTCACGGGCCGGCCCTCGCCCTTCAGCCGGCGCACGGAGTCATCCGTGTTCACGGCCACGACCAGCCGGTCGCCCAGCGACTTCGCTTCCTCCAGATAGGTCACATGACCGGCGTGCAGAATGTCGAAGCAGCCGTTGGTCATCACGACGCGCTCGCCCCGGCTGCGCGCCTCGCTCACGAACTCGAGCAGCGCCGTCTCGTCCACCATGCCGCGGCCGCCCTTGCCGCGCCGGTGCAGCGCCACCCTGAGTTCGGACGGGGTGACACCGGCCACGCCGATCTTGCGCACCACCAGCCCGGCCGCGAGGTTGGCCAGCGCCGCCGCCTCCCCCAGCGTGGAGCCCGCGGCCATCGCGGCGCCGAGTGTGGCGATCACCGTGTCGCCGGCGCCGGTCACGTCGAAGACCTCCCGGGCCTCGGTGGACAGGAACTGCGCCTCGCCGCTGCGCTCCACCACGAGCATGCCGCGTTCGCTGCGGGTGATTACCAGTGCTTCCAGATCGAGTTCGTCGAGCATGAGCCGGGCGCGGCGCAGCAGATCTTCGTCGTCGCGCGCCGCGCCGGCCACTGCCTCGAACTCCGCCTGATTCGGCGTGAGCAATGTGGCACCCCGGTATCGCGCGAAGTCTGTCCCCTTCGGATCGACCAGCACCGGCACGCCGGCCTCGCGGGCGGCGGCGATCAGCTGGCCCACCTCGTGCAGCGCCCCCTTGGCGTAATCGGAGAGGATGACGAGCCCGGCATCCTGCAGCGCCGCGGCGAACGGTTCCCGCACCGATACGGCAACCCCGGTCGCGGTCTCCTCCCGGTCCAGACGGATGAGCTGCTGACCGCGGGAGAGTACCCGCAGCTTGGTCGTGGTCGGCGCCGCCGGCGAGACGGCGAAACGGCATTCGACGCCCCGCTCCACCAGCAGCGCCTCTAGGCGCCCGGCGGCCTCGTCGGCGCCCACGATCCCCACCAGCGCCGCGGGCGCGCCCAGCTCGGCCAGGTTCACCGCCACGTTGGCCGCGCCGCCCGGCCGCTCCTCGCCGTCGCGCACGTGGACGACCGGCACCGGTGCCTCCGGCGAGATGCGGCCGGTGGCACCGAACCAGTACTGGTCGAGCATGAGATCCCCGGCCACCAGGAGACGGGCGCCGGAGAAGTCTGGTATCTGCAGGGTCACGAGCTTGCCGCCGGGGAAACCTCGGAAGCCCGGCATGTTAGCAAAGAGAGCGTCCCTTTACGCGGCGCTCAGCCGCACTTGGACTCGCCGCAGCTCAGACAGGTCATGCAGCCGTCCATCATGATGACGGCGGCCACGTTGCACTTGGCGCAGAGCTGCGCGCCCTCCGGAAACTCGCTCTCGGAGAAGGCGTCGGTCTGCGCCGCCCGCGCCTCGAACTCCGCCCGCTTCTCGGCGATCAGCTTCTGCTGGTGCTCGTCCGGGCCGGCCGGCTTCAGCAGGCCGATGGTATTGAGGTGCTTCTCAACGATGTGGCCCAGCTCGGCGATAATGGAGGGCATGAACTTGCCGCCCGGCTGCCAGTAGCCGCCGCGGGGATCGAACACGGCCTTCAGCTCGTCCACGAGGAAGGTCACGTCGCCACCCTTGCGGAACACCGCCGAGATGATGCGGGTCAGCGCCACGATCCACTGGTAGTGGTCGAGGTTCTTCGAGTTGACGAAGATCTCGAACGGCCGGCGCTGCTCGTGGGGCGTGTCCTCGTTCAGCACGATGTCGTTGATGGTGACGTACATCGCGTGATCCGAGACCGGCGTCTTGACCTTATAGGTGGAGCCGATCAGCACCTCGGGGCGCTCGAGACGCTCGTGCATGCGGATGACGGTGGCGCCGTCGCCCTCCTGCTCCACCTCGTACGCGCGCTTCTTCTCCGCCTTGTCCTCCGGCTTCTTCACGGAGTAGCCGACGATCTTCCTGTCTATCTTCTTTGCAGCCATTCTTCGGTTCCTCGTCTGGCCCCGCCGCGGCGGGGCCGCATCAATTCTTGCCAGCTCCGCGCTCAGAACTTGCCGTAGTAGCCTTCCTTCAGCGCATCGAACAGGTTCGCGGCGGTATGCATCTCGCCGTCGTACTCGATCTCCTCGTCGCCCTTCAGCTCCACCGTGCTGCCGTCATCCAGCTCGAAGACGTAGGTGGTGTTCTTCAGGTCCTGCTCCTTCACGAGCACGCCCTGGAAGGCCTCCGGATTGAAACGGAAGGTGGTGCAGCCCTTCAGGCCCTGCTCGTAGGCGTAGAGATAGATGTCCTTGAAATCCGCGTACGGATACTCGGTGGGCACGTTCGCCGTCTTCGAGATGGACGAGTCCACCCACTTCTGCGCCGCCGCCTGGATGTCCACGTGCTGCTTCGGCGTCACGTCGTCCGAGGTAATGAAATACTCGGGCAGCTTCTCCTCCGGCGACTCCGAATTCGGCATCGCCCGCGGATTGATCAGCTCCCGGTAGGCGAGAAGTTCGAACGAGAACACGTCCACCTTCTCCTTGGACTTGCGCCCCTCGCGAATGACGTTGCGGAAGTAATGGTGGGCAAAGCTCGGCTCGATGCCGTTGCTCGCGTTGTTGGCCAGCGACAGCGAGATGGTACCCGTCGGCGCGATGGAGCTGTGATGGGTGAAGCGGGCGCCCACCCGTTCCAGTTCCTGCACCAGCTCGGGCGCCTCGGCGGCGACCTTCTGCATGTAACGGCTGTAGCGCGAGTGCAGCACGCGGCCGGGCAGGCGATCGCCGGGGCGGATGCCGTCGGCGGCCATCTCGGGACGCTTGCGCAGCATCTCCGGCGTCACCTCGAAATCCTCCTCCATGATCGGCGCCGGGCCCTTCTCCCGGGCGAGTTCCAGGCCGGTCTCCCAGCCCGAAATCGCGAGCTGCTTCGCCACCTTCTCGGTGAACTCCACGGAGCCCGGCTCACCGTATTTCATGCCCATCATGGTGATGGTGGAGCCGAGCCCCAGGAAGCCCATGCCGTGGCGGCGCTTGCGCGTGATCTCGTTGCGCTGCTCGCCCAGCGGCAGGCCGTTGATCTCGACGACATTGTCCAGCATGCGCGTGAACACCTTCACCACCTCGCTGAACTCCTCCCAGTCGAAACGCGCCTCGTCCGTGAACGGAGAAATCACGAACTTTGTCAGGTTGACCGAGCCCAGCAGGCAGGAGCCGTAGGGCGGCAGCGGCTGCTCGCCGCAGGGGTTGGTGGCGCGGATGTTCTCCGTCCACCAGTTGTTGTTCATCTCGTTCACCCGGTCGACCAGCACGAATCCGGGCTCGGCGAAATCGTAGGTGGAGGCCATGATCATGTCCCACAGCCGCCGCGCGGGCACGGTCTTGTAGATGCGGCAGGCCACCAGACCGCTCTCGTCCTGCACGTAGTCGCCGCCGCCGGGCCACTCGCGCCAGATGAACTGCTCCCGATCGGCGAGATCGAGTTCGTCGTGCTTCGCCTCGTCGACGGAGACGGGGAAGGCCAGCTTCCAGTCGTCGTCGTTCTTCACCGCCTGCATGAACTCGTCGGTGACCAGCAGCGACAGGTTGAACTGGCGCAGGCGGCCGTTCTCGCGCTTGGCGCGGACGAAATCCATGACATCGGGATGGCCGACGTCGAAGGTGCCCATCTGGGCGCCGCGGCGCCCGCCCGCCGACGACACCGTGAAGCACATCTTGTCGTAGATATCCATGAACGACAGCGGCCCGGAGGTGTAGGCGCCGGCGCCGGTCACGTACGCGCCCTTCGGCCGCAGGGTGGAGAACTCGTAGCCGATGCCGCAGCCCGCCTTCAGCGTCAGGCCGGCTTCGTGCACCTTGTTCAGGATGTCGTCCATCGAGTCCATGATGGTGCCGGACACCGTGCAGTTGATGGTGGAAGTCGCCGGCTTATGTGCCTGGGCGCCCGCATTGGAGGTGATGCGGCCGGCCGGGATGGCGCCGCTCCTGAGCGCCCACAGGAAGCGCTCGTACCAGTGCTCGCGACGGTCGGCCGGCTCCACGTCGGCCAGTGCGCGGGCGACCCGCTGGTAAGTGGCGTCGACAGAGGCATCGATTTCCGTGCCGTCCTTGGCTTTCAGCCTGTACTTGGAATCCCAGATGTCGATAGACGCATCCTGGAAAGCGATCTCCGAGACTGCGGTCGGTGCCATCATCTCTGCCGGTTTCATCGTACGAGAACCCCCAAAAAGCCGGGCCGTCGGCCAAGTGCCTGAACGGCGGTATATTCTGTCAAATGCGGTGGCCAGAACACCGCATACGAACCCCCTGGTATCCGACGCGAGCGAGCCGGATACCTGCCCTGAAGCAAGGTTTATGCTTGTTTTGCGAGACACAAGATGTTGTGCCTGCGAGTGGTTAGATTAGGACCGTGAGGGGCCGCTGTCAAGGGGAATTCGGAAACTTTTTCCCTGATAAAAACTTATATATTTCAATTAGTTAAAATACCTATCGGCAAAATCGGTTTAAAATTCGGCTATTTTCTGCACGCCGCGCTGTCATATCACTGACACAATATCTTGTGCGGGCGCCGAGAGCACGCGAAACGCCCTTGCAGACGGCCTTCCGGCTGTCCGGACCACTTGAAAAGCGGTGGGCCGGTCCGCATTTCGGCCTCATCGAACAGGAGCGGGCAGAGCGCCCCGCAAGCAACGAGGAGGTCGATTATGAGCCTTGTAACCTACGAACCCTGGAGCCTGGTGAACCGGCTGCACCGTGATCTCGACAAGCTGATGGCAGGCCGCATGCCGGCGGACCCGGAGAGTTCGTCCGCCGTCGCCGACTGGATCCCCGCCGTCGATATCAGCGAGGAGACCGATCGTTTCGTCCTCACCGCCGACGTACCGGGCGTCGACCCCAAGGACATCGAGGTGAGCATGGAGAACGGCGTGCTTACGCTGAGCGGCAAGCGCGAGTTCAGCAACCGGGACGAGCAGAACGGCTACCGCCGCGTCGAGCGGGTCAGCGGCAGCTTCTTCCGCCGTTTCACGCTGCCTGAGACCGCGGATGCCGAGAGCATCACGGCGAGGAGCTCGCACGGCGTGCTCGAAATCAGCATCCCGAAACAGCCCAAGGTAATGCCGCGCCGCATCGACGTCACCGTCGAATGAGGCCGGCGTCGGGCACGGCACGGCCCTGCCCGACGGGCGCATCACGGACGGCGGAGTCCGGAACCAACCGGTCTCCGCCGTTGTCTTTGCTGGACGGGTCCCATCACGAGCGTTCATGATGGATTCAGGAGGTCGGGCCCAGGATGACTCGCAGTGGCCCGGACCGCACTGGCTGTGCCGTTCAGCGACATCCAATTCGCACAGAGGAACTCATCGCATGACAAGACGTAGCGTCCTGGCAACCCTCATCCTGGCGGTCGGCCTGGCAGGCCCCGGCTGGGCCGCCCTGCCCCAGCTCGTGGATGACGAGAAGGTGCCGAGCCTCGCCCCCCTCGTCCAGCGTGTCTCTCCCGCCGTCGTGAATATCCGCGTCAGCGCCACCGTCGAGATGCGCACGCCCTTCCACGACAACGACCCGTTCCGCCGCTTCTTCGGGGTGCCCGAGCAGCAGCCGCGTGAGCGTCAGATGCAGAGTGCGGGCTCCGGTGTGATCGTGGATGCGGACAATGGTTACATCATCACGAACCACCACGTGGTGGACGGCGCGGACGAGATCGAGATCACGCTGTTCAACGACCGCACGCTGGACGCCGAGATCATCGGTTCCGACCCGGGCACGGACATCGCGATCCTGAAAGTCGAGGAGGACGGGCTGGTGGAACTGCCCATCGGCGATTCCGACGTCCTCGAAGTCGGCGACTTCGTCATCGCCATCGGCAACCCGTTCGGGCTGCAGCACACGGTGACCTCGGGCATCGTCAGCGCACTCGGGCGCTTCGGCCTGAATCCGGACGGCTACGAGGACTTCATCCAGACGGATGCCTCGATCAATCCGGGTAACTCCGGCGGCGCGCTGGTGAACCTGCGCGGCGAGCTGGTCGGCATCAATTCGGCGATCATCTCGCGCTCCGGCGGCAACGTCGGCATCGGCTTCGCCGTGCCCTCCAATATGGCCAATGCGATCATGCGCCAGATCCTGGAGTACGGCGAGGTGCGGCGCGGTCTGCTGGGCGTGCAGATCAGCACCGTCGACGAGGATACCGCCGACGCGCTGGGCCTCGACGACGTGCGCGGCGCGCTGGTCCAGTCCGTGAATCCGGGCTCCTCGGCCGAACAGGCAGGCATCCAGGTGGACGACATCATCGTCGAGGCGAACGGCGAGCCGATCGCGAGCGGCACGGAGCTGCGTAACACCATCGGTCTGCTCCGCGCCGGCGACGAGGTGGACATCCGGCTGCTGCGCGACGGCCGTGAGAAAACCGTCACCGCCATCCTGGACGACCGCAATGCCACGATGAGCAGCGCCGGGGTCGACCTGCATCCCGGCCTCGAGGGCGCCGAGTTCGCTCCCGCAACGGGACCCGACGCCAACGGCGTGGAGGTGGTCTCCGTCGAGGCCAGCAGTCCGGCGGCGCAGCGCGGCCTCAGACCCGGCGACGTCATAGTCGAGGTGAACCGCAGCCCCGTTACCAACATGACGGAACTGCGCGAGGCGGTCGGCGACAGCCGGATCCTGTTCCTGAAGGTCATCCGCGGCGACCGCGTGCTGCTGCTGCAGATACGCTAAGCAGATAAGCAAGGCCCGTCCATCGTAGCGAGGCCGGCCCGCAGCGGATGCGGGCCGGCCTTTTTTACCTTGCCTCCGCCCGGGCCGCTGAGTATGTTCTCAACATGCACGGCTCGCGCGCGCTTCCCTTCTCTTTCCCGGCCATGGCGGCCCTCGGTGCCCTGGCGGTCATGACTGCCATGGCTGCAATTGCGGGCGGCCCGCCGTCCGCCGTCGACGACGTCGACGATATCGAAGCGCGCCGAGAGCTGTTCGCCGCCGTCTACGCCGAGGCGCGCGAAGGAGAATGGGCGTCGACGGAAGCCGCCGCCGCCGAGCTGCGCGACTATCCGCTCTGGCCGGATCTGCGTTCGGCCTGGCTGCAGGCGACAATCCGGCGCGCGGATACCGCGGACGTCGAGGCCTTCCTGCGGGAGCATGCGCAGCTGCCGCCCGCCCGACGGCTTGCCGACCGCTGGATCCACGAGCTGGCGCGGCGGGGCGACTGGCCGCGTTTCCTGACACTGTATGGCGATCGCTATGCGGACGCGCGCATCACCGCACTCGACTGCACCGCGGCACGGGCGCGGAGCTTGACCGTAGCCGGCCATCGCTACACGGAGGACGACGTCGAGCGGCTCTGGCTCGCAGGCCGCAGCCAGCCGCGGGAGTGCGATCCCGTGTTCGACGCCATGCGCGCTCAGGGGCTGCTGGACACCGCACGCTACCGGCAGCGGTTCGCGCTCGCCATCGACGCCCGGGAGTTCCGGCTCGCCCGTTATCTGGCACGAGAGCTCGGTGACGACGCCCGGCGGGAAGCGGCGGCCTGGATCGCCATGCAGAACGATCCCGCCGCGGAACTCGTGCGGCTGGACCCGGCCGGCGCCGACGAAACCGTCCGGGCGCGTGCCCTCTGGGGCGTCGAGGCGCTCGCGCGCCGTGATCCCGCCTACGCGGCCGAACTCTGGCGCCGGCTGGCGCCACAGCTGGCGGTCTCCGGCCGCGAGCGCTGGGACGTGACGGGCTATATCGCCATCCGCGCCGCCCTGCGACGCGAGCCCGCGGCACCGGGCCTGCTGAAAGCGATTCCCGCCCACCTGGCGTCCGCCGACGTGCTCGCGTGGCGCACCCGGGATGCGCTGCGCCGCCAGGACTGGCCGGACGTCCTGGCCACCATCGAAGCAATGCCGCCCGAATTGGCCGACGAGGATATCTGGCGCTACTGGCGCGCGCGGGCGCTGGCCGCGACCGGCGAGAAGGCCGCTGCCGACAGCCTGTGGCGCGCACTTGCCGCGGAGCGCAGTTATCACGGCTTCCTGGCCGCGGACGCGCTGGACCTGCCCTACGCCTTCGGCCATGCGCCGCTGCCGGCCGACGACGAGACGCTCGCAGCGCTGGCGCGCGACCCCGCGATCCGCCGGGCCGGAGAGCTGTTCCACGTGGGCCTCGAGAGCCAGGGCCGCAGCGAGTGGAACGAAGCCGTCGCCGCACTCGACAACCACCGGCTGACCCAGGCCGCGCGGCTCGCGCACCGCTGGGGCTGGCACTCCCGGGCGATCGCCACCGCGGCGAAGGCCGGCCACTATGACGACCTCGGGCTGCGCTATCCGCTGCCGTGGAAGACGGATTTCGAGACCCACGCCGCGGCCGCCGATATCCGGGAGGCCTGGGCCTACGGCATCGCCCGCAGCGAGAGTCTGTTCATGGCGGACATCCGTTCGTCCGCCGGTGCCATCGGCGTGATGCAGCTCATGCCGGCCACGGGGCGCGGCACCGCGCAGCGCGCGCGGCTGCGCTGGCGCGGGTATGCGACGCTGATCGACCCGCCGGCCAACATCCAGCTCGGCACGCGCTATCTGGCCGAAGTCTACGAACGCTTCGACGCGAATCCGGTGCTGGCCACCGCGGCCTACAACGCGGGTCCGCACCGGGTCGAGCGCTGGCTGCCGGAGGCAGACGCACTGCCCGCCGACATCTGGATCGAGACCATCCCGTTCGCCGAGACGCGCAGCTACGTCAAGCGCGTCCTGACGGCGGACAGCATCTTCAGCTGGCGCCTCACCGGCCGCGAGCTGCGGCTCTCGGCGCTGCATCCGCCCGTCGCGCCGCCGGGGGAGCGTCTGGCGCTGGCGCGGGCGGAGGACGGCGGACGATGACACAGCGCATCTGCGTACTGGGCGGCACGGGCTTCGTCGGCACCGAGATCGTAGAGCGTCTCGCGGCAGATCAGCATCGTGTACTGGTGCCCACGCGCAACGTGGAGAACGGGCGCCACCTGAAGGTGCTGCCCACGGTGACGCTGGTCGCCGCCGACGTGCACGAGCCGGCCGCCCTGGAGCGACTGTTCCAGGGACAGGACACCGTGATCAACCTGGTCGGCATCCTGAACGAGTCCGGCCACAGCGGCCGCGGCTTCGACGCCGCGCACCGGGAGCTCACCCGCAAGGTGGTGGCCGCCTGCCGGGCGGTCGGCGTCGGACGCCTGCTGCAGATGAGCGCCCTGAAAGCCAGCCCGGCCGGCCCGAGTCACTACCTGCGCACGAAGGGCGAGGCCGAGGAGATCATCGAGCGGGACAGCGGCGACGCGCTGGCATGGACCATCTTTCAGCCCTCGGTGATATTCGGGCCGGAAGACGGCTTCGTGAACCGCTTCGCCGGTCTGCTGAAATTCCTGCCCGTGCTGCCGCTGGCGATGCCGGACTCGCGCTTCGCGCCCGTCTCGGTGGACGACGTGGCCGAGGCATTCGCCCTCTCCCTGGACGACGCCGAGACCGAGTCCCGCCGCTTCGAACTCTGCGGCCCCAGGAGCTACACGCTGCGCGAACTCGTCGACCTCATCTGCGCGACGCTGGAGATCCGCCGCCTGATCATAGGCCTGCCGGAATGGGCGTCGCGGCTGCAGGCCCGCATCTTCGAGTACGTGCCGGGCAAGCCCCTGTCCTGGGACAACTACCTGTCCCTGACGGTGCCCAGCGTCTGCGAAAGCGACGGCTTCGAGCACTTCGACATCCGCCCCCGCTCTATCGAGACCGCGATGCCCCTGTACATCGGCAAGGCAGGACGCAACGCGCGTTATTCCCGCTACCGGCGCGAAGCCGGACGCATCACTCAGCGCTAGGCCTTCAGGCCGATCATTCAACGCCAGGCTGCAAGGCGCTCGCGCCGCGTTGCCGGCTCCAGCTCCGCCAGCGCGGCGGCCCGGTCGTAGAAGCAGTCGAGTTCGCCGTCGCAGGCCTCCAGCATCCCCGTGAAGCCGGGCACCAGCCCGTGGTAGGCCATCGCCGGCACCAGCGCCGCATTGTCGTTCGGCACCTGCCGGGGAGAGATGGGCGAGCGCGCGAGCTCGGCGAACAGACGCGCCTTTTCCTCGCGCATCCTCGCCGGCCGCAGCCCGCTTGCGTACAGCGCCTGCAGACGACTGCGCAGCGCCTCCACCTGCTCCATCCAGTCGCGCATCCACTGCACCCGCCGCTCCAGCGCCGCGAGACCCTCCGCGTCGCCGCGCGACTGCAGCCAGCGGCGCACGCCCACGCGGCCCACCACGGTGGCGAACGACTCATTGAACTCGGTGTCGTCCTGCACGTACAGGCGCTGGTGCGCGAGTTCGTGGAACAGGGTCTCCACCAGCCGCGGGTCGGACCAGCCCATCATCGTGTTGAGCACGGGATCTTCGAAGCGGCCCAGCGTGGAATAGGCGGCTACACCGGCCACGTGGGTGTCGTAGCCGTCCGCGACCAGCCGCGCCGCCTCCGCCTCGGCCGCCTCCCGGTCGAAGTAACCCCGGTAGGCGACGCAGCCGGCCACGGGAAAGCACCAGCGCTTCGGCTCCAGCGAGAATTCCGGCGCCGCGAACACGTTCCAGACAACGAACTCGCGCCCGAGGTCGGCATAGCTGCGATAGCTGCCGTTGTCGGGCAGGCCGAGCTCGGCCACGCCGAAGTCCCGCGCCGAGCGCACCAGCTCCAGGCGCCGGCGCAGCGACGGGGACGTCGCCGGATCCGCCATCACCTCGGCGATGGGCGTGCGCTTGCGCACGATCTCCAGCTGCCCGCGGGCGGCCTGCAGGTAGTAGCAGCCGCCGAGGCCTGTCGAGAGCACGACGACGAGCGCCGCCGTGACCGTACGGATGAGGGATTTGCGGACCATTCGTGTCTTCACGTTAGAATGCGGCGATGAAAGTCTACCTTGTCGGCGGGGCGGTCCGTGATCGCCTGCTCGGGCTGCCGGTCAGGGAGCGGGACTGGGTCGTCGTCGGCGCCACGCCGGCCGAAATGATCGATCAGGGCTATCGCCAGGTCGGCAAGGACTTCCCGGTATTCCTGCACCCGGAGACGGGCGAGGAGTACGCGCTGGCCCGCAGCGAGCGCAAGTCCGGTCACGGCTATCACGGTTTCGAGTTCGACACCTCGCCGCACGTTACGCTGGAAGACGATCTCCGGCGCCGCGACCTCACCGTCAACGCCATCGCCGAGGCGCCCGATGGCGCGATCATCGACCCCTATGGCGGCCGCCGCGACCTGGAGGAGCGCATACTCCGGCACGTCTCCCCGGCGTTCTCCGAGGACCCGCTGCGGGTACTCCGTGCCGCGCGCTTTACTGCCCGTTTCTCGGACCTGGGTTTCACCCTCGCCGGCGAGACCCTCGGCCTGATGGCGGAGCTCGCACAGTCCGGCGAGCTGGAGCATCTCACTCCCGAACGGGTCTGGCAGGAGACGGCCAACGCCCTCGAGGGGCCGCGCCCCGCCGTCTATTTCCACGTCCTCTACGTCTGCGGCGCCCTGGCCGTCCTGTTCCCCGAGGTGGATGCCCTGTTCGGCGTGCCCCAGCCCGAGGAATGGCACCCCGAGGTCGACACCGGCCTGCACACCCTGCTGGTGCTGGAGCAGGCCGCCCGGCTGTCGCCGTCGCTGGCGGTGCGCTTCGCCGCCCTCACCCACGACCTGGGCAAGGGCGAGACCCCCGAATCGGAATGGCCGCGGCACCGGGGACACGAACGGCGCAGCGTGCGCCTGCTCGGACGCCTTTGCGAACGCCTGCCCGTGCCGAAGGCCTGCCGCGACGTCGCCCTGCTGGTGGCGGAGTATCACGGGCTCTGCCACCGCGCGACCGAACTCAGGCCGTCGACGGTGATGAAGCTGCTGGAGGCCGCGGATGCCTTCCGGCGGCCGGAACGCTTCGAGGAATTCCTGCTCGCCTGCGAGGCCGACGCCCGCGGGCGCACCGGTCTCGAGGATCGCCCCTACCCCCAGGCCGACCGGCTGCGCCGGGCCCGACAGGTCGCCGCCGCGGTCTCGGCCGACGACGTGGCCGGCGAGAATCTCGAGGGACCCGCCATCGGCCGGGCCATCCGGGAAGCCCGTATCGACGCCCTGCGCGGAGCGCTGCCCCGCGACGCCGGCTAGCGTACGCCGACAACGCGCCGACGGCGCGCCGGCGCTAGTGACAGGACACTAGACCACCAGCCAGAGAATCACCGCCGCCAGCACCAGCCGGTACACGGCGAACGGCCACATGCCGATGCGTTCGATGAAGCCGAGGAACAGCCGTATCGCGAGATAGGCGGTAACGGCGGAGATGGCGGTGGCGCCGGCCAGGATGTCCCAGCGAACCGGGTCGGTGGACTCGATCAGGTTCCAGGTCTCCAGACCGGTCGCCGCCAGGATGGCGGGCACCGACAGCAGAAAGGAGAAGCGCGCCGCCGCGCTGCGGGTCAGTCCCAGCGCCATCGCGGCGGTCATGGTGATGCCCGAGCGCGACGTCCCGGGTATTAGCGCGAGCACCTGCGCCAGCCCGACCAGCAGGGCATCGCCGAGCCGCAGGGAGTCCTCCGATCGGCGTTGGGCGCCGAACGCATCCGCGAGCCACAGTGCGACGCCGAAGCCGCCCGTGGCCGCCGCGATGACGAGCGCAGAGCGCAGGTTCGCCTCGATCCAGTCGTGCCCGACGAAGCCTACCAGGCCCAGCGGCAGCGTACCCACGATCACCGCCCACGCCAGCCGGGACTCCGGCGACGGGCCGCGCCCGCCGACCTGACGGAACCAGCCGCCGGCCATCGCCAGCAGGTCGCGGCGGAAGTAGATCAGCACGGCGGCCAGCGTGCCGAAGTGCACGGCCACGTCGAAAGCGAGGCCCTGGTCCTGCCAGCCGGCGAGCACCGGCACCAGCACCAGATGACCCGAACTGGAGATGGGGAGGAACTCGGTCAGCCCCTGCAGGAGGGCGAGGACGACCGACTGCCACCAGGTCACGGCAGGGGACTCGGCAACGGACTCGGCAACGGACTCGGCAACGAACTCAAAGGGTGCGCCTGAGATCGCCGAGGGCGAAGCCCCTCGCTCGCAACGCTTGCCCGGGTTGCAACGGACGCCGGTCCGCCGCCCGGCTGAAGCCCATGAATCTGAATGCCTCGCCCATCTCGCCGGGGAGCGTAAGGGTTTTGACCTCGGCAGACAACGACAGCCGCTGCCGCTCGTCGAGGGTGTCCAGCCCGGCCAGTTCGGCCTCCAGTCCCGCCGCGATCAGGAAGTGAGCCTGGGTCGTATAACCGACCAGGTCGAGGCCGGCCGCCAAGCCCGCCTCTGCCAGGGCCGTAAAATCGACCCACGCGGTCAGGTCCTGCAGGCCCGGCCAGAGCAGGGCGTCCTCGTGGGCGCGGTGACGGTAGTGGCAGCGGAACGTGCCGCCGCTGCGCTCGGGCGCGTAATACTCGGATTCACTGAAGCCGTAATCGGCGAGCAACAGGAAGCCCTCGCCGAGCGCCGCGGCCACGTCGCCCATCCAGCCGGCGAGACCAAGGGAGAGTTCGGAGACGTAACCGGGCGCCAGGCGCCTGCCGAGCCGCGCCTCCACGGCGGCCACCGCGCCGGCCAGCGTCGGCGACGCAGGCGCCCAGCCCAGCGCGAGGCCAGCCGGCGTCTCCGTCACCACGGCCCGGCTCACGCCCTCCGGCTCGCGGCGGAAACGCTCCACCGGCAAGGCGTCGACGACCTCGTTGCCCACGATCACCCCGCGCAGCGGCTCGGCGGGCAGCCCTTCCAGCCAGTGCACCCGCTCGAGCTGCCCCGGCACACGCTCGGCGATCGTCTCGCGCTGCCGGGCCCGGAGATCCGCGCTCACCTCGAGGATCCGATAGCGCTCCGGCAGGGCGTCCGCCGCGGCGAGCGAGGCCAGGATCTCCGCCGCCATCACACCGCTGCCGGCGCCCAGCTCCAGGATGTCGCCGCCGTCCACCGCTGCGAGCATCTCGGCGAGCTGCCGCGCCAGCACCCGGGAGAATAGCGGGCTCACTTCCGGCGCGGTGACGAAGTCCCCGCCCGGACCGAACTTCCGAGCGCCGGCCGAGTAATAGCCCAGCCCCGGCGCGTAGAGGACCAGATTCATGTAGTCCGCAAAGCCCAGCGCGCCGCCGGCCGCACGGATGCGCTCTCGCACCAGCGCCTCGAGGCGGGCGGAGTGGGCCCGGGCGTCGGGTCCTGGCGCCGGCAGCGCTTCCGTTCTCTCGCCCCGGACTTGCATCATCCCCGGCGAATCCGTATGACTGCCGGAGCCGAAACACAGGCTCGGCGACGGGCGGACGGAAGGCGGCCGGCATGGGCGAAAACGACAGTCACAAGAATCTCGACTCCCGCTGGGTACTGATAACCGGCGGCGCGAAACGCATCGGCGCGGAGATCGCGCGCACGCTGCACGGGGCCGGAGCGAACGTCGCCGTGCATTATCGCAGCTCCGCCGGGCCCGCCGAAGCGCTGGTATCCGAACTCGATTCCGCACGGCCCGGTTCGGCGGCCGCCTTCGCCGCGGACCTGCTCGACGACGATGCCCGCGACTCGCTGGTGCAGCGGGTCGTGGAGCGCACCGGGCGTCTGGACGTGCTGGTGAACAACGCCTCCACGTTCTATCCGACGCCGGTCGGTACCATCACGCGGGAGCACTGGGACGACCTCCTGGGCACCAACCTGAAGGCACCGCTCTTCCTGTCCCAGGCGGCGGCGCCGCACCTGCGGAAGACCGGCGGCGTGATCATCAACCTCGTGGATATCCACGCGCGCCGGCCGCTGCGCGATCATCCGGTCTACGGGCCCGCCAAGGCGGGGCTCGCCATGCTGACCCGCTCGCTGGCCAAGGACCTCGGCCCGGAAATCCGGGTCAACGGCGTCTCGCCGGGCGCCATCCTGTGGCCGGAGGACGAGGACATGAAGGAGTCGGTGAAAGAGAACATCATCGGCCAGACGGCGCTGAAGCGCACCGGCTCGCCGGCCGACATCGCCGGCTGCGTCCTCTACCTGGTGCGCGACGCCACCTACGTCACGGGCCAGATCATCGCCGTCGACGGCGGCCGCAGCCTCGGCTGGTAGCCGCCAGAGTCACCCGCGGTCAGTACACCCCGTTGAGGTTCCGCCACGGCGGGCTGCGGTCCTCCGGCAGCACCTGTCTCGCAGCGTCCGCCGTCTTCTGCAGCGTCGCCGGCGCCGGGCAGGCACCGTTCTCCACGTATGCGAGCGACGTCGTCAGCGACGGATCATTGTCGCCGCCCACCGGGAAGTCGAGGTCGTCCGGCGCCGGGCAATCGACCGGCAGCCCGCCGAAGTAGTCGCCCTCGCCCAGCCCGTTCACCGTCTTGAAGGCCACCGGGCGCAGGATGAAGTCGCAATCCTCCAGCACCTCGGCCGTCTGCCCCACGGGCTTGCCGAAGGTACGATCGCCGACGATGACGACCTCCGCCTCGGGGAACAGGCCGTTGATCACGAGTTCGCTCGCCGACGCGGTGCTGCGCGAGGCGATGACGATCAGGCGCGACAGGTTCAGCGAGGACGCCAGCCGCTCGAACAGCTCGATGTCGTTGCGGGCGGCGTTCTGCGCGTTGAAAAGCGTCTCCGAGAACACGTCGCCCTCGGCGATGAAGCCGCCCAGGTAGTCGCCGAGCAGCTCCGCCGTGCGCACCAGGCCGCCGCCGTTGTAACGCAGGTCCAGCACCAGGTCGGCCACGTCCCGGCCGGCAAACTCGGTGAAGGCCTCGGCCAGCGGTCCGGCGGGTCCCTCGGCCGTGCTGATGAACTGGGCGAATTCCAGGTAGCCCACCGGGCCGCCCGGCGTGTCGATCACCCGCCACTGGGGCACCGGGTCGATGGTGACCACGCCTTTGCTCACGACCACGTCGAAGGTGCTTCCGTCCAGGCGTTCGATGCCGAACTGGATGGTGTCCGGGGTGAAAATGTCGGCGATCTCGCCGGCTGCCTGGATCTCCGCGATGGTGCGGCCGTCGACGGTGCGGATGTACTGACCGCGGGCGAAACCCGCATCCGCCGCGGGGCTGTCGGAGAACACGCGCACGAAACGGACCTCGTCCGACTCTCCGTCGCCGTCCGTGTCGATGAAACGCGTGCTGAAGCCGAAGCCTTCGTACTGACCCTCGCCGAAGAAGGCGGAATCCGCTGAGGCGGTATCGATGTAGCTGAAGCGGTCGAGCGGCTGGTCCGCCACCAGGAAGTCCAGCAGCTCCTCGGGTGTGGCGTACTGGTCGATGTCCACGGTCGGGGGCAGGTCTTCGACCCAGAAATAGATGTCACGCATCCGCGCCAGCACGAACTCCTTCTGCGCGGTAGCGCTGCAGTCGGTTGTCCCGGTCGGCGGCGGCGTGGTGCCGCCGCCTCCGCCGCCCCCGCCGCAGGCGGCGGTCGCCAGCGCGGCAGCCATCATGATCCCGACGGTTTTGAGTCTCTTCATCCCTGTCGCCTCTCTCGCCCGTATGCCGTATCGGACCCTCGTCCCACCCAATCTATCCCGGCTGGCGCCGATTTTCGAGACCTCAGACCCGGGCCTCGACGTCGACGTCCTCGACGGTGAGCCGGCGGCCGCCGTTGTCGAAGGCCTCCCAGAGTTCGGCGACACGGCGCCCGTCCACCGGGTGGACGAGATCGGGGGCGAGCTCCGCCAGCGGACCGAGCACGAAATCGTACTTGAGCACGTCCTCCCGGGGCAGCGTCAGCGGCGGACCAGCGGTCACGAGGTCGTCGTAGAGCAGCAGGTCCAGATCCAGCGTCCGCGGCCCGAAGCGCTCTCCGTCCCGGCGCCGGCCGGCCAATTCGTGGATCTCCTCCAGCTCGGCGACCACGGCTTCCGGGTCGGCCTGCGTATCGAAAGCCGCCACCAGGTTGAGGAAGTCCTGCCCGTCGAAGCCCACCGGCGGATTGCGGTACACGGAGGAGAGCTCCAGGCCGCCGAAGCGCCGCTCGAGTTCGCCGCAGGCAAGGCGAAGGTTCTCCTCGGGCCGCACGTTGCTGCCGACGCTGACGAATACCCGCGCCATCTCAGTCCGGCCTCACGCCGCGCTCGATGCGCACGCCCACGTCCCGGGAACCGCGGATCGCGCCGGGCTTGTTCACCGTGACCCGAACCCAGGGCACCTCGAATTCCCCCAGGACGATCTCGGCGATGCGCTCGGCCATGGTCTCGACCAGCTGGAACTCCGACGCCTCGACGTAGGCGATGAGCCGCTTCGCCACTCTCTTGTAATTGAGCGTATCGTCGATGCTGTCCGTCGCGGCCGCGCGGGCGATGTCCGCGGCCATCTCCAGATCGATGCTCACCGTCTGGCGGATGCGCCGCTCCCAGTCCCAGATGCCCACCACGGTGTCGATGCGCAGGTCGCGCAGGAAGATGATATCCATGAGTTCTCCGCTCAGGCGGCCACGGCCGGCAGTTCCTCCAGCGACCAGCGGGCCCGCGCCAGGATGCGGGGCTCGTCGCCGGATTGTGCCAGCCGGAGCGCACCGGCCAGCGCGATCATCGCGCCGTTGTCCGTACAGAACATCGGACGCGGAAAGTACAGGCGGCCGCCGCGGGCGGAGACGTCCGCCACCAGGCATTCGCGCAGCCGCCGGTTGGCGCCCACACCGCCCGCCACCACCAGACGGCTGCGCCCGGTCGTCTCCAGCGCCCGGCGGCACTTGATGGCCAGGGTCTCCACGACCGCGGCCTCGAACGACGCGGCCATGTCGGCCCGGGCGCCCTCTTCCCAGGAGCCGGCCTCGCGCAGGCGCCGGGCCTCGACCAGCACCGCGGTCTTCAGGCCCGAGAAGCTGAAATCCAGCCCCGGCCGCCGCGTGAGCGGACGGGGGAATGCGAAGGCGTCCGGATCTCCCCGCTCGGCCAGCGCCGCCAGCGCGGGGCCGCCCGGATAGCCGAGCTCCAGCAGTTTCGCGGTCTTGTCGAAGGCCTCCCCGGCCGCATCGTCCAGCGTCGTGCCGAGCACCGTGTAGCGGCCGATGCCGGCCACATCCACCAGCAGGGTGTGGCCGCCGGACACCAGCAGCGCGACGAACGGGAACTCCGGCGGCTCCGGCTCCAGCAGCGGCGCCAGCAGGTGCGCCTCCATATGATGCACGGGCACGGCGGGCAGGCCGGCGGCGGTGGCATAGCTGGCGGCGAAGGTCGCGCCCACCATCAGCGCGCCGATCAGGCCGGGGCCAGCAGTATAGGCGATCCCGTCCAGGTCGCCGGCCTCCATGCCCGCGTCGGCCATCACCTCTTCCACCAGCGGCACCAGGCGCCTGGAGTGGTCCCGGGAAGCCAGTTCGGGCACCACGCCGCCGTAGCGCGCGTGCAGGTCCACCTGGCTGTGGAGACGATGCTCCAGGAGCCCGGCCTCGGTGTCGTACAGGGCCACCCCGGTCTCGTCGCAGCTCGTTTCGATGCCCAGTACCAGCATAGCGGGCGGATAATACCCCAGGAAACGGACAAAAGGCTTTTGCATTCGCCGGGGAGCAGTCGTAAAATTAGCGGTCTTTGTCCGCTGCGGCGGATTTGTCCAACGAATTGTCCAACCAAGTGTCCGAGCGCCCCGCCGGCCCGATGCCGTGCGCCAGGCTCGACTCGAGAGCAGATAGACCGGGAAACCTATGCCGAGCGTTAAAGTCAGAGAGAACGAATATTTCGACGCCGCCCTGCGGCGTTTCAAGCGCGCCTGCGAGAAGGCCGGCGTTCTGACGGAACTGCGTCGCCGCGAGTTCTACGAGAAGCCCACCCAAGAGCGCAAGCGCAAGAAGGCGGCCGCCGTGAAGCGCCACATGAAGCGGATCTCCCGCGAGCAGAACCGCCGCAAGCGGCTGTACTGAGCGCCGCCGCCCCGGCCATCCGGGTTATGGGGCCTTACGAGGCCATGGATAACCGAGGGTAACCGAGGGCCACCGAACCATGAACCTGAAAGACCGGATCACGGCCGACATGAAAGCGGCCATGAAGGCGGGCGAAAAGGACCGCCTCGGCGTGATCCGCATGACGCTCGCAGCCGTGAAACAGCGTGAGGTGGACGAGCGCAAGGAAATCACGGACGCCGACGCGCTCGCCGTCATCGAGAAGATGGTGAAGCAGCGCAGGGAGTCGGTGAGCCAGTACGAGGCCGGCGGCCGCGCCGATCTCGCAGACAAAGAGAAATACGAGATCGGCGTGCTGTCGGAGTATCTCCCCGAGCCGCTCTCGGACGACGAACTCGCGGCACTCATCGACGCCGCCATCGCCGAGACCGGCGCCGGGTCGCTGCGCGACATGGGCAAGGTCATGGCCCGGATCAAGACCGAAGCCCAGGGGCGGGCCGACCTGGGCGCCGTCAGCGCCCAGGTCAAGGCGAGGCTCGCCGGCTGACCCCATCCGCGCCGCCTATTCGCGTCCGCGCCGCACGCCGGCTATCCTGTGCCGGGCACGCCGGAAGCTCCGGATGAGGGCATTATGAGCGGCCGCATCCCCCAGGAATTCATCGACGACCTGATCGCCCGCGCGGACATCGCCGAGGTGCTGGGTACCCGCATCCAGCTGAAGAAGGCCGGCCGCGAGTACAAGGCGTTGTGCCCCTTCCACGGCGAGAAGACGCCGTCTTTCACCGTCAGCCCGGACAAGGGCTTCTACCACTGCTTCGGCTGCGGCGCCCACGGCACCGCCATCGGTTTCCTGATGGAGCACGATCATCTCGGTTTCCCGGAAGCCATCGAGGAACTGGCCGGCCTGATGGGGCTGGAGGTACCTCGGGAGGCCGATTCCCGGCCCACGCGCAAGCTGGACCGGCTGCTGGAGCTGACCGCCGCCGTCGAGCAGTACTACGTCGATTGCCTGCGCGACAGCGACGAGGCCGTGGCCTATCTCAAGCAGCGCGGCATCGACGGCACCACCGCCCGGGCCTACCGCATCGGTTTCGCACCCGCGGGCTGGGATCACGTGCTGAAGCGCTTCGGCACCGACGACGAAGGCGTCGAGCGGCTGCACGCCGCCGGGCTGGTGATCCGGCGCGACAACGGCGGCTACTACGACCGCTTCCGCCATCGCGTCATGTTCCCCATCCGCGATTCACGAGGACGCACCATCGGCTTCGGCGGTCGGGTACTCGGCGACGAGGAACCCAAATACCTGAACTCGCCCGAGACGGTGCTGTTCCACAAGGGCCGGGAACTCTACGGCCTCTACGAGGCGAAAAAGCGCCTGCGCGACATCCAGCGTCTGGTGGTGGTGGAGGGCTACATGGACGTCGTCGCCCTCGCCCGCCACGGCGTCGGCTACGCGGTCGCCACCCTCGGCACGGCCACCACCGCGGATCACCTCTCGCGGCTGTTCCGGCTGACCGACGCCGTCTGCTTCTGCTTCGACGGCGACCGGGCCGGCCGCGCGGCCGCGTGGCGCGCCCTCGAGAACGCGCTGCCCCAGGTACGCGAGGGCCGCCAGATCTACTTCGCCTTCCTGCCGGAGGGCGAGGATCCGGACTCCCTCGTCAGCGGCCATGGCGGCGCGGCCTTCGAGGCGGTGCTGGACGACGGCATGCCGCTGTCGGACTTCCTGGTCGGCGAACTGGCCGGACAGGTCGACCTCGGGTCCGTGGACGGCCGCGCCCGGCTGGCCGAACTCGCACGACCGCTGGTGGCGAAGATCCCCGCCGGCATCTACCGGGAGCTGCTGCTCGAGCGCCTCGGCGAGACGGTGGGGCTGTCCGGCGAGCGGCTGGCCGGGATGATGGAGGTTCCCGAGGAGAAGAAGGCGGAGCCGCGGCGGCCGGCCCGGCCCCGCATCCAGACCGGCCGGCCCACCCTGGTACGGCGGGCCATCACGTTGCTGCTGCATCACCCGGCGACGGCCTCCTCCGTGGACGTGGAACGGCTGGCCGGCCTCGACCGCCCGGGCGCCGACCTGCTGGTGGAACTCCTTGAAACACTGCAGGCCGAACCTCATATGAATACCGCAGGCATCCTGGAACGCTGGCGGCATCGTCCCCACGGCCGGCACCTGGCAGCACTGGCCGCCGCCGAGACCCCCGGTCACGCGGATTTCGACGCGGCGGCCGAGCTCGAGGGCTGTGTCCGGCAACTCGTCCAGGCCGCCCGGCACGACCGGGTGGAATTCCTGCGGGAGAAAGGCCGGAGCGGTGAGCTCTCGGCCGAAGAGCGGGAGGAGCTGCGCCAGTTGCTCTCCCGACCCGCGCATCCGGCATCCGATGATGGAAATATCACGGAAAATTCAGTATAGTTAGCCGTTTGCCCAACCCACGCACAGAGGTTCTGTTTGTGAGCGAAAAACGCAACAGCGCGTCCGCGATCCCGAACGATAAGCAGTCTCAGCTCAAACTGTTGATCGCGCGGGGCAAGGAACAGGGTTATCTGACCTACGCGGAGGTCAACGATCACCTCCCGAATGACATCGTCGATCCGGAACAGATCGAGGATATCGTCAATATGATCAACGACATGGGCATCACGGTGCACGAGAAGGCGCCGGATGCCGAGTCCCTGCTGCTATCGGACGCCGCGGTCTCGAACGACGACGACGACACCGAGGAGGCGGCCGACGCGCTCGCCTCGGTCGACAGCGAGTTCGGCCGCACCACCGATCCCGTGCGCATGTACATGCGCGAGATGGGCACGGTGGAGCTCCTCACCCGGGAAGGCGAGATCCAGATCGCCAAGCGTATCGAGGAAGGCCTGGATCAGGTCAAAGCCTCGCTGTCGCACTTCCCGCCCAGCGTCCAGTTCATCCTGGACGTCTTCGCGGCGGTGCAGGACGGCAACGCGCGCATGCAGGACCTGGTGGTGGGCTTCATCGACCCGAACGAGCCGGACGAGATCCCGACGCCGGGTCAGCGCAGCGACGACGAGGAAGACCCCAACGCACCGCCCGACCCGGCGGACGTTGCCAAGCGCCTGAAGAAGCTCCAGAAGCTGCACATCAAGGTGATGACCGCGCTGGACAAGTACGGCAGCCGCGACAAGAAGACGAAGAAGGCCCGGGACGAGCTGACGGCCGAGCTGATGGAGCTGAAGCTCTCGCCGAAGCTGTTCGACTCGATGATCACCATCCTGCGCGACACGGTCCAGACGATCCGCTCCCAGGAGAGGGCCGTGATGCAGATCTGCGTCAAGCAGGCCGGAATGCCGCGCAAGGACTTCATCGCCAGCTTCCCGAAGAACGAGACCAACCTGAAGTGGGTGGAGAAGCACATCCGCGCCAAGCGCAAGCACTCCTCCACGCTGTCGAAACTGAAGGAAGACATCCTTCGCGCCCAGCGTAAGCTGGTGCAGGTGGAGGAGGAGACCGGGCTCTCGATCGCCCAGATCAAAGAGATCAACCGGGCCATGTCCATCGGCGAGGCCCGGGCGCGGCGGGCGAAGAAGGAGATGGTGGAGGCCAACCTGCGTCTGGTGATCTCCATCGCCAAGAAGTACACCAACCGGGGCCTGCAGTTCCTGGACCTGATCCAGGAGGGCAACATCGGCCTCATGAAGGCCGTGGACAAGTTCGAATACCGGCGCGGCTACAAGTTCTCGACCTACGCCACCTGGTGGATCCGGCAGGCCATCACCCGCTCCATCGCGGACCAGGCTCGCACCATCCGCATCCCGGTGCACATGATCGAGACCATCAACAAGCTGAACAGGATCTCCCGGCAGATGCTGCAGGAGATGGGCCGAGAACCGACGCCGGAGGAACTGGCCGAGCGCATGGAGATGCCCGAGGACAAGGTACGCAAGGTGCTGAAGATCGCCAAGGAGCCCATCTCCATGGAGACGCCCATCGGCGACGACGAGGACTCGCACCTCGGCGACTTCATCGAGGACCCGTCGGTGGAATCGCCGGTCGATTCGGCGACCTCGGAGGGCCTGAAAGAGACCACCCACGGCGTGCTGGCAGGGCTCACGCCGCGGGAGGCGAAGGTGCTGCGCATGCGCTTCGGCATCGACATGAACACCGATCACACCCTCGAGGAGGTCGGCAAGCAGTTCGACGTCACCCGTGAGCGCATCCGCCAGATAGAGGCGAAGGCGCTCAGGAAGCTGCGCCACCCGAGCCGCTCGGATCAGCTCAGGAGCTTCCTGATCGAGGACTGATCCGGCCGGCCGATGCGGAGAACGGAGGGCGGCATCCCGCGGGGTGCCGCCCTTTTTCGTGGGCGGCCGCGGCGTGCCGCTACGGGGAAGCCGTTACCAGCGAAACTCCGCCACCAGCGGGTAGTGATCGGAGCCCACATCGGGCCCGCTCTGTACCCGCACCGGCACGAGCCCGCCGCGGTAGACACAGTGATCGATGGGGATCCAGACCGGCAGCCAGCCGGCCGGGAAAGTGGCAGGGTAACCCTGCCCTGCCGCCGCATTCGCCACGCCCGCGCGCGCCGTGAAGGCGCGGAAGCTGGCCGAGAACGGCGTGTCGTTGAAGTCGCCGCAGACCAGCGTGGCTCCGCGGGAGTCCCGGACCAGGTCTGCCACGGCGGCGAGTTGGACGTTGCGCTCGGCCGTGTAGCCCGCCGAGATCGGCGAGCGGGGATGGATACCCAGCACCCGCAGCCGGCGGCCGCCCGTATCCAGCACCGCATCCAGCGCGAGGCTGTCGACACCGGCGGGGCGGATCACCCGGCCCGAGGCGATCGGATGGCGGCTCAGCAGGGCGATGCCCCAGGCGCCCTCCCGCGCCGCCTCCAGGCGATGAGGATAGACGTCGGTCAGCGACGCGAGGCGCCGCGCGGCGGCCGGCGTGTACTCGGGCAGCACGACGACGTCGGCCTGCACTTGCCGCAGCCAGGCCTCAGCCGCGCCGAAGTCCGGATTGCGCCAGTCGAGATTGAGGACCGCGGCCGTGAGGTCGGTGGGGGAAGCCTCCGCCGTCGCGATGCGGGGCAGTTGCTCGCGGGCCTGGAAGAGGCAGACTGCGACGACCCCCGCGAACACCAGCGCCGGCACCCGCTGCCGGGCTGCCAGCGCGACAGCGAGGAGCAGCAGGCAACCGGCGACGATCTGCAGCGGGAAGTGCACCGGCAGGCCGAACACCCACCAGACGGGCTCGGCGAGGGGCAGCGCGAGCAGCGCCACGCTGCCGGCCGCCGCCGTGATCAGCACGCCTCTACTCATCTCGCCTGCTCACGCCCTCAATGCCTCGACCCGTCTCCGCCGGCCTCGCCCGCAGTGATCACCTCGTCGAAACGCCGGATCAGGGACAGCAACTGGCCCGTGTCCCGCGGATCCTCGCGCAGGCACTCCTCGGCGTAGGCGTGGATGCCGCTTTCCGACGGCATCCCGGCGCCGCCGGCGGCGAGTATGCGCTGCATCCGGGGCAGGAACAGCCACTGCAGCCACTGGTGGAATCTCAGCGTGTCGAAACAGAACGGCTGGGCGCTGCCGAGGCGGCTGAGCGCCGGGCGTTCTTCCTCCCAGAGTTCGATGCGCCTCATCTCCGTCTCGATCCCGTCGACGATTTCAGCCACTGCCTGCTGGAATCTGTCCATTTTCCAATTCTGGCATAAAGGGGACGCTGGCGACCCGGCAGCGGTTCGCAGAATCGGGCGGGACGGGCCGGCCGGGGGCCGTGATGACGAGACCCGACTTCGTGGCTATACTGGCCCGCCCGACGGGCCCTTAGCTCAGTTGGTTAGAGCAGCGGACTCATAATCCGTAGGTCCCAGGTTCAAGTCCTGGAGGGCCCACCATTTTTCAACAGGTTACGGCACACCAGAAGTCGTACCCGACGGTCGATACCTCGCTGCCGCCCTTCAGTCCCTGTTTCTCAAATCTGGCATCACTTCCTCAACAACTCTCCTTGCAGAACGACCGGTCCAAACCCGGTGGTCCTGCCTCGCGGGACCAAACGATCACCGGTCGCTCATCGGCTCCAGGGTATGGTCCCGGTTGACCCGGGCTGGCTTCGGTCCCTTTCCCGCTGCGATGCAATCACCGCATTTACCGCTTCGAGCGTCGGCAACTCGCCGCGTCTTTCCATCTCACGGACGTTCTGGAGTTGTTCCGAAAGTTTCGCCTTGACGCGGGCGACGAGTGCCTGGAATCGTGGGTAATCACGCATATTGTCAAAGGTGATGTTGGTTTCGAGAGCGAAGGGTGGACCGAGATAAGTCCAGTTGAGCCAATCCTCATCTACGAGTGTCTCCAGCACGTCCAGCGCCTCATCGAATCGTCCGAGCACAGAGAGTCCTTCTGCGTAAAACAGAGATGCCGAATAGTGTGGATACCTCTCAAACCACATCTCGATGGGCCTGAGTCGCTTCTCTGCCATTTCGCGAGCACGCTGATAATCGCCGGCCGCCTCCATGACAGTCATCATCTGGAACGGACAGAGCAAAAGGTCGTCAACGCTGTCGTCGAAACAGGCATCGGGAACGATTTCTCGGTATCTCGCAAGCGCGTTTTCGGGTCGCCCCGTCCTGGTGTCGATCATCGCGAGGGTTTGGATCCGCCAGGCAGCATCCGGGCCTTGCGCCTTTTCCAGGATATCCTTCAGTCGTCCCGATCGAATCTCGCCGGATAGGAGCCGCTGGCAGATTTCACCACGAAACTCGTAAGACGGCCTCACGTCAGGTGGCGCCAGCTGTCTGGCGTGCTCAAGGTATGCCATTGCCATCTCGGCGTCACCGAGAGCGCAGTAAAGGTTGCCGATCTCACTCAGCAAAGTGCTATTTTCCCTATCTCGGCTCGCTGCTTTCTTGAGCCACGGAATTGCCTCGTCGAGTCGCCCGTAAGCGTACGATTGGATGTCCGCCATCGCCGCGTATCCCTGCGGCGAGTCCGGCGCAATCTCGATCATCTTGCTGGCATGCGCGACGGCTTCTTCTCGGGTCGACGAATTCCTCGGATACTTCGTCTTCATTTGATGCAGGCTTAGCGACAGGGGGTCGATTTCCAAGCCGCGTTCGATGACAGACTGCCAGTGGTGGTTCTCCCAAGCTGTCAGCCATCCATTCGGTGGATCGTCATAAGCGTAAATGTACTGAAGCGAGAAGGCGTACCAGGCGTAGGCCTGGGAGAAACTCGGACTAAGCTCTATGCCCTTCTTGAACGCCGCCTGCGCCTCCCGAATCAGGTACATCACATCGGGGCCGCCACCTCGCACATGCGCTTTTCTTCGAAGGACCAAGCCCAGCGTCACCCATGCTTCGCCAACCCCGTCGTCGATGCTCAGCGCCTTGCGCACCAGGGGCTCTATGTCGATTTTGTCCGCCCTGACACCTTCCTCGGCCGACGCAGGACAATGCTCGTTGACATGGCCGCCGCTGAATCCATAAAGAAGCCAGCACGCATCGGCGAGTCCCGCGTAGGCGTGAGCAAACTGCGGATCGAGTTCGATGGCATGTGCAAACCGGTCGACCGCATCGTTGAGTTCGCCCACTTTACGGTCGCGCAGCCGCTCCCGGCCCAGCAGGTAGGCCGTGTAAGCCTCGGTGTTCTCGGTGGGCGGCTGCTGCAGGCGTCGCTCGTCCGCTTCGGTAAGTGTGCTGCGCAATTGGTCCGTGACTGCCCGCGCAATCTCGCTCTGCACCTGAAACAGATTTACGGCGCTTAGGTCGCGGTCATAGCTGTCCGACCACACGTGCGTGCGGCTGCGGGTATCGATCAGCTGTGCCGTAACGCGTACCTGGTCGTCCCAGCGCCGCAGACTACCCTCCAGCACCCAGCGCGCATCGAGGCGCCTGGCGATGGTGGCTATGTCAACGTCCTTGCCTTTGAAAAAGAACGACGAAGTCCGGGAAATTACCCGCAGTCCGGTCAATCGCGAGAGCGAGTTCAGTATCTCTTCGCTTAATCCATCGGCGAAATATTCGTCGTCGGGGCCGTTGCTCATCGCGACAAATGGCAGCACCGCCAGGGAAACTGCCTCGTCGGGCTCGGCAGATTGCCTGCCGATAATGAGCGTTGCCGAAGCCGCCAGGACAAGGCCGGCCAGCGAAAGCCAGATCCAGCGCCGGAAATTGCCCGATGCCGTTTGTGGCGGGCCTTCCAACCGGCCCTGGGACTCCGGTACGTCGGTGTAAGACACCGGCAGCCTCAGCCGGTAGCCCTTTTTGGGCACTGTCTGGATCGCGTCCAGACCGTCACCGCCCTCTCCGAGGACATGCCTGAGTTCCGCGACGCAGTTGTAGAGCGTCGCGTCAGAGACAATCTTCCCCGACCACAAGTCGTGCATCAGGGCATCTGAGCGGACCACTTCGCCCTGTCGCTCCGACAGATAGGCGAGTACGCGCATTACCTGGGGCCGCAGGTGAATTCGCTGCCCCCCGCGGGAGATTCGGTCGAGGTCCGGCTCTACCGTCCAGTCCCCGACCCTGAACGGTGCGATGGCGGGCATAGCCTTAGTCTCTAACCGCCGACGACGCTCGCCCCGGCGCAGACGTCCGGGGACGTCTCTATCTCTAGGAGTATAGCCCCTGTTTGCCGACTGTGTGGAAGAAGTGAGACGGAAATTGCACCGCTGTCAGGCATTTAAATCACCTGCCCCCTATCTTGAAGCTGCGATCACCGCAGTTCGTTGCATACAGGGGGACGTGGAATGAGCACTCGATTACCCAGGCATATCCTGACCCGCCATCGCCGGCGGCAACCGGCCGGGGACACGGAAATCCGGACCTGGCGGCCGCTTCGACGTAAAGCACTCCTGACACCGGGTACCGAGCCGGCGGCGCCGACGCGCACGGAAGAATCTGACAGCGCTGGCCTCCGACGTCGGGAACGCCGCAGAAAACGCCATCGTCTCAGCGGCAGGCACCGGACCGGTCCGCGGGTGACATTTCTGAACATCGACTAGATCGAGGACGTATTGGAGGATTCGTCCGACGACATCGAGAACATTGTATCGGCCTGTCGTTCTCCCCGATGGCGGCTATGTAGATTTGCGGATAGACAATCTTCCTCCTTTGCAGTCAGAAGTGGCCTGTAGGGATCGGTTCTCGATTGAACGAGCCGATCCGGCAGCTGCGGCACCTGCTGGCGCAGAATTCAATGGATTGGAAATGCAACGTGCCGCCAGTCACGGGGGGTTGGCACATGCAGGTCCGTTGTTCCCTTTCCGTACGATTATTCGCCACGACCATCTTTCTCGCGTCCGGCGTAGTCGCCATTGCGCAGGGTTCGGAAAACGAACCCGGTCAGCGGAATCCGGAATCGGCTCCGGCAGAACAGTCGGATCAGTCAATCGACGAAATCATCGTGGTCGGTTCCAAACGCCGCGAGTTGCTGCAGGACGTCGGCCTCGCCATATCCACCATCGAGCCTGAAGAGCTCGTCACTGCGGGGCTGGTGACGCTGGAAGACGCTATCGATTACACGGCCGGCGTGCATTACAAGGGAGACGGTAACTGGGGACTGGGTACGGTATTCATGCGTGGCGTGACGCAGGAAAGTTCCACGCCGGTGGTCGCCATCTACGTCGACGACATCCCGCTGACGCCCGAGGTTCCTTACATATGGGCGCAAATCCGCTTGTTCGATGGAATGCTGGGCGACATCGAGCGGGTCGAAGTCATCAAGGGCCCGCAGGGAACGCTTTACGGTGCCGGCGCAGTTGGTGGTGTCATTCGTTACGTGACGCGTGATCCATCACTTGAAAAGGCCTCGGGCCGTGTCGCCCTCGACCTGTCAAATACTGCTCACGGTGATTGGAACGAAAGGTACAAGTTCTATGGCTCGCTTCCGATCGTCGGAGACCGGCTGGCAATTGCCGTGACCGGTATGTACGCGGACCAAGGCGGGTACCTCGATCGCATCGATCCCGTATCCGGTTCGATCGAGCGGGATATCAATCCGTTCGACCTCGGCGCGGGCAGCGTAACCGGATTGTGGCAAGTCAGCGACACCACCCGCCTGAAATTCCTCGCGTCCCGATACGAGTCAGATTTCGCGCACAGGACGCAGGGCGTCAATTACGACTATCCGTCGCTGACGCCTACCTACGGCTATTACATAACCGACGGACCGTCGACGCCCGGGACGATGACTTTCGATGCCTTTGCAGCAACGCTCAACGTCGACTTCGACCGGGCGAGCCTGACATACGTGACGGCTCTGACCGGCTCCGATGACCGCGAAATGCTTGACGTTACATCTGCGTTCGGCGGGCTGATCGACGGCGAAGTCGGCGCGCCACCGGGCACCAACACGGTACCGATCACGATTGATGCCGAAGCCGAGAAACGCACCCACGAACTCCGGCTGATCTCCGATGACAATGACACGCTCGAATGGCTTGCAGGCGTTTACTTCGCCGACGTCGACGCCGATATGCTGCAGAACAGCTTCAGCGTGCCGTCCGGCTATCATCTCTTTACTTTCGATATCCCGCAGAAATACCGGGAACTCGCGCTGTACGGCAACCTGACGTGGTTCCTACGTCCTGATCTGGACATTACGCTGGGAGCCCGGCACAGCGACTTCGAGACGAGGTTACGCAGTCGGAACGCAGGGCTGCTCGGCGCGGGCGACCCGGACGGCGAGGTCATTTTGGTCGGCAAAATCGACGATCGCGTCACGACGTGGCTGCTCGGCGCCAGATGGCGGCCGAGCAGCAACTCGTCAATCTACTTTCGATTCGCCAACGGCTACAGGCCGGCCGTTCCTCGCGTGGTTCTGCCGGGTGAAACGAACGAACAGGGATCAGATTCCCTGGCCAAGTCGGACGAGCTCTGGAGTTACGAGATCGGCGCGAAGGGCTCACGACTGGATGGAAAGCTGGAGTATGACGTCGCCCTGTGGGCCATCAACTGGAACGACTTTCAGGCAATAGTTATCGTGAATTCGCTCGCGAACATCGGCAACTCGGAATCGGGTATCTCCGCCCATGGTTTCGAGGCTGCTCTGCGATATCGACTGAGTGACGCGTTAGAGATCGACGCATCCATCGGTTATGCGGACAGCCGCCTCGACAACGATGCGCCGACACTGGGTGGACTCGAGGGTGACCGATCGCGGTATCTGCCACGTTGGACCGGATCGCTGCGCGGCAAGTACGAATTACCGAGTGAGGGCTTCAATGCCAGCGTCAGCACCGGCCTGCGCTACGTCGGCAGTTACCCTACCGCCTACAGCAGCGGCGTTCCCGGCTGCGGCTGCGCCCTGAACTTCCCGGTCGACGCCTCTATCCTGCTCGACGGAAACCTGACGCTGGCCACGGAAAGGTACGGCTTTTCGCTGTATGCCACCAACCTGCTGGACGACACCGGGCTGGCCTCGGCGAGTGCAGGGGACGTTTTCAGCAATCAGCTGGCGTCCGGCGCCAGCGTAAGGCCGAGAACGATCGGCATCTATTTGCGGACGGACTTCTGAAGCGTTGAAACATGACCAATAATAACTTCTACAGATCTGTTGGTCCTCTTCCGGCCCCAGATTCAAGTCCTGGACGGTCCACCATCTCTCCCGCGGCCGCTTCGCCTAGCGCCGCTTCCGCCCGCCCAGCGCCACCCGATCCAGCCACCAGCCGCTGCGGAAGGTGAGATAGGCGAGCATCGCCATGTCCGCGACGGTGATGGCGAGCTTGTGGGAGATGCCCTCTGCCACGTCGATCACGTGCAGCAGCAGCACGGCGATCAGCGCCTGGACCACGATGAAGCGGAACCGCTCGATGGCGTCGCCGCCCAGTGTCTCGCTGAGGAGATTGCGCCGCCTGCGATAACCGGCGACCAGATCCATGTAGAGGCTGCGCAGGAACACCGCCACGAACCCCGCGTGCAGGACCCAGAAGACGACGGGATCGCTGTCGAGATTCATGCCGGCCAGAGGAAGACGAGCGCCGTGCCGAACAGGATCGACACGCCCATCGTCGCCAGGGCGTAGGCCGCCAGCCGCCGTCCGCCCAGGACCGCCGTGGCCCCGATCTTGAACGCCAGGTTCGACAGCGTCGCGATCAGGATCGCGCGCCAGGCGGCGTCGCCGGACAGCCGGCCCTGGGAGAACAACTCCGCCGTGGACAGCGTTAGGGCGTCCACGTCCGTCAGCCCGGAGATCACGGCGACGCCGTAGATGGCGCCGTCCTGACCGAACTCCTCGCGCACGGCCGTCACCAGCAGCAGGATCACGGCGTACAGGACGCCGAACACGATGGCGGTGCGGATCTGGGCCGGGTTCTCGAGGTTCGGCGGCTGCATGTCGCTCGAGTCGATCTTCGCCAGCAGGCCGACGCAGAGCAGCGCCATGAAGGCCATCATCACGGCCAGCGGCAGCGCGGCCTGGCGCAGCAGGTCAGGGGCGACCGCCCCCAGCTCGATGCCCACGCGCACGTAGACGATGGTGGAGGCGATCAGCACCACCAGCGCGGCGGCCGGTGCGGCGGCCGGGTTGCCGGCGCACTGGCGGGCGTAGCTCACCGTGGTCGCGGTGCTCGAGATGAGGCCGCCCAGCACGCCGCCGGCCAGCGAACCGCCGCGCACACCCAGAACCCGATAGGCCAGATAGGCGGCCAGGCTGATGCCGACGATGAGAGTGACCATGAGCCACAGCGTGAAGGGGTTGAGGACGTCGTAGGGGCCGATGGTCTGGTCCGGCACCACCGGCAGGATCACGAGCGCCACCAGCACGAACTGCATCATCGCCGCGAACTCACGCTCGCCGATGGCGCCGATGAGCCCGTGCAGCTTGGTCTTCCACTGCAGCAGCACGGCGGCCACGCCGGCCAGCGCGACCGCCGGCGCCTCGATGCCGCTGGTCAGCATCGCGCCCACGCCGAACATGAGCAGGCCGGCGACCTCTGTCGTGAGGCCGAAATGGGCCGGATTGCCGCCCTCGCCCTGTGCGCGCAGAAGATTGCCGAGGATGAACAGGGCCGTGATGCCGAGCAGGCCGGCGGCGATCATCCAGCCACCGTAGTCTTCCGCCAGGAGGCCGCAGACAGCCCCCACCAGCGTGATGAGCGCAAAGGTGCGCACGCCGGCGATGCGGCGGTGTTCCTCGTCACGCTCTCGCTGGCTGCCGACGAGCAGGCCCAGACCGAGCGCGATAGCCAGGGGTTCGAAGATGCCGAAATCCATCAATCCGTCGCCTGTCTGCTCGCTTCGAGGGTAACCCAGGCTACCGGCGGCGGCGAGCCGGGACATGCCGCAGTCAGGTGAACAGCAGATAGCAGCCGCCGGTGACCACCGCGGCGCCGATCAGGTTCAGCGCAAAGCCTTCCCGCGCCATCTCTTTCACCGCCAGCTCGCCCGAGCTGAAGATGACGGCATTCGGGCCGGTGGCCACGGGCAGCATGAAGGCGAAGCTGGCACTCATGGCCGCCGGCACCATGATGAGACGGTGGTCGAAACCCGCGGTGGTGGCGGCCGCCGCCAGGATGGGCATCAGCAGCGTAGTGGTGGCCGTATTGCTGGTCACCTCGGTCAGGAAAGTCACGGTCAGGCAGGTCAGCAGGATCATCACCACCACCGGCAGTACGTCGAGGGCGGCGACCATCTCACCGAGCGAGGTGCTGAGCCCCGAGCTCACGAACGCCTTGGCGATGGTGATGCCGGCGCCGAACAGGATGAGGATGCCCCAGGGGATGCGCACGGCGGTCTCCCAGTCCAGCAGGCGCCCGCCCCGCCCGTTCGGGACGAGGAACATCGCCACCACCGCCAGCAGGGCCACGCTGGCGTCGTTCGCCGTCGGCAGGCCGAGCCACTCGCTCCAGCCGCCGAAGGGTTCGCGGCGGGTCATCCACAGCATCGCGGTGATGGCGAACACGACCAGCGTGCGCACCTCCTCGCTGCGCCAGGCCGCCACCGGCGGCATCTCGATGGCCGGGCCGTGAGCGAGTTTACGTGTCAGCCAGAGAGCAGTCAGAGGGATCATGACCGCCACCACCGGCAGCGCCCAGGTCATCCAGCCAAAGAACGTCACCTCATTGCCGGTGTTCTCCTGGTAGACCTCCATGAAGATCAGGTTCGGCGGCGTGCCGATAGGCGTGCCGACGCCGCCCACGCTGGCGGCATAGGCCACGCCGAGCAGAAGGCTCACCTTCAGGCGATGGTCCTCGACCCGCTCCAGCACCGCGAGCACGATGGGCAGCAGCATCAGCGTGGTGGCGGTGTTGGAAATCCACATGCTGAGGAAGGCGGCGGCCGCCATGAAGCCGAACACGAGATGCCGGCCGCTGCGGCCGCCGAACAGGTTCACCATGCCGAGCGCGATGCGCCGGTGGGCGCCGCTCTTCTCCATGGCGGTGGACAGGATGAAGCCGCCCAGCAGCAGCAGGATCAGGGGGTTGCCGTAAGCCTCGCCGACCTGCCCGGGCGTCAGCACGCCCACCAGCGGGAATACGGCGATGGGCACCAGCGAGGTGGCGGGGATGGGGATGGGCTCGAAGATCCACCACACCGCGCAGAGCGTCGTGACTGCAGCGGTCCAGGCCACCTCGGCGGAGGCGCCGCGCGACTGCAGCAGGAAGAAGACTGCGAGGGCGGCGAGCGGCCCGGCATACAGCGCGATCCGGCGCACCATGGTCGGGTCCGCGCCTCAGTCCTCGGCGGGCAGCAGGCCGGCGCAGGCGGCCGCCATGGCGGCGGCCGCTTGCGGCTTTCCGGTCACTGCAGGAGCTCGATCACTCCGCAGGCGATGCGCGCGCCGGCGGCGCCGGTGGGCTGGGTCTCGAAATCGTCGGGCTTGGCATGGACGATCACACCGCGGCCGACGATGCCGGTCTCGCCCTCGAAGGTGAGTCCCTCTCCCAGCACCCGGTCGAAGCGGGCCTGGCCGTGCTCATCGAAGGTGATATTGCCGAGGTCGCCGGCGTGGTGCTGGCCGTCGGGGTCGTCGGGCGCGCCGTGGGGTGCGCCGGCGGGGTTGAAGTGCGGCCCGGCCGAGGTGCCGTCCGGCGCGCTGCAGTCACCCACTTCGTGGATGTGGATGGCATTGGTGCCCGGCTCGCCGCCGTCCAGCACGCCGCCCATCACCATCGGCCCCTCGAAGGCCGTGAAGACCACCGCACCGCTCACCGAGGAACCGGATTTCGGTTCCATGCGGGCGATCGCCCTGAGCGTGCTGCCCGTCGACTGACGGGCCTGCGGCTGCTGCGCGGCCGGCTCCGAGGCCGACTTCTGTTCCATCGGCGGCGGAGACTCGCCGCCGCAGGCCGCCAGCAGGACGGCACAGGCCGCTGCCGCCATCAGATTCTTCCGATACTCTCCCATGATCGCTCCCCTGTCGGTTTACGTATTGATTCCGTCAACAAATTCCGGCCGGCAACGCCGCCGCCTCAGCGCGCCCGGCGCCAGTATTGTATCAGCAGGAAGCCGAACAGCATGCCGCCCAGATGGGCGAAGTGGGCCACGCCGGGCTGCATGCCGGTGACGCCGTACATCAGCTCCAGCACGCCGAACAGGATCACCAGGTACTTCGCCTTCATCGGTATCGGCGGTATCAGCAGCAGTATCTGCCGGTTCGGGAACATCAGGCCGTAGGCCAGCAGGATGCCGAAGACGCCGCCGGAGGCCCCGATGGTGGGATAGATCTCGGGCTGGAAGCTCGCCACCACCAGCTGCACGATGCCCGCACCCACGACGCAGACCAGATAGTAGATCGCGAAATAGCGCGGCCCCCAGAAACGCTCGATGTCGCGGCCGAACATCCACAGCGTGAACATGTTGAACAGCAGGTGGGTCAGGTCGCCGTGCAGGAATCCGTAGGTGACGAACTGCCAGGGCGCGAAATACTCGGAGCCGGCCGGCCACAGCGCCAGCGACCCGAGCAGGGTCACGAACATCTCCCGGGAGGCGTTCTGGGCGGCGAAGGCCAGGCCGTTCGCTACCAGCAGCGTGAAGATGACCGTGGGGATGAGACTGTTGTTGCCGGGGGGTTGCGGCCGGATCCTGTAGGCACCCATGCCGACGTTATACAGGAAAGCCGGGGCCGGGGTCAGGAGCGCCCAGGCAGGGCCCGGCGGAGACGAGCGCGCCTCGGTCTGTCGCGCTCCTGTCCAACCGCGGTTGCGGTAACATCTCATTCAGTCCGGCGGGCCGCCATCGTGTTCGCGACCCGCCCGTCCCCCACACCCACCCGGAACCCGGAGCTTATGGCTGCCGACAGCATCGTCATCCGCGGCGCACGACAGAACAACCTGCGCGACCTGGACCTGGAGATCCCGCTGAACGAGCTCGTCGTCGTCACCGGCGTGAGCGGGTCCGGCAAGTCGTCGCTGGCCTTCGACACGGTCTATGCGGAGGGTCAGCGCCGCTACGTGGAGACCTTCTCGCCCTACGCCCGGCAGTTCCTGGACCGCATGGACAAGCCGGCCGCGGAGCGCATCGAGGGCATCCCGCCGGCGATCGCCATCGACCAGACCAACCCGGTGCGCACCTCGCGCTCCACGGTGGGCACGATGACGGAGCTGAACGACCATCTGAAGCTGCTCTACGCCCGCGCCGCCACGCTGTATTGCAGCGGCTGCGGCCGGCCGGTGCGCCGGGACCATCCGGAATCGGTCTGGGCGGAGCTGGGCGAGGCGTGGTCCGGGCACCGGGCGGTCATCACGTTTCCGGTGGAGCGTCCGGAGAACTTCAGCGAGGCGGAGATCCGCAGCTACCTGGAGGCGCAGGGCTATCTGCGCGTGCAGGAGGCCGAGGGGCGCACCCTCTACGTGGTCGCGGACCGCCTCCGCGTGACGGACGACAACCGCAGCCGCTTCATCGAAAGCGTCGAGGCGGCAATGCGCCGGGGCGACGGGCATGTGCGCGTCTACGACCACGACGACGCTGGCGTGCAACGCCGCTTCTCCGACCGGCTCCACTGCGCCGACTGCGACCTCGACTACCGCGATCCCCTGCCGAGCCTGTTCTCCTTCAACTCCCCGGTCGGCGCGTGCGAGACCTGCCGCGGATTCGGCCGCACCATGGGGATCGACCGCGACCTGGTCGTGCCCGACGCCTCGCTCACCCTCGCCGGGGGCGCCGTCAAGCCGTGGCAGAGCAAGAGCTACCGGGAATGTCAGCGAGACCTGGAGCAGCACGCGCGCCGGGCCGGCGTGCCGCTGGACGTGCCCTGGAACGAACTGACGGCGGCGGAGCGCCGCTGGGTGTTCGAGGGCGAAGGCAGCTGGGACGACGGCGTCTGGTACGGGGTGGACCGCTTCTTCGACTGGCTCGAGAGCCGCGCCTACCGGATGCACGTGCGCGTGCTGCTGTCCCGCTACCGCAGCTACGACCTCTGCAGTGCCTGCGGCGGCGCCCGGCTGAAGCCCGAGGCACTGCTCTGGCGGGTCGGCGGCGATAACAATGTGGCCGGCTCCTCCGGCACACCGGGGCTGAACGTCCACGAACTGACCTGCCTGCCCATCGAGCGTGCGGTGGCATTCTTCGCCGCGCTGGCATTGCCCGCCCCGCTGGACGAGGCCACCGACCTCCTGCTAACGGAGATCCGCACGCGCCTCGGCTACCTGCTGGAGGTGGGCCTCGGCTACCTCACCCTGGACCGCCAGTCGCGGACGCTGTCCGGCGGCGAGGTACAACGCATCAACCTCACGACGGCACTGGGCACCTCTCTGGTGAACACGCTGTTCGTGCTGGACGAGCCGTCCATCGGCCTGCATCCCCGGGACATCGACCGCATCAACGGCGTGCTGCGGCGCCTGCGCGACGCCGGCAATTCGCTGCTGGTGGTCGAGCACGACCCCCAGATCATCCGCGCCGCCGACAGGGTTCTCGACATGGGCCCCGGGCCGGGCGAACGGGGCGGCGAGGTGGTGTTCTTCGGCACGGCGAAGCAGCTCGCCCGCTCCCGGCGCTCGCTGACGGCGCAGTATCTGCGCGGCGAGCGCCTCGTGAACGCGGAGCGCGCCGCGCGCCCGGTCGGCGACGATACCCCCGTCCTGCGGGTGCGCGGCGCCCGCGCCCACAATCTCAAGGGCACCGACGCCGCCTTTCCGCTGGGCCGGCTGGTGTGCGTGACCGGCGTGAGCGGTTCCGGCAAGTCCACCCTGGTGGAGGACGTGCTGTGGCGGGGGCTGCAGCGCCAGCGCGGCAAGGCGGGCGACGCACCCGGCGAGCACGACACCATCGAGGGCGGCGACGACCTCGGCGACGTGGTGATGGTGGACCAGTCCCCCATCGGCAAGACCACCCGTTCGAACCCCGCCAGCTTCGTGGGCGCCCTCGCCCCGATCCGCAAACTCTTCGCCGACGCCCCGCTGGCCGTCGAGCGCCGCTACACCGCCGGCACGTTCAGCTTCAACTCCGGCGACGGCCGCTGCCCGGAGTGCGGCGGTAACGGCTTCGAGCACGTGGAGATGCAGTTCCTCTCCGACGTCTACCTGCGCTGCCCGGCCTGCGACGGCCGCCGCTATCGCTCGGAGGTGCTGGAGGTGCGCATCGGCGGCGATGCCGGCGAGCGCTCCCGCTCCATCGCCGACGTCCTCGAGATGACCGTGGCCGAGGCGATCGCCTTCTTCGCCGGCGAGCCCGCCGTGCTGCGCGGGCTGGAGCCGCTGGCCGCCGTCGGCCTGGACTATCTCGCCCTCGGCCAGCCGGTGCCCACCCTGTCCGGCGGCGAGTCCCAGCGGCTGAAGCTGGCCGCGCACCTGGCCGAGGCCCGGGGCCGGCGCTCGCCCGGCGAGCGCAAGCTGTTCCTGTTCGACGAGCCGACAACCGGGCTGCACTTCCAGGACATTGCCACTCTGCTGGATGCCCTGCAGGAACTCATCGCCGACGGCCACTCGGTGATCGTGATCGAGCACAACCTGGACGTGATCGACGCCGCCGACTGGATCGTCGACCTCGGACCCGAGGGGGGCGAGGGCGGCGGCGAGGTCGTGTTCGAGGGCACGCCGGACGCGCTCGCAAAGCGCCGCGGCAACCACACGGGCAAGGCGCTCGCCGCCTATCGCCGGGAACGGGGCAGCCCGGCCGCGGCGACCGCGAAGAGCGCGCGGCGCGAGAAGCCGGGACGCGGCGACCACGACATCCGTATCCATCATGCCCGGGAACACAACCTGCGCAATGTGGATATCCGCATCCCGCGGGACCGCTTCACCGTCATCACCGGCGTCTCCGGCAGCGGCAAGAGCACGGTGGCCTTCGACATCCTGTTCAACGAGGGCCAGCGCCGCTATCTCGAATCGCTGAACGCCTATGCGCGCCAGTTCGTGCAGCCGGCCAGCCGCCCGGACGTGGACGCGGTATTCGGCATACCGCCCACCGTGGCCATCGAACAGCGCACCAGCCGCGGCGGGCGGAAGAGCACCGTGGCCACGATGACCGAGGTCTACCACTTCCTGCGCCTGCTGTTCGTGAAGCTGGGCACCCAGTACTGCCCGGACTGCGACGTGGCCATCGAGCCCCAGAGCGAGGAACAGATGCTGGGCCGCCTGCTCCAGACGCGCCGCGGTGAGCGCATCGCCCTGCTGGCCCCGCTGGTGGTCGGTCGCAAGGGCTACTACACGGATCTCGCGAAGTGGGCGGCGAAAAAGGGCTACGACAGCCTGCGGGTCGACGGCGACTATCTGCCCACCGGGCAATGGCCCCGGCTGGACCGCTTCCGCGAACACGACATCGACCTGCCGGTGGGCGAGATCCGGGTGGCCCCGGGCGCGCGCGGCGAGCTGGCCGGCCTCCTCGGGCGCGCCCTCGACCTCGGCGGCGGCGTGGTCCGGGTGGTGGCGGACGACGGCGAGACCCTGCTGTCGGCGCGCCGGGCCTGCCCCTCCTGCAACCGCAGCTTCGACGAGCCAGACCCGCGGCTGTTCTCGTACAATTCGGCCCGGGGCTGGTGCGAGGGCTGCGCGGGGACGGGCCTGGCCGCGGCGGCCGAAGACGAGGACGACGGCGCCGGCAGCGACCGGGAGCCCTGCCCCGCCTGCGCCGGCGCGCGGCTGAACCCGGTGGCACTGAATGTTCGCTTCCGCGGGCGCAGCATCGCGGACTATGCCGCGCTGCCCGTGGAGCAGGCGGAGGCCTGGTTTCGCACCCTGGAGCTGACCGGTCGCCACGCCGAACTCGCCCGCGACGTGCTGGCGGAACTCTGTGCCCGGCTCGAGTTCCTGCAGAAGGTCGGCCTCGGTTACCTCACCCTGGACCGGGCCGCCCCGACACTGTCCGGCGGCGAGGCGCAGCGCATCCGGCTCGCCTCCCAGCTCGGCTCCAACCTGCAGGGCGTGTGCTACATCCTGGACGAGCCCACCATCGGACTGCACGCCCGCGACAACCGCCGGCTGCTGGATACGCTGAAGGGACTCGAGGCACGGGGCAACACCGTCGTGGTGGTGGAGCACGACGAAGACACCATCCGTGCGGCCGAACACGTGGTGGACCTGGGGCCGGGTGCCGGCACCCACGGCGGCCGGGTGGTCGCGGAGGGATCGGTGGCGGCGATGATGCGCAGCAAGGACTCCCTGACCGGCCGCATGCTGGCTCACCCCCTCGCCCATCCCCTGATGGAGCGGCGCCGGGCAGTGAATCCGCGGCGCCGGGACGTGGCCTCCATCCGTATCGCCGGCGCGGAACTGAACAACCTGAAGGGCTTCACGGTGAACCTGCCGCTGCATGCCCTGGTGGCCGTCACCGGCGTCTCCGGCAGCGGCAAGTCCACGCTGGTGCGCGACATCCTGCACGACAACCTCCGCGCCCTGCTGGCCGCCCGGCGCTCGCGCGGCAGGAAGGCACCCGCCCCGGCGGGCTGCGCCGAGCTCACCGGCTGGGAAACGGTCGACCGGGTGCTGGAGGTGGATCAGACGCCCATCGGCAAGACGCCGCGATCGTGCCCCGCCACCTACATCGGTTTCTGGGACGAGATCCGGCAGTTGTTCGCCCGCACGCCCGAGGCGCGCATGCGCGGCTACGAGCCGTCCCGGTTCTCGTTCAACGTCAGGGGCGGGCGCTGCGAGGAATGCGAGGGCCAGGGCGTGCGGCGCATCGAGATGAACTTCCTGCCCGACGTACGCGTGGACTGCGAGGCCTGCGGCGGGCAGCGCTTCTCGCGCGAGACGCTGGCCATCCGCTACCGGGACCGCAGCATCGGCGAGGTACTGGCGATGAGCGTGGAGGAGGCGCGGGAATTCTTCCATGCCCATACGCGCATCCATCACGCCCTCGACCTGCTGGTGCAGGTGGGCCTCGGCTACCTCACGCTGGGCCAGCCCAGCCCGACGCTGTCCGGCGGCGAGGCGCAGCGCATCAAGCTGGTCACCGAGCTGGCGAAGGCGGGTCCGGACCTGCCGGACAACGAAGGCGGCGGCAAGCGGCGCAGCCGGGACCACACGCTGTATGTGCTGGACGAGCCGACCGTCGGGCTGCACATGGCGGACGTCGAGAAGCTGATCCGGGTACTGCACCGTCTGGTCGAGGCGGGCAACAGCGTCGTGATCATCGAGCACAACCTCGACATCATCGCGGAGGCGGACTGGGTCGTCGATCTCGGCCCCGAGGGCGGCGACGACGGCGGCCGGATCGTGGCCCGCGGCAAGCCGGAGGACCTGCTCAAGCGGCCGGAGCGTTCCCACACGGCCGCGGCGTTGCAGGAATTCCTGGCCGACCGGAGCCGCTGAGATTCACCGATGGCTGGACTAAGTGACGAGTTTGTGTAGAATTTCAACCGTAGACACAAAGTAGACGGGAGAGAGACATGGCACAGACAGGAGCCGGACAAGGGAATGACGGCAAGAGCAGCAACGATTACGCCATCGGCGCCGTCTCGCGGCTGACCGGCATATCCACGCACACGCTGCGCATCTGGGAGCGGCGCTACGGCGCCGTGGTCGCCGAGCGCACGGAGAGCGGTCGGCGGATCTATTCGCGGCGGGACGTGGAGAAACTCGGCCTGCTGAAGATCCTCGTGGACCGGGGCTTCTCCATCGGCCAGATCGCCAATCTCGATCTCGAGGAACTGCGCGCCCGCCGGGAAGAGGTCGTGCGCCAGGCCAACGACCTGCAGCTCGCCCGTGCCGACCAGCCCATCCGGGTGGCGGCGCTCGGCCGCTTTGCCCTGCAGGGGCTCGGCCGCAGCGGCGTACTGCCGGAACAGGTGGAACTCACCGCTCTCGAGAGTGACCCGCGGCGTTTCCGGGCGGATATCCGCCGGCTGCGCCCCGACGTGCTCCTGATCGAAGTGCCGGTCGTCGACGAGCGGACCGCCGAGCGCATCGCGGGCCTGCGCGACCTCTGCGGGGCCGGGCGCGTCCTGGTGCTGTACAACTTCGGCCGCGGCGAGGACGTGAACCGGCTCGCCGCCGCCCAGTTCGAGCTGTTCCGGGCGCCCACCACCACCCTGACGCTCGTCGAGGCGCTCCTGCGCGGCCCGCGGGTGACCAATACGGCCCCGCGGCCGGCCCGTTCGGAGCAGAAGCGTGCCGCCGGCGACGCGCCGGAGGTGCCGGTGCTCACCGAAGAGCCGCCGCCGCGGCGTTTCGACGACGGCCAGCTGGCCACCCTGGCCGGCATCCGCACGGACGTGGATTGCGAGTGCCCGCACCATCTGGCGGACCTGGTGCAGAGCCTGACGGCATTCGAGGTCTACAGTGACCAGTGCGAGTCCCGCACCAGCGAGGACGCCGCCCTGCACGCCTATCTGCATGCCATGACCGCCCGGGCACGCGCCCTCATGGAAGAGTCGCTCGCGACCCTGGCGCGCGTCGAGAAGCTGGAGTACTGAGTCGTCGTGATCCGCGCCGCCGGCATCGTGACGGCAGCACTGCTGGTGCTCGGCGGCATGGCGGTGCCGGTCGCCGCGGCGCCGGGCTTCGGCGTGCGCATCTCGCCGGTCGCCAATCTGGTCTATCACCTGGATTGCCTGAGCGGCTACCGGCGCTGCACCCGGGCCGCCTTCGACGAGCTCTGGCAGCGGCTCGACTGGAGCGCCGAGGACGAACGCCGCCTCGCCCGCTGGCGCGAGCTGCAGGAGCGTTACCGGCTGTACGCAGACTTCACCACGTCGGCGCCGGACACGCCCTATCCCTACACCTTCCCCTACCTGCAGGCGCGCGGTGTCGACATCGGCGAGAAGCTGCGCCTGGCCAGCCTGCAGGCCCGCGATCTCGCCGACTACGGCGAGCGGCTGCGCCTGCTGCTGCAGCCGCGCGATGCCCGCGCGGCCCTGGCCGTCGTCCGGCACTTCGAGCCCCGCTTCGAGGCCTGGTGGCGGGATGGTGCGGCCGGCGACCTCGAGCGACTCGCCGCCGGCTACCAGGGCACCGCGCGGCGCGCGCAGCTCGACACCCTGCTCGTCCGCGTCGGGAGACTGTTCGACCTGCGGCTGGAGGACGTGGCCGATCTCGAGGTGAACCTCGTGGCCCTGCCGGAGGGCGCGAGGGCCTCCCGGGCGACGCTGATCGAGAACCAGGCCATCGTCGAGAGCCGGCGCGGCGAGGCGCCGGCCGACCGCATCGGCGTGATCGTCCACGAATTCGTCCACTACCTCTACGCGCTCAGCCCGCGCGAACGCCACGAGGCGCTGCTGGCGGCCTTCCTGGCGAGCGAGCGGCCCTGGAGCCTGCGGGCCTACAACCTGATCAACGAGGCGGTCGCGAGCGCCATCGGCAACGGCATTGTCGAGCGGCGGCTGCAGTCGGAGGCGGAATATCGGCGTTACCACGCGCTGCCGGATTCCTTCTACGCGGATTTCTACGTCGACACGCTGGCCAAGGCCCTCGTGCCTGTGCTGGACCGCCACCTGAACGACGGCCGTCCGCTGGACGCGGGGTTCGCCGCAGACTACCTGGACACCGCCGCCCGGGCGCTGGAGGGGCGGCTGGACGACCTGGCGCTGCAGCTGGTCTCCTCCGCGGTGGTCGCCACCGACCCGGCGCTGGCCGAACTGGCCCGCCTGCCCGCTTCGGCGCTGACCACCTTCTCGCTGTTCACCCACGTCACCGCCGAACCGGGAATCCCGGCCACCGCGCTCACGCGCTATCCGGAACTCTCCGGCATCGTCCTGGTGCGCGCCGGCGACCTGGCCCGGCTGGCCGGATTCGCCGACGAGTCGGTGATCGAACTGATGGAGGGACTGTCCGCGCGTCTGGGCACGTTCGTCTACGGCCAGCCGCGCAGCAAGCAGGCCACGGTCTACTACGTTTGCGGCAGCGACGAGGCGGGCGTGGAAAAGGCGCTCGGGCATCTGCTGTCGCGCAGCGCGAGCTTCACCGGGCTGAGCCTGCCGCCCGGCACGTCGGTCCGCTACTCAGACGATTCCGGCTCGTCGGACAGTATCTCGAAGCGGATGCCGATGGCGCGCAGTCTCGCCAGTAACGCATCGCCCATCGCCTCCGCGGGTGTCAGTACCCCGTAACGCGGCGGCAGCGAGTCCGCGTCCAGGGAAAGGCACAGCGCCGCCTCGGCCAGCATGCGGGAGGTCTCCGCGTAGCCCGGTTCGCCGCCGGACGCCTCACCGATCAGGCGCCGGCCGTCGCCGCGGGCGACGAAGGTCACGCGGAAAGACCCGGTGGCACGGGTCCGTTCGTCGGGACCGGAACCCGACGGCTTGAGCCCGCCGAGCCAGCGGCGTATCGGCCCCACCTGCGCCAGCCCGGTGACCGCGGCGATGCCCGAGGACAGGGCGACCAGCTTCGGCAGCGAGCCCACCCGGATGTAATGCGCGTAGGTGAACTCACGCCCGTAGGCCGGCAGCGCCGCCGCCGAGCGGATGATGATCTGTCGGTCGATGCTGGGGAACGGCATCACCCAGCCGTTGACCAGTTTCTCGTAGTGGGCCCCGCGCCGGTCCACACTCACCCGGCGCTCGCCGCTCACGCCCTGCTCCATGCGCGCCGCGACCCGCCGGGTCTCGCCGAGATTGCCCAGGGCCTCCAGCGCGGAGTTCCAGGTGCCTCCCGAGATGCCGCCCTTCGCGGAGACGAAGCCCTCGAGCTGCACGCTGGCATCCGCGGGCAGTGCGTTGACCATCATCCAGGCGCCGAGGTCGTGGGGGATGCTGTCGAAACCGCAGCAGTTGACCACCCGCACCTGCTGCTCGCGGGCGCTGGTGCCGCAATGGCCGATCACCTGATCCACGAAGGCCGGCTCCCCGGTCAGGTCCGCATAACTCGTGCCCGCCTCGACGCAGGCCATCACCACCGCCTCGCCGTAGCGGATGTACGGGCCCACGGTGGTGGCCAGCACGCGGGTGCGCCGCGCCATCTGCAGCAGCGTGTCGTAATCGCCGACGTCCGCGCGGATCACGCCCGGGCTGCCGCCCAGTTCCGCCGCCAGCGCCTCGAGCTTGTCCGCGTCCCGACCGGCGATGGCCCAGCGGAAGTCCTCGCCGGTCTTCTGCGCCAGATAGGCCGCCGTCAGCCGGCCGGTGTATCCCGTCGCCCCGAACAGGACGACGTCGTATTGCCGGTTGTCAGCCATGAGTATCCTCCAGGCACACCGTGTCTCCCACCCCGATCTCGCCGCCGGCGAGCACCCGGCAGGTCACGCCGCCGCGCCACTCGGTCACCAGGGCCTGTTGCAGCCCCTCGCCGGCCTCCTCCATCCGCGAGCAGGGATCCAGTTCGCCGGTGATCTCGAGTATCAGGGAGCCGATCACGAGCCGTCGGCCGGCGGTCTCCGCGAGCAGGATTCCGTCGACGAAGAGGTTGGCCCGACGCGTCGTCCAGGGCAGCTCGCGCCCGAATTCCCGGCAGGCATCGTTCCAGCCCGGCGCCGTCAGCACCGTCACCTGCCGCCGGCCGGGTCGGCCCCGGAAGTCGCCGGCCACGCCGCCGGCGGTGTCGACCCGCGCGTGCTCCAGAACCTCCATGGGGGCGCGCTTGCGCTCTCGCCGCGCGATCCCGATCAGCCTGCCCTCTGTCATGGAGCAGATGGTAGCAGGTAGGAGGGCCTTCAGGCCCGATCCGGCCTCTTTTGACGTTGGCCCATCATCGGGTGGACCAGGGTCGCGGGAGCTGGCACCAGTCAGCAGGCGCTGCTGACTGGCACTTCCTTTACGCCACCGCGAGCACGGCCGTCGGGCGGGGGTATCCATCGCCGCGACCTTTTGTCGGAAGCAAGATGGATACCCCCGCCCGACGGCCAGGAAAGAAGGGAATCGGGCCTGAAGGCCCTCCTACGAAGTCAGAACCAGAACGAGACGAACAGCTGGACCACGTCGGCATCGAAGCCGTACAGGGGTTCCTCGCCGGGGGCGGCGCCGGGCACCCTGAGGTCGCGGAAGTTCTCGTAGTCGAAGCGGATGCGGTCCCAGAACAGGTTCAGGGAACCCTTCTCGACGACGCTCCAGCCGTCGCTGACGAACTCCCAGCTCACGCCGGCGCGGATGGTCGCGCTCTCGAAGGTGCTGAGTTCCTTGTCGCGCCCCATAAAGTTCTGTGCGTTCGAGCGCGGGAACAGGTCGGCGTAGAAGTCCGCCTGCTCCTGGGTGTAGTAGCGATAGCGGGTCGAGAAAGTGAGCCCGTGCTTCCAAGGATGGACGTAACCGATCTCCCCGGTGTGCGATTCCACGCCCCAGGTGTCGGAGAAATACCGGTAGCTTCCGTGCAGCGCCGCCCGCCAGGGCATGCGGTAGCGTGCGGTGATCGAGCCTGCGCCGCTGGTGCGGGTGTTCGGGTAGATCTCGGGCTCGAACTGATAACCGGCGGGCTGATCCGCCGCAAGGTAGCGCACGGACCGGTAGGGGTTGTTCAGGAAGCCCTCGTCGGTGATGGCGTCGAAGGCGAAACTCATGATCAGGCTGCGGGTGACGATCTGCGTGACCGCGAGACTGTACTGCTGGCGGTCGACCTCCCGGCGGAAGTCCGGGTCATTGGACTTGCCCACCTCGTCCCAGCCGAGGGCGTAACCGAGCGTCACGGTGGTCATCTGCCCGAACAGGTCCTGGCTCACGCTGAAGTTCAGGCTGTTGGCAGCGTAGTCGCTCTCGTCGCTGCGCGTGTAGCCCACATTCATCAGCGTGTTGCCGTACAGGTAGGTCGCGCCCAGGGAGCCCTGCTTGCGCTCCTCGGTGTAGGGGCTGGCGGTGGTCACCACGTCGATGGACGCGCTGGAGACCATGTCGAGGTAGTAGTTGGCCGACAGCGAGAAGCTCTTGCCGACCTGCTTGCGCAGCAGCACCGACGGGCCGTCGATGGTGACGCCGCCGCCCTCGTAGCGATGGTAGAGCACATCCGCCCGGTCCTCCGGCAGCACGGTGGCGAGCACCGTGCCCGGCAGCAGTGCGAGCAGGACGAGCAGACTTGCGAGGTGGCGGGCGATCATGACGCGATGCTCAGTTGCACCCGCAGCCGCCGCCGGCGCCGCCCGTGCCGCCGCGGGCCCCCTCGCGGGCATCCCAGACGTGCATCTCGTAGGCGCTGGCCACCGGATGCATGTCCAGGGCCATGATCGGATCGGCCAGGTGGTCCCGTTCGTAGGGCTTCACCCAGGGCTCGATACTGGAGCAGCCGGCGGTGGCAATGAGCACCGCGCAGGCCGCCGCCGTACGGATCAGTGTCTTTTTCATCGTCCTCACCCCGTTTCCCGGATCAGAAGAAGATCGTGAAACCGATATGCCCCTCGATGTTGTGGGCGGTCTTCTCCTCGCCGAGGATGTCGATATCGAACAGGTGGTCCCGGACGTCGGCATGCAGTGCGATCACGTCGTTCAGCAGCAGCCTGTAACCGAAACCGAAATTCACCGTGAAGCGGTCGTCGCCCGCGAACTCCGTGCTGCCGATCCCGGCGATGAGATACAGCGCCTGGGAGAAAGCCAGGTTGCGTCCGACGAAAGCTTCACCCGGTAACACGTTGTACCCGAGAGAAGCGTTGTAGTATGTGAACTCGCGCTCATCGTCGGTCAGAATCTCCGCCGCACCACTGAGCCGCTCGAAGCTGGTCTCCTCGGTGTCGGTGCGGCCGTACGCGGCCTCGACGAACAGCCCCTCGGTGATGTGATAGGCCAGGCGCACGCCGTAGACCGGGTTCACCCCGAAGTCCTCCACGCTCATGAGCCCGGTGTAGGCGCCGATCTCGAAGTTCTCGCTGTCGATCTTGGGCGGTTCCACGTCGCGGCGCTCCACCTCGGGTTCGATCACCTGCTCCGGCACCTCGGCGACCGCATCGTCCGGCTCGTCGCCGCCCATGAATGGCAGGCTGCCGCAGCCGCTCAGGGCGAAAGCGAGCCCGGTCAGAAAAAGAACCCGAATCCGACTTTCCATTCTTCGATTTCCTCATTCTCGTCGCGGCTGGTGAATACGACATAACTTTTGTATTCGGCGCGAAAAATAAAACGTCTCGTCACCCAGGCCCGTACGCCGACGCCCACGTGGGCGGTCTGATCGGTACGGTCGCTCGGCTGCACCAGGGTGGCCACCGGTTCGATGCGCAGCACGCCGGTGCCGAGGGTGAAAAACGGGGAGACGCGCCAGTGCGGCCAGGTCTGGTGCACGATGCTCACGTTGGCCATCCAGCCGTCGGAGAAATTGCCGAGCAACTGGGTGCCCCACAGCTCCAGCGCCAGGTTCGGCGTGAACGAATAGCCCAGGTAGCCGCTGATGACGTTGGCGCCGCCGAAGTCGCCGGTGAGCCCGCCGGATTCCCAGCGCCGCACGAGATACTCCTCCCGGCCGGCCGTCTCGAACTCGGTGGGCGCGCCGGCCTCGTCCAGCGTCATCAGCATCTCTCGCTCGTGCACCCAGCCCTCGCGGCCGCGCGTATCGCGCACCTTGAACCACTCGGTGCGCCGCTTCAGCAACTCGACGGCGTCACCGCGCTCCACCACGTTGAACACGGGATAGCCCCGCCCCGGCCCGGTGTGCATCTCCAGATACGGCTCAGCCACGGTGACCTGACGGTAGCGCTCCTCTGCTTGCGCGTCCGTCGCGAGCACGCAGCAGAGGAACAGGGCGAACACTACCGCCAGGGACCGCATGGCATCAGTTCTCCGGCGCGTCGAACGGGTTGTTGTAGTACTGGGCGCCGATGTCCAGCCATTCCGACAGGAGCTTCAGCTCGGCCGGGGTGAGCCAGCCCGCGTGGCTGCCGCCGGTTGCGAACCGGTCGAAGAAGCGACCGGACGCATTGGCGCCTGCCGTACTCATGCTGGACGGCACGGTCACCGGCTCGAGGATGGGATCGCCGGTGTCCGGGTCGATACCCACCTCCACCAGCAGGTCCACGAGGGCACCCATGTCGAGCACCTGCTCGTTGTCGTCGGCCAGCAGCTCCCGGTAGGCGTTGAAGTGATCGGGTTCGTCGGGAGACGCGCCGTCGGTCAGCTCGAGCTGCCCGTCGGGCACCTTCAGCTGGCCCATGGCATCGGTGCGGGTGTGGCAGGTGATGCAGGTATTGTCGGCCTCGGGGATGCCATCCTGGTCCACGTCCACGATCCGCGGCTTCGACCACAGCGGATGGATGTGGGCCTCGTAGTTGATCACCGCCCGGCAGGTCGCGCTCCAGTCGCCGATACAGTCGGGCGTGGCCGGCGCCAGGGTGTCCAGGCCGGACTCGTCGGGCACCACCGTGGGGCCGTAGCGCCATGCGAACGGCTCGTCCTTCGCCCGGCCGGCGGCGGCCTCGTCGGTCCAGACGTCCTGGTAGACGATATCCAGAGAAGGCTCGATGGCGGCGCAATCGGTGGCGCAGCTGGTGCGCGCCCGCACCTCGGCCATGGTCTCGCCCACGTCGGCGAACAGGGTCGGGTCGGTGTTGGGGAACGGCTGCCCGGTCACCTCGGCGCCCTCGTTCAGCACGGGATACGCGTCCGCGCGGCCGTGGGACTCGCCGCTCGACGGGTCGTGGCAGCCGGAGCACTCCAGCAGCTGGCCGGGCCGCAGCTGCAGCCAGTTGTTGTGCCGCGGCCCGATGCGCCGACCTTCACCGTCGAGCACGCTGACGCCGAGGGCCACGTTGGCCGGGACCTTGATCATCACCGAGCCGTCGGGCTCCACTTCCGCGTAACCCACGATCTCGCGCATGCCCTGGCCTGCGGAGACGCCGAAGGCGCTGTTGTCGAAGTCGCGTACGTCCTCGTCCGGGATGGAGACGGCCTTCACCACCCGCAGGAAGCGCGCCGGCCGGTCGGCCGCGGTCGTCTGGGCCGGGTCGGCGAGCACGTCGATGCCCGCGCCCGAGACGTCCTCGCCGGCGACGTCGTAGACGCTGCGGATGTGGATCACAGCCGCGCCCTCGGCCGCGATGTCCGGGTCCAGGGTGAACGGCTCGGAATCATCGAAGATCACCGGCGGCGTGCCGGTGCCCGGCTCCGCGGCGACGATGTCCGTGTACATGAAACCCTCTTCGGGCGCGACGACCGGCTGCTGGGTCTCATCGCTGCGGTCGTAGATCCAGACGCCGTAGAGCGGCGGCGCCTCGACGAGTGCCGCGTCCGCCAGGTTGTCGTCGGTGCACGGCACGATCCTGAGATCGACCGGATCCTGCAGGCGGCACTGGCTCCAGCTCACCAGCAGCCGCTCTGTGCCGTCGCGCAGCGGGAACACGGAGTTGTAGCGACCGCCCGGCGAGGGCGTATCGGTGTCGATCAGCACCTCGTTGATGGTGGCCGCGGTCTGCGCCGGGCCGGACAGCACGCCGATGTTGTCCCGGTTCGGCTGGGTGTTCTCGATGTAATTGGCGACGTCGATCTCGATGATGTCGCCGCCGCCCCCGGCGCCGTCGAAGGGGCGCAGCAGGGCCATGACGTTGCCGTTCGGCAGCTCGCGGGGGCGCAGGAACTGCACGGGCTCGCCGCCGCTGCCGGTGTCGTGGCTGTTGGCGCCGTACAGCAGTTCGAGCGCGGCTCCATCAGGGTTCATGCGGTAGAGATGGATGCCGTCGTTGCCCGGCGCGTTGTCCCAGCGGCTGAACACCACCTGGCCGTTGGAGAGCACCGCCGGATCCAGATCGTGACTCTGATTGAAACTGACCTGCCGGATCTCGGTGCCGTCCGCGTTCATGACGTGCAGCACCAGCGCCGGCACGTTGCGGTCCTCGTCGAGGGCCGCGAACTGAGGCTTGCCTTCGTCCAGCAGCACGGCGCCGGACTGGCGCTGGCGCGTGGAGGAGAAGATGATGCGCCCGTCGGGAAGGTACGCAGGCGCGAGGTCGTGGCCCGACTCCGCGACGATGTCCGAGGCGATGATCCGCCGCAGCGTCTCGCCCGGGATGTCGTACTCCCACACGTTCCAGGTCGGCTGATCCTCCTCGTCGGCGCCCTCGATGAACTGCGCCCGCATCGCGAACAGCACCTTCGTGCCGTCGCGCGATATCTCCAGGTCGCGGACGTCGCCCAGGCCTTCGGTGATCTCCCCGGTGACGTTGACGTCCGCTGTGCTGGGCGAGGCGCGGTCGCGCACGTACAGATCGGCGCCGATGTCGAAGGTCACCGGCTCGCGCACGTCGAAGTCGGTCGGGTCACCGTTGTCGTCGACCGGGACCGGCCGCTTCACGTAGGCGATGGGGAAGTCGAGTACGACGGGGTCGGGATCCTGCCCGCTGCCGAAGCCGATGCGGCCTTCGCCGCTGCCGCCGCCGCCGCAGCCCGCGGCGGCCACCAGCGTGCAGGCGACGGCGACGAGAGCCGCCCTTGCCGGCGTCCTCCGGGTAACTGTCTGCATCGTGCTGTTCATGGGACATCCTCTTTCCTGCAGCCGTCACGCGACGCACTCCTGCGATCACTGCGGGAATGCTGCAGGCGCCCTGCACCGCCGGTCTTCCGACACGCGGCTGGAAGGCTCGCGACCAGCCGTGACCAATGGTGGAGAGGGGCCTCACTGCATTCTGTTAACAAGATCACAAATCCATGGAGTTCGTCGCGCGCACGTCCTGGCGGCTCTGATGAATAACGAGCGGCGCAGTATAGGGAGCGTTCCGGGACGCGCGTAATGTGGAAATTCGCCGACAGAGAAAGCGCACCGATGGCCTCGTAATATCGGCTGCGAGGTGACGCGAGGGCCGTCACCCGGACGCACGTTGTCGTGGATTCGCGACAAGCCGAAACGCCCGCCGAATCAGGGGGTTGTCCTCCGGTCGCCGACAAAGTGTCGATTTCCGCCGACAAGTGGTTGACATATGCCGGCCCGGCGCCGCCGCCCCGATCAAACGCAACCCGTTGTTCTGTATTCGAAACGGCTTTTCCTGTGACCCGAGTCGTGATCTGGCACGCGGCTTGCAACCGTCTGCCCGCAACAGTAGCCGGCCGCGGGGGAGCACGCGTGGCGGGAGTCCCGGGAGACCACGGGACTTGTGAATGGAGTCACGGTGGCCCTGTCGGCGATCTGCGAGCATCGGACGCTTTGAATAGCGCGATGCGCACGCAGGGCTTCTGAAAAGGGCAAACCCGTCGAAAGGCGGGGACGCAAAGCCAGCGGTCTACGGACTCACGTCCAGGACGGCGAAGCTGCCACGAGTGAAAGCTGACGATCAGCACGGATGGTCCGCGCGGACACGTCCTCCGCTCCCGACGGTCTTCGCCCCCTGGCAGTAAGGGAAGACGGAAACGTATGAGCAGGATCGTCATGAACGTACCCATGAACGTACAGAAGCAGTTCGCGCACGCGCTTCCGCGCCGCGCCCTACTCGCCATCGCCTGCCTCGCGCTCGCGCTGGTCGCCACGGCCGAAGCGGGTCCGCGGGAACAGGCGAAACGGCTCCACGACCGTCTCGCGGGCGTGCCCCCCACCGAGCAGGTGCTGGCCGACATGGAAGCCGACATTCTCGCCGGCAACCCCATCGCGGCCGCGGAGACGGCCATGGAGAACAGCGCCTTCTACAACGTGACGCTGAAGAACTTCGTGACGCCCTGGACGAACCGGGAGCAGACGGTGTTCGCGCCGCTGAACGACTACACCGCCACGGTCATCGGCATGATCCGCGACGACGTGCCGTTCAATACCGTGCTCTCCGCCGACATCCTCTACGTCGGCGACAGCGGTCTCGGGCTGCCTCCCTACTCCATGTCCGACAACGCCCATTACGAGGCCATGGAGGAACAGGGCATCGATCTGAAGACCACGCTGGTGCAGACCAGCCAGTCCGCGGTCACGGAGCTGCCGGCCTCCGCCACCGCCGGCGTGGTCACCAGCCGCGCCGCCGCCGAGGCCTTCTTCATCGCCGGCACCAACCGGGCGATGTTCCGTTTCACGCTGATGAATCACATGTGCAACGACCTGGAGCAGGTCAAGGACGGCTCGCGCTCGCCGGACCGCATCCGCCAGGACGTCTCGCGCAGCCCGGGCGGCGACAGCCGCGTCTTCCTGAACAACTGCGTGGAATGCCACGCGGGCATGGATCCGCTGGCGCAGGCCTACGCCTACTACGACTTCGACCCGGACACCGGCCGCATCGAGTACACCGAGGGTCAGGTGCATCCCAAGTACTTCAATAACGATGCCAACTTCCCGTTCGGCTTCCGCACGCCCGACGACCGCTGGGACAACTACTGGCGGGAGGGGCGCAATGCCAGCCTCGGCTGGGATCCGTCGCTGCCGGGCAGCGGCAACGGCGCCAAGTCCCTCGGCCAGGAGTTCGGCGCGAGCGACGTCTTCGCCGAATGTCAGGTGAAGAAGGTGTTCGAGGCCGTGTGCTTCCGCCTGCCACAGGATGCGGCCGACCGGGCGGCCCTCGACAGGATCACCGGCGTATTCCGCGCCGATCAGTACCGCATGAAGACGGTGTTCGCCGAGACCGCCGTGCACTGCATGGGCGAATGAGGAGGTCGGCAATCATGGATAGAAACAACAGGGTCTCTCTGCCCGCCCGCGCTCGCCTCGTCGTCGCTCTCGCAGCCGCCGCCGCGCTGGCCGGCTGCTCCAGCGGCGCCGACGTCGAGGAGAATCCGGTGACGAGCGTCACGCCGTCGCCCGACTACACGGGCCCGGCGCCCGCCACCGACGATGTGCAGTCGTTCAAGATCGAGGTCTGGGACAACGTGCGTCCGGACAACCGCTGCGGCGCCTGTCACGGCACTGGCGGCCAGGCGCCCACCTTCGCCCGCACCGACGACGTCAACCTGGCCTACGAGGAGGCGAACGCCATCGTCGATCTGACCTCGCCGGCCGACTCCCGCATGGTGACGAAGGTGGCAGGCGGCCATAACTGCTGGGAATCCAGCGACGCAGTCTGCGGCGAGATCCTGACGACCTGGATCGGCAACTGGGCCGGCGACGCCGCGGGCGGCGGCAAGAACATCGAGCTGGAAGCACCGGTGGAGAAGCAGCCCGGCGCCAGCAAGAGCTTCCCGGACGACGCCGGCGCGCTGTTCGGGCAGACCGTGCACCCCGTCCTCACCGAGTACTGCGCCGGCTGCCACACCAGCGCCGCGGCCACGTCGCAGTCGCCGTTCTTCGCTGAGGCCGACGTGGCGGCCGCCTACGATGCCGCGAAGTCGAAAATCAATCTGGACGACCCAGCGGCCTCGCGCTTCGTCGTGCGCCTGGCGAGCGAGTTCCACAACTGCTGGAGCGACTGCGCAGCGAACGCGGCGCAGATGCAGTCGGCCGTGGAGGCTTTCGCCAATCAGGTGATGCCCACCGAGGTCGACCCCGATTTCGTTCTCAGCCGCGCGCTGGCACTGACCGACGGCATCGTCGCCTCCGGCGGCAATCGCTACGAGCGCAACGTGATCGCGCTGTGGGAGTTCAAGACCGGCCAGGGCGACACCGCTTTCGACACCAGCGGCGTCGAGCCGGCGCTGAACCTCACCATCAGCGGCGCCTACAACTGGGTCGGCGGCTGGGGCATCGCGCTGCGCGAGGGCAAGGCCCAGGGTACGACCACGGCGAGCCGCAAGCTGCACGACCTGATAAAGGGCACCGGCGAGTACGCGATCGAGGCCTGGGTGGTGCCCGCCAACGTCGTCCAGGAGGAGTCCCGGATCGTCAGCTATTCCGCCGGCACCACCGCGCGCAACTTCACGCTCGGCCAGACCCTGTACAGCTACGACTTCTTCAACCGCTCGGATGCCACCGACGGCAACGGTGACCCGGTGCTGACCACCTCCGCCGCCGACGAGGACCTGCAGGCGACCCTGCAGCACGTCGTCGCAAACTTCGACCCGGTGGAGGGCCGCAGCATCTACGTGAACGGCGTGCCCACCGACGACATGGACCCGCTCGGCACGGGCGGCAGCATCGCCGACTGGGACGACACCTTCGCCTTCGTCCTCGGCAACGAGGTGTCGGGCGACCGGCAGTTCGCCGGTACGTTCCGCATGGTGGCCATCCACAACCGGACGCTGACGCCGGAGCAGATCGTGCAGAACTTCGACGTCGGCGTCGGCGAGAAATTCTTCCTGCTGTTCGGCGTGAGCCACCTGATCGACGTTCCCGAGGCCTACGTCCTGTTCGAAGTGGCGCAGTTCGACAGCTACTCGTATCTGTTCACCAAGCCCCACTTCATCAGTCTGGACGATACGGCCACCTGGAGCGGCATCGCACTGGAAGGCATGCGCATCGGCCTGAACGGCGGCGAGCCCGTCGCGGGACAGGCCTACAAGACGGTCTCCACGACACTGTCGAGCGACGCGGCCACCGCCGACCTCGGCCAGCCGCTGGCGGACGTGGGCACGATCATCGAGCTGCAGAAGGGCCCCGAGTCGGACGAGTTCTTCCTGACCTTCGAAGTGCTCGGCGCAAACACCAACGTCCGTACCGAGCCGACGCCGCTCACGCCGGCCGCGACCGACCGCGAGCCGTCGCCGGACGTGGGGGTGCGGGTCTTCGACGAGCTGAACGCGTCGATGTCCCAGATCACCGGCGTACCCATGACCCATCCGGACGTGGTGCAGACCTTCGAGACCGTGAAGCAGCAGCTGCCTACGGTGGAGAGCTTCGGCGCGTTCTCGTCCTCGCAGCAGGTGGGCGTGTCCCAGCTCGCCATCGAGTACTGCAACGCGCTGGTCGAGGACACCGGGCTGCGCGCCCAGGTGTTCCCGGGCTTCAATTTCGACGCAGCAGTGACGACGGCTTACGGCACCCCGGCCGCACGCGACCAGCTGCTGGATCCGCTGATCACGCGGATCAACAACACCAATGTCGTAAGCCAGCCGCATCCGGACGACGTGAAGGCCGAGCTGAACAGCCTGATCGACCGGCTGACCGTCTGCGGCGGCAGCTGCGAGCCGGGCCGCACGGAGACCGTCGCCAAGGCGACCTGTGCCGCGATCATCGGCAGCGCCACGCTGACGATCCAGTAACCGACGAAGTTTGAATCGAGGCAACAACCATGGCCAAGAAGTACGGACCCATCGATCCCGACGCCCCGATCCGCCACCCGGATCATCCGCGCCCGATCACCCGTCGACAGTTGCTCTCCCAGGGTTTCATCGCCGGCACGGGCACGCTGATGGGCTCGGGCGTGATGAGCCTGTTCGCCAACCCCAGGGCCGCCTACGCAGCGCTGAGCCCGGATCTGCAGGCGCTGACGCAGTCCTGCGGCATCGCCGTGCAGGGGGCGGGAAAGATCCCGTTCATCGGCTTCGATCTGGCGGGCGGTGCCAACATGGCCGGCTCGAACGTACTGGTCGGCAAGGAGGGCGGTCAGCTCGACTTCCTGTCCACCGAGGGCTACGCCAAGCTCGGCCTGCCCGGCGACATGATTCCGCCGGTCACCAATCCGCAGACCGGCACCAATGACTTCATCAACACCGACCTGGGGCTCGCCTTCCACTCCGACAGCGCGTTCCTGCGCGGCATGATGATGCACCTGTCGCCGTCCACCATGGCCAACATCAACGGCTGCGTGATCCCCGCGCGCTCGGAGAACGACACCGGCAACAACCCGCACAACCCGATGTACGGCATCGCGCGGGCGGGCGCCGACGGCGAGCTGCTGACGCTGATCGGCTCGCGCTCGTCGGATTCCGGCGGCAACTCGATGGCGCCCTCGATGCTGATGGACCAGTCGATCCGGCCGACCAAGGTCGACCGGGCGAGCGACGTGACCGGCCTGGTGGATACCGGCAAGCTGGTCGGCCTGCTGGCCCAGGAGGACGCGGTGGCCGTGATGGAGTCCATCCAGCGCATCAGCGACATGAAGCTCGGCCGGGTGGATACGAAGCTCGAGATCACCGCGGACGACGTGCTGAAGGACCTCGTGAACTGCGGCTACGTCAAGGCGGCCGATCTGGCCGACCGCTTCGGCGAGCCCGGCATCCTCGATCCGGACGCGGACCTCGATATCGTCGGCGACGACCTCGCGAGCATCTTCACCCAGGCCGATTACCAGGACGACCGGGAGTTCCGCAAGACCGCCGCCGTCATGAAGATGGTGGTGAACGGCTTCGCCGGTGCCGGAACCGTGGCCATGGGCGGCTACGACTACCACGGCGGCATGCGCCGCGAGGGCGAGGTGAAGGACTTCCGCGCCGGCCGCTGCATGGGCGCGTGCCTCGAATACGCCGCGCGCAAGGGCCTGCCCCTGATGCTCTACGTGTTCAGCGACGGCTCGCTGTCGGCGAACGGCACCATCGACAACTCCGAGGAAGGGCGGGGCAAGTTCGAGTGGACGAGCGACAACCAATCCACGGCGGCGTCGTTCTTCCTGGTCTACAGCCCCACCGGCAGGCCGCAGCTGCTCGACAGCAACGGCGGACCCGAGCGCCACCAGCAGATCGGCTGGTTCCAGGCGGACGGCTCCGTGCAGAACGCCTCCACCCCGGCGGCGAACAACGTCAACCTGCTGGTCGAGACGGTGATCCTGAACTACATGGCGCTGCACGGCGAGCAGGGCCTGTTCCCGAACGTATTCCCCGGCAACGGCCTCGGCAACAATCAGTTGCGGGACAGCCTCACCGCCTTCGCGCCGATCGTGAACGGCACCATCTGAACGATCTCTCCCTGGCCGGCCCGACCCTGCCGGCAAGCCACGGGGACAGTTAACCCGATTCGTGCGGGTTAACTGTCCCCGGCACTCCGCCGGCCGGCGGCCATCCGCGCCTCCATGAAGGCGGCCATCTCCAGGATGGCCTGCTTCGCCTCGGGCATGCGCCCCACGAAGAAGTGCCACACGTGCCACATGCCGGGCCAGACCCGCAGCGTCACGTCCACGCCAGCCTCCCGCGCCTTCTCCGCCACCCGGGTCGAATCGCTGAGCAGCACCTCGTGATCACCCACCTGCAGCATCAGCGGCGGCAGCCCCTCCAGCGAGGCGTACAGCGGCGACACCAGCCGGTGGCGGGGGTCCGTGTCCTGGTGGTAGTTCTGCGCCATCGGCGCGATCTCGTCGGCATCGAACCAGGGATCCTTGTCGTTACGGCTTTTCAGCGAGCCGCCGGTCGCGGCGAGGTCGGTCCAGGCAGAAATGAGGGAGGCTGCGCCGGGCAGCGGCGTTCCCTCGTCCCGGGCCGCCACCATCACTGCAAGCGCCAGCCCGCCGCCGGCCGAATCGCCGGCGAGGATCACCTTGCGGGGATCCGCCCCCTGCTCCAGCAGCCACCGGTAGGCGGCGAGTCCGTCCTCCAGGGCGGCGGGGAAAGGGTGCTCCGGTGCCAGCCGGTATTCGGGCATCAGCAGCCGTATGCCGGCGGCACGGGTGATGTGGGAGACCGCGTTGCGGTGGCTGGCGCAGGAGCCGGCCGTGTAGGCGCCCCCGTGCAGGTAGAGCACCACCTCGTCCTCGGCGGAGGCCTCAGGAATGAGCCACTCCGCATGCAGGCCGGCCACCTGCTCCGGGACGATCCGCACGCCGTCCGCCGCAGGGATGGCACCGCCCATCCGGTCCAGCCGCGCGCGCCGCTCGGACATCGGCGCGTCCGGCTTGCGGAAACGCACGCGCAGTCGCAGCAGTGCCCGCGTCAGTCTCGCTCTCAGGCTGATCATGGAAATCCCGTCCCCGTCGCCGTCCCGGTCAGCCGGACTCGCCGGCGGGCCGGGTGCGTTCCTCGAATCGCCGGCCGAACCACAGTACGAGCCGCGGCAAGAAACGCTGCAGCAGGTGCAAGCGACGCGCCATCGGGTCCGGGAACACGTACTCGCGGTCTTCGCGGATACCCCTCAGTATGGCGCGCACAACGTCCGCCGGCTCGGTGACGATGTCGTCGGGGACCTTGCGCGGCGGGTCCTCGCCGAACTGTATCGAGTCGAGGATGGGCGTGCGGCTGAAGAACGGGAAGACGGTGGTCACGCGGACGCCGGTGTCCTCCAGGTCCCGGGTGAGGCTATCGCCGAAACCGCGTACGCCGAACTTGGAGGCGGAGTACACGGACATGCCTCCCGCGGCCACCCAGCCCGCGATGGAGGAGACGTTGACGACGTGGCCCGAGTCGCGCTCGAGCATGGACGGCAGGAACAGTGCGGTGAGGCGCATCACCGAGAGCAGGTTCACCTGCATGAGTGTCTCCCATTGCTGCCAGGGGATCCGATCGATGCGCCCGCTCATGCCGATGCCGGCGTTGTTCACGAGGATATCGGGCACCGCAACTGCCCGGACCTTTTCGTAGAGCCGCTCGCAGCCGTCGCGGGAAGAGAGGTCCGCCTCGGGCACCGCAAGAATCTCGCCTCGTGCCCCGGCCTCCACCTGGATGGTCCGGGCGGCCTCCGCCAGCGCCGCGGCGTCCCGGTCCGTCACGATCATCCGGCTGCCCGCCGCGAGGAACTGGCGCATCATCTGCCGGCCGAAACCGCCGGATGCGCCGGTCACCAGCACCGTCGCCCCGTCGAGAGTCGTCATTGCGCATACTCCGCCGTCGTCCAGCGGCGTAATGTACCGGAGCCGGCCCTATAATGCCCACGGTGAGCGACCCGAGCGACAACCCGCAGGACCAGCCGGCGGCCGACCGCCGGCCCCGGGCGAACTCCCGTGGCGATCGCCGGAACCTGACGATCCTTGCCGCCGGCGCCTGCGCCGGCATCGCGCTCGCGGTCTACGGCCTGCTCGCCACGGACGCGCCGCGGGACCTGCCGGCCGACGCGGCGGCGCGGGTGAACGATCGCCTCATCGGCAATACCGAATTCGCGGACGCCCTCGCCGCCCTCGGCAGCGATTCCCGCGATGCCCTCGACCCCGCGGACCGGGACTGGATACTGCGCCGCCTGGTGGAGGAGGAACTGCTCGTACAGCGTGCGCTGGAACTCGACCTGGGACACACCGACCGCGCGGCGCGGGACGCGCTGGTGGACGCCATGATCCGGCGAATCACCCGGGACGCCGCGGCCCGCCCGCCCTCCGAAGACGAGCTGCGTGCCTGGTACGCGGACAACCGTGCCCTGTTCGCCGGCGCGCCGCGGCTGCGCGTGCAGGCCCGCGCGGCGCCCGACGAGGCGGCGGCCCGCGCCCTGCGGGAACGGCTCGTGAGCCATGGCGGCGGCGAGCCGGCGGGTGCCTCGGCAGGTGAGCCGGTAACCGGCCTGCCGGATGCCCTGCTGCCGCCGGCGAAACTGCGCGACTACCTCGGCCCCCGCGTCACCGCCGCGCTGAGCAATGCACCGACCGGGGAATGGCTGGCGCCGCTGCCCTATGCCGGGCGCTGGATCGTCGCCCGCGTGGCCGGACGCGGCGAGGCCGCGGCGCCGCCCTACGGCGAGATCCGCGACCGGGTGGAGGCCGCCTGGCGGCGCGCGCAGATGGACACCGCCCTCGCCCGCTATCTCGACGAACTGCGGACGCGGGCGGACATCGAGACGGCGGAGACCGCGCAGCGGTGAGCCGGCGCGCGGGCACACTCGCGCTGCTGTGTCTGCTCGCGGGCGCCGCGGCAGCCCACACCCGCAGCGAATCCTGGTCGGAATGGCACACCGGCGCCCGGAGCGCCACGGGCATCGTGACCGTGCCGGCGCGCGAGGTCACCCGCCTGCCGGAGGTGACCCGGGACGGCGAGCCCCTTGGCCAGTCTCTTGGCCGGCTCTTCGCCGACTATCTGGCGGGCCGCGTCGTCGTGCGCTCGGCGGAAGGCCCCTGCGCGCTGATCGCCGCCGAGCCGCTGACGGCCCGGGCCGGCTACGTCAGGGTGGAACTGCGCTACGATTGCCACGGGCCGCCCGAGAGCGTGCGGGCGGGCGTGCTGTTCGATCGGGTGCAGGGCCACACCCACTTCGCGCGGCAGGCCGGCACGCTCACCGAATCGCTCATCCGCGAGGGCGACCCCGAATTCCGCTTCCACAGTGGCGGCGACGCGCGATCGGACGACCGCGCGAGCTTCGACAATTATCTGCAGCTTGGCATCACCCACATACTGAGCGGGCCGGATCACATCGCGTTCCTGCTGGCCCTGCTGCTCGCCGCCGCACGCTGGCGCAACGTGGTCATTGCCGTCACCGGTTTCACGATCGGGCACAGCGTGACGCTGTCGCTCGCCGTCACCGGGCTGGTGCAGGCTTCACCGCCCCGGGTGGAGGCCTTCATCGGCTATACCATCGCCCTCGTGGCAGCGGAGACGGTGGCGCTCCGGGACGGCTACTGGCGCCGGCTCGCCGTCGCCGCCGCGCTCGTGGCCGGCGTCGCCGGCATCGCTGCCTGGGCGTTGGCCGACCTGCCGCTCCGGGGCCTGGCCGCCTATGCCGGCCTCGCGCTCTTCTCCGGCTGCTACCTGGCCCTGGCCGGCGAGGTCGACGACCGCCGCCGGCGCAGCGGTTTCCTCGGCGCGGTCGCCATCCTTTTCGGCCTCATCCACGGGCTGGGGTTCGCCGGCTTCCTGCTGCAGACCGGCCTGCCCGAAGACGCAGTCGCCCTGCCGCTGGTCGCCTTCAACATCGGCGTCGAGCTGGGCCAGCTGATGCTGGTGGCCGCCGTGCTGGTCGCGGCCGCCGTCGCGGGCCGGCTGTTCCGGGTGACACGCGCCGAGCCGGCCGAGACCCTGCTGGCGGCCGTCCTCTGCGGCCTGGGGCTCGCCTGGTTCGCGGGACGCAGCCTCGGCTGAGCGCCTCTTCCGAGAGCGCGGTCCAAAGTCCGGGTGCTTGCGTCCATGACCGGTGGGACCCGAGAATGAGGGCCAATCAGCAGGGGGAGCCGCCATGGAAGTCCTGAAGACGCCGCCGGAGCGATTCCGGGATCTGCCCGACTACCCGTTCGCCGAGCACTGGACCGAGGTCGACGGACTCGCCCTGCACTACGTGGACGAGGGACCGCGGCAAGGCCGGCCGGTGCTGCTGCTGCACGGGGAGCCGAGCTGGTCCTATCTCTACCGCCACATGATCCCGGTCATCGTCGATGCCGGCCACCGCGCCGTGGCGCCGGACCTCATAGGCTTCGGCAAGTCGGACAAGCCGGCGGCGGTGGCCGACTACAGCTACCAGCGCCACATGGACTGGCTCACCGCCTTCCTGCTGGAGTTGGACCTCAGGGACGTGACCCTGGTCTGTCAGGACTGGGGGTCGCTGCTCGGCCTGCGGCTCGCCGCCGAGAACCCGGAGCGTTTCAGCGGCATCGTACTGGCCAACGGCGGCCTGCCCACCGGCGACCAGCAGCTGCCGGCCGCGTTCAAGGTCTGGCAGCTGTTCGCCCGCTGGAGCCCCTGGTTCCCGATCGGCCGTATCGTCGACCAGGGCACGACCACGCCGCTCCCGCCGGAGGTGATCGCCGCCTACGACGCGCCATTCCCTTCGGCGCGTTACAAGGCGGCCGCGCGGGCCTTCCCGCCGCTGGTCCCGACCCGGCCGGATGATCCGGCGGCACCCGCCAATCGCAAGGCCTGGGAGGTACTCGACCGCTGGGAGAAACCGTTCCTGACCGCCTTCAGCGACAAGGATCCGATCACCCGCGGCATGGACAAGGTGGCCCGGGCGCGCATCCCCGGCGCGGCGGGACAGCCGCACACGACCATCTGCGGCGGCGGCCACTTCCTGCAGGAGGACCGCGGTCCCGAGCTGGCCCGGGTGGTGGTGGAGTTCATGCAGGCAAACGAGCCGGCCGCCGCCACCGGCTGAGGCGGATCAGGCTTCGCCGTCGTCCGGCGTGCCGGTTTCGATCAGCCTCTGCAGCCGCAGCAGCTGCTCGGCCAGCACCCGATCCACTGCCGGGGCGATCTGGTCCAGCCCGCGGGGGTCGTAGCCGCCCACCGCGTAGTCAAGGGCGATGCGGGTGCGGCCTTCCTCCGCGGCGAGACTCCAGGTCATGTTGCCGTTCACCCCCATCAGGCCGAGTGGCCCGAGGCCGCCGGTCAGACGCAGCATGCGGCCCGGCTCGACGAACGTGACGGTCATGTGCACGACCGCGCCGTCCTCGCCGAGCTTCTCGCAGAAGCAGCCGTTGGGGCGGGTCTCGATATAGAGGTTGTCCGGCCGGCCGGAATAAGTGTGCGCGCCGTCCCACCATTCACCCACGTGCGCGGTCAGCATGCGCCACGCCGTCTCCGGCGGCGCGTCCACGGCGGTCTCGACGTGCACCGTGAAGCCGTGCGCCGCCGCTGCGGTCACCTCGGCGCCGGCGGGCGGCGGCGCGGCCCCGATCGAGAGGACCAGGACTATTAATGGCAGCGGCATCCGCACGGCCCGCATCGTCACAGCACCAGCTCGATGAGGTTGGGGCCGGGCTCCGGCACGAAGTCGGCCAGCGCCCGGTTGAACTCCTCGAGCGTCGTCGCCCGCCGGGCGGTGACGCCCATCCCTTCGGCCAGCGCCACCCACTCCAGGTCCGGCCGGCCGATGTCCAGCATGTCCCGGGCCTTGGGTCCCGGTTCGCCGGCGCCCACCCGCATGAACTCGATGTTCAGGATGCGGTACTGGCGGTTGGCGAAGATGACGTTGGTGACATTCAGTCCTTCCCGCGCCTGGGTCCACAGCGACTGCAGGGTGTACATGCCGCCGCCGTCGGCCTGCAACGCCAGCACCTTGCGGTCGGGACAGGCGATCGCGGCGCCCGTGGCCACCGGCAGGCCCTGGCCGATGGAGCCGCCGGTGAGCATCAGCCAGTCGTGGGGCGGCGCAGTGGCCGTGGCCGGCAGCAGGGCGCCCCCGCTGGTGGCGGATTCGTCGGAGACGATGGCGTTCTCGGGCAGCGCCGCGGCGATGGCGAGTGCCAGCGTCTCGGCGCCGAGGTCGCCGGTCGGCGGCCCGGACTGGCGGGCCGGTGCCAGTTCGGCCCGATCCGGGCCCGCCCCGAGTTCGTCGGCCAGCGCCTCCAGCGCGCCGACGCCGTCCTCGCCCGGTTCGGCCAGGCTCATGATTTCGCAGTCGTCCGGCGCGATGCGGCTCGGCACGCCCGGGTAGGCGAAGAACGTGACCGGCTCGCGGGTATTCACCAACACCAGGTGGCGAATGCCGGCGAGCGCTTCCCGCGCCTCCTCGGCGAAATAGGGCAGGCGACCGATGACGGCGCGGCCGGCGCCGCGCTCCTGACGGCCGACGAAGGTATCCGTGAGCAGCCGCGCGCCGCTGGCATTGGCGACGCGGCTGGCGAGCTCCAGGCCGCGGCTGCGCAGCACCGGCCCGTTCACGAGGATGGCGGCCGGTTCACCGCTCGCGAGCGCCCGGCCCACGGCGCGGATGTTTTCGCCATCGAGCGGGGCCGGTGCGGCCGCCGGCAGGGCATCGCCGGGCGGCGGGCCGTCCTGCCAGGCGAGGTCCGCCGGCATGATCAGCGTGGCGATTCCGCCCGGCGGCGCCGTGGCGGCGGCCACCGCCTCGGCCGCATCGCCGGCCAGCGCACTGCCGTCCTCGCAGGTACGCACCCAGTCCGACACCGGCCGGGAGACCCCTTCGATATCTGACGTGAGCGGCGCGTCCAGCTGGCGATGCCAGGTGGCATGCTCGCCGATGATGTTGACGATGGGCGTATGGGCGCGCCGGGCATTGTGGAAATTCGCGAACGCGTTGCCCATGCCGGGACCGAGATGCAGCAGGGTGGCGGCCGGCACGCCGCGCATGCGCCCGTAGCCGTCCGCCGCGCCGGAGACCACGCCCTCGAACAGGGCGAGCACGCTGCGCATGCCGTCCACCCGGTCCAGGGCGGCGACGAACTGCATCTCCGATGTGCCGGGATTGGTGAAGCACACCTCGACCCCGGCGGCGAGCAGCGTCCGCAATAGTGATTCGGCACCATTCATGGCGCCGATATTAGCAGACAGCGGCAGCCGGTCAGACGGACGCGGAGCAGCGCCCGGGCCCGCGTCAGCCCGAATGCTGCGGCAGCCGTGCCGCGCGCCGGCCGGCGACCCAGCGCTGGACGTCGGTCATCGCCAGATAGCTTGCCGGCACCAGCAGCAGCGCGATGGCCGTGACGAACAGCACGCCGAAGCCCAGGCTGATGGCCATGGGGATCAGGAAGCGGGCCTGCAGCGACGTCTCGAAGATGATCGGCGTGAGGCCGAAGAAGGTCGTCAGCGACGTGAGCACCACCGGCCGCACGCGGCGCACGGTGCCGGAGATCACCGCGTCCTGCAGTTCCACACCCTCCTTGCGGAAGTCGTTGATGGCGGTGATCAGCACCAGCGAGCCGTTGATGACCACGCCGGAGAGCGCAACCAGGCCGAGCACGCTTACGAAACTCATCGTGTAGCCCATGATCGCGTGGCCGAGCACGGCGCCGATCAGGCCGAAGGGGACGGCGAAGAGCACCAGCAGCGGCTGCACGTAGCTGCGGAAAGCGACGGCCATCAGCGCGTACATGGCGAGCAGCGCCAGCACCATGCCCCGCATCAGGCCGCCGATGGACTCCGCCTGCGCCTCCTGCTCGCCGGACAGGCTCCAGGTGAGCCCCGGCAGCTCCTGCTGCATGCGCGGCAGCACCTCGCCCGTCAGCGCGGCGGTGATCTGCCCGGCGTTGGCGACGTTCTCGTCCACGTCGGAGCTGACCTCGATGACCCGCTTGCCGTCCTCGCGCCGGATCTCCGTGAACGAGCGCCCCTCCGTCACCCGGGCGGCCTGCCCCAGCGGAATCTCACCGCCGCCGGGCGTGCGCACGATGAAAGTCTCCACGGAATAAAGCGTCTCGCGCTCGGACTCGGGCAGCCGCACGTACACGCGCAACTCGTCGCGCCCGCGCTGCTGGCGCAGGGACTCGGCGCCGAAGAAGGCGGCGCGGATCTGATTGGCGAGATCGCTCTCGGTGATGCCGAGGCTGCGGGCCGCCGGCTTCAGCTCCAGGTCGAGCTGGGGTTTGCCTTGCTCCAGGCCGCTGTCCACGTCGAACACGCCCGCGTAATCCGCCAGCTCCCCGGCGAGCCGGGCGGCCGCGTGCTCCAGGGTCAGCACGTCCCGGTGCGAGAGCTGGATGGCCACCTTGGCGCCGGCGGCGGGACCCACGGAATAGTTGTAGGTCATGCGCTCGGCCGCCGGCGGCTCGCCCACCTTGCGGCGCCAGCGGTTGGCGAACTCCTCGGCGCTCACCTCCCGGTCGCCGGCCGGCGCCAGGTACACGGTCACGAGCGCCCGGTGGCCGCCGGTCTGGGTGCCGATGCTGATGTCGCCGCCGCCGGTGTTGGGCTGGCTCTTGCCGATCTCCGAGTAGATGCCGGTGACCAGCGGCTCGTCGCCGGTGACCACGTCCTCGCCACCGAGCTCCTTCTCCACCTCCCGGGCGGCGGCGATCATACGCTCCATGACGCCGCGGGTCTCGTGCACCGGCGCGCCGAAGGGCAGCTCGACGCCCGCCGAGACGAAGTCGGCCTCCACCCGGGGGAAGAAGGTCAGCGGCACGCGGCCGCTGGCCAGCATCGCCCAGGCGACGATGAGCACGCTGAGTGCCGCCGACAGCGCCAGGTAGCGGCGCTCGGCCACCCGCTCGGCCGCCGGCCGGAAGCGATTCTCGATCCAGTTCTCCAGTCCGTTGGAGAACTGCTTCTGCCAGCGGTAGATCGGCCGCATCACGGGGTTCGGCCGGAACTGTCCGGAGCGGCGTACGTGGGCGAGGTGAGCCGGCAGGATCAGCAGACACTCGACCAGCGAGAGCAGCAGGATCGGGATGACGATCATCGGGATGTTGATGAAGAATTTGCCGATGATGCCGGGCACGAACAGCAGCGGCATGAATGCCAGCACGGTGGTGAGGACGGCGAACACCACCGGCGTCAGCACCTCCCGGGTGCCGGCCACCGCGGAGGTGAGCGGGTCGTTGTAGCGGCTGCGGTTGGCGAATACGGCCTCGCCCACCACCACCGCGTCGTCGACCACGATGCCCAGCGTCAGGATGAAGGCGAACAGAGAGATGATATTGATGGAGATGTCCGCCATCGGCATGAACAGGAATACGCCGAGGAAGGAGATGGGCATGCCGAGCGTCACCCAGAAGGCGAGACGCGGCTGCAGGAAGATGCCCAGCACGATCAGCACCAGCAGTGCGCCGAGGCGGCCGTTCTCGATCAGCAGGCCGATGCGGTCGCGGAAGGCCTCCGAGGAGTCGTCCGTGACCACCAGGTTCACGGTGTCGGGCAGGTCGCCCTGCCGGGCGTCGATAAACTCGTGCACGGCGTCTGCGACGGTCAGCGGCGACTCGTCGCCCACGCGGAACACCTTCAGCCGCACGGCCGGGTGGCCGTCGTAGAACGCCTCGGTGTCGGTGTCGCGGTAGCCGTCGACGATGGTCGCCATCTCGCCCAGTGTCACGCGGGAGCCGTCCGGATTGCTGATGACGGCGATGTCGTCGAACTCGTCGCCGAACTCGCGCCGCTCGGTGGTGCGCACCAGCACGTCGCCGCCGGCCGTCTTCACCGTGCCGCCCGGCAGGTCGATGGAGGCGGCGCGCACCCGCCGGGCGATCTCCGGCAGCGTGAGGCCGTAGCGGCGGAGCTGCTCCTGGGGCACCTCGATGCTGACCTCGGGCGGCGGCAGGCCGTCCACCTCGATGAGCGTGATGCGCGGGTCGTCCAGCAGCTCGCCGCGCAGCTGCTCCGCCAGCCCGTCCAGCTCGCGAAGCTCAAGATCGCCGTAGACGATCAGGTTCAGCACCTGCTCCCGGTTGGTCGCCAGGGAGATGACCGGGCGCTCCGCGTCCTCGGGGAAGGAGGTGATGCGGTCCACGGCGCTCTTGACGTCGTTCAGCGCCTGGTCGGCATCGGTGTCGAGCAGCAGCTCGGCCAGCACGACGCCGCGCCCCTCGTTCACGACCGAGCTGACTTCCTTGATGCCGTCGACACCGCGCGCGGCCTCCTCGACCGCGAGCACCACGCCCTCCTCCACCTCCTCGGGGCTCGCGCCCGGGTAGGACACGCTCACGGTGATGATGTCGAGATCGATCTCCGGGAAGACCTCCTGGCGCACCTGTTGGGCGAACAGCAGCCCGCCGACGATCAGCAACAGCATCAGCAGGTTCGCCGCGACGGCATTGCGCGCCATCCAGGCGATGGGACCCCGCATGGCTGTGGGATCGGCGCTCATCCCGTCACGGGTTCCCGGCAGCCTCTTCCGCCCCGACCGGGAGTTCGTCCTGCAGCCTGAGCTTCATGCCCGGCACCGGCGAGGCGAGCGGGCTGGTCACCACCAGCTCGCCGGCCTCCAGGCCGCCGGTGATCATCACCTGGTCCGGCTTGCGCCAGCCCACTTCCACCCGACGGATGTCGAGCCGGCCGTCCTCGCCGTAGACGTAGACCCGGTCGCCGGCGTGCAGCCAGGCGCGCTCGAGCGCCACCACTTCGGTGACCCGGTCGCTCCCGATCTCCACGTCGACATAACTGTCGAACAGCAGCGGCAGGCCGCCCGTCTCCAGCGCCAGCGGATCGTCGATGCCGACCAGCACCCGGGCGAGCCGGCCGGCCGGGTCCAGGTCGCCGAGCAGCCGGAGCAGCCGGCCGCGGCGCACGACGGTCTCGGCGCCGCTGTCGTAACGGATCTCGACCGTCGAGCCGCCCCGGCCCTGCGCGTCCGGCAGCTCGAGGGCGCCGAGCCGGTCCACGGGTACGGCGGCGCGCACCCACGCCCGGTCGGTACCGGCCAGGGTGGCCGCCTGGCTCTGCGGCGACAGGGTCTGCCCCGGGTCCACGTTCTCTGTCAGCACCAGCGCATTGAACGGTGCGGTCACCCGGGTACGCTGCAGGTTCAGCTCGGCCTGGCGCAGCTGCGCCCGGGCCGCCGCCACCGCAGCCTCGGCGGCGGCCAGCTGGGGCTCGCGCAACGCCAGCGAGGGGTCGGCGGCCTCGTCCCGCTCGTCGGCGAACAGCCGCCACTCGCGCTCGGCGACCCGCCGGCGGCCCTGCTCGAGGGCGAGTCTTGCCTCGGCATCCGCCAGCCGGGTGCGGGCCGTCTCCACCGCCAGCTCGTAGTCCTCCGGCTCGATGCGGAACAGCAGCTCGCCGGCCTCCACGAGCCCGCCGGGCACCAGCGCATCGTTGAGTTCCACCACACGTCCGCCCACCTGGGGCTGCAGCACCACGCGGAGCGACGGCGTCACCACGCCCTGCGCCGGCACGGTAAAGCGTTCGGTCCGGCTCTCGGCGGGCCAGGTCTCCACCAGCGTGCCCCGATCCACCCGGGGCGCCTTCTGGGGCTCCGTGCGGGTGGCCAGCAACACGGCCGACAGCGCGATGCCGCCGACCAGCACGAGGGCCGCCGCGAGGGCCTGCCGACGGCCGGGGCTCAAGCGGCCCCCTTGCGCAGCAGCGAGACACCGAGGGCGCGGCACAGCTGGATGCGGCCGCTGTACTGGTCGCGCCGGGCGCCGATCAGCGACTGCTCCAGGCTCTGCTTCGATTGCAGCGCGAGCAGCACGTCGAGGAAATCCACCTGCCCTTCCTGATAAGCGGCGCGCGTCAGCGTCAGCACCCGCTCCGCCTCCGCCAGCTGGCGGCGCAGGCTCGTCACCAGGTCGTCCCGGGCACGGGTCTGCGCCAGGGAGACGGCCACTTCGGTCCAGGCATCGAGCAGCGCGCCGGCGTACCCGGTCAGCGCTTCCTCCGCCTCGGCGTCGCGCAGGTCGATGTTGGCGCGGCGCTGGCCGAAGTCGAACAGGTTGGTGGTGACCTCCGCGCCCGCCTGCCACAGCGTGTCGCTGAAAAGATCCTCCAGCATGGTCTCCACGGAAATCAGGCTGCCGCTCAGCGACAGGGACGGGAGGCGCTGCGCGATGCTGGCCGCAAGCCGGCGGTCGCTGGCGGCGAGCGCCAGACGGGCGGCGCGGACGTCGGGACGGGCCTCCGGCAACGTGGCCGGCACGCCGGGATCCGGCAGCGGCGGCACGGCCGGCAGTCCCTGGTCGTCCGGCAGCGGGGCGGTATCCGGCGGGGTGCCGAGCAGGGCGGCGAGCTGATGCTCCAGCACCCTGCGCTGACCGCGCGCCACGCCCAGCTGGCCGTCCAGCCGCTGCAGCTGCTGGCGCTGGCGCCCCAGGTCGGCCGCGCCGCTCTGGCCCAGGCCGAACCGCAGCCGGGTAAGTTCGAGGAACTTCTGCGAGGTGGCCACCTGCTGCTCCAGCAGGGCCACCAGTTCACGCTGCGCGAGCAGGGACGCCCAGGTATCCGCCAGCTGGGCGCCGAGGCTCACCTCGAGCGCCGCCAGCGACTCCGCGGCCGCCTCGGCCTGCAGTGCCGCCGCCCGGTACTCGTTGCGCACCCGGCCCCACACGTCCACCTCGTAGCTCGCCGCGAGGGAGCCCTGGTACTGCTCCGATACGCCGCCGGCGGGGAAGCCGGGAGGCAGCGCGTCGCCGGGGATCTGCGCGGCGAGGAAACCCGCACCCACCGCGTCGCCCCGGCTGCCCTCGATGGCGAGGTCCAGACGCGGCAGCAGCGGCGAGCGGGCACCCCGGGCCATGGCTTCGGCCTGGCGCAACCGCGCCACCGCCCCGCGCAGCTCGAGGCTGTCCGCCGCCAGGCGCGATTCCAGGGCGGCCAGGGATTCGCCGCCGAGGTCCCGGCACACCGCCTCCGCCGGTGCGCCGGCTGCCGGAGAGTCCGGCCAGGCGGACGGCACGGGCAGCACGTCCTCCGCACCCTCGGGCGCGTAGCGGTGAGTCGAGCAGGCCGCCACACCGAGGATGACGGTCATGATTCCGAGGAGGCGCAGGGGCATGGTCAGCTTCGGCCAAGAGGGATGCCAATGATAACGCAGGCGTCATCGCCGGACGCGCGCACACAGCGTATTCGGGATGCCCCGCCGTCCGGATGCGGCGGCCGGGGGATCGTCGGGGCAGGCGCTAGTCCTGCAGCTGGAAGTTGATGCGGGTGGAAACCCGCTGGTCGATGGGCCGGCCGCGATAGACGCGGGGCCGGAAACGCCACTGCTCGACCGCGCGCAGACTGGCACGCTCGAACACTCGCTCGGGCTGCGCCTCGATCACCTCCGGGTCGGCCGTGCTGCCGTCCGCGAGCACGGTGAACTCCACGTCCACCCAGCCCTCCTGCTCACGGCGGATCGCCGCACGCGGATAGACCGGCGGGACGATATCCGTGGCCAGCATCTCGTTGCCCGGGATCACCCGGCCGGACTCGCGCCGGATGAAGGCGCGATCCACCTCGTCCTGGAGCGCGGCGACCGTGGGCGCAGCCTCCGCCACGGTCTCGAGTTTCAGCAGCAATGCTTCGGCGTCCTTCAGCGCGCCCCCATCGAGACGATCACGGATGGCCACGGAGACGGCGCTCACCAGACGGTCACGGAAGCCGGCGACGCCGGGATCGTCCGCCATCGTGTCTTCGGCCTCCGCGAGCCATGCGAGGGCGTTGTCTTCCGGCGGCGCCATCAGGCGGCCGGCCGCGAGGCTTTCACGGCCCCGCGCCAGCGCATCCGGCTCTCCGGCGGAGGTATCCGCAGACGCTCCGGCCGTGTCGGCAGAGCTGGCGGCAGCCGTCGCCTCGGCCTTCTCCGCGGCCGCCGCTGCGGCAGCCGCCGCGGCGGCTTTCTCCCGCGCGCGCCGTTCGGCGGCCTGGCGGCGGCGCTCGGCCTCGCGGGCGGCGGCAGCGCGTTCGGCCCGGATGGCGCCGATCTGCTCCCGCGCCGTCTCGACCAGCGCATCGTCCACCTGGGGCAGCGCTTCGGCGGCCGCGAGGCGATTTGCCGCCGTACCGTCGTCGCCGTCACGGGCCGCCTGCACAGCGTCCATGACCAGCCGCTGCTGCCGTGCGATCAGGGTCTCCTGCACTTCGACGATGACGGCATGACCCGGGGTGACGCTCGCCAGTTTACTGGCCAGTCGAGCCGCCTCGGAAAACTCGCCGGCTTCCATGAGAGCACGCACGCGGCCGGCCACATCGTCGGCCACTTCGGTCAGTTCGCCGGCGGCCTCGGCATGCTCGGGCTCCGCATCCAGCACCAGAGAGTAGAAATAGAGTGCGTTCTGTCCCGCCGGCTCCACCAGCATGCCGGCACTCGCCGCCATCCGTGCCTTGCCGAGATTGACGTCGGTGGCCTCGCCCGCTGCGGCACTGACGGAAAGGCCGGCTGCCGCGCTCTCGGTCGACGAAGACGCCACCGGTAACGGCGCCTCGAACAGCTGCTCCTCGGCAGCCCCGAACCGATCGGCGAGGAACCACGCGGCCGCCAGGCCGGCGACGACGAAACCCGCCACCACCAGCAGGATATCCGCGGTACGGCGCTGGCCGCCCGCGCCGGAATCCCCGCGCCGTGTCACTGCATCATTCATTCAGCTACGCACCCACAGTCTGCGCATCCCACGGATGCGGCTCACGAATTGCGCCAGCACCGCCGCGCCGTGGCGTGGCGGCCGGTCGGGCACGACGGAGTGGCGTTGCACGAGCTCCGGATTCTCCAGCAGCTGGATGTGGCGCAATACCGCGGCGTTCACGTTCTGCACCAGCCGCGCCTCGTCCATCGGCTTCGACATGTAGCGGAACACCTGCCCGTGGTTGATCAGCGAGATCATCTCGGCCGCATCACGCTCGTCGCTGACGACGATCGTGATGAGTTCCGGCAGATAACGCTTCAGCGTCGACAGCATGTTGCGCAGCATCGCCCCGTCGGTGCAGAAGTCGGTCACCAGGACACCGGCGCCGGCATCGGCGAGCAATTCCGTGACCTGCACCAGCGTGGATGCGCGGGTGACCCGGTAGCGCTCGCCGAGCGTGCGCTCGACGTGCCCCGCGAAAGAGGCATCGCTGGTGAACAGCGCCACGCCCACGTTGTCCATGTCTTCGCAGGCGCCGCTCCGCCGCGAACCCTCAGCTTCGTCGCCGCCGATCACGATGGTGTCGACGAACTCCGTGCCGGAGTCGCCCGACAGGACGATCTCGACCGACTCTTCCTCCGCCCGCTCGCCCGCCGTCACGCCGCCGCTCGTCTCCTGACGCCGCGGTTTTTCTCTCTCGAGCTCCAGGGCCAGGTTCGGGACCGTCGCCGCATGATCCTCCGCGGACGCCGTGGCGTGCGCCGGCGCTTCGGCTGCCGTCGGCACCGGCTCCGGCCGCCGTATCGGTCCGGAATCGGGCTCGGGAACGGGCTCGGGCTCGGACGCCGGTTCGGGCTGCGGCGTCGCGGGGGCCGCCTCCAGCACGGTGGCCGCACGCGCGGCTGCCCCCGACTGGCGCGCGGCCTGCACCGCCTCCGCCAGGGTTTCGCGCAGCTCCTGCGGCGGGCAAGGCTTCGACAGGAAACGGAACACCTCGCCGATGTTGATGGAGCCCTCGATGGCGTCCAGGTCCGCGTAGCCCGTCAGCAGGATGCGCACGGCGGAGGGCGCGCAGCGACGCACCTCTCCCAGCACCTCCACACCGGAGAGACCGGGCATGCGCTGGTCGGCGATGATCACGTCCACGCTTTCCTGTTCGGCGATGCGGATCGCCTCGGCTCCGTCGGTCGTGAGATACAGTTCGTAGTCCCGGCGGAAAAGCGCCCGCATGGAGTTGAGCACGCGCTTCTCGTCGTCGACGAACAGGATTTTCGGCTTGCTGCCGGGCTCGTCGTCGGGTGCGCTGATGCGTGCGGTCTGGGCCATCCGTTGCCGACCTCCTTACATCGCCGCGGCGCGTGGCGGCGCCGTGGCCTGGTCCGTCGATTCGTTCGCCGCGGCATCGCCCATCGCCGCCACCGGCAGCTTCACCGTGAATATGGAGCCCCGTCCGGGCTCGGACTCGATCACCAGCTCTCCCATGTGGGCCGTGATGATCTTGTCCACGATGGACAGGCCGAGGCCGGTGCCCTGGCCCACTTCCTTCGTGGTGAAGAACGGGTCGCGGATCTTCGCCAGGACGTCCTCCGGTATGCCGCTGCCCGTATCGGCGATGCTGACCAGGACGTGTCCGTCCTCCCGGCGGGTCGAGAGCGTGATCGTCCCCTCCCCCTCGATGGCGTCGGCTGCGTTCTTGATCAGGTTCAGAAACACCTGGTTGATCTGGGACGGCGCGCATCGCACCGTCGGTACCTCGCCGTAGTCCTTCTCCACGGTGACCTTGTGCTTGAGCACGTTCTTCGCGATCAACAGTGACTTGTCGAGACCCTCGTTGACGTCGAACTCGCCGACCGTCGCGCGGTCCAGGCGGCTGAAGTCCTTGAGGCTCTGCGCCATCTCGGCGAGCTGCTCCAGGCCCTCGATGCTGTCGCCGACGAGATCCACCGACTCCTCAAGGTCGTCGCGGAGGCCCTCCTGGTTGAGCTGACGATCCATGGCGCGCAGGCTGGCGACGAAGGCCTCGCGGTCCTGGCGGCCGTTGCGCAGCTGCTCCAGCAGCCTGCCCGCCTCCGCCGCGAACTGGTCGAAGTGCTCCAGCCGCTCCTTCAGCAGGGTGGCGTTGCTGAGCAGGTACCACAACGGCGTGTTGATCTCGTGGCTGATGCCCGCCACCAGCTCGCCCAGCGAGGACATCTTCTCCGCATGCACCAGCTGGGCCTGGGACTCCTTCAGCTCCTCGTAAGCCTTCGTCAGCTGCTCGGTGCGCGCCTCCACCCGCTCCTCGAGGGAGGCATTCAGCACCTCCAGCTCCGCGTTGGCACTGTTCAGCACGCGATAGCTCTGGTGCAGGCGCCAGCCGACGAACGCGATGCTCGCCAGCAGCAGCAGGCTCAGCACGGCCAGCATCAGCCGGGCGCGGTCTGCCCTGCCGACCACCGCGCGGTTGTGGGCGCGCAGCGCGGCGAAGAGTGCCTGGGCACGGTCGCCCGCCTCCGTCTCGCCGAGCGCAGCGAGCGCGGCACCGGCCGGGTCGCGCACCTGCGTGAGCGTGCGCGCCGCCTCACCGAGGCGGTCGAGCTTGCCGGGCACCCGGTCCATGACGGCCGGGTCCGACTCCAGTTCCGCAATACGTCTCCGGATCGTCTCCGCCGTTGTCTCGCTGCCGCCGCCGGCGAAGTCCAGCGCGGCGACCGCCAGGGCGAAGACCTCCTGTGACAACTCCTCCAGTCCGAAGCTGCGCAGGTCGCGCACCAGCTGCGGGGATTCGCCGCGGATCATCGCGGCCGATTCGGCCAGCCGCGTCTGACTGTCGAGGAAACGTCGAGCCGCCGCCAGCGACTCATCGAGTGCCGACGTATACTCCGACAACGTCGCCGCGATCGCCGCATCCTCTGCCGCAGGCACCGTGGCCGACAGCTCGTCGCGACGGGCCGCAAGCCGCTCGACCAGGCCGGCCGTGGCCGCCGGCACGGGGCGCCCCTCGCGGAAGGCCGCCTGCAGCCCTTCCTCGAGGGCCGTGAGTTCGTTCTGGCTCTGGCGCAGCAGGTTTACGCTGTTGCCGTAAGTCACATAGTATTCGGAGTCGACTGCGCGGGACTGGACGACCAGAATCGCGAGCATCCCCACCAGAGCGAGCGCGGCGACGGCGGCAAGAGCGTTTCTGAGCATCGCAGGGGCTCCCCTTACATAATGCGCGCAAGACTATCCCGGCAGCCGGACGGACGCCGTGATGCCTATCACAGCGTGGCCATTGCGGCGACGGCGGTCCGCGCGACGGCCCGCCCGGACCGGCAGCGCAACCGGCCGGGAACGGTCCATGGTAGGTAGCGCACGGAGACGCGGAAAACCGACAATGTCTCGTTTCAGGCAAGAAACCCCGGAGAAGGGGCCGCGGGAGGGCTCCGGCACCGAGGCGCTGGCCCGGTTCCTGGAGCGCCATACCCGGCTGTTCGTCCTGACCGGCGCCGGCTGCAGCACCGCCTCGGGCATCCCCGACTATCGCGACCCGGCCGGCGAATGGAAGCATGCCCGGCCGGTGCAGTACGCGGACTTCATGGCGCGGCATTCGGTCCGCCAGCGCTACTGGGCCCGCAGCATGGTGGGCTGGCCGCGCATGGCGGCGGCGCAGCCGAACGCGGCGCACCACGCCCTGACGGCGCTGCAGGGACGGGGACGGATCGAGCGCCTCGTCACGCAGAACGTGGACGGACTGCACCAGAAGGCCGGCACGCAGGACGTGATCGATCTGCACGGGCGCATCGACACGGTGGTCTGCATGGCATGCCGGGCCGAACTGTCACGCACGGACTGGCAGGCCGAAGTGGCTGCCCTGAATCCGGACTGGGAGCAGCGCATCGGCGTCGCCTCGGACCGCCCCGACGGGGACGTGGATATCGCGGACGCCGACTATGCCGGCTTCGTCGTGCCGCCCTGCCCGCGCTGTGGCGGCGTGGTCAAACCGCATGTCGTCTTCTTCGGCGAGGCCGTGCCGCCCGGCCGGGTCGCCGACGCCCGCGCCGCGCTCGGCCGCGCGGATGCGCTGCTCGTCGTGGGCTCGTCGCTCATGGTCTTCTCGGGCTTCCGCTTCGCCCGCTACGCCGCGGAGGCGGGCAAGGCCGTGGCCATCGTCAACCGGGGGCGTACGCGGGCCGATGAGCTGGCTGCGCTGAGAGTCGACGGGGACTGTGGCGAGGTACTCTCCGCCGTGTAGGCCAGCGGCTTGGGTGCCTGCGGCCCCAGATAACGCATGACCGAGGCCTGCGAGACGAAAGCCGCGATGGCGCCGGCGATCCAGAAGGCCGGCAGCAGGCAGAGCACCACATGCTCGCGGGCATACCATTTCGTGAGCTCCAGGGCTTCGGTGACGCTCGCATCGAAGCGCGGACGGCCGACCGGCAGGAAATAGAAAGCGGCAAACGCGAGGAGCAGGAGCGCGGCGATACGGAATTCGCGTCGCGTCTCGTTCACTGCAATGCCGTTGGCCATATTTCGTTGAACCGCGAAATAGTCGAGCAAAAACATCAGCCACAGCAGCCCGGATCCCGCATCAGTTCGGGATACTCGCCGGGGCTGTCCAGGCAGCCGATGAATCGGGCGACGCAGGGCAGCGTCAGGCGGTAGAACACCTGCAGGCCGCGCTTCTCGGCGGCCACCACCCCGGCTTCCCGCAACACCGAGAGGTGGCGCGACACCGTGGACCAGCCGAGTCCGGCCGCCTCCACCAGGTCACACACGCACTTCTCGCCCTCCGCGACTTCACGGACGACGGTGACCCGGGCGGGGTGGCCCAACGCCTTGAAGACCTCGGCGGGGCTCGCGGGCATGGGTACGGGTTTCGGTGCGGCGGTCCGGGACATGGGCGCTGGTATTTCGCATTACCGCGAAATGAGAAATCAGAGCTTTCCGCAGGCGATTCCGTAGATTCCGGCAGCTGCGGATCATTGACCCGGGACTTTTCCCGGAGCATTATATCGCCGATCGACGATAAAGGATTAAGATCGTGTCTGCCCTACCCCGTCCGGCTCCCTCAGCGAATCTTCCACCGACCGAGGAGGCCGTCGCGGCCCTCGCCAAGGGTCTCGCCCACCCGGCACGGGTGCGTATCGTGCAGTTGCTGCTCGAACGGGACGACTGCATCGGCGGCGACATCGTGAACGAGATCGGACTCGCGCAATCCACGGTCTCCGAGCACCTGCGCATCCTGAAGGCCGCCGGCATCGTGATCGGCGAGATCGAGCGCCCGCGTATCTGCTACTCGCTCGATCCCGGGGCGCTCGCGCCCCTCGCCGCGCTAATCGAGAGCATCCGCTCGAAACCCTGCCCCGAACGGTGTGACTGATGAACGACAAAGTCGTCCTGAGCAAGCGTCTGTCCTTCCTCGACCGCTACCTGACTCTCTGGATCTTCGCCGCCATGGCGCTGGGCGTCATCCTCGGCTCGATCTTCGAGGGTCTGCCCGGCTGGCTCGACGGCCTGTCGGTGGGCACCACCAACGTGCCGATCGCCATCGGCCTCATCCTGATGATGTATCCGCCGCTCGCCCGGGTGCGCTACGAGAAGCTGCCGCTGGTGTTCAGGGACACCCGCGTGCTCAGCCTGTCGCTGATACAGAACTGGGTGATCGGTCCATTGCTCATGTTCGCGCTCGCCGTGATCTTCCTGCGCGACTATCCGGAATACATGACCGGGCTGATCCTGATCGGGCTCGCCCGCTGCATCGCCATGGTGCTCGTGTGGAACCAGCTGGCCGGGGGCAGCAACCAGTACGTGGCCGCCCTGGTCGCGTTCAACTCGGTGTTCCAGATCCTGTTCTTCAGCGTCTACGCCTGGTTCTTCCTGACCGTGCTGCCGCCCCTGTTCGGCCTCGCGGGCAGCGTGATCGATGTGGGCTTCGGCACCATCGCCGAGGCGGTGCTGATCTATCTCGGCATCCCCTTCGCCGCTGGCTTCCTGACGCGCTTCGTGCTGATCCGGCGCCGGGGCGAGGAATGGTACGAGCGGCACTTCCTGCCGAAGATCTCGCCGGTCACGCTTATCGCCCTGCTGTTCACCATCGTTGCCATGTTCTCGCTGAAGGGCGACAAGGTGCTGGAGCTGCCGCTGGATGTGTTGCGCATCGCCGTACCGCTGACGCTTTATTTCCTGATCATGTTCATCGTCAGCTTCTGGATGGGGAAAGTGATCGACGCGGATTATCCGCGCACGACGGCCATCGCCTTCACGGCGGCGAGCAACAACTTCGAACTGGCCATCGCGGTAGCGATCGCCGCGTTCGGTCTCGCATCTCCGGTGGCCTTCGCTACGGTCATCGGACCGCTCGTCGAGGTGCCCGTGCTGATCTCGCTGGTCACGGTCGCCTTGTGGCTGAAGAAGCGCTGGTTCGGCGAGACGGCTGACACGGCCGCCTGAGCGCATTCCATCGTCCATCGCCTGCCTGCCGGAATCCGAGGGAGCACTCCATGACAGACAAGGTCTATAACCTGCTGTTCCTGTGCACCGGCAATTCGGCGCGCAGCATCATCGCCGAGTGTCTTATCGGACGCCTCGGTCGGGGTCCCTTCCGAGGCTTCAGCGCCGGGTCGAAGCCGAAGGGGGAGGTGCATCCGCCGGCGCTGGAGATTCTGCGTCGCAACAACTTCGTCACCGATGGGCTCAGGAGCAAGGACTGGTCCGAATTCTCCGACCCGGATGCACCAAAGATGGACTTCGTGTTCACGGTCTGCGACAACGCCGCCGCCGAGGAATGTCCGATATGGCCGGCACAGCCGATGACCGCGCACTGGGGCATGCCAGGCCCCGCGGCAGTGGAAGGCGACGAGATCGGAGACGGCAGCAGAAAGTAGAAAGGCCGCCCGGGGGCGGCCTCTCGGTCGGGGAACTCGTCGCCCGAAGATCTTCAGAGGCGGTACTGGAAACTGATCGCAAAGGTCGAGCCCGGGTCTTCCTCGAAGGTCACCACGCCCTCGCGCTCGATCTCGATCTTCTCCTGCAGGATGTTCTGCACCTTGGCCTTCACCGTGATGGTGTCGGTGGGATACCAGGAGTAGACGAAGTCCAGCGAGTGGAACGGCTGCTCGTAGCCGTCCGGCGCGCCGTTGCGGCCGGCGACGTAGAGCCGCTCACCGAAGACGTTGTAGCCGAGCGACGCCGTGTGCTGGCCGTTGGGCGAGTCGTAGCCCAGGGACAGATTGGCGACATACTCGGAGGCACCGGTCAGAGGCCGCACATCGTTGGTGGGCGCATCGGCGTCGGGGCCGGCGACGAGCTCGGAGTCCTGCAGCGTGACGTTGCCCTGAACGAAGAACGAGGACATGAAGTCGCCGAGGAAGCCGAGTTCCTTCAGACCCTCGAACTCGACGCCGTATACCTCTGCCGACTCGGCGTTGACGATCTCGCGGGCGACCGTCGTATCACTGGCCGCCGACTCGAAGAACTCGATCGGATTGGTGATGTCCTTGTAGAACAGCGTGACGGTTATGTTGTCGCCGCCGCCGAAGAACCACTCGCCGCGGACGTCGTAGTTGGTGACGTCGGCGGGGGTCACGCCCGGGTTGCCGTCCACCAGGTCGCCGGTACGCGGATCCACGTAGCTGGCATCGGTGATCTCGCGGAGATCCGGCCGCACCGAAGTCTCGCTGAAACCGAAGCGCAGCTGGAAGGTCTCCGCCCACCAGGAGCCCATGTAGGTGACCGCCACCGACGGGAATATCTCGTCCTTCTGGAACGCCGCGTCGCGCAGCCGGTCAGGGTCCGTCGTGACCTGCGGGTTGTCGATGGAATAGCTGAGCGGGTTCCAGTCCACGGCCACCTGCTTGTAGTCCTCCCAGCGCAGACCGCCGGCGAAGCGCCAGGTATCGTTCCAGGTCCAGTCCAGCTTGCCGTAGAACGCCTCGGTCATCGTCGCGGCGATATAGCTCTGGTTGTTCGTACCCTGGATGGCGAAGACGAAGTCGTTCGCGGGATCGAGCAGATTATCGTTCGAGAAGATACCGCCCAGGTCTTCGGGGCCGCCCTGGAGCACATCGAAGTCGCCGAGGCCGCTTCCGGGGCCGACGCTGAACTGGCGCTGATCGTAGGTACGCGCCTTCTGGTCGTGCTCGTAGCCTACACCGACATCGACATAGGAATTGCCGAAGGCGAGCGGATAGGTGAGGCCCCAGCCGTAGTTCTCGACCCGGTCGTCCAGGTCCGTAAAGCGATAGTCCGCCGCCCGGTTATCGAGTGCCACCGCCGAAGACAGCACCTCGCCGGTGTCCGGGTCGGTGACCGTCTGCAGGTCGATGTCCACCTGGTTCGGGATGTCGGTGCGGGCACGGGAATCCGACCAGAACCAGGAAAACTCCGCCTCGGTCGGCACCCAGCCGACGAAGCTGACCAGACCCTCGGGCAGGATGTCACGAGTTTCGTCGCCGATGCGGTGGGTGCCGCGCAGCTGGTTCACCGCCATGTTCCGCTCCTCGAACTGGTAGCGGACGTTCTGGAAGCCGAGGCCGTCGGACTTCTCCCGGTTCTCGTTGAAGAAGTTACGGATGGCGGTCTCGTCGTCCGTGTTCCTGAGATACAGGGTCGTGGCGGAGAGCTCGTGATCGCCGGTGAAGCGCAGGCCGAGGTTGAGGTTGCCCGTAATGCTGACGTTGCGAGTGGTCTCGTTCTCTATGTCGGTGCGCTCCTCCGGGAACTGGAAGTTGCGGGAGATGGCCTCGGACTCGCGCCACTGGGTCTCATAGGCAGCGCCTGCCAGGAAACCAAACTCCCAGAGTTCGCCAAGGACTACGTTGCTGCCGATACTGCCGCGGACATCGATGTCCGGATGCGGATCCTTGCGCTCGAGACCGACCTCACGATTGAGCAGCGTAGCGAGTTCCCGGTTGATGCTCTCCGCCTGCTGGAACGCTTCGGCCGCTGACAGGCTCGGGTCTTCCGCCCGCAGGGTGCTGGCGATACCCTGGACGTCGACGTTACCGGCGAAACGGGCGATTTGCTGCGACACCTCCGCAGGCAGGCTGCGGGCGCCGCTGTCGGTGCCGAAGTCGTCATCAGTGGAACCCGGATAGCTCAGCACGTCGCCGCTGACCTCGCTGTTGGTCCCGGTGCCCACCTCGAACTCGACCGTGAAGGCGTCCGGAACCGTCTTGGTGCGGATGTCCACCGCGCCGCCGCCGAAGTCCGCCGGCAGATCCGGCGACCAGGCCTTCTGCACCCGGATCGACTCGACGATGGACGTCGGGAAGATGTCCAGCGGGATGACGTTGCGGGTCAGGTCCGGCGACGGGATCTGACTGCCGTTCAGCGACGTTGACGAATAGCGCTCGCCCAGCCCGCGCACGTAGATGAACTTGTCGTTCACCAGCGTGAGACCCGGGACGCGGCGCAGCGCTGCGGCCACCGTGGAATCGCCGAGACGGCTCATGGCTTCGGCGCCGAGCAGGTCGACCACCACCGAGTCGTCCATACGTTCGTTGATCAGCTCTTCGGCCGTGCTGAGCGAGCGGCCGACGGTCACGATCTCGTCGATGACTTCGTTGTCGGGAGCGTCGAGTTGCGGGCGCTGCACGCCTTCCTGGCCTTCCGCATCCTGCGCAAACACCTGCCCCTGGGGGCCGGCCAAGATGAGCGAGACGGCGAGCGCCAGCGGTGTCCTGGCAATTGCGGATTTGTTCATGACTGTGCCTGTTCTCTGGTTTCCTGCGAATCGGCAGCCCGGAGGCTGCCGGAACCCGGAAGGGCGCCACCTCCGGTCAGGAAGTGGCGCCCCGGGTCCGACTCAAGCGGCGGAAGCGCCCGTCACTCGAACCACAGCGGCTGGGCGCGGTTGTCCGGATGGATGCCGTAGGTCCAGCCCTGGGTCCAGTCCGGGATACCCAGGGAAACCGCGCCGACGAAATCGCCGCTCTGCGGGGCGCCGGCCGGCACCGCGCCGTCGACGGACATCGTGGCATAGGGGATCGAGAAGACCGGGATGCCGTTGGTGTCGCGCTCGAGCAGCTGCAGGTCCGGGTCGGCCGCCGCGGTGGCGTCCGTCGCGCCCGTGATCGTAGCGGAGACACCGCCCTCGGCCGCGAAGAAGCTCTCCTCGGTGGTGGTGCCATCCGGGAAGGTCTGGCCGCGGAAAGGCTCCTGGAAGGCCAGGATGACCGAATTGAAGTTGAGGAAGCCGTCCAGAGCCGCCTGCTGGGAGCGGTTATCGATGCGGATGCCGTAGTTGTCGTTGCTGCTGGTGGCGTCCGCCTCGACGAAGGAGCCGATCAGGAGGGCATCGTTGATGTCGGCGTAGATACCCTCGCGCAGACGCCAGCCGGCACCCGGGTCGTGGGTCGCAGTGGCCGCGCCGTTCGGCGAGACGATGCAGGTGAGGTTATTGATGGTCATGCGGGTATTGATGCCCTGCGTGATGATCTCCTCGACTCTCGTCGAATCCAGGTCGCTGAAGGAACCGATGCCGTCTGCCTCGATGCAATGGTTGCCGTCGGTCTCGGACTGGATGACCAGCGCATTCGTGATCGAACCCTGCCAGCCCTCGTCGACGTCGATCGAGTCGTCACGGACGTACAGGGCCACGAAGTTCTCGAAGTTGACGGCGCCGCCGAACATCTCTATGCCATCGTCGAAGGTCGAGTAGACCTGCAGGTTGCGGACGATGGTGTTGCGGCCGACACCGCCGAAGGTGATGCCGTTCAACTCGTCGCCGTTCCCGACGGTGGCGCCGGTGTGCTTGACCACCACGTATTCCAGACGGCCCGAGCTGTCATCGTTGTTGTCGCCGCCGTACTGCGACTCGTCGAGGCCCGCGGCACCCTCCGCGTCGACGTGGCAGTCGGTGGTGGCAAGATCGCCGCCCGCGACCGTGCCCGTGTAGACACACTTGTTGGTAACGCCGAAGCCGTTGACGACCATGCCGCCCCACTGCTGCACGTCCTCGGGGCCGACCGTGCCGAGCACGTCGGACTCGGAAGTAAACGTGATCGGGGCATTCTCCTGACCCACGGCGAGTATGCGCGAACCGCGGTTGATGATCAGGAAGTTGGCGCTCGTCCGCCAGGCAAGGGTTGCACCCGCCTCGATGGTGAGCTCGGGCCCGTCGCCGCCCTCGGTGATGCCGGAGGCCGCCAGGTCGGCATCGTTGTCGAAGGTCTGGCCGATGAACAGGCTGCCTTCGAAGATATGCGCGCCGCCGTTCGGCAGCGCCGGGATGTTCAGGTCCACCAGCACGTTGTTGCCGGCGTCGGCGAACGAGGGCGAATAGGTGCAGTTGGTGCCGTCGTAGGTGCCCTGCAGCGTCTGACCGCCCGTGTTCTGGTAGGAAGCACAGGGATTCGTATCCGTGCCGCCACCCGGGTTGGACACGCTGTTGTCGACGCTGTTGTCGACGGTCTGCGGCGAGATGTTGATGTCTCCGCTGTCGCAGCCGGCAAGCGCGACGCCGGCGAGGACGGTGGCAAACAGGACTTTACGATTCATCAGTTTTCTCCAGGCGTAAGGTTCGTTCGTGCGCTTCACTGCGCGTCGTGAAATTCCGATGTGAGTCCGGGCCGGCTACGGCGCCGCTGTCTACTCTGCGTTGTTGTTCTCATCGGCGAAGCGGCGGACCGGGCCGCCGAGGGCCTGCAATCTACGCCCGGAATGCTCACGTTTTGTGACAGCTCCATTACGGATTGATGACGACTCCCGAGGCCTGATCGAGTACCGGCTCGTAATGTCTTGATCGGACAACACGAAGTCGTTCCCCCGTCAGCTCTCGTGCAAGGAGAACCGGTAACCGCTGCCGCGCACGGTCTGGATGTAGTGAGCAATGCCGTAGGGTTCCAGGATCTTGCGCAGCCGGCGGATGTGGACGTCCACCGTGCGCGCGCCCACCCTGGTATCGCGGTCCCAGACATAGATCAGCAGCTGACTGCGGCTGTACACGCGGTCCTGGTTCGAGATCAGGAAGCTCATCAGCCGATACTCCCGCGGAGCGAGCGCGGCGGGCTTGCCGGCGACGGTGACACGGTGGCTCGACTGGTCCACCAGGATCTCGCCGGCGCTGAGGACGTTGCTCGCGCCCGCGCTGGCCGGTCTGCGCAGGCAGGCGCCGATGCGCGCCATGATCTCCTCGATGACGTAGGGTTTGCCGACGAAGTCGTCGGCGCCGGTCTCGAAGGCCCGGACCACATCCCGGGAGGCCGGCGCACGGGAAGTCATGAGGACGCGCAGAGGCCGCAGCCGGTCGTTGCGGCGCACGTCCTGCAGTATCTCGACGCCGTGGACGTCGGGCAGCAGCGACTCGAGCACCATGAGGTCGGGCAGGCGGTCGCGCACCTCGCGCACGGCCTGCCCGGCCGTCTCGGCCTCGCTGACCCTGTGTCCTAGTTCGCGCAGGTGCCGCGCGAGTTCAGCGCGGCATGCGGCGTCGTTGTCGACCAGTAATATGGAAGCGGGGTCCATGGCAGCGCCGTCTTTGTTGCTTTTTTCCCGGCACCAAGGAGATCACCCCGTTCTTAAAGTGACGTTAAGGATTCATTGCCGTTTTGTTACGGCGTCCCGCCCTGCTCGCCGGCCACAATGCCGACACCCGTGCCGACACCGAGGGCCTTGTAGACGCGCACCAGCGCCAGCAGCGCGCGGATCTCGGCGCGCACCCGCTCGTCGTCGGTCTCGGCAAGGCGCCGCTCGGCGTCGAGCACGGTCAGGAAATCGCCGAGCCCCTGCTCGTACAGCCGGGCGGCGATGTCGGCTGCCTCCGCGGCCGCGGCGGACGCCTGCCTGAGTTCCGCGAGGGTGCCGCGCTCGCCCGCCCAGGCGGCCAGGGCGGACTCCGCATCGGCCAGCGCGCGCAGCACCGCGCCTTCGTAGCGCGCCAGCGCTGCGCGCTCCCGCGCCTCCGCCGCCCGCAGCTCGGCCCGCAGCCTGCCTCCCTGGAAAACCGGCCAGCGCAGGAAAGGCACGATGCCGAGCGTGCGGCTGTCGCCGGTGGCGAGATCCGATACGTCGCCCGCCTCGAAACCGCCGCTGGCGCCGAGCACCAGGCGGGGGAAGAACGCCGCGGTCGCGCCACCCACCTCCGCCGTGGCGGCGGCGAGTTCCCGCTCCGCCGCGATCACGTCCGGACGGCGGCGCAGAATCTCGGCGCGCAGGCCGACCGGCAGGCTGGCCGGCGAATCGGGCAGCGCCAGCTCGCCCGCCAGGGCGGCGCGTACCTCGCCCGGAGTGCGTCCGGTGAGCACCGCGAGCCGATCCGCGCTCGCGGCAGCCGCTGCCTGCAGGGCCGGCAGACGGGCCCGCGTCGAGCGCAGCTCGGCCTCGGCCCGCAGAGCGTCCAGCTCCCGGGCCAGTCCGATCTCGACCTTGGAGCGCGTGAGCTCCAGCGTCTCGGCCTGGGCGTCGACGCTGCGGCGCGTGACCGCCAGGCGCTTCCGGGCGCCGCGGTATTCGATCCAGGCGCTGACCGTCTCGGCCACTACGGAGAGCGCGGTGCCGGCGGCGGCCGCCGCCGCGGCTGCGCTGCCGGCATCCGCCGCCTCCAGCCGCCGGCGGGAGGCGCCGAACAGATCCAGCTCCCAGCTCGCGTCCAGACGGGCGTTGTAGAACTCGCCGTCTCGCGAGGCCAGCCCGGCGCTGATGATCTGGGAGGCGGCACCGGGCGAGTTCAGACTCTGCTCGTACCAGGTATAGCTGCCCTCGGCGTCCAGCCGGGGCCACAGCGCGGCCGCGGCTACACCGCGCAGCGCCCGCGCCTCTTCCACCCGGGCCACGGCCGCCCGCAGGTCGCGGTTCTCGGCCAGCGCCGCCTCCACATGGCCGCCGATCTCTGGCTGCTCCAGCAGCGACCACCATTCCGCCGGCAGGCTCTCCGTCGTGACGCCGTCGGGCGGGGCCAGCCATTCTCCGCCATCGCTCTCCGGCGGCTCGTAATCCGGTCCCACCGCGCAGCCGGCGAGGCCCACTGCGCCGGCCGTGGTGAGGACGGCAAGAGCGACACGCCTCGGGAGGCATTTGATCATGCCGATCATGCCGGCACGCTCCCGCCGGCCGCCGCCGCGGCCTCGGCACGGCGCCACCGACGCCGGTGCAGGAGCCGATACACGGCCGGCGTGAAGCCCAGCGACAGCGTGATGGAGAAGAACACGCCGCCGGCGATGACGATGGCGAGCGGCGGCCAGAAATCCCCGCCGGTGAAGACGAGCAGCGGTACGAAACCGCCCACGGTGGTCAGCGTGGTGCTGGCGATGTGCCGCGTCGCGCCCACCGTTTCCTCCACGATGGCATCCGCAGCACCGGAGTGGGCGCGCGGATTGGCGCGGATGCCGGCCAGCACGACGATGGTGCCGTTGATGGCCACACCGATCAGGCCGGCGCTGCCGATGATGGCATTGAAGCCGCGCGCGTAGCCGCCCGCCCAAAGCGAGAGCATGCCCAGACCGACGGACAGCACCGCGACCACGCCGATGAGTGCCGCGAGCGTCACGCTGCGGAAGGACAGGATGATGGTTGCGGCCATAAGCAGCAGGAGCACGGGCATGTAGGCGAGCAGCTCGCCGAATGCCTCCGATTGCTCCTCGCTGTCGCCGGCAACGGTGAGCGTATAGCCGGGTGGCAGAGTAAAGCCGGCAGCCGCCATACGCTCGCGCACGGCGTTGGTGACGTCGATGGCCAGCGCGTCGCGGCGGATGTAGCCGTAGATGTTGTTGACCCGACGGCCGTCGCGGCGGCTGATGCTGGCGGCCTCGGGCACCAGCGTGATCTCGCCGACGGCGTCGGCGGGGATCCACTCGCCGTCCAGAGCGGGCGCCAGCAGCGAGAAGCCCGCGATCGCCGCCGTGGTCTCCTGCGCTTGCCGCGACAGCCGCACGCGCACGGGCAACTCCTCCAGGTCTTCCAGCACGGTACCGCCGGTCGCGCCCTCCAGATTCGCCTGCATCTGCCCGGCCACGTCGCTGAGGCTGAGCCCGGCCAGCCGCGCCGCGTACTCGTCGGCGCGGAACGCGAGTTTCGGCTCGCCGCCGGTCACGCTGGCCCGGGTCTGCAGTATCCCGGGCACGGTATGCATGATGCGTCTGACCTCGCCGCCGAGGCGTTTCAGCGTGGCCACATCCGCGCCCGTGATGCGGAAGCCCACCGGCGCGGCCACCGGCGGCCCCTGGGCGAACGGGCTGACGATGATGGCGGCTTCCGGGAACCGGTCGGAAAGTGTGCGCGGCAGCTCCCGGGTCAGGCGCTTGGCACTCCCCAGCGTGTCCGTATAGACCATCGCGTGCGCATAGGCGGCATTGCCGTCCTGGCGCATCACCCGGTTGTAGTAGATGGTCGGATAACTGCCGCCCACCCGCCAGTCGACCCGCTCGACGCCGGGTTCGCGCCGTACCGCCGCCTCGATGCGGGCGGCCAGGTCGGCGGTGCGGACTATCGCGGCATCCGGCGGCAGCCAGACCTCGATCTCGAAGTGGTCGCGGTCCGCCGGCGGGAAGAACTGCTGGCCGAGGGTGCCGGCCAGGACGAAGCCCGAGACCGGCAGCACCAGGCACGCGCCGGCGGTGACCCAGGGCCGGGCCACGGCGGCGGTGAGCAGGCGCCGGTAGCGCGCCGCCAGCCGCCGGGAGCGGAAACCGGCATCCCACCAGTGGTAGCGCTGCTCCTGCCGGCGCCGCCGCAGGTTGATGCCGGCGAGCACGGGGATGAAGGTGGTCGCGACCAGGAACGACGCCGTGAGGGCCAGCACGACGGCGATCGCGATGGGCCCGACGAAGTCCCCCATGGGACCCGGCAGCAGGAAGACCGGCATGAAACCCAGGATGGTGGTCAGCGTCGAGGCCAGCAGCGGCACGAACAGGTGGGAGAGCGCGTGGCGGACGGCCTCCGTGCGTTCCTCGTCACGATCGAGCTTCTTCTTCACCTCGTCGGTCATGACGATGGCGTTGTCGATGAGCAGGCCGATCGCGATGATCATGCCGAAGATCGTCATCTGGTGGATCTGCTGGCCGAGCACGTTCAGGCCGAAGACCGTGAGTGCGGCGGACAGCGGCAGGGCCGCGCCAACGATGAGGGCCGCCCGCCAGCCCATGCCGACGAACACCACCAGCATCACCAGCAGCGCGCCGGCGAACAGATTGCCGCCGAGGGTGGACAGCCGCTCTTCCGTGTAGCGGCTCTGATCGAACGCCACCTCGACGCCGATGCCCTGCCCTACCGATGCGCCGTATTCCTCGACGGCGGCCCGCGCCGCCTCCGCCCAGCGGTCCACCCGTATCTCGGGCCCGGTGCGCGCGGCCACGAGGATGCTGCGCGCACCGCCCGTCCTCGCGATCTCCGCCGGCGGCTCCTGCCAGCCACGCGTCACGTCTGCGACGTCGCCGACCGTCACCAGCGCCCCCGTGCGGTTGCCCAGCAGGGGAATCGACGCCACGCGCGCGACGGAGTCGAGTTCCCCGGCGACCTCCACGAAGAGCTGGCGCTGCCCGGTGCGCAGTGCACCCGCCGGCTGCTTGGGATCGGCCCCGGCCACCCGTGTGGCCGCCTCGGCGGCGGTCATGCCCAACGCCGCCAGCCGGTCCCGGTCGAGCGTGACCGTGATCTCTTCGGCCGGCTGGCCGTAGAGCCGGACCAGCTCCGTGCCCGGCACGTTGCGCAGCCGGTCGGCCAGCTCCTCCGCCAGGCGGTTCATCAGCGTGAGCCGGGGCTCGCCGCCCTGCTCCCAGCTGATCGAGGCCACCAGGCTGAAGGCCGTGGCGCTGAACTCGTCGTCGAAGTCCAGGCGGGCGCCGGGCGGCAGTTCGGCGGCCACGTCGTTCAGGCGGTCCCGTATGCGCGAGAAGATGCGCTCGTTCTCGCCCGGCCCCACGCGGTCCTGCAGCTGGATGTTGACGACAGACACGCCGGCCCTCGAATTGGAGTCCAGCTCCGCGATCTCCGCGATCTCGCGCAGCGCATCCTCGACGGGGTCGGTGATCAGCGCCTCCATCCGCGCCGCCGTGGCACCCGGCAGCAGCGTGATCACCTTCGGATTGCGGTTCGTGATCCGGGGATCCTCGATGCGCGGCATGCTGCCGATGGCGGAGAGGCCGGCCAGCAGGATGACGATGACGCCCAGCACCAGGAGGTGGCGGTTGGCGAACAGCGCAAGCGCGGGCCGGGCGACCGGCGGAACGTGCCGGCCCTCCATTACTCGGTCTCGGTGCCGGGCTCACGCATGGCCTGGCGGACGCCGATGCGCACCGTCTGCCCGGGCACGATGCGGTGCAGCCCCTCCACGACCACCCGCTCGCCGTCCTCGATGGCACCGCGGACGTAGACCCGGTCCGCCTGCTCGTGCAGCACCTCGACCGGACGGGCCTCGATGACGTGGGTCGCCTCTCCTGCGGACTGGCCCGCCGACAGCGGCACGGCCACGTAGTTCGTCCAGACTCCCCGGTCGCCTTCGGCCAGCGATCCCAGCGGCACCCAGAAGCCCGGCGTCTCCACCGACAGCTCCAGCGCGAGCCGGGCCAGGTCGCCGGGCAGCACCCGGTATTCGCCCTCGAGTTCGAAGATGGCGTCCACCGTCCGGGTAGCCGCATCCCTCAGCGGCAGAACGGCGCGCAGCCGGGCGGTGATCTCCCGGCCGTCCACCTGCAGGACGTGCTCGTCCCGCGTCCGGATGGCATCCAGCATGTCGCCGGCCACGCCGACGCGGACCCGCGGCGCCGTCCGCTCCTGCAGCTCGAGCAGGACCTGGCCGGCGGCCAGCACCTCGCCCTCGTCGGCGGACCGGCGGGTCACCGTCGCCTCGAAGGGAGCCCGCAGGACCGACTTGTCCAGGTCGACCCGCACGCTGTCGAGGCGTGCGCGGGCCGCCTGGCGGGCGGAGCGTGCCGAACGCTCGGCGCGGACGGCCTCGTCGTATTGCTGCCGGGACACGCCCCGGAATTCGAGCGCCTCCCGCGTGCGCGCAAGGGTCGTCTCCGCCAGCGACAGGGTGGCCTCGGCCTGGGCCAATGCGGCCTCCGCTTCCGCTTCCCGCGCCTCGAGCCGCTCCGTGTCCAGACGGGCAAGCGGCTCTCCCGCCGCGACATCGTCGCCCTCGTCCACCAGCACCGCCGCCAGCATCCCGCCGATCTCGAAGCCCACGGCACTGTCCCGCGCCGCCTCGACCCGGCCCGCGAATTCCCGCCGCACCACATAGCCGTCGGCCGGCGTGACGCGCGCCACGGGCACCAGCAACGCGGGGTCGCGCACCGGCTCATCGCCGCCGTCATCGCCGCAGGCGGCCAGTGCCGCCAGTACGGCGAGCACGGCGCCGTGCCGCCAAGGCCTCGTTCCCTGGCCCGTAACCTGCCTCATCGACCGGACTCCCCGAGGTGTTCCATCCTGTGACCGTGTGCACTAAACTAGACTGTACAGTTTGATCTTAAATTACACATACGGAACTGTCCAGTTTGATAACTGAATCGGCGAACGCCCGACCCGGGCGGCCGAAGAGCCGGCAGAAGCGCGATGCCATCCGGCAGGCGGCGGTACGCCTGTTCATGTCGGAAGGCCTGCAGCGCACCTCGATGGATGCCGTCGCCGCCGAGGCCGGTGTCTCGAAGCAGACCGTCTACTCCCACTTCGAGAGCAAGGACGCCCTGTTCCGCGAGTGCGTCCGTACCAAGGTGACGGACTACGGGCTGGAGGGCGAAGCGCTGCCGCCGGAGACGTCGGCCGCGGAGGCGCTGCACGCCTTCGGGCGCCAGTTCATGGAGCTGCTGCAGGATCAGGAGGTGCTCAGCATGTTCCGACTGCTGGCCGGCGAATGCCCGAGCTATCCCTCGATCGCGCGCGTCTTCTACGAAGCGGGTCCCGCCCAGAACTGCGAGTACCTGGGCTCGCTGCTGTCGCGTTTCGCGGAACGGGGCGAACTCGTACTCGACGATCCCCTGGAAGCGGCCTCCCTCCTGGTGGCCATGTTCAAGGCCCACTACTTCCTGGAGCTGCTCTTGCGTGTGCGCGAGTCGATCGAGCCCGAGGAGCTGGAGCGTCACCTGCAGCGCACGGTGCAACGCTTCCTTGCGCTGCACGGCGGCGGCGGGTCACCGCGGGAACAGGGTTTGCCGACGCGGGAAATCCGCTGACTACGGGGGAGTAAAGCACCGAACCGCCCGCGCCGGCAACGATCGTGCGGCCCGCCTGCACCGGCGGACCGTCTTCTGATCTCCTCCTAGCAAGTCCCGTGCCAGCAGGCGCCCTCGCCGCCGAACAAGCACTTGCGCAGCGCACGCTGCCCCGCTCCCCCGCCGGGTGCACCGCCGCGGTGCCGCCCAGCCGCGCGTTGCCCGCATTTCGCGCAACACGCCGTGGCCCTGGCGGCGCTCTTCGCCATGGCGCTTGAATACTGGCAGGCGCGGCCCGACTCTTTGCGGATGACAGAAGAAGAACCCGTCGTCGTGTTCGAATCCTCCCGGTCCCGGGAAACCGGTGAGCGAGCGCTGGTGCTGCAGTCGGTCGGCATCCGCCACGAGGTGCTGAGCGACGGCCGCAACTCGCTGCTCGTGGTCCCCGCGGCCGAGGCCGCACGTGCCCGGGAGGAACTGGCCGAGTGGCGGCACGAGAACCGGCACTGGCGTCCGCCCCGGCCGATGCCCGTGTTCCGCAAGCTGAATCCCTGGCCCGGGCTGGCCGGCTATCTCCTGCTGGTGTGCGCGGTCGCGTGGGCCTCCTCGCAGAGCCTGTGGGGACTGGACTGGTTCGGCGCCGGGCGGGTGAACGCCGCGCTCGTGCTGGAGGGGGAATGGTGGCGCACCGTGACCGCCCTCACGCTGCACCTGGACCTCGGCCACATCACCGCCAACCTGGTCTTCGGCCTGGGTTTCGGGCTCTTCGCAGGCCACTACCTGGGATCGGGCGTCGCCTGGCTCGCCATCGTCGCCGCCGGCGCGTTCGGCAATGCCGTGAACGCCTGGATCCAGCCGCCGGACCACAATGCCGTCGGCGCCTCCACCGCCATCTTCGGCGCGCTGGGCCTCATCGGCGCATTCGCGTGGCGGCGCAGGCTCTACCCTCAGGACCGCTGGGTTTACCGCCTCGGGCCCATCGTGGGCGCGATCGCGCTGCTGGCCTACACCGGCAGCGGCGGCGAGCGCACCGACGTGGGCGCCCATCTTACGGGCTTCCTCTGCGGTGGCGTGCTCGGTCTCGCCTGCGCGCGGCTGGATACCGACCGGCTCGCAGAGGCCCGCGTTCAACTGTCGGCGGGCCTCGTCACCGTGGGCGTCATCGCACTGTCGTGGGCGCTCGCATTCGAGCACTGGTCCTGACCGCCCGCTCAGCTTGATCCGCGCCCGCCTTGCTCTAGAATCGGCGCCATACAACAACCACTAACGGGAGCGAAACCCATGGAACTCGATCTTGAGCAGCTGGGCGCGAAGGCCCAGTCCCTCGCTACGGAATTCGGCGTCGACATCATCGCGGCACTCGCGATATTCATCATCGGTCGCTGGGTCGCCAACCTGATCACGAAGGGCATGCGCCGCCTGATGGAACGCGCGAACGTCGACGCGACCCTGGTCAAGTTCCTCTCGAACATCGTGCGCGTCCTGCTGCTGATCTTCGTGATCCTCGCGGCCATCGGCCAGCTCGGCATCCAGACGACCTCGCTGATCGCCGTCCTCGGTGCCGCCGGCCTCGCCGTCGGCCTGGCCCTGCAGGGTTCGCTGTCCAATTTCGCGGCCGGCGTGCTGGTTATCATCTTCCGGCCCTACAAGGTGGGCGACTACATCGAGGCTGCAGGCGTCGCCGGCACCGTCGACGAGGTGCAGATCTTCACCACGGTCATGAAGACGCCGGACAACAAGAAGATCATCGTGCCGAACAGCCAGATCACGGGTGGCATCATCACCAACTACTCGGCCCACGAGACGCGGCGGGTCGACTTCACCTTCGGCATCGGCTACGCCGACGACATCGACAAGGCGAAGAAGATCATCGAGGACGTGCTCAGCGGCGACGACCGGGTGCTGGCGGATCCGGCGCCGCAGATCGTCGTGGCCGAACTCGCCGACTCCAGCGTCAATATCGTGGCGCGGCCCTGGGCCAATGCGGGCGATTACTGGGGCCTGAAGTTCGACGTCACGGAGACCGTGAAGAAGCGCTTCGACGCGGAGGGCATCAGCATCCCGTTCCCGCAGCGCGACGTCCACGTGTACTACGAGACGCCGCAGAAGAGCTGAGGTGAGCCTCGACGACCCGCAACTCGAGTCGGTCGCCGCCTCCGCGCGGGTCGTCGTCTTCCACTCCGGGCTGACGGACACCAGCCGCGTCCGGGAAGCGCTCGAGTCCCGGCGGATCCCCCATCGCTTCGAATCGATGCCGATGGGGGACTCCGCCATGCGGGAACGCTTCCACCACCTGAAACAGGGGACCGGCTGGCGGACGCTGCCCATCGTCTTCGTGGAGGGCGAGTTCATCGGCGGCGAGAACGAACTCATGGCTCATCCTCTGATCGCGGACGGCCCGCCGGGCGCCGCGACGTCGCCCGCCCGCTGGATGGGCTACGCGGGGCTCGTGCCCTTCGCCCTGCCCGTGGCCGGCATCCTGGCCGGCGCCAACGACGCCTGGTTTCTCGACTGGCTGACCGGCTACGGTGCCGTGATCCTCGCCTTCGTCGGCGCCCTGCAGTGGGGGCTGGCGCTGGACGAGCGGCGCGAGCGCCGCGGCGAACGCATCCTGGTGAGCGTGGTGCCGGCGCTGGCCGGCTGGCTCGCCCTGCTGATGCCACACGGCGCCGGCATCGCGCTCCTGATCGCCGGTTTCATCGGTATCTACAGCTACGAGCGCATCACGCTGTGGCCGGGCGGCTACCCGGTCTGGTTCCGGCGACTGAGGACCCAGCTCACCGCCGGTGCCTGCCTGCTGCTCGGCGCCGGTCTGCTCGCCGCTTTCCTCACCGGCTGAAGCGACCGCCAGCCTCTGGCCAGCGGCGGGGCGATACTGTATTTTCATACAGTATGAGCAAGCCGACCCCACAGCCCGGCCGCGGCGCCGTGTCCAACGCGCCGGGACGTTTCGCAACCCGCTGCACCGAGCCCGAGGATGCCAGGGATCCTGCACCGGGCACAAACCTGCACGACGAGCGCGCCGTCTCCATCATCAGCCGCAACCGCTCGCCGGACGTGCCTTTCGACCAGTCACTGAACCCGTACCGGGGCTGCGAGCACGGCTGCGTGTACTGCTACGCCCGTCCCACCCACAGTTACCTGGACCTGTCGCCGGGGCTGGACTTCGAGTCGGAGATCTTCGTCAAGACGAACGCGGCCGACCGCCTCCGCGCAACCCTGATGAATCCCCGCTACGAATGCCGCCCTATCACCATCGGCGCCAACACGGATGCCTACCAGCCGGCGGAACGCAGCCGGCGCATCACCCGGAGCGTCCTGGAGGTGCTGGCCGAATTCCGCCACCCCTTCAGCATCATCACCAAGTCCGCGCTCATCGAGCGGGACCTGGACATCCTCGGCGAGATGGCGGCGGATGGTCTCTGTTCGGTGGCGATCAGCCTGCCGACCCTGCAGGACGACGTGAAGCGCCTGCTGGAACCGCGGGCGCCCTCGGCGACCCGCCGTCTGCGTACCATCGAGCGGCTGGCGGCCGCCGGCGTCCCGGTCACCCTGATGCTGGCGCCGGTGATCCCGGCCCTTACCGATCACGAGATCGAACGGATCCTGAAGACGGCTGCAGCGGCCGGCGCCGACCGGGCCACCTGGGTGCTGCTGCGCCTGCCCCACGAGGTCGCACCGCTGTTCCGGGAGTGGCTGGAGGCGCACTATCCGCAGCGGGCCGCCCGCGTCATGAGCCTGGTGCGCCAGTCCCGCGGCGGCCGCGACTACGATGCGGCCTGGGGCCGCCGCCAGCGCGGCACCGGTGAGTACGCCGGGCTCATCGCCCGCCGCTTCGCGATGGCCCGGCGCCGAGCCGGCTACGGCGAGGGCGAGCGGCCGCTGGACACCTCGCGCTTCCGCCGGCCGCACCCGGCGGGCCAGCTCGCCCTCACCCTCTGACGGCTACCAGGTGTAGCGGACCCGGTAGGTGACCGTCTTCTCCGTGTCCGCCGGGATCGTGACCGGGAAGCGGACGGTGCCCGCATCCGCCTTATCCCATTCGTCCGAGCTCGACAGGATCTCCCAGTTGCTCCAGCGATAGAGGGACTCCTGCACGATGACCTCCACGGGCTCCTCCTTGCGGTTGGCCACCGTGATCTCGATGTCCTCCTCGATCCAGTGGGCCCGGGTATCGATGCGGAAGTCCCGCTGCACCCGCTCGCCGGTGACGTCGAAGGCCGAGCCGAGCCGGATGCGCACGTCCTCGTTGCGGGGCGTGTGATCGATCACGTCCTCGCCGATGAACTCCAGGCTGCCGTCGGCCGTATCCACCTGGGAGACGCGGATGCGCCCGGCGGGCAGCGGCACGCCCAGGCCGCCGGCCTGCCGGTTGGTGAATTCCACGTAGACGTCCACCTTCGGGTTGGAGGCCACCCCGTACTCACGGTCCGTGCGCGGCTGGCCGTAGCCTCCGTAGCCGCCGGCACCCTGATAGACCAGCACCTTGCCGGCCGGCACGCCGGCGGCCGCCGGGAAGAGTTCCAGCTGCTTGGTGGAGCGGTCAGGGAGGGTCGTGGGGCGGCCCAGCGTGTAGAGATGGAATTCGAAGAATGCCTTCTCATCGAAGCCCGCCGTGTCCGCCATTGCCATGGCCAGCGCCTCGGTGCGGACGCGCTGCTGGTAGCCCGGCGCCTGGCTGCGCTGCACATCGCCCGCGATCAGCTTCAGGCGCGCGTCCTCGTAGCTCGCTCCGGACTGGTTCACGATGCTCACCCAGGCGTTGACGTCCAGCGTGCCGGAATTGGCGTCGTCGCCCTCTTTCCAGGTGAGGTTGTAGTCCGCCCACCAGGTGATACCCGCCGTCTCGTACGCCACCCGGGTGCGATGCGAGCCGGCGCGCTCGCTGAGGACGTCCCAGATGAGGGTCGGCCGGGTGATCAGCCCGCCCGGCAACTCCGGGAAGCCGACGCGCTGGTACTGGCGGATGACCTCCACCGTGCCGTCGGGCATGCCGAGCACCAGCCCGCCCGTGGTACTCATGAGCGTGCCGCTGAGCACCTCCGATTCGCTGCCCACGCCGCGGTGGACGGTAACGGGGCGGTCCAGATAGCGCTCCAGCAGTCGGTCGGTGCTGACCAGGTCGAAGCGGAAATCCTGCTCGAGTACGCGGGTCCCGTCCGGGTCCGTCAGCGAGCGGAACCGCACCGTGGTGGGGTCGATCAGCGCGGCCACGTCGGTGAACTCCAGGATGCCGCGGCCACGGGTGAGACCCACGGTGCGGTCCTGACGGACGATGGCATAACCCGGCACCGACGGACCCGACCAGCCGCCGTGCCCGGGCAGCGGCCGATAGAGGTCCGGCGAGACGCCGCCGGGGCTGGCCTGACTGTAGATGGTGAGACTCGTCGACGAGTCGGCGGCAGCGGCCAGGCCGGCGGCAAGCAGGCAGAGGATGGGGATGAGGGTCTTCGCCACGGCACTTTCTCCGGCTGTGTGGGTTCCGGCACTGTAAACGCAAAGGCGGACCTCGCGGGGTTCGGCGCCGGTGCGCTCGTCATGCCGCAGCGCCGAACTGTCGCCGCCGTCGCTGGTCTACAGACCTTTGACCGGGACGCCGCTCCGTCCATAATCGATTCCCATGACGTCCACGATGAGAGACCACAGCCGTTCGGACAGGTCGCCGCCGCCGGTCACGGCGACGGTCCTGCCGGCCCTCGTGGCCGCGCTCGCCGCCATGATCCTTGCCATGGCCGCGCCCGCCGCAGCCGACGACGACGCCGACGCGATGCCGGAGGCCGGCGACGCGGAGAGCCTGCCCATCACCGCGGCCGAGCCGGAAGACGAACCCTCCGGCCTGCACGACGAACTGGACCGGGCCTTCCAGACCTACCGACGCCTGTACGACAGCGGCCGCTATGCCAGCGCCATCGAGGCCGGCAAGCGGGTGGTGGTGCTCTCCATCGAGGTGAACGGCCGGGATAACCTGCAGACCGCCCGCGCACTGACCAACCTGGCCATCGCCCAGCAGCAGAACGGCGAGTACGAGGCCGCGGTGCAGAACTACGAGGCGGCCGTCGACATCGTCGAGCGGGTGGAGAGCCGCCTGAGCCGGCACCTGATCAACCCGCTGCGCGGCCTGGGCAACACCTATCTCGACGCAGGCCGGCCGGACGAGGCCATCCGCGTCTACGACCGGGCCGTGCACCTCACCCACGTGAACTCGGGGCCCCAGAACCTGGACCAGGTGGACCTGCTCGACGCGCTGGCGGAATCCTTCGTGCGTCTGCAGGACCTGGAAGAAGCGAGCGAGATCCAGGACCTGTCCTATCAGCTCTACGTCCGCCGCTTCGGCGAGGACAGTGTGGAGACGCTGCCCGCACTGCAGCGCAGGGCCCGCTGGCTGCATCGGCTCGGCCTGTTCGGCCAGGAGCGTGACGTGTGGAACCAGGCCATCGATGTCATCGAGGCCGAGTACGGAGAGGACGACCTGCGCCTGATCGAGCCCCTGAACGGCCTGGCGCGCACCTATGTCTACGACATCCAGCAGACGGTCAGCAACCGGGGCGAATGGGCGCTGCGGCGGGCGCTGGAGATCGCGGAGAACCATCCCGAAGGCACGCCGTCGCTGGTGGCCGACAGCCTGATCGACACCGGCAACTATCACACGTTGCGGGGCGAGGCGCAGAAGGCGCGGCGCGCATACCGGCGCGCCTGGGAACTGCTGAGCGAAAACGAGAGCCTTGCGACCATACGCGACCGGCGCTTCGATCGGCCGGTGCTGATCCGGCCCGCCCGGGCGCCGGCCTATGCCGACGAGGAGACCAACCCGGTGGTCAATCCCGTGTACCGCGGCCGGGAATTCGACCAGGGCGTCGTCGTGGCGGATTACACCGTCAACGCTCGTGGCCGCACGGAGGACATCGACGTGATCGAATCCGAGCCGCCCGGTCTCATGGACTCCGAGGTGAAGCGGGCGGTGCGCCGGCTGGTGTACCGCCCCCGCTACGTCGACGGCCACCCGGTGTCGACGCCCGGCCAGACTTTCCGCCACCGCTTCTCCTACATCGCCGAGCGCCTGCCGGACGAGATCGCGGCCGCCATGGAAGAGCGCGAACAGCCTGCGGAGGCGGAACCCGCTGGCGATACCGGCGACGCGAAACCCGCCACAGATGCCGCCGGCGCGGACCCGGCGGACTAGGGCCTGTCAGCCGGGCCCGTTAATGGCCCTACGCGCCCGTCCGAGGCGCCGCACGGTCGAAGCGGCGGGCGATACCCAGCCCGGCCAGGATCAGGATCATCGCGGCATAGGCCTCCGGCTGCAGCCGCTCGTCCAGCACGAGCGCGCCGGTGATTACGGCCCAGGGCGGCACCAGGAAACTCTGCATCGTCATGAAGCCCGCCCCCGCCTGGGTGACGAGGAAGAAGAAGATCACCGCGGCGAAACCGGTGGACAGCATGCCCAGCGCCGCGACAGCGGCCAGCGGACCCGGCGGCAGGACAAATTCCTGCAGCACTCCGCCGTCCACCACGAAGTACAGTGGCAGCAGGATGAGGCTGCCGGCGATGGTCACTGCCGTCGACATCACCAGCGGGTGATGGGACGGGCCCAGCCGCGTGATTACGGCCGTGGTGGCGTAACACAGGGCGCCCCCCAGCACCGACAGCAGACCGATCAGCGAGCCGTCGCCCGCACGCCCGCCCAGCAGGAACTCCGGGCCGACCAGCAGCGCGACCCCGGCGAAGCCGGCCAGGAAGCCGGCGATGCGTCCGGGGGTCAGCGGCTCGTCGGGCAGCAGGAAGTGGGCGAGCAGGATCACGGCCAGCGGCGTCACCGCCATGGCGATTCCGGCGAGACCGGAGGGCACGCTCTGCTGGCCCCAGCTGATCAGGAAGAACGGCAGGCAGTTGCCGATGACCGACAGCAGGACGAAGAACGCCCAGGAGCCCCGGTCGGCCGGCAGCCGCAGGCCAGCCAGCCGCATGACGGTCCACAGCGTGGCGGCGGCCAGCACGATACGCCCGGTGGTGATCCCGAGCGGGCTGAACGCCGTCAGCGCGATCTCCATGGCCAGATAGGATGAACCCCACATGGCCACGAGGCCGGCCAGGCCCGCCCAGTGCAGCGGGCCGGGTCTGCCTAACGGGAGCACGGCGGGAGCATGAATATGACGGGAACTGGCAGCGGTCCGGCGGAGCTCGGAAAGGCCGACTCAGTATGGCCGGCTCATAAAGCGGCCGGCGGGCTCGCCGACCACTTCGCCGTCGTGATACACGCGGCGGCCGCGCAGATACGTGCTCTTCACCCGCGCCGTCAGCTCGACGCCCTCGAAGGGCGAGTAGCCCTGCCGGGACTCCGATTCCTCGGCATGGACCGTGTACGTGTCGTTCGGGTCCACCAGCACCAGGTCGGCGTCCAGGCCCACGGCGATGTCGCCCTTGCGGTTCAGGCCGTAGCGCCGTGCCGGGTTGAAGCTGGTGAGCTCCGCCATGTGGTTGTAGGACATGCCGCGCCGCGAGCCCTCGGTAATCAGGCCGGGCAGCAGGTATTCAGTGCCGCCGAAACCCGACTTGGCAAGGAAGATGTCGTCCGGGTTCTCCCGGCTCACCTTGAACTCCTCCTTGCAGCAGGCGTGGTCGCTCACCACCCAGTCGAGTTTGCCGTCCAGCAGCTGCTCCCAGAGGTACTCCACGTCCTCCCGCGGCCGGATGGGCGGATTCACCTTGGCGTACTTGCCGCAGGGGGAATCCACGTCCAGCACCAGGTGGCCGATGGTCACTTCCCGGCCGAAGTCGATGTGGGGGAAGGCCTCGGCCATCTTCAGGGCGGCATCCACCGCCTTGCGCGAACTCAGATGCAGCAGGTTGATGTTCGGCAGCTCCGTCTCGTTGGCGAGGTAGGCGGCGATGAAGATGGCGAGTCCCTCGGAGTGCGGCGGGCGCGAGGCATTGTAGGCGTGCAGACCGGTGAGCTTGCCGTCGGACTCCACCATCTTCGTGTAGGCGGCCATGATCTCGGCGGTCTCGCAGTGCAGGCTGAGGCTGATCTGGTCGGCCTTGTCGGGATAGCGCTCCATCGCGCGGCGGATACCGCGCATGACAAACTCGAAATGCGCGATATCGTACTTCTCGTCCTCGCCGATCATCAGGAAATCCGCCTGGGAGGAAGAGCGGCCGTGCAGGCCGTAGCCGCCGTAGAACATGAAGATCTTGAAAGAGGTGACGCCGTGGGTATCCACCAGGTACTCGATCTCGTCGATGTGCTCGCGCATCATCGGCGCGAGGTGATAGGCGTAGTCCACGTGGAAGCGGCCTTCGGACAGATCCAGCACCTCCGGGAAGAATTCCCGGTAGGGTGCGCTCTTGTTCAGGTAGTACTGGCCGGTGCGCATGTAGTTCAGACTCGAGGTCACTCCGCCCATGGCCGCGGCGCGGCTCTCGCTGACGGCGTCCTCGGCCAGCGGCGAGTAGATGCCGGTGTGCATGTGGGCATCGACCACGCCCGGGAAGGCGAGCAGGTTGCCGCCGTCGACGACCTCGCGGGCGCCGGAGGCATCGATGCCGGGAGCCAGCTGCGCAAACCTGCCGTCGCTGATCGCGACGTCCAGGGCATCCACGCGGGTGCGATTGGGGCGCACGACGCGCACGTCCTTGATCAGGAGGTCGTAGGGGGTCTGTTCACTCATCGTCACTCCTCGCTGGCTGTCGTCCGCGCGGCGCGAGGCTATAGCGATAGCAATAGACCGCGCCGGCAGCCCGCAAGCATACTGCAGTCGGGCGCCGAATCCGACTGCACTGTGGCAGTATCACAGCGGTATCATCGGGCCGCCCCGCCGCGCGAACTCCGGGCCGGGCACGAGGTCTGCAGCCGATCATGAGATCCGTTTTCACAATCGTCGTCATGGCACTATTGCTCTCCGCGTCAGGCGCTGCCGCCAGTGCGGGCGACTGCGACGGCGAATGGATCTGCGTGGAGGTGGACGAGTCTCCGGCCGGCCTGGTGCTGTCCGGGCGCAACCTCACCGAGTTCCCGCTGACGCTGACGGTGCGGGTGCGCGGCCGGGGCCTGGCGCCGGCGGCCCGGACGGTGACCCGGACCCTGGACGGCGGCGACCTCGCCGAGCTGCTGCGCATGCCGGCGCAAGGCGGCGCCCGCTATCGCTACCGCTACTGGTACGACTGGACGGTGGGGGATCAGCGCGCGCAGCACGACGACACCCACCTCTACCGGCTGCCCTATGCTCGCGGCGAGAGCTATCCCGTGCTGCAGGGCTACGGCTCGAGCTTCAGCCACACCGGACTGGAGCTTTATGCCGTGGACTTCGACATGCCGGAAGGGACGCCCGTGCACGCGGCCCGCGGCGGCGTCGTGGCACGGGTCGAGGAATCCCACGACATCGGCTGCTGGGAGGAAGGCTGCGGCCGCTACGCCAACTACATCGTGATCCTGCACGACGACGGCACCACGGGCGAGTACTACCACCTGCACCGCGACGGCGCCCTGGTGGCAGCCGGCGACCGGGTTGAGGCCGGAGACCGCATCGGGCTGTCGGGAAACACCGGCCACACGACCATGCCGCACCTGCATTTCGCCGTCTACCGGGCGGGCGCCTGGGGCCGCACCCAGTCGCTGCCCGTGCGCTTCGCCCACCGCGACGGCATCAGCGAGCGCCCGCGCCGCGGTCAGCGGCTGGTGGCGCAGTGAAGATGCGCCGGGCCGGGCAACGAACCCCCGCCTTCGGTTATCCTGAGGGCATGAGTACAGCGACTGTCACGGCACGTTCCGCCCGCCCCGGTCGGGCACGGGCCGGCACGCTCGCGCCGCTCTGGCTGCTGGCGGCGCTCGCGCTGCTCACGAGCGGCTGTGCGGTCAACCCGGTCACTGGCGAGCGCGAGATCCGGCTCGTCTCCGAAGCCCAGGAAGTCGCTCTGGGCGAGCAGAATTACCTGCCGATGCGCCAGTCCCAGGGCGGCGACTACGTCCTCGACCCGGCACTCGAGGACTACGTGCAGCAGGTCGGCCAGCGTCTCGCCGCGGTCAGCGACCGGCCGCTGCCCTACGAGTTCCACGTGCTGAACAACTCCGTACCGAACGCCTGGGCGCTGCCCGGCGGCAAGATCGCAATCAACCGGGGGCTGCTGACCGAACTCGAATCCGAGGCCGAACTGGCGGCGGTGCTGGGTCACGAGATCGTCCACGCGGCCGCGGGCCATTCCGCGGACGCCATGGAACGCGCGATGGTGCTGCAGGGCGCGGTGCTGGCGACGGCGGTCGCCACCAGCGACAGCGACTACGGCCGACTGGCCACCGCGTCGGCGTCGATCGCCTCCCAGCTCATCAACCAGCGCTACAGCCGCGGCGCCGAACTGGAGTCCGACCTCTACGGCATGCGCTACATGTCGCGCGCGGGCTACGACCCCCAGGGCGCCGTGGAGCTGCAGGAGACCTTCGTGCGGCTGAACGAGCAGCGCCGCAGCGACTGGCTGAGCGGCTTGTTCGCAAGCCACCCGCCGTCGACCGCGCGGGTGGAGGCGAACCGGCAGACGGCGGCCAGCCTGCCGCCCGGCGGGGAGACCGGGGCCGCACGCTACCGCGAGATGCTCGCGACGACACGCGACGCCCTGCCCGCGTACGAGGCCTACGATGCCGGCCGCAAGGCGCTGGCCGAGGACCAGCGCGGCGTCGCCCTCGAGAAGGCCGACGAGGCCATCCGCATCGCGCCCGGGGAGGGCCACTTCTACGCGCTGCGGGGCGACGTGTACCTGCTGGACGAGGACTACGACCGCGCCCGCAGCGAGTACACCCTGGCGCTCGAGCGCAACGACGGCTTCTTCTACTACTACCTGAAGCGGGGCCTGGCGGCCGAGCGGCTGGGCGACGATGCCGAGGCCCGCCGCGACCTCGCCGCGAGCCTCGAGCTGCTGCCGACGGCGCCGGCCTATCTCGCCCTTGGCGACATCGAGCGCCGGGCCGGCAACCGCGCGCAGGCGGTGGAGTATTACCAGAAGGCCAGCGGCGAACAGGGCGAGGTCGGAGCACGCGCCCAGGCCGCACTGATGCGCCTCGATCTGGGCCAGAATCCCGAGGCCTACCTGCGCAGCCGGACCGGACTCGGCGACGGCGGGCGGCTGCTGCTGCAGATCGACAACCCGACCCGCGTCGGCGTCACCGACGTGGTGGTCGCCATCCGCTATCTGACCGGCTCCGGCAGCGTCTCCGAGACCCGCCGCCGGCTCTCCGGCGTACTCGAGCCCGGCAACAGCGTGCGCCTCGACACGGGCCTCGGACCGTTCACGTCGCCGGACCAGTACGAGGTCCGTATCATCGACGCCGCGGTCGCCCGGTGATCCCCGGCGACGCCACCTCCCGACCCTTGATCGCGCACCTGCCGGACGCATATCCGCCGTACAGCCACAGGAGAGAGCCATGTTCGGTCTGAACAAGAAGACGTCCCTGCCGTCGGCGGAAGAGGCCCTGCCCGGCCGCGACACGCCGATGCCGGTACCCGAGCGTCACTTCGTGCTGGACGCACCGCTCAAGCCGCCTTTCCCGGAGGGGTACCGGCAGGCCGTATTCGGCCTCGGCTGCTTCTGGGGTGCCGAGCGGCAGTTCTGGCAACAGTCGGGCGTCTACACCACCGCCGTGGGCTACGCCGGCGGCCGCACGCCCAACCCGGACTATCGCGAGGTCTGCAGCGGCATGACCGGCCACACCGAGGCGGTGCTGGTGGTCTACGACCCCGCCCGGATCACCTACGACGATCTGCTGCGGGTCTTCTGGGAATCCCACGACCCGACCCAGGGCATGCGCCAGGGCAACGACGTCGGCACCCAGTATCGTTCGGCCATCTACGTCTTCGATGCGGACCAGAAGGCGGCGGCCGAGGCCTCCCGCGATGCCTACGCGCAGGTCCTGGCCGATGCCGGCTACGGCGCCATCACCACCGAGATCGCCGACTCCGGCCCGTTCTATTACGCCGAGGACTATCACCAGCAGTACCTGGCGAAGAACCCGGGCGGCTATTGCGGTCTCGGCGGCACCGGCGTGAGCTGCCCCGCCGGCGTCGCGGCCGCCGGCTGAAACTCAGCTCCCGCCGCCGGCCGCCAGGCGCAGGGCCGCGGCCGCATCCAGGCGGCCGTGGCCGTGGGTGGAGCGGCGCCCGCCGTCGAGCGGCACCGCGCTCTCCTCCAGGACCCTGCGCAGGCATGCCGCCGGCAGGTCGGGATGCAGCGACAACACCAGCGCCGCCGCGGCGGAAACGAACGGCGCGGCGGCCGAGGTGCCGCTGAACGCGTCGTACACCAGGGTGGGCGAAAAACCCCGTCGGCCGCGCAGGTCGGTGGTGAGTATCGAGACGCCGGGTGCCAGCAGCGAGAGATTCCGGCCGTGACTGCTGCCCCACCAGTGCTCGCCGTCCCGGGAGCTGCGGGTCTTGCGCCGGTCCCAGGGATTCGACGCACCCACCGCCAGCACCTCGGGCAGCGTGGCCGGATAGTCCAGGGTGGACTGACTGTTGCCGGCCGCGGCCACGATCAGGCAGCCGCGACCGCGGCGGCCGGTCCGCGCGGCCCGTTCCAGCGCGCCCGTGATGGCATCCGCCGGCGGGCCGCCGCCCCAGGACAGGTTCAGGATGTCCGCGCGGCTCTCCCCGACGCACCAGTCCACGGCCTCGGCGGTGTCGAAATCGTCGGACAGCCAGTAACCGTGCGCGCCGCCGCGGGCGATGCGTGCGGCAACCAGTGAGACGCCCGGCGCGAGACCCGTCGCACGGGGCCCGTCGGCGGCCACGATGCCCGCCACCGCGGTGCCGTGGGCGTCGTCGCCGGCGGGACGCCCGTAGCGATCGTCGGCCACGAAGTCCCGTTCGGCGGCCGCCGCCGGGCGCAGGTACGGGTGGGCCAGTTCGACGCCATCGTCCAGGATGGCGACCCGCACCCGGCGGCGTCCGGTGGTGAGCGCCCAGGCCGCCTCGGCCCCGACGTCGGCGCCGGCAATGCCCACATCACCGGCGTTGTCCAGCGCCCACTGCCCGTCCGCCAGCGCCGGTCCGGCTTCGGCAGCAACCGGCGGCGGCCGGTACAGCCGCAGGAAATTGGGATGCGCGACCGCGACGTTGCCACGGCGATAGAGCCGCCGCGCCGCGTCGGCTGCATGGCGCAGCCGGCCGATGCCGGTCGCATCGCACACCGCGCGCAGCAGCACGCGGCCGTGGCGGCCTTCACGGATGACCTCCAGCGACAGCCGCCGACACGCCCAGTCGACCTCGGCGGCGCCGGCACCCTCCACCACCGGCGTCTCGGTCGGCACCGCCAGGGGTGCGCCGGCCGCCGGCCGCGTCACGTACAGCGGCAGATCGGGGAAGCCGGCGAACAGCGGTCCGACCCGGGCGGCCGGGGCCACCAGCGCGTCACGCACGGCCCTGCCGCCCGCCTCTACGGAGACGGCCAGCGCCCGCCGGTGGCTGAAGTACGAGAGCCGGTGCATGACTCCCCCCCCGCTATTGACGACTATTGGCCGGGCTCCATGTTAGCCCGCACCGGCGTGCCGGAGTATGGAGTATCAGTCGCCGTCGCCGGTGACGGCCTCCGGCCAGCGTTGAGGCACCTCGCGCAGCTCGGACAGGTCGTAGCCCTCGGTTTCCAGGAACGACAGGATGCGGCGGTACTCGTCATCGGGGATCCGCGGCTCCCTCGCCATGATCCAGACGTAGTCGCGGGCGTTGCGTCCGATCACCGTCGTCTCGTAGCCCTCGTCCAGCCAGACGATCAGGAACTCCGCCTTGAAAGGCCAGAGGAACTGCATGCCCCAGACCGCGTTGCTCGGGTCGTCCCGCACGAAACCGGTCGGCGTGTAGACCTTCAGGGGACCGTCGAAGCCGCCGTTGCGGAAACGGAAGGTGGTGGCGATGGTCTCGTCGTCGTTCAGCTCGTAGGACTCGATGGCGTTGTAGGCCTCGTCCTCCAGGAAGGTGGGGATGTGTGCGATGACGTACCAGTCGCCCATGTAGCGGGGCAGGTCGACCTCGTCGACGACGTGGATCGGGTCTTCGGGGGTGGTGGCGCATCCGGCGAGGGAGGCGCACAGCAGAACGGCGAGCAGTCTCTTCACGTCGGCTCCATAACGGCTTCGATGCGACTTGTATTCGATCTGTCGAGGACCGCGGATGCAGCGCCGGATGCCGCTATCGGGCCCGTTCCGGTAGTATGTCGCGAGCACCGACCAGGGAGATTCGGACATTGGCGAACAAGAAGACCGGCGCAAAGAAGAAGGCGCGGCGCAGGCCCGGCCGCCGTCAGGCCGAGGAGGCCATCCGTACGCTGCTGTTGTGGGCGGGCGAGGATCCGGACCGAGAAGGCCTGCTCGATACACCCGCGCGCGTGGCCCGCGCCTACGAGGACTGGTTCTCGGGTTACCGGGAGGACCCGGTTCGCTTCCTGAAGCGCACGTTCCAGGAGGTGGAGGGTTACGACGAGATGATCGTGTTGCGCGACATCACCTTCGAGTCCCACTGCGAGCATCACATGGCGCCGATCATCGGCCGCGCGCACGTCGGCTATCTGCCCACCAACAAGGTGGTGGGCATCAGCAAGCTGGCCCGGGTGGTGGAGGCCTTCGCCCGCCGCTTCCAGGTGCAGGAGAAGATGACCGCCCAGATCGCCAATACCATCCAGGACGTGCTGAAGCCGAAGGGCGTCGGCGTGGTCATCGAGGCCGAACACCAGTGCATGACCACCCGCGGCATCCACAAGACCGGCGTGTCGATGGTTACGAGTCAGATGCTCGGCACCATCCGCGAGGACGCCCGCACCCGCGCCGAATTCCTGCGTATGATCGACCACGGCAGCTGATCCCGACCCGGCCGCCGGCAGGCGGCGGCCCGGCAGCGACGCGACATTGAGCGAAATCGGTCCCCGCAAGCTGATCGTGCTGCTGGCGGCGGCGACCGCCATGGGGCCGCTCGCCATGCAGATCTATCTGCCGGCGCTGCCCGCGGTGCAGTCGGCTTTCGGCACCTCGCTGGCGCTGACCCAGCTCACGTTCAGCGCCTTCGTCTTCGCCATCGGCCCCGCCCAGCTCCTCTACGGACCGCTGGCTGACCGCTGGGGACGGAGGCCGGCGCTGATCGCAGGCCTCATGCTCTGTTTCGCCGGCAGCGTCGCCTGCTACCTGGCTCCCGATATCTACTGGCTGATCGGCGCGCGGATGGTGCAGGCCGTGGGCGGCGCCGCCGGCCTGGTGATCGCCCGCGCCATCCTGAGTGATCGCTACGGCACCGACGAGATGGCCGGCCGGCTCGCCACCCTGGTGATGGTCATGGTGGTGGCGCCGACGCTGGCGCCCCTGGCGGGCGGCTACCTCACCGACTGGTACGGCTGGCGCAGCCTGTTCCTGGTGGTGAGCGTGCTGGGGCTGCTGGTGACTGCCGCGGTGCTGCGCTGGTTGCCGGAGACGCTGCCGGACGACGACGGCGGAGAGCGGGAGTCGCTCGGGGCGGGGGTGAAACGTCTGATGGGCAAGCCGCTGTTCCACGCCTACACCGCCCAGGCGGTGCTGTCGGTGGGAATGTTCTACGTCTTCATCTCCACCGCGCCCTACCTGATGGAGTCAGTCATGGGTCGGCCGGCCCGGGAGTACGGCTTCTGGTTCCTGCTGCTGGCCGGCGGCTATACGCTGGGAAACCTCACCTCGACGCGCTATTCGCACCGACTCGGCGTCGACGGCATGATCCTGCGCGGCAGTCTCGTCGCCGCCGTGGGCACGCTGGCCATGGTGAGCCTGACCGGCGCCGGCTGGTGGGCGCCGATGGCGCTGTTCCTGCCGATGACGGTGGTGACCTACTCGAGCGGCCTCGCCGCGCCCAACGCCCAGACCGGCGCCGTGCGCCAGGCGCCACGGCGGGCCGGCACGGCCTCGAGTCTGCTCGGCTTCACCCAGCAGACGGTGGGCGCACTGCTGGTCCAGTTCGTCTCGATGCTGGATAACGATTCGCCGGTCACGCTGGCGGTGTTTCTGCTGGTGCTCGGCCTGCTCTCGGTGCTCTGCGCACTGGCCATCCGCGCACTCGGCGCGCGCGCCGCGCAGACCGTCTGAGAATCAGCCCGCCTTCAGCGCATGCGCCTCCACGCTGTCGGCGCTCTGGGCGGGCCGACGCACGTCGGCGAGGTCGGGCCGGCTGTCGATGAAGGCCTGGTAGCCGTACTTGCGAATCAGCGCCACCTCCGAGTCGTGTACGGGATAGAGCTGCAGCACGCGTACCCTGCGCTCCCCGATCTCGAGCCGCTCACCCGCCAGGCCGAACAGGGAAGGATTGTGGACGAGGAAGGCGCGCATCGGGCTCGAGCGGCTGATCTCGTCGCTGACCGAGACCGTGTCGCCGACCTTGAAGGCGCCGCGGCCCCGGTAGCGCTCCGCGATCACGCCGATGGCACGGGCCCAGGCGGCGTTGGGACTCTTCACAGAGATCATCAGCTCGGGACGCTCGTCCCCCGCCGCAGGCTCCACGCTGGACATGCCGACCGTGAAGGCCGTCAGGTGGTCCGCCACCGGGAACTCCAGATAACTCGCCACCAGCACCGGAGGCCCATCGTCGGCCGCCGGGATATAGGTCAGGTTTGCCCTGCTGCCGCAGCGCTCGTTGAGATAGTCGAGGAAGAGCTCCTCGGCGGACTTCCAGAACTGCAGTCCCCGGTTGATGACAGGCATGTCGCACGCTCCTTGTCGGTTGATGGCCGGCCGCGCCGTCCTCGCGCATCAGCTTCGCAAATCCGTCCAGGTCCGTCCGACTATGGCAGGCGAATGTGTCAGGCGAATGTCTCAGGCGAAATGTCTTGGCTGATAGCGCCACATCCTCGCGCTGCAATATCCGTGCCGCGGTTTTCGCACCGCTTTCCGGGGCAGCGCGGACCGATCCTGCACCACACTGGCGCAGGACCGATGGCCGGTGCGCCCCGATGGGGCACCCAGTGCGGCGCACCGGCGGGCCGGCGAACCGTCAGAGGCCGAGCACCTCGCGACCCTGCTCGAAGCGCACGTCCACCGGTATGTCCGCCGCATTCACCCGGGCCAGCGCATCGGCCAGCTCGGGCCGGACCACGCCGAGGGTATCGGTGAATGTCTTCGCGCCCTCGTAATCGCCGTCGCCCTGCAGCGTCAGGATCTTCGCCGAGAGCTTAGTGATCGCCGCCTGCATGGCTTCGAAGTCCACGCGGTAGCGGCCGGTGGTCTCGTCCGTCGTGAACGCACCCTCGTCGGCGAAGAAATTGAACCGCACCATATTCGCCTTGCCGTGGGCGCTGGAGGCGCCGAAGCGCACCGAACGGAAGATACCGGCGAGGAACGTGGTGTAGTAGTCCATGAGATCGACGTCGCCGAGTTCGCCGCGTTCATGCAGCTCCGTGATCATGTACAGACCCAGCACGTCGGCCTTGCCCTCCTCGATGCTGGAGGCCACGTCCTTCAGCGCGGCACGCACGGTGCCGGAGCCGTCCACCGTGTTCTTGATGCCGAGGCCGTGGGCGACTTCGTGGAACATGGTGTTGGCGAAGAAGGCATCGAAGGTGACGTGGCCCCGCTGCTCCTCGACGATCAGCACCTCGGCGATGGGCTGCATGATCTTCTCGAACTTCGCGCGCATCGCGTTCTTCAGCTGCAGCCGCCTGGTGCCCTTGGCGAGCTGCACCTCCTCGTCGTTCGGCAGATTGATGGCGATGGTCTTCGCGCCCGCGTTCGCGTCGCCGGCGTAGTAGAGGGCGTCGTAGGCGTTCAGGTCCGAGTCGCTGCCCGGCTCCTCCGCCTTGTAGCGCTCCGGCACGGGCAGGCCGCGCTGCAGCTCCGGCAGAAAGGCCGTGAAGCGCGACAGCCGGTCGGACCAGGCCATGTCCTTCAGCAGCACGAAGGACTCGTAGGCCGCCCGATAGCCGAACAGCTGGTCCTCGTAGGTCTCGATGGCCCCGATTACGACGTCGATCCGGTTGGTCTTCATGTCGAGCCAGGCCATGTCGCTCGGCTGGTAGTCGTCGGTGACCAGGGCATCGGCCCGCAGCCCCAGGTAGCGCGCCAGGCCTTCGTCATCCGCCAGCGCCGCGGCCTCGCGCAGCAGTTCGGCGGCGCGCTCCAGCGGGCCGGCATACGCCTCGTGGTAGGGGATCAGCCCGAGATCACCCGCCGCGTCCCGGCGCACCAGCGAATAGAGGCCGTCCTTGCCCGGCTGGTCCCAGGCTTCGAACTCCTCCACCGTCATGTCCGGCGGATAGAAGTTGGCGCCGGCGGGCTTCGGCCGCACGCCGGTCACGAACGGCCGGTCGTCGCCCAGACGATCCCAGGGGCCGTAGTTGATCCGCGCGAACTGGCGCACCGGGCCGGCCGGCAGGTCGGCGAGCCATTCCTCGTGGCCGTCACCCCAGGCCTGACGCCAGAACAGGTCGTCCATGATCTTCGAGGCGTCGATCAGCAGCCCGATCATCCTGCGCTGGTCGTCGCTGAGATCGCCTGGAGTGCCGAGGTCGGCGGTGAGCGTGAACGGCGCATAGTCGGCCACCCGCTCGGCGACGGCCTCGGCATCCGGCCGCGGTGCCGCCGCCGGCTGTTCGCGCATGCCGGTCTCCGCGGTCACCGTCTCCTCCGGCGGCGCGTCGCTGCCGCAGCCGGCCAGAGCGAGGGCCGAAAGCAGCAGGGCCGGGATGGCGATCGTAGCGGTCGGGCGGTTGCAGCGCCCGGGGCGCGTGCGCCCTGCCTGGCCAATCCGGACGGCAGCGCCGAACGAGCGCAGGGATTCGGTACTGAATTTCATCGCTGAGCTCCGTACAGAAAAGGGGCATTATTGCACGACATATCGGCACTCTTGGGGGAGGGGCAACGGCGATGAAATACGAGGCGGTCCGGTTGCCGGCCACCACGGACGGCGAACTGACGCCGCGCAGCGAGGGGCTGATGCTGGCCGTTGACCCCGGCCTGAGTCCGGCCGTGGCAACCCGCGCCGCTCGCCGCGCGGTCGCTGCTACGCTGCCGGGGGAATGGGCCGTCGAACGCCTGCCCCGTTCGGGCGGCGTGTACCAGGCACTGCGCCGGCGCCCTGCGCTGCAGCCGCTGGTGCGCCAGGTCTGGGAGTTCGCGCGCCGCCTCGACGCGCACCCCGACGTGGTCTGGGCGGAGGCGGCGGTGATCCAGCCGGGCCACGATCCGGACCCGGCCCGGGCCGGGCGCCGCGGCCCCCGCAGCGGTGGCGGTGCGCGCCCGCTGCCCTGCTCCGCCGACAGCGAATGGAGCCTGGCCAATGCCCGTCTCTTCGAGGCCTTCGCCCTGATCGACGGCCCGCCCGGCGGCGGCATACGCATCGCCCACCCGGACACCGGCTACACCCTGCATCCGGAGATCCGCCACCCGGCGAGGCTGGCCGTCGGGCTCGGTTACGACTTCGAGGCCGATCGCCGCGATCCCCGGGATCCCCTGCGCGGCCGTAACCCGGGCCACGGCACGGCGACCGCCAGCGTCATCATGAGCTCGATTGGCGACGAGGGCGGCGAGGAGGAGCGGACGGCATCGCGGTGAGCGGCAGCGCGCCCGCGGCGACGCTGGTGCCCCTCCGGGTATCTTCGGGGGTGGTGCATTTCTCGTTCCGGCGGCTCGCCCTCGCCATCGATCACGCCATCGGCATCGACGCGGACATCATCTCGATGAGTCTCGGCGGGCCCTTCGCCAGCCGCAGCCTCGAGCGGGTGCTCGACGCGGCGGCGGCCCGCGGCATCATCAGCCTCGCCGCGGCCGGCAACGTCTGGCCCTGGGGCGTGCATCCGGCGCGCTCGTCGCGGGTGATCGCCGTCGCGGCCGGCAACTGCCGGGACGCCGTCTGGCGCTACAGCGCCGCCGGCGGCGATGTCGACCTCGCCGCGCCCGGTCAGGACGTCTGGCGCGCGCTGGTCGAGCCGGGCGGGCGCTACAGCGATGCCCGCGGCAACGGCACCTCGTACGCCGTGGCCACGGTGGCGGGCGCGGCGGCCCTGTGGCTGTCCCGTCACGGCCGCGACCGGCTGCGCCGCCGCTACCCCGGCGCGGCATTGCCGGCGGTCTTCCGCCACATCCTGACTGGCGCCGGCGTCCGCCGCCCGGACGGCTGGGATACCCGGCGCCACGGGGCCGGCCTCCTGGACGCGGTGGCGCTGCTCGAGGCCGCCCTGCCCCGCCGCGGCCTCTCGACGATCCGGCCGGAGCCGGCCGGCAGCGCGGATCTCAACCACTGGCGTGAGTTCGGCCGCTATTTCCCGGACCTGGACGAGGCGTCGGTACAGCAGACGCTGGCCCGGCTGACCGCAACGGGCGGCGACGACCCGGAGCGCTTCCTCGCGCGCTACGGCGACGAGCTCCGCTTCCACCTGGCGACCAGCCCGGCGTTCCGCGCCCTGCTGTTACGCCGGGGTCCGCGCAGCGCACGCCGCCCGCCGGCGGCGGTAAGCGCCCACCTCACGCGCTACGCCTCCCGCGAACTCCGCGCCGCCCTCCAGATCGCGTAGGAGGGCCTTCAGGCCCGACCCGACTCTTCCAACCGGCTCACCTTCTATTGTGGCGGCCCTGCGGGGGTATCCATCTTGCTCCCGACAAAAGGTCGCGGCGATGGACACCCCCGCATGACGGCCGTGCTCGCGGTAGCGTTCAGGAAGCCTCAGTCAGGAGCGCCTGCTCACTGGCGCCAGCCCTCTCGGCTACGGGCCCTTCAGCGGGTCCACCCGATGAGGGGCTAACGCCGGGAGAAAGCGGGGTCGGGCAGGGAGAAATCGGGCCTGAAGGCCCTCCTACGGCGGCTAGTCGCAGTGCGGGCGGGTCAGGACTTCAGGAGGAAATCCGGGACCTCTTCCAGCTCGGGGGCCGGCACCAGGTGCAGCGCACCGGTGCTGCCGGCAGCCTCCTGCTGCGCGAGTTCGCCGTACAGCGCGACGATGATCTTTGCGCAGTCGGCGGCCTCCGGGCCGCTCATCTTGCGGACCGAGGCGCGCACCGGCCCTTCCCCGTTCAGCGGCGTCACGCTGTGCAGGCGCCTACGCAGGTCGGAGAAGCGCCGCAGCAGACGCCGCGGCAGATCCTCGTCGTGCACGCCGCTCAGGTGGTCGCTGTAGGCGCAAACGAGTCGCTGCTTGATCGGCGCATGACCTGCCAGCGCGAGCACCGCTTCGTGAAAGTGCTTGGTCAGGGGCGACATGGGCTCTCCCGGTATTGTTTTTCTAAGCTCCGCCGGTCTGCGACGGCCCTCGGAGAGTTGACTGGGCGGAACCCGCGCGGCTCGTTCTCGCTCTTTTGCCGGCTCGTGGCGGTGTCCCACGCCAACCAGTCACTTGGGACCTTTTCTTATAGCAAAATAGCGGAACGGCTTACAACTCCCCTTCGGATTGACGGTTTTATGAAGTCCCTTCGCCGTCGCTCACCCGCAGCGCGATACGCCACTCCTCGTCGTCCAGCCGCTTCTCGGTCACCCAGGCTTTCTTCATTTCCGCCGGGGCCCACTCGACCGCGAGTGTCTCGTGCATGACGTAGTCCCGGTATTCGGCCAGTGCCTCCTCCACGCCCGGCGTGCCGCTGATCGAGAGCGCGATGCGGTCCGAAACCTCGAGACCGGCCTGCTTGCGCGCATCCTGCACGGTGCGCACGAGCTCCCGGGCGAGTCCCTCGCGCACGAGCGCATCGTCCAGCCGGGTATCAAGCGCCACCAGGTAGCCGCCCTCCTCCGCACAGGCGAAGCCCTCGGCGGAGCTGGTCTCCACCAGCACGTCCTCCGGTCCGAATTCCAGGGTCTCGCCGCCGGCCTCTACGGTGAAGTCCCGGCCGGCGGCGGCCGCGGCCGCGATGGCCGCGCCGTCCGCCGCGGCGAGAGCCTCGCGGATGGCGGGCACCAGCCTGCCGTAGCGCTTGCCGATCCTCGGCAGATTGGGCTTGATGCGGTACTCCACCAGCTCGGCATCCCGGGCAATGAATTCGAGCTCCTTCACGTTGAGTTCCTCGAGTATCTGCTCCCGGTGGCTTCCGGCCGCCTCCGCAGCCGCATCGTCCGGTACCCGCAGCAGCAGCCTGCCCAGCGGCTGGCGGGTGCGGAATCCCGTCTGCGCGCGGGCGGCCCGGCCGAGGCCGACCACCTTCTGCACCACGTCGAACTCGAACAGCAGGTCCGGATCGCGCCACTCCGCCGGCAGCTCGGGCCAGGCCGTCATGTGCACGCTCTCCGGCGCCTCCGGATACACGTTGCGCACCAGATTCTGGTAGACGTGCTCGGACAGGAACGGCGTGAACGGCGCCATCAGCCGGTGCACCGTATCCAGGCATTCGTACAGCGTCAGGTAGGCGGACTGCTTGTCGTCGCCCGCCGCGGACTTCCAGAATCGCCGCCGGTTGCGCCGCACGTACCAGTTGCTCAGCTGGTCGATGAACTCCTCGATGGCGACGCCGGCCGCGCGGGCGTCGTAGGCGTCCAGCGACTCCCTCACCCGCCGCTCGGTGTCGGCCAGCAGCGCGAGCGCCCAGCGGTCGATCTCGGGCCGTGACTCCGGCGGCACGTCGCGGGAGAGATCCACTTCGTCGAGCCGCGCATACAGCACGAAGAAGCCGTAGGTGTTCCAGAACGTGTTGACGAAGGAGCTCGCAACGTCGGCGACGATGTCCACCGAGATCCGCTTCTGCTGGTCCGGCGAGATGCGCGCCAGGAAGTACCAGCGCAGCGGGTCGGCACCCACCCTGTCGAAGACGTCGTACGGATCGACGATGTTGCCCAGCGACTTCGACATCTTCTTGCCGTCCTCGTCCACGATGTGGCTGAGGCAGATCACGTTCCGGTAGGCGACGCTGTCCGAGACCATGGTGGCGATGGCGTGCAGCGTGTAGAACCAGCCCCGGGTCTGGTCGATGGCCTCGCAGATGAAGTCTGCCGGGAAGTGCGCCCGGAACGCCTCCACGTTCTCGAACGGGTAGTGCCACTGGGCGTAGGACATGGCGCCGGAGTCGAACCAGCAGTCGATCACCTCGGGCACACGGCTCCACGTGGCGCCCTCGGCCTCGAAGGTGACGTCGTCCACCGCCGGGCGGTGCAGATCCAGCCCCTCGAGCCTGCGGCCGGTGAGCTCCTCCAGCTCGGCCAGCGAGCCGATGCAGCGGTAGCGGCCCTCGCCGTCCGTCCAGACCGGCAGCGGCGTGCCCCAGAACCGTTCCCTGGACAGGGCCCAGTCCACGTTGTTCTCCAGCCAGTTGCCGAAGCGGCCTTCGCGGATGTTCTCCGGCACCCAGTTGATGGTGCGGTTCAGCGCCACCATGCGGTCCCGGAACTCGGACGTGCGGATGTACCAGGCATCCTTGGCGTAGTAGATCACCGGATCGCCGGTGCGCCAGCCGAAGGGGTAGTTGTGCACGTAGCTGCCCGCACGGAACATCCGGCCGCGCTCTTTCAGCAGGTCGATCAGCACCGGATCGGCCTGCTTGAAGAACACGCCGGCCACCGGTTCCACCTCGGGCAGGAAGCAGCCGTCCAGCCCGACGCCGTGCAGCACCGGCAGGCCGTGAGCCTGCCCGAGCTCCAGGTCGTCGACGCCATAGGCCGGGGCGACGTGCACGATGCCCGTGCCGTCCTCGGTGCTGACGAACTCGGCCGGCAGCACCCGGAAGGCGTCCACATCGTCATCCACCGACAGGTATTCGAAGAGCTGCTCGTAGTGCATACCCACCAGGTCGCGGCCCTGCACCCGGCGGATGACCTCCACCGGCTCGTCGCCGAACACCGCCGGCACCAGGGCCTCGGCCAGGATCAGCGTCTCCTCGCCGTGGCCCACGTAGACGTAGTCCACGTCCTCGTGTACGGCCAGCGCCAGGTTCGACGGCAGTGTCCACGGCGTGGTGGTCCACACCAGAAAGTAGGTCTCCTCCTCGTCGGCCACGGCGAAACGCACGTAGATGGAAGGGTCCTCCACCTCCTTGTAGCCGAGGGCGAGTTCGTGGGAGGAGAGCGTGGCGCCGATGCGCGGGTCGTAGGGCACGACCTTGTAGCCCCGGTAGATCAGGCCCTGGTCCCAGATGCGCTTCAGCAGATTCCACACCGACTCGATGTAGCTGTTGTCGAGTGTGTAGTAGGCCTCTTCCAGGTTCACCCAGAAGCCCATGCGCTCGGTCATCTTCTCCCAGTCGCCGATGTAGCGCATGACCGACTCGCGGCAACGGCGGGTGAACTCGTCGATGCCCACCTGGCGCTCGATCTCCTTCTTGTCGAAGATGCCGAGTTCTTTCTCCACCTCGTGCTCGACAGGCAGGCCGTGGGTGTCCCAGCCCGCTTTCCGGGGCACGTGGTAGCCGCGCATGGTGCGGTAACGGGGGAAGGCGTCCTTGAACGTGCGCGCGAGCACGTGGTGGATGCCGGGCCGGCCGTTGGCCGTCGGCGGACCCTCGTTGAAGCTCCACTGCGGCCGGCCGCGGCTCGCCTCCAGCGTCTTGTCGAAGATGCGGTGCTCGCGCCAGAACGAGAGCACCTCCTCCTCGAGGGCCGGACCATCGTAGCGGCTGGCAACGTCTCTCAGCTTCATTTCATCCCGTCCAACGAAAAAACCCCGGGCGCCGTCAAGCGCCCGGGGCGATGTGATTGCTCATGCACCGCGGTACCACCCGGTTTCCGCCCGGCCCTCCCGGACCGGACCTCGAGGGGTCGTCACGACAGCAGCAACCGTCCGTGGCAACCCGCGGCCGTATATCGGCGGCCACCCGGTCGAGCCTACTCGGGCGACACGGCCACCCTTTCGGTCGACGGCTCCGGGGTGATGTTCACCGCCCGCCGGCCGCGAGGCTCCCACCGCCCCTCGCTCGCTCGAGACCGGCGCCGGGTGGCTACTGTCCCCATCGACGCCTCAGACGCGGAAGCTAGCGCCGGCCGGGGGAAAAGGCAAGCCCGCAGACGGCGGTGGTCGCCGCGGCCGGGATGCTCGGCTACCCTGTCCCACCTCCGGTTTAATCCGCAATCCCGAGCCCAAGGAGCACGGTGTGAGCAGCGACTTCCCGCCCGCCCGATACATCCACACCAACGGCATCCGCATGGCGGTCCACGAGCGGGGCCAGCGCGAGGGCGAGAGCGAGGCCGTCGTTCTCTGTCATGGCTTCCCCGAGCTCGCCTACTCTTGGCGTCTGCAGCTGCCCGCGCTCGCCGACGCGGGGTACCGGGCGATCGCGCCCGACCAGCGCGGTTACGGCGCGACGGACAAGCCCGAGGCCGTCACGGACTACGACATCCGCCACCTGGTGGACGACATGACCGGCCTGCTCGACGCCCTCGGCCTCGAGCGCGCCTGGTTCGTGGGCCACGACTGGGGCGCGCTCATGGTCTGGCAGATGGCGCTGCTGGCGCCGGAGCGCATGCGCGGCGTCGTCGCCGTGAACATTCCCTTCTACCCGCGGCCGCCGGTGGACCCGATGATCATGATGCGCCGGGTGCTGGGCCCCGATTTCTACATCGTGAACTTCCAGGACTCCGACGAGGCCGACCGGCGCTTCGCCGCCGAGCCCGAGCGCTACTTCCGCGCCATGATGCGGCGGCTGCCGGTCACCCGGCAGGCCTTCGAGCAGATCCCCGAGAACAAGCGCCGGCCGTTCAGCATGCTGACCGCCATGGACGAGCCGCCGAGGGGCGAGGACCTGCTGGCGGAAGAGGAGCTGCAGGTCTTCGTCGAGGCGTTCCGGCGCGGCGGCTTCAGCGGCCCCATCAACTGGTATCGCAACTGGACGCGCAACTGGGAGCTCACCGCGGGCATCGAGCAGCGGATACGCATACCGGCGCTGTTCGTCGGCGCCGAGGACGACGTGCTGATCGCCCCCCACCACATCGAGGCAATGCGCGACTACGTGGACGACCTCGAGGTGCACATGATCGGCGACTGCGGCCACTGGACCCAGCAGGAGCGGCCCGAATCCTTCAATGCCATCCTGCTCGACTGGCTGGCGCGCCGGCGCGAAGGCTGAGAAAGCGGCACTGCCCCGGCTGTGCGGCCCGCGCCGGCGGACTCAGGGCTCGACGACCAGCTTGCCCCGGACGTGGCCCGCACGGCTCTCGGCCAGGGCGTCGAGCGCCTCGGCCAGGGGGTAGCGCCGCGCGACGTGTACCCGCAGTTTGCCGCGGCTCATCATGGCGCCGAGCTCGGCGAGCTGGGCGCCCTCCGGCAGCACGGCGATCATCTCGGCCGAGACCCCGGCCTGGTCGGCCCAGTCCGGGTCCGGCACCTCGACGATGCTCACCAGGCGTCCGCCCGGCCGCAGCACGTTGAAGGAGCGTCGCAGCGTGTCGCCGCCGACGGTGTCGAACACCACGTCGACCGGCTCCACCGCATCCTCGAACGGGCCGGCGGTGTAGTCGACGAAACCGTCCGCGCCGAGTCCGCGGACGAAGTCCTCGTTGCGGCCCGAGGCGGTACCGATCACCGTCGCCCCGAGGGATCTGGCCAGCTGCACGCCCACGGAGCCGACGCCGCCGGCCGCCGCGTGGATCAGCACCCGCTCGCCGGCCGCCAGCCCGGCCGTCTCCACGAGCGCCTGCCAGGCGGTTTCGCCGGCCACCGGTGCTGCTGCCGCCTCCGCATAGGAGAGCGCGTCCGGCTTGCGGGCAATCTCGGTCGGCATGGCGATGACGTACGTCGCATAGCAGCCGCAGCGCTCGAGCGAGACGTAACCGAACACGGGCTCGCCGACGGCGAAGGCATCGACTCCCTCGCCCACGGCCGCCACGTCTCCCGCCAGCTCGCAACCGAGCGTGAGCGGCGGCGTCAGACCGAGGAACTCCCCGAAACCGTCCGCGATCTTCCAGTCCACCGGGTTGACGCCGGCCGCACGCACCCGAACCAGCACTTCTCCGGGCCCGGGCACGGGCCGTTCCGTGGCCGCGAGACGCAGGCCTTCCTCGTCGCGGTAGCGCTCCAGGCGCACCGCCTGCATTTCCTCAGCCAAAAAAAGAACTCCTTCCGAAATCGTCGGCGGCGTCGGCGTGCGGCCCGGTGATCAGTGCAGCGTATCCGACACCGTCAGATCGCTGTCCTCTCCGAACATGGCACGGTCGAAGGCGCCGAGCAAGGTGGCCTCGCTCTGGGCGCCGATCACGAACAGGCGCTTGTTGATCATGTAGTCCGGCACACCGGTCACACCGGCCTTGCGTGCCTGCGCCTCCTCCGCCAGCACGATCCGGTCGATGCGCTCATCGTCCAAGTACTGTGCGGCCGTCTCGGGCGTGAGGCCGGCTTCCCTGGCCAGTGCGACCAGCACGTCGTGGCGGCCGATGTCGCGGCCTTCGCCGAAGAACGCCCGGAAGAGCCCATCGGCGAGTTCGCTCTGGCGGCCCTCGATCTCGGCCAGCTTCATCAGGCGGTGGGCCGCCCGGGTGTTGGGCACGCGAACGATGCGGTCGAAGGCCAGCTCGAGGCCTTCGGCCGCCCCGAGGCGCGTCAGCTGGTCCAGGGCGGGCTGCAGTGCCTCGGGCTCGCCGAACTTGTCGCGCAGGTAGTCCTCCAGAAGCATACCGTCGTCGGGCATGTCGGGGTTGAGCTGGAAGGGGTGCCAGGCAACCTGGACCGGACCCAGCACGGAGGCGAGCGCCTCGTCCAGGCGATGCTTGCCGATGTAGCACCACGGGCAGACGAAGTCGGCGATGACGTCGACGCGCAGCGCGGCGGGCGCCTGTGTCTCGGTACGATTGACGAGCTCTAGGATGCTTTCCTTCATGTCACCGGGGCGCCACGCGCCATTGCTCTCCACACTCCGCGGAACTTGGGGCAGCCGCTGCACTTTTCAATGCCGGTCGGTCCCGTGCGACGGCGCCTGCCGCCGGGCATCCGCGCAGCGAGGCCGCCCGAATACCCAGTTGGAGTATCAGACAGACACTACGGTTCCCGGAGCCTCCCATGACGGACATAAAGCTCGGCAGTTTCGACGCTCCCATAGACGTAATGGTACAGGGCGCCAGCCACGGCATCGGCGCGGCCTTCTGCGCGGCGCTGGCCGCCTCGCCCTCGGTGGCTCACGTCGTCGCGACCAGCCGGCATCCGGAGGCCTCGGAGGCACTGGCCGCGGTCCGCCGGGACATCGGCGACCGGCTGGTCACCGTGCCGCTGGATGTCACCCGCGAGGCCAGCATCGAAGCCGCGGCTCGTGCCGTCTCGGAGCGCGTCGAAAGGCTCTCGCTGATCATCAACTGCGCCGGCCTGCTGCACGACGGCGACGCGGTGCAGCCGGAACGCAGGCTGTCCGAGGTGACCCCGGAGGCGCTGCAGCAAAGTTTCGCCGTGAATGCGTGGGGGCCGCTGCTGGTGGCCAAGCACTTTGCCGGCCTGCTGCCGCGGCACGAGCGTGCCGTATTCGCCAGCCTCTCCGCGCGGGTCGGCAGCATCGGCGACAACCGGCTCGGCGGCTGGTATGCCTACCGGGCCTCGAAGGCGGCGCAGAACATGTTCACCAAGAACCTGTCCATCGAGTTGCCCCGGCGTCATCGCGGCACCCTCGTCGTCGCGCTCCATCCGGGCACCGTGGATACGGGCCTGTCCGCGCCGTTCCAGTCGCGGGTTCCCGACAAGCAGTTGTTCGACGCGCCGCGAGCCGCCCGGCAGCTACTCGAGGTCATCGACGGACTGGACGAGGACGACAATGGCGGTTTCTTCGCCTGGGACGGCCGGCCTATCGTCTGGTGATCGTCTGGTGACCGGGCAAAAGAAAACCCCGCCCGGCGGCGCCGGACGGGGTTTTCGCCTCGATGAGGCTATCGGTCGGAACCGGGCGACGACTTGTTACATCATGCCGCCCATTCCGCCCATGCCGCCCATGTCGGGCATCGGCGGGTGGTCGTCTTCCTTCGGCGCGTCCGCCACCATCGCTTCGGTGGTCAGCAGCAGGCCGGAGACGGAAGCCGCGTTCTGCAGCGCCGAACGGCTCACCTTGGTCGGATCCAGGATGCCCAGCTCGACCATGTCGCCGAACTCGCCGGTGGCGGCGTTGTAACCGTAGTTACCCTTGCCCTCGGCGACGGCGTTCAGCACCACCGAGGCGTCGCCGCCGGCGTTGCTGACGATCTGGCGCAGCGGCTCCTCCAGCGCGCGACGCAGGATGTTGATACCCGTGGTCTGATCCTGGTTCTTGCCTTCCAGCTTCTTGATGCCGGCACGGGCACGGATGAAGGCAACACCACCACCGGGCACCACGCCTTCCTCGACGGCGGCACGGGTGGCGTGCAGCGCATCCTCGACGCGGGCCTTCTTCTCCTTCATCTCCACTTCGGTGGCAGCACCGACCTTGATCACGGCGACACCGCCGGAGAGCTTGGCGACGCGCTCCTGCAGCTTCTCGCGGTCGTAGTCCGAGGAAGACTCCTCGATCTCGGCGCGGATCTGCTCGACGCGGCCCTCGATCTCCTGGGTGCGGCCTGCACCGTCGATGATCGTGGTGTTCTCCTTCGTGATCTGGACCTTCTTGGCCTCGCCGAGATCCTCCAGCGTGGCCTTCTCCAGGGACAGGCCGACCTCCTCGGAGATCACCTGGCCGCCGGTCAGGATGGCGATATCCTGCAGCATGGCCTTGCGGCGATCGCCGAAGCCGGGCGCCTTCACCGCAGCCACCTTCACGATGCCGCGGATGTTGTTCACCACCAGCGTGGCGAGGGCCTCGCCCTCGACGTCCTCGGAGACGATCAGCAGCGGGCGGCTGGACTTGGCGACGCTCTCCAGTACCGGCAGAAGATCGCGGATGTTCGAGATCTTCTTGTCGTACAGGAGAATGTACGGGTTATCCAGCTCGGCCGACTGGCTCTGCTGATTGTTGATGAAGTACGGCGACAGGTAGCCGCGGTCGAACTGCATGCCTTCCACGACCTCCAGCTCGTTGGTCAGCGCCTGGCCTTCCTCGACCGTGATCACGCCTTCCTTGCCCACCTTCTTCATCGCCTCGGCGATGATCTCGCCGATCTCGGTGTCGGAGTTGGCGGAGATGGATCCCACCTGGGCGATGGCCTTGTCGTCCTCGCAGGGCTTGGACAGCTTGTGCAGCTCTTCGACCACCGCGGCAGAAGCCTGCTCGATGCCGCGCTTGAGATCCATGGGATTCATGCCCGCGGCGACGGCCTTCAGGCCCTCGCGCAGGATGGCCTGGGCCAGCACGGTCGCCGTGGTGGTGCCGTCACCGGCCACGTCGGAGGTCTGGGAGGCGACTTCCTTCACCATCTGGGCGCCCATGTTCTCGAACTTGTTCTCGAGCTCGATCTCCTTGGCGACGGACACGCCGTCCTTCGTGACGGTGGGCGCGCCGAAGCTCTTGTCGAGCACGACATTGCGGCCCTTGGGACCCAGGGTCACCTTGACGGCGTTCGCCAGCACGTTCACGCCGGCCATCATCTTGTGGCGGGCGTCATCGCTGAAACGGACTTCTTTTGCAGACATTGTCTCTATTCCTCTTTTCGTAAATTCAGTTGGTGTCTAACGATGATCGACGCGGGGCTCAGCCTTCGATGACCGCCATCACGTCGTCTTCCTTCATCACCAGGTAGTCCTCGCCTTCCACCTTGACCTCGGTGCCGCTGTACTTGCCGAACAGCACCTGGTCACCTGCCTTCAGGTCGAGAGCGCGGACTTCGCCGTTCTCGAGAATCTTGCCTTTGCCGACGGCGATGACTTCGCCCTTGATCGGCTTTTCGGCGGCCGTATCGGGAATCACGATCCCACCGGGGGTCGTGCGCTCTTCCTCCATGCGCTTGATGATCACGCGATCGTGAAGCGGACGAATCTGCATGGGTGCGTCTCCTTCTGGTAAACTGCTGTTTTTGCGATGAATTATGGAATTCTGGACGACGATGTTGTTAGCACTCGCCATCAGTGAGTGCTAATGATAGTGCCGGTCAGCCAAATTTCAAGAGCCGCAGCGGCCGACTGAGTCATGACAGGGCGTCCGCCGCCCGCTATTCTCGGCGCCGGCCAGGGAGATGCTTATGTCAAAAACGCTGCTCGCACTCTGCACCTGCCCGGACGAAGAGACCGCCCGCAGCATCGCCGGGACGCTGGTCGCGGAAAGGAGAGCGGCCTGCGTGAACATCGTCGGCCCCCTGCGCTCGGTCTTCAGCTGGCAAGGCGAGGTCTGCGACGAATCCGAGCTGCTGCTGATCGCGAAGACCACCGAGGCGGCCTGGCCGGGACTGGAGGCGCGCGTCGTGGAACTGCATCCCTATGAGGTCCCGGAGGTCATCGCGACGCCGGTGACGGCGGGGTCCGCGGCCTACCTGGACTGGGTCGCCGCGTCGGTCTCGCCCGCTGTGGACGATTCTGTGACGGAGAAGGAATAATCCCGCGTCCGGCGCGGTCACACTGTATGGCTGCCCGCCTGCGGAGCGACCCGGCCCCGGGGCGTCCGGGGCAACGCCGGTAATGAGAGACAGCATGAGCCCGAACAGATATTCCTTCCGCCGTGCAGCCAGCGCGGCCACCACGCCCGCCGCGGTCCTCCTGACCATGGTCCGGATGGCGACGATGATCGGTATCGTCGCGACCGTCTTCGCGCCGCCGGCCCATGCCGTCTCGCCGGAGGACCTGTTGCGCCCCGAGCAGGCATTCCGCTACCAGGTCGAGGACACCGGCGAGTCGCTGCTCGTCCGCTGGACCGTGGAGCCCGGCTATTACCTGTATCGCCAGAAGCTCGGCATCGGCACCGACAGCGACGACGTCCTGCTGGGCGAACCCGCGCTGCCCACGGGCGAGATCCACGAGGACGAGTACTTCGGGCGCCAGGAGATCTACCGCGGCGACTTCACCATGCAGGTGCCCTACGTCAACGAGGGCGCAGGCGTCGTGACCCTCGAACTCCGCTCCCAGGGCTGCGCCGACATCGGCCTGTGCTATCCGCCCCAGCGCTGGACCACCGAGGTGACGCTGGCGGAGGCCGCGTCCGACACCTCGCCAGCCGTCTCGCTATTCGGCAGCGGCCGCTCTTCCGGCGGTCTGGCCACGACCGGCGGCGGCGAGTTCCTGCCGCCGGACGTGGCGTTCCGCCCGGTGGTGAGCGCCCTGGACCCTTACACGGTCGAGCTCGCCTGGCAGATCGAACCGGGTTATTACCTGTATCGCGACAAACTGTCGGCCGCCGCCGTCAGCGACGGCGTGCAGCTCGGCGCCCTGCAGACGCCCGCGGGCAAGAAGAAGTTCGATGAGTATTTCGGCGAGACCGAGGTGTACTACGACGAGGTCGTCGCCCGGTTGCCGCTGAACCGGGCCAGCCGGCAGGGGCAGAGCCTCATGCTGGAGCTCGGCTTCCAGGGCTGCGCCGAGGACGGTATCTGCTACCCGCCGCTCAAGCGGGAGGTCAGCGTCTCCCTGCCGCCGGCCACTGCCGCCGACGCGCCGCGGCCGCCGGACGACGCGATGGCGATGGCGGCCGCGCCCGTCTCCGAGCAGGACCGCCTGGCCGCGCTGATCGGCGAGGGCAACCTCGCGGCGGTGCTTGCCACCTTCTTCGGCGCCGGCCTGCTGCTGGCGCTGACGCCCTGCGTGCTTCCGATGATCCCCATCCTCTCCGGCATCATCGCCGGCGAGGGCAAGGACGTGACGCCGGCGCGCGGCTTCACGCTATCGCTCTCCTACGTGATGGGCATGGCGCTCACCTACACCGTGGCCGGCGCGCTGTTCGCCGCTGCCGGACAACAGGTGCAGGCGATCTTCCAGCAGACCTGGATACTGGTGACGTTCGCCGGCCTGTTCGTGCTGCTCGCAGCGGGCATGTTCGGCGCCTTCGACCTGCAGATGCCCTCGTCCATACAGACCCGCGTGGCCGCGCTCAGCGGCAAGCAGAAGAGCGGCACCATGGTGGGCGCCTTCGTCATGGGCGCGCTGTCCTCACTGATCGTCACCGCCTGCGTGGCGCCGCCACTGGTGGCGGCACTCGCGGTCATCGGCCAGACCGGCGACGTCTTCCGCGGTGCGGCGGCCCTGTTCGCGCTGAGCCTCGGCATGGGTGCGCCGCTGCTCGCGGTGGGCGCTTCCGCCGGCAAGCTGATGGTGAAGGCCGGCCCCTGGATGGTGGCGGTGAAGAACGCCTTCGGCTTCGTGATGCTGGGGCTGGCCATCTGGATGCTGGACCGGGTGCTGCCCGGCGCCGTCACCCTGGCCCTGTGGGCGGTGCTGATCTTCATGGCCGGCGTCTTCCTGGGCGCGCTGACGCCGCTGACGCCGGAATCGGGTGGAGCGCAGAAACTCGGCAAGGGCTTCGGCGTGCTGGCGATGTTCTACGGCGCCGTCCTGCTGCTCGGCGCACTATCGGGCGGCGACGACCCGCTGCAGCCCCTCGCCGGCACACGGGTGGCGGCGGTGGGCGGCGGCGCGGCCGCGGCCCACGAGGAACTCGAATTCCGCCGCATCAAGACCGTGGCCGACCTGGAGCAGGCCGTGGCCGAGGCGTCGACCCGGGACCAGCCGGTGATGCTCGATTTCTATGCCGACTGGTGCGTCTCCTGCAAGGAGATGGAGAAGTACACCTTCAGCGACCCGCAGGTGCAGGCGGAACTCGACGGCGTCGTCCTGCTGCAGGCGGACGTGACCGCGAACGACGAGCAGGACCAGGCGCTGCTGAAGCACTTCCGCATCTTCGGGCCGCCCTCGATCATATTCTTCGGACCGAACGGCGAGGAGCGCCGCGCCTACCAGGTGGTGGGCTTCATGCCCGCCGACGAGTTCGCCGCCCATGCGGCCCGGGCCGTCGCCCCGGCGCCCGCCGCCGTAACCGCACAGGCAGAATGACATGCCCCGTATCCTGATGATCCTCGTCCTGGCGGTGTCGGTCGCGGCCGGCATGTGGCTTTCCCGATTGCTGCTGCCGCCCGAGAGTCCCGCTAGCGCGCCCGTCGACCGGAGCGCCGCCGAGATGCGGGCCAGCGCCGCGCAGGCGGAGACGGGGGACTTCAGCCTGCCCGACCTGGCCGGCCGGACCCGCACCCTCGCCGACTGGGACGGCACACTGCGGGTGATCAACTTCTGGGCAACCTGGTGCGCCCCCTGCCGGCGGGAGATCCCGCTGCTGAAAGACATCCAGGCGCAGCACGGTGAGGCGGGCATCCAGGTCATCGGCATCGCCATCGACGACGCCGAACCGGTGGCGGACTACGCCGCCGAGATGGCGTTCAACTACCCCGTGCTCATCGGCCAGGAGGATGCCATCGCCGCCGCGGAGAGCTTCGGCATCGATTTCCTCGGCCTGCCCTTCACGCTCATCGTCGCACCGGACGGAGAACTCCTGAACGTCCACGTCGGCGAATTCAACCAGGACCAGGCCGACACCATGGCCTCGGTACTGCGGGACTTCCTGGACGGCACACTGTCGGCCGACGCCGCCCGGCAGGCCCTCGCCGATATCTGACCCGGCGGCGACTCGCCCCCCCTACCGCCGCCCGGCGGCGCCCGCTGACGCCCGCTGCCGGCGATTATTGTGCAATTGCCGGCTATGGGCGTTAAACTCGCCGCTAACTTCGGTGAAAAGGCCGTCTACTGGACTGATCATGCCGCGGCTGCTCCTCTTGAATGGGCCCAATCTGAACCTGCTGGGCAAAAGAGAACCCACGGTCTACGGCGACGAGAGCCTGACCGCGGTTGAGGAGCGTCTGCGCAATCTGGCCGACGAGTTCGGCCACGAGCTGATCTGTTTCCAGAGCAACGCCGAGCACGAACTCGTGGCCCGCGTGCAGGCCTGCGCCGAGGACGGCACCCGCGCGCTGATCGTGAACCCGGGCGCCTATACCCACTCCAGTATCGCGCTGCGCGACGCCCTGCTGGCCGCCGGCCTGCCTTTCATCGAAGTCCATCTCTCGAATGTGCACGCCCGGGAGGGCTTCCGGCATCACAGCTATTTCTCCGACGTGGCCGACGGCACGATCGTCGGACTGGGCGTCACCGGCTACGAACTCGCCCTGCTGGCAGTGCACCGCAGACTGACGGACTCATAAGAGAAGGCAAGCGCATGGATATAAGAAAGGTCAAGAAGCTCATCGAGCTGCTGGAGGAATCCGGCATCGCAGAGATCGAGATCACCGAGGGCGAGGAGGCCGTGCGTATCAGCCGCTACCCGGCCAATGCCGTGGTGGCTACACCGCAGATGTCGCACTTCCCGATGCAGCAGGCAGCGCCCGCCAATCCGGCGCCGGAGCCGGCCGCACCCGCTGCCGAGCCTGCCGCGCCGGCCCGGGAACCCGAGGAGGAGGGCCACGTGGTCACCTCGCCGATGGTGGGCACGTTCTACGCCGCGCCCGCCCCCGGAGCGAGCCCGTTCGTGCAGATCGGCGACCGCATCAAGGCCGGCGATACGTTGTGCATCGTCGAGGCGATGAAGATGATGAACCCGATCGAAGCCGACGTGGACGGCGTTGTGAAGTCGATCCGGGTGCAGAACGGCGAGCCGGTGGAATACGGCCAGATGCTGTTCGTGATCGACCAGCGCGCCGGCTCCTGAGCGGACCATGATCGAAAAAGTCGTCATCGCCAACCGCGGCGAGATCGCGCTCAGGATATTGCGCGCCTGCCGCGAGATGGGTATCAAGACGGTCGCCGTGCATTCGACGGCCGACACCAACCTGAAACACGTGCTGCTGGCGGACGAGACCGTCTGCATCGGCCCGCCCTCCTCCGCCGAGAGCTACCTGGACATGCCGGCCATCATCAGCGCCGCGGAGGTCACCGACTCCGTGGCCGTGCATCCGGGTTACGGCTTTCTCTCGGAGAACGCCGACTTTGCCGAGCGGGTCGAGAAGAGCGGTTTCATCTTCGTCGGCCCGAAGGCGGAGAGCATCCGCCTGATGGGTGACAAGGTCTCGGCCATCCGTGCCATGAAGGAGGCGGGCGTGCCCTGCGTGCCCGGTTCCGACGGCCCCCTCGGCGAGGACGGCGACGAGAACCTGCGCCTCGGCCGCGAGATCGGCTATCCGGTGATCATCAAGGCGGCCGGCGGCGGCGGCGGACGCGGCATGCGGGTGGTCCACAGCGAGGCCTCCCTGCTCGGCGCCATCAACGTGACCCGGGCCGAGGCCAAGGCGGCCTTCGGCAACGACCAGGTCTACATGGAGAAATTCCTGGAGCGGCCGCGGCACATCGAGTTCCAGGTGCTGGCCGACGCCCACGGCAACGCCGTCCACCTCGGCGAGCGCGACTGCTCCATGCAGCGCCGCCACCAGAAGGTCATCGAGGAAGCCCCGGCGCCTGGCATCAGCGACGAGGAGCGCGAGCGGATGGGTGCGCGTTGCGTCCAGGCCTGCCAGGAGATCGGCTACCGCAACGCCGGCACCTTCGAGTTCCTCTACCAGGACGGCGAGTTCTACTTCATCGAGATGAACACCCGTCTGCAGGTGGAGCATCCGGTCACCGAGATGGTCACCGGCATCGACATCGTGAAGGAGCAGCTGCGCATCGCCGCCGGCGAGAAGCTCGGCTTCACGCAATCGGACATCCGTGTCACCGGGCATGCCATCGAGTGCCGCATCAACGCCGAGGACCCGAAGACCTTCATGCCTTCGCCCGGCATGGTCCAGCTGTGGCACTCGCCGGGCGGCCCCGGCATCCGCGTGGACAGCCATCTCTACAGCGGCTATCGGGTGCCCCCTTACTACGATTCATTGATCGGCAAGCTGATCGCCTACGGCGAGAACCGGGAATCCGCGATCGCCCGCATGCAGATCGCGCTGACGGAGATCGTGATCGAGGGCATCAAGACCAACGTGCCGCTGCACCAGGAGATCATGACCCACCAGGCCTTCAAGACCGGCGGCACGAATATCCACTACCTGGAGAAGCGCCTCGGTCTGTGAACCGGCGCCGGCGGGATGTCTTGGCGTCAGTTCACCATGGCTCTGGACGGGCTCGACCCGGAGCGGGTGGAGGCCGCGCTGGAGGACCTCGGCGCCGGCGCCGTCACCTACTCCGACGCTGGCGACTCGCCGGTGCTGGAGCCCGCGCCGGGCGAGACCCCGCTCTGGCCCGCCACCCTCGTCACCGCGCTGTTCGACGACGATCTCGACGAGGAAGCCCTGAGTGCCGGCCTGCGCGCCGCGCTCGAACTGGACGAACTTCCGGCATGGCGAGTGGAGACGCTGGCGGACCGCGCGTGGGAGCGGGAGTGGTTGCGCGACTTCCGGCCCATGCGTTTCGGGCATCGCCTCTGGGTATGTCCGACCGGCAGCGTGGTGGAAGAGCCGAACGCAGTGGTGCTGAACATGGACCCCGGCCTCGCTTTCGGCACCGGCACCCACGCGACCACGGCCCTGTGTCTGGAATGGCTCGACGCGGCCCGCGTCGACGGACTCAGCGTCCTCGATTACGGCTGCGGTTCGGGCATCCTCGCCATCGCCGCCCTGCTCCTCGGCGCCGGGCAGGCGAGCGCCACCGACATCGACGCACAGGCCCTCACGGCAGCACGGGCAAATGCGGGACGCAACAGCGTCGCCGGGCGTCTCGGCGTCGTCGCCCCGGACGAACTCGGCGACGCCGCGTTCGACATCGTGCTGGCGAACATCCTCGCCGCCCCCCTGGTCGGACTCGCACCGCGGCTGGCCGCACTGACCCGGGGCGGCGGCGAGATCGTGTTATCGGGTATCCTCGCGAGTCAGGCGGACGAGATCCGCGCCGCCTATGAGCCCTGGTTCGAGACCGCGCCGGCGGTCGCACGCGAGGACTGGATCATGATCAGCGGCAGGCGCCGGGAAGACTGAGGCCGTGTACACCCAATGCACCGAATGCCGGACCGTCTACCAGATCGGGCCGGAAGATCTGAAACGCGCCCACGGGCGGGTGCGCTGCGGCGCATGCGGGACGGTGTTCGACGCACTGGAAACGCTGTCCCACGAGCCGCCGCAACCGGCCGAGCCGCCGGCACCCGAGCCGGAGTCGATCGAAGAGCCGGCGCCGGAGATCGGCGCCGAGGCCGGGCCGGAACCGGAGCCGGAATCCGAACCGAAGCGGGAGCCGGAGCCGGAGCCGGAGCCGGAGCCGGAGACCGAGACCGAGACCGAGACCGAGACCGAGTCTGCAGGGAGTCCGGCGGAAGAAGCGGAATGGACGCCCGCGCCGATGGAGGAGCCCGAAGCGCTGTGGCAAGCCGCGCCGGAAACCGGATCGGAACTGGAATTCCGGCCCGAAACGGGGCCCGAGGCCGAACCGGAACCCGAACGGGAATCCGAGGCCGAACCAGAACCCGAGGCCGAACCCGAGCACGAGCCCGAACCGGAAGGCGAACCCGAGCGCGAGCCCCAGCGCTTCGACGACGACACGCCCCTGGAGGAAATCCTGGCTTCCTTCGGCGGTGAACTTGCCGCTGAGTCTGACGAAGAGGAAGGCGAGCCGCGGCACGAAGCCGCCGCGGCCGGCCCGCAGACGGACGGTCCGGCCGGGAAACCGGCAGAGCCGACGCCCCATGCCGGCGAAGACGCGGGGGAGACCGGCGATCTCGGCGACGAGGACGAGTGGCGGGCACTGCTCGCCGAACTCGAGCTGGACGAGACCACCCTGGGACTCGGGCTGGAGCATGAGACCGGCGACGAGAACAGCGCCCCGGCCGCGCAACGACCGGAGGCGCAGGCGCCGCTCGAAGAGCTCACCCTCGCCGAAGAGCCGGCGGAGGAGGCGCCGTCAGCGCCCGAGAAAGCCGCGGCGCCGGAGGAACCCACGGTGGCCGAAGAACCGACGGCGCCCGACGAACCCGCGGTGCCCGAACAGCCCGCCACGGCCGGCGACCGGACGGACGAAGCGGAAAAGGAGGGCGAGCGTCCCGCTGCCGGCGAAGACCGGGACGACCTCGCGGCATCCGCGGCCCTGTTCGACGAGATCGTGCAGAGCGGCGAGTTCGCGGCGATCCTCCGCCCCGACAGCGACGCCGCGGCGGCCGCCGTCGAGGAGCGCGGGCGGGAAGATCGCGGGGAGTCGCAGCCGGCCGCCGAAGCCTCCCGGGAGATCGACAGCGAGACGGCCGGGGGTGCGGCCCGGGAGCCGCCTGCGGAAGACGGCGAAGAGGAGATCATCGACCAGACACTGCTGCCGCGCCGCCGCGGACGGTCGCTGACGCTGCTGTGGTCGGCGGCCGCCTTGCTGCTGGTCGCGGCGCTCGGCGCCCAGGTCATCCACGGCCAGCGTGCCGAGCTGGCGACGCATCCGGAATTCGGTCCCCGCCTGCAGCAGATCTACGGCCTGTTCGGCGCCGACGTGCAGCCGCGCTGGGACATCGGCGCGCTGTGCGTCGAGTCGTCCAGCGGCGATGCCAGCAGGGATTCGCTGCAGATCACCAGCGTCATCGTTCACCAGGGCGACCGGCCCCAGCCCTATCCGCTGCTGCACGTCTCGCTGACGGACCGCTGGCAGAGCGTGATCGGCAGCCGCTCGGTCGAGGCTGAGGACTATCTGCCCGAGGGGGATTTGCGCGACGTCCGCATGCATCCGGGCGATCGCGTGCGCGCCCGCGCCCGTCTGTCGGATCCGGGCAGCGAGGCGTCAGGCTACGAACTGCATGTCTGCTACCGGGGCGCTGAAGGCGACCTGCGCTGCTCCGGCGCCTGCCGCTAATGCGCATCGGCACCATCGACATCGCGTCGCCCGTGCTGCTCGCCCCCATGGCGGGCACCACCGACCTGCCTTTCCGCCGCCTCGCGCGCCGGTTCGGGGCGGGCCTGGCCGCCACGGAGATGACCACCGCGGACACCTCGCTCTGGCGCTCGGAGAAGTCACGGCACCGACTGCGCCTGGAAGGCGATCCCTGGCCACGGGTGGTGCAGATCGCCGGCAGCGATCCCGCGCCGATGGCGGAGGCAGCCCGCGCCGTCGCCGACGCCGGCGCCGACATCGTCGACATCAACATGGGCTGCCCGGCCAAGAAGGTTTGCCGCAAGCTCGCCGGCTCGGCGCTGCTGCAGGACGAGCGCCGGGTCGCCGACATCCTCGCCGCGGTCGTGGCCGCGGTCGACGTACCCGTCACGCTGAAGACGCGGACCGGCTGGAACCCCGATAACCGCAATGGCGTGCGCGTTGCGAAACTCGCCGAGGACTGCGGCATCCGGGCGCTGGCCATCCACGGACGCACCCGCGCCTGCCGCTTCGCCGGCAGCGCGGAATACGCGACCATTGCGCAGGTCGTCGACGCAGTCTCCATACCGGTGATCGCCAACGGCGATATCGACGGTCCTGAAAAGGCACTCGAAGTTCTGCGCGTAACCGGCGCCGCCGCGGTGATGATCGGCCGGGCGGCACAGGGCCGGCCGTGGATATTCCGGGAGGTCCTCCACCATCTGCGTCACGGCACCGCGCCGCCGCCTGTGGACGCTGCCGAGCTCCGTGCTATCATCACCGCCCACCTGCAAGACCTGCACCGTTTCTATGGGGAAGAGCGCGGTGTCCGGGTGGCACGCAAACACCTGTCCTGGTACAGCCGCCATCTGACGGATGGTGATGAATACCGACGCCAGGTGGTGCGCGTTGAGAGCGCCAGGGAGCAACTGCTCCTCACCGAGCGCTTTCTCGACAGCACGGACCGGGCCGGTGCACGAGCCGCCTGATCCCGCTGTTCAGCAGCAACAGTCAACGGAAGCGCTGCGGCCGGCGGTCGTGGCGGCGATCTGCGGGGAACGAATCGACGTGGCTCCATCGACACGAAAGAAGAAGCGAAAGCCGACGCTCGGCAACGACAAGTCCCTGAGCGACCACACCCAGGAAGCCCTGAACCAGTATTTCGAGAGCCTGAACGGCTACCGGCCGGGGGATCTCTACGAACTGGTGCTCAGCGAAGTGGAGAAGCCGCTGCTGCGCACGGTGCTCGAATACACCGGCGGCAACCAGAGCGAGGCCGCCTCGATCCTGGGCATAAACCGGGGCACCTTGCGGAAGAAACTGAAGGCGTACGCGTTGCTGCGCTGAGCGGCCGTCGGCGCCAGGACACACACCGGGAGCAGAGCCGATGACGCGACCCCGCCGCGCGCTGTTGAGCGTCTCCGACAAGACCGGGGTGGTGGAACTGGCGCGGGGCCTGGCCGGCAGCGGCTACGAGCTGCTCTCCACCGGCGGCACCGCCGGCGCGCTGCGAGATGCCGGTCTGGAAGTCACCGACGTCTCGGCGCACACCGGTTTCCCCGAGATCATGGACGGCCGGGTGAAGACGCTGCACCCGAAGATCCACGGCGGACTGCTGGGCCGCCGGGATACCGACGCCGCCGTCATGGCCGAGCACGGCATCGACGCCATCGACGTACTCGCCGTCAACCTCTATCCCTTCGAGCAGACGGTCAGCGCGGCGGATGCGACCCTCGCCGACGCCATCGAGAACATCGACATCGGCGGCCCCGCCATGATCCGGGCCGCGGCGAAGAACCACCGCGATGTCCTCGTACTGGTGGACCCGGCCGACTACGAGGCCGTCCTCAGCGCGCTGGATGAAGGCAGCGTGGACGAGGCTCTGCGCCTGCGCCTCGCCGCGAAGGCCTATACCCATACGGCCAGTTACGATGCGGCCATCTCGGCGTGGCTCACCGAGGCGGCGGGTGACAGCCGGCTCGGCGAGCGCTTCGCCGCAGGCGGGCGGCGCATAGCCAGTCTGCGCTATGGCGAGAACCCCCACCAGCAGGCCGCCTTCTATGCCGATGCGGGCGACCTGCGCGGCACGCTGGCGGGCGCGGACCAGATCCAGGGCAAGGCGCTTTCCTACAACAACATCGCGGATGCCGACGCCGCGCTCGAATGCGTACGCCAGTTCGAAGGCCACGCGTGCGTGATCGTCAAGCACGCCAACCCCTGCGGCGTGGCCGCTGCCGGGTCGCAGCTCGAGGCCTACGAGCGGGCCTACGCCACCGATCCGGTATCCGCCTTCGGCGGCATCATCGCCTTCAGCGCGCCGCTGCAGAAGAAGGTGGCCCGCGAGATCCTGGATCGGCAGTTCGTGGAAGTCATCGTGGCCCCGGCCCTGGCCGATGGCGCCGCCGAGGTGCTGGCCGCGAAGAAGAACGTGCGCGTTCTCGTCACCGGCGAGACGCGGCCCCCGCGGCCGGCCGTCGACCTGAAGAAGGTCTCCGGCGGTCTGCTGGTGCAGGACCGGGACGATGGCCGCATCGAGGCGGGCGAGCTGCGCGTGGTGACCCGCCGCGAACCCTCGGCCGGCGAGATCGCCGATCTGATGTTCGCCTGGCGGGTGGCCAAATACGTCAAGTCCAACGCGATTGTCTTCGCCCGCGGCAGCGCCACCATCGGAGTGGGCGCCGGTCAGATGAGCCGGGTCTACTCCACGCGCATCGCCGCCATCAAGGCGGCCGATGCCGGGCTCTCCACGAAGGACGCCGCCATGGCGTCCGACGCCTTCTTCCCGTTCCGCGACGGCATCGACTCGGCGGCCGAGCACGGCGTTCGGGCCGTGATCCAACCCGGCGGTTCCGTACGCGACGAGGAGGTCATCGCCGCGGCCGACGAGCACGACATCGCGATGGTGTTCACCGGCATGCGGCACTTCCGTCACTGAGCCGGAGGAGTTGCCTTGAAGATACTCATCGTGGGCGGCGGCGGGCGCGAGCACGCGCTGGCCTGGAAATGCGCCGCATCACCCAGGGTCGACGAAGTCGTGGTCGCGCCGGGCAACGCAGGCACCGCGCTGGAACCCGGGGTCCGCAACGCCGCGGTGGCGGCGGACGACATCGAAGGCCTGCTCGCGCTGGCCCGCCGGGAGGACGTCGATCTCACGATCGTCGGTCCGGAGGTCCCGCTCGTCGCAGGCGTCGTCGACTCCTTCGCGGAGGCCGGGCTGCGCTGCTTCGGACCCCGCGCACAAGCCGCGAGGCTGGAAGGCTCCAAGGCCTATACCAAGGACTTCCTGGCCCGCCACCGCATCCCCACGGCCGCCTACGGCAACTTCACCGAACTGACGCCGGCGCTCGACTACATTCGCGGGCAGGGCGCGCCGCTGGTGGTGAAGGCGGACGGCCTCGCCGCCGGCAAGGGCGTGGTGGTCGCCCACACCGTCGAGGCCGCGGAGGAGGCAGCGCGGAACATGCTCCAGGCCGGCGCGTTCGGCGGTGCCGGCCAACGCATCGTCGTGGAGGAGTTCCTGCAGGGCGAAGAGGCGAGCTTCATCGTCATCACCGACGGGCGCCACATCCTGCCGCTGGCCACCTCCCAGGATCACAAGGCCCGGGACGAGGGCGACACCGGCCCGAACACCGGCGGCATGGGCGCCTACTCCCCTGCACCGGTCGTCACGCCCACGATAGAACGCCGCATCATGGACGAGGTGATCCGCCCCACCATCGACGGACTGGCGGCGGACGGCGTCGACTACCTGGGGTTCCTGTATGCCGGGCTGATGATCGACGAGAGCGGCGCGCCGCGGGTGCTCGAATTCAACTGCCGCTTCGGCGACCCGGAGACCCAGCCCATCATGGCGCGGCTGGAGAGCGACCTGGTCGAGCTCTGCGAGGCCGCGCTGGACGGCCGCCTGGCCGACGCGAAGGCGCAATGGGATCCCCGCGCCTCACTCGGCGTGGTGATGGCCGCAGGCGGTTACCCGGACGACTATCCCAAAGGCGACGCCATCGCGGGCCTGGATCGCGCCGCAGCCGTGGACGGCGTCAAGGTCTTCCATGCCGGCACGCGCATGGACGGCGATCGGGTGGTGACGGCCGGCGGGCGCGTGCTCTGCGTCGTGGGGCTCGGCGCGAGCGTCACGGCAGCGCGGGACTCGGCCTACCGGGGCGTCGACTGCATCCGCTGGGATGGCGTCTATTTCCGCCGCGACATCGGTCACCGCGCCATCGCCCGCGAGGCCGCTGCCGCGGCCGACCGCTAGAACCGCACAGGCACCGCCGACTGTACTGATGCGGAGACGGCGGCGCCGTCTCAGCGGTTCCTCAGCGCTTCATTGCCTCGAAGAACTGGACGTTCGTCTTGGTGTCCTGCAGCTTCGACAGCAGGAACTCGACCGCGGCGAGCTCGTCCATCGGATGCAGCACCTTGCGCAGCACCCACATCTTCTGCAGCTCGTCCGGCTGGGTCAGATACTCTTCCTTCCGGGTACCGGAGCGGTTGATGTTGATGGCCGGGAACACCCGCTTCTCGGCGATGCGCCGATCCAGGTGGATCTCCATGTTGCCGGTGCCCTTGAACTCCTCGTAGATGACATCGTCCATCTTCGAGCCGGTGTCGATCAGCGCCGTGGCGAGGATGGTAAGCGAGCCGCCCTCCTCGATGTTGCGTGCCGCGCCGAAGAAGCGCTTCGGCCGGTGCAGGGCGTTGGCGTCCACGCCGCCCGTCAGCACCTTGCCGGACGACGGCACCACGGTGTTGTAGGCACGTGCCAGACGCGTGATGGAGTCGAGCAGGATCACGACGTCGCGCTTGTGCTCGGTGAGCCGCTTGGCCTTCTCGATCACCATCTCGGCCACCTGCACGTGACGGCTGGCCGGCTCGTCGAAAGTGGAGGAGACGACTTCGCCGCGCACCGTGCGCTCCATCTCGGTGACCTCCTCGGGCCGCTCGTCGATGAGCAGCACGATGAGATCGCACTCGGGATGGTTCGCCGCGATGGCCGAGGCGATGTTCTGCAGCAGCATGGTCTTGCCGGCCTTCGGCGGCGAGACGATGAGGCCGCGCTGGCCCTTGCCGATGGGTGCGACCATGTCGATGATGCGTGCCGTCAGGTCCTCGGTACTGCCGTTGCCCTGCTCGAGCTGCAGCCGGTCCTTCGGGAACAGCGGCGTCAGGTTCTCGAACAGCACCTTGCTCTTCGCGTTCTCCGGCGCGTCGAAATTGATCTGCCCCACCTTCAGCAGCGCGAAATAGCGCTCGCCGTCCTTCGGCGGGCGGATCAGGCCGGAGACGGTGTCGCCGGTGCGCAGGTTGAAGCGCCGGATCTGGCTGGGCGACACGTAGATGTCGTCCGGACCGGCCAGGTAGGAGCTGTCGGACGAGCGCAGGAAGCCGAAGCCGTCCTGCAGGATCTCCAGCACGCCGTCGCCGTAGATGTCCTCGCCCTGCTTCGCATGCGCCTTCAGCATCGCGAAGATGATGTCCTGCTTGCGCGAGCGTGCGAGGCCTTCCAGCCCCATCTCCTCCGCAAGCTCCACCAGCTCCGACGCGGGACGCGTCTTGAGCTCGGTGAGGTTCATCACATTCTTGCTGTCGGCCAGCTGCTCCGGCGTGATGACCTCGAGATTCTCCTCGTCGGCCGGGAGATCCTCGTAGCCGTGCTGCGTGTTGCCGCTTTTCCGCCGGCGCGGTTTGCGCGGCGGTCCATTCTGATTTTTCGGACGGGAAGATTGCTTCGACCGTCCTCTTGCTTGATTACCCAAGTAGCCTCTCACAAGTTGGCATCCAAAAACTCGACAAGTTGCGATTTCGACATCGCACCCATTTTCTGTGCCTGTACTGCTCCGTCACGGAACAGCATCAGGGTAGGGATACTGCGGATCCCGAATTTCGGCGGCGTGTTAGGATTCTCGTCGATGTTGATCTTCGCCACCTTCAATCGATCGCCGTACTCGCCGGATACGTCATCGAGCAGCGGCGCAATCATCTTGCAGGGACCGCACCACTCCGCCCAGAAGTCCAGCAACACCGGACGATCGGACTGCAGTACGTCCTGCTCGAACGTCGCGTCACTCGTATGAACGATCTGGTCAGTCACCGCTGTTAACCTCCCCGCAGTATCGAATGATTCAGTGTCCAGAGTCGGAGCTACCCCGACAGCGCATATTTCTTTCGGCACCGGACCAGGCAGGTGACGGCGCCTTCCCGATCAGGCAATATGTCGCAGCTTTCTCGCCGGTCTTGTGCGGCTTCTCTTGAGATTTGGTGGTAGCGAATTCTGGCAGGTGCGACGGCTGTCGCAGCGAACTGGGGTTAATTTGAACCCTTCGCGGCCGAATTTGCAAGCCTTACATTCACTTTTTCCCCACGGGAACCCATGTCTGAAAATCATCTGAGCGAACTGGCCTTCAGGGATCTGGAGCTGCCGGACGCGATACGCAAAGGCATCGAAGATGCCGGTTTCGAATACTGCACGCCGATCCAGAGCCGGACGCTGCCCATCGCGCTCGAGGGCCGCGACGTCGCCGGCCAGGCGCAGACCGGGACGGGCAAGACGGCCGCGTTCCTTATCGCCCTCTTCGATCGGCTGCTCGCGAGCGAGCGGCCGGACAGCAAGCAGTCGGCGCCGCGTGCGGTCATCCTGGCCCCTACCCGGGAACTCGCGGTGCAGATCGCCGCCGACGCCGAAACCCTGGGCAGCCACACGGGTCTCGAGCTCGCGCTGGCCTACGGCGGCAAGGACTACGACAAGCAGCGCGACCACATCACCGCCGGCATCGACGTATTGGTCGGCACGCCGGGACGCCTCATCGACTACTTCAAGCAGGGTGTGTTCAACCTGAACCACGTGGAGGTCATGGTGCTGGACGAGGCCGATCGCATGTTCGATCTGGGCTTCATCAAGGACATCCGCTACGTGCTGCGGCGCCTGCCCCCGCCGACCGAACGGCTGAACATGCTGTTCTCGGCCACCCTCTCGCACCGGGTGATGGAACTCGCCTACGAGCACATGAACGATCCGGAGCTGATCCGCATCGAGCCCGAGAAGGTGACGGCCGACCGCGTGCGCCAGGTCATCTACTATCCCTCCAACGAGGAGAAGCTGCCGCTGCTCATCAAGCTGCTGCGCGAGAGGGACGCCAAGCGCACGATGGTGTTCGTGAACACCAAGCGGGAGGCGGAAAGACTCGAGGACACGCTGCGCGCGAACGGCATCAACGCCCAGGCCATCTCCGGCGACGTCCCCCAGCGCAAGCGCGAGCGCATGCTATCCGACTTCCAGAGCGGCGAACTCGCGGTGCTGATCGGCACCGACGTCGCCTCACGCGGCCTGCACGTGCCCGACGTGAGTCACGTGTTCAACTACGACCTGCCCCAGGACCGCGAAGACTACGTGCATCGCATCGGCCGCACGGCGCGGGCGGGCGCATCGGGCGACGCCATCAGCTTCGGCTGCGAACAGTACGTGGTGTCGCTGCCCGACATCGAGGACTACATCGGCAACAAGATCCCGGTGGCGAGCTTCGATCACGAGGCGCTGCCGGAGATCGAGCGCCCGCCCCGGCGGCCGCGCAAGCGCATCGGCGACCGCCCCGGCGGCGGCGGCAGGCCGTCCCGCGGCGGCGGGCGCAGCGGCCGTGGGAGCGGCGGCGGCAGCGGCAGGAAGGCCCGCTCCGACGACGGCGGCAGCAAGGCCAAATCCGGCGACGGCGGCGAGAAGAAGAAGCGGCGCCGACGCAGGAAGACGAAGAAATCCGGTGATGCCGGTCAGTAACACGGAGGATACGTGCAGAACCGACAGCAACTCCTGAAGAACGTGGTGGCCGTCACCCGGGATGCCGGTCAGGCCATCCTGGAGGTCTATGAGACCGACTTCGACGTGGAGAACAAACAGGACGACTCCCCCATCACGGCGGCCGACCGCGCGGCCCACGACATCATTGTGCAGGGCCTGAAACAGCTGACGCCCGGCATGCCCGTGCTGAGCGAGGAAGACGGCATGCCGTCCTACGGCGAGCGCAGCGCCTGGCAGCGCTACTGGCTGGTGGACCCCCTCGACGGCACGAAGGAGTTCGTCAGCCGCAACGGCGAGTTCACCGTGAACATCGCCCTGGTGGAGGGCCATCAGGCAGTGCTCGGCGTCGTGCACGTGCCCGTGCAGGGCAAGACCTACACCGGCCTGCACGGCTACGGCGCGCGGCGTCTCGTCGACGGCGGGAGCAGCGAGGCCATCCGCGTCGCCGAGGAATCTGCATCTCCGGTACGCGTGGTCGGCAGCCGCTCGCACCGCGGCGCAAGTCTGGACGCCTGGCTCGAGGAACTGGGCGAGCACGAACTCGTACCCATGGGTTCGTCGCTGAAATTCTGCGTCGTCGCCGAAGGAGGCGCCGACGTCTATCCCCGGCTCGGTCCGACATCGGAGTGGGATACCGCTGCCGCCCAGGCCGTGGTGGAGGCCGCCGGCGGGCGCGTTACGGTGGCCGGCGGCTCGCCGCTGGCCTACAACGCCAAGGCGGACATCCTGAACCCGCACTTCCTGGTGACGGGCCCGCAGGACCGCCAGTGGCCGCCTATTGGTTGATAGATGGGTCGAGACCGAGGCTGAGACCCGGGCTGCGACCGGGAAAGACTGGACAAGCGCCGGATTTCGGCTTACTAAGAAAGCGTGGACGGCGAGATCACCGACAACAACAACGTCGAGAACGACGCATTCCGGGACCTGGAGCGCCTGCGGGAGCTTCGCATCAGCCATCGGGACCTGGACGACCTCATCGACCGCCTGTCGGAGGATCCCCTGGTCGACCAGCTCCGGCTGCGGCGCCTGAAGAAGCGCAAGCTGCAGCTGAAGGACATGATCACCCGCCTCGAGAGCGAACTGATCCCCGACCTGAACGCCTGAGCTACTCCTCTTCCCTGGCTTCGTAAACGGCGCCGATATGCCGCTCGCCGCGGGCCTCGGCCAGTTCCACCTGGCGGCGCCGCTCGGCCAGCCGCTCGGCGCGGTCGGCGTCGACGTCGCCGTGGCAGTGGGGGCAGCTCACGCCCTCTTCGTAGAGCGGCGATGCCACGTCCGCGGCGGACAGCGGCCGCCGGCAGGCGTGGCATTGCACGTAGTGGCCGGGGGCCAGGCGCCGGTCCACGGCCACCCGGCTGTCGAAGACGAAGCACTCGCCCTCCCAGCGGTTGTCGGGCGATTCCGCCATCTCGTCCAGATAGCCGAGGATTCCGCCTTCCAGCTGGTAGACCCGCTCGAAGCCCATCTCATGCATCATGGCCGTCGCCTTCTCGCAGCGGATGCCGCCGGTGCAGTACATGGCGATGGGCCGATCGCGCACGCCGGCCAGCCGTTCGTCGACGAAGGCCGGGAAATCGCGGAAGCTGTCCGTGCCGGGATCGACGGCGCCGGGGAACCGCCCCACGTCGATCTCGTAGCGGTTGCGCGTGTCGATGACCAGCGTCTCCGGATCCGAGATCAGCCGGTTCCACTCTGCCGGCGCAACCCGCTCGCCGGTGAGCGCCGACGCGTCGACGTCGGGCCGCCCGAGGCTGACGATCTCCCTGCGCAGGCGCACCCGCAGCCGCCGGAAAGGCGGCTCGTCCGCGCGCGACCAGCGGCCCTCCAGGCCCCCAAGCCCCTCCATGCCGCCCAGCCAGTCGAGCATCGACACGAGTTCGCCGCGCTCGCCGGCGAGTGTTGCGTTGATGCCTTCCGGCGCCAGCAGGACGGTGCCGAGCAGATTTCGCTCGCGTCCGGCCGCGAGCAGCGGCTCGCGCAGCTGCCGGTACGCCGACAGAGAGACGAAACGATAGAAGGAGACGACGTCGCAGGCGTAGCCGTCCGTGCTGCGGGGAGTGCTGCTCATGGACGCAATTGTACGCAACACCGGGCACCCGGGGTGCAGATGCAGGCGCCTCAGGCCTGTTCCCGCTCCGCCTCTTCGGGCGGCAGCTCGCTCACGGTGGTGCTGAGGATGTGGTGGCAGAGCTGTTCGCCGAGTACCTGGCGGGCGTCTTCCTCGACGCGCACCAGGTCCTCGCCGAACGCCAGCCGGCCCTCGGCGTCGACGGAGAGCACGTCGCCCTTGCGCAGCGTGCGGATAAATTCCTGGAACAGCTTGCGGTCGAAGAAGTCCGGCGAGCGCAGCCCGGAGACCATCGACAGGCGCTGCGCCGAGAGTTCGCAGATACGCTCCAGCCGCCCCTGGGTGAGACGTCCCGACCCATAGCGCTCCAGCAGCGCGATGGTCATGTAGTAACGCTGCAGCATCGGCAGCATCAGGCGGCCGAGCTGGACCAGCTGGAAGGCGGCTGCGCTGCCCGCGCGGGGCCGGCGCAGCGTCTGGCCGTCCTCGGACAGACGCAGGAGCCCGAGGCCGGTGAGCTGGCCGATGACGTCGCGCACCAGCGTCTCCACCTCGCTTCCCCGCCAGCGCAGGAACAGCTCCACGCGCACGTACGGATAGGTCAGACCCACCAGGCGCACCACCTCGGCCAGTGCGAGCCGGCGACTCTGGATGAAGCAGGCGGCCACCAGACCCGGGACGGCCAGCAGGTGGAGCACGTTGTTCAGGAAATAGGTCATCAGCACCGCCTCGCTCTCCCGCATGAGGATGAGATCGCCGAGGGGATGCTCCTCGCGCCGGATGACGCCCATCTTCTCGCCATGGGCGATGACGGCTTCGGGCCCGAGTTCGGTGACCGTGACCGCGTCGCTGTAGGGGAAGCGACGCAGCAGCTCCAGCAGCAGCGTAAGCTGGCGGTGCAGCGTGGACTCCGGCATGGTCTGGCGGGGCGTCGCCAGCAGCGCCAGGGCCAGCAGGCTGATCGGCGTGACGGCAGCGGCCGCGTTGATGCGCCACATGATGCGGCGCTCCAGGTCGCCGACCACCTCCGGGAGCCAGGCCGGCCGTTCGCCCTCGATCAGCTCCTCGTCCCGCCAGCCCGGACGGTGCGCGTCCAGCAGCGCGGTGAGTTCCAGCGGCTCGCCCACGTTGACGTACACCTCGCCGAAGTAGTCGCGCAGCGTCCGCAGGGAGCGGATCAGGCCGAGCACGGTCTCTTTCTTTTTCTCCTCGCCCGAGAGCTCGCTGATGTACGCCTTGCCTTCCACCAGCTTCTCGTAGCCGAAGTACACGGGCACGAACACGACCGGACGGCGGGGATCCTGCAGGAACGACTCCACCGTCATCACCAGCATGCCGCCCTTGGGTTTGAGCAGCCGCCCGGTGCGGCTGCGCCCGCCCTCCACGAAGTACTCGATGCTGAAGCCGCGGGTGATCAGCGCCCGCAGATAGGCATAGAACACCGAGGCGTACAGGCGGTTGCCACGGAAGCTGCGGCGCAGGAAGAAGCCGCCGCCGCGCCTGAGGATGGAGCCCACCACCGGCAGATTCAGGTTCACGCCCGCGGCGACGTGGGGCAGCGACAGGCCCTGGTGATAGAGCACGTAGGACAGCAGGATGTAGTCCATGTGGCTGCGGTGACAGGGCACGTACACCAGTTCCCTGCCCTCGGCCACGGATTGCACCCGCTCGATGCCGTTCAGGCGGATGCCGTCGTAGAGCTGATGCCAGGCCCAGGTGAGCACCTTGTCCAGGAAGCGCACCATGGGGTAGGACATGTCGGCCGCGATCTCCCGGGCGTACTCCCGCGCCTTGCGCCGCAGCCGCTCGCGCTTGCGGGCATCGCCGCGGGACTCCTGGCTGATCACGCCGCGCACGCTGGCGCTGCGCACCACCCCGTTCACGAGCGTGCGGCGATGGGACAGATCCGGGCCCAGGGTCGCGACGCGGCGCTGGCGGAAATGCACGCGGAGTATCCGCGAGATCTTGCGCGAGGCGAGCCGCGCGCTGAGCCCCTCCGCCGCCACACGGCGCACGGACAGCGGCTCGCTGAAATGCACCAGCGTGGCGCGGCCGTAGAGGACCGTACTCAGGAACTTGCGCGTGCGGCCGCCGATATCCCACTGCTCGCTGAACAGCACCTTGAACCAGGAGCGTTCCTTCTCCGGCGCCCGGCCCCAGTAGACGGCCACGGGCACCAGCAACAACTCCTCGTCGCCCTCGCGGCCCGCGGCGGCCACCAGGCGCTCGAGCCGCGCCGATATCTGTTTGCGGCGGCGGCCGAACAGCAGACCCCGCGGGCTACGCAGCACGATCAGCGCCGTGGATTCCTCCTGCCCCGCAAACACGACGCCCTCCCCGGCCAGCGGCAGGTCGTGCCTTATGCAGGCCTGCTCCAGCGCGAGCCGATCCGCCAGCCCGCCGTACTCGAGGACATAGCAAACGCGGGTACCGGGCGGCGCCATCAGCTCCGCGGGCTGCTCCGGCAGCACGGCCGGTCTGATCCACAGGCGGGTGATGCGCGCGAGCAACCAGATCCAGGGCTGACGCAGGAATCTCGGGGCGATCATGCGGCGGATTCTACCGAATACCGGCCGCGCAGGTGTTTGCAAAGCGCGCCGCGGTGCGCAATGCTCGCACCGCCGTGACAACGACAGCAAAGAACCTGAAGCCTGCGCCGCCACTCGGCGACGCCCGTCGCTGGGCGCTGTTCCTGGACGTGGACGGGACGCTGCTCGGCTTCCGCGACGACCCCGCGGAGGTGGCGTCCAGCGCCGAGCTCAACGCGCTTTTGTCGCGTCTGGCCGAGCGGCTCGACGGGGCGCTGGCGCTGATCAGCGGGCGCCCGGTGCACGACATCGATCGGGTCTTCAGCCCGCTGGTACTGCCCGCCGCCGGCGCCCACGGCCTGGAGTTGCGCCGGCATCCCGACGACCCCGTGGAATACCGCGAGGGTGCGCAGCTGCCCGACGATGCGATGGACCGTCTGCAGACCTTCGTCGCGGGCCGTCCCGGCGTGCTGCTGGAACACAAGCCCCAGGGTGTCGCGCTGCATTACCGCCGCGCGCCGGCCGCGGGCCCGGCGGTCGTGGAGACCATGCGCGCCATCGGCGAAGACCTCGGACCCGGCTTTCGCCTGATGGAAGGCAAGATGGTCTGCGAGCTCATGCCGGCCGGTCGCAGCAAGGGCAAGGCCATCGAGGATTTCATGACCGTGGAGCCCTTCGCCGGGCGGCTTCCGGTTTTCGTCGGCGACGACATCACCGACGAGGCCGGCTTCTCGGTGGTGAACGAACTGGGCGGACACTCCATCCACGTCCGCGAGAGCGCCCGCCAGACCGGCACGCTGGCGCGCTGGTCGCTGCCGGACATCGAGGCGGTCTACGCATGGCTCGACGCGCTGGCGGACTCTTGACCGCGTCCGCTCTTCCCTCATTATCGGGATTTTTCGAGTCACTGAAGACGACGACGCAAAGGGGTCGCGCATGACGGATCTGAATCTCGGGGTCATCGGCAATTGCCAGATCGCCTCGCTCATCGACAGCCGGGGCGTGATGGTCTGGGGCTGCCTGCCCCAGTTCGACGGCGATCCCGTCTTCTGCCGTCTGCTGCGCAGCGAGGAAGACCGGGAACGGCCCGGCTACTTCGAGATCGAGCTGCAGGACTTCGAGCACGCCGAGCAGGAGTACGTGCCGAACACGCCGATACTGCGCACCACCCTGTACGACCGCCACGGCGGCGCCATCGCCATCACCGACTTCGCTCCGCGCTACCCCTACATGGGGCGCATGTTCCGGCCGATGATGCTGATACGCGCCGTCACGCCGGTGAGCGGCAGCCCGCGCATCCGAATCCGGCTGAACCCGGCGCGCGATTACGGGCGCAAGGCCTGCAAGACCCGCCGCGGCAGCAACCACATCCGTTACCTGGGCTCCGGCATGCGGATGCGGCTCACCACCGACGTCTCGATCACCCGGGTGCTGGACCAGTCCAGCTTCGTACTCGACCGGCCGGTACACCTGATACTCGGCCCCGACGAGTCCATCCCGGAGGCGGTCTCGGACACCTACCACAACCACCTGGAAGCCACCGAGCGATTCTGGCGCGGCTGGTCACGGGGCCTCGCCATCCCCTTCGAGTGGCAGGAAGCGGTGATCCGTGCGGCCATCACGCTGAAGCTCTGCACCTTCGAGGATACGGGCGCGGTGATCGCGGCCATGACCACCTCCATCCCGGAGGCCGCCGGCAGCGGGCGCAACTGGGACTACCGCTACTGCTGGCTGCGCGACAGCTACTTTGTGGTGAACGTGCTGAACCGGCTAGGCGCCACGAAGACCATGGAGGAGTATCTGCGCTACATCATCGACGTCTCCACCGAGGCCGGCCTGACCGAGCTGCAGCCCGTCTACGCCATCAGCGGCCGGGCGGACCTGACCGAGAGCGAGGTGGAATCGCTCTCCGGCTACCGCGGCATGGGCCCGGTACGCCTCGGCAACCAGGCCTACGAACAGAACCAGCACGACGTCTACGGCGCAGTCGTCCTCTCCTCCACGCAGATGTTCTTCGACCAGCGCCTCACGCATCCGGGCGGCATGGCGGAGTTTCAGCTGCTGGAGCAGCTCGGCGCCGTCGCGGTGCGGCTGCACGATCAGCCGGACGCCGGCCTGTGGGAATACCGGGGGCGAAAGAGAGTGCACACCTTCTCGTCGCTCATGTGCTGGGCGGCCTGCGACCGCCTGGCGCGCATCGCCACGCGGCTCGGCCTCGCCGACCGCGCGGCCTACTGGGGCCGACAGGCGCAGCACATCCACCGGGTCATCTGCGAGCAGGCCTGGGACGACAGGCAGCAGGCCTTCACCGAGAGCTTCGGGCGCCCGGAGATGGACGCGAGCCTGCTGATGATGCACTACCTCGGTTTCCTGAAGGCCGACGATCCCCGTTTCATCGGCACGGTGAACGCCATCGAGAAGCAGCTGCGCCGCGGTCATCACGTGTTCCGCTACGCGGCAGCCGACGACTTCGGCGAACCGGAAAACGCATTCAATATCTGCACCTTCTGGTACATCGATGCGCTGGCGTCCATCGGCCGGGAGGAAGAAGCGCGGGAACTCTACGAGCATATGCTGAGCTGCCGGAACCCGCTGGGCATGCTCTCCGAAGACATAGACCCGCGGGACAATTCGCTGTGGGGAAACTTCCCGCAGACCTACAGCATGGCCGGTATCATCGACGGTGCCATGCGCCTCAGCAAGAGCTGGGCCGAGGCCATCTAGGGAGCAGTACATGAGCGGCAACGGACGTCTGATCACCGTCTCCAACCGGGTGGCGATGCCGAATCCCAACCGGCCCGCGGCCGGCGGCCTGGCCGTCGGCGTGCTTGCGGCGCTGGAGGACGAAGGCGGCGTATGGTTCGGCTGGGACGGCAAACTGACCGCCAGCGACAGCCACGACCCGCAGCATGTCACTCGCGGCAAGATCACCTTCTCCACCATCGACCTGAACGAGCGCGAGTACGAGCTGTACTACAACGGCTTCAGTAACCGGGTGCTGTGGCCGCTGTTCCACTACCTGCTGAGCTACATGCTCTACGACCGCCGCGAGTTCGAGGCCTACCTGCGGGTGAACGCACTGTTCGCGCGCAAGCTGAAGCCGCTGCTGGAACCCGACGACATCATCTGGGTGCACGACTATCACCTGATCCCGCTCGCGGCCGAACTCAGGAACGCCGGTGTGGACCAGCCCATCGGCTTCTTCCTGCACGTGCCGTTCCCCGGTTACGACGTGCTGCAGGCGCTGCCCGACCATGAGTATCTGCTGCGCTCGCTGTCCGCCTACGACGTGGTGGGCTTCCAGACCGAGCGCGACCTCGCCTCATTCCGGGAAGCGATGACCCACCCGATCATCGGCGGCGAACTCGCGGAGGGCAATCGCATCGACGTCCCGGGCGGCTCGCTGATCGCCGACGTCTATCCCATCGGCATCGACGTCGACGGTATCGCAACCCTGGCGGAGGCCAACAAGGACACGGAGAACGTGCAGCGCATGCGCGCCAGCCTCGGCAACCGCGAGCTCCTGATCGGCGTCGACCGCCTCGACTATTCCAAGGGCCTCAGGCGACGATTCCAGGCCTACGAGCGCCTGCTGGAACGCTATCCCTCCAACCAGGGCAACCTCGTGTTCATGCAGATCGCGCCGCCCACCCGGGTGGGTATCCGCGCCTACGAGGAGATCCGCGCCCAGCTGGAGCGCACCGCCGGCCAGATCAACGGCCGCTTCGCCGACATGGACTGGGTGCCCATCCGTTACCTCAACAAGGGCTTCGATCGCCCGACGCTGATGGGCATGCTGCGCACCGCGCGGGTGGGGCTGGTGACGCCCATCCGCGACGGCATGAACCTGGTGGCGAAGGAGTATCTCGCCTCCCAGGATGCCGAAGACCCTGGCGTACTGGTACTCTCCAAACTCGCCGGCGCGGCCCACGAACTCACCGAGGCGGTGCTGGTGAATCCCTACGACACCGAGGACGTGGCCGACGGCATCAACCGTTCCCTGCACATGCCCGTGGACGAGCGCCGTGAGCGCCACGCCGCCATGATCGACACGCTGCGCCGCAACGACATCACCGCCTGGCGTACCCGCTTCGTCGCCGACCTCAGGAAGAAGCGGCGATGATCTCTGCAGGTCCCGACCGCTGGCTGATCGCGGATATCGGCGGCACCAACAGCCGGGTCGGCTGCTGGCGCCGCGGCCAGCCGCATCACCAGATCGAGCATCCGCTGGTCATGGAGAATGCAGCCTTCGAGAACATCGAGGACATGCTGCGCCATTATCTCGACGGCCTCGGCGGCACGCCGCCGGAAGCCGCCGGGCTCGCCGTCGCGGCCCCCGTCACCGGCAACGAGGTCGACCTGCTGAACATCGACTGGGCGTTCCGGCAGGACCGTCTGGCCGCGGACTTCGGCTTCTCCGAGCTCTACGTGATCAACGACTTCGAGGCCATAGCCTGCGCGCTGCCGTCACTGCCGGCCGAGGACTGCATCGACATCGGCGGCGGCGCCGGCCTGCCCGGCCGCAGCGTGGCCGTGCTCGGTCCGGGCACCGGCCTCGGCGTGGCCGGACTCGTCATGAGCGATGCCGGCTACATCCCGGTGAGCGGCGAAGGCGGACACATGACCCTGCCGGCGGTCAACGACGACGAGATGCGCGTGATCAAGCGCGTGCGCGACGAACTCGGCCACTGCTCGGCAGAACGCATACTCTCCGGCGAGGGCATCGGACGGCTGCATCAGGGGCTGCACGGCGGCGAGCGACCGAAAGCGCGGGAAGTCAGCGAGGCGGCACGCGCCGGCGACGAAGACGCCATTCGCACCTTCAACCTGTTCTTCGGTTTTCTCGGCACCGTCGCGTCGGACGTGGCGCTGGTGTTCGGCGCCCTGGGCGGCGTCTACATCGCCGGCGGCATCGTGCCGGCGAACCTGGGCCTATTCCGCCGCTCCGGCTTCACCGAGCGCTTCGTGGACAAGGGCCGCTACCGGGAGTACCTCGCGGGAATTCCGCTGAAGCTGATCACCGCGGCGACGCCGGGACTCACCGGCATGGCCGCATTCTGCGATCCGGACTCGAGCATCAGGACGCAAAGGACGCGGTAAGTCAGGACGAATCGCTCGTAAAGGCCGACGAGCACGAAACAGAGGCCGGCTACGAGCAGTGCGTATTCGGACCGGGCGATCTCCATCGGTCTGCCGGCGTCAATGCAGAGCGGAAGGCCACGCGACGTCCGGCGGGGCGTCGCCTGCCGCCCAGTCCGGCGTTTCCCGCTCTCGCGGGCTTCCGGATTCCATCTCGTCACGCAGCAGGGCCATCAGCCGCGGCTGGCTGTCAGCCATCAGGTTACGCATGATCCGGAGTGCCTCGGCCTCCAGGAGGGGCTGACGGTCGATCATCTTTCTGCCGACCGGCGAGCGGTAGAAATCGATCAGTTGCCGGAGTTCCGCTTCCTCGTAGACGTTCGTGTAGGCCCGGACGAACTCGGGTTCGACGCGCTCCCAGGACATTTCGCGGTCTATGAAGTCCCTCGCCAGGCTGAAGCACCGCTCGAACCGCCCCCGATCCTCCGGGCGGATGCCCGCCAGTTCGATCGACTCCATGATCATCGACAATGTCTGCGCCTGGGAGCGCTCCATCATCTCGCGGGAACGGGTGACCTCCAGCAACTCCGTGGCGGCGGCCGCATGGGTGGCTGCATTGCCGCCAGCCGCCGGGTCGCCCCCTGCTGGATCATCGTCCAGCGTAGCGCAGGAAGGGACAGCGAAAAGGACCACGAGAACAACAGTCAGTAACTGACGCATCATCGTCTCCTCCCTGATGGGCGGCCGCGTACCGGGCGCCGCGGCACAGCCGGCCCGACACTGATCCGCGAAACACCGAAACCGAGTATGAGCGCGACGAAGATCGTGGCCGCCTCGCGGAGCAGGTTACCGGCATCGATCAGGCCGACGGGGGTGAGAACGGCGAAGAGACCGTAGCCGACGCTCACGCCGCAGAACGCGGCGACGGCGAGGCGCCACAGCGGCGGGCGGGTATGCAGGCGGGCTATCGCCAGGCCGGTGCCGGTGCCGACGAACGCTGCGAGCGCATGCGCAAGGCTGAAAAACTGGCTCTCGCTGCCGCCGAAGCCCAGAACCAGCGCCACGAGCACCGACGTTGCGAGCGCATCAAGAAATGGATGTCCCACGTCCCCTGACGTCCCTGTCTACCATATGCGGGAATAAATTACCGCAAACTGACGAAGGAGTCACGATCGCGGGCCACGAAGGCCTGGCCGGCTACCGGTCGTCCGCGGCGCTCACCCCGCCGGCAGGGACTGGAGCGTCTCCTCGTACAGCGCCGCGTCGGCATCGCTGAACAGCACGAACCGGACGTGCTTCACGGCGGACAGCTTCGGCAACGCCTCCAGGACCGCGCCCAGTGCGATACGCGCCGCCGGTTCCGCCGGGAAGCCGAAAGCCCCGGTGGAGAGCGCCGGGAAGGCAATGGACGCCACCGAGTTTTCGTCCGCCAGCGACAGTGCCACGCGATAACAGGAGGCCAGCAATTCGTCGGACGGCTCGTCGCGACCGTAGACCGGCCCCAGACAATGGATGACGCAACGGTTCGGCAGATCGTGGGCGCCCGTCATCACCGCCTCGCCGGGCTGGATCGGCGCGTACTGACTGCCCTCCTCGGCCAGGCCCGGCCCCGCAGCGCGGTGGATCGCGCCGGCCACGCCGCCGCCGGTCTGCAGCTCCGCGTTCGCCGCGTTGACGATCACGTCCATGTCGGGCTGGTCGGCGATGTCGCCGCGGATGATCTCTATCGTGACGTCATTGATCGCCGTCTTTCTCATGGGGCCAGTCTAGGCAGACCGCCCGCCGACAACAATGGGCGACGGCACGCATCAACGCCCGATGACCGCCTCCGCGAGCCGCGCCTCGATCTCTCCCATGAGCTCGCTGCCCGGCTCGGTGAATCCGATGTCGGTGTTCACCTGGAAGGCGATCGTCACACCGTGATCGGCGTAATGGCGCAGGCTGGACGTGTAGCCCGGGATCCAGCCGGCGTGGCCGTACACGGCGCCGAAATGCCCGCCGCGGAACTCCGCAACCCCCAGGCCGTAGCGCGCGGCGGGCCGCGCCGGGTCGATCGGCGCCGAGGCGAGCAGCACCGGCAGGTAGTCTCCCGGCATCGCCGCCCCGCCGAACAGGGCGGCGCCCCAGCGCGCCAGATCCCGGGAATTGCTGACGAAGCCGCCGGCGGTCCATTCGAGTCCCGGATGGAAGGCCAGCAGCCCGTCCTCCGTGAGCGTCTTCGCCGGCAGCCCGAACGGGTTGTCGGCGGCCAGATGACCCGGCACCAACCCGGCCAGGTCGCGACGATCAGACGGCGAGGTATGCGAAAGACCGAGCGGCTCCAGGAACCGCCGGGCCACGCCCTCGTAGTAACCCTCGCGCGTCGCCTTCTCGATGACCAGTCCGAGCAGCACGTAGCCCGTATCCGTGTATGCGAAGCCCTCGCCGGGCAGAAACAGAGGCTCCTCGTCGAGTACGTAGCCGATCAACTCCCGCGGCGCGAACGAGCGGCCGGTCGCGAGCCGCTGGGCAAACTCGGCGCCGAAGGCCTCGTCGTAGACGTGGTCGGAGAGGCCCGATCGATGCCGGAGCAGGTGGCGCAGCGTGATCGTGTCATGGTTGGGCAGCCGCTCGTACCAGGGCTCGTCGCCCAGCCACTCGGCCAGGGGATCGTCGAGCCCGAGCCGGCCCTCGCGCGACAGAGCCAGCGCCATCGCACCCGTAAAGGTCTTGCCGATGCTCGCAGCCAGCATCCGGTCGTCCGGCCTCATCGGCATTTTGGCATGCATGTCGGCGAGCCCCGTCGCCGCGACCAACACCGAGCCGTCGGGCAGGACGCAGGCAGCCGTGGCGCCCGGGAAACCGTGCTCGGCGTGCAGCGCCTCCAGCGCGTCCCGGAACGCCTCCCCCGGTCCGGCCGCCGCTGGCAGGGCGACGGGGATGACGGCCAGCAGCCAGACCGCGGCCGCATACAGTCCTCTCATCCTAGGCATACGGTTTGGCATAGCGGCTCTCGACGACGCCGATCGCGGCGCCCTGCCGGCTGAACATCGCCGTGCGGTTCAGCCACACAACGACTACGGCCGCTGCGCAGAAGAGATACATGTCGTAAGGCTGGGCATCCGGCCATAGGGGATTGTTCAGCCAGAAATGGAAGAACAGCGGCAGGAGGATGCTCCCGCGCGAGGCATTGAACAGCGCCGTCACGATAAGCGCCGCCCCGACCGAACCCAGGAAGAAGGGCGTGAACGACCAAGCGCCCTGGGGCGTGCCACTCAGAAGGAAAGCCGGAAAATGCCAGAGCGCCCAAACGATACCCACCGCCAGACCGGCCCAGAAAGGCGCGAGCCGGCGCTGAGCCAGCGGGAGGGCCAGACCGCGCCAGCCGAATTCCTCGACCGGACCGAGAAACAGCATCAAGAGCAGCGCCGTCGCCAGCGAACCGGCCGTCCCCGACCATGCGGACCACTCGTCCAGGTCGCCTTTCAGTGCCACGCCCGCGACAAACAGCAGCGGGATGCCGAGCAGGACGAATGCATACCAGGCAGGCGAACAGCGCCACAGGGCAAGCCGGCGAAGGTAGCCCCGGAGTCCGCGCAGGCCGGCATACCGCAGCACGAGCACGACAGCGGCAATGCCGGGCGCCCATACGGCCAGATAGAACAGCGGGTTGCGGCCGCTGATCTCACCGAATACCGCCGTCACCGCATCGGGGGCGAACAGGAACAGGCAGAACACGCCCCAGGCGATGCCGAAGGTGATCAGGACGAACGGGACGAGTGCGGCGACGGGCACGGCGTCGACATTCTGCGCGGCCGGGGCGCCTGTCATGACGGCATCCTCGAGACTGACGAAACCGTATTGTCGGGACGGCGCAGCGCGGCGTCCATTGGTGATTCGCGCAAGAACTACCGGTAGCATCTGCGGTCGGGTTCGCAGGATCGATCAGCAGGAGACCAACGATGGCGCGAATACTCGTCCTCTACTACAGCATGTACGGCCACATCGAGACGATGGCGAAAGCGGTGGCCGAAGGAGCCGCCGGCGTCGAGGGAACCGACGTCACGCTGAAGCGGGTGCCGGAACTCGTGCCCGAGAAGGTGCTCGAAGAGTCGGGCGCCAAGACCAACCAGGACGCGCCGGTGGCCGAACCCGCCGAGCTGGCCGATTACGACGCCATAATCTTCGGCACGCCGACGCGCTTCGGCAACATGTGCGCGCAGATGCGGAACTTCCTGGACCAGACCGGCGGTCTGTGGGCGAACGGCAAGCTGGTCGGCAAGGTGGGCAGCGTGTTCACCTCCACGGCCTCCCAGCATGGCGGCCAGGAGACCACCATCACCTCTTTCCACAACACGCTGATCCATCACGGCATGGTGGTGGTGGGCGTGCCCTACACCTGCCGGGCGCTGACGACGATGGACGAGGTGATGGGCGGCAGCGCCTACGGCGCGGCTACGCTGGCGGATACGGACGGCAGCCGCACCCCGTCGGAGAAGGAACTCACGATCGCCCGCTTCCAGGGAGAGCACGTCGCGGGGATCGCGAAGAAGCTCGTCGCCTAGCGGCGGGCGGCTTGCCCGTCCGTCAGGCGAGCGCCGGCTTCACGACGCTCAGCACCGTAATGCCGGCAATCAACAGCCACAGGACGACGAGGACCGACGTCGCCCGCCGGTAACCCTGCCGCAGCCGGGACTCGAGCGCGGCGTCGCTGCCGTGCGCGCCGATCTCCTGCCATACCGCGAAATAGCGGACCAGCGCCAGCCGGATGCCGACGCCGCAGACGATGACGCCGGCGAAGAGGATCACCTTCCAGGCGAGCCAGCCCGGCGCCCGCAGGAGCCCGGTCAGCGACAGCGCACCGAGTACCAGCAACGCCAGCATCACGGCGTGGCGCACCGCATGATCGGCCAGCGCCAGCAGCGTTCCGGCAGAGGACTTGCGCCGGCGATGCGTCAGCTCCACCAGCACCAGCCATGCCGCCGCAAACAGCCCGGCGACGACGGCGAGCGCCGCGCCGCCCGGCAGATAGCCGTACAGGGCCGCCAGCGCGGTACCGAGGCCCAGCTGCAGTATCAGCGCGTAGCGCACGTGCTGGTCCACGTCCATGACGTGATCCAGCAGCCGGTCCCGCTCCGCGAACGGCAGGCCGTCCGCGTACGAGACGTAGCGGAAGGTGGAATTGATGACCAGCTCCGAGCCCAGCCAGTATCCGAGCACGGCGATGTGGGCGACCAGTAACGTCTGCAGCAGCATGGGCGTCGGCAGGCGTCAGCCGGTCAGGCTCACGAGCTGATAGAGGTAGTCCTTCGGCTCGCCCACGTGGGCCTTGACGATCAGCCGGTCGTCGTCGGCCGTGGTCCACACGTGATACGGCGGATGGTAATCGACCACGGTCCCCTCGAACAGGAACTCGAAGTGATGCGTCTCCAGCGCACACGCCGGCACCTCCAGCGTCTCCCGGCCGCGGTAGCGCAGACCGTAGCTGATGCGGTGCAGCCGCGGGCCCGTCGAGCCATTGAAGGCGAGCGAGCTGATCAGGCTGCCCGTCACCCACTGGTCCTCGTCCGGGCGGGAGAAGTCGAAGGCGGTGGTCATCCAGGCGTCGCTGGCGATCGCGTGGCTGCCGAAGGTCTGCAGCGGCGCGGCGGCATCCAGCACCTGGCTGAGACGGCCGTCCTCCACATTGAACGATTCGCAGGCGCCGCCTCTCTCGTCGAACACGTACCAGCCGGTGCCGACGAACCGATCTTCCACCGTGAGGCGCACGAACGCGTCCAGCGGGCGCCAGTCGGCGTCGACGGCGCACAGCACGTCACGCAGCACCTCCCCCTCGTCGATCTCGCTGCGGGCGCGCAGGATGCGCCGCCCGTCGGTGTGGACCGTGACCGTGTAGTGCTCGCGGCCGCGCTCGCCGCCAGCACCGAGGTATGCCAGTCGGCCCTCCCGCGTGCGATGGCGCATGCTCACTCGGGATCCCGCGCCTCGGCCCCCTCCAGCGCCTCGTCCATGGCCTTCTTGCGGTCCTTGCCCATCTCCTCCACTTCCTTCGCGCGGTCGATGGTGTCGGTCATCGGGTCGAAGACGGTCTCGCGGTCCTCATAAGTCTCGTCGGTATAAGACTCGTCGGACTTCGCCGCCTCGTCGTCCGCACCGCCGCAGGCGGCCAGCGCCAGACAGGCGCCTATCAGCAACAGGTTCCGCATTTCACTCTCCCCTCTTCGCCATGACGCGCCCGATGAACAGGCGCAGCAGTTCGTTGATGATATCGATGTTTTCCGTCAGGCGGTGATCACCGTCCACCACGTGCAGGGAGGCCAGCGACTCCCGGGCGAAACGGATGCTGTTCTCCACCGGCACCACGTCGTCGCGCCAACCGTGCACGATCTCGAGCGGGGAGTCAGGCGGCGGCGGAGTGAGCTCCTCGTAGCCGGGCATGTAGTAGGCAGGCGCCAGCACGAAGACGCCGTCCACCGACTGGACGGTGCTCGCCGCGGTGGCAACGTGGCCGCCCATGCTGGAGCCCACCAGGATGATCGACCGTGCCGGCCGCTCGATGCCGCCCAGCACGCCCACGAGCTTCTGCACCCGCTGGGTGGGGTCGGCGATGCCCTGGTAGTCGACGGAGTCGGCACGGGCGCCGAGCTCGCGCACCATGGCCGCCATCGCGGTGATCTTGCTGCCCCAGGGCCCGCTCTCCTGGCCGTGGGAAAAGATGACGTCGAGATCGGCGTAAGCGTTCGTCACTGGGTTTCCTCCCTGCTCGCATCGGCGGCCGGCGCCGCCCTCCAGATGAGTTCGTCGAGGTCCGGCTGCCAGCCGAACCGCGCCATGGAGATGCGACCGCGCGAGACGATGACGCCCTCCTCGCGCAGGCGGTCGCGCTGGCGGAAATAGCCGGCACTGCCCTCCGGCAGAGAGATGCGGCCAGCCGCGTTCACCACCCGGTGCCAGGGCACGTCGGTGCCTTCGGGCAGCGTCGCCATCACCCGCCCCACCAGCCGGGCACCGCGGGGCACCCCCACCAGCCGGCCGATCTGGCCGTAGCTGGCCACGCAGCCCGGCGGGATGGAGCGCACCATCGCCCTGATGCGCTCCCTGCGCTTGCGGGAGAGCGTGTCGGGTTCGCTCCTGCGTCCCGCGAGTTTCACTGCGCCGCCCGCAGCCGCTGACGTATCTCCTCGCGCGCCTCGCGCAGGATCGTGTCCCGGTCGAGGCTGGCGAGGATGTCGGAGACTACCCGCTTGGGCCCGCCCTCGCCCCAGGACTTGCCCTGGGCCAGGTACTCGTCGGCGACGCGGCCGACCACGTAGGTGCTGTAGTAGGCGATCGCGCCCTGAGCACCGGCGGTCATCAGGGTGGACAGCCCGCCGGTGCCCACCTTCAGCGCGCTGGAGAGGAAGTGCACCGCCCAGACGGTGCCCATGAGCGCCGCTGCCTCGGTCATGATGACCCGCACCAGGGAGCCGGCCTCGCGGCGGGCGACGGGCAGCTCGTAGATCCGGGACAGATGCACCACCATGCCGACGTCGACGAAGGCGGCGGCGAACAGATCCGCCACGGGTACCGGGTTAAGCGCCACGGTGGCGCCCTTGGCGATGCAGTAGGTGCGCACCACGCGCTCGGCCACCTCGCGCCGCGCCTGCACGATCCGCCGGCCCACCTTGTCGGTGAGATCGGCGGCGAAGATGGAGGCGTTCAGCGCGGCCAGCGTCTTGCCCTCCCGGTCGAGGATCTCCCACAGCCTGAGGCGCAGCGCCTCCACGTCCGCCGGCGGCCGGCGGCGCGTCTCGTGCTCCTCCCCGTCCGCTACTCGGGTGATCACGGTGCGCGGTGCGGGGTCGGCAGCGGCCGGGATGACGTTGCGCGCATCGATGAGCCCATCCACGCGTTCGCGCAGGACCGCCAGCAGCGTGTCCCGTTCGGCGTCGTCGTAGCGGTCGGCCTTGTTCAATACCAGCACCACCGGGCGGCCGAGTCGCACGATCGTGCGCAGCGCATCGAACTCGGTCGCGGTCATGTCGCCGTCGACGACGAACATGACCAGGTCGGCGCGGCCGGCCACCTCCCGCGCCAGCGCCTCGCGTTCCTCCCCGCCCGCCTCGTCGATGCCGGGCGTGTCGATCACGAAGACGCCACCCGCCTCCTCCTCGCGCAGGGCGTGCATGGCGCTCTCGCGTGTCTCGCCGTGCAGCGGACTCACGGCGAAGCGGGTCTCGCCGATCAGGGCGTTCAGCAGCGAGGACTTGCCGGTGCTCACCCGGCCGAAGGCGGCGATGTGCAGGTGGCCGTGCTCGAGCTTGTCCAGCATCGCCTGGACCTGCCGGTAGTCGTCCGCCAGCGCCTCGCGCACGCCGGCGGGCAGGCGCCGGTCGCCCAGCAGCTCGCGCAGGCTCTCCCGGGCGAGGTCGAGATGACCGCCGCTCGGGTCGGCCGCAGGATCGGCAATTCCGCCGGCCCTACTCGTCCCGGCGTCTTGCCTGTTCCCGGAGGGCGATCTGCGCCACGCGCCGAACACCCGTTTCCAGATACTCACTCAGATTTTCCTCGAACTGCTCGGCGGCCGCCTCCGGCGAGAACCGTCCCCGGGCGGCGAGGGCCTGGACCAAGCTGCGGCCCAGGGCATCGAAGATGAGGCCATAGGCTACGGCATGCACCAGCCCGCCCGCCACTGTGCCGACGCCGGGAAAGGCCTTGAGCCCGTTGCCGGCCACGGCGAGCGTGAGCGGCAGCGCCCGTCCCACGCGGCTCTGGCTCAGGTTCAGGAACTGCTCGATATCGAGATCCCGCGGCGAGATACCGTACAGCGCCGACAGGGCCCGGGTCATCGCGGTGCCCAGATAGCCCTGGATGACGATATCGGTGCCGGGGCTCACCGCCGCCAGCGCACCGATCACGGCCTTGCGGGTATAGGAACGGATGATCTCCTCGGCCCGTCGCGCACGGTAGGCGGTCTCCGCCGCCTGCAGCTTCTCCGTGGCCAGCGCGAACACGGCCGCATCGCGGCGGCGGTCCATGTCGTCGCGGCCGCGGGCAAGCTGCTCGTTCAGCGCCAGCACCAGCTCGGCGATGTCGGGCTCGCGCGCCCGGCGACGCTCGACCAGTTCTCCTTCCGGACCCTCCTCCATGACGGCCTCGTCCTCGCGGGCGCTCACCCGCACGGCGACGGCCGGGGCCTGCGGCTGCAGATCCTGCAGGCGGGCCTGCAGCCGTTCCATTACCTGGTAGAGCTCCTCCTCCGTGTACTGGTCGGTCTTGTTCAACACCAGAATGGTGGGTTTGCCGACGCCGACCAGCTGCCCGAGCGCACCGGCTTCCTGGCGCCTGAGATCCCCGTCGCAGAGATAGAGCACGACGTGGGCGCGCAGCGCCTCCTCGCGCGCGACGGCATCGAACTCGCCGCCGACGGCGCCGGTGCCGGGGACGTCGGTCAGCACCACTTCCTCGCCGTTCGGGCTGTGCCACTGATAGCGCGCAATCTCCCGGGTGGAGCCGCCCACCGGACTCGTCTCGACTTCCGCGCCGGGCACCAGCGCGCGGATCAGCGAACTCTTGCCGGTGCTGATCTCGCCGAACAGGGCGAGATGGATGCGCCCGGTCGCCCGCCGCTCGTCCAGGGCGGCGAGTTCACCGCGGGCGGCGGCCACGTCGATACCGGCCGCCTCGGCGGCCGTCAGCCGGTCCTTCAGTGCCTCCTCCGAGAACACCGGCTGCTTCTGCTCCTCCCGGCGGGAGCGCCGCGGCAGCAGGAAGCGCCAGACGATCCAGACGGCCGCGAGAGCAATGGCGAGCAAGACCCCTGCATAGGCAGAGACCAGCCACGCCGGCGCCTCGCGCAGGCGGTCCCAGACGTTGAGCGCGGACTCGGTAATGAACAGCATGCCCGCGATCACCGCCACGAACAGCAGGATCACCGCCAGGATCAGCACGGTGCGCAGGATGCGATCGACCTTCATAGGCGGGACAGTCTAATTGCGGCGGCGATCAACGCACACTCATCGCGTCAGTCGTTTCCCGAACGGCGGCAACCCAGGCGATCGTGAGCGCGACGACGAGCGGGATCAGCCGCTCGGCGGCGTCGCCCGGCGTGTGGGGCAGCCAGTGCAGGATCACGGTCAGTCCGAAGCCGGCGATCAGGGTGGCGAGCGTGCCACGCGCGCCGACGCGATAGCCGAGCACGCGCATCAGCAGCAGCGGGCCGAAGGCCGAGCCCACGGCGTGCCAGGCGAACAGCACGCGCGTGAAGATGTCCTCCGCGACGAAGATCGCCAGCAGGGCCGCCGCGATGCAGAGCAGTACCACGGTGACCCGGGAGACCCACAGGCGCGACGTACGCCCCGGCGTGCCCGCGTTCCAGTCGTGGGCCGCCGACGAGGCCGCCACCAGCAACTGGCTGTCCGCGGTGGACATGATGGCCGACAGCACGGCCGCCAGCACGATACCGGCGACGAAGGGCGGCAGCACCCGCGCCGAGACCTCGAACAGCACCTGCTCGCCGTCGGCGATGTCGTAGAGCACGCGAGCGCAGAGCCCGAGCAGCAGCATGCCGCCGTAGACGAGTACCGCCCAGGAAATCGCGATGACACGGGCCCGCCGGAGCGACGGCTCGTCGCGCAGCGCCATGAAACGGTTCACGACGTGAGGCTGGCCCGGATAGCCGAGGCCGATGCCCAGCGTGCCGAGGACGAACGCCACGCCCATGGCGCCGGTGAACGGACCGGTCAGCGACAGCTCGACCGGAGAGGCGGTGGCGGCGAGCCGGGGCGCCAGCTCGCCGACGCCGCCGAGGGCGACGAGCGCCGCCGCCGGCACCAGGACGGCGGCGGCCACCATCATCAGCCCCTGCACCATGTCCGAGACCGAGACGGCCCAGAATCCGCCGAGGAAGGTGTAGGCCAGCACGATCGCCACGCCCGTCAGGATGGCCGCCTCCCGGGGCCAGCCGAAATGCGCCTGAAACGCCTTTCCCGCGCCTTCGAACTGGGAGGCGATGTAGAAAATGAAACAGAACAGCACGATCACGGCGGCCACCCGCAGCACCGTCTTGCGCGCCGCGCCGAACCCGGCTGGCGCGATGATCTCCGCCAGCGTGATGGCGCCCGTCTCCCGCGACAGCACCCGCAGGCGCGGCGCGATCAGGAACCAGTTGATGAGGAAGCCGCTCAACGTCGCCGGGAACAGCCACAGCGCGGACAGGCCCCAGGAATACGCCGCGCCGCTCACGGCCAGCAGCGTCCAGGCCGATGACGAACTGGCCGAGCCGCTCAGCGCCGCCAGCCACGGCCCGAGCCGCCGGCCGCCCAGGAAGTAGTCGGTATTGTCCCGGTTGCGGCTCTGCGCCCACACGCCGATGCCGACGAGCGCAATGCCGTAGGCGATCAGGGTGTAGAGGATGACGTCGTTCTGCTCCATGCGCCGGCCATCTTACTGCAACACCCGTAGGAGGGCCTTCAGGCCCGACCCTGCTGTGGGAGGGCCTTCAGGCCCGATTCCTTCTTTCCTGGCCGCCCTGCGGGGGTATCCATCTTGCTCCCGACAAAAGGTCGCGGCGATGGATACCCCCGCATGACGGCCGCCTCGCGGTGGCCGGGAGGATCTGCCAGTCAGCGGCGCCTGCTGACTGGTGCCGTTCCCTTCGGCTGCGGGCCCGTCAGCGGCTGGGGTGGGCTGCGGGGGTCGTCCGGACCGACTGGCGCCGATAGACGATGTTAGGAGCGGCTTCAGCCGCGATTGATCGGGCCTAAAGGCCCTCCCACATGAGCGTCGCCCGTAGTCCGCCCCAGTCGATGGCGGGCCGACGCCTAGAGAAACCCATCGGGCCTGAAGGCCCTCCTACACGGGGGAGGGCAGGACGGTACACTCTGTCGGATGCATGACGCCGGCTGGCAATTCTGGATCGATCGGGGCGGCACGTTCACGGACGTGATCGGCCGCTCGCCGGCCGGCGAACTGGTCACCGCCAAACTGCTGTCCGAATCACCGGGGCAGTACGACGACGCGGCCGTCGAGGGCATCCGCCGGCTGCTTGCCGCCGCCGGCGATGCCGGGGCCCGTGTGGATGCCGTGAAGATGGGTACCACCGTCGCGACCAACGCCCTGCTCGAGCGACGCGGCGAACCCGTCGCGCTGGTGGTGACGAGAGGCTTCCGCGATGCGCTCGCCATCGCCTACCAGAGCCGGCCGGATATCTTCGCGCTGCACATCCGCAAACCCCGGCCGCTGGAGATGGAGATCATCGAGGCCGACGAGCGGGTCGACGCCGACGGCACGGTGCTCCGGGCGCTGGACGAGGCGGCGCTGTGCCGGGACCTCGCGGCGGCCCGGGAGCGCGGCATCACGGCGGTGGCCGTATGCTTGGTGCACGGTTATCGCTGGACGGCGCACGAGGAGCGCGTCGCCGCCATCGCCGCGGAACTCGGCTACAGCCAGATCTCCGTGTCCCACGAGACGGCCCCGGTCATCAAGTTCGTGAGCCGCGCCCAGACCGCGCTGGTGGACGCCTATCTCTCGCCCGTGCTGTACCGCTACGTCGAGCGCCTGGACCGAGCGCTGGAGCCGGTGGCGGCGCCGGAGCGGCTGCAGATGATGCAGTCGAACGGCGGGCTCATCGATGCGGCACGCCTGCGCGGCAAGGACGCGGTATTGTCCGGCCCGGCCGGCGGCGTGGTGGGCATGGTGCAGACGGCGAGCGCGACCGGACTCGAGCGGCTGATCGGCTTCGACATGGGTGGCACCTCCACCGACGTCTCGGCCTGGGCGGGCGAGTACGTTCGCACGCTGGACTCGGAGGTGGCCGGGGTACGCCTGCGCGCGCCGATGATGGAGATACACACGATAGCGGCGGGCGGCGGCTCGGTGCTGACCTATCGCGACGGCCGCTTCCAGGCCGGCCCCGAATCCGCCGGCGCCGACCCGGGCCCCGCCTGCTACCGGCGCGGCGGCCCCGCGACCGTAACCGATGCCAATGTGGCGCTCGGCCGCATCCCGGTGGCCCACTTCCCTGCCGTATTCGGGCCCGGCGGCGACGAACCGCTCGACCGGAAAGCGAGCCTGACGGCCCTCGAGGCGCTGGCGGAGGCGGCCCGCGCCGACACCGGCCGGACCCCGATCGATGAGGAAGTGGCCGAGGGCTATCTGCGCATCGCCGTCGAGAACATGGCGAATGCCATCCGCCGCATCACCGTGGAGCGTGGCGAGGACGTGCGGGACTTCACGCTGTGCTGTTTCGGCGGCGCCGGCGGCCAGCACGCCTGCCGGGTGGCCGACGTCCTCGGCGTACGCTCGATCTGGCTGCACCCGCTGGCCGGCCTGCTCTCGGCCTATGGCATGGGGCTCGCCGACCTCATCGCCTCGCGCACCGAGAGCATCGAGATGCCGCTGGAAGCCGCGACGGATACGGCCGAGGCAGCCCGGGACAGGCTCGTGGCCGACTGCCGGGACGAACTCGCCGCCCAGGGCCTGCCCGCCAACACGCTGGAGATCGCGGTGCGCTACGGCCTGCGAGTGGCCGGCAGCGACACCATACTCACGGTGCCCGGCGGCAGCCCCGATGAGGCGGCAGCGGCGTTCGCGGAGGCCCACCGCACCCGTTTCGGCGTGGCACCCGGCGACGAGCCCCTGGTGCTCGCCTCGCTCACAGTGGAGGCCCGGGGCCGCGATGAACTGCCGCGGGGCTTCAGCGGTCCGGGCGCGACGGATGCGCCGCCCGAACCCCTCGAACACACCGAGGTCTGGCTGCAGGGCGAGTACCGTCGTGTGCCGGTCTACGACCGCGCCGAACTGGGCGCGGGCCAGCGCATCCCGTCGCCGGCCATCGTCATCGAGGACAACGCCACCACGGTGATCGAGCCGGGCTGGGAGGGCGAGCTCAACGAGCACGGCCACCTGCTGCTGACCCGGCGCGAGGCGCCGGCCGCCGAGCGGGTTTCCCGGGAGGCCGATCCGGTCATGCTGGAAGTGTTCAACAACCTCTACATGCACATCGCCGAGCAGATGGGCACCGTGCTGCGCCACACGGCCCATTCGGTGAACATCAAGGAACGGCTGGACTACTCGTGCGCCGTGTTCGACCGGGCCGGACGGCTCATCGCCAACGCGCCCCACATGCCGGTTCACCTGGGCTCGATGGGCGACAGCGTCGCCGCCGTCATCGATGCGAACGCCGACGACGTTCGCCCCGGCGACGCCTGGATGCTGAACGCCCCCTACAACGGCGGCACCCACCTGCCGGACATCACGGTGGTCACGCCCTATTTCCCCGGACGTGACGCGGCGGAGCCGGCGTTCTGGCTCGCCTCCCGCGCCCATCACGCCGACGTCGGCGGACTCACCCCCGGCTCCATGCCGCCGGCGAGCCACCGCATCGAGGAGGAAGGCGTGCTGCTGGACAACGTACGCCTCGCGCGGGGCGGCGAGCTGCAGACCGAGACCGTACTCGAACTCTTCCGCAGCGGCGACTGGCCCGCCCGCAACCCGCGGCGCAACCTGATCGACCTCAAGGCCCAGCTCGCGGCCAACGAGGAAGGCATACGCCAGCTCGACCGAGCCATCGACCGCTACGGCGCGGAGACCGTGCACGCCTACATGGACCACGTGCGCGAGAACGCGGCCGCCAGCGTGCGCCGCCTGCTGGCTCGCCTGCGCGACGGCGAGTTCGCCTACGAACTGGACAGCGGCGAGACCATCCGGGTGAACATCCGCGTCCGTGACGGCCGCGCGCGGGTGGACTTCACAGGCACCAGCCCGCAGTCACCGAGCAACTTCAACGCGCCGGAGTCGGTGACCCGCGCGGCGGTGCTGTACGTGTTCCGCACACTGGTGGAGGAGCCCATCCCCCTGAACGCCGGCTGCCTCGAGCCGCTGGACATCCGCGTACCGCCGGGCACGCTGCTGAGCCCCCGCTATCCGGCTGCGGTCGTCGCCGGCAACGTGGAGACCTCCCAGTGCGTCACCGACGCGCTCTACGGTGCCCTCGGCGCGCTGGCCGCCTCCCAGGGCACGATGAACAACCTCACCTTCGGCGACGACGAGCACCAGTACTACGAGACCATCGCCGGCGGCGCCGGGGCCGGGCCGGACTTCGACGGCGCCGATGCCGTGCAGACCCACATGACCAACTCCCGCCTCACCGACCCGGAGGTGCTGGAAGGCCGCTTCCCGGTGCTGGTGGAGGAGTTCTCCGTCCGCGCGGGCTCGGGCGGCCGCGGCCGGCAGCGGGGCGGCGACGGCTGCCGGCGCGTCATCCGCTTCCTGCAGCCCATGGGCGTCTCCATACTGTCCGGTCATCGGCGCGTGCCGCCGTTCGGCCTGGCCGGCGGCGGCGACGGCGCCGTCGGCCGCAACCGCCTGCGCCGCGCAGACGGTAGTGTCGAGGAACTGGCGGCGGTGGACACGCGCGAGGTCGGCGTCGGCGACGCCGTGATCATCGAGACGCCCGGCGGCGGCGGTTACGGTGCGCCGGCACACGAGGAACCGGATCATGACGACTGAGACTTCCGCTCTGAGGATGTGGCGCCGGCTGTCGCGCTGGCCGCTCGGCCGCTGGCTGTTCACCCGCGCAGTGTGTCTGCGCGCGCCCTACTTCTCGTCCATCTCGCCGCTCATCCTCGAGATAGAGCCGGATCATGTCACCGCGCGGGTGCGCAAGCGGCGCAAGGTGAAGAACCACATCGGCACGGTGCACGCCCTCGCCTGCGCCAACCTCTGCGAACTCTGCGCCGGCGTGCTGATGGAGGCGGCCATCCCGGCGGACCGGCGATGGATCCCGCGGGGCATGAATATCGAGTACCTGGCCAAGGCGGCCATGGATGTGACGGCGACGGCCCGTCTCCCGGAGACGCAATGGGACGACGGCGAGGATGTGGCGGTGGACGTATCCGTCCGCGGAGCTGACGGCACCGAGGTGGTGCACGCGGTGATCCGCATGTACATCACGGCGCGGCCGGCCCGCGCCTGATCCGAGCGGTCTTCAGCCCGTCGCGGCGCTGGCGCCGGCGAAGGCCGCAGGGCTGATCCGCGCCCCGGCCGGTTCCTGCACCAGCGACCACACCAGCATCTCCGTCTCGCCGACGGGCCGGAAGCCGATGATGAGGCCGACCGAAGGCCTGCCCTGCTGGGCGGCCGTATTGGTGGAGGAATTGCAGCGCACGAACCACGCGGCGCCGCCCCGGCCAGCGAAGGCGCCGTCCGCCTCCAGCGCCTGCAGAAAATCGCCCACGCGGCGCTCCACCGCCTGCCACAACGCGCGCTCGCTGCGGCGGAACAGCACCCAGCGCGTGGACCGCTCGACGCGATGCAGGACGAACTGGATCAGCCGCTCGCTAGCCAACCGCCGGGCGCCGCCGAACACGCTGCCGGTGAAGGTGACGTCTCCCGTCGGACGCACCCGCCGGTCGTCGCCGCGGCGCAACGTCTGCACCCCGTGGCGATGCAGCGCTGCCGCTTCCGCATCGTCCAGTTCCACGGCCGGGCGCAGATCGCGCAGGAACGCCGCTCCTTCGGCCGGGGACGTCCAGACATGGCCGCTCTCGTCATTGCGGGCCAGGATCCCGGCCAGCGCGCCGCCGACCGCCACGATCCCGTCGTCCGGTCGGCGCCGGTCGATCATGCGCGGGAAGTAGGTCACGAGCTGTGGGCTGCGGAAGCCGTCCCGGCGCAGCGCCAGATCCAGCTCGGCGAAGCTGCGGCAGGATACCGGCGGATCGACGACCAACATGGCGCCGCGGCGCTGACAATAGCGCTCGGCCGCCATGAGGAAAGCCGGGCCGGGATCGCGGCCGCCGCCCATCGGCGGCGCGTAGAGGAAGCTGAAGTGCGCCGCGCCTTCCAGCGCGAACAGCCCCGTGTAGTCACGCGCCGAGCCGATCAGGTCGTAGTCCGTCAGCGGCTGACCGTCAGTGCCGGGCTCGCCGGCCTGTACGTAGGAGACTACCCGGTCCGCGCCGCCGGAACGGGTGGCGTCGGGACGGCATCCGGGCAAGGGTCCGGCCACGCGCACCAGCCGGGAGGTGAGGAGCCGATCGCGGACGTTGTTCTCGCCGCCCTCGGCGCAGGTGAGGCCGCGGAAGATCTCCTGGTCGTCGATCAGGCGCGTGCGCGGCGACAGCCGCTGCACCGTCAGGTTGAAACGGCTGCCGTCGGCGCCCGGACGACCGTCTATGCCGTCATAGTCCACGGATGCGCGGAACGTCTCGCCGGCGCCCGGGCTGAGCGCTGCCAGCGTCAGGCCGCCATCGCCGGCCGGCAGCGTAAGCCTGGCGCCGCGGGCACCGTTCGCCACGCGGACCACGATCGCGCGCCGGCCGCCATGAGCGAAGAACTGCTCTACGGCCGGGCCGAGACTGCTCAGCCGCCAGTGGCCGCCGAAGCGGCGGGAGAATTCGGAGAAGGAGCCGACGGTGACGGGGTGGTTGACGGGGCCGCAGAGCGCGCGGCCGATGAAGGCGGCGGTGGTATCGGGACCAGTCGGTATGGACTGATCCTCGGCCGGCATCTCCCCCACGGTAATGCCGGTATTGGTCGAATCGCTCAAATGCCGATTGCCCTTGTCGCCCCTGGTGCCTCAGCGTCCAGAGCCTGATTCTACGGCCTGCCGGGGGGAGTTACCATGCCGGCTGACATCGACCGGTCCCACTCATGCAGACACCGCGCGGCTACAGCTATCTCGAACAGTCCCACGGCGGGCTCAACCGTCTGCCGCGGGAGTTCCTCGGCGTTTTCCCGACGCCACTGGAATGCCGTCGGACCGACCGTCTGCCGCTCTGGATCAAACGGGACGATCTCACCCATCCCGACTACGGCGGCAACAAGCTGCGCAAACTCGAGTATGCCTTCGGCCAGGCCATTGCCCGAGGTCATCGATCAGTCGCCACCTTCGGCGCGGCGGGCTCCAACCACGCGCTGGCCACGGCCGTGCATGCCACCAGCCTCGGTCTCGGCTGCACCTGCCTGCTGGGGCCCCAGCCGGCCAGCCCGGCGGTACGGCGCACGCTGAACCGGCATCTCGCGCTGGGCACCGAACTGGTGCCCTGGGGCGGCAGCCGGGCCCGACGCCTCGCGCTGTACCGCGACCTGTTCCGCGGTCCCGACGCCGCGCACCGGCCCTGGGTCATCCCCATCGGCGGGTCCACGTGGCACGGCACCGTGGGCTACGTGAATGCGGCTTTCGAACTCGCCGCCCAGGTCCGCGCCGGGCAGGCGCCGGAACCGGAACTCGTCTATCTGCCCCTCGGCACCATGGGCACGGTAGCCGGGCTCGCGGCCGGCCTCAGGGCGGCCGGCCTGTCCAGCCGCGTCGTCGCCGTCCGCGTGGTCATCGAGAAGATCGCCGACGAGACCCGCACCCGGCGGCTCGGCGCGAAGACGGCTACTCTGCTGCACCGGCTCGACCCGTCCTTCCCACCCGTGCGGGAGGACGAACTGAAGCTGGAGGTGCGCGACGAATTCCTCGGCGAAGGCTACGCCGTGCCCACCGCGGCGGCCCGCCGGGCGGTCGAGCGGGCGGGCGCGGAACTCGACCTCACACTGGAGACCACCTATTCCGGCAAGGCGCTGGCCGCCCTGCTGGCCGACGCGGATGCCGGCCGTCTCGACGGCCGCCCGGTGCTGTTCTGGAACACCTACAGCTCGGCACCGACGGACGCACCCGCCGACCATCCGATCCGACCGGGCTTGCCGGAGCCGCTCGCCCGCTATTTCGAATCCAACGGGTAGGAGGGCCTTCAGGCCCGATCTTCGCTTGAGGTCGCCGAGCGCTGATCGGGGCTAAAGCCCCTCCTACAGTCCTTTTTGCTGGCGGCGGGCCATCAGGGTGCGCCAGTTGTCCAGCGAATGGAGGTGAGAGTAGAGGCAGGACAGCTCACCGGAGCGGTGCCATCCGTAGATGGTGTCCTTGTCCAGGTCGGTGAGCTTCTTCGCGTCGATGCAGACGTAGCTGGCCAGGGTCTGCTGCTCGGTTGCACCCGTCGGCGTGTAGCTCGCCTGCTGGGGTGTCAGCAGATCCAGATCGCGGAGCCGCTCGCAGAGTTCGCGCGTTCGCGCGCGCTCGGCTTCGTACTGGGAACAGAACTGCACCATCTGCTTCGTGTGCTCCGAGAGCTCGCCGCCCTCGAAGAAGGGATAGCGGGGCTCCGCGGTGACGGCGGCCGACTTGCGATCGATGAGCAGTGCGCCGCGGCCCTGGTCGTCCGTGGCGAGACCGAAGGGATAACAGCGCAGATACGACGGCACGTAGCACATCGGGTCCCACTGCCCCTGCTCGTCGACGAACAGGTTGGTGTCGTCCAGGATCGCGGTCACCGCCAGCGGCACCGGGTCTTCCACGGACGTGAAGACGATCGGATAGTGACGCTGGGCAGTGGCGAACTCCGGCAGCGTCACCGGTATGGCACGGACGTTGCGCACGAATTCATACGGGCGCTCGGGCGGCGTCAGCCCCAGCCCGCCGTGTTGCTCCGGAGTCAGCAGCTCCGGCTGCTCGTAGAGAAAGGCGCTGCCGGTCAGCACCGGCTCGGCGCCCTGTTGCGGTTCATCCGTCATCCTTTTTCGCTCCTGCGTCGTTGCCGCCTTCGCCCGGCCGCACCGGGACGCCCTTTTCCTTGTCGTCTTTCACCGGTGCCTGGTCCTCGCGGGACTCGCGGGATTCCTCTTCCTTGCGGTCGATCTCCTCCAGCATCACCTTCAGCCATTCACTGATTTCGCTCACTCGACCCCGGCCTCCTGTTCTGTCTCGCCCGCGGCAGCGTCGGGGTCCGATTCGATCATCATCTGGTCGATGAGCTCGGCCACTTCGGCCAGCGTGGGCGCGTCCGGATCCGCCTCGACGACGTTCGCCACCAGGCGCACCCGGCGTGCCAGCTCGTTCTCGTCCCGGCTCAGTACGCGGATGGGGACACCCCTCGCATCGGCTGCAGCACGCCGCGCGTTCGCCCGCTCGTGTTGCTCGGCGAACGCACCCGATTCCTGCCGTGCACGCTCCATCAACGCGTCGAGGAGCGCGTCCGGATCGCGCTCGTCCTCCGCCAGCATCGGATGCGCCTCCATGTAGAACTCCCCCGCCCGGCGGCCGTAGAGCACGGGCTGGTTGACGATGGTGACCGGCGTGCCCCGATCCACCTGTTCGTACAGGGTCTCGATGTTCTCCGGGTAGAGCCGCACGCAGCCGTGACTCACCCGCATGCCCACGCCGTAGGGCTGGTTCGTGCCGTGGATCAGGTAGCCCGGCATATCGAGTTGCAGCACCCGGTTGCCCAGCGGGTTGTCCGGGCCCGGCTCGACCACGGCCGGCAGCGGGTTGCCGGCCTCGGCGTGTTCCTGGCGCACCGACCACGGCGGATACCACACCGGATCCCGGGCCTTGTCGATCACCACCGCGGTGCCGGTCGGCGTCTCCCAGCCTTCGCGGCCGATGCCGATCGGGTGGGTGATCACCGTCTGCGCCTCGCCTTCGTCCGCCGGCGGAAAGTAGAACAGGCGCTTGGCGGCGATGTTGAGCACGATGCCTTCCCGGGGCGCATCCGGCAGCACGAACTGCGTCGGCAGCACGACGATCGCGCCCTCGCCCGGCAGCCAGGGGTCCACGCCCGGGTTGGCCTGCACCAGTTCGTCGTAACCCAGGCCGTAGGCGCGCGCGATATCCGAGAAGGTGTCGGACTCACGGGTCTGGATGATCTGCACCTCGCCGACCACGCTCTGCCGTGGCGACGTCAGCTCGAATCGGTCGGCTGCGATCGGCTCGCGCTCCTCCAGCGTGTCGATCCAGCGCACGTCGCTCCTTGCGCCGTCCTGACCGCCGGTCGCGGCGCAGCCGGCCACCGTCAGGCCCACCGCGGCGGTGACGAGGATGCCGGACAGACGGCGAGTCATGCCGGGGGTTTCCCGGCCGATTGCCGGGCCGGCGGTGCGGCGAACTGTGGGACGGCGGGTGGTCATCGCGGGAATTCTAGCGGATGGCGGCAGCGGCCGCCTCAGACCGCGAGCCCCAGGTAATACAGGGTGGCCAGGAACGCGAGCACCATCAGCGCGAGCGCGCCCAGGTTCAGCGCCGTCCGCCAGACGGAGCGCCGGCGGCGCACGTCCCGCCGTATCGACTCCGCATCGGCGCCGCCGGGTCCGGCCGGGTTGAGGCGCCAGCGCTGCCCGCCCTGGCGGGGCACCGGCGTGAAGTACTCCCGCCAGCCCTGCAGGATGCGCTGGGTGCGGCCCATGTCGACGGCGGCGCCGCGGGCGATGCGCAGCACGGACAGCCCCTCCGGCGGCCCTTCCTCGAGGACCGCGGCGATGCGCTGGATGTCCGAAGACAGGCGACGGTCGAAAAGCAGGGGAAAGGAATAGGATCGGTTCATGACGGCATGCAGGTGTCGGTGTCAGAGTTGCCGCGAGGGGGACGCCGGCAGGCCCGCACCGCGAGCGGCCAGCGCACCCGGCGCGGGCCCGGCCCCCAGAGCGCCTCCAGGCGGCCTGCGATGTCGGCCAGCGGATCGATGCCGGCCGCCTTGCGACAGCGCGCCAGCGCCGACCAGGTGGACAGATAACCGAGCATCTGCCCGGCCTCCCATTCCGCCTCCATGTGGAACTCCGGCGTCTCGAGCTCCGGCCACGGCATGCCGATGGTGCCATAGCCCGCATCGATATGCCGCCGCTCGGGAGGCCACCAGGGGCCGAGCGGCCCGCGGTAGAACTCCAGCACCAGCGCGTCGATGTCGGGATCGACGGTGCAGAGTTCGTAGCACCAGGCCGCCAGCAGTCCGTCGTCCGCGAGCACCCGGCCCGCCTCGGCGAAGAACCGGTCCCGGTCGAACCAGTGCAGGGCCTGGGCGACTGTGATCAGGTCCGCCGCGGCCTCCGCCATTCCGGAGTCCTCGGCTGTCGCCACCCGGAAGCGCACGCCCGGCAGCGCCGGCGCGCGGCGGATCTGCGCCTCGCTCGCGTCCGTCGCCTCCACCCTGCGGAAAAGCGGCGCCAGGCCCTCCGCCGCCTGCCCGCTGCCGGTGGCGCAATCCCATGCCACGCCGCGGCCGGGAGCCGTGGCCGCCAGCCAGTCGAACAGCGCCTGCGGATAGCGGGGCCGGTAGCGGGAATAATCGCCGGAGACGCCGGAGAAATGATCGCGGAAGCTCATGCCGAAGCTCCGGCGGAGGAGTCCCGTATCCAGATCCAGCCTTCCCGCTCGGCCAGCGCCCGGTCGGACGGCGGCGGGCAGCGGCCGGCGAGGAAGTCGGCCCCGGCCAGCGCCGCCAGGGCGGCATCGAGTACGTCCGCCGCGTTCAGCAGCAGGCCGCGGTGCTCGCCCGGGTCGAGTTCCCCGGCGAGGCCGTCGAGGATGACCGTCCGCAGTTCCCGCGCGGCCGCCGGCTTGTAGCGCCGGGCGGGCAGGTCGCGGCTCAGCAGCACGGCGGCGGGATAGACCTCGATGGCCGCGCTGGCGCCGAGTTCGGGCGACCAGGCGAGCGGGATGGGCTCCGCCCGCAGTTCGCGCAGCGCGCCCAGCACGCCCAGAGCCGCGACGGCCGTGCGGGCGATCCGGTCGGCGCCCACCTCCAGCGGCTGCTTGCCGAGCCGCCGGCGCACGAACTCATCGGTGGCGCGGCGAAAGAGACGATTCGGCTCGGTCTGTCTCAGCGCGGCTCCGGCCCGATGGGCCGCGATCGTCTCACCGAGCGCGGTCGGCCAGCCGAGTGGCGCGTCCAGGCAGAACAGCGCCGGCCCGTCGCCGGCCGCCGCTGCGGCCAGGCAGGCGACGGAACCGGGGCCGTCGCCGAGCGCCGCGTGGCTCACCCGGTAGCGCCCGCCGTCCCGGGTGATGCCCACCACGCCGGTCTTGCGGGGGTCGGTGGCGCAGTCGATCCCGACAATGGTCCGGACCAGGCTCTCGTCGACGGCGCTCACAGCGCCACCACCGTGTCGGGGCCGACCGCGAACACCCGGTCATCCGGCGCCGGCAGGATGTTCTGCCCGCCGGTGAAGGTGCCGAAGGCCGGTAGCACGGCGTGATCGTCCCGGAACCAGAACACGGGCAGGCGCAGCCGGTCGGCGCCGGTGCGCAGGCGTACCGCCGGATGCAGATGGCCGCCGAGGCCGTAACCGCGACCGTCGGGCTCCGGCTCGTGCTGCAGCACGAAGGGCGGTTCCGGCCGGGGCTCGGCGAACCAGCGGATCCGCGGATCGAGTCTCTGCCGCGTCGCGGGCCGGTCGTGATTGCCGGCGACGATGCTGACGGCCGCCTCCACGCCGTCGAGCCAGGCGGAGATCGCGTCCAGCCAACGATCCGTCTCGCCGGGCGGCGCATGGGTAAAGTCGCCCAGCACGACGAGTTCCCCGGCGCCGAACTGCGCCACCAGCCGGGCCAGGCGCTGCAGGTCCGATTCGGTCACGCCGCCGGGCACGGCCAGACCCGCCCGGCCGAACGTCCATTCCTTGCCGAGATGCACGTCCGCTACCAGCAGCATGCGGCGCCGCGGCCAGTACACCGCCCGGTCGTGGTGCAGCAGCAACCGCTCGCCGGCGCAGTCGATCGGCACAGCGCCGGCGGACGCCTCGGGTGCCACCGCGCTCATGCGCTCTTCCGTCGCCGCTCGGCGGCGCGCTCGAGGCTGGCGGCCATGCGCTCGACCCGGTCGCGCCAGGTCTCGCTGGACATTATCTGGCTCTGCAGACGCTCCGCCCACAGCGGGAAGGCGAGCGGCGTCAGCCGTTCCGGCCGCTCGATGACGATGCGCTTGCCGCCGATCGCCGCCAGCGCCTCGCGCATGCGCCGGGCCTCGAGCTGACTCTCCAGCACCTCCCGGCGGGCCTGATCCAGCAGCAGGTTGTCGCTGTCGTAGCGCTCCAGCACGTCGAAGATGAGTCCGCTGGAGGCCTGGATCTGGCGGGTCGACTTGCCGCGGCCGGGATAACCCTGGAATACCAGGCCGGCGATGCGGGCGATGTCACGGAACCGGCGCCTGGCGATCTCGCCGGTATTCATGCAGGCGAGCAGATCGGCCTCCAGATCGCCGGGCGCGAACAGCCGGGCGAGGCGTTCCTCGTCGATGGCCGGCTCCTCGCGGCAGAGCAGTTCCAGGCCGTAGTCATTGGCCGAGAGCGTGAAAGTGGCGGGCGTCTCGCGGGACAGCCGCCACGCGATCAGGGTCGCGAGCCCCTCGTGCACCAGCCGGCCGGCGAAGGGATAACAGAACAGACTGACGCCCTCGCGGCTGCGGGTCACCTCCACCAGCAGCTCGCCGGGCACCGGCAGCCGCGACCAGCGCCGCTGCAGATCCAGCAGGCCGGCGACTGCGTTCACCTCCGCCGGTTCGTCCGCGCCGGATCCGGCCGCCGCCAGCACCTCCAGCACGCTGTCGGCCAGCTCGGTGGACAGCGGCATGCGCCCGCCCTGCCAGCGGGGCACGGTGCGCCTGCCCTTCTTCGCCCGTCGCACGTAGGCGGTCATGTCGCGCACCCGGGCGAGCTCGACCAGACGTCCGGCGAACAGGAATCGATCGCCCCGTTGCAGCCGGGAGACGAAGGACTCCTCGATGGTGCCGAGCGAGCCGCCCGTCAGCCAGCGGATGTTCATCGCGGTGTCGCTGGCGATGGTGCCGATGCCCATGCGGTGACGCTGGCCGATGCCCCGGTCCGTCACCCGGTAGCGTCCGTCCACGGCTTCCACGCGCCGGTACTGCGGATACCCCTGCAGCGCCTGGCCGCCGCGGGTGACGAAGTCCATCACCCAGCCCCATTCGGCATCCGAGATGCCGGCGAAGGCGTGGGTACGGCTCACCTCCGCGCGCATGGCCTCCGCCTCGAAGCCGCCGCCGAGCGCGACGGTGACCAGGTGCTGCGCCAGCACGTCCAGCGAGCGGACCAGCGGCCGGCGCGCCTCGATGCGCCCCTGCTCCGCCGCCCGGCGGGCGGCGGCGATCTCCACCAGTTCGAAGGCGTGGGTAGGCACACACAGCACTTCCGAGACGGCGCCCGGCTGATGGCCGCTGCGCCCGGCACGCTGCAGCAGCCGGGCGACGCCCTTCGGGCTGCCCACCTGCATCACCTGGTCCACCGGGCTGAAGTCCACGCCCAGGTCGAGCGACGAGGTGCACACCACGCAGCGCAGCTCGCCCGCCCTGAGGCCGTCCTCGATGCGCTGCCGCAGCTTGCGGTCGATGGAGCCGTGATGGAGCGCGATGCGCCCCACCCAGTCCGGCCGTGCGTCCACCAGCCCCTGGAACCACAGCTCCGCCTGGGAGCGGGTGTTGGTGAACAGCAGCGTGGAGCCCTTCGACTCGATGGCCTCGACCACCGCCGGCAGCAGCCGGACGCCCAGGTGGCCCGCCCAGGGGAAGCGCTCGAGCGTCTCGGGCAGCACCGAGCGGATGCGTACGGTCTTCGGCGCGTGCCCGCGCACGAGTCGGCCCGCCGTTCCCGGCCCGAGCAGCACGTCCCGGGCCTCGGCGAGGTTCGCCAGCGTCGCGGACAGCCCCCAGGTCCTGAGCCCCGGCGCGATGCTGCGCAGCCGCGCGAGGCAGAGCTCCAGCTGCACGCCCCGCTTCGTGCCCAGCAGCTCGTGCCACTCGTCCACCACCACGCAGGCGAGTCTCCGGAACCAGCTGGCTCCGTCGGCGTAGCTCAGCAGCACCGACAGACTCTCGGGTGTCGTGACGAGCGCCTCGGGCGGCCGCCTGCGCTGCCTTGCGCGCACGGACTGGGACGTGTCGCCGCTGCGCACCTCCACCCGCCAGTCGCTGCCGAGGGCCGCCGCCGCGTCTGCCAGGTTCTCCCGGGTATCGACCGCCAGCGCGCGCAGCGGCGTGATCCAGAGCACACGCGGACCGCCGTCCGCGCCGCCCGCCGCCGCAGCCTCCGCCAGCGGGCCGAGCCAGGCCGCCAGCGACTTCCCGCTGCCGGTCGGCGAGTGGATCAGCCCGGACTCGCCGGCGAGGTAGGCGTCCCGGGCCTCGCGCTGGAAGTCGAACAGCCGCCAGCCGCGCTCGTCGAACCACGCCTGCAGCCGCGCATCGAAATCGCCTGTCACACTTGCCGTCAAATTCTCGCTCACGAGCGCACCAGCGCCCTCACGCTCTCGATATCGTCGGCGTCATCCACGCCCAGGTCCCGGCGCCAGCGGGCGATGCGGGGGAATCTGAGTGCCACGCCGGACTTGTGGCGGCGCGAGGCATTGATGCCCTCGAAGGCGATCTCGAACACCTGCTCCGGCCGCACGGAACGAACGGGCCCGAAGCGCTCCACCGTGTTGCGCCGGATCCAGCGGTCCAGCTCCCGGATCTCGGCGTTGTCGAGTCCGGAGTAGGCCTTGGCGATGGGCACCAGGTCGCCGTCCCGCCAGACCGCGAAAGTATAGTCGGTGTACAGGTTGGCCCGCCGCCCGTGTCCGGGCTGTGCATAGATCATGACGGCATCGACGGTGTGAGGCGCCACCTTCCACTTCCACCAGAGGCCACGCTGCCGGCCGGTGCCGTAGGGCGAGTCCAGCGCTTTCAGCATCATCCCCTCCACCCGCCGCTCCCGGGACTCGTTTCGCAGCGCGGCGTAATCCGCCCAGTCGCCGGCTTCCACGACCGGAGAGAGCCTGAGTGTCTCGTGTGCGGCCGGCACGACGTCCGCCAGCGCGGCGCGGCGCTCGGCCAGCGGCCGATGGCGGATGTCCTCGCCGCCCTGTTCCAGCAGGTCGTAGGCGAGGAAGACGGCGGGGACCTCCGCCAGCAGCTTCGCGCCGACGCGCTTGCGGCCGATGCGCCGCTGCAGCGCCGCGAAGTCCATCACGCCGGTGTCGGCGTCCCAGGCCAGGATCTCGCCGTCCAGCACCGTGCCGTCGGGGAGCACTTGCGCCGCATCTCTTACCTCGGGGAAACGGTCGGTGATCAGATCCTCGCCCCGCGACCAGAGGAAGCCGCGGCCGGCGCGGCGCACGAGCTGGGCGCGGATGCCGTCCCACTTCCACTCCACCTGCCAGTGCGCCGGCGCGCCCGGCAGATCCGCGGGATGCGTGTCATCCAGCGGCGCGGCGAGGCAGAAGGGATAGGGTCGGGAGACGTCCGCCTCGCCGTCGTCCGGCGACATGAGCTGCTCGAAGAATCCGGCGTCCGGCTCCCACTGCCCCATCAGGCGATGCAGGATCACCGGCCGCGACAGGCCGGCCGCCTCGGCCAGCGCCCGCGCCGCGAGCGTGCGGGAGACCCCCACCCGGAATGCGCCGGTCAGGAGCTTGTTCAGGAGATAGCACTGCTCGTAATCGAGGGTCGCCCACCAGCGTTTCACGCGCTCGCCCTGGGCCTCCGCCTCCAGCCCGCGCAGGGGCAGGATCTCCGTCTCCAGCCAGTCCGCCAGCGAACGATCGTCGGCGGGCGCGGCACGGCCGGCGTCGGTCAGGAGCGCTATGGTCTCCGCCAGGTCGCCCACCGATGCGTAGGTGTCGTCCACCAACCAGTCCGGCAGGTCCACGCTCTCGTACAGCCACTGGCGCAGGCGGGCCGGCCCCGCCAGCTGCTTCATGCGGCGGCCGGACAGGAAGTAGACGGCCCAGGCGGCGTCCGCCGGTGGCGACCCGGAGAAATAACGGACCATGGCCGCCACCTTGAGGTTGGTGGAGGTGGTCTGGTCCAGCTCCTGGTAGAGGCGGCTGAAGTCACGCATGCCGGCGTCGCCCCCGGTGCCGATCCTTACTGGTCATCGCCGCTGCCCTCGTACAGCGTCTCCAGCGCGGCGGCGTCGACCCCGCGCTCCCGCAGCAGGCGCACCAGCGCATCCGTGTGACCGTGGGTGGCCAGCACCCGGGAGGCGCCGGTCTCCTCGATGGTCCTGAGCAGCGACGGCCAGTCCGCGTGATCCGAGAGCACGAAACCCCGGTCGTAGCCCCGCCGTCGGCGCTGGCCGCGGATGCGCATCCAGCCCGAACAGAAGCCGGTACTCGCCTGGCGGAAGCGGCGCATCCAGGTGCTGCCGGCCGCGCCGGGCGGCGCGACGATCAGCTCGCCGGCGTAGTCCCCCTTGCGGCGCAGGTCCACCTTCTCCGTCGGCAGCATGGCGACGCCGGCTTCCCGGTAGACCTCCACCAGCGCGTCCACGGCGCCGTGCACGTACACGCACCGGTCCGTGTATGCGGTCAGTTCGGCCAGCACCCGCTGGGCCTTGCCGAGCGCGTAGCAGAACAGCACCGACGGCCGTCCGGATGCCGCGTTGCCCTGCCACCAGTCGTGGATCTCGGCCGCGGTCTCGTGGCCCGGCTTCCAGCGGTACACGGGCAACGCGAAGGTGGCTTCGGTGATGAAGGTATCGCAGGGCACGACCTCGAACGGCGTGCAGGTGGGATCCGGATCCCGCTTGTAGTCGCCGGATACCACCCAGACGCCCTCCTCGCCCTCGATGCGGATCTGGGCGGAACCGAGCACGTGGCCGGCGGGATGGAAGGACACCGTGGTGTCGCCGAACGCGATGCGCTCGCCCCAGCCGACTGCGCGGATGTCGGCGTCGGCGCCGAGGCGTTTGCGCAACAGGCCGACCCCGGGCGCACCCGCGTAATAGACCTGCGAGCCCGGCCGGGCATGGTCGGCGTGGGCGTGGGTGATGAGCGCCGTCTGCGCCGGACGCCAGGGGTCGATGTGGAAGCCGCCGGCCGCGCAGGCGAGGCCGGTGTCGGTTGCGCGGACCAGCACGCCCCGGGTCAGGACTCCGGCTTCTCGATCGCCGGCCGCGCGCCGCAATCGGGAGCCTTGCCGGCGGCACGCGCGTCGTTATACAGCTTCAGCGCCACCGGGTAGTGCGCGACCAGCTTGTCGATGCGGTCCTCGCTGGAGGGGTGGGTGGAGAGGAACTCGGGCGGCTCGCCCTTGTTCTTCTCGCGCATGTTCTTCCACAGCTCCACGCTCTCCCGGGGGTCGAAGCCGGCGCGGGCCATGTATTCGATGCCGACGATGTCCGCCTCACGCTCCTGCGTGCGGGTGAACGGCAGCGTGATGCCCAGCTGGGCGGCCATCTGGATGGCCGTGGACGCGCTGCGGTTGGCCATCGGCGTACCGCCCACGATGGCGCCCAGGAAACCCACGGTGTAACCGGTGGCCAGCGCCCGCGAGGCCCGCTCGTTCGGATGACGCGCCGTCACGTGCGCCACCTCGTGTCCCATGACGGCGCCCAGCTGGTCGTCGTTTTCGGTCACGTCGAGCAGGCCGGTGAATACCGTGATCTTGCCGCCGGGCAGCACGAACGCGTTCACCTCGGGGCGTTCCACCACCGCCAGTTCCCAGTTCAGCGCCGCCATCTCACCCTCGAGCTGGCCGACGATGGCATTGGCCACGCAGGCGACGAAGTCGATGGTGGCCCGGTCGGTGGACAGCGGCATCTCCGCCCTGAGCTGGGTGAACGCCGCCTCTCCCTGGGCCTGGAGCTCTTCATCGGACTTCAGGATCAGCTGACTGCGACCCGTCGGCGACGTGGCGCAGGCGGTTGCCAGGACGAGGCCGGCGGCGATCAGGCCGGCGGCGGTCAATCGAAACCATTGGAGTGATTGGAACAATCGGAACAATCGGAACGATTGGAACGATTGGAGCGAACGGGTCTGCTTCATGGCGGTGCTCGTCGGGTCTCGGTGCTCATTCAGACTGGCGGCGCCCGGCCGAGTTCCGGCCGCGGCGCCCCGGGGGAAGGCTCCGGAGTGCCTCCCGTCGGATTCTAAACCAGGCCGGCGCCGGGCGCTCAACGCAGGTAGCGGCTCTCCTGCAGGCGCCGCCACAGGATGTCGGCGGCGCGCTCGGCGAGGGCGTCCATGGAGTGCAGCACCTTTTTCGGCAGCGGCTGCTTGATCTCGTAGGTGACCTTGTAGACGTCCCTGTCCACGACGGCCTTCACCAGCAGCTCGTCGCTGGTGGCGAGTTCGTCGGCCAGCGACAGCTCGATGGCCTGGGTGCCGTACCAGTGCTCGCCCGTGGCCACCTTCTCCATATCCAGGTCGGACCGATAACGGCCGACGGCATCCTGGAACAGCCGGTGCACGTCCTCGAGTTCCTGACGCAGCTTGTCCCGGTCCTCCTCGGTGTTCTTGCCGAACATCGTGACCGTGCGCTTGTACTTGCCGGCGGCGATCTGTTCGAACTCCACGCCGTGGTTGTCCAGCATGCGGTTGAAGTTCGGCAGCTGGGCCAGCACGCCGATGGAGCCCAGAATGGCGAACGGCGCCGCGACGATGCGGTCGGCGATGCAGGCCATGAGATAGCCACCGCTGGCGGCCACCCGGTCCACGGCCACGGTGAGCTTCACGCCGGCCTCGCGCAGACGCACCAGCTGGGATGCGGCCAGGCCGTGCTCGTGGACCATACCGCCGGCGTTCTCCAGCCGCAGCAGCACCTCGTCGCCTTCCCCGGCGACGGCGAGCACCGCGCTCACCTCCTCGCGCAGAGCGGCAACGCCCGTCGCCTTGATGTCTCCCTTGAAGTCGACCACGAAGGTGCGCGGGCGGGCCTCATCGCTCTTCGCGGCGCTTTTGGCCGCCTTCTTGGCCGCCGCCTTCTCGGCCTTGGCGAGCGCCTTCGCGGCCTTGCGGTTGACCACGCTGCGCTTGAGCGTGCCCGCCAGCTTGCGGTACCGCTCGTTCAGATTCTCGACCTTCAGGCCCTCGCCGCCCGAGACCTTGCGCGAGGCCGCCGCGCCGGCGGCAATGACTACCAGCACGGCAGCGACGAAGGTGATCGTTTTGGCCAGAAACAGGCCGTAATTGGCGAAGAAGTCTTCCATCCGGCGGTCCCCGCGTCAGGAGGCGGCCGAGGCCGCCTCGCTCGCCTCTGTGGCTATGCCCACGTTGTTCTGCTCCAGCACCCGCTCGGCCCGGTAGCTCGATCGCACCAGCGGCCCGGCCACGACCTCCAGGAATCCCTTCGCCAGGCCGGCTTCCCGGTAGCGGGCGAATTCCTCCGGCGAGACGAAGCGCTCCACCGACAGGTGATTGCGGGTCGGCTGCAGGTACTGCCCGAGCGTGAGGATGTCCACGTCGATGGCGCGCAGGTCGTCCATCGTCTCGTAGATCTCCTCGTCGGTCTCGCCGAGGCCCAGCATCAGGCTGGTCTTCGTGAGCACGTCGGGCCGGTAGCGCTTCGCGTGCGCGAGCACGGACAGGGTCTTGTCGTAACCCGCGCGGGGGTCGCGCACGGGATGGGTGAGCCGGCGCACGGTCTCCACGTTCTGGGCGAAGACTTCCAGCCCGGAATCCACCAGCAGCTCCACCGCCGCGGTGTCGCCGTCGAAGTCAGGCGTGAGGGCCTCCACCGCGGTCTGCGGCCGGAGTGCCTTGATCTCCCGCACGCACGCCGCGTAGTGGGAGGCGCCTCCGTCGGGCAGGTCGTCCCGGTCCACGGATGTGAGCACCACGTAGTTGAGATTCATGAGTTCGACCGCGCGGGCGGTGTTGGCGGGCTCCTCGGAGTCCAGCCAGCCCCGCGGGTTGCCCGTATCCACGGCGCAGAAGCGGCACGCGCGCGTGCACACCGAGCCCATCACCATGATGGTGGCGGTGCCGGCATTCCAGCACTCGCCGATGTTCGGACACATCGATTCCTCGCAGACGGTGCTGAGCCGGTTGTCGCGCACGGTCTGCTTCACGGCGGAGTACTTCCGGCCGGCGGGCATCTTGGCCCGCAGCCAGCGCGGCTTGCCACCGCGGGTCACGGGCTGCTCTTCACGGCCGGTCTTGATGCCGTTCTTGATCGCGGTGAAGCCGGCGTCCGTCCGGTATTTCTCGCCGCTGCGGGCGCCGCCGCGGGCGTTGCCCTCGACGATGGGAATGCCGCGGAATCCTTCGGTCTTTTCTGTCATGGGTCCCTGGCCTTCTGGCCATCCGGAAGCTGACCGGCTATTGTCGCATGCCGCACCGCGGCATCAAACTCTGTCGCACTTGTGTCGTCACACGCCTCCCCGGAGCCGCGTCATGCCATTGCAAGGTCACCTGAGAAAAATGCGCACCGAGCACAGTGCGCCCGTGAGCTACCGGCTGCCGCTGGACGACAGCGAGGAGCCCCTGAACGCCTACCTCGGCCGGGAGATCGCTCTCACCCACACCGGCGCCATCCACTGTATGGCCTGCGGGCGCAAGACCTCAAAGAGCTTCAATCAGGGCTACTGCTTCCCCTGTGCCCGGGGGCTCGCCCGCTGCGACATCTGCATCGTGCGCCCGGAGCGCTGCCACTTCCACGAAGGCACCTGCCGCGAGCCGGACTGGGGCGAGGCCAACTGCATGCGCTCCCACGTCGTCTACCTGGCCAACTCCTCCGGGCTGAAGGTGGGCATCACCCGCGCCTCCCAGGTGCCCACACGCTGGATCGATCAGGGTGCCCGCCAGGCGCTGCCCGTCCTGCGGGTGGCGAGCCGCCGCGTAGCCGGCCTGGCCGAGGTGGCCATCGGCCGCCACGTCTCCGACAAGACGGACTGGCGCCGCATGCTGAAGGGCGACCCGGAACCGCGCGCTCTCGCGGACAGCCGGGACGAACTGCTGAAGCTCGCGGAGCAGGAGCTCGATGCCATCGCCGCCGAGTTCGGCGCCGACGCCATCGAGCGGGTCGCGGACGCGGAGGAAGTGGTGATCGAGTACCCCGTCAGCGAGTACCCGGACAAGGTGCGCGCGCTGAACCTGGACAAGACGCCGGCGGTCACCGGCACCCTGCTCGGGGTCAAGGGGCAGTACCTCATCCTCGACAGCGGCGTGCTGAACGTACGCAAGTACGCCGGCTACGAGATGGTATTCGAGGCCTGACCCGGGGCGGCCGGCAAAAAAACGCCCGGCCAAGCCGGGCGTATCAACGGGAGGCTCGGAAGCCTGGAGAGAAACGTTCGCGGCTGCGCCGCGTCCTGCCGCTGGTTAGTGCACCCTGGCCCAGCGCAGCAGCTGGACGCAGTCGGCGTCGAGTTCGAAGTTGTGCGCCAGCAGCGCCTCGATGTCCTCGGGCTCCACGTCGGCGCCGGCCGGCCGGCACAGCTCGACGATACCGCTGTATTCGTCGGCGTCCCGGCTGCCGCCCTCCCTCAGGACGAACTCCGCGTAGTACTGGGCACAGTGTCTTCCCATGTGCCCGAGGATAGGCACCCGGGCCGCGGCGTTTCTGTGAGCCGCTGCACAGAATCGCCCTTCTTCATCCCCTTCTGCATACCCCAGGGCCGCATAATGGGTCCCGGCGGACAGCACCCGCGCCATTGCTCCTGCTCCGTTATCGCCCTGCTCTGTCGCTGCAGATGATTCATGATCCGGCTCCCTCCCGCTGCGCCCGTTTTCGGGCTCCTTACTGTTACTTGATGCAGCCGGGAGCGGTTTGGTTGCAACGCCCCTCCAGCGACGTAACACTATCGACCCAGTCATCCCTGCAACTCCGCCATGGAAAGGCTCCGCCGGTGACCGGCCGGAGTCCCGAGGAAATACCGATGCCGCGCTTCGTTACCCGCCCGCTCTCTCTCCTCCTGTGCTTTCTGACCCTGGCCGCCGCGACCGCCGGCGCGCAGGAACTCCGAGCCGCCCTGTTCGAGGACGCCGACGCCGCGCGCGCGGCCGCGGAGAAACTCCAGGCTTCCCTGTTCTCGCCCCGGCACTGGGAGCGAGGCGTCAGGGACTACGAGGCCGCGGAGGCCGGCCTCGACCGCGGACGCAGCGTCGACTACATCCGCGGCAAGCTGGCCGACGCCGAGCAGGAATTCCGCGAGGCCGCCGAGGCGGCGGAACTCGCCCGTATCACGCTGGCCACGGTGATCGAGACGCGCCAGGATGCGCGCAAGGCCGAGGCTCCCGCGCGCTCGGCTCCCATCTGGGAAGACGCGGAGGAGAAGTTCGGCGACGCCATCCGCGAACTCGAGAGCGGCGACCTGCAGGACGCGCAGGAGCGGGCCGGCGAGGCCGAGAGTCTCTACCGGGACGCCGAGCTCTCCGCCATCAAGAGCCGTTACCTGAGCGAGACCCGCCGGCTGCTGGAGGAAGCGGACCGCGCCCGGGTCGAGCGCTACGCGCCGGTCACGCTCGCGCGCTCCAAGCGCCTGCTGCAGCAGGCCGAGAAGGAGCTGAACGAGAACCGCTACGACACCGACCTGCCCCGCAGCCTCGCCCGCCAGGCCAACTACGAGGCCCGGCACGCCATCCGGCTGGCCGACGTGGTCCGCGACGTCCGCGACGACGAGCTGACCGTGGAGGAACTCATCCTCTCCTGGGAGCGCGCCCTGACCGCGGTGGCCGGCGCCGCCGACATCGTGCCCGACCTGGTCGACGGCAGCGAGGAACTCACGGAAGAGCTGGTCGCTTACGTCGAGAATCTGCGCTCCCGCAATCAGTCGCTGGAACAGGATCTCGCCGACAGCGTCTCGCGGGTGGCCGAGATGGAAGAGGAACTCCGCATCCTGGACCAGCGGCTGGGCGGCGCCACCGAGGAACGCCGTGAGCTGATGGAGCGACTGCAGGCGCAGAACCGCATCCGGGAACAGTTCGCCCAGGTGGAGAAGATGTTCGAGCGCGACGAGGCCCAGGTCTTCCGCGAGGGCAACGACGTGACGCTGCGCCTGGTCGGTCTGAGCTTCCCGAGCGGCAGCGCGTCGCTGGAAGCCGAGCACTACCCCCTGATGGAGAAGGTGGAAGCCGCCATCAACGTCTTCCCGCGCAGCCAGCTGACCGTCGAGGGCCACACCGACAGCTACGGCGGCGACGAGAGCAACGTACGCCTCTCCCAGGCGCGGGCCGATGCCGTGATGCAATACATGATCAACGCGCTGCGCGTGCCGAGCTACCGGTTGAGCGCCACCGGCTACGGCGAGACCCGCCCGATCGCGAGCAACGAGACCGCGGACGGCCGCGCACGCAACCGCCGCATCGATATCGTCATCAGCCCCGAGCTGGACGACATGTAGGAGGGCCTTCAGGCCCGATTACTTTCTTTTGGCGTAGGCGCGCCATCGGGTGGGCAAGCGCTTCTGACTGGCAGTTCCTCCACGCCACCGCGAGCACGGCCGTCATGCGGGGGTATCCATCGCCGCGACCTTTTGTCGGGAGCAAGATGGGTACCCCCGCAGGGCGGCCAGGAAAGAACGGAGTCCGGCAGGGCCGGTCGGGCCTGAAGGCCCTCCTACGTTGCCGTTGAGGAGCGCCACCAGTCGGCGATGATGCCGCCGGTGGTGCGGTTGACCAGGTAACCGTACTCGCTGTGCACGTTCAGCTCGCCGTCCTTGCGGAAAAAGTTCAGCACCTCGTAGTCCTCGATGTCCGCGATCAGCCCCGCGGCGAGCATCTCCCGGTAGTCGCGGCGGAACGAGCGGTCGAGTGCCGTGAGTTCGCCGATGGCCGCCACGTTCACCCAGCGGCGGATATTATCCGGGTAGCGCTCGGCCCCGTCGGCGTCCCGGCCCTTCAGCCGGCGCTGCACGAAGCGCTGGCCGAGCGGGCTGCCGAGAGTGAGTAAAAGATCCACTCTGCCGGGATGACCGTCGACGCGGGAGAGTTCCCACAGGGCATCCCAGGCGATCACGGAGCCGAGCGAATGGCCGATCAGCAACACCGGTCGGCCCTCTCGCCAGGCGGCATCCAGACGCATCTCCAGCCGGCGCCGCACGCGCCGGCCGATCTCCCTGACATCGTTCAGATACCGGCGCACGTCCTGCAACGTGACCTGCATGCGCTCGTCGGCCAGGTGGGGGATCAGGAACGGCAGCAGGTCCCCCAGGATGTAGGCGAAACGCTTGAGCCGCTTGCCCCAGGAGCGCGCCTCGGCGGCATCCTCTTCGGTGGGTCCGGGCGTGGCCAGTAATTCCTCGATGGCGACGAGATCGGGCTCGATGTCGGCGTGGGTGTTGTAGAAGACCCAGGTCCAGTCCGCCAGCGTCAGGCAGTCGCCGCAGTCGGACATGGCAGCGGCGACGTCCGCGTCCGCCCGGCGGACGCCCTCGAGCATGGTGCGCCAGATCTGCTCACGATGGCGTTCCGGCTCCGGCTTCGGCTTCATGCCGGGAACGAAGATGATGACGGGGCGTGCCACGGCCCGCCCTCAGTCGGTCCCGAGCAGGTCCAGCAGGGCGTCGAAGTCCGGCACTTCCGCGTGGGGCGGTTCCAGCTCGTCCGGCCACTGCTCTCCTCTGCGGTTCACCCAGACCGTCAGCATGCCCGCCCGGCGCGCGCCCTCGATATCGTGATCGGGATGATCGCCCACGTGCAGCACCTCGGCCGGCTCACTGCGCGCGTGCTGCATGGCCTGCGCGAAGATCTGCGGGTGAGGTTTCGGCGCCCCCGCCGACACCGCCGTCACGATGCCGTGGAACAGATGCCCTACGCCGATGCGATGCAGGTCCGCATTGCCGTTGGTGACCGCCACCAGCCGATAGCGGGGATGCAGGCGCTCCAGCGCCGGCAGCACGTCCTCGAAGAACTCCACCTCGTTGCGGTGGCGGTCGAACACCTCGAAGGCCTCGTCCGCGAGCGTTTCCGCATAACCCACAGCCAGCGCCATCTCGCGCATGACCTCACGGCGCAGGAAACGGAAGTCGTGGGCCTGCTCCGGGTTGGCTGACACGATCTTCTGTCGCAGCGTCAGCATGTCCGCCGGCTTGAACCTCTGCGGGATGCGCGGATAACGGGTGGCCAGCCACTCGCCGAGCTTCTCCTCGGCACGGCGGATCACCGGCGCCACGTCCCAGAGGGTGTCGTCGAGGTCGATGGTCAGTGCGCGGATACTGTTCAGCATGGATTCCGGATCCGATCGATGATTCGCGACGGGCCTCGCCGCGTGGGCCGCTATAATGGGTGTTCCGCTCACCGTTTCACAAGTGACCGCCGGGGTGACGATGAAATACCTGCACACCATGGTACGCGTCAGCGATCTCGACGAATCGCTGGACTTCTACTGCAACAAGCTCGGCATGCGAGAGATCCGGCGCCACGACAGCGAACAGGGCCGCTTCACGCTGGTCTTCGTCGCGCCGCCCGGCAACGAGGAATGCCCGCTCGAGCTCACCTTCAACTGGGACCCGGAGGAATACGGCGAGGGCCGCAACTTCGGCCACGTCGCCTACCAGGTGGAGAACATCTACGACACCTGCCGGCAGCTCATGGACGCCGGCGTGACCATCAACCGCCCGCCCCGCGACGGCCGCATGGCCTTTGTGCGCTCGCCCGACAACATCTCCATCGAACTGCTGCAGAAGGGCGACGCGCTGGCACCTGAGGAACCCTGGGCGTCTATGGGCAACACGGGCCACTGGTAACCCCATGCAGGAGGGCCTTCAGGCCCGACCCGGCTGTAGGAGGGCCTTCAGGCCCGATTCCTTCTTTCCTGGCCGCCCTGCGGGTGGATAAGGGTCGTGGGGTCGTCCGGGCCGACTGGAGCCAACGGACAATGGTAGGAGCGGCTTCAGCCGCGATTGATCGGGCCTGAAGGCCCTCCTACCGGCGCTTCGCGCCGGAGACGCTCGGCTGGTCCAGCGCCGCCGACGCCGGCTGGGTCGGCGAGCGCAGCGTGATCAGCAGCACGCCGCCCAGCGTCAGCACGCCGCCGAGGACGATCCTGAGCGTGAGCTGGTCGTCCAGCAGCAGCACGCCGAACATCACGCCGAACAGGGTCGACATGAGCATCAGCGGCGAGATCAGCGAGACGTCGTAGCGCTGCACCAGGTAGTAGGTGGCGCCGTGGCCGAACAGGCTGGCACCGATGGCGGAGAACCCGACCGCCGCCCAGCCCATCGTATCGACGCCGGCGATGGCCGCCGCCTGGTTGTCCTCCAGGCCGAAGGAGGCAGCCGCCAGCAGCGGCCAGGAGATGGTCGCGAGCCAGCCCTGCAGCTCGAAAACGCTGACGCCCTCCAGCTTCTTCATGAGCAGCATGCCGCTGGCCGCCATGAGGGCACCGGCGATCACGAAGGCGAGCGCGGGCAGGTAGCCGAGCACCCGCGGGTCGAAGCCGATGATCATCACGCCGGCGAACGACAGCGCGATGCCGGTCCAGCGCTTCCAGCGCACCTGCTCGCCGAGGAAGAGGACGGACAGGACGGTGGAGAACGGCACCGCGAGCTGCAGCGCGATCGCCACCGTGGAGACGTCGTCCGCCAGCGCCAGCCCCTGGTAGATCAGCGTGAAGTGCAGCGCGCCCATGCTGAGCGCCACGCCGGTGATGAGCAGCATGCGCCCGCGGATGATCTTCAGCACCGGGAACAGCACCAGAAACAGGAGCAGGAAACGCAGCGAGGCGAATGCGAGCGGCGGCAGCTGCTCCATGACGAATTTGGCCGCCACCAGGTTGAAGCCGAAGACGAGATTGACGGCGAGGACGAGCGCGATGTGCGGCAGGCTCATTAACGGACCGGCGGCGGCGGAAGGAGGCCGCGCAGGATACCACCGGGCAGCGCAGCAGTCAGACCGCGGCGGGCTCCGATGACGGCTGGCAGCGCTCCCAAGCGAGCATGGCTCGCTTGCGGTCCGGGCCCCAGCGATAGCCGCCCAGTGCGCCGTTGCGCCGCAATACCCGATGACAGGGGATCAGCCAGGCCACGGGGTTGGCGCCGACCGCGTTGCCGACGGCGCGGGACGCCCCCGGGCGGCCTGCGCGTGCGGCGAGTTCTGCATAGTCGGTCGTCTCGCCCGGCGGCACGGCGAGCAGCGCCCGCCAGACCTGATGCTGGAAGTTGGTCCCGCGGACGTGCAGCACGTGTTCGCATGCACCGCTGCGGAAGATCCCGTCGAGCACGGCGCCGGCCTCCGGGTCGCGCGTAATGCGCGCACCGGGCCAGGCGCCGGCGAGCTCCGCCAGCAGCTCGGCCTCGGACCGTTCGCCGGCGAAGCCGAGCTCGACGATCCCCCGGGGGCTGCGCGCAAGGAAAGCGCGGCCGAAAGGCGTATCGCCGGTGCCCGCCCGCAGCGTCACGCCGGCGCCGCCGCTCTTGAACTCGCCGGGGGACACGGCCTCGATGCTGACGAACAGGTCGTGCAGCCGCCCCGGCCCCGACAGGCCCGCTCCCCAGGCAGCCTCCTCGACGCTGGCGTCGGCCAGCAGGTCCGCCTCGGCGCTCACCAGCGACAGGCGACGCAGATAGCGCAGGGGCGAGAGCCCGGACCAGCGGCGGAACAGGCGGCTGAAGTGGGCCGGGCTGACGCCGGCCACCGCCGCAATCTGCGAGAGCGTGGGATGGTCCCGGTAATGGGCATCCATGAAGGCGATGGCCCGCTCCACCCGCGCGTAATCGCTTTGTCTGAGAGGTGTCGTCATGGCAGCGAGGATAGTGGCGCCCGGCAGCCGGCACCACCCGGTTCTTGCGCGGGTTCCGGCATTTCCGGCGCCGGTCGATTCAGGCGAGGTGATCGAGGACTTCGTCCGCCTCGCTGGCGCCGCGCCGGCGGCCGCCCCGGGTCATCGCTTCCAGCTGACGGCCGAGGGCCCGGCCGTCCCAGGTGCTGGCGGAACCGCCGTAGCGCGAACGATTGAGAAACTCGATTTCTTCCGCGGCCTCCGACGGCAGGCGTTCCGCGAGCTCGCCCAGCGAGCGCGGCGGCGATTCGGGCCAGCGCACGGCGCCCCAGGCCAGCAGTGCGTCGATGGCCGCGGCGGAATCGCCGCGATTGCACGCCTCTTTCACCGCCTTCAGCCGCCGCGCCTCCTGGCGAAATCTCGGCGCCTCCCGCGGCACCGGGCGCACGCGCCGGGTGCGATGGGCGTACCACCAGCCGATCAGCGTCAGCACCCAGCCGCCGGCGAGGATCAGACTCATCCGGTACCAGAATCCTTCCCCCGCAGCAGACGACGTCGGCTGCATCGCCGCGGGCAGCTCGGGCGGCGGCGCCGCCGGTTCCGCAGCGGCGCCCGGCAGCACCTCCAGCGCACGGGGCGGCAGGGTGGCGATCTTCCACTCGGCCGCCCGCACGTCCCACCACGGCACCTCGAGCGCCTCGAACTCCACCTGGCCTGCCTCGGAGGCCACCAGCGCGAAACTCTCCCGGCGAATGCCGAGCACCCCATCTTCCACGCCCAGCGTCTCCAGTTCCGGCTGATCCGAGTAGCTGCGCACCCCGTCCGGCGCCGGCAGGTCCAGCCCCGGCAGCTGGTTCGCCAGCAGCCCGGTCGCCCGCAACTCGATGCGCCGCGCCACCGGCTCGCCGGCGGTCACGGGGCCCCTGGACGGCTCCCATTCCTCATCGAGACTGACGTCGACGGCGGGCAGCCAGGCCGCGTCGGGGTACGACGCCGGCGGCGGCGGGATCGGCTGCACCTCCACGGTCACGGGTTCCGACGTGAACACCTTGCGCACGGTGCGCATGCCCTGATCGAGCAGGCGGGCCTCGAAGCGCGCCCGGCCGATCTCCAGCGTGCCGCTGGCCTGGGGGAACAGCGCGTAGCGGCGCTCCAGCACCGTGTAGGTGCGCCCGCCGATCACCGAATCGTAGCGGCGATCGTCGTCGAAGGGCTGCACCAGCACCTCCACCCCGTCGAACGACGGCTGCACCAGGCGCGGCTGGCGCGACGACACGCCGACGAATATCTTCACCGAATAGACGACCTGGGCCTGCACCCAGGTCTCCCGCGCATCCACTTCCGCGACGAGAAAGATGTCCGCCTCGCCGGGCGGCGCCTCCTCGATCTCCTTCACCGTGACGGTGATGGGCTCGCTGGAATCGCCGCCTATCGTGAACGCCGGTATGGTCAGCTCGCCGGTGCGCCTGGCCATCAGCGAAACCGTCCAGGTGCGCGATCGGCTCACCTGGCGGTTGACCATGGTCGTGCTCGAGGTGCGGTTCTCGCTGAGGACGTCGAAGTCCTCCTCGAGCACGGTCAGGTCCGGTTCGCCGGTCACGTCCCCCCCCACCTGCACCTTCAGCGTGAACGACTCGTTGATGCGGACGTCGCGGCGATCCACGGTCGCCGTCACCGACGCGAGCGCCAGCGTCGGCAGCAGCATTGCGACCGCACTCACGAGCGCGACCATGGCGGATTTTGCGGAGGCTGCGGCAATGACTCGGGACCTGCTCACCACGGCTGCACCTCTTCCTGTTCCGTCCACAACGGGTTGCCGTCCTGGTCGCGGCCCTCGCGCTGATACTGATCGCGGAACTTGCGCCGCAGCAGACCGCCCGGGTCGTTCGGCACCCGGCGCAACCACTGCTCCATCGCCTGCATCTGCTCCTGCCGGCTGCGCTCGTCACCGGAGGCGGCCGCCATGCGGCGCGAGCGCTCGCCGCCGTCTTCTCCCGCCTCCGCGGCTTCGGCGGCACGGCGCATTTCTTCGCGGAGTTCCTCGATGGCCCGTTGCTCTTCCGCATCCGCAGGACTGGACCGGCCGTCGGCCTCGGCCTGGCTGCTGCCGTCCGCGCCCTGTTCGCCGGCCGGCTCGCCGTCCTGCCGCGCGCCGCCGGACTCGCCGTCCTCGCCCGCCTGCTGCTGATTCTCCGCGGACTGCTGCTGGCCGTCCTGGCTCTGCTGGCCGTCCTGACCGTCGCCGGACTCGCCCTCGCCGCCGGGCTGCTGTTGCTGTTGCTGTTGCTGCTGGAGCTGTCGCAGCAGATCCAGGTTATGGCGGGCATCCTCGTGGTCCGGCTCGGCCGCCAGCGCCTGCTCGTAGGCTTCGATCGCGGCCTCGAACTCACCCTGCCGGGCGAGCGCGTTGCCACGGTTGTAGGCGGCGTCCACGGTGTCCAGTCCGGCGAACGCCTCCGCGCTGGCCGCATAGTCGCCGGCCCGATAGCGGGCGGCCGCCTCCCACGCAGGATCCTCGAACAGTTCGGCCGCCTCGCCGGCACGGCCCTCTTCCAGTGCGCGCGAGGCCTGCTGGTCCGGGGTGAGCCACAGGTCCTGCCACTCCGCTGCCTCGGCCGGCCGCGGCAGCGGCATCGCCAGCACGACGAGCACGAGCAGCCAGCCCCGGCGGAACGCCAGCGCGGCCAGCGGCAGCAGCGCCAGCACCAGCCAGGGACCCCGGTCGTGCCAGAGTTCCGTGAAGAACTCCCGTCCGTTGCCTTCATCGCCGGCCCGGGTGCCGGCGACGCCCGGGCCCATCGCCGCGAGCACCGCCTCGAGGTCGCCGTCGTCCACGCTCAGCCGGTGGTAGATGCCGCCGCCGGCGATGGCGATCTCCTGCAGCAGGCTCTCTTCCAGCGCCGGCAGCACCATGCGACCGGACTGGTCCGTGACGAAACCGCCGTCCGCTTTCGGCAGCGGTCCGCCCTCTGCCGTGCCCACGCCCAGCACCGACACCCGGTAGCCGGCATCCCGCAGCGCCGCGGCCGCGCGCACCGATTCGCCGGCCGCGCCGTCGCCGATCAGCAGCACGTGGCCGCGGCTCGCACCCGCCTGCTCCAGCAACTCCCGCGCCTTCGCGAGCGCCCGCTCCGGCAGGCTGCCCCGGCTCGGCATGATGTCCGTGCTCAGGCTGCCCACCAGCGCTGCGATGGTGTCCACGTCGTCGGTCAACGGCGTCACCGTGAAGGCGTGGGCCGAATAGACGATAAGCGCGGTCTGTCCCTCCTGCCGGCGCTCCAGCAGATCGAGGAGTTTCAGCCGCGCCCGGGCCAGCCGGCTGGGCGCCACGTCCGCCGCGTCCATGGAGCGCGACAGGTCCAGCGCCACCACCAACGAGTCGCCGCCCCGGTACAGCTCCTGCTTCTGCCGCTCCCAGGCCGGCCCTGCCAGGGCGACGGAGGCGAGCACGCCGATGGCCGCCACCAGCCAGTACGGTCCGCGACCGCGGGCAGCGGTGCCCCGATCGTCGAGCACGTAGGGGCGCAGGCGCTCGTCGATTACGGCGCGCCAGCTGCCTACGTCGAGGCGCCGGCTCGCAAGCCACCAGGCCAGCGCCAGCACCGCCGGTATGGCCAGCAGCCACAAGGGGCGCAGGAAGTGGAACTCAGCCGGCACCGGGCAGACCCTCCTGCGGCGAGACCGGCCGGGACGCGGCGAACGCGCCCGACAGGGCCTGCAGCGCGAGGCTCGCCAGCATCAGCGTGAACGCACCGCCGAGCGGCCAGTAGAAGATGTCGACCACCGGCCGCATGCCGCCCTCGTCCGTCGCCGCCGGCTCCAGTTCGTCGAGGATGCGGTAGATCTCCTGCAGCGAGGCGGTGTCCGTGGCGCGGAAATAGCGCCCGCCGGTGGTCTCTGCAATGCGCGTCAGCGTCTCCTCGTCGAGGTCCAGCGACGGGTTCACCTGGCGCATGCGGTTGCCGAGCAGCGAGGGTATCTCCATGGTCTCGGCGCCGATGCCGATGGTGTATATCTTCAGCCCCACCTGGCCGGCCAGCTCGGCCGCCTTCAGCGGGCTGATGGCGCCGGCCGTATTGGCGCCGTCGGTCAGCAGCACCAGCACCTGCTCGCCCTCGGCCACGCCGCTCTGGCTCTCGTCGTGGACGCGCTTCACCGCCAGCGTGATGGCGTCACCGATGGCCGTCTTCTCGCCGGCCAGTCCGATCACCGCCTCGAACAACAGCGTCTTCACCGTCTCCCGGTCGAAGGTCAGCGGCGCCTGCAGGTAGGCGCGCTCGCCGAACAGGATCAGGCCGAGGCGATCGCCCTCGCGCCGGTCGATGAACTCGCCGGCGACCGCCTTCGTGGCGGAGAGCCGATTCACCGTGCGACCACCCAGCGTGAAGTCGCGGGCCTCCATGCTGCCCGACAGATCCACCGCCAGCATCAGGTTGCGGCCGGTCACCGGCGCCTCCAGCGCATCGCCCGTCACCTGCGGGCGGGCCGCGGCGACCACCAGCAGCACCCATGCCAGCGCCCCGATGAGCAGCCGCGGGCGCAGCGCGAAGCCGCGCTCGGTGCCCTCTGCATGGGGGAACAGCGCCGTGGACGGCACTCGCAACGCCGCTCTGTCGGCACCCGCCGCCGGCGGCAGCAGCCAGCGCACGAGCACCGGCAGCGGCAGCAGCAGGAAGAGCCAGGACCACGCGAAACGGACCTCGGTGAGCCAGGCCGGAATATCGCCGAGCCACGTCACTCGCCGGCCTCCAGGTGTCTCAGCCGCGCCCGGCAGAGTCCGAGCAGCGCCATGGCGTCGACCACCCGTTCCTCGGGATCCGGGCAGTACGGTGCATCGGCGAGGCAGCGGCCGGGGCCCTCGCTGAACGGCCGACCGGAAAGGCCGCCGTCGAGCCAGGCCAGCCATTCATCCCCGGTCACGCCGGCGACCCGGCGGCGTCCATCCGCCGTGATCGCGGCGCGCCGCATCAGGGTGGAGAGGTCCTTCGCGAGCTGCGCGACGTCGCCGTGGGCTGCATAGTTCTTCTCGATGCGTTTGAGTTCCGCCAAACCCGCCCGCCGGACCCGGGTCCGGCGCCGCCAGGCGAGCCACGCCCACGCGGCCGCACCCGCCAGCACGAGCGCCAGCAGCGCCCACCAGCCCGGCGCCGGCGGCCACCAGCCCACCGGCTCCGGCAGGTGGATATCTCTCAGCGGTAGCTCGGCGGGGGACATCGTCGCCTCCTCAGCGCGGCCGCTGGCCGAGCACGCGGGACAGGAGCTCCATCGGATCGTCCCCGGTGGAGGCATCCACCCAGCGCATGCGGTAGCGCTCGAACAGTGTGACCATCTCGTCGCGGCGGCGGCGGAACTCGTCGGCGTAGCGCTCCCGCAGGCGGCGGCTGTCCGTCTCCAGCGTGGCCTCGCCGCGGCCGTCGCGCACCCGGTAGCGCCCCGGCGGCGGCAACGCTTCCTCCAGCGGATCGTGCAGGAAGAACACGATCACGTCGTTGTGCCGGCCGATGTCCGCCAGGCAACGCCGGGCGGACTCGCCGAAGTCCCGGAAGTCGCTGAACAGCACCACGAGGCTGCCGGTCTTGGCCACCTGGCGCAGGCCGCCCATGGCGGACTCCACGGCGGTGGCACTCTGTGACAAATCGAAATCTTCGCGCTCCCAGACCGGGGCCGCGGCCGTCTCGTGCAGGAAACGGAGCACGGCCCGGCGGCCGAGCCGGGGCCTCAGCTCGCGATGGAAGCCTTCCGCGAACAGGAACCCGCCCACCCGGTCGCCGTGGCCCGCCGCCACCCAGGCGAGTAATGCTGCCGCTCGGGCCGCGAGCACCGACTTGAACCGCCCCCGGGTCGCGAAGTGCATCGCCGCGCGCAGATCCAGCCACAGGAGCACCGGTCGCTCCCGCTCCTCGCGGAACAGCTTTGTGAACGGCTTGCCGGTGCGCGCCGTCACCCGCCAGTCGATGTTGCGCGGGTCGTCGCCGTCCTGGTAAGGCCGGGCCTCGGCGAACTCCATGCCGCGGCCCTTGAAGTGGGAGAGGTACTGGCCGCCGCGCCGCGCGCGGGCGCGCATGGCATCCAGGCTCAGCAGGCGAGCCGGCGCGGCCAGGCGGATCAACTCCGCCTGGGTGACGCGGACCGGGGACTCGCCGGCCGCCGGACCGGATGCTGTTGCCTGGGATGCCTGCCCCATACCGCTGACGTCTCCCCCTCCGCTCAGGGTACGCCGACGCCGGCGATCAACCCGTCGATGAAGGCATCCGGGGTGAGTCCGTCGGCCTCGGCCTCGTAACTGAGGAGCACCCGGTGGCGCAGCACGTCCGGCGTCACCGCCTGGATGTCGTCGGGCCCCACGTAGTCGCGGCCGCGCAGCCAGGCGTGGGCGCGGGCGGTGCGGTCGATGGCGATGCTCGCCCGCGGACTCGCGCCGAACTGGACGGCGCCGGCCAGTTCGCGCTCGATCCGCTCCGGGTCCCGGGTGGCAAGCACGATGTCCACGATGTAGCGCTCCAGCTCGTCGGCCAGATGCAGTCTCAGGATCTCGCCGCGGGCCGCCATCACGTCGGCTTCGGGCAGCTCGGCCGGCGGGCTGAAGGGATCCGACGCGCGGGCCTTCGCCTCCTCCCGGTTCAGCACCAGGATGCGGCGCTCGTCCTCGGCGCTCGGATAGTCCACGACCGCGTGCATCAGGAACCGGTCGAGCTGGGCCTCCGGCAGCGGGTAGGTGCCTTCCTGCTCGATCGGGTTCTGGGTCGCCATCACCATGAACAGCGGCGGCAGTGGATAGGTTTTGCTGCCGACCGTGATCTGGCGTTCCTCCATCGCCTCCAGCAGCGCGGACTGCACCTTGGCCGGCGCCCGGTTGATCTCGTCGGCGAGGATGAGGTTGTGGAACAGCGGCCCGGCGCGGAACTGGAAGGTGCCGTCCTGGGGACGGTAGATCTCGGTGCCGGTGAGGTCGGCGGGCAGCAGATCCGGCGTGAACTGCAGGCGATGGAAATCGCCCTCGATGGACTGGGACAGCACCTTGATGGCCCGGGTCTTGGCCAGGCCGGGCGCACCTTCCACCAGCAGGTGTCCGTCGCAGAGCAGGGCGATCAGCATCCGATTGACCAGGTGCTGCTGGCCGATGATCAGGCCGCTGACATGGTTCTCCAGGGCCTGGAATTTCTCGTACAGATCCACGGTTTCCTCCGCACCGAAGGGGCGCGACATTGTAGGATTGGCGGCGTCGCGCGCCAAACCTTCACCGGCCTGCGCACCGGACGGGGACTCTCGCTGCATGGTATTCCCTTTATCAGAAAGCCGTCGCCATGGCCGGGCCGCCCCGCGCCCCGGCGGACTTCTGTGGACCGCGGCCGGCGGCAAAAATTCGCTGCTGCCGGTGCTCTGCCTGCTGCTGGGCGCCTCCGCCTGCGCCGGTGAAGGGGAAGACGCTCCTGCCGGCACTGCCGCCGGGACCCTTGCCGATGCCGCAGGGAGATCCTGCCTTGAGGACGGCGGCGGCTATCTCGCCGGACGGCTGTACGGCGCCATCGATGCGCCGCTGAACTGGCGGGGCGACGCCCTGGAATGCGAGGGCATGCCGCGGCCGGACGGCGCCGGGGCCCGGCTGCGCTTCGCCCGGCGCATCGCCCCCACGGACGCCGACCTGGTGATCATCGTCGGCATCGACGGACTGGACCCGGACGAGACCGTCACGGGCCGGGCCGCCACCGTCACGGTCATCGACGAGCATTCCAGCCGCTTCTACTCCAACAGCGGCAAGCAGTGCTGGGCCGACGTCACCCGGCAGGAACCCGCGCCCGGACCGGAGGATACCCGCGCGGTGAGCGGCCGGGTCTACTGCACGGCCGCCCTGCCCGCGCTGAACGGCCCGGGGAGCATCAGCCTGGACGAGCTCGAATTCCGCGGCCGCATCGACTGGGCGCCGTCGCAGGACCCGCTGTCGCCATGAGCCGATTCGCGCTCGTCGCCCTCGCGCTTCTCCTCGCGAGCGGCCCGGCCGCCGGCGAAAACCCGGGCGACGAATCCACGTCGGCACTGGATGCCGCCTTCGGCCGCGCCGTCATTACCGTCGAGGGCCGCCTGGCCTGCCACAGGATCGAAGTCTGGCTGGCGCTCAATTCCGCCCAGCGGGCCCGCGGTCTCATGCACGTGCCTGCGATGCCCGACGACCGGGGCATGCTGTTCCTCTACCCCGGCGAGCGGCGCGTATCCATGTGGATGAAGAACACCCTGATCCCGCTGGATATGGTGTTCATCAGGGCGGACGGCACGGTCGCCAACGTGGCATCACACACCGAGCCGCTCTCGCTGGAGTCCGTTTACTCACGCGGTCCGGTGAGCGCCGTGCTGGAACTCAATGCCGGCGTCGCGGCGCAGCTCGGCATCGAGCCCCGCCGGCGCGTATATGTGGGTCACGCCGTCCAAGAGACGGGGAGATGACCCCATGTCGACGGCCTGACAAGTCCATTGTCTCGCCTCGGAAACTTTCTTTGGCTACTATCGGTCGCAACCCAAGAACGTAGGAGGGCCTTCAGGCCCGATTGCCACGGCCATATTTCCTCGGCTCGATACCGATGCGGTTGTCGGGCCTGAAGGTCCTCCTACAGGCTTCCAATATGAACAAGGTCTACCAGGAGCAGACATGAAAAGGATCAACTGTTATCTCGCGGCACTGGCGGCCGCCCTCATGCTCGCAGCGCCGGCCATGGCCGTCGAAGAGATTCCGGTCGAGGATTTCTTCAAGCGCTCGCTGTTCACGAGCTTCCAGCTGTCGCCGGACGGCCAGTACCTCGCTGCCGTGACACCGCTGTTCGAGAACGACCGCCGAAACATCGCGGTCATCAATCTGGAGACCCGGGAGGCCGCGGCCATCACCGGCGTGAAGGATCGCGACGTCAGCGGCTACATGTGGGCGAACGACGACCGCATTCTGTTCTTCATGGACAACGACGGTAACGAGTCCTTCGGCATCTTCGCCGTGAACAAGGACGGCTCCAGGCCGCGTACGCTGATCGAGCCGGCCGAGACCCAGATCCGCGGCGGCAGCTTCGTCGTTCTCACCGCCTCGGTACTGAACACGCTGGACGACGACAAGGACGAGGTCCTGGTATCCGTGCCGCGCCAGTACCACGACACGGTGGTCCAGGACGTCAAGCGCATGAATATCTACAACGGCAAGATGCGCAACGTCGAGCGCAACCCGGGCAACATCGTCGGCTGGCTGCCGAACGACGAGGGCGAGATCATCGGCGCCGTCGCTCTGGAAGACGGCAAGCGCAAGGTGCTCTACCGCGAATCCGAGAAGGATGACTGGACCACGCTGATCGAGTTCAAGGTGGCGGAAGGCGGTTTCACGCCAGCGTGGATCAGCGACGACGGCGAGCGGATGTGGGTGCGCTCCAACGTCACGCCCGACGGCAAGGAACGGGACAAGGCGGCCATCTACGAGTACGACCTCGAAAACAGGAAGCTCGGCAAGCTGATCTTCGAGCATCCGGAAGTCGATGTCGGCGGAGTCGTCGCCTCGGACGTTAAGGACGACGCCGTGATGATCACATACAACGCCGACAAGCCCGGCTACCACTACGTGGACCCGGAATGGGAGCGGATGATGAAGTCCATCAAGGCCGCCTTCCCGGAGAAGCAGGTGTCGCTGTCCAGCGCAACGAAGGCCGAAGATCAGTTCGTCTTCACGGTCTGGAGTGACCGCAATCCCGCCGAGTACTACCTGTTCGACCGGGAGACGAACAAGATGGAGCAGCTGGCCATCGCCTACGAGTGGCTGCCCGAAGAGAAGCTGGCGAAGATGGAGCCGGTGGACATCGAGGCACGGGACGGCCTGACCCTGCCGGCCTACCTCACCCTGCCCCCGGACAGCGACGGCAAGGGCCTGCCACTGGTGGTGAATCCCCACGGCGGCCCACGCGCGCGGGACACCTGGGGCTTCAATCCGGAGGTGCAGCTGCTGGCCAACCGGGGTTACGCGGTGTTACAGGTCAACTTCCGCGGGTCCACGGGCTACGGCCAGGAATTCGACAAGGCCGGCTGGGGCAAGTGGGGCGCCGAGATGCAGAACGACATCACCGACGCCGTGCAGTGGGCCGTCGACGAGGGCATCGCCGACCCCGACCGTGTCTGCATCTACGGCGCGAGCTACGGCGGCTACGCGGCCATGGCCGGCATCACGTTCACGCCGGAGCTGTATCAGTGCGCCATCAATTACGTCGGCGTCACCGATATTCCGCTGCTGTTCGAGACCATGCCGGCCCAGTGGAAGATGCTGCGGGCAGAGATGAAACGGACCATAGGCGATTACGACGATCCCGAGGAGCGTGCCGACATGGCCGCGCGCTCGCCGATCAACCACGTCGAAAAGATCCGCGTGCCGCTACTGATGGGCTACGGCGAGGAAGACCCGCGTGTGGTGATCGACCACGCCCTCAAGCTCGAGGAGAAGCTCAAGGCCCACGATGTGGAGTACGAGCTCATCATCAAGGAGGACGAGGGCCACGGGTTCCGCAAGTTGGAGAACCAGGTGGAGTGGTACACCAAGGTCGTGAACTTCCTTGACGCGAACCTGAAGAACCCGGACAAGGGCTGACACGACCCCCGCGGCGGGGCGCGAACGCCCCGCCGCGCAGGAGGATGCGAAAGCCTCTCAATCAGACGGCTCCCCCAGGGGAGCCGTTTTTTTTCATGAAAACAATAACCTGCGAAACCATTTTTGCGGTGATGCAGTAATCTCGACTTTGTTGTGACAGTGCAACATAAGTACACCCCGCAAAATAGACACTTACGCCGGAAATCTGCTAAATTCCACGGAGGTCGTCGTCTTGCTGCAACAGGTGGGACGACGCCGGATAGCATAAGAAGACTGACTAGAAACCCAATGGAATCCGTCATCCGGCGGAATCCGCCAAGTGACATCCGGGAGGCTTGGTAATGAAAATCCTGAACCTGCAACGCTGGTCTGCGTTAGTAGCCAGCGCTCTGCTAGTACTCGGTGCCATGGGCACCACGACCGCCTTCGCGCAGAGCGAAGAAGACGAGGACGAGGAGAGCGCCGAGCTCGACCGTGTCGTCATTACCGGTTCGCGTATCTCGCGCACCGCGATCGAGGGCCCGAGCCCCGTTACGGTGATCGACCGCGAACAGCTCGACCGTGAGGGCTTCACCACGGTCCAGGACGCACTGAAGTCGCTGAACCAGGTCACCGGCCTGTCGCAGAACGAAGCGCAAGCCGGCACGTTCACGCAGAACGCGAACTCCATCGATCTGCGTAACCTTGGCCCCGGCCGCGTGCTGGTGCTGGTGGACGGCCGCCGTATTTCCGATTACCCGCTGCCCTACAACGGTCAGTCGAATATCGTGAATATCTCGGCCATCCCGCTGGCTGCCGTCGACCGGATCGAGTTCCTGGCGAGCGGCGCCTCGGCCATTTACGGTTCCGACGCCATCGCGGGCGTGGTCAACATCATCCTGCGCGATGATCTGGCCAACTCCCTCGATCTGAACGTCCGTTACGGCGATTACACCGACGGCGGCGGCGAGAGCGTCCGCTTCCAGGGTGTGGGCGGCTTCCTCGGCGACAACTGGAACATCACCTACGCGTTCGAGTACTTCGACCAGGATCCGATCTACGCCTTCCAGCGCGACTTCATGGACAGCACCGAGGACGCACCGCGGCCGAGCGAGCGCATCGCCAGTCGTAACGCCGTCGAGATCGACCTGTTCGGCGGAGACACCACTCCGATTTACATCGATCCGCGTGTGGCCACCGGCGAGGCGAACCCCTGCGCCGATTTTCCCGATCTCGTGCTGTCCAGCCGTCCTGACCCTGCCGTGGGCGAGCGCTTCTACTGCGGCAGCAAGACCTGGGTCGGCGAACAGACGATTCTTAACGGCCGCGAACAGGTGAACTTCTATACCAAGGGCGCCCTGGAACTCGGCAATCATGAACTGTTCGGCAGCGTCAACTACTTCCAGGTGGATGCCGACATCGACACCGGCTTCAACTACTACTTCAACCTGACGCCATTCTATTCGCCGAACTCCGCATCGACGGTTCTCGGCCCCGGCAACGGCACGATACTGCAGATGCAGCGCATCTTCACGAACGCCGAGATCGGCGGCCCTGAGGCGAAGTTCCAGGAATTCGACGAGGAACTGATCAACTACCAGGTCGGATTCCGCGGCCAGCTGTTCAGCCCTTACTGGGATTACGAGCTGTCCTGGAACTCGTCGAACTACGATCTGAAGCGTGACCGGACACTGCTCGTCGAGGCCGCCGTCGAAGACTACTTCTTCGACGTCATTCCCGGCGCTACGGATCCGCTGTTCAATTTCTATCCAGTGGCAAATATCGACTATGACGCGGTGTATTCGCCGATCACGCCGGAAATCTGGCAGTCGATTACCGACGTTGGTAAGACCAACGCCGATTCTTCGAACGACGTGATCCAGGGCGTGATCACAGGCGACGTGTACGATCTGCCGTCCGGTCCGGTCAGCATGGCTGTCGTCGCCGAGTGGGGCACCCAGGATTACGATATCAGTCTGGATCCCCGGCTCGTGTCCGCCGATTACTTCTGGGGTCTGACGGGCACCGGTGGCGGCGGCGAGCGTGATCGCTACGCGCTCGGCGTCGAGTTCGCCATTCCGCTGCTCGACACGCTGCAGGTCTCTGTCGCCGGACGCTACGACAAGTACGACGATATCACCCAGGTGGACGATGCCTTCACCTACAACCTGGGTGTCGAGTACCGCCCGACGGACCGCATCCTGCTGCGCGGCTCCTGGGCCACGAGCTTCCGCGCACCCGACATGCACTACGTGTTCGCGGATCCGAGCGGCTTCTTCACGACGGCGGTCGACGAGTACCTCTGCCGTCGCGACGAGCCCGGCGTACCGTTCTCGGATTGCACCTACGACGCCGAGAACTTCTTCGGAACCCGTGCCGGTAACCCTGGCCTGGAGGAAGAGGAAGGCGAGTCCATCACCCTCGGTTTCGTGGTCGAGCCGATCGACAACCTGACGATCACCGCCGACTGGTGGCAGGTGGACCTCGACAACATCGTCGTGGACAACCCGATCGCGCGTCTGCTGGAGACCGAGGCAGACTGCCGCCTCGGCCTGAAAGACATCAACACCGGCGAGTGCCAGGATGCCATCTCCCGCGTCATCCGTAATCCGGCCGACGGCACGATCAACTCCGAGCGGATCGACCAGGTCAACACGGGCCCGATCAACGCCGCCAACAACAAGGTCACGGGTATCGATGCGTCTCTGGATTACAACGTGGAGACGAACGGTATTGGTACCTTCTCGCTCGAGCTGGGCTGGACCCATGTCCTGGACGATGACTTCAGCGTCTTCCCCGAGGATCCGGTGGACAACGTCCGCGACCAGAGCATCAACTGGCGCAGCCGCGTCCGTGGCACGCTCGGCTGGCAGTACGGCGATTTCCGCGCCACGCTGTTCGGCGAGCGGTTCGGCTCCACCCGTTCTTACCTGGGTCAGGTGAACGACGAGCTGGCCGAAGAGCCGCGCATGGGCCCGCAGATGATCTACAACCTGACCGCGGGTTACACGTTCATGGACGGCAAGGCCGACGTGCTGTTCGTCGTCAACAACCTGTTCGACGAGAAGCCGCCGGTCGACCAGAACTGGTCCGGCTGGCCGTACTTCGAGTGGTTCAACTACTACCAGTTCTCGCTGGGTCAGTCCTGGGCCCTGCAGGCGAGCTACCGTTTCGACTACTGATCGAAACACACTGTCCGCATTGGACGAAAAGCCCGGCTTCGGCCGGGCTTTTTTTTGTGTGTATGATTCGTGTGAATGAATGTAGGAGGGCCTTCAGGCCCGATTTGTGAATGAATCGGCGCTGAAGCCCCTCCTACATCGGATCCGACACCCGAGGAAAACCCATGCTCGTCTTCGTCGCCGCCGTCTCGGTGGCTCTCGTCTTCTCCTTTCTCTGCTCCATCTTCGAGTCGGTGCTGCTCTCGGTACGCTACTCCCGGGTGGAGGAACTGGCCCAGAGCGGCAAGCGCTCGGGACGGCTGCTTCGCCGCTTCAAGCGGGACATCGACACGCCCATCGCGGCCATCCTGATCGTGAACACCGTCGCCCACACGGTCGGCGCGTCGGTGGCCGGCGCCAGTTACTCGAACGTGTTCGATCCGCAGACGCTGTGGATCTTCACCATCGTCTTCACTATCGCCGTGCTGCTGTTCACGGAGATCATCCCGAAGACGGTGGGTGTCACCTATTCCGATCTGCTCGCGACGCCGGTCGCCTTCGGCATACAGGCCTTCACCGTGGCGCTGAAGCCGCTGGTGGCGGTGAGCGGCATGCTGTCCCGGGCGCTGCGCGGCGGCGGCGAGGAGATGCCCATCACGTCGGTGGAGGAGATACGCCTGCTCGCCTCGCTGGGCCGGCGCGAGGGCAGCGTGGGCCTGCGCACGGCGTCGATGATCGTCGGCGCCACGCATCTGCGTCAGCTCCGCGCCGTGGACGTGATGGTGCCGCGCGCAGCCGTGCGTTTCCTGTCCGGCACCATGAGCAGACAGGAGCTGCTGCAGACGCTGAAGGAGGAACGCTTCAGCCGTTTCCCCTGGTCGCCCGGCGAGGACCTGGACCAGGCGGCGGGCATCGTGCTGGCCAAGGAACTGCTGATCCACCTGCAGGAGCACGAGGAGGTGGACTGGGAGTCGCTGGTCCGCGAACCCCTGATCGTGCCGGAGACCAAGCCGGTCAACTCGCTGCTGCTGGCCTTCCAGGAGACCCGCACCCACATGGCGCTGGTGGTGGACGAGTACGGCACTTTCCTCGGCATCGTCACCAACGAGGACCTGCTGGAGGAGATCGTCGGCGAGATCTACGACGAGACGGACCGTCCGACGGAGGAGATCTGGCGCCAGCCCGACGGCAGCCTGCATGCGCTCGGCACCGTGGATCTGCGCAAGCTCTGCGGCCAGCTCGGCCTGCGCTGGGAGCCGGAGGCGGACGTCGTCACCGCCGGCGGCCTCGTCAGCACGCTGCTCGGCCGTCTGCCGGAGGTGGGGGACGAGGTAGAATGGAGAGGCTACCGCCTGCGCGTCCTGGCAGCGGGACGGCGGCGCGCGGAACGCATCGCCGTAAGCAAGGTCGACTAGAAGACGAAGAAGAAAAAGGGAGAGATTCCATGCTGCGGGTGTCCGTATGGTCGATTCTGGCGGCCGTGCTGCTGGCCGGTGTGTCTGCCGAGGGGCGAGTGGAGCGATTCGGGACGGAGCGCCACGACGTCGAGGTGTCCGTCGTCACCGACGGCCTGAGCCATCCGTGGGGGCTCGCGTTCCTGCCCGACGGCGACGGTCTGATCACCGAGCGAGGCGGCACCCTCCGCCTGGTGCGCGACGGCGCGCTGCTGCCCGACCCGGTCGCCGGCCTGCCGCCCATCGATCAGCACGGTCAGGGCGGCCTGCTGGACGTGGCGCTACACCCGGATTTCTCGTCCAACCGGCTGGTCTATCTCTCCTACGCCGGCCGGGGCGACGACGGCTACAGCACCGAGGTGCTGCGCGGCCGGCTGGAGGGCGACTCCCTCGCCGACGTGGAAGTGATTTTCCGCGCCACCCCCAAGATGGATGGCAAGCGGCATTTCGGCTCCCGGCTCCTGTTCGGACCGGACGGCAAACTCTACGTTTCGCTCGGCGACCGCGGCAACCGGCCCTCGGCCCAGGACCTTGCCTCCCATAACGGCTCGCTGCTGCGGCTGAACCCGGACGGCAGCGTGCCGGCAGACAACCCGTTCGTCGGCCGCGACGGCGCGCAGCCGGAAATCTGGGCCTACGGCAACCGCAACATGCAGGGCATGGCGCTCAGGGCGAACGGCCAGATCTGGACCCACGAGCACGGCCCCCAGGGCGGCGACGAAGTGAACCTGATGCGTGCCGCCGTGAACTACGGCTGGCCCGTGATCACCAACGGACGCAACTACGGCATCGGCACGAAGATCGGCGAGGGCGAACAGAAAGCCGGCATGGCTCAGCCGGTCCACCATTGGGTGCCATCCATTGCCCCTTCGGGCATGGCCTTCTACAACGGTGACGCCTTCCCGGCATGGAAAGGCGACCTGTTCGTGGGCTCGCTGAAATTCGGCCTGCTCGTGCGGCTGACCCTGAAAGGCGACGAGATCGTGGCCGAGGAGCGCATGCTGGACGATGCCTATGGCCGCATCCGCGCGGTGGCCGAGGGTCCGGACGGCCTGCTCTGGCTCCTCACCGACGAACGCAACGGCAAGCTCCTGAAGCTGACCCCCGCCGAATAAAACGTAGGAGGGCCTTCAGGCCCGATTCGGCTGTGGGAGGGCCTTCAGGCCCGATTCCTTCTTTCCTGGCCGCCCTGCGGGGGTATCCATCTTGCTCCCTACAAAAGGTCGCGGCGATGGATACCCCCGCAGGGCGGCCGCCTCGTGGTGGCGTGAAAGCGCTGCCGGTCAGTGACGCTTTCTGACTGGTGCCATCCTTTTGGGCCACGGGCACGTCAAGAGAAGGTGACATCGGCCAGGAAGAGCCGAATCGGGCCTGAAGGCCCTCCTACATTATTTTTCGAAGAACCGCTCGTATGCCGAGTGCATGACCTCCGGCGGGATCTCCAGCACCTCCGCGGCATAGTGCAGGACGTCGAGCTCCGCCGACTCGCGGCGGCCGTCGGCGGCGATCAGCTCCAGCATGAGGATTGCCACCTCCTCTTTCTCCGACGGGTCCAGCAGGTTCCTGAGCGCCCGCAGCTGGGCCTCGAGTTCCTCGGGCTCCGGCGCCTCGGTCAACGCGTTGGTCAGCAACTCCAGCGCCTCGGCGCTGCTCAGGCGGAAGTGGCTCTCAGTGATGGCGAGCATCTGCGAGGTCTCAGCCGTGGAGATAGTGCCGTCGGTCTTCGCGATGCGAACGAGCAGCGAGGCGATCAGGAACTGGAAGTCCCGGTCGGTCATGATGCCCTGGGCATCCACCGCTTCGCCGGACCTGAGCCGCAGGGTATCGCGTGGAATAGTGGCCATGGCTGTTCCCCCGCCATCCGCCCCGGACGCCGCCGGGGCACCGCCCTAGTTTATCCATCCTGCCGCGGAACGCCATCCATGCGCGTCGGACGGGCCGAAGCTCAGCCCGATCCGGTCGAAGAAGCCGCGGCGTCTTCCGGCCGCCGGCCGAAGAAGCGGATGACGACGTAGAGCACGGCACCGCCCGCCGGCAGGGCCACCCACCACGGCAGCCCGTAGCCGGTGGGCAACGTGCCGACCAGCAGCGCGACGACACCGACGGCCATGGCATAAGGCAGCTGGGTGCGGACGTGCTCGATGTGATCGCAGCCGCTCGCCATGGAAGAGAGGATGGTAGTGTCCGAGATCGGCGAGCAGTGATCGCCCCAGACCGCGCCCGCGAGGTTGCAGGCAATGGCCGAATACAGGATGCCGTGGTACTCGAGCCCGGTCATGCCCGCCGCCGACATCACCGCCCAGGTCAGCGGGATGATCAGCGGCATGAGGATGCCCATGGTCCCCCAGCTCGTGCCGGTGCTGAAGGCGGTCAGTGCCGAGAGCACGAATACGAGCGCCGGCAGCACTGCCGGCGGCAGGGAATCGCCGAGCAGGCTGACCAGGTAATCCGCGGTGTGGAGTTGCTCGGCGATGCCGGCCAGCGCCCAGGCCAGCACCAGGATGATCATCGCGAACAGCATGGAACGCACGCCGGTGTACCAGGCGTCGATGACCTCCTCGAGATCCAGTATGCGTTGCCCGAGCGACAGGACGGCGGCCACCACCACGCCCAGCAGTGAGGCCCACATCAGTGACTTGTAGGGATCCGCGCTACCGATGATCTGCGGCAGCGTCTCGCCCTCACCGGTGATCAGCAGTGCGGCCAGGAGCGTGCCGATGAGCACCAGGATCGGCAACACCGCGTTGACCGCGCGGACCGGCGCATCCTCCTTCGGCTCCAGATCTTCGAGACCCTCGCCGCTGGATGCCTCCGAGGCCTCGGAGCGCACCCGACCCCCGCGGGCGCGCACCTCGGCGGCGTGCATGCTGCCGAAGTCCCGCCCCGTGATGGCCACGAGGAAGACGAAGAACAGCGCGAGCAGAGGGTAGAAGTTATAGGGGATGGTGCTCAGGAATACCGAATAGGGATTCTGCGTGAACTCGGGAATGCTCTTCAGCGCATCGCCGATCAGCCCCACCTCGTAGCCGATCCAGGTGGTGGCCAGCGCCACGCAGGTGATGGGCGCCGCCGTGGAGTCCACAATGTAGGCGAGCTTCTCTCGGGAGATGCGCAGACGGTCCGTCACGGAGCGGGCCGTGTTGCCGACCACCAGCGAGTTGCCGTAATCGTCGAAGAAGATCGCTATACCCATGAGCCAGACGGAGACCTGTCCGCTGATCCGGTCCGTCGCCTTGCGCATGATCAGCCGCACCACGCCGTGCATGCCGCCGTTGCGGGTAACGATGCCGACCATGCCGCCGATCATCAGGCTGAACAGGATGATCATCGCGTGATCGCGGTTGGCGAGCGCCCCGGCCACGTGCACCTGGAAGGCCTCGAGCAGGCCCTGGAAGGCGCCGGTCGGACTCAGCGAGATCAGCGCGGTGGCGCCGAACCAGATGCCCAGCATCAGCGACGGGATGACGCTGCGCAGGGCCAGCGCGAGGAAGATGGCGAGCAGCGGCGGCAGGATCGAGAGCCAGCCCGGGATCACGCGCAGTGCCGCTTTCGCGAGTGGTCGCGGCGTCGCCACGGACAGCTCGTATACGGCGAGATCCAGCGCCTGCGGATCGTCCACGAGCACGTTGCTGAAGACGGCACTGCCCTCGGGGTCCGCGACGGCCTCGAAGCGCAGGGGTCCGGCATCCAGCTCCAGACGGGCGCCGGCGGGCGCCCCCTCCACGGCCACGTCAAAAGCGACGCCGGCGAGCGCCACGCGGGGCGGCTCCAGCATGACCTCGGCCATCGCGCGGGAAGGCAACACCGAAGCAGACAGCGCGACGACCACGAGCAGCGCGAGTGGTTTTCCGATTCTTCTTCTCCCCCCACCAGGAAGACAACGCGGCGATGTTAGCATGCGCGGCAAAGTCGCCGGCGCTGGCGCCCGCGCAGCCGCTTCGCGATAATGGAGCCACTTGCAGAGCGCTTGCGGGGCTGATCATGGCGACTGTATCCCGGGAACAGGACATAGGCGCGACGGACCGCGACTTCGGCAGGGCGCTGACGCCGCCGGGCTGGATATTCCACGACCGTTCGCTGTACGAACGCGAACTCGAGGAGATCTTCCGCCGCATGTGGCTGGTGGCGGGCCATCACACACGGCTGTCCTCGCCGGGTGATTTCTTCGTGGTCGACGTCGGCCCGGAGTCCGTGATACTCGCCGCGGATGGCGACGGGCGCCCACGCGCCTGGCACAACTTCTGTCGTCACCGCGGCACCCGGCTGACCTCCGGCGGCGGCAACTGCCGCATGTTCCGCTGCCCGTACCATAACTGGGCCTACGGCCTGGACGGTTCGCTGATCGCCGCCCCCGGTATGGACGAGGGGGAGGGCTTCGACCGCGGCAAGTTCCCGCTGCGCGAGGTGCGCGTGGAGACCCTCGACGGATTCCTGTTCATCAATCTGGACCCCGACGCCGAACCGCTGGCCGATGCCTACGCCGGATTCCCCGACCTGTCCGGCTACGACGCGGCCGGGCTCGTGCGCGTGGGGCACCACGAGTACGAGGTGGCCGCGAACTGGAAGCTGATCTGCGAGAACTACAACGAGTGCTACCACTGCTCGCTGGCGCACCCCGCCCTGCATCGTGTGAGCACTTACGGCGAACTGCCCGAGTACGACTTTGTCGGCCGCAACTTCAACGGCGGCCCCATGGGTATCAAGGACGGCTGCAACACGCTGACCGTCTCCGGGGTCACCGCGAACCCGCCGTTGCCCGGTATCTCCGAACAGGAAAAGCGCATGGTGCAGTACCTGAACCTGTACCCGAACTTCCTGTTCAGCCTGGCGCCCGACTACGTCATGGCCCACTACGTGTGGCCGCGGGGACCGGACTCGGTCTACATCGAGACGGAATGGTTCTGCTCGCCCGCGCAGATGGAACACCCAGACTTCGACGCCACCGACGCGATCGACTTCTGGGACATGACCAATCGCCAGGACTGGGCGCTGTGCGAGAACGCCCACCGGGGGCTCGCCTCCAGCGCCCACCTGCCCGGCCCGTACCACCACAGCGAGAGCGGCGTGCACGCCTTCGACCGCTGGTACGTACAACGCATGTTCGGCCCATTGTAGGAGGGGCTTTAGCCCCGATTCATTATTGGAATCGGCGCTAAAGCCCCTCCTACATGGTCTTTCGGTTCAGCCACCAGCCAATCACCAGCACCGGCGCGATGCCGAAGATGCCCCCCAGCGTGCCGGTGACGCCTGGATTGGCGAAGGTGAGATCCACCCAGGGCAGCAGTACGCTGCCGTAGAGGTATAGCCCGATGTGCACGACGAGCGCGCCGGCCGACGCCAGCCACAGCAGGCCCAGTGGCATGTCGCGGAACAGCACGCCCGCCAGCAGCGGCGGAGCGGCCGCCACCGCCAGACCGTAGACGCCCACCTGGCCGAAGATGCCGAGCAGCCGCGGCGGATCCAGATTGACGATGAACGCCGCCACGGCGATCGCCACCAGCACCACGTGACTGGCCCGCATGCCGAGCCGCATGCGCTCCTCCGGCGTGCGCTCCCGGGGGGAGTAGCGGTCCACCAGATTCAGCACCAGATCGTTCGCCGTAATCGTCGACAGTGACACGAGCAGGCCGTCCAGCGTGGACATCGCCGCGGCCAGGAGCACCACGCTGATGATGGTGAAGACCCAGTCCGGGAACACCGTCTGCAGATACACGGTCATCACCAGGTCCTGACGGAACGCGCCGGTGGTCTCGTCGATGAGCGCGCTCTCCGGCACCACCAGGTGGGCCAGGAAGCCGACACTCGCGAGCAGCAGGAAGAGGAAGAACACCGCCGCAAACACCAGCAGATAGCGATGTACCGCCTCGTCCGTCTTCACGTACAGCGCCTTGGTCAGGATATGGGGCTGGCAGGCGAGCACCGCGCCTATCACGAAGCCGGCGACATAGACCGAGAAGGGATCATTGAACAGATGTCCGCCCGTGTTTACCGGCACCAGCAGATCCGGGTCCGCGGCGGCGAGGCGCTCCGCCACCGAGCCGGGCTCCGCCAGGAGGATCGCGATGCCCGAGCCGATCACCACCAGCGTCACCAGGATCATCAGCGAGCCCTGCAACATGTTGGTGAGCACGTGCGCATAGGCGCCGCCGATGAACACGTAGCCGGTGACGAAAGTCAGCGTGATCACCAGCGCGGTCACGTTCGAGACCCCCAGCAGCCGCTGCATGACGATGGAAATACCGCCGACCAGCAGGACCACGAACGCAAAGGACAGCAGGTTCAGGAACGAGAAGTACAGCGCGAAGCCGGGCGCCTTGTAGCGCTTGCCCACCCAGTCGGGGATGGTGAGCGCCTTCGCCTCGGCGCCGAAGCGCCGGAAGCGGAACGACAGCAGGTACAGCATCGTGAGGATGCCGAGCCCGGTGCCGGGCACCATGTGGATGAACGCAGACAGGCCGTCCACGTAGATGAAGCCCGGGTTGATGATGAACGTCGCCGCCGAGGCGGTGCTGGCCGCCAGCGTGACGCCGACCACCACCGGGCTGAGGTCGCCACGGCCGATGGCGAACGCGCCGAAATCCGTCGTGCGCTTGTAGCCCCGCCAGCCGAGCCACGCCGTGGCCAGCAGATAGACGATGAATAGCAGCCATGCAAACACGGCTCGCTCCCCCGGTTGCGGATTTCAACGAGCGTTGAACTTATAGGAGAAGCCGCCGGGGCGCAACCGGCTCAGTCATCGCCGTCCCGGGCCAGCAGCCGCCGCTTGGCGTCCGCCGGCAGGCGGCGGATAGCGTACTCGCGCCGCTGGGCCGCCGAGCGGTCGGCGGCGGCTTCCGCGTAGACCAGCTCGGCGGGCAGGCGGCTGCGGGTATAGCGCGCGCCCCGGCCCGCGTTGTGCTCGGCGACGCGGCGCGCGAGGTCCGTGGTGATCCCCGTGTACAGCGTCCCGTCGGCGCAGCGCAGCAGGTAGACCTGCCAGACGCCGCCCTCCCCTGCTTTGGCCTCCTCGCCCATGCGGCGAGTATGCCCGCGCCCTGCCCGGCCGGAAACTCGCGGGATTGCCGCGAAATGCCGCAGGCTCGCCGCGCGTCTCACGCGCAGACTCCTCCCGTGGTTCAACCATTGCTTCACAGGGAGGTGAGGCCATGAAGAGATTGATATTGTTTTGCGCGGTTGCCGCGCTGTGTTCGATGGATCGGGAGGCGATTGCGGACCCTATCCTGCCGTCGCCGTATGAAGGAGATCCGATGGAGCTGTTCGGCGAAATGATCGTGGACGACAGCATACTGTGCACCGGAGACGGCTGCGGTCCGCTGCTGGATTCTCTCGGGCAGGACTATCAGATGGATCTCTACTTGTTGCTGAATCAGCCCTCGACGCTCGACGAGACGTCGACCTATACGCTGGCAGTCTCCACCGAGCAGCTCTGTGAAAGACTGGCGGAGTCGAAGCCGAAAGGGTGTTCCTCTTCCAGTCCGCCGTCGGTGCCGGCATTCGACCCGTACTGGCAACCGAACGGCTGTGGCGTCGGCGGCTGGCGGGACTTCCTTCTCGCGCGGCTGGCAAGCATTAGCATGCCTACGTTTACCGGTGACCTCGACGAGCCGTTTCCGGGAGTCAGCTTCGAGCCTGCCTGCAACGCCCATGATCGTTGTTATGGCGTACAGTTGCCCCAGTATCAGTGTGACAACCTCTTCTACATCGGCATGCAGGGGGCATGCGAAAGCAATACGGCGAACGCAACCCGCACTCTGTGCATGAGCACTGCCGCCATCTACTTCGGAACGGTTGCTCAGCACGGGGAGAGCGCCTACGAGGCCGCCGGCGAGGAGCATGCCTGCGCGACATGGCACCACGAGATGGAAGCCAATGACTGCAAGGCATCCTGAAGACCATCGAAGAGAGTGAATCATGTTCCGATACATTTTCGTGCTGTTTGCGCTGGCGACGGCCGGCACCGTCGCCTGGTTGATGTTCGAAACATTGGACTCGCCGGTCGAAAACCGGGCGCCATTCTCTATCGGAATCGAAGACACGCCGCGCGCGGCCATCAAGGACAAAGCTACGGCGCTACCCACCAGTCAGCACGCGGAGACACAACCAGGGGAGACCACCAACACGACGACTACCGGAGAGAGCCCGGCCCGGTCCGCGTGGGCGCCCGGCCCGCTGGCTCTACGAGCCCATGCGGCCCGCGCGCCCGACTTCGAAGAATTGCTGACCGCCTACGATTCCGTCTCGGCGGCAACGCTCAAGGAGTTCAATGCCCGCTATGCCGGTGCCATCGCCTTCCGCACCGAAGGAGAGTTTGAATGGATGGAGGACCAGGGATTCCCCCTGCCGGAGGAAATACTCGCTGCTGCAGACATGGCACTGGCGGATCTCCGTACGCTCGCCGACGGTGGCGACCCGAAGGCGCAGTTCCTCTACCTCGATCGCACACTGCAGGAGGTGCGGGAACTCAGGCAGAGCTATCTCCGCTCCGGCATATCGCCGGATGGGTTGAAGGATATTCCAGAGTACGGGGATGCCCTTATCCGGGCCGCCTATGCCAAGAGTTACCTGACCGAGAGTGATTCTCCTTTTGCCGGCTACCTCATGGCTGAATTCTCACGAGCGGCCTTCGGCAACCCGTACGGCTATATGGCGGGCTTGCTCCACGCCAGCCACCTCGGCGATCCGCGGGCCTACGGCAAGCTCCGAGCATTCGTGAGTCAGAACGACATCTCCGAGGACGCACTCAACGCGATGGGCGCCTATGCAGTCATCGTTGAAGGACGTGGCATGCTCCGGAAGCCTGAGTGAAAACGCTCCCGTAAACCCGTCAGTAGCTCGGATCGTACATCGTCGCCTCGATCGCCGACCGGAGATCCTCCGGGACGGGGTCGAGGCGGGCGATGCCGTCCTCCAGCGCCCGCTCCACGACGGTGGTGGCGATGGCGGCCGATATCTGGCGGATGCGGGTGAGCGGCGGATACAGCGTGCCGGCCTCCAGGTCTTTCTCGCTGATGAGGTCGGCCAGGGTCCGCGCGGCGGTGAGGAACATCGTATCCGGTATGCTCGTGGCGCCGGCAAAGACCGCGCCGAGCCCGATGCCGGGGAAGATGTAGGCGTTATTACCCTGGCCCGGCCGGTAGAAGCGCCCGCCCCAGGTCACCGGCTGGAAGGGGCTGCCGCTGGCGAAGATGGCGCGGCCGTTGCTCCACGCGTAGGCCTCTTCGGCGGTGCACTCGGCACGTGAGGTGGGGTTGGACAGCGCGAAGATCACCGGCCGCGGATTGATCCGGGTCATCAATTCGACGATCTCGCGGGTGAACGTCCGCGGCGCTCCGGTGGCTCCGATCAGGACGTGGGGGCGGTGCTCCTCCACGGCGCCGAAGAAATCGGTGGGCGCGCTGTCGGCGGCGTAGTCGACCAGCGTTTCCGGTATATCGGTGCGCTCACGGGTGATGAGGCCCTTGCGGTCGACGAAACGGATCCGGCTGCGCGCATCCGCCTCGGACACCCCCTCCTCCACCAGTGAGGACACCATGAGGTCGGCGATACCGGCCGCGGCGGATCCCTTGCCCAGGAACATGACTCTCAGGTCCCGGAACGGGATGTCCGTGATACGGGTGGAAGCGATGACGCCTGCCAGCGCCACGGCGGCGGTTCCCTGGATGTCGTCGTTGAAGCAAAGTACGTCGTCCCGGTAGCGTGCGAGCAGCGAGCGCGCATTCTCGGTGGCGAAGTCCTCGAACTGGATCAGCGCGTCCGGATACGCCTTTTGCACGGAGCGGACGAACTCCTCCAGCAGCTCCATGTATTCCGGCCCGCGCAGACGGCGGCGCCGCAGGCCGAGGTACAGAGGATCGTCGAGCAGTGTCTCGTTCTCGGTACCCACGTCCAGCATGACCGGCAGGCACTGCTCGGGTCGGATGCCGGCGCAGGCGACGTACAGCGAGAGTTTGCCGATGGGGATACCGGCGCCGTTGCCGCCCAGATCCCCCAGACCGAGCACCCGCTCCCCGTCGGTCACGACGATCACCCGTATGTCTTTCTTCTCCCAGTTGTCCAGCAGCCTCGGTATCTGCCCCTTGTCCTCCGGCGTGATGAACAGCGCGCGGGTATGACGGTAGATGTGCGCGAACTCGAGGCAGGCCTCACCCACGGTCGGCGTGTAGATGATGGGCATGATCTCTTCGATGTGGTCGATGACCGTGCGGTAGAACAGCCGCCGGTTACGACCCTGCAGCGCGCGCAGGAAGATGTAGCGGTCGATGTCGCTGGACTGGCGCCGGAGGTTCTCCAGCACCCGGGTGATCTGCATCTGCTGTGTGGAGATGGCCGGCGGCAGCAGCCCGCGCAGCCCCAGCTGCTCGCGCTCCTCCGCCGTGAAGGCGGTGGACTTGTTGATATCCGGATCCCGCAGGACGTCGATGCCCCGGAGGTGCGACTTGTTCTCCATACGTGCCTCGCGTTGGTGTGCTCGTCAGCTTTTGAGCGGCTGCCGTCGCCAGTATGTCAGTGATCGCCACAGCCATTCCACGGGTCCGAAGCGGAAGTTCCGCAGCCAGATCGGGCTCAGCCAGAGCTGCAGGCCGATCACGGCGGCCACGAATGCCATCTGCCAGAACCGCGGCACGGTCCCGTATAGGCCGAAACCATAACCGTAGAAGACAGTCGTGAGTATCAGGGAATGCATCAGGTAGTTGGTGAGCGCCATCCGGCCGACGGCGGCAAAGCGGCGCATGAGCGCGGCGAGGGCGCCGGACTGCACGATGCGCATCACCAGCCCGACATGGCCGAACGCCACCAGGATGCTGGCGAAATAGTTCGGGATCATGCCGACCCGGAAGGCGTACAGGCCGTCGAACTCGTGCTGCCAGAGGTTCCAGCCGCTGAAGGCGGCGAGCGGCAGCCCCAGACCGTAGCCCACGATCATCATGCGCCGGTAGAAAGCCGGGCTGCGCCGCGCCGAGAGCACTCCGAGCTTCATCAGCGCCATGCCGATCAGCATGAGCCCGCCGACGCGCCACAGGGCGAAAGCGATAGCGCCCTGAAACTGCATGCTGGCGACCATCGGCGCGCGATGCTCGACGATCTCTCCGTAGCTGCCCCGGTAAGCCTCCAGGTCCGCCTGCACGTCCTCGGCCGTGGGCGCCACGAAAGAGCGCATGGCCTCCGCCGCCTCCAACCGGGCCTCCTCCTCCGCGGTGAGCGCCTCGCCGGCGTCGCGTTGCTCCTGGAGGGGCCGTGTGGCGGCCTGCTCCTCCTCCATGTACTCGGCGCCGGCGTAGTTCATGAGCAACGAGACCGGCAGCAGCAGACAGGCGACGACGATCAGCGTGCGCGGCGCCCGGTGGCGCAGCGGATACAGGAGCATGCCCACCAGCGCGTAGTGGAACAGGATGTCGCCGAACCAGAGCAGATAACCGTGGGCCACGCCGATCAGCAGCAGCCACAACTGGCGCCGGTAGAAGATGCCCGCGAAGCCGACCCCGCGCTCCTCCGCCCGCCCGGCCATGAGTACGACACCGGCACCGAAAAGCATCGAGAAGATCGTCATGAACTTCTGATCGAACAGCAGATGGGTGAAGAACCAGGTGCCGAGGTTGTACCACTCCTCGCCGCCCATGATCAGCGGATTCGTATAGGCGGCGAACGGCATCGCGAAGGCATAGACGTTCATGACCAGGATGCCGAGCACGGCCACGCCGCGAAGGGTGTCGATGGCCGTGATGCGCTCGGCGACGGTGACCGGCCCCGCTGCGGGCAGCCCGGCCGGCTCGTCCATCGCCCCGCCCCGGGGCACGCGCGTCTCGCTCATCACTGTCTCCCTGCCGTGCCGGACCGCCCGGACTGGCTCGCATTCTACTGCCCGGGCCCGTCCCGGGCATCCGTGGATGTGATCCCGCTCACACCCGCGACCGGGAAGCCGGTATAGCCTTCCGCGTATTCTGTTCAATTGCTGTTCAAACGCCCGCCGGGACGCGGGCACGGAGTGACCATGAAGACCCTGCGAATCACTGCTCTGCTGGCACTGCTCGGGCTCGCCGCGGCAATGCCCGCCCAGGCCGACGACGACCTCTGGTTCGGCGTCCGGGCCGGGACGCTCGGCCTCGGGGTGGAAGCCACCTGGCGCCCGGTGCCGTATCTCGACCTGCGCGGCGGACTGAACCGCTTCAGCTTCGACGACGACGGCTCGGAGGCCGGCATCAATTACGACGGCGAGTTCGACCTGAACACGTGGTACGCCACCCTGAACCTGCGTGCGCCGATGACGCCGTTCCGCCTGACGGCCGGCTACTTTTCGAACAGCAACGAGGTGAATCTCACCAGCCGCGATGGCAGCACGATCGAGATCGGCGGCACGGTCTATCCCGCCGATCAGGTGGGCACACTCAACGCCGCCGTGACTTTCGACAGCGGCGCGCCCTATGCCGGCGTAGGCATGGACTTCCGCATCTTCGACACCGTTGGCCTGAGCCTGGATCTCGGCGTGCTGTTCCAGGGCGAACCCCAGGTGGGCTTCACCGCCAGCGGGCCGATCGCCGACGTGCCCCAATTCCAGGATGATCTGGAAGCCGAGCGGCAGGAGCTCGAGGCCGAACTCGAGGACTACGACCTGTATCCGGTGGCCATGCTCGGCTTCCACTGGAACTTCTGATCGACACGCCGCGACGGCTTCATCAGAACGTCATCGATGCTCCCTAGCATGGACCGCCATGAAGGCAGTCAGCAGGGAGAGGGAACGATGACGGAGAGTCCTGCCATAGACCGGCACGGCACGGCCACGACGGACGCGGTGGCCGACATGCCGCTCGACCGGCGCTCGGGGAACGACGAAGGCTACGCGCTGCGCTTCCTCGGCATCGGCGGGGGTACCGGCCAGGGCAGCCCCATCGCGACGGTCGAACGGGGCGCGGAGCCGCTCCTGATGATCGACTGCGGCCCCGGCGCCGTGGACGGCTACCGCGCGCAGTACGACGCGCTTCCGCACAGCGTCTATCTCACGCACACCCACATGGATCACGTGGGCGGCCTGGAGGAGCTGTTCCATGCGGCCGCGCCCCTCGTCACCGGCGGAAGGCGGCCGCCCGTGCGGCTGTTCGTGCCGGCCGCCATCGTGGCGCGGTTGCAGGAACGGGTGGTGGGTAATGCCTTCGTCCGGGCCGAGGGCGGAACGAATTTCTGGGACGCATTCCAGCTCGTCCCGGTCAGCGGCGGCTTCTGGCTGGATTCGCTGTGGTTCCGGGTCTTCGAGGTGCGGCACATGCAGCCGCGGTTCTGCTACGGCGTCGCGCTGCCCGGGAGCTTCCTGTTCACGGGGGATACGCGACCCATACCCGAGGTGCTGCGCGAGTGCGCCACCGAGGGCGAGACCATCTTCCACGACTGCGCGGTCCGGGCGAATCCGGCCCACAGCGGCTTCGTCGATCTGCTGAACGAGTATCCGGGAGAGACGCTCGACCGCATTGTCGTCTATCACTACGGCTCGGTGGAGAACGGCCGCCGGCTCGAGAGCCACGGTTTCCGCATCGCGAAGCTCGGCCGGCGCCACGACCTGCCGGCGCCGCTGCAGGCGGGTGCTGCGGCGGCCCGACTGGCGTCCTGACTCCGGCGCAGACGAAAAAAAGCCGGGCCCCTCGCGGGACCCGGCTCTCGAATCGCCGTCGTTGAAACGGCTGGGGGATCGACTCGGGCGTCCGGCCTGTCAGGCTGCCTTGCGCCCGCTGAGCCACTGCTCCAGATCGTCGGCACCGCCGATCAGCTCGCCGTCGACGAACACCTGCGGGAACGTGGTCGCCTTGGCGACGGCGCGCAGCGTGCGGTCCGTGTAGTCCCGGTTCAGCACCAGTTCTTCGTAGTCGATGCCGGCGTCACGGAGCCGTGCCTTCGCCTCGGCACAGAACGGGCAGCCCTTGCGCGACAGAATGGTCACGTCGTGGGGCTTCTCCGCGCTCGGCGCGATGTACTCCAGCATGGTGTCGGCGTCGGAGACCTCATAGGGGTCGCCTGGCTTCTCCGGCTCGACGAACAGCTTCTCGATCTTGCCGTCGCGCACCAGCATGGAATAACGCCAGGAGCGCTTGCCGAAGCCGAGGTCGTCCTTGTCGACGAGCAGGCCCATCTTCGAGGTGAACTCGCCGTTGCCGTCCGGCAGGAACCGGACGTTGTAGGCCTTCTGCGCCTCCTGCCACTCGTTCATCACGAACGCGTCGTTGACGGAGACACAGATGATCTCGTCGACGCCGTGCTTCTTGAACGTGTCGGCCAGCTGGTTGTAGCGCGGCACGTGCGACGACGAGCAGGTCGGCGTGAACGCGCCCGGCAGCGAGAAGACCACCACGGTCCTGCCGTCGAACAGTTCACTGGAGGTCTTGTTGACCCACTCGTGTCCCTCGCGCGTGCGGAATGTCGCTTCGGGTACTCTCTTGCCTTCCATCGATGTATCCATTGATTTCCTCCTGGTTTCCGGTCGGGTCATGCCCCGTGTTTCGAATCGGTGTGTCGCGTGTGCTTCAGGCCGCCTCATCCTTGAGCAGGCTGCGAAGCATCCACGCGTTCTTCTCGTGAATCTGCATGCGCTGGGTCAGCAGGTCCGCCGTGGGCTCGTCGTTGGCCTGGTCCACGACCGGGAACACCTGGCGTGCCGTGCGCACGACGGTCTCCTGGCCGAGCACCAGCTGCCGGATCATCTCCTCGGCATCCGGGCTGCCCGTCTCTTCTTCGATATCCGTCAGCTTCGCGAACTCGCTGTAGGAGCCGGGCGCCTTGAAGCCCAGGGCGCGGATGCGCTCGGCGATCTCGTCGACGGCCTGAGCGAGCTCGGTGTAATGCTCCTCGAACAGCGTGTGGAGCGTGGCGAACATCGGCCCCGTCACGTTCCAGTGGTAGTTGTGCGTCTTGAGATACAGCGTGTAGCTGTCGGCGAGGAGCCGCGACAGCCCGTCTGCGATCTCCCTGCGGTCTTTCTCCTCGATTCCGATGTTGATGGTCATGATCCTTCCTCCTTTGATGTTCCCTATCATAAGGATCGCCATTGATAATTAAAATGGAATATTTTTATAATAGTGATCGATTTATTGAATACAACCGCCGGATTTCCGCTCCATGGCCATTAATCTCCCCAGCGTCAAGCAGTTACGTTACTTCGTGGCACTCGCGGAGCACGGCCACTTCGGCCGTGCCGCCGACGCCTGCCACGTATCCCAGTCGGCATTCAGCGTCGGCATCCAGGAACTGGAGGCGGCGCTGGACGTGCAGCTGGTCGATCGCACCAACCGGCAGGTCACCATCACCGCCATCGGCCGGGAGGTGGCGGAGCAGGCCCGCCTGTGTCTCAGAGATCTGGAGTCGCTCGTGCAAATGGCAAGGGTGGGCCAGAAGCCATTGTCCGGCCCGCTGCGCCTGGGCGTCATCCCCACCATCTCGCCGTTCCTGCTGCCCCGGGTGCTCCCTCTCGTAAGGCGCACCTTCCCCGAACTGAAGCTGTTCCTGGTGGAGGATCTCACCGAGAAGCTGCACCACAAGCTCCTGGCCGGGGATATCGACCTGATGCTGTTCGCCGTCCCCTACGAGCTGCGCAACGTGGAGACCGAGTCGCTGTTCCGGGACCGCTTCCTGCTGGCAGCGCACCGCGAGACCCGTCTCGTGGACCCGGAGAACTACCGCTACAACCGCCTGCACGCCGACAGTGTGCTGCTGCTGGAGGAAGGCCATTGCCTGCGGGAACACGCCATCGACGCATGCCGCATCCGCAGCTCCGAGAAGGTGAGCCGTTTCGCCGCCACCAGCCTGTTGACGCTGATCGAGATGGTGGACGCCGACCTCGGCATCACCTTCCTGCCGGAGATGGCCAGGGACTCGGCGCTGCTGAGCGCAACGGACGTCGGACTCTGGCCGATGGGCGAGCGCTCCTACCGGGAGATCGCCCTTGGCTGGCGCCGCGGCAGTGCCCGCGCGGACGAATTCCGCGAGCTCGGCGCCTTCATCACCGACAACCGGCAGCCCTGACGCTCGTCGCCCGCCCCGCGAGAATGCCCGCCCTTATGTCGAGTCGGGCCTCACGACGTCGCGCGGGTCACTAGAATCCGGTGCATAACAAGAACAAGGAGGCGCAGGCATGAAGTCCCGGAACGACCCTGTCGGGCAGCGTGACTACTACCGCATCCTCCACGTCCAGCCCGACGCACCGCTGGAGGTGATCCGCTCCAGCTACCGTACGCTGATGCAGCGGATGCGCGCGCATCCCGACCTGGGCGGCGACAACCGCCGGGCCGCCGCTCTGAACGAGGCCTGGTCGGTGCTGCGTCACCCCGAGAAGCGGGCGTCCTACGACGCGGCCCGCCGTGCCGCCAACCCCTCTCCCCGGCCTTCCCGGCGTGAACCGCGGCCGGCCGAAGCATGCCTGTTCTGCGGCATGGAGCCCGTCCACGCCGGCGCGCCGGACGCGGGCGAGCGCTGCGGCGAGTGCGCCAGCCCGCTCGCGCCGGCCGACCGCCGTCGCCTGGAGACGCGGGGTCAGCGGGCCATCGCCCGCATCCGCCGCTCGCAGCCGATCACCTTCCTCGCCACCTGGCCGCAGCACTTCCCCATGACGGGACGCATGCAGGACGTCTCCCTGCACGGGCTGAAATTCGTCACCCGGCAGGCACTGTCCGCCGGCCAGATCATCCGCCTCGATTGCGACATCTGCCGGGCGGTCGCCCGCGTGGTGGCCGTGCAGCCGTCCGTAGATCCGGGTGACAGGCAATGGCTGGTGCGCGCCGAGTTCCTCACGCTCGATCTCGAGCGCACGGTCGGGGCTTTCGTCTGCGAGACCGCCTGAGGCCTCAGACACAGACCGTTACGAACCCCAGAGCGAGCCAGAGCATCGTGGCCCGCCGCACGATCGCGAGCAGGGTGTCGCCGAGCCGGCGCGTGAGTCCCCCGATGGCGAGGTCGTGGATCCGGTTGTCGATCTGCTCCCGGTGCAGTTCGTACGCGGCATCGGAGGAATTCAGATAGCCCTCCGGCAGGAGCACGAGCCCGTCCCCGCTGAATTCCTCTTCCTCGACGGAAGGCGATACGACCCGCTCAGCCATCAAAAAAATCCTAGCGCAGGCAGCCGCTTAGCGCCGTGAGCCCCATCACAGAAGCGGACCCGTCGCGGGCGGCCGCTGGACACGGTCCGCGCGAAGCGCGACAGTCGGGGCCATGGAGAGCAACGATCTGCGCTGCTGGCGCTGCGGCGCCCCGCTCGCGAAGCTCACCCTGCCCCTGTCGCGGCTGGACGAGTGCCCGGCGTGCAGCATCCCGCTGCATGTATGCCGCATGTGTGTCCATTACGATCCCGCGGTTGCCCGCCAGTGCCGGGAGGACGACGCCGAAGAGGTCAGGGAGAAGGAGCGGCCTAATTTCTGCGACTACTTCCGGCCCTCGGCCACGGCCTTCGAGTCCGGCGCCATCGACGCCGAACGACGGGCGCAGCGGGAACTCGACAGCCTGTTCGGCGGCGCGCCGGAAGCCGGCCCGGGCGAAGACGGCGGAGCCGATCCCCTGACCGACGCGGAGGCGCTGTTCCGCAAGGAGTGAGCCTCAGGCGGCCGGCGCCGCGCCGCCGTCGCCACCCGTTCTGCGGAAGTCTCTCCCCAGCCGGGGCGTGATTTCGCTGCGCCGCCTCCGACTCAGCGGCGTTTGCGCCGCTTCCTCTTCCCCTTGCCGGGGGCATTGCGGCCCGGCTCGTCCGTGCCGCCCCACTTCTCGCGGTGCGCGGCCGCCGCCTGGGACTGCACCGAGGCGTGACGGTTGGACAGCAGCAGGGAGTCGGGCGAGCACACCCGGGCCTTGATCAGACCCAGGTCGGCGGCGGCGTCGAACAGGCTCGGATACCACCGCTCCCACTTGGGCAGTAACGCTTCCACCTGTTCCCTGAGGCTCGCACTCATCGCAGCCATCCTCCTCGACCGTCCCCCGGAATCTATCCCAACGTTCCCGCCAGAGGAAGGGCGGGCATCGCGGCACCGGGCATTGAAAGGGCAATGAAAAAGGGCCGCATCGCTGCGGCCCTCCGTGAGTGGGGTGTCGTCAACCCCCGGGTATCTTCCGTACCCTGGGCCTCACTGCGACAGCGAAGGCTGCTCCACTGTCACGGCGAAATCCCGGGGCTGGAACGACACTCCCAATTTCTCACTAGACATTGGATCACCTCCTTTCAGTTATGGGCCGAGCCGACAGCATCCAATAATTGCCGGCGAATTCCAAGCGCTGCCGCGAAAATCGCGAACGCGGTCACGAACGGCAATTAGACAGAGCCTAGTCCTCGCTCATGTCCAGCTTCGTGAACTTGGTGCCCTCGAGCGTCAGGTTGTACATCAGGCCCTTGCTGCCGAAGACGAAGCCCACCACCGGATCCGTGATGTTCGCCGTGTCGATCGTCTTGCCGGCACCCAGGTCGATCAGCGCGACCGAGCCGTCCACGCCCACCTTGAAGCCGGCGCTGTCGCGGAACTTCGCCAGCGCTTCCTGCGTCATGAAGGCGATCACGATGCTCTTGGCCTGGGCGCCGAGCTGAAAGCCGAAGGAACCGGCCGCGGTGGAGTAGTAATCCACCGTCTTGCCGCCGACCCGGAGCGCGCCCTTGCCGTACTCGCCGCCGATGCCGATGCCGGCCTTGATGACACGGGGAAACACCAGCACGCCGGCGGCACTGTTCAGAAATACCTCCGCGCCTTTCACCTCGGACTTGAAGCCGGCGAGCGCCTCGTCGACGTCGGCATCGATCTCCGCGGCACTGTCGGCCAGCGCAGGCTGCACCAGCCAGCAGGCCGCGAGCAGGATGGCGGGCAATAATCTCGGGATTCTCATGGCACAGGACTCCGTGGGACGAAAGCGCCGGAATTCTAGCAGCAACCCGTGAATCGAGGCTGAACGGCCCAGGCGGGAGCATCCCGCCTTGTGAAGCGATTCTCAGAATCCCGGATCCCGCATGGGCATAATCCGGACACTATGCGCAGAAACCGCGCGGGGGACGGCATGGCACAGGGATCGGACAAGCCCGGTAAAGGCGACACCGTCAGGCTCGCAAGGCCCGGCGGCAAGGTCGGACTGGACGAGCGCGGCCACGCGGTCTGGGTGGGCGACGTGAAGACCGGCCGTTTCGAGCTGATGAATACGCAGACCGTGGAAGCGCTGATCCATCAGGGCGACCCGAATCTGCGCAAAGAGATGGACCGACTTGCGGGCGACGGCGCGGATGGCGTGGTGGCCAGGGAGAAGGACACGGGCCACTTCCGCATCCTCGAGACCGAGAGCCTCGAGGCGATGATGAACCGCCCCGTCGCGGGACGCGAATCGGTCGCGGTCGGCGGCCGCAACATCGACGAGCTCGAGCCGGAGCCGGACGAGGCCGGCGACGAGGAATTGCAGCTGGTCAGCACCCAGATGCTGCGCCAGATCCTCGGCAAGGACGTGACCGAGGCGGACGACGCCGAGGAGGAGGCGCCGGAGGCGGCCTTCTGCAACCCCTACGACAGCACGCCGAACAAGAAGTAGATCGGCCCGCTTGATCGGCTGGTGTCATCGGCCTGTAACACGGGCCCGCTAGTATCAACTCCGGTTCGGGGCATCACCCAGACCCGTTCCAGGCTGCGGACCCCCCACCCGACGCCCGCAGCCGACCGTCCGGCACGCGACAGGATGCCGCAACGGATACCACGGAGGTACCCCGGCCGGACGACTCCCCCCAAGCCCGGTGTACCGGTGGCCGCAACGGCCGCCGGTCTCACCGGCACTTTCAGTCGGTGAGGTCCTCGTCGCTGAGCCGGTGGCCCCAGTCACGCTTGGCCGCCAGGTAGCGGCGATTCCAGTCGCCCACGCCGGTCACGTGCTTGACCGCGTCGATATCCGTCAGCCCGTGTTCGGCCAGGTCGGCGACTTTCTTCGGGTTGTTGGTCAGCAGCCGGAACGGCCGCGTGCCGAGAAAATGGTGCAGCAGCGCCGCCGCGTCGCCGAAGTCCCTGGAGTCGTCCGGCAGACCGAGAGACCGGTTGGCCTGGTAGGTATCCTCGCCGGCATCCTGCAGGATGTAGGTGACCGCTTTCGCCCAGAGCCCGATGCCGCGGCCCTCGTGGCCGGCCATGTAGATGAGGATGCCGCCCGCGGGGTCTGCATGGATGCGGTGCATGGCCGCGACGAACTGCGGGCCGCATTCGCAGCGCTGGGAGCCGAAGACGTCACCCGTGAGGCAGCTCGAGTGCACGCGGACGAGCGGCCGGTCGGCCGTCTCGGGCTCGCCGATCAGCAGCACGCTGTTCACCGCCATGGAAGAGGCGAGTGTGGCGAACAGCCGCTGGCCGCCCTGCTCGCGGAGCTCCCGGGCGAGGTCTTCCACCTTGGACAACTCGGTATGCCGTACCGCCGCGTACCAGCGGACCTCCATGCGCAGGCCGGCGACGTCCAGCGGCAGCGGTATCGGCCCGAGCAGGTTGATGGCCGGCTCGCCCGGCGGCGGCGGATTGGCCGCATCGATGACCCGTCCGTAGCGGTCGATGCGGATCAGACGGCCCTGCTCGATCAGCCGGCCGCGGATCGTGGGATCGATGTACGTGAACATGTTCGAAGGATAGCACCGCCGGCGGTCAGCACCCCGGCCGCTCGCGGCGGAGATAGCAGCGCTCGCCCCGGTAGCACAGGAACAGCGGCGGCCGCTCGGGATCCGCGAGGCGCGGACGGACCTCGGCCAGCATCGCCTCGGTCACGTCGATGAGGCCGGCAGCAAGAATCCCGTCCGGATTCACCCAGCGCAGATCCAGTAATTCGCCGTCGCCGCCGAGGGTGCCGCGGAGATGCCGGGCATCCACCATGAAGAAGCGGGCATGGTAGCGCCAGGGACTGCAGGCCGGTGTGATGGCGCGGCCGACGTAGTGCAGGCGGTGCAGCGGCGGCGCGGCGCCCAGTGCCCGGAAGATGTCCCAGCCGCCGGCACCCGGACCCACGTCTCCCGGCACGCCCAGCACCAGGCCGGTCTCCTCCGCCGTCTCGCGTACCGCCGCCATGGCGAGCGCCCGCGCGTGCGCGGCCGAGCGGAACGCCCCCCATTCCCCGGTCGGGAGTTCGGTCGCCGGCCGGGCGCTCCGGTCGTCCGGCTCGAGCCGGCCGCCGGGGAAAACGTAGACGCCCGGCGTGAAGCGTGCCTCGCGGCGGCGCCGGCCCATGAGCACTTCCACGCCGCGGCCGCGCCGACGGTAGACAAGCAGGCTCGCCGCGTCCTGCGGGCGTACGGGAGATCGAGGGGTCGTTGTCATGCGACCGGCCTCACTCCAGCGTCGGCAGCGCCTCCAGCGCCAGCACGTAGTAGCTGACGATGCCCACCACCTTATGCGTCTCGTCGATCACCGGCGCGTGGCCGATGCCGACACTCTCGAACAGGCGTGCGCAGTAGCGGATGTCCATCTGCGGCCGCACGGAGATGACCGGTTTCGCCATGATCTCGTAGACGTTGACGCGCTCCGGCGCCCGGTCCTGGCCGATGACATGCTTGGCGATGTCCGAGAAGAGCAGCATGCCGTATTCGTCGCGCTCGTGGCGCCGCTTGACGATCAGGCAGGTGGCCTGCACCTGCTTCATCGTCTTGAGCGCGTCCAGCACGGTCATGCTGCCGTCGATCTCCGTGACCTCGCGATGCATTACCTCGCTGACGGGCACCCATTTTCTTTCAGCCATGATCACTCCTCTCTGTTCGTCGGCAGCAGAACGGGTTCCATCCCCTCACAACTGCTCTTCCACTACCTCGGTCAGCTTCTGTGCCTGACTCGTAACGCCCACGGCGTCCTCGACATCGATCTGGATGGCGATACCCGTGCCGGGCTTCTCGTCGAACTCGCCCACCTCGCCGATGTGCTCCAGGATGTGGCGGCTGAGATGCTGCTCCACGAGCATCATGACCACGTCCCGCTGGGTGGAGAGCGTGAGACCCAGGAAGGTCTTCTTCTCCTTGGAGCCCTCGCCCCTCGCGTTGTTGACGACGGTGCAGCCGGTGGCACCGGCTTCCCGGGCGGCCTCCATGATGGCGTCGGTCTTGTCGTCCTCGACGAAGGCGATGATGAGTTTAAAGTGCATTGCCGTTCTCCTTATCCCGTTTCGCGACGGTCCCGCCGTCGCGCGACTTTTTTTCGTGACTGGATTGCCTGCGGCTGCGCAGTTCCGACAGCTGGGCGTACGCCAGGACACAGATGATCGGGAACATGCAGGCGAAGGCCACGAGACCGAAGCCGTCCAGCAGCGGACTGCGGCCCGGTACGGATTCGGCGAGGCCGAGACCCAGTGCCGTTATCAGCGGAACCGTCACCGTGGAGGTCGTGACACCGCCCGAGTCGTAGGCGAGCGGCACGATCGCCCGCGGTGAGAAATACGTCTGCACCATCAGGATGACGTAGCAGGCGATGATGTAATAGTGCAGCGGCGTTCCGGTCACGATGCGCAGGCAGCCGAGAGAGACGCCGATGGCGACACCGAGAGCGACCGCCACCCTGAGCCCCCAGGGATGGATGGCTCCGCCCGAGACGTCCCGCGCCTTCAGGGCCACCACCAGCAGGGCCGGCTCGGCCAGCGTGGTACTGAAGCCGAGGCAGAAGGCGAAGGCGTAGACCCAGAGATAATCGGCCCAGTTCACGCCGGAGAGAATGCTCCCGGCCGTACCGATGAATTCCGGGGAGGTCAGCTGCTGCGCCATGAGTCGACCGAGCGGGAACAGGGCCTGCTCCAGCCCGATGAGAAAACAGCCCAGGCCGATGACGACGAGCACGAACCCGACCACGATCCGGTTCCGATCGGGCATCCGGCCGCCGATCACGAACCACTGGAACAGAAACAGGAACAGGGCGATGGGCGCTACGTCGCGTGCCGTGCCGCCGAGTATCGCGAGGCTGGCGGCGATCAGATCCACTGCAGCATTATCCCGTAGCCCATCACGAAGATGATGGGCGTCAGCGAAGCGAAGGCGATCAGCCCGAATCCGTCCAGCATGGGGTTGCGCCCCTCCAGCGACGAGGCGAGGCCGACGCCCAGCGCCGCGACCAGCGGCACCGTGACGGTGGAGGTCGTGACGGCACCGGAATCGTATGCGATGCCTACGATCTCCGCGGGCGCGAATATCGTGGCGATCACCACGACGACGTAGCCGCCGATGATCATGGCCGGCAGCGGCCAGCCGGTGATGATCCGCATGACGCCGAGGACCAGCGCGACACCGACCGCCAGCGCAACCGTCATTCTTAGCCCGGTGGCGTAGCGCGTCTCCGACTCGGGCGTCGCCTCGATGGCGCCCGCCAGAGCCGCCACCTCGCCGGCCTCGGCGGCCACCGCAATCAGCGCCGGCTCCGCCACCGTCGTGCCGAAGCCGAGCGCGAAGGCGAAGGCAATCAGCCAGAACACGCTGCCCTTGCGCGCCAGCGCGTGGGCCAGGTTCTCGCCCACGGGGAATAGCGCCAGCTTGAGGCCGTAGATGAACAGGGTGAGTCCGATGACCACCAGGAGGACGCCGCCGGCGAGCGGCGCGAGCGTTGCCGCCGGCTGCCGAAGCACCAGCAGCTCGAACACCGCGATGACCACGACGATGGGAGTCAGGTCGCGCAGACTGTCGCGGAGATCGCGCCCGAGCGCGCGCAGGACATCAAACATGGCGCTGTGCGTTCTCTCCCCTGTTGTCGGCCCTTCTTTCGGCCCCTTCTTTCGGCCGAAGCGTCGAGCGTCCTGGCCGTCCCGGTCGTCCCTATCGTCCCTATCGTCCCGGTCGACCCGATCGTCCCCGGGCGGCGGCCTCAGTGATCCAGGGCGTCCGCCTCATTGCGGATGAACTTGTACAGGCTCTCGTAGGAGGACTGCACCGAGGGGCCGAAGACCGGGTCGTGGGACTGGTCGGTCTGCCCCGGCAACGCATCCCAGTCCTCGTCGGCGAGCAGTTCGTCGGCCAGCGTGAACAGCGCCGCCTCTTCCCAGCGCATGTGGTCCCGCAGCTTGCGCACGTAGTCCGCGGCGGCCGCGGCGAGCTCGTCCCGCCGCACCACGGAGCCGGCCTCCACGGCATCCAGCGCCTCGCGCAGCTGGATGCCGACGCGGCCCAGCTCGTCGTGCTCCTCGAGGATGCCGTCGATGCCGCTCAGCATGTCCGGCGCCACGACTTTCAGCCGATGATAGATGCGGTCCTCCCGCGGATGGTGCACGGAATCGGGATACGACGTCATGTAGCGCATGATGTCGTGGGCCAGCTCGTAGTCGGGTTCCAGGCCGTCGGCGATCCGCCGCGTCTCCTTCTCCAGCAGCTGGAGCAGGATGGCGATATTGCGATGGTCGTCCCGCAGCTGGGCGAGGACCGTGGAAACTGGTGTCGGCATAGTTCGTTCCTGACGCATCATCCCGGACATGCGCGCGCAGCCGGGCCGGCGGAGCCCTTCCCGCCCGAAACCCATCCTGCGGAGGGCGGCGGGCACAGCCTATTCGGGAATACCACTACCGCTCTGCCGGCGCAACCGCCGGCTTGTGATAACGTCTGGCGTCGACGGGGCAACGCGCGGAGACTCGCTGTGGAATGGATCACCATGCCGGAGGCCTGGATCGCGCTGGCCTCGCTGACGGTGCTCGAGATCGTGCTCGGCATCGACAACATCATCTTCATCTCGGTGCTGGTGGGCCGGCTGCCCGAGGAGCAGCGCCAGCGGGCGCGCATCCTGGGGCTGGGGCTCGCGATGGGCATGCGCATCGTGCTCCTGCTGCTGATCACCTGGATCATGCAGCTGTCGGCGGACCTGTTCGAGGTGCTGGGCACCGGCATCTCCGGCCGCGACCTGATCCTGATCGGCGGCGGGCTGTTCCTGCTGGCGAAATCCACGCTGGAGATTCACCACTCGGTGGAAGGCGTGGACGCCGACGAGAAGCAGGCAAAGGCGGCGACCTTCGGCGGCGTGCTCGCGCAGATCGCGATCGTCGACATGGTGTTCTCCCTCGACTCGGTGATCACGGCCGTCGGCATGGCCGACCACCTGGCGGTGATGATCATCGCGGTGGTCATCGCGGTGGGAGTGATGATGGTGGCGGCGGGCGCCATCGGCCGTTTCGTCGACGAGCATCCCACGGTCAAGATGCTGGCTCTCTCGTTCCTGGTGCTGATCGGCACGGCGCTGATCGCCGAGGGCATCGACCTGCATATCCCGAAGGGCTACATCTATTTCGCCATGGCCTTCTCGGTGGGCGTGGAGATGCTGAACCTGAAGGTCAGGAAGAGCCGCCAGCCGGTATCACTGCACAAGAAAGTGCCGAAGGAGAAGGAACTCCTCGAACAGGAAGGCTGAAACAAAAAAAAGGCCGGGCTGTCATGCCCGGCCTTTTACCTTTCGATGCCCTGCGGTATCAGAACTTGTAGCCAACGTTGATGCCGTAGGTCCAGGGGTCGATCTCGACCGTGCCCAGATCCAGCGTACCGACGGGGTCGACGGTCAGCTCGGCGTCCGTCTCGATGTTGATCCAGCGAACCTCGAAGTTGATCGACCAGTTCTCGTTCAGGATGAAGTCGGCGCCCGCCTGGGCGGCGAGACCGAACGACGTGTCGAGATCGAGATCAGCGCCCGTCACCTCCAGACCCGGATTCAGGGCTTCGACGGTATCGATGAGCGCCTGGTCGACGTCTTCGCTGAAGAAGAGCGTCATGTTCAGGCCGAGCCCGACATAAGGCTGGAATGCGCCGTCCGGCAGGAAGTGATACTGCAGCGAGAAGGTCGGCGGCAGGTGATCCGTCTCGGCGATCTTGCCGATGCCGGCGATTTCGATGTCATGATTGAACGGTGCGGCAGCCAGGACTTCCAGACCCCAGTTCGGCGTGAAGAAGTAAGTGCCATTGAAGGTCAGCGTCGTACCGGAATCGACCTCGATGGTCACCGGCGTGGTTCCTCCATCGGAGGGTACGGCCGTGTCGAGATTGTCCGACTTCGGGTCCACCGTCGTCACGCCCACGCGGAACAGCCAATCGCCTGCCTCATAAGCCTGTGCCGGCCCTGCGATGAGCAGAGACGTACCGACGCAGACAGCCAGAATTCTTAATGAAGATCCCTTCATCACGAGTCTCCTTGGCCTGATGCAGCGGTCGCAAGCAACCAGACCGCCAATGAATGTTCACGCGACCGCCACTATTGTCCGTCCGCCCTGATTGCTGCGGTATACGGGTTGTCCTGAGAGGGCCCTCGAAAACTACTTATTGCGCTGCAGCATCTACTGAACGCCCGTCTGGCGCGGGCTCCGCGGGTACTGCAGTGCCCCGCTCCGGAGGCCCTGCTAAGCTCGCCGGATGAGCGGCGAGGCCAAGAGTTCCTTCCAGGCACTGAAGCGCCTGTTGCATTACGCGCGGGGCTACCGCCGACGCATCCTGCTGGCCACCGGCTGCTCCGTACTGAACAAGCTGTTCGACGTGATGCCGGAGATCCTGATCGGCATCGCCATCGACGTGGTCGTTCGCCAGGAAGACTCGTTCGTGGCCGCGCTCGGCATCACCGACCCCCGCTCGCAGATGCTGCTGCTGGGCGGTCTGACGCTCGTCATCTGGATCAGCGAGTCGCTGTTCGAATACCTGTATCTGATCCTGTGGCGGAATCTGGCCCAGGATCTGCAGCACGGCATGCGCATCGACGCCTACCGGCACGTCCAGGACCTGGACCTGGCCTACTTCGAGGACCAGAGCACGGGCAACCTGGTGGCCATCCTGAACGACGACGTCAACCAGCTCGAGCGCTTCCTGAACGGCGGCGCCAACAACCTCATCCAGGTGGCGACCACGCTGGTGGCGGTGGGCACGGTGTTCTTCGTGGTCTCACCGCTGATCGCAGTGGTGGCATTCACCCCCATCCCGGTCATCGTCGTCGGCGCCTTCTATTTCCAGCGCCGGGCTCAGCCCCTCTACGCGGAGGTCCGCGAGCGTGTCGGCGGGCTGGGCTCGCGCCTCGCGGCCAACATCTCGGGCATCGCCACCATCAAGAGCTTCGCCACCGAGCGGCTCGAGGCCGACCGGGTGCGCGCGGACAGCAACGCGTACGTGTCGGCGAACCGCCGCGCCATCGCCGTGAGTTCGGCCTTCATCCCGGTGATCCGCATGGCGATCCTGGCCGGCTTCCTCGCCACCTTCCTGATCGGCGGCTGGATGACCCTGTCCGGCGCCCTGGCCGTGGGTGCCTACGGCGTGCTCGTGTTCCTGACCCAGCGGCTGCTATGGCCGCTGACCAGCCTGGCGGAGACGGTGGACCTGTACGAACGGGCCATGGCCTCGTCCCGCCGCATCCTGGATCTGATCGAGGCGCCCGTCGCCATCCGCGATGCCCCGGGAGCCGAGGCCCTCGGCGAGGTGGCAGGCCGCATCACCTTCGAGCACGTGTGGTTCGCCTATGCCGACGGCGAGCCGGTGCTGCGGGACATCGACTTCGACATCGCGCCGACCGAGACCGTGGCCTTCGTGGGCCAGACCGGCGCCGGCAAGAGCTCTCTGATCAAGCTGATGCTGCGCTTCTACGAGCCGCGGCAGGGCCAGATTCTGCTGGACGGGCGGGCGATCCGCGATTTCACCCTTGGGAGCCTGCGCCGGCGAATCGGGCTGGTGAGCCAGGACGTGTTCCTGTTCCAGGGCACGGTGCGGGAGAACATCGCCTACGGCGCGCCGGAGGCGAGCGAGGCGGCAATCGTCGAGGCGGCCCGGGCGGCCGAGGCCATGGAGTTCATCGAGCGCCTGCCCCGCGGCCTCGACACCGTCGTGGGCGAGCGCGGGCAGAAGCTCTCCGGCGGCCAGCGCCAGCGCCTGTCGCTGGCCCGAGCGCTGGTGAAGGACCCGCCGGTGCTCATCCTGGACGAGGCGACCTCCGCGGTGGACAACGAGACCGAGGCGGCCATCCAGCGTTCGCTCGCCACCATCTCGCACTCGCGCACGACGGTGGTCATCGCCCATCGGCTCTCCACCATCGTGCACGCGGACCGTATCATCGTGCTCGAGCGGGGCCGCATCGCCGAGACCGGCGATCACGGCTCCCTGTTGGCCCGGGGCGGCATCTATGCCAGCCTCTGGGCGGTACAGACCGGACAGGAGGCAGCCGCCCCCGCCGGCCCGATGACCTGACGGAGACGGAATACGGCATGGAACTCCTGGACCGCATACGCGAACGCCAGCAGGCGCTGACCGCCTGGCGCCATCACATCCACGCACACCCGGAGCTGGCCTACGAGGAGAAGGCCACCAGCGACTTCGTGGCGGAGAAACTGGCGGGTTTCGGCCTCGAGGTCCACCGCGGCCTCGGGGTGACCGGCGTGGTGGGCACGCTGCGCGCCGGCAACTCGGACCGGGCCATCGGCCTCAGGGCGGACATGGACGCGCTGCCCATCCAGGAGCTGAACGAGTTCGAACACCGATCCCGGCACGAGGGCTGCATGCACGCCTGCGGCCATGACGGCCACACCACCATGCTGCTGGGCGCGGCCGAGCACCTGGCCGCCGACCCCGACTTCGACGGGGTGGTGCACTTCATCTTCCAGCCCGCCGAGGAAGGCCGCGCCGGGGCGAAGGCGATGATCGAGGACGGCCTGTTCGAGCGGTTCCCGGTGGAATCGGTCTACGGCATGCATAACTGGCCGGGGCTGCCCGTCGGCGAGTTCGCCGTGCGCGTCGGCCCCCAGATGGCCGCCTCGGACAAGTTCGAGATCACGGTGCGCGGCCGCGGCGGCCATGCCGCCATGCCCCACCAGACCATTGATCCGGTGGTGACCGCCGCCCACATCATCACCGCGCTGCAGTCGCTGGCCAGCCGCAACACGGAGCCGACCGACTCTGTGGTGGTCTCCGTCACCGTGCTGCGGGGCGGCGAGACCTTCAACGTCATCCCGGACGAGGTGGTGCTGAAGGGCACCGCCCGCACGCTCACGCCGGAGTCCCGCGACCGGATCGAACGGGACATCGCGCGGGTGGCCGCCGGCGTGGCGGAGGGCTTCGGCGCCAGAGCGGAGACGACCTACTACCGCACCTACCCGCCCACGGTGAACACGCCGGACGAGGCCGAGATCGCCGCGCGGGCGGCGGCGGCCGTGGCCGGCGCCGGCAACGTGCACCGGGACCTGCCGCCCACCATGGGCGGTGAGGACTTCGCGTTCATGCTGGAGGAGAAACCCGGCTGCTATCTGTGGCTCGGCAACGGCCCCGGCGAGGGCGGCTGCATGCTGCACAACGCCCGCTACGACTTCAACGACGAGGCGCTGCCTATCGGCGTTGCTTACTGGGTCAGCCTGGTCGGCGAACTGCTCGGCGGCAGCGAGCGCGCTCCCCGGGCCGCCTGAAGTCTCAGCCGGCCTCGGGCGCCGCCCGGGCCTTGCCGGTGCGCTGGCGGTTGTAGCCCTTCAGCCGGCGCGTCGCCGCACGGAACGAGTCGTTCACCGCCACGTACGGGTCCTCGTGAGCATGGTTGTCTTCCTGGGCATGGCTCACGACGATCTCGCGCCCCGGCACGTTGACGTCGACGACGACGTGATAGATCCGCCCCTTGTTCTGGTGCCGGTGCGGCGCCTCCACGGTCACCCGGCACGAGATGATGTCCGAGCACACCTGCTCGAGCTTCTCTGCCTGTTCACGGATGACGGTCTCCAGCGCCGGGGAGCGCGGGATGTCCTTGAAGCGGATTTCGACGGGTATCTGCATTAGGCGACTCCTCTCTGGGTGCCTGTCTCGACTATGCGGCGGGCTCCCTCGGAGCAGCCATCAGTGGAATCCACGATCGTTCCTGCTGCCGCTGGCGGAGGATATTGGCTGGAGTGCACCGTCCGGTCGGCACCCCTCCTCCGAGTATCCCGCCCGTGCTTGCCTGTGGTTCGATACTAGCAGTGGCAGTGCAGTCGCGCCCGCTGCAAAGCAGCACGGTTCGCCGGCTTTCGTCATCCGCCGCAAGACCCGGTTACAGGCGCCAGGAGCCGTGATATTATTGACATGCGAATTGTCTTTGCGACAAATATTTTGTCAGGAGGCCTGACATGCAGAAACACTTCGACGACCTGTTCCACGAGGTCCGGCTGCTCTTCACCACCCTGATCCACACCGGAGAGCAGCTGCACGAAGACTCCGAAATGACTCAGCCCCGCCGGGCGGTGCTCGAGCACCTGCTGCGTGAGGGCCCGTCCACGGTGCCGGCCATCGCGCGGGCGCGGCGGGTCTCGCGCCAGCACATCCAGGCGCTCGTCAATCCGTTGCTGCACGAGGGCCTGGTCGAGCGGGTGGAGAATCCCGCCCATCGGCGCTCCAAGCTGGTACGGCTGACGGCGGCGGGACAGAAGGTGATCGAGGATATCCGCCGCCACGAGGCCCATCACCTGGATCAGGCCGGCATCGGCGTATCCGACGACCAGCTCCGCGGCGCGACGGAGGTGCTGCGCCACGTCCGCGAGGCGCTGGAGGCCTGAGCCGGCCGGCAGCGGAGGCTACGGCAACAGGCTCCCCGAGGCACCGGGATCGAGCCCGGAGGACGCGTCGAAGTCGCTGTCCAGCGCTCTCAGCACGGCCGCGTCCCGCTCGTAGACGTCCGGGTAGAACCCGAACTCGCCGTCGGGGCCCATGCCGGCCGTCCAGTACAGGATCATGACGGGGACCGGATGAGGCAGGAAAACGGTGCGCGTGAGGCCCGCGGCCACCGCGGCATCGATCTCCTCCGCTCCCCACTCGGGATCCTCGTCCAGCAGCAGCGCCGCCAGCTGCAGCGGCCGCTCCACCCGGATGCAGCCCGAGCTGAAGCTGCGATCGGCGCTCCGGAACAACTCCCTGCCCGGCGTGTCGTGCAGATAGACGTTGTACGGGTTGGGCAGGATGAACTTCACCCGTCCCAGAGCGTTGCCCGGGCCCGGGGGCTGGACCAGCTGATAGGGCAGCCCGCCGCTCCGATAGCGGGCCCAGGCGACCGCCTCCGGCGCAACGACGTTGCCGTCGGCCGCCACCACCTGCAGGTTCCGCCGGGTCACGGCGGCCGGGTCCGCGATGGCCTCCGGGATGATGTCGTTCTCGAGTATCACCGGGGGCACCGTCCAGGTGGGATTGAAGACGAGATAGACGATTCTCGAGCGGAACACCGGAGTGCGCCGATAGGGTTGCCCTACCACCACACGCGTCTCCCAGCGGATGTCGTCACCGCGCATCAGGAAGGCGCGGAAACCGGCGATATTCACCAGCAGGTAGTCGCGTTCCGGGCGCTCCAGCACCCAGCGGGCCCGGTCCAGGTTCACCCGGATCTGATCGATGCGGGCAGCCACCGGCAGATTCATCGCCGCCAGGGTGCGGGCGCCGACGACGCCGTCCGGCTCCAGCCCGTAGCGACGCTGGAACGCGGTGACGGTGGCTTCGATCGAATCGTCGTATTGCCAGGGATCCGGTGCGGCCGGCAGCGGGAACTCCGCGGCCAGCCGCGAACGGACGGCGGCCACCCGCGGATCCCGCATGCCGGGTTTCAGCGCCTGCCCCGCCGGGATCGCCTGCCAGCCGCCCGAGGCCGCGATGTCCCGGTAGCGGGCCAGGGCCGCGACCAGTTGCCGGTAAGGCGCGCCCCGCCCGAGATTGAAGAACCCGGCCAGCGAATCCGCCGCCAGCGCCGCATGCAGCGTGGCTACGGGGTCCCCCTCCTCGATGTCCGGGTGGAAATTCCAGTGCGGATCGAGGCGGGAGGGCTCGACCTTCCCGTAGACGAGGTGGTGGGCGAGCCGCGCCAGAGCATCGGTCATGAGCAGATCCCGGTCCGCCCTGCCGTAGGGGTCCGACTCCGCGCCGATGGCTTCGACGTGGCGTTCCAGGACGGCGAGATGATAGTCGGCGGGGTTCAGCCCCTCCCTGGCGCTGGCGCGCACCAGCGCCAGCAGCTCGCGGCGGCGCTCCGCCCCGGACCACAACGGCCGGAAACGCCGGCCGGCGTAGAGATCGGGAAGCAGCGTGCGGGCCGCCAGCGGCTCCCCCTCGATCACATGCAGCGTATCCGCCTCGATCTGCTCCAGTCGCTGGCGCAGCCGTTCCCGGACGGCCTGCTCCGCAGAGCCGTGCAACTCCTGATCCCACGGCGAGGCCGCCGCCCCCGGAGCGGCACCGATCAGCAGCAAACCCATCAGCAGGGCCGGCAGCCGGGCCTGCAGAATGGGGTGGTTGATCGGGGCGCCGTGGCAGGACACGCCACTATTCTAAACCGGGAACGGCGACACGGAACGGGAACCGCCCGGGCCTCAACCTGTCGATATTCTTTCCAGTCTGCGTCCTCGTCGTCCATAATCGCCCATCGGAGTCGATCGTGTGCGAACGGAGTCTGCAGGCAGCATTGGCAGGACAACGAGTACGACAATGGGAGAGGACATGGCAGGAGACACCCGGGACGATAATCATTGCGCCTCGCGGCGCCGGTTTCTGGCGGGCGCCGCGGCAGGGGCCGCGATGCTGGCGCCCTGGAGCCGCGCGGCGGCGGCACTGGAGACCCGCAGCCTCGCCTTCTGGCACAACCACACCGGCGAGAGGCTGAAGGCCGTCTATTTCGAGGGCGGCGAATACCTCCCCGACGCGCTGGCCGAGATCAACCACCTGCTGCGCGATTTCCGTACCGGCGAAGTGTGGGAGATGGACGTCGGGCTGCTGGACACCCTGGCCGACCTGCGCTCGCTGACGGGCAGCAAGGCCGAGTTCCAGATCATCTCCGGCTACCGCTCGCCCCAGACCAATGCCATGCTGCGCAGCGCGAGTTCGGGCGTGGCGAAGCGCAGCCTGCACATGCAGGGCCGCGCCATCGACGTCCGGCTCTCCGGCTATGACACGGCGAAGCTGCGCAGGGCCGCGATGAGCCTGCGCCGCGGCGGCGTCGGCTACTACGCCCGCTCGGACTTCCTGCATGTCGACACGGGCCGTGTGCGGAGCTGGTAGGCCGATGCGCGCGACGCTGCTGGCGACGGCACTCCTGCTTCTCCAGGCCGGCTGCGCGGAGCGGCCCGCTGGTGAGGCCACAGGGGAGGCCGCCGGCGTCGAGCCGGCGGACATCGTCTTCACCGGCGGCGTCATCCATACCGCGGACGAAGCGCGCAGCCGTGCCGAGGCGGTGGCGGTGCGGGGCGACACCATCGTCGCGGTGGGCGACGCCGGGGAGGTGAGCGCCTGGATCGGCGACGCCACCCGCGTGGTGGACCTGGATGGCCGCACCGTCCTGCCCGGTTTCCACGACGCCCACATGCACCCGCTCACCGGCGGCGAGATGCTGCTCGGCTGCTCGCTGTTCGGGCTCACGACGCGGGATGCCATCCTCGCGAAGGTCGCCGAGTGCGTGGCGGAGAGCGACGACGAGTGGGTGATCGGCGAGAACTTCGACCTGGCCGCCTTCCCCGGCGGCAATCCCCACAAGTCGCTGCTGGACGAGATCGCGCCCGATCGCTACGTCTACCTGCGCGGCACCGACGGCCACAACGACCTGGCCAACTCGAAGGTCCTCGAGCTGGCGGGCATCACGGCGGAGACGCCGGACCCGCCGAAGGGCGTCATCGAGCGCGACCCGGAGACCGGCGAGCCGACCGGCATGCTGCGCGAGACCGCGCGGGCGCCGGTGGAGGCGCTGCTGCCGGAGACCACGTTCGAGGACCGGGTGGCGGCCCTCGAGGCCACGCTCGCGGAGACGGCGCGCTACGGCATCACCTCCCTCGTGGACGCCTGGACGGGCGTGCCCGACTGGGAGGTGTATCGGGCGGTCGCCGAATCAGGCGGGCTCGACGCCCGGGTGAAAGCCTCGCTCACCTACGGCGTCAATGCCAAACACCAGGGCGAGGAATGGGAAGCCGCGCTGGCCCGGCGCGACGAGTTCGCCGGCGAGCGCTTCACCGTGAGCGCGGTGAAGTTCTTCGTCGACGGCGTGCTGGAGGGTGAGACCGCCGCTCTGGTCGAGCCGTACACGGGCATGGACCATCGCGGTGTGCTCAATTTCGAGAGCGACGAACTGAAGCAGACCGTCACCCGCTTCGACGCCATGGGCCTGCAGATCCACATGCACGCCATCGGCGACCTGGCCGTGCGCGAGGGACTGGATGCCATCGAGGCCGCGCGCAAGGCGAATGGCGACACCGGCAACCGCCATCACATCACGCACCTGCAGCTGGTCCACCCCGACGACATACCCCGCTTCGCCGAACTCGGCGTCGCCGCCACTTTCCAGGCGCTGTGGGCTTATCCGGACGCGTGGATCATGGAGATCAACCTGCCGGTCGTGGGCCCGGAACGCGTGGAGCGCATGTATCCCGTCGGCAGCATCCACCGCGCCGGGGGCACGATCGTCGGCTCCAGCGACTGGGCCGTGTCGTCGATGAACCCGCTCGAAGCCATCGAGACGGCGATTACCCGCCAGGATGCCGCCGGCCAGGTCGACGGCACCCTGAACGCCGAAGAAGCCGTGGACCTCGCCACGATGCTCGATGCCTATACCCGCAACGCGGCGCGGCTGCTCGGCCACGACGACATCACCGGCTCCATCGAGACCGGCAAGCGGGCGGACATCGTGGTGCTCGACCGCGACATCTTTGCCATCCCGGCGTCCGAACTCAGCGAGGTCCGGGTGGACATGACGCTGCTCGACGGAGGGATCATCTACGAGCGCAATTCCGAGCCCGAGGCGAGCGCGACGGCGGAGAGCGACAACTGAATACGAGGGCCGGTATCCATGGCTGAGGGCAGCAGCTCCGGTATCGCCGCGCCACGGGCCACGTTCCACCAGGCCATCCGGCTGCTGAACGGCGGCGATGCCCAAGGCGCGATTGCCGTCTGCCGGGAAGCTCTGGCCGAAGACCCGGACGACATCAACTTCACCGCCCTGATGGGCGCGATCCTGCTGAAGGCCCGTCGTTTCGACGAGGCCGAGGAACAGCTGCGCCGGGCCATCGCTCTCGCGCCGTCGTTCGCCAAGCCCCACGAGGACCTGGGGCTGTTGCTGCTCCAGCAGCGGCGCAACGCGGAGGCGGAGGACGTGCTGCGCCGCGCCGTCACCCTCGACCCGGAACTGGAGCAGGCGCATTTCCATCTCGGCCGGGCGCTGCTGGCGAATGGCAAGAGCGACGAGGCCGACGAGGCATTCGAGCGCTGCTTTGCGTTGAACCCGGAGAAGGGGCGTCTCGCGGAGGCTGCCCGCCTGCACCGTGCCGGCAAGGTAGAGGAAGCCGAGAAGCTCTATCGCCGCGTGCTCAAGGACAACCCGAAGAACGTCACCGCCCTGCGACTGCTGGGCGTGATCGCCATGCAGTCCGGGCATCCGGAAAATGCCGGGGAACTGCTGTCGAAAGCGGTGCGGCTGGCGCCCGACTTCACCGGCGCGATCATCGACCTGGGCCGCCTGCACCAGGACCAGCACCGCCTCGCCGAAGCCATAGAGTGCTTCGAGAAGGCCGTCGAGACCGATCCGCGCAGCTCCCACGCCCACTTTCTGCTGGCGGCCGCGCTGGCGCCCGCGGCCCGTACTGCGGCAGCGGCGGCGGCCTACCGGCGCGCGATCGAACTGAAGCCCGAACACGCCGGCGCCTGGCTCGGCCTCGGCCACACGCTGAAGACCCTGGGCCGCCAGCCCGAGGCGATCGAGGCCTATCGGGAGTGCATCCGTCTCAAGCCCGCCAACGGCGAGTCCTGGTGGAGCCTGGCCAACCTCAAGACCTATCCCCTGGGAGACGAGGACATACAGGCGATGGAATCGGCGCTGGAGACGCCGGACCTGAACGAGCAATCCGAGGTCAACTTCCTTTTTGCCCTGGCGAAGGCTTGGGAGGACCGCGAAGACTATGACCGTGCCTGGCATTACTACGACAAGGGCAATCGCCGCCAGCGCATGCGGGAGAACTACGACCCCGTGCAGACGGAGGTGAACAACGACGCCATCGTCGAGGTCTTCACGGAGGAATTCCTGGCCGTCAACGAGGGCACAGGCTGCGACGATCCGGCGCCGATCTTCATCGTCGGCCTGCCGCGCTCCGGCTCCACGTTGATCGAGCAGATACTGGCGAGCCACAGCCAGGTGGAAGGCACGGCGGAGCTGCCCTATCTCGGCCGCGTCGCCACGAGCCTGAATCGCAACCGGGCCGACGGCGTGAATTACCCCCAGGCCGTGCGCGAGCTGAAAGGGCCGAACTTCGAGGCCCTGGGCCGCCGTTATCTGGAGCATGCCTCGCTGCATCGTGTGGAGGGCCTGCCCCGGTTCATCGACAAGATGCCGAACAATTTCCCGAACGTCGGCTTCGCGCGGCTGATCCTGCCCCGGGCGAAGATCATCGACGCCCGTCGCCACCCCATGGATTCCTGCCTGAGCTGCTATCGTCAGCTGTTCGCCCGCGGTCAGACGTTCACCTACGATCTCACCGAGATCGGCGAATATTTTCTGCAGTATCAGCGCATGATGGACCACTGGCATGCCGTCATGCCGGGGCGCGTGCTCACGGTCCAGTACGAGGAGCTGGTGAGCGACTTCGACAACCAGGTACGCCGACTGCTCGACTATTGCGAGCTGCCCTGGGAAGACGCCTGCCTGAACTTCCACGAGACGGAGCGCCCGGTCCGGACCGCGAGCTCGGAACAGGTGCGCCAGCCGATCTACCAGGGCGCAGTCGGCTTCTGGCATCGCTACGAGCAGCATCTGGACGAGCTGGCCGAGGTACTGGAACCGGTCCTCGGGCGCTACGAGGGCTACGCCGGCTGAGATGCCCGGCCGGCCCCGCCCGCCGGCACCTCAGTATGGCCAGACCTCCAGTCCGTGGACCGCGTTGCGGATGTCCTTCGTGAGCGTCACCACCATCCGCGTGCGGTCGGCGGCCAGATCGTGTATCGCCACAGTCGACGGCGAGGACCCGGCCGCGATGCGATGTTCGTCGATCACCGCCAGCCCCCGGCCGAAGGCCTGGCGCGCAATACGCGAATCGTCCAGCTCGGTATGGGTCAGCTCCGCCGGGTCGTAGACCGGTACGCGGAAGGCCTGCTCGTGCCCCGGGGCCGCGTAGCGCACGACGTCGGCCTGGGTATCGTTGAACAACAGGCCCTCCCGGAACGGCCGCGCGTTGTGCACACCCTGCGGCAGACTCGCCTGCGCGACGATACGCCGGCCGTCGTAGGTGAGCAGCGCGCCGGTGCGTAATCCGCTGAAATGCATGCCGCGGCCGTCGCAGTGGATCATGTTCAGGTGCAGACGATTGCCGGGCTCGGGCCCGGGACCCTCGACGGGATCGAAAGGTGTGCCGCGGAAATCGCCGTGACCGCGGACGACGTGCAGGCCCCAGCAGAAGCGCTCGGCGTCCAGATCGAAGCCGAGCAGCGCGTCGTAGCCGGTGGAGGTAAGGTAGAGCCGGCGCTCGTAGACCGCTATCTCGTGGCAGTGCCTGAGGTAGGGGTTGCGCCAGGAGTCGACGAGCCGGAAGTCGGGCGTATAGGCGAACAACTCGTCGCTCGCCGCAACGTAGACCCTCTCGCCGTCGAAGGCAATGCCCCTGAGCCCGCGGTCCCAGCCGCGCCCCTGCCAGTCGATGTCGGCCGTGTTCCAGTCGACGGTCTGCACCACGCGCTCGCGCTCGAGGTCTATCAGGTAGACGCCACCGTGACTCTCGCCCTGGTGGCTGCCGCGCACCACGGAGGTGGCAACGAGAATAGTCACGCCGCGCGCACGGCGCCGGGCGGCAGGTAATCGAAGATGAACGTGACGCGGTCCTCGGCGCCCTTGTTCATGACGCTATGCAACAGCTGGTTGTTGAGCTCGTAGACCTTGCCCACTTCGAGCCGGTGCGGCCGACCGTCGATCATGAAGCGCACCCGCGGGTTGGTCGTGACCGGGATGTGGATCCGGTGGCTGGCATGAAACGACGGGTGAGAATCCCGATGCGGATCGATCCGCGCCCCCGCGGCCAGTCGCGCCGCCATGGCCCGGATGATGGTACCGCCCGGCGGGTAATGGCGGGCGATGATGTCCTGCATCAGCGGCAGCGCGGTGTCGGCCAGACGGTCCCAGCCCGGCTCCTTGCGCACCGTGATCTCCGGCCAGTTCTTGCCGTCGGTGAATATCATCACGATGGAAGTCGTCCGCTTGTGGACCTCGTATTCCTGCTGGCGATACTCCTGCTCGTTCCACGCCGAATCGTCCTGGCGGAGGATCGCATCGCGCAGCGGCTCGACATCGATATCACCGAGTTCTTTCAGGGGCTGGTCGATTTTCATGAATACCGCCTGCAGCATTTCACCTTGTGGCGAACAACCAACATCGAGGTCTGTTAGCGACAGCAATCAAGCTGTCACGACAGATACAACCGTAAACATTATTTGCTCTTTCGCCACGCATCAGTAGTATTAAGCAAAAGCGGGAGAGACAGCAATGGCCGAAAATCAGCAGTCCGGTGCTGCCGCGTACAGCCGCAGCGCCATCGCCGCCGCAGTTTCTGCGGCACTCACGGGGCCCAGCGCATTCGCCCAGACCCAGGGCGACGCCATCGAGGAAATCGTCGTCACGGCGACGAAGCGCGAGGAGAGTCTCGCCGACATCCCGATGTCCATCCGGGCCTTCACGACGGACGATATCGTCCGCCAGGGCCTCGAGGGCCTGGACGATTACGTCGGCAAGATCCCGAGTCTCGCGCTGGCGCGACGGGAGCCGGCGGGCAACTCGGTGGTGTTTCGCGGCGTCGCCGCGTCGGGCATCCAGTTCGGCACCAATCCATCCAGCGGCATCTATCTCGATGAGCAGCCGATTACGGCCGCCGGCCTGAACCCGGACCCGCGGCTGGTCGACATCCAGCGCGTCGAGGCGCTGAGCGGCCCGCAGGGCACGCTGTTCGGCGACGCCTCCCAGTCGGGCACGCTGCGCATCATCACCAACAAGCCGGATCCCACCGCCTTCGACGCGTGGGTGGAGCTGGAAGCCAACCAGATCTCCGACGGTGATACCGGCTACGACGTCAGCGGCATGCTCAATATCCCGCTGGCCGACGACAAGCTGGCGCTGCGGCTGGTCGGCTTCACCGCCGAGGAAGCGGGCTACATCGACAACGTACTCGGCACCAGCCCCGGCGGCACATACACCAATGCGGAATTCGCCGAAGACGACATCAACTCGACCACCATTACGGGCGGCCGGGCGGCGCTGCGCTGGTTCCCGAACAACCGCTGGACCGTCGATGCCTCCGCCATCTTCCAGTCGACCGAGGCGGACGGCTTCGGCGACAAGGACTTCGACCGCTCCGACCTCGAACAGGTGCGCTTCTTCGACGAGCGTCTGGACGAAGACTGGTACCAGGCGGCCGTGACCCTGGAAGGCTCCACCGGCATCGGCGACTTCCTGTTCAGCGTCTCCTACTTCGACCGCGACCTCCAGTACGACGCGGACGGCACGGAATACATGTTCGCCTTCCAGCAGTTGAGCGACGAATTCGAGGCGTATTACAACACCGTCAACGGCACCGACTACGATTTCTACTTCTACGACTTCGGCGGCGAAGTGGTGCGCGGTTACAACCTCGAGGACGCCCAGTCCGAGCGCTTCAGCATCGAGGCGCGCTGGTCCACGCCCGAGGTCGACGACAGCCGCTGGCGGGGCATCGTGGGGCTGTTTTACCAGAGCTTCGAGGATTCCACCGTCTACAAGGCGGGCGCCGAAAACTTCGCCGGCTCTCCGGCCTTCTACTACCTGGCCTACAACTACTACAACCCGTCGCTTAACGGCCTGCCCCCGGGCAGCTGGGACTTCACCGACAACTGGTTCTTCGGTCTCTACGACACCGAGATCGACCAGTTCGCGCTTTTCGGCGAGGCCACCTTCTATCTCACCGACAAGCTGACGGTCACCGCCGGTGGACGCTGGTACCAGGTGGACCGCAAGGAGGGTCTGGTTCTCGGCGCGCTGGCCCAGAATCCGATGCCCAGCGCAGAAACCGATTTCGTCTTCACCGACGGCACCGGCGACGAGAGCGACGAGGGTTTCGTGCCGAAGATCAACGTCAGCTACAACTTCGGCGAACAGGATCTTCTGTACTTCACGTACTCCGAAGGCTTCCGCAGTGGCGGCGCCAATGCCCTGCGTCCGACCTCCGTCCTCCCGCGCAAGTACGACTCCGACATGGTCCAGAACTACGAGGTCGGCTACAAGACCACCACGGCAGGCGGACGGCTGTTCCTGAGCGTCGTCGGTTATCACATGATCTGGGACGACATCCAGGTACAGGTCAACGACCCGCAGCCTCTGGTCTTCCAGCTCGGCGTGGTCAACTTCCCCGAGGCAACGATCGACGGCGTCGAGGTTCAGGCCTCCTGGGTGCCGGCGCCGGGCTGGACGCTGGACGCCACGATTGCCTGGAACGAGGCGGAAATCTCCGAGAGTGCAACGCTGTTCCCGGGCACGGGCGCCGCCGTGGAGGCCGTCGACGGCACCCGCCTGCCCATCACGCCGGACTGGAAGGGCTCGCTCTCGATCGAGCGCACTTTCGCGGACAGCACCTTGTTCGGCGGTACGCCGTTCGTACGCGCTGATTACTCCTATACCGGCGAGTCCATCAATGCGCTCGCCGGACTCGAGGCCACCGTGGTCTCGCCGCCGCCGACCATCCAGGACCCCTACAACATCCTGAATCTCCGGGCGGGCATCGATGCCGACAAGTGGAGCGTGGGCGCCTACATCGCCAACGTCTTCGACGAGGACGGCGATCAGTTCATCAACAACCGTTACGCGAAGCGGCGCATCACCGTGACGCAGCCGATGACCTTCGGCATCAGTTACCGCCGCAACTTCCGCTGAGCGCCGCGACAAACCGACCGACGGGAGCCGGGCCGAGAGGCCCGGCTTTTTTTTGCGCGGGGCGACGTGGCCTAGAATCCCCTCCATGACCGCACGCAGCCAACATCGGGGGCGGCCGTGAGACGGCGGCGAGCCATCGCAATTGCCATAGCCATCGGCGTGGCGGCCGGCTTCGCCGTCATCCTGGCCGCGCTGGCAATCTGGATCGCCGACATGCGCACCGAGCAGCGGGATCGGCTGATTGCGCGGCACGGTACTCTGGAAGCGACCACCGTGGCCGTCACCGACGCGACGCCTGCAGCGCCCGGCGGCTACGTGGACGAAACCCTGTCCCTCGCTGCCGATACGGGGCTCCGCGTCGACCTGCGGGTGCGGCGGCCGGATGTCGCGCCGGGCGAGCGAGTGCCCGTGCTGCTGCTGCTGGGCGGCCACCGCACGGGGAAGGACGCGGTGGAGCTGGCCGGGGCGCCGGACGGGATCGCCTACGCGGCCATCGACTATCCCTACGAGGGCAGTCACCGGCTGCGCGGCGTGTGGCAGATCCTGAGCGCGATCCCGGATATCCAGCAGGCTTTCCTGGACACGCCGCCGGCCCTGTCGCTCGCGCTCGACTGGCTGCTCGCACAGCCCTGGGCGGATCCGGCGCGCACGGAACTGGTGGGTGTCAGCCTGGGCGTCCCCTTCGCCGCGGCGGCCGGCGCGCTGGATGAGCGCTTCCGGCGGGTCTGGCTGATCCACGGCGCCAGCGACAACCACGCCTGGCTGGCCCACAATCTGCGCGATGACTTCCCCGCCGACTGGCGGCGGGCGGTGATGACCGAGGTCTTCTACACGCTGATTTACGCCGAGAGCTTTCGCACGGCGCGCTGGGTGGAGGCCATACCGCCGCGCCCCGCGGTCATCATCGCGGCGCGGGAGGACGAGCGCCTGCCCCCGGAGGCCCTCGAGCCGCTGCCCGCTATCGCCTCACGTCAGCCCGCCGTCGATCTGCTGTGGACCGACGGGCTGCACATCGAGCCCGATCGCCCGGAGGTCATCCGGCAGCTGCTCGATCTGGTGCTGGTGCGGGTGCGGCAGGACCCGCCGCCGACGGTCCCGGCAACCGGGCCGGACCCGCGCTAGTCGCGCACGTCCACCTCGCCGCCGATCTCGTCGAAGCGCAGGCTGCCGCTGCCGGCATCCAGCACCGTGAGATCGCCCGCGACGCCGGTGACGGTGATGCCGCCGGAGCCATCGTCCACGGTGACGCTGCCGGCCACGTCGCGCACCGACAAGCTGCCCGAGCCATCCTCGATCACGACGTCGCCGCCGGCGTCCTGGATGGCCAGGGAACCGGAACCGTCGTCGATCTCCACGGTGCCGCCCACCCGGGTCAGAACGAGCGATCCCGAGCCGTCCTCCACGTCGATGTCGCCGCGGACGTCACGGATGGCGAGCGAACCGCTGCCGTCTTCCACCCCCAGCGCGAAGCGCTCGGGCACGCGCACGTCCACGCTCATGGTCGGCTGCTCGCCCCAGAACGTGCTCCAGCCGATCTGCCGCAGTTCGGCGACGAGCTCCGCCCCCGCGATGCCCCGCTCCAGGGTCAGCCGCACCTGCTCGGCGAGGATCTCCACGGCCTCGTCGGCATCGGCATCCGGGAAGTGCATCTCCGCCCGCACCCGTATCCGGTCCGCACCCGGCACGCCGGTGATCTCCATCGGCCCCGCGCCGGTCTCGATCTCCAGCCGGTCGAGGCCCTCCGCCTCCAGCTCGAGCTCGATGACTTCCGTATGTTCCGCCACAGCCGGCATCGCAGCCAGCAGCGCGACGGCGGCCGCAACCGTCAACGTCCGCATGATCCGTCTCCTCTGTCGCGAATGATCATTCTGCATCACACATGGATGCAATGAGCAGGGCATTCGGTTTAAATTCCGGCTCAGGGGGATTCATGAAGACCAGCGAGAACCAGACGGGCCCTCCTGCCGGGGGAAAGCCGGAAGAACTGCCGTTCGTGGCGCCGTGCAGAGACCTGCATCCGCTGGCGGCGTTCGGCTGGCTGCGACGGGGCTGGCGCGATCTCCGGGCCGCACCCCGGCAGAGCCTGTGCTACGGGGTCGTCGTCATGTTCGCGAGCTATGCGGCCGGCCTCGTCGCCTGGAAGCTGGGCGGCGTCTGGCTGCTGCTGGCGATGGCCTCGGGCTTCATGTTCGTCGGCCCGCTCATGGCCATCGGTGTCTACGAGATCTCCCGCCAGCTGGAGCGGGGCACCCGGCCGACGCTCGCCGAGGGCATCCGGGAGACCTCCCAGCACGTGGGCAACGCCCTGGTCTACGCCATCGTCGTGCTGGTGGTCTTCCTCGTCTGGGCCCGGGCGGCCTCGATGGTGCACATCTTCTTCCCGGTCGAGACCAACCACTCCTGGCGCGACCTCGTGCCCTTTCTCGGCATCGGCAGCGCGGTGGGTGCCGTATTCGCCAGTATTGTCTTTGCCGCCAGCGCCTTCTCGCTGCCGATGATCGCGGACCGCCGCACGGACACGGTCACGGCGGTCGTCACCAGCGTGAACGCCGTGCTGCGCAACAAGGCGGCGATGATCGTTTGGGCTGCGCTGGTGGTGAGCTGCATCCTCCTCGGCTTCGCCACCGCATTCCTCGGCCTGGCGGTGGTGATGCCGCTGCTCGGTCACGCCACCTTCCACGCCTACCGGGAGACCATCGACGCGAGCGCCTGGCCGCCCGCGGACTAGACCCTGGCGGCGGAGCCCCCGGGCAGCGGGCGCCGTCAGCCCGCGCGCACCCGCTCCGCGACCCGCAGCATGGCCGCCAGGCTGCGCTCCACGTCCGCCTCGCTGGTCGACCAGCCGCTCACGCTGATGCGCATGGCCGTGCGGCCCTGCCACACCGTCCTGCCGCACCAGCAGGTGCCGTCGGCCTGGATGCCCTCGATCACGGCAAGCGTCGTCGCCGCATCGCCGAAACTGACCAGTACCTGGTTCAGCACGACGTCGTTCAGTATCTCGTAGCCGGCCGCGGAGAGGCCTTCGGCGAAGCGCCGCGCATGCCCGCAGCAGCGTTGCACCAGTTCGGCGACGCCTGCCCTGCCCAGCTGCCGCAGCGCTGCCCACACCTCGACACCGCGGCCGCGGCGGGAGAGCTCCGGCGTGTAGTCGGCCGGGCTGCGATGGGCGCCGGCGGGCGGCAGGTACTCGGCCGTGATCGCCATCGCCGCACGCAGCGCCTCGCCGTCCCGCACGAAGGCAACCCCGCTGTCATAGGGCACGTTCAGCCACTTGTGCGCATCCGTCGCCCACGAGTCGGCGGCCGCCATGCCGTCGACCAGATGCCGGTGCGCCGCCGAGGCCGCCGCCCACAGCCCGAAGGCACCGTCGACGTGCACCCAGGCACCGGCCGGCTGCGCCCGCTCGCACACGCGGGCGACGGGATCGCAGGCTCCGGTATTCACGTTGCCCACCTGGGTGCAGACGATGGTGGGACCGTCCGGTTCCGGGAGGTGCTCGGGCAGCAGGCGCCCCTGACCGTCCACGGGGACGGCCACCACCCGGTTGCGGCCCAGCCCGAGGACACCGAGGGATTTGCTCACGGAGGGGTGCACCTCCTCGCCGACTACGACGGTGACCGGCGGCGCGCCGATCAGGCCGTCGGCCTCGACGTTCCAGCCGGCGTCGCGCAGTACGGCATTACGGGCCGCCGCCAGAGCCACCAGGTTGGCCACGGTGGCACCGGTCACGAAGGAGCCGGCACAGCCGGCGGGCAGCCCGAGGACGTCCAGCAGCCAGCGCAGCGCCACCGCCTCCAGGGTGGCGGTGCCGGGGGTTGGCTCGTACATGGCGCTGTTCTGGTCCCAGGCGGTATTCAGCCAGCTGGCGGCCAGGGCGGCGGGCAGTGAGCCGCCGATCACGAAGCCGAAGAATCGTGGGCCGGCCATCGCCGTTGTGGCGGGGGAACCGAGTTCGTCGAGCACCGCCAGCACCTCGCGTGGATCGCTGCCGCTCTCCGGCAGCGGTTCCTCGAGCCGGGCGAGCGCCGCCACGGCTTCTGCGGACGGCGCCACCGGCCGCTCTTCCAGCCCTTCCAGGTAGCGCAGCGCCCGGGCGCTCGCGTCTTCCAGCAGATCCTTCATCCGGCCACCTCGCCATGTCACGCTGCCGCCGGATTCCTCGACAGGGCCTCCGCAGGGATTGACGGCAGCTGGATATACATACAGTCTTTGTGGGCTTAACAACAGTAGTGCGCCATGCCCCGCCTGACGACCATCGACAAGCTCGCGATCCTGGCCGACGCCGCCAAGTACGACGCATCCTGCGCCTCCAGCTCTGCCAGGCGCAAGGACTCGCGCGCCACCGGCGGCATCGGCTCCACCGGCGGCGCCGGCATCTGTCACTCCTACGCCCCGGACGGACGCTGTATCTCGCTGCTGAAGGTGCTGCTGACCAACTATTGCCAGTACGACTGCCAGTATTGCGTGAACCGCCTCTCCAGCGACGTGCAGCGGGCCCGCTTCGGCGTGGACGAACTGGTGAATCTGACCCTAGAGTTCTACAAGCGCAACTACATCGAGGGGCTGTTCCTGTCCTCCGGCATCATGGTGAGCCCGGACTACACCATGGAGCGGCTGGTCGAGGTGGCGCGCCGCCTGCGGGAGCAGCACCTGTTCCGCGGCTATATCCACCTGAAGACCATCCCGGACGCCGACCCCGCGCTGATCGAAGAGGCAGGCCGCTACGCCGACCGGCTCTCCATCAACATCGAACTGCCCACGAGCCAGGGCCTCGCCAGGCTGGCGCCGGAGAAGGATGCCGGTCGCATCCGCACGGCGATGGGCCGGCTGCGGCTCCGGCTGGAGGAGAGCCGACCGGACCGCCGCGGCCGCCGGGACCCGAACGGCCTCGCCGCCACGGGCCAGAGCACGCAGATGATCGTCGGCGCCGACGACGCGGACGACCGGGCGATACTGACGACCAGCGCTTCGCTGTACGCGGGCTACCGCCTGAAGCGCGTGTACTACTCGGCCTTCAGCCCCATCCCCTACCCCAGTGCTGCCCTGCCGGCGACGCCGGCGCCGCTGCTGCGCGAACACCGCCTCTACCAGGCGGACTGGCTGTACCGGTTCTACGGCTTCGGCGTGGAGGAGATCCTGGCCGGCGGCGACGGCAGGATGCTGGACCCCGCCGTGGACCCGAAATTCGCCTGGGCGGTGCGCCACCGGGAGCGCTTCCCGGTGGACGTCAACCGCGCCGACCGCGAGACCCTGCTGCGGGTACCCGGCCTGGGCACTCGGGCGGTCGGCCGCATACTAAAGGCGCGGCGCCACCGCAGGCTCGGCCTCGAGGACCTGCAGCGCATGACCGTATCGCTGCAGAAAGTGCGCCCGTTCGTCGTCGCCCAGGGATGGCAGCCCGGCCGCTTGCTGGACAGTCCCGCGCTCACCGGCCTGCTCGCACCGCCGCCCCGCCAGCAGAGCCTGCCGCTGTGAGTCATGCCAGGGGCCGTGGCAGTATCGAGATCGTGCTCGATGCGGCGGACGGCTACGAGGCCTGGCGGGACCAGGCACGCCGGCTGATCGCGGCCGCCGTGCCGCCGGAGACTACCGCCTGGCGCGAGCGCCGCGCGACCCCGGATCTGTTCGCCGGCGAGCCGGCCGCGCTGCCCCGCACCCGGCGGGCCATCCTGGTGCCGAAGGGCTTCCCCCCTCTCGCCGAACGGGTCGCCTGCCATCGCGACCCCCGGCGCTTCGAACTCCTCTATCGTCTGCTCTGGCGCCTGCAGTCGGACCGCTCGCTGCTGGAGGTGAGCTCCGATGCCGACGTGGCGCTTGCCGCCGGCATGGCCCGCTCCGTGCGGCGCGACATGCACAAGATGAAGGCGTTCGTGCGCTTCCGCCGCGTGCGTCACGCCGTCGTCGAGGCCTACGTGGCCTGGTTCGAGCCGGAACATCACATCCTGAAGACGGTGGCACCGTTCTTCATGCGCCGCCACACCGGCATGCGGTGGTCCATCCTCACGCCGGAGGCAAGCGCGCACTGGGACGGCGACGCGCTCACCTACGGTCCGGGCGCGAACCGCGCCGACTGCCCCGACGGCGACGCACTGGAGGCATACTGGTCCACCTATTACGCCAGCATCTTCAACCCGGCGCGGCTGAAAGTGGATGCCATGCGGGCGGAGATGCCGCGCAAGTACTGGCGTAATCTGCCCGAGGCCCGGCTGATCCCGGGGCTGATCAGGGACGGGGAGAAAGCGCAGCGCTCGCCGCCGCCGGGGCGGCGGCCGGCGGCCGGCCGGGCACGGCAATGGATCAGGATGGACATGACGGAAGAGAAGACACCGCGGACGCTGGATGCGCTCGCAGCCTGCCTGGAGGCCTGCCGGCGCTGTCCCATCGGCGAGCAGGCGACCCGGGCGGTGCCCGGCGAAGGCCCTGCCGACGCCGGGCTGATGCTGGTCGGCGAGCAGCCCGGCGACCGGGAGGACCTCACGGGCCGCCCCTTCGTCGGCCCCGCCGGACGGCTGCTGGACGAGGCACTGGCGGCGGCCGGCATCGAGCGCGAGCGCATCTTCCTGACCAACGCCGTGAAACACTTCAAGTTCGGGCTGCAGGGCAAGCGCCGGCTGCACCGGAAGCCGGACGCCGGCGAGATCGACCATTGCCGCTGGTGGCTCGGGCTGGAGCTCGGGATGGTGGAACCGCGGGCCGTCGTCGCGCTGGGGGCTACGGCCGCGCGCAGCCTGCTCGGCCGTCCGGTGGCCGTCCGCGAGCACCGGGGCAGCGCCCTCTCGCTGGAGGACGGTACGCCGGTGTGGATCACCGTCCACCCGTCATATGTGCTGCGCCAGCGGGACGACCGGGCCCGGGAACGCGAACTGCGCCGCCTCGTTGCAGATCTTCGCAAGGCGGCAGCACAGGCAGTAGGTATTGCGCGAAATTGACAGGGATGCCCTCGCGTCTACGATGAAACGGTGACCGAACAAGCCGCCGTCCCGGCGGCGAAGCACAAGGGGGCAACCATGGGCAGATTCGCGGGCAGATTCATGGACACGGTTCAGGGACTCAGGATCATTCCGCTCGCCCTCGCCACGCTGGGCCTGGCATTCCTTTCGGGCTGCGAGCGGCAGGTCAGCTTCTCGGAGGACGTCCAGCCGGTCCTGGCGGCCAACTGCGCCGGCTGCCATAGCGGCTACGCCGAAGGCGAAACCAGCACCGGTCTGAACGTGACCGATTATGCGAGCCTCATGCACGGCACCCGCCTCGGCGAGGTGGTGGTGCCCGGCAGCGCCGCCTCCAGCACGCTGTACCTCGTGGTCTCCGGCGAGAGTGCGCCGGAGATACAGATGCCGCCCCACCATGAGGAATCGCTCGCGCAAGGGCGCGGCGCCCCGCTCGACAAGGACGAGGTGCAGCTGATCAAGGACTGGATCGACCAGGGCGCGAAGAACAACTGACGCGCGGCCGCGTCAGCCGCGGGGCGCGATTCGCGGCAGAATGCTCTCGAGTGTGTTCAGCAGCACGTCGAGTTCCTTGATGCCGTTGTAGTGCACCGGCCCCACCCGGATGACGCCGCCCGCCTCCATCAGGCCCAGCGTCCGCACCACTTCCAGCGCGTAATTGTGACCGTTCCAGACGAAGATGCGGCGCTGCCCGAGCTCTCTGGCGATCATCGCCGGCGCCACGCTCTCGACGGTGAATGCCACCGTCGGCAGTCGCCGCGAATACGCGTCCGGAGCCGTGATGCCGTGCACCCTGACGCCGGGCAGCGCCTGCAGCCCGTCGATGAGGTGGCGCGAGAGGGTCTCCTCGTACTCGAGCAGCCAGGCGAGTGCGGAGTGGACGTGCAGGGCGCGGCCGCACATGCCGGGGAAGCGCCCGGCATAGTCCGCGGCCCAGGCCTCGCCCAGCGACGCGAAGTAGTCCACCGCGGCGGCCGTCCCGGCCATGCCCTCGTGGCTCTGGGTGCCCGTCTCGAAACAGCCCGGGATTCTGTTCGGCGCCGGCCGCACTTTGTAGGGCTCCAGCGATTCCAGTATCTCGCCGCGCCCCCAGAGGATGCCCTGGTGAGGGCCGAAGAACTTGTACGCGGAGCAGGTCAGGAAATCACAGCCGAGCGCCTGCACGTCGGTGGGCACATGGGGCGCGGACTGCACCGCGTCCACGAAGGTCCATGCACCGGCCTCGCGCGCCTTCGCGGCAATGGCGGTGACATCGTTCACCGTGCCCAGCAGATTGCTGGCGCCCGCCACACAGACCAGCCGGGTGCGCTCGCCCAGCAGGCGATCCAATTCGACCAGGTCGAACTCGAAAGTCTCCGTGTCGAACGGCAGCCACTTCACCTCCAGGCCGTGGTCCCGCGCCATCATTACCCAGGGCCAGATATTGGCGTCGTGGTCCATCTGCGTGACGATCACCTCGTCCCCCGGCGATAACGCGGCGCCGATGGAGCGCGAGAGATGGAAGGTCAGCGTCGTCATGTTCTGCCCGAACACGATCTCGTCGGCCGAAGGCGCGTTCAGGAAATCCGCCATGGCCTGATGGGCGTCGGCGACGATCTCGTCGGCCAGCCGGGAGGTCTCGAAGGGCCCGCCCAGGTTGGCGTTGGCCTCCAGCAGGCAGCGGCTCATCCGGTCGACTACCGTGGCGGGAACCTGCGTGCCGGCCGGATTGTCCAGATAGATGCGCCCGCCGATGTCCCCGTCCAGGGCCAGGGCGGGGAAGCGCTCGCGGATTCTCTCGAGGGGATAGTCCTGTACGGGCATGGGGCCTCCCGGGGTGACGAGGGGCGCATGATGAAGGGCCGGGCCCGCCGCGGCAAGCCGGCGCCTTCGGCTAATGCCTATGCAGGCGGCCGCGGCGTTCGGGTACGGTTAGCCTCGGGCCGGGGAGCGAGCCTCTTACCATAATCGTTGTGGTTCAATGACATGTGGCCGCCGCGCGGCGGCAACGGGATTCAGGAATATCGGCATGCAGCCAATCAAGTTCGACGAGGCGCTGATCAGGCGCTACGGAGGCCGCGGGCCCCGCTACACCTCCTACCCCACGGCGGTGCAGTTCCACGAGTTCGACGAGGCGCAGTACAAGCGCCAGTGCGTCCTCAGCAACGAGCGCAACGACGGGCCGTTGTCACTGTACCTGCACATCCCCTACTGCCACACGCTCTGCTACTACTGCGGCTGCAACAAGGTGGTGACGCGTAACCGGGACCGGGCCGCGGAGTACCTGGGCCACCTGTTCCGCGAGGTGGAACTCCAGTCCGCCCTGTTCGACGACGACCGGGTGGTGGAACAGCTTCATCTCGGCGGCGGCACGCCCACCTATCTCAGCGAGGAGCAGCTCTCCTCGGTCATGTCCAAACTCGGCGAGCACTTCCGGCTGCGTGGCGACGGCCGGCAGGAATTCTCCATCGAGATCGACCCGCGCAGCATCCGCCCCGGCATGGTGGCGGCGCTGGCCGGCATGGGCTTCAACCGGCTCAGCATGGGCGTGCAGGATTTCGACCCGGAGGTGCAGAAGGCGGTCAATCGCATTCAGCCGCCGGAGGAGACCCTGCCGCTCATCCAGCAGGCGCGGGACGCCGGCTTCCGCTCCGTCTCCATCGACCTGATCTACGGCCTGCCCATGCAGACGCCGGAGCGCTTCGACCGCACGCTGGACACCGTGCTGGAGGCCCGGCCCGACCGCATCTCGGTCTACAGCTACGCCCACCTGCCGCAGATGTTCCGAGCCCAGCGGCTGATCCGCCAGGAGGACCTGCCCAGCGACGACGTGAAGCTGGCCCTGCTCGGCCACACCATCCAGCGGCTCTGCGCGGAGGGCTACGAGTACATCGGCATGGACCACTTCGCCCGCAAGGACGACGAGCTCGCCATCGCGCGCGAGAACGGCACCATGCAGCGGAATTTCCAGGGCTATTCCACGCACGCGGACACCGAGCTCATCGCCCTCGGCGCGAGCTCCATCGGCCGCATCGCCGACTGCTACAGCCAGCACACCCGGCACGACCACGATTACGGCCGGCGCATCGAGGAAGGACACCTGCCCGTCGAGCGCGGCCTCATCATGAGCGACGAGGACAAGCTCCGCGGCAAGGTGATCCAGTCCATCATGTGCCGTGACCGGCTGATCTTCAGCGAGATCGAGGAGCGATTCGACATCGACTTCCGCAGCCGCTTCGCGGACGAACTGGCGGACCTCGCGCCGCTCGAGGAAGACGGCCTGGTGGAGGTGGACGACGCCTCCATCCGCGTGACGCCCACGGGCCGGCTGCTCCTGCGCGCCATCGCGATGGTGTTCGACGGCTACCTGCGGGCGCAGGCGGAGCCGCAGCGCTACTCCAAGATCATCTAGACGGCTTCACCCGGAGCGGATCATCCGAGCGGCTTCGCCGCCGCGTCTCTAACGCCGACGTATGACCATCACCTCGTAGCGTCCGCTCGGCCCGATGTACCAGGACGTGAGCGTGCTCGTGAGGCTCACCACCAGGGAGCCGAACAGGGCCGCCCAGAAACCCGACACCGCGAAATTCGCCAGCAGCCAGGCGACCAGGCCGAACATCATCGCGTTCACCACGAACAGGAACAACCCGAGCGTGACGAGGGTGAGGGGCAGCGTCGCGACGATGGCGATGGGCCGCACCAGCGCGTTCACCACGCCCAGCAGGATGGCGGCGAGGATGAACGTCCCCACGCCGCTGATGTGCACGCCCGGGACGATGGCGGCGGCCAGCCAGAGGCCGAACACGTTTATCAGGAGTCGGACCAGCAATCCGGGCATCGCTCTCTCCTCCGTCAGGCTCAGTAGATCGGCGCGTACTGGTACTCGGGGTACTCGTAGCGCGGCACGACGACGTCGTAATGGGGCTGGAGGAACGCGACCAGGTTGATGAGCTGGCGCACGGTCATACGGTCGTTGAAGCCGGGCATCAGCGATTTGCCATCCTCGGAGACCTCTTCCTCCGGGTACCAGCGGACCAGTTTGTGAGACGGATTGATGATGGAGGTCACCAGCTCGCCGTAGGTCTTCACCCGGGTCACCTCGCCGCCGAGCGTCACCTCCACCGGGCCCTTCGCCGCCGGCGGCGGCAGCTCGTAATTGCTGATGACGTGGCAGGAATTGCACTGCAGTGCCAGGAATGCCGCCCGCCCGGCCTCCGGGTCTCCGTCCGGCAGGCGGAATCCGGCGGCGGACTTCGGGCCGGCCTCGCAGCCGGCCAGCAGTGCCATGCTCAGCGTCGCAGCCATTACCATTGCCACGTTGGACCGGCGCATCGTTTTCCTCATCCCGGGCTTCCTCCCCGCAACGACAGGCCGCGGATACTCGAGCGGCGCGGCCACAACTCTACAGCTTCACTCTAGGCGATCCGGGCATACCCGGCCAGTAGTGACATGTGCCTAGCATTTCCGATTGCGCAATACTGTCGGCCTACCGCCGCCGCGGAGACCGATCGATGAAGACCGTACCACTGACCTTCGTTTTCCTGGCCGCCCTGGCTACCGTGGCCGCCCCGCCGCTCGACGCCGGGGAACGGGAAATCCGCCTGCAGGCCGTCGACCGCGCCCATTACCACCGGCTGGCGCCGGACGAGCCAGAGGGCGTCTACCACATCCACGTGCGCCTGCCCGAGAGCCACGAACCGGGAGCCGACCGACGCTATCCGGTGGTCTATGTGCTCGACGGCGGCAACCTGTTCCCGCTCCTGGCCGGATACTACCGCTACCTGGAACTGGGCGAGGAAGTCCCCGAACTCATACTGGTGGGTATCTCCTACGGGACCGACTACTTCCGCGAAGGCAACCAGCGCAGCCGCGACTACACCGCGGAGGCGCCGGAACCCGAGTTCTGGGGCGGCGCCGGCGCCTTCCTCCGTTTTCTCCGCGACGAGCTGATCCCGATGGTCGAGGCCCGCTATCCCGCCGACCCGCAACGCCGGGTGATCCTCGGGCAGTCGCTCGGCGGACAGTTCGTCCTCTACACCGCGCTGCAGCCCGACGGCCCGTTCTGGGGGCACATCGCCGTCAATCCGGCGCTGCACCGCAACCTGCCGCTCTTCCTGGCGGCGCCCGATGAAACCCCGGCCGGCGAGCGGCAGCGCCTGTACGTGGCCTCGGGCGCCGACGACCTGCCCCGTTTTCGCGGCCCCGCGCTGTCCTGGATCGGCCACTGGACAGCGCAGGACGAGACGCCCTGGGATCTGGAGGCCGAGATCCTGCCCGGCGAGAGTCATTTTTCCGCTGGGCCGAGCGCCTTCAGACGCGGGATCCGCTGGCTGTTCGAGTCGGACGAGGCCGTCATCGGCCCCGCACCGGCTCAGTGAGCGCAATCCCAGCTCCCTGACAGCCGTCCAATTTCCTGCCGGTCCGGCGGCGATCTCGTCGGCGAGTGTGTTTTTTTGCTTGACCTGATCCAATATTGGGGTATATTTCCCCAACTGTAGCTCACTAAAGCCTCTTTCAGCACACAGGATCAGGAGACGAACATGAACATTTCACGACCCAAACTCAGAATCGGAGCCGCCGTGGCAGCCGCACTCGGCCTGGCCGCCTGCGGCGGCGGTGGCGGCGGCGGCACCGCCACCCCGCCGCCGACAGCGACCAACCCGCCGCCGGTGACCTCGGCCAAGGTGAGTGCCTCCGGCGTGATCACCGGCTTCGGCAGCGTCTATGTGAATGGCGTGCGCTACGACACCTCGACGGCGGAGATCGAGTTCGAGGACGAAGGCCGCAAGACCGAGGACGCCCTGCGTCTCGGCATGAAGGTGAAGATCGAGGGCGAGCGAGACGGCGATGACCGCCGTGCCGACCGGATCCGTTACGACGACGATCTGGAAGGTCCGGTGAGCGCCATCCGGCCGGACGCGTCGAACCCGGGCCTCGGCGCGTTCACCGTGGCCGGGCAGCAGGTCACCGTGGACGACAACACGGTCTTCGACGACAGCATCGGTGACAAAAACGGCGACGGCAGCATCGACCTGCTCGACCTGGATCCCGCCGGCGGCACCATCGCCGTCGAGGTGAGCGGGTTCCAGACCGACGCCGGCATCCTCGCCACCCGCGTGGAGCGGGACGACGACCAGGCCGGGGGCGACGACGATGTCGAGGTGAAGGGCTACGTCACCGACCTCGACGCGGCGGCAGGTACCTTCCGCATCCGTGACCTGACCGTGGCGTGGACCGCGGACGACCTGGATAGCGAGGACTTCCCGGACGGTACGCTTACCGAAGACGTCTTTGTGGAGGTGGAAGGAACGCTGCTCGCCGACGGCACACTCGAGGCGGACAGCATCGAGCGCGAGGACGACTTCGGCCGCGGCGACGACGACGAGGGCGAATTCGAGATCGAGGGCATCCTGCAGGCGGTGGATACCGCTTCCAGCCCGAACACGATCACCATAGACGGCAATACCATCCCCGTGGACGACGCCGGCCGGCTGGCCGGTCACGTCGGCGAGCGCGTGGAGGTGGAAGGCACCTTCGACGCGAACGGCGTACTGATACTGGACGACGGTGACGACGGCGTGAAGTTCGAGCGCGAGAATTCCGTGCGAACCGAGGACCGGGTAGAGACGGTCGGCACGGGGAGCTTCTTCACCCGCCTGGGTCTCGAGATCACGCCCACGCGCGCAAACCGCATCGAGGATGACGGCGCCGACGACGGCGACCGTCTCACCCCCGAGGCGTTCCTTGCGCGGGTATCGGCAGGCGACTACGTCGAGGCGCGCGGCTACCCCGAGAGCGACGGCACCGTGACCTGGATGCGCATCGAGCGCGACGGCGACGAGGACGATCAGGACTGCGAGCTGCGCGGCCCGGTGGCCGACGGCTCCGTCGACGATCCTTTCTTCGTCATCCAGGGCGTCACCATCGACACGGCGCAGATCACCAGCGCCGGCGGGTTCCGCGACGAGAACGACGTGGCCATCGGCCGTGACGAGTTCTTCGCCCGCCTCGCGGCCGGCGACGTGATCGAGGCCGACAGCATCGACAACGGCGGCTGCTCCGACGGCCTGCTCATTGCCGAGGAGGTCGAGTTCGAGCGCGACGACGGTGTCGCCGGTAACGACGACAACGGCGGCATGGGCGGCGGTGACGGCGCCGCGACCGACGAGGTGAGCGGCACGGTCAGCAACGTGGACGACGTCGAGAACACGTTCGTGGTCGCCGGTCGGACCGTCCGCGTCACGGCGGACACCCTGATCGACGCTTCCATCGTCGAGGCCGCACGGGGCGAGGAGCTCGGGGATGCCGATCTGCGCTTCGGCGACCTGCCCGAGTCGCTGTCCGAACTCCTGCCGGACGGACTCCAGGTCGCCGTGCGGGTGGATGCCGACGGCAATGCCATCCTGATCGAGGACCAGGACTGAGCCGCCGCGTTCGCTGCGGCGACAGGCCGCTGACGGAAAACCGCAATGGCGCCGGGCCCGGCAGGTTCCTCCTGCCGGGCCCGGCTTCCCGACTGTCAACCGCGGGCCTCCGTGGTACAGAATGTCCGCACGCCGTCACGAGAACCCGGACATGGATACCGATCTGAAGAGCTCCGTCTATCGCGCCTGCCGCCTGCTGCTGCGGCCGGTGGCGAGCATCGCGCTGCGCTGCGGCATCACATGGCGGGAGTTCTCCGACCTCTCCAAGTCCGTCTTCGTGGACGTCGCCACCTCCGAATTCGGCATCCGTGGCCGCCCCACCAACGTGTCCCGCGTTGCCGTGATGACCGGTATCGACCGTAAGGAGGTCCGGCGCCAGCGGGATCTGCTCGCCGCCGAACCGGAGAGCGTCAGCCGCAAGACCAGCGACGCCAGCCGGGTGCTGTCCGGCTGGCACCAGGATCCGGCGTTTCTCGACGATTCGGGCCAACCGCTCGAACTGCCCGAGGAGGGCCCCGCGCCGTCCTTCGACGCGCTGACCCGGCGCTACTCGGGCGACGTCCCGAGGCAGACCCTGCTGAAGGAACTGCTGGGTGGTGGCACCGTGGCGCGAACCCCTGACGGGAGAGTGCGCGCGCTGAGACGCTACCACGTCCCGGAACCCCTGGAGCCGGAGAGCATCCTGCGTGCCGGGGCCGTACTCAAAGAGCTCGGCGACGCACTGCGCCACAACCTGTACCGCAAGGCGGACGATACGCCCCGCTTCGAAGGCCGCGCCTCCAACGACCGGATGACGGCCGAGCAGGCTGCCCTGTTCCGGGAATTCATGCAGGTGCGCGGCCAGGCCTTCCTGGAGGAGGTCGACGACTGGCTGAGCCGGCACGAGCCGGAGACCCCGCCGCCGCCCGGCAAGGCCGTGCGTCTCGGCGTGGGCCTGTTTGCGATCGAATCTGAGGCCGGCAGAGAGCAGCCCCGCTGACGGCGCACTTTTTTCGCGGCCCGGGTGTAACCGTTTGCGCCGGCGAGCGCTATAACATGGCAGGTCACACCGATACGGAGCCCGCCATGCGCTTTCCGAAACTGCACGTCATCCTCATGGTCGCCATCCTCGCCGCCCCGGGCCTCGCCGTGGCCGGGGTCACGCCCGGCGAACTGCCCGGCAACACCCGCTGGTACCTGCATGCCGACCTCGTCCAGATGCGCGGCTCCGAGGTCGGGCGCCAGCTCTATGGCTGGCTGGACAAGGAGCTGTTCGCGGAACTGCGCAACGACCTCGGCATAGACCTGGGCGCCGAGACTGACCGGGTCACGGTGTTCAGCCAGGGCGACGACGACGCCGTGCTCGCCATCCGCGGGCGTTTCTCGGACCAGACCCGGGAGAAAGTGCTGGCACTGGCGAAGCGCGAGGCCAAGGTGGACGAGCACGAGGCCGACGGCAGCCGCTACTACCAGCTGGGCCAAATGGACGATGCGGATTTCGACGGCTACTTCACGTTCGCCGTCGACGGACTGCTGCTGTTTACGTCCGAGGCCGCGACCATGGAGGAGCTGCTGGCCGACGGCGGCCGCGTACAGGAACGTGAGACGGCGGACGGCACGCTGTTCGTGCTCACCGCGGACCGGAACCTGATGGAGGGCGGGATCCGTCCCCAGGCCGGCACCGGTAACTCCTGGGAGTCCCGTATCCTCGAACACACCCGGGAGGCGGCATTTTTCGTCGCCGACCGCGACGGGCTCGCCGCCATCGAGGCGAAGATCGTGACCAGCGATCCGGGCATGGCCATGGCCGTGGGCGGTATCGTGGGGGGTCTGATCGGATTGCAGGCCGTGGCCGCGGAGGAAGAGCCCGCGCTGGCTGAGCTGCTGAGCAAGACCAGGGTGACGGTGAACGAGGGTACGGTCGGCATCTCCGCCCTGGTGGAGCCGGAGCTGATGACGAGACTGCTCGCCCGTTGAGGCGGGCTCCGGCGACCGGCGCGCCGGAGGACTCATGAGCAGCGAGGACGAACTCATCGCCGCGGCGAAGGCAGGCTCCCACAGCGCCTTCGCCGCGCTCGTCGAGCGCTACCAGGACGGCCTCTACCGCTTCCTGTGCGTGCGCTGCGCCCGCATCTGCGACGCGGAAGACGCGCTGCAGGACACCTTCGTCGGCGCCTGGCGCTATCTCGACAGCTACGATCCGCGCTGGCGCTTCAGCACCTGGCTGTACCGCATCGCCCTGCGGCATGCGGCGGGCCGGCCGGCGGCGTGGGAATCGCTGATCGGCGAACCGGCCGATCCGGCCGCCGATCCGCTGGCCGACTGCATCGCGGACGACGGGCGGCGCAACATCTGGCTGACTGCCCGGCAACGGCTCACGCCGGACGGCTACACCGCACTGTGGCTCCATTACGGCGAGGATATGGCGGTCCGCGACGTGGCACGCGCGATGGGACGGAGCGTATCGTGGGTCAAGGTGAACCTCTTCCGGGCCCGGCGGCGGCTGGCCCGGGAACTCGAGACGGAGGACGGGGAATGACGGAACTGGAAGAGCGTCTGCGCCGCGATGCGGCGAGGATCCGCGCGGAAACCACCCCGGAGCTGAGAGCACGCGTGCAGGCATCGCTGCAGGCCGCGGAGCCCGCTGCCCCGCGCCGGCGGCGCCCGGCGCTGGTGCCCCCGCCGCGGCTGCTCGGCGGCGCCGCGCTGGCGGCCGCCGTCGCGGTGGCGGGAATCCTGGCGCTTCGTCCCGAGGCGCCCGCACCGGAATCCTGGCCCGCGACGCCCACGGCACAGACGCAGACCTCGCTGCCCGCGAAACTGCCGGCCACGCTGCAGGCGGACTTCGTACTGCTGGAGCTGGAGCAGCGCGCCACGCAGCCGCTGACGGAGGAACAAAAGCGCCTCGAGGCCGATCTGCGCCGGCTCGAGGAAGAGCTGCGGCGGGCCTTCTGAGGACGGGCTTTCCGGGGACGGGCTTTCCGGGAAGGGGGGCGGCGCGATGACGCCCGCCGCAAAAAAGTGAGGGGATGACGCCGTCGCGTCATCCCCTCGTTTTTTGAGCCAGCGCGGCGTCCGATTCGATCGATCCGGCAGCTTTCGCCACCCCCTCGGACCTGCCTGACTCCGGCCTGTGGCTCGTCCGCTCGGCTTGCGCCTTGCGGAACCTCGTCTCAGGCTCCTCACGAGGACTCTTTCGTCCCCGATGTTTATTTAAAGACGCCTGGCTACGTCCCCCGCGAACTGCATGCCGGTCATGCGAGTCACGAGTACAGGCAGTTTCCGCTCTCCAATGGTCGCCAGATGCTCTCGCTCCAGCTTCCTCAACGCGCGGCCTCTCGGCGTTGCGACTTGGTCAGCTTCCGCTGCCCTTGACCACTTTGGCGGGTGGCCCTGCCCCTGCCAATCGGGGCCCGGTTTCAGGATCGCGCTCCTTTACCGTGGAGTCCACGTTACGCCTGCCGATTCGCCCTGTCAGCAGAATATCCTGTGCCTCTCATGTGTTTATTCTGTGGATAAGCGGTGGAAATTAAGAGATCGATATTTATCAGAATGTTGGGAGAAAAAATCGACATCCCGGCGAACTGTTTTCCACAGGTTGCTAATAGAGCGGGAGATCCCCGCCGGCCTCCTTCGCCGTGAACAGCCAGGACAGCATCCAGTGGGTGGGCAGATAGACGCAGACCGGGAAGAACAGCATCACGAAGCCGAGATAAAGCCGGCCGTCGATCCGCCGCTGGGGACGCTCGCCCGGCCCGAACACCCAGTTGATGTTCTTCGCGGGGTCGGTCACCAGCCAGGTAGCCGGCAGCACCGCCCAGGCCAGCAGCGTCTGCAGCAACAGGGCGCGGCTGTCGTAGCCGAGCCGCCAGACGCCCCAGATCAGCAGCGGCGGCAGGATCAGGTGGAATAATGACAGCCCGCGCAGCCAGCGGGGCAGGGCCGGGTCGAACATGTAGCCGGCGAGGCCGGTGACGGGCCGCCGGAACAGGAGTCCGCCGAGGTAGCTGATCGTCCACACGGCCTCGGGCAGCAGCACCCCCACCGCCATCATGCTGAACAACAGCGCGCTTTCGAGCCACAGCGCCGGTACCAGCAGGATCAGCGCGATGTCGGAGAACCAGAGGAAATTCTTCGGGCCGTGGCGGAGCCAGTAGATCGGGAGGATGAGCGCGACGACGGCCGTGTAGGCGGCCTTCAGCCAGAGCGGGATCATGCCTGCGCGGCGGCGGCTCCTGTGCCCGTGAGTTCGCGGGCCGCGGCGACGCAGCCTTCCACCGCCCCGTCCGGCGTCGCGAACGAGGTGACCAGCCGATAGACGCCGGGACCGCTGTGGGGCCACGGGTGGAACTCGAAGCCGCGGGAGCGCAGACCCTCCGCCAGCGCATCCGGCAGGCGCACGAAGATCTCGTTGGACTGGATCGGGTGCAACAGCCCGGTGCCCGGGCAGGCGGCCAGCCCGTCGGCGAGCGTTCGGGCACGGCGGTTGGCGGCGGCGGCCAGGCGCAGCCAGAGATCGTCGGCGAGATAGGCCTCGAGCTGTGCAGAGACGTAGCGCATCTTGCTCAGCAGGTGACCGGCCTGCTTGCGGCGCCGCGGTAACTCCACCGTGTCCGCCGGATCGAACACGACCAGCGCCTCGGCCAGCATCGCGCCGTTCTTGGTCGCGCCGAACGAGACCAGGTCGACACCGGCGCGCCAGGTGATGTCGGCAGGCGAGCAATCGAGGGTGGCCAGCGCGTTCGCGAGCCGCGCGCCGTCCATGTGCACGCGCAGCCCGTCCCGGTGCGCGACCGCGGCGAGTGCGGCCACCTCGTCGGGCGTGTAGACGGTGCCCAGCTCCGTCGCCTGGGTCAGGCTCAGTAGCCGCGGGCGGCTCGCATGTTCGCCCATCGCGAGAGATGCGGCCACGGTCTCCGCCACGGCCGCCGGCACGAGCTTGCCGTCAGGGCCGTCCAGGGCCAGCAGCTTGGCGCCGCCGCTGAAGAACTCGGGCGCGCCGCACTCGTCCGTGTTGAGGTGCGCATCCCGGTGACAGACCACCGCGCCGACGGAGCCGCAGGTCTGGGCGACGGCAAGCGAGTTGGCGGCCGTGCCGGACGCCAGCGGATAGATCTCCACGTCCCGCTCGAACAGCTCGCGGAAGCGCTGGCGCAGGCGCCCGGTGGCGGCGTCCGCGCCGTAGGCGTGAGCGGGACCGTCGTTCACTTCGGCCAGGGCCGCCATGATCTCGGGTGCCACGGGATACTCGTTGTCGCTGCGGAAATTGCCCGGCATGGCCTGCTCCTTCGTTTCGACCGACGGGGGCGCGGGCCGCGCCCCGGAGCGACAATGCTACAGCCGCGGGAGGGAATGTTCGACGCCGCTCAGGCGTCTCCGGCAGGCCCGGACGGCGCGAGCAGACCGTCGGTGAGCTGGCGGCCGACGGGCAGCCGGCGAACGCGCCTGCCCGTGGCCGCGAAGATCGCGTTCGTGAGGGCCGGCGCCAGCGGCGGGACCGGCGGCTCGCCGACGCCGGCCGGCTCCGCTGCGCCCGGCACGATGTGCACGTCGATCTGCCGGGGCGCTTGCGCCATCGTCAGCAGCCGGTACTGGTGAAAGTTGCGCTCACGGTGACGGCCGCCGTCGATCGTCACCTCGCCGTGAAGAGCCGTCGCGAGCGCATCACAGGCGCCGCCCTCCATCTGGGCGCGTATGCCGTTGGGATTGACGGCCAGCCCGCAGTCGATGGCGCCGACCAGCCGCGGTACGCGCAGCGTGCCGTCGCGTTCCACCCGCACGTGGGCCACCCACGCCACATAGCTGCCGAACGTGAAATGGCCGGCGATGCCCAGCCCGTCGCCCGGCGGCAGCTGCCGCCCCCATCCGGCGTGCCCGGCGGCGACCCGCAGCACGTCAGCGAGCCGGCCCGGATTCCAGGTGGGGCCGCCGTGTCCGCCGTAGTCCATCTCCCGCGACTCGCCGAGCAGCCGGAGCCGGAACTCGAGCGGGTCCACGCCGGCCTCCGCCGCGAGTTCGTCCATGAAACTCTGCACGGCGAAGGCGTTCGCGGTGTGAGCCGGCGCGCGCCAGGAGCCTCGCCAGGCGCCGGAGGCCATGTCGAAGTACTCGTAACGCAGGTTGTCGACGAGGCCCGCGGGCGGATCGTCCGGGTAGATCTCCGACTGCCAGTGCACGGCATCCTCGCGGCGGTAATATTTGGACGGGCTGGCCACCCGGTGGCGCCAGGCCGCCAGCCGGCCGCCCGCGTCGAGTCCCGCCGTCAGCTCGTGCCAGCCGCCGGGTCGCAGGAAGTCGTGCGCCATGTCGTCTTCGCGGGTCCAGGTGACCTTCACGGGCAGCCCGGCGGCTTTCGAGACCAGCACGGCCTCCGCGACATGATCCGAGGTGAGCCGTCGGCCGAAGCCACCGCCGAGCCGGGTCAGGCGGATGTCTATCGAGAGCCGGTCCAGGCCGGTGAGCGCCGCCACCAGCCGCGACGCGCCGGCCGGGCTCTGCATGGGTCCGATGACGGTACAGCCGTCCTCGCGGACGTGGGCATGGCAGTTCTGGGGCTCCATGGTCGCGTGGTGCACGTAGGGCAGCCGGTAGCGCCGCGACAACCGCGTCGGCGCCTCGGCCAGGGCGGCGTCGAAATTGCCGTCGTCGCGCACCGCCTCGCCGCCTCCCCCGTCGAGCGCCGCCCGGCAGGCGGCGTCGAAGGTGTCCGTGGTCTCGCCGGTATGAGGACCCCGGTCCCACGCGATCTCCAGCGCTTCTCTTCCCTTCATGGCGGCCCAGGTGGAGCGCGCCACCACGGCCACGCCCGGCGCCAGCGTGCTATAGGGCGCCCCCGGCTCCGGGCCGGGCACCGCGACCACGTCGATGACGCCGTCCACCTTGCGGGCATCGCGGTCGTCGCAGGAGACGAGCCGGCCGTCGAACCAGGGACAGCGCGCGATCACCGCGTGGGCCATGCCGGGCTCGCGCACATCGATGCCGTACACGGCGCTGCCGTCCACCACCTCGTCCACGCCCTTCGCCGCCACGTCCCTGCCGAGCAGGCGGAACTCTGCCGGGGATTTCAGCGCGGGTGCCGACGTTTCGGGCTCGAGATTCGCCGCCGTCCGTGCGAGTTCGCCGTAGCCGATCCGGCGGCCGGTGGCCGGGTCGACGACGTACGCGGGTTCGGTCGTGAGCCGCTCCGGGGCGACACCCCATTCGCGCGCCGCCGCGCGCAGCAGCAGCCGGCGTGCTCGCGCGCCGAACTCCCGCAGCGGCCGGTACAGCATCACGACGCTATTGCTGCCGCCGGCCCCCTGGGGCACGTAGCGCCACGCCGGCTTGCCGTCCTCGTCCCGGGTCAGCATCATCGGCAGCTGCCTGGTCACGACGCGCGACCAGTCCGCATCGAGCTCCTCTGCCACCAGCAGGCTCATGGTGGTGTACATCCCCTGACCCATGTCGGGCTGGGAGACCCCGATCACGGTGCGCCCGTCGGCCTCGATGCGGACGAACGCGTTCAGGTCGCGGCCCGCGGCGGACACGCGGCCCGGCACGATGCCCAGAAACAGCCCGCCGGTCGCCGTCAGGCTCGCCTGCAGGAACTGGCGGCGGGAGAGCGCCGGCGCCGCCATCTCAGGCCTCTTCCCTCAGGTAGCGCGCCGCCCGGTGGATGGCGCGGCGTATGCGAACGTGGGTGCCGCAGCGGCAGAGGTTGGAGTGCAGGCGGTCGATGTCTACGTCGTCCGGCGCCGGCACGCGCCGGAGCAGGTCCACCACCGCCATGATCTGGCCGGCCTGGCAGTAGCCGCACTGGGGCACGTCCTCGTCGGCCCAGGCCCGCTGCACGGCGTGGGCGGCATCCGGGGAGAGCCCCTCGATGGTGGTCACCCGCGCGCCGTCGAGCTCGCGCATCGGTAATCGGCAGGCGTTGCGGGCGCGGCCGTCCACATGCACGGTGCAGGCGCCGCAGACACCGATCCCGCAGCCGAACTTGCTGCCGGTCAGACCGAGCTCGTCGCGCAGCACCCAGAGCAGGGGCTGGTCCGGGTCGCCGTCCCAGGCATGCGTCCTCTCGTTGATCGTCAGCTTCATCGCTGTTCCCCCGCTGGCCATGGGGCCAGTGTGCCGTCGGCCGGAGCCGCTGCGGGGTCATCTGCGATGAGTCGTGCACGAGCCGCGACGACCCGTGCCGGCGTTCAGGTCTCGTCCCGGTCCATCCACTTGGCCGTGTAGCGCGGCGTGTAGCCGGCCATGAGATCCAGCAGCGCGGCCGCGTCCCCGGCCGCGAGAATCATGTCCCGGTGCTCTCCGCGCACGAAACCCTCGCTGACGGTCTGGTCGAGGAACGTGAGCAGGTCGTCGTAGTAGCCGCCGGCGTTCAGCATGCCGCAGGGCCTGGCGTGGATGCCGAGCTGCGCCCAGGTGAGTATCTCGAACAGCTCTTCCAGCGTGCCGAGACCGCCGGGCAGCGCCACCACGCCGTCCGAGAGTTCCGACATCAGTGCCTTGCGCTGATGCATGGTCTGCACCACGCGAAGGTCGGTGAGTCCCTGGTGGCCCACTTCCTTGCGGAGCAGCGCCTCGGGGATCACGCCGATGACCTCGCCGCCGGCCGCCAGCGCCGCATCGGCGAGCACGCCCATCAGTCCGACCCGGCCGCCGCCGTACACCACCCGCCAGCCGCGTTCCGCGATGGCCCGGCCGAGTTTTTCGGCAGCGCTCGCGTAAGCCGGACGGGTGCCGCTGCTGGATCCCGCGAATACGCAGATCGATTCCATACGCGCCATCAGTTGCTGCTCCCGGTGCATGCGGTCCTGCCCGCGATCGGCCTGCGGCCGTGCAGGCAATAGTCCAGTCCGTTGCCGGCCGAACTGTGTCAGATTCGACCGGTCGTGCAAAGCCGGACCCTTGAATCGGCCGCCGGGCACACGCATCTCTACCGCAACGACGCGGCACTCATTCGCCGCGGCAAGGAGGATCGATGAACAGGACAGCCAGGATGATGCTGCCGGTGGCAGCCGTCGCTCTGCTGGCCGGCTGCGCCACGCAGACCTCGCCCAACGAGCCGCCTGCCGGCCCGAGCGCGGTACTGCACTTTGCCGATCTGGGCGGTATCCGTGACTGGCGCTCGGTCGACAACGGCAGGGCGGTGTTGATCGAGGGACGCCGCGGTCAGTGGTACCGCGCGACTTTCTTCAGCCCGTGCACCAGCCTGCCGTTCGCGAACACCATCGCCTTCGCGACGGACGCCACCGGTGATCTGGACAAATTCAGCTCGATTCTTACGCGGGACGAGCGCTGTTATTTCCGTACGTTCGAGCGGGTTCCTGATCCCGACGCGGAGGAGTGAGCGGATCCGGGAACGAATGTAGGAGGGCCTTCAGGCCCGATCAAGATAACGAATCGGGCCTGAAGGCCCTCCTACGAGGCGCTCCTACAATTCGATGTTGATGCTCGCCGGGTCCGCGATCAGGTCGCGGCCGTAGGTGTGGACGGTGATCGCGACGTCGTCGCTCGCGTTGTGAACCCGGTGGGGATAATCGATGCCCGGCTGTACGCAGGTCACGTCGCCCGGCGCGCAGACCGCCTCGCAGGCGAGTTCGACGGCGCCGTCGCACGCCAGGCGATAGTTGGCGACGCTCGGCGCGCCACTGTACACGCCCACGGCACCCCACGCCGTGTGCCCGTGAACGGGAGTGCCCTGGCCCGGCCGCCACACGACGGACAGCACCGTGAAGCGCCCTTGCGGATCGGCGTAGAGCACGTGGCGGCGATAGGTCTCCGCACCCGCTGCCCGGCATTCGGCCGGCAACCAGTCGTCGGCGGCCATCAGGCGCCGCACCTCGCGGCCGACGCGGCTCGCCAGCCGGTCTTCACTGCACGCTTCGCACAGTGCGCTTACACGGCGGACGTATTCGTCGAAATCGATGGCTTGCGCAACCGTGGGAGCCTCGCGTCCGCCGCCGGGCCGCCACTCATGCATCTTGTCTGCTGAAACCGCCATGGGCTCTCTCCCTGCTTCGCGCATTCACGTACACGAAACGGTAGCAGCAGGACGGGAGCCTCTTGGTGCAAAATTGGCCATAAATGTGAAACGTGTTAGGTTATTTTACTAACAAGGCTCAGATTCTGGGGATGATGTTTCGTGGACAAGAAAGACAAGCAAATCCTCGCGCTGCTGCAGGAGGACGCCTCGCTGCCGGTGGCGGAGATCGCGGAGCAGGTGGGACTGTCGCGTACGCCCTGCTGGCGGCGTATCCAGCAACTGGAAGAGAAAGGCGTCATCCGCAAGCGGGTCGCACTGCTGGACCGGCACAAGCTCGACGTGCCCATCACCGTGTTCGTGGCAGTGCGCACCAATCAGCACAACGCCGCATGGACCGAACGCTTCCGAGAGATGGTCCAGAGCATCCCCCAGATCGTGGAGGTGCACCGTCTTAGCGGTGATATCGACTATCTGCTGCGCGTGCTGGTGCGCGACATCAACGGCTTCGACGCCGTCTACAAGCAGATGATCGAGATGGTGGATTTCTCGGATGTGAGTTCCAGCTTCTCGATGGAGGAGTTCAAGTTTACGACCGCGATCCCGCTGGACTGATTCGGGAACGGATCGCCGGCGGAACGAAAAACGGCCGCCCGGGGGCGGCCGTCAAGTGCTGACGAGCGGGGGACTCAGGCCTTCGGTGCGTAGGCGCTGCACCAGCCGGCACTGTTCACCAGTTTGCCCGGGAAGAGAGAGCAGCCGGCCCATTCCTCGTCGCCCTTGGCCTGGAACAGCTGACAGTTGCTGCATGCCTGGCCGGGCTGATAGCGGGCGTACTTGCTCTGATCCACGTTGCTGGCGTCGTGCACGTAGCCGAGCGCCTTCGCCTGCGGGTCGTCCAGGGACAGCTTCGGCCGGCTGTCTCCGCCCGCAGCTGCCTCGCCGGCCTGGGATTTCGCCGTCTCTGCGGCCGCCTGCGCCGACTCCTGACTCATGCCCGCATCCCCGGCCGCATCTTTCGCCATGTCGGCTCCGCTGCCGGATCCCTCGTCGGCAGAGGGCTTCGCGCCACCCCCGCTCGCAGGAGCGGAGTCGCCGCCGCCCGAGCATGCCGCCAGTCCCGCGAGGGGCACGAGCACCGCCGTGCCGCCCACCAGCTTCAGGAATTTCCGGCGTCCTGCCGGATCGGAATATTCGCTCATAACAACTCTCCGCTAGCGTCGGCTCGCGCCGACGGGTTCAAGAATCAATCTGGATCCGCGCGCGCTCATTCTCGGCAACGGTCCCGGGCAATGCAAATGGCCCGCACCACGCCCGTGGCCGGCTGCAACATTTCTGCCACACATCCCTGTCACGATGCCGTTACGAAACGGATCAACCATCAGGTCGCGCCTGCCCCGACATGACAGCGACGCCGTTCAGCATCGCAGCGAGGATCGCCGGACTCTGCCGCCAGACCCTCGCCCCCTCCCGCTTCCCGGGACTCCTCCGCTATGTCCGCCGCGTCGCGGTCGGGGCAGTGTTCCTGCCGGCGCTCCTGCTGCTGCAGGCCGCGCACTGGATCGGCTTCCTGCTGGACGAGGTGTTCTTCCGCGGCTATCGGCGGGTCGCGATCCGTGAGCCCGTATTCGTGCTCGGCACACCGCGCAGCGGCACGACCTACCTGCACCGCCTGCTGGCGGCCGACACCCGTTACACGACCTTCGCCACCTGGGAGTGCCTGTTCGCCCCGAGCATCACGGAGCGGAGATTCTGGACCGCCCTCGCCGCGGCCGACCGGCTGATCGGGTCCCCGGGGGCCCGCGCGCTCGCAGCCACGGGGCGCGCCGCCTTGCGCCGGATCGACGACAAGCACCCACTCGGACTCGCCGAACCGGAAGAGGACTACTTCTGCTTCCTGCCGCTGCTGTGCTGCTTCATCCTCGTCGTGCCCTTCCCCGAGGCGCGCTGGGTGTGGCGCATGGGCACATTCGACAGGGACATGCCCGAGGCGGAGCGTCGGCGGCTGCTGGCCTGGTACCGGCGCTGCCTGCAGCGTCACCTCTACGCCCACGGCCCGGACAGGACGCTGCTGTCGAAGAACGCCGCTTTCGCGGGCATGGCACGGAGCCTGGCGCGCGAATTCCCGGATGCCCGCTTCGTCGTCTGCGAACGGGACGCCGTCGAGGTAATCGCCTCGCAATTCCATTCGGTGGCCGACGGCCTGCGCCTGTTCGGCGTCCCGCCCGACGACCCGCTTTTCCGGGCACGGCTGCTCGATTGCCTGGCTTTCTACTACCGGAACCTGGAGAACCTGCGTGCGGAACTGCCGCCGGAGCGCATCGCGTCTGCCCCGATGGCGGAACTGGCCGCCGACCCGGCGGCGCTGGTACGCCGCCTGTACGAGCGGCTGGGTCTCACGGTGACCGGCGCGCTGGCGGCGCGTCTCGGGCAGCTCGAGCGGCGCCGGCCCCACGTTCCGGCCGAGGCGCCGCCGCTGTCCTCCTGGGGCATCGACATGGCGCAAGTGCGGCGGCGCTTCGCCGCCTGGACACGCAAGGAGGAGCCGCAGACATGATGGCAACAGAAGCGCTGCAGTCCCGACTGCGCGAGAGCGCGCCGGCCCGCTCCCGTTGCGAGCGTCTGCGCGTCGCCGTCGTTTCCGACGCGGTGGCCGAACGCAACGGCGTGGGCTCGTATTACAGCGACCTGGTCGGCCAGCTCGCCTCCCGGGTCGGACGCGCGGAGCTGTTCTGTCCGCAGGACAGCCTGCAGGGCTGGCGGCGCCGGCTGGTGCCGCCGCTGCCGGGGGACCGGACCCAGCGTCTGTGGTTCCCGCGCCCGTTCCGGCTGTGGCGCCGGTTGACCACGCTGGCGCCTCACGCTGTGGTGGTGCCCACCCCGGGCCCCTTCGGCCTGATGGGCCTGCTGGCGGCACGGCGTCTGGGCATCCCCCTGATCACGGGCTTCCACACCCACTTCGAGCAGCTGGCGGACATCTACTGGAGGGACGCCTTCGGCCGGCTGAGCCGCGGCTACCTGGAGCGCTGTCACCGGCTGCTGTTCCGTCACAGCGCACTGGTGCTGGCCAACTCCCCGGAGATGGCCCGTCTGGCGGACCGTCTCGGTGCCCGCGGCACGCGGCTCATGGGCACCTCGGTGCCGCGGGAGTTCCTCGACCGTCCGCTCGTCGCACCCGCGCCCGCAGTGCGCCGCCTCCTGTTCGCCGGACGGCTCGCCGAGGAGAAGAACCTGCCCGCGGTACTGGACGTGACCGAACGGCTGCCGGGCCTGCGGGTCAGCATCGCGGGCGACGGGCCCATGCGCCCCGCCGTCGCGGCCGCGGCCGCGCGGCTGCCGAACCTGGATTACCTGGGCTGGGTGCCCCGGGAGCGGCTGATCGACACGCTGGACGCCCACGACATGCTCCTGCTGCCGTCCCGGGTCGAGTCGTTCGGCACCGTGGCGCTCGAAGGCATGGCCCGCGGCCGGCCGGTCATCGTGTCCGGCGACTGCGGCATCGCCGAATGGCCCGAGCTCGAAGCCGGCCTGTTCCGCATCGGCGCGAACGAGAGTGTGATACAGGCCGTCATACGGGCCTGCGCGGCGGCGCCGGCCGTGCGCGCCGAAATGGGCCGCCAAGCCCATCTGGCGGCACGCCGGCTAAACGACTGGAATCTGCGCACCTGGATCGGCTGGCTGCAGGGAGACACCGACAGTGGCTGAGGCCGTTCCGGAGATCCTGGTTTCGGTGCACGACGTGATGCCGGAGAACCTCGACCGGGTGGCCGGCATCCTCGCCGCGCTGGAGGCCGCCGGCGCCGGTACCGCGACGCTGCTCGTCGTACCCGGCGTCGGCTGGACGGGCGAGACCCTGGACAGGCTGCACGGCCTGCTGGCCCGCGGCCATACCCTGGCCGGACATGGCTGGCAGCACCGCTGCGCCCGGATCCGGGGGCTCCGGCACCGCCTGCACAGCGCGTTCCTCTCCCGCGACGTGGCGGAACATCTGTGCCTGGACGCGGCCGGCATCGAGGCGCTGATCCGCCGCTGCGGCGAATGGTTCCCGCGCCACGGCCTGCCCCAGCCCGACACCTACGTGCCGCCGGCCTGGGCGATGGGCTCCATCCCGCGGCAACGCCTGCACGGCCTCGGCTTCCGCTACTTCGAGACCCTCACCGGACTGTACGACGCAGGGACGGGACGCTTCCGCTCGCTGCCGCTCGCCGGCTTCGAGGCGGACACACGCTCCCGGGCGCTGGTGCTGCGCGTACTCAACCGGACGGCCCTCGCGCTGGCAGCGCCGGGACGGCCGCTGCGGCTCGCCATCCACCCTCGCGACCCCGAACTGCTGCTGGCGGGTGACCTGGAACGCCTCATCGCCACGGCGGCAGCCGGCGCTAGCCGGCCCGCCGCGCGTGCCGCGGCCGGCTGACCACCCGTCGGACTAACGGAGACCGGCGAGCACTGGCGAACACACGCGCCCGCGGGTAGCTTATGCGCCGGTTCCGGTCACAACGGCAGACAATATGAGGCCACGACAACCTTCGGCGGCCGAGGTTCGGCAGCTCCCCGCACTCATGACGCACGTAATCCCGCCCGACTGGGAAGACCAGAACGGCCACGTGAACATCCGGTTCTACATGGTCCTGTTCGAGCGCGGCGGCTGGCCCATGGTACAGGAGATGGGCATGGACGATTCCTACTTCCGGGAGCGCCGGCAGGGCCTGTTCGACCTGGAGCATCATCTCTATTACCTGAACGAGATCCACGTCGGTGAATCGGTCAGCATCCATGCCCGCCTGGTGGACCGCAGCGAGAAGCGCTTCCACGGCGTGATGTTCATCGTCAACGACAGCCGCGACAACCTGGCGGCCACCCTCGAGTACATCACCAGCGGCGCCGACCTGGCGCACCGTCGCACGGCGCCGTTCCCGGCCGATATCGCCGCGCAACTGGACCGGCTGGTGGCCGAGCACCGCCGGCTGACGTGGGAGCCGCCGCTGTGCGGCGTGATGTCGGCCTGACACCCCGAAACGGAGGACCTAGAGCGTGGACGGCGCCTCGCCGATCTGACCCACGTCCAGTACGGGAGAAGCGTCCAGCTTTTCGGCACCCATCAGGTCCGCCACCCGCTGCAGGGCCGCGACGATGGCATGACGCTCCCAGTCCTGCAGGGCGGAGTACTCCTCGAGGAATCGGGTCTGCAGCGCCGTCGGTGCCCTGGCCACGAGTTCCCGGCCCTCCGGCGTCAGGCTGACCTTGACCTGCCGCCGGTCGGCGCTGCCGCGCCGGCGCAAGACCAGGCCGCCCTGCTGGAGCCTGTCGATCATCGAGGTGACGGTGCCCTGGGTGAGACCGACCTTGTACGCGATTCCTCCCACCGTGAGTTCGCCGGCCATCGACAGCAGCTCCAGGACGAGCAACTGGGACGTCGTGAGGCCGGTCTTGCGCGCGAGCGACTTGGCGTCCAGATCCGTCGCCCGGAGGACCCGGCGCAACGCGGTCAGCACCTCTTTCTCCAGCATCTCGTCCTTTTCACTCATCGCCCTTTCACTCTCAGCCCTCGTACGCCGGCCCCCGGGCGGCACGTCTCCAGGTCTCTGATCCCAGTGATGTTTGTGCCGGTCGGACACCCGCTCACTTGAAAGGAGTACTTTGACCCTCAAATCGAAGTTGCGCCGCTAATCGCTATTTTCTAAAATTGTAGCGCTGTTCGATCAGCTTTTTTAATTGAATATCGAAATATCTGTCAACCGGAAGACGCCGGACGCCCCTGCAGGCCGCCGATAGGTCTAATATCAGTCTATCGGGTCCTATCCCGCCGCACCGGACAAAGCCCAACCGACAGATTCCCCTATCAGGCAAACCATGCAAGCAAAGAGAATCCAGAAAGATTCTGCTATCTCCATACGCGCGCCGGTGTCGATCGACGGCGCCGCCGTCCACGCCCTCATCGGGCGCTGCCCGCCGCTCGACACCAACTCCATGTACTGCAATCTGCTGCAGTGCACCCACTTCGGCGCCACCAGCGCACTGGCGGAGGCGGAAGGGGACGCCGTGGGCTTCGTCTCCGGCTACAGTCCGCCCCCGCATCCGGACGCGCTGTTCGTGTGGCAGGTGGCCGTCGACGAGCGGGCCCGCGGCCACGGCCTGGCCAAGCGGCTCATCATGGACATTCTGACGCGGCCGGGCAACGAACACCTGCACTACATCCGCACCACCATCACGGCCCGGAACGAAGCCTCCTGGGCCATGTTTCAGGGCCTCGCGCGCAAACTGGGCGCGCCGACCGAAGACAAAGTGCTGTTCGATCAGGACGAGCACTTCGGCGGCGAGCACGAGAGCGAGCACGAATTGATCATCGGCCCCTTTGAAATTCAGAGAAACTGAGAGAAATCGAGAAACGCCATGAAAACCACCGTTGAGAAGATCGACCTTTCCAGTAACGCACACACGGGCGGCGTGTTCGCGCGCCTCGAGTCGGACGTGCGCTCCTACTGCCGCTCGATCCCGGTCCTGTTCGAGAAGGCGGTCGGCACCGAACTCGTCGATGCCGACGGCAACGTATATCTGGACTTCCTGGCCGGCGCCGGAAGCCTGAATTACGGCCACAACAATCCGGTGCTGAAAGAGGCACTGATGGACTACATCGCCGGCGACGGCATCGCCCACAGCCTGGACATGCACACCGCGGCGAAGAAGCGTTTCCTGGAGACCTTCCACGAGCGCATCCTGAAGCCGCGCAACCTCGACTACGTGGCCCAGTTCACCGGCCCGACCGGCGCGAACGCCGTCGAGGCCGCCATGAAGCTGGCACGCAAGGTGACCGGGCGCGAGACCATCGTCGCCTTCACCAACGGCTTCCACGGCGTCACGCTCGGTGCACTGTCTCTCACCGGCAACCGCCATCACCGGGATGCCGCCGGCGTGTCGATGAGCGGCGTCGTGCGCATGCCCTTCGACGGCTATCTCGGCGAGGGTGTGGATACGCTCGACTACTTCGAGAAGACGCTGGACGATCCGAGCAGCGGCGTTGGCTACCCTGCCGCCGTCATCGTGGAAGCGGTCCAGGGCGAAGGCGGGCTGAACGTCGCCAGCGAGGCCTGGTTGAAGCGCCTCGAGGCGATCTGCCGCGCCCGCGACATCCTGCTCATCCTGGACGACATCCAGGCCGGCTGCGGCCGCACGGGCAACTTCTTCAGCTTCGAGCCGTCCGGCATCCGGCCGCACATGGTGACGCTGTCGAAGTCGCTGAGCGCAATGGGCCTGCCGTTCGCGGTGCTGCTCATCGAGTCGGACCTGGACGAGTGGGAGCCCGGCGAGCACATCGGCACGTTCCGCGGCAACAATCACGCGTTCGTGACCGCGGCCGCCGCGCTGGAGGAATTCTGGTCGACGCCGCGCTTCGAACAGGACGTCAGGCGCAAGGCCGGCATCCTCCGCTCACGGCTGGAGGAGATCGCCGCGGCGTCGCCCCTCGGACTCACCGTCAAGGGCCGCGGACTCATGATCGGCATCGCGTGCCCCGACGGCGAGACCGCCGGCAGGGTATGCCGCGCCGCGCTGGAGCGCGGTCTCGTGATCGAGACGAGCGGCTCCTTCGACGAGGTGGTCAAGTGCCTGCCACCGCTCACGATCAGCGACGACGAACTCGAGCGGGGCCTGGCGGCGCTCGCGGAGAGCTTCGACGCCGCGGCCAGCGACAGCGCCTGAACGGCGCGAGGAGCACAGCAAGGATGACTCATACCGTAGAGAAGATCGGCGGCACCTCGATCGCCGACAGCGAAGCGGCGCTGAACAACGTCTTTTTGCCGTCGCGGCGGAAGGGCGACCCGTACAACCGCATCTTCGTGGTCTCCGCCTACGCGGGCATGACCAACGAGTTGCTGGAGGACAAGAAGACCAAGGACCCCGGCGTCTACACGCTGTACAGCCACAGCGAGTCCGACTGGGCCTGGGGCGATGCGCTGACGAAGGTCTGCCGGAAGATGATCGAGAAGAACGAGGAGATCTTCGACGATCCGGGTGTACGCGAGCCGGCCAACCAGTTCGTGCTCGAGCGCATCGAGGGCGTGCGCAGCTGCCTCATCGACCTGCAGCGGCTGTGCTCCTACGGCCACTTCCATCTCGGCGAGCACATGATGACCGTGCGCGAGATGCTCTCGGCCCTGGGCGAGGCCCACAGCGCGTTCAACACGGCCCTGATGCTGCGCATGCACGGCGTGGAGGCCCGCTTCGTCGACCTCACCGGCTGGCGCGACGACAAGCCGCGCACGCTGGAGGAGCGCATCGACATCGGACTGAAAGGCATCGACTTCGAGGCCGAGCTGCCCATCGTCACCGGCTACACCCAGTGCCACAGCGGCCTGTTCCGCGAGTACGGCCGCGGTTACACCGAGGTGACCTTCAGTCACGTCGCTGCCCGCACCGGCGCCAGCGAGGCGATCATCCACAAGGAGTATCACCTCAGCAGCGCCGACCCCCTGATCGTGGGCGAGGACAAGGTGCAGAAGATCGGCAACACCAACTATGACGTCGCCGACCAGCTCTCCAACATGGGCATGGAGGCCGTCCATCCCCGCGCGGCGAAAGTGCTGCGCCAGGCCGAGATCCCGCTGCGTATCAGGAACACCTTCGACCCGGATGACCCCGGCACGGTGATCCGGCAGGACTACGTGAGCGACGAGCCCTGCGTGGAGATCGTGACCGGCTGCCGCGCCGTGCTGGCGATCAAGCTCTTCGACCAGGACATCGTCGGCGTGAAGGGCACGGACCGCCGCATCGTCCAGGCGCTGGAGGACAACCGGCTGCGCATCGTGACGAAGGACATGAACGCGAACACCGTGACCCACTTCGTCACCGGCACGCTGAGCCGGGCCAAGCATGCCATCGCGGAGCTGGAGCGCCTGTTCCCCCACGCGGATATCGATCTGCGCCGGGTGGGCCTGGTCTCGGTGATCGGCACCGACCTCAACCGGCCCGGCCTGCTGGCGGACACGGTGGGCTGCCTGCACGAATCGGGCATCGACGTGATCGCCCTGCACCAGGGCATGCGCCAGGTGGACATCCAGATCATCGTGGACGAGGGCGACTATGACGCGACGATCAAGGCGCTGCACGAAAGGCTGGTCGAGAACCGTGACACCGTGGGCGACCGTAACGCGGCCTGAGCCGCAGTCCGCTCTCCGACGGTAACGAACCCGACGGTAGCAATAGCAGATGCTGACCAGCTTCATCGCAGCCATGGCGGTCTTCGTGCTCATCGGGGTGGGCTCGGTGCTGCGCAGCCGCGGCACCAAGGACGATTATTACCTCGCCAGCCGTGACGTCTCGCCCGCCTTCGCGGGCCTGTCGGCGATCGCGACGAACAATTCCGGATTCATGTTCATCGGCCTCATGGGCTACACGTATGCGGCCGGCGTGGCGTCGCTATGGGTGATGGTCGGCTGGATCGTCGGCGACTTCCTGATGTCGCTGGTCATCCACCGGCGGCTGCGGGAATCCACGGAGAAGCACAATGAGGTGACCTTCGCCGGCGTACTCGCGCGCTGGCACGATACCGATTTCCGTATCCTGCGCATCGTGGTGGCGCTGCTGACGCTCGCCTTCCTGGGCGCCTACGCGGCCGCCCAGCTCACGGCCGGCGGCAAGGCGCTGCAGGCGATGTTCGGCTGGACGCCGAGCAGCGGCGCCATCCTGGTGGCGACCATGGTGGCCCTGTACTGCCTGGCCGGCGGTATCCGGGCTTCGATCTGGACCGACGTGGCCCAGTCGGTGGTCATGCTGTTCGCCATGAGCATCATGCTGGTCGTGGCACTGGTCAGCGTCGGCGGCGTGGGCGCCGCCGTGGAAGAACTCTCCACCGTTCCCGGTTTCCTCGCACCGTTCCCCGACGAACTCAAGCTGCCGGCGCCGAGCGGACCGGTCCTGTTCGTCGTCGGCTGGATGTTCGCGGGCATGAGCGTCATCGGCCAGCCCCACATCATGGTCCGGTTCATGGCGCTGGAGAGCGCCGGCAAGCTGCGCCGCACGCGCATGTACTACTACGGCTTCTTCACCGTGTTCTATACCTTCGCTGCCGGCGTCGGCCTGCTATCCCGCCTGCTGCTGCCCGACCTCGGCAGCATGGACCCCGAACTCGCGCTGCCCACCATGGCAATGGAGCTGCTGCCGGGGATCTTCGCCGGCATCGTGATCGCCGGTCTGTTTGCGGCCACCATCTCCACTGCCGACTCGCTGGTGCTCAGCTGCTCCTCGGCCCTCACCCACGACCTGCTGCCGCAGAAGATCGAGAAACCGCTGGAGCTGAAGGCAGGCACGCTGTTGATCGTCGTGCTGGCGCTCATCATCGCCCTGAACGGGACGCAGAGCGTGTTCGCGCTGGTGATATTCTCCTGGTCGGCGCTTGCCAGCGCGTTCGGGCCTCTGCTCTACGTCTACTCCCGCGGCCTGCGGGTGGCCGAGAGCCAGGCGTTACTGATGATCGGAGTGGGTGTCGCGGTGGCCATCGGCTGGCGCTGGCTCGGCTGGCACAACGACGTCTACGAGGGCATGCCCGGCATGCTCGCCGGCTGGCTCACCTACCACGCCACGCGGCCGATGCTCTCCCCGACCGGCGATACGGCGGACGCCAAGGCAAGCCAGGAAGCCTGACCCGCCAACAAGTTCAGAAACGCCCGAACCGGATGCCGGACACCTTTTTCCTTACAGTTTGAACTTGCCGCCACCCTGCAGACGGGGATCCGGCATGCCGCCGGCCCCTTCCGAGCCCGGCACCACGATGGAAGAAGCCGCATCCCGGCGCATCTCCTCCAGCCGCTTGATCGTATCCTCGGCCGCTTCCGCAGCGCCGGCGCCGAACTTCTGCGCCGCCTCGCCCAGGGAGCTCGCCTCGATCTCGAACGACAGCGGCAGCGCGCCCGCCGGCGTCAGCAGCTGGGTCTGCCCTACGTACTGCACGGCCCGGGAGCCGTCCTCCGCGCCCTCGGCAGTGACCGGAGTCATCCGCCGGATCGTCCCCACCCGCTGATCCGTGAAGACCTCCTCCCGATACAGGTCGTCGGCGGACATCTCCATCTCTTTCTCGTCGGGGCCCTCGGCCATGTCGCTCACCCTTTCTGGCTGTGAATCCGGAACGGAAGGCTAACAAGTTTGCGCCGCCTCGGCACCTGCGGCGCCCAAGGTGGAGCAAAAGTCGCCGCAAAAAAAACCGGCACGCCCTATCGGGAACGTGCCGGCCATCCGACCGTTTGCGGTCCGGCGCCGTCCATGGCACCGACCCGGTTCAGTTCGCCCGCCTCACTCGGGCAGGATCACCTGATCGATCACGTGGATCACACCATTACTGGCCGCGATATCCACGGCCGTGACCGTGGCGCCGTCCACCTTCACCATGCCGCCACTGGCGTCGATCGCGACCGACTGGCCGTTCACGGTAGTGGCGCTGTTCAGCTTGACGACATCGCCGGACGTCACCTTGCCGGGCACCACGTGGTAGGTGAGGATGGAGACCAGCTGCTCCTTGTTCTCCGGCTTCAGCAGGCTCTCCACCGTGCCCTCCGGCAGCGCGGCGAACGCCGCATCCGTCGGCGCGAACACCGTGAACGGACCGTCGCCTTTCAGCGTGCCCACCAGGCCCGCCGCATCCAGCGCGGCCGCCAGCGTGGTGAAGTCACCCGCGGCCACCGCGGTGTCCACGATGTCCTTCTCGGCCTTCTTCTCCATATTCTTGTGATGACCCGCGACCGCGGTGGTGGCCGCCGCCAGCAGCAGCAGTCCCATCGCCAGCACGGTGCGGATGTTGGAAGGGTTTGTCGTCCTTGTCATGTCGCTCTCTCCTCTGGGGTTGTCGTAAGACTCGCGACTGTTTTCGGGGCCCCGTGAATAACGGATGAGCGGCAGGATGGACAGAACTTCGACGCAGCCTCCGCCGTCTCACAGCAGGAAGCCGAGATCGCGCTGGATAAAGTTGTCGATGTGGGGCGCCACCTGGGCGAGGTCCGCGTCCGGTATGCCGAACCAGCGGGCGAGCGTCGCGGCGTACTGGTCCGCCGATACCGACGGGATCATGCGCCCGCCGCCGACATCCTCGGGCCCGTCGATCGCCAGCAGTGGATAGGTTCCATACAACTCCCGGCCTCTCACGGCATCGCCGACCACCAGCTGGTTGCCACCCCAGCCGTGATCCGTACCGTCACCGTTGGAGGTCAGCGTGCGGCCGAAATCCGACTGGGTGAACGTGGTGACGCTGTCGGCGACCCCGAGTTCCACCGTGGCCGCATGGAAGGCGGCGATCGCCTGGCTGACGCCGGCCAGCAGGCCCGGCTGCAGCTCCGCCTGATCGTCGTGGGTATCGAAGCCGCCGGCGGCCACGAAGAAGATCTGGCGTTCCATGGCGAGTTCGTCGCGCACGGCGATCAGCCGCGCCACGGTGCGCAGCTGCTCGCCCAGCTGGGAGGCCGGGAAGGCGGTGGCGAGCTCCGGCGCCCCGGCAATGGCGCCGCTGACCCGGTCCGCGGCGTCCACCGCCCGCTCCTGTACCTCGGCGAAACCGCGCTCGTAGACGGAACCGTAGTCGCCGCCGATGATGCGCTCGAAGGCCCGGCGCTGCTCCAGGAAGATGCCGCTGTCGCCGAAGCCCTCGAAGGGCACCGGGCCCTGCGGCCCCATCACGTAGGCCACCGTCTCGCCGGCCGACTGGAACAGAGTGTTGCCGAACAGCGAGGCGTTGGTGGCGAGCTGCTGCCCGGAGACCTCCAGGCGGATCAGGTCGGCGATGCGCCCGGCCCAGCCGGTCGCCGTCTGGTTCGCGCCCTTCAGCGAGTGCCACTGGTCCTGCTGGTCGTTGTGCGAGAACAGCTGGGGCGGCAGCACCGCCGAGCCGGCCTGGAACGCGGCCTTCGTCACCGGCTGGATCAGCGGACCCACGTTGGTCACGAACGCGGCCCGCCCGCTCTCGAACAGGCCCTGCACCTCGGGCATGGACGGATGCAACCCGTAGTCCGTGCCGTCGGAGGCCAGCGGCTGTATCGGCAGCAGATCTGCCTGTGCGATGGCCAGATTCTGGCGCGAGGCCGCATACACGCCGTACTCGGCGTCACTCGACGGCACCAGCATGTTGAACGAGTCGTTGCCGCCGAACAGGAATACGCAGACCAGCGCCCGGTAGTCGTCGAACGGGCCGGGCGCGGCGGCCACGCGCAGGCCGGGGCAGGCGGCCAGCGCGGCACCGGCGCCGCCGAGCTTCAGGAAGTCGCGTCGATTGATGATTGCCATGATGTGCTTCCCCCTCAGCGCTGGTACGCGTATTCGGGCGACGAGGCCACGAGGTAGATCGCCTCGGCCGCCCGGGCTACCGGGTCGCCGGCCGGGATGCGTTCCACCATCCCGACCGCCTCCTCCGAGAGCAGCGGAGAGATCTCGCCCGCCAGCAGCTTGTCCGCCACCCGGGCCACCAGCGCCTCCGCGTCACCGGCCAGTGCCACCTCCTCGCCGATGTCGATGAACACGTCGTCCGGACGCAGGTCCGGGTTCTCGGAATGGTTCACGAACGCCTGCGCCAGCATCAGGTTGGTGACGAGGGTGTTCTGGTACTCGGTGGCGATCTGCAGCTCCGGCGCCACCAGTCCACGGTCACGGATCTCGCCGGGCGGCGCGTAGAACGGGCTGTAGAAGTTGAACACGGAGGGCGACTGCAGCGGTCCCTGGCCCAGCAGGATGTAGGCGAAGCCGAACGGGAAGGCCCCGCTCTCACTGCGGGCGTCGTAGGCGCGCCAGAGCTGGGTCAGGCGCAGCAGCGGCTCTTTCAGCTTGCCGTCGGTGTCCAGCGCGTCGTCCGGCCGCGCCCCCGGGTCGAGCAGGATCGCCCGCACCACCGCCGCGAGGTCGCCTCGCACCCCGGCACCGTTATCGTTGAACGTCTCGGCCACCCGGCGCACGTAGGCCGGCGACGGATTGCTGGTGGTCAGGCGCTCGATCAGCCGTGTGGCGAGAAACGGCCCCACATTCGGGTGCTCGAAGATGTTGTCCAGCGCCGCGCGCAGGTCTTCCTCGCCGGACCGCCCGGCCGGCAGCTCGATGCCGTCGAGCAGCTGCTTCGGGCCGGTGTCGTGGAACGCCTCGTACAGCGCCATCGGCTGCGTCTGGTTGACGGGAGTGATGCGCGCCTGCTCGAAGCTCGGTGCGCCGGCGAAGTGCCAGCCCGTGTAGACGTGGGCGAATCCCTCGATGACGGACTGGTCGTAGGTGGGAATCGGCTGGCCGGCGCCGTCGGTCTTCACCGTGCCGTCCACGTTCAGCTCGACGAGACCGATGGTGAACAGCTGCATGAGTTCGCGGGCGTAGTTCTCGTCCGGGCGAATGTTCAGCGCCGGGTTCGGCTTCTCGTTGCCGAGCATGCTGAGATAGATGCCCATGGCCGGATGCAGCGTGACGGCTTCCATCAGGTCGCGGAAATTGCCGAAGGCTTGTTCGGCCAGGGTGTCGTAGTAGCCCGCCAGCGCCCAGGGGGCGCCCTCGAGCGCGCCGAGCTGGGAGACGACCATGATCTGGGACAGCGCGAACGCCACCCGCTGGCGCAGCTGATCCTCGCCGTCCACCGCGTTGCGGAACCACACGTCCACCCGGTCCGGCTGCAGCTGCCCGGGGAAGTCGGGCCGCGGCAACGAGCGCAGATAGGGCAGTTGCAGCGAGGCCGGCGCGTTCATCTGGTCGTCGATCCAGGCCTCGATGCCGCTCCCGACCACCGCGTCGGCCCCGGCCTCGGTGGCACCGAAGGTCGCCTGGTTAAGGAAGCGGAACGCCTCGGTCTTGCTGACCGTCGTCGGCGGCGGCGGCGGCGGAGACGGAGGCGGCTCCGAACCGCCCCCGGAGGAACCCCCGCCGCCGCAGGCGGTGAGCGCCAGCGACGCCGCCAGAAGGAGCACGGCCCTCGAGCCCGATGCGTATGCCCGTAACCCTCTCGTCATCCTGCTACCCCGCGTCCCTTCTGATCGGCACGAGCAACTACAACGTTTTCGCGCCGGCCGGGTTGACAAGCACCTTGCCCGCCGCCGGTCAGGAAAGCCGTGACCCACGCCACATCCCGCGCCGCTACCCGACCGCGGGCCGGCGGCGGCCGCTCGCTCAGGCCGGGCCGTAACCCGGAGGCGGTGTGAAACCGCCGAGCAGCCGGTACAGGCGGTCGGCCAGATCCAGGCAGGTGCGGTCCTCGAGGAAAGGGCCGATGATCTGCAGCCCCACCGGCAGGCCGTCTTCCGCGACCCCAACGGGGATGACCGTCGCCGGCAGGAACGAGGCACCGGCGAGGCCCATCCAGCTGAACTGCTCCTGGTAATTCCGCGGCTCGCCGTTCACCGTAATGGTGCGCCGGCTCATCGGTTCGGAATGATCGTGGGGGATGGCCGTCGTCGGCAGCACGGGCGCCAGCACGGCGTCCCGGTCACGGAAGAACTCGTGCCAGCGCGCCCTGAGCTGCAGGCGTCGCTCGTTAGCCGACAGCCAGTCCCGGTGCCGCTGTGAGGTGAACCGCGCCGCCAGCGCACGGCCCTCCCCGGCCTCGGCAGCCTTCGCCGCCATCGCCTCGATTTCGTCCCGGCTGAAGCCGCCGGAAAGCGCCGCATTCAGCAGCTGGTTGAACACCGTAACCGCCTTGTCGAAGGTGAACGCCGGCCGTACCTCGTAGTCCACCCGGGCGCCGGCATCCGCCAGCGCATCGGCCGCCGCGCCGAGCAGGCCGCGGACCGGGGCGTCCACCGGCGCCGACGGCTCGTCGAACCAGACCGCCACCCGGTAGTCGGCAAGATCCGGGTGGCGCGGCGGCTGCAGCTCGAGCGACCAGGCCTTCGCATACCAGTCGTTCGGACCCGCCAGGACGTCGAGCGCGAGCTCGAGGTCCGCCACGTCCCGAGCCAGGGGCCCCACGACGGCGATATCCGCCTCGGTCAGCGTGCCCGGCGGACCGGGAATCTGGCCCCGCCCCGGCACGATACCGAAGCTCGGCTTGTGGCCGGTGACGCCGCAGCAGGACGCAGGCCCTCGGATGGAGCCGCCGATGTCGCTGCCGAGCTCCAGCGGCGTGAATCCCGCGGCCAGCGCCCCGGCCGCGCCGCCCGAGGAACCGCCCACGGTGCGGCTCGTATCCCAGGGGTTGTTGCTCTGGCCGAAGACCGCGTTGTAGCTCTGCACGTCCGCCGCGTAGAGCGGCAGGTTGGTCTTGCCGGCGATCACCGCCCCCGCGTCGCGCAGGCGCGCCACGGCAGCCGCGTCGTGCTCCGGTACGAACTCCGCGAGCTCCGGCGCACCGGAGGTGGTGCGAAGCCCGGCGGTCTGGAAGGAGTCCTTGATGGTCATGGCGACGCCGTGCAGCGGGCCTCGCCAGCGGCCGCGCGCGGCCTCCCGGTCGGCCTCGTCGGCTGCGCGCCGCGCGCGCTCGTCGTCCCGGGTGACGACCAGGTTCAGCGGCCCGTCCAGGCGGTCGATGCGGGCCAGCATCGCCTCCAGGTGGTCGCGGCTGGTGAGCTCGCCGGCGCGGATGGCCGCCGCGGCCTCCCGCGCACTCATCCAGGCTATGCGCGCCTCGTCCACGGCGGGCTCAGAACTGGCCTGCGATATAGCTCTGCAGCTGCTCGATGGTGTGCTCCTGATCCGCGATCTTCGCCTTCACCAGGTCGCCGATCGAGACCAGGCCCACGACCCCGCTGGCGTCGCGCACCGGCAGATGCCGTATACGCTTGTCGGTCATCAGCGCCAGGCACTCGTCCACGGAGCGCTCCGGCGCCACGCACACCACCTGCGTGGTCATGATCTCGCTCACCGGCAGCTCCCTCGAAGAGCGGCCGGCCAGCACCACTTTCCTGGCGTAATCGCGCTCGGTGAAGATACCGGCAAGGCGGCCGTCGTCCAGCACGACGACGGCGCCGACGTCCTTCGCGGCCATCATCTCCAGGCTCTCCAGCACCGTCGCGCGCGGCGACACCGACCACAGCACGCCGCCCTTGTGCTTCAGGATATCGCTGACCTGCGCCATGGTTGGCTTCCTCCCCCTGTCGTTGACAGCTCAGAAACTACCACAGTCCCCTGCACGGGTGCGTCGCGGCGGGCCGCCGCGCTTTTGCCCTCGTCCGGCCCTTGGCCTATGCTGCCGGGAATTTTTCCACAGACGAGGGAGCGAGCATGGCACCGTCGGACGGCACGCCCGCCACCAACACGGGCATACTCGGCTGGATCGAGCGCACCGGCAACCGCCTGCCCGATCCGGTATTCATTTTCCTGTACCTGATCGCCGGACTGATCCTGTTCAGCGTCTTCGCGGCCTGGGTGGACATGTCCGCCCTGCACCCCACCGAAAAGGGCGCCGACGGCATGCCGCTGGTGCTCACGGCGGAGAGCCTGCTCTCGGCCGACAACATCCGGCGGCTGTGGGTGGAGATGCCGACAACATTCACCCATTTCCATCCGCTGGGCTACGTGCTGGTGGTCATGCTGGGCGCCGGCATCGCCGAGCGCTCCGGGCTGTTCGCCTCGGCGATGCACGCCGGCGTACGCAACGCGCCCCGTTTCCTGCTGACGCCGGTGGTCGCGCTGGTGGCCATGCTGGGCAACCTGGCCGCCGATGCCGCCTACGTGGTGCTGATCCCGCTGGCCGGCGTGCTCTATGCCGCAGCCGGCCGGCATCCCATCGCCGGCATCACGGCGTCGTTCGCCGGCGTCTCCGGCGGCTTCTCGGCCAACCTGCTGCCGGGTCAGCTGGATGCCCTGCTGTTCGGCATCACCGAGGCCGCGGCCGAGAGCATCGTGCCGGCGTGGGATGCCAACATCGCCGGCAACTGGTACTTCATCGCCGCCATGACGTTCTTGTTCCTGCCGGTTATCTGGTACGTCACCGACCGCATCATCGAGCCGCGGCTCGGCACCTACACGCCCGAGGGCGAGGCGGCCAAGTCCATCCACGAAGACAAACCGCTGACGCCCGAGGAGCGCCGTGGCCTGAAATGGGCCGGGCTGGCGGTGCTCGGCGTCGTGGCTCTCTGGATCTTCTTCACCATAGGACCGGGCACGCCGCTGATCGACGAGACGGCTGACGAAACCGCCCGACTGTCGCCTTTCTATAAGTCTCTCGTGGCCGCTTTCTTCATCCTGTTCCTCGCCGCGGGCTGGGCGTACGGATCCGCTGCCGGCACCGTTAAGGGCCACCGGGACATCGTCACCATGATGTCCGAGTCCATGGCGGACCTGGCCTACTACCTGGTGCTCGCCTTCGCCGCGGCCCACTTCGTGGCCATGTTCAACTGGTCGAACCTCGGCCTCATCTTCGCGGTTCAGGGCGCGGGTGCCATCGAGTCGTCGAACCTGCCGATGCCGGTACTCCTGGCGTTGCTGGTGCTGTTCGCCGGCGGCATCAACCTGCTCGTGGGCTCCGCCAGCGCCAAGTGGGCCCTGCTCGCGCCGGTGATGATACCGATGATGATGCTGCTCGGCGTGAGCCCCGAGATGACAACCGCCGCGTATCGGGTGGGCGACAGCGCCACCAACATCATCACGCCGCTGATGGTCTACTTCCCGCTGATCCTGACCTTCTGCCAGCGCTGGAAACCGGATTTCGGCATCGGCAGCCTGATGGCCGCCATGATCCCGTATTCCATCTGGCTGATGGTCGGCGGTCTGGTGATGACGATGATCTGGGTGGGACTGGGCCTGCCGCTGGGTCCGGGGGCCTCGGTGGGCTATCAGCTCCCCGGCTGACACCGGCATTGCCGCGCCGCCGTTCGGCGCGGCGGCGCCGCGGGACCTGTGCACCGACTGCGGCATCTCGCGGACGGCCGAACCCAAGCGCTGCGGCCGTGCCTGCCAGTTCATAAAGCCCGATTACCCGGGGCTCGAGCGGCAGGTACACGGCCGAGCCCGTGACCCGGCGCGGCCCGACGAGCTGCACTTCGGCCCCTTCCGCCGGATGCTGCGGGCCCGGCTCGCAGAGTCGCGGGAAGGTGCCCAATGGACCGGCATCACCACGCGCATCGGCGAGCGGCTGCTCGAGGACGGGCTGGTGGATGCCGTGCTCACCATGGGGCCCGACCCGCAGGACCGCTGGAAGCCCGTGCCCGTGCTGGTCACCGACTCGCGGCAGATGGCCGCCTGCCGCGGCATGCGCATGGGCTACGCGCCCCTCCTGGCGCTGCTCGAGCCCGCCGTCGAGGCCGGGCATCGGCGCATCGCAGTGATCGGCATCCCGTGCCAGGTCTACGCCCTGCGGGCACTGGAACGGGAGCTGGGGCTCGAGCGCCTGTACGTGATCGGCACGCCCTGCTCCGACAACACCACCACCGAGCGCTTCCACCGGTTTCTGGCGTTGCTGTCCGACGAACCCGAGACCATCGAGTACCTGGAGTTCCGCGCCGACTTCCACGTGGAGCTGCGCTACACCGACGGCCGCCGCCGCGAGATCCGGTTCCTGAAACTGCCTATCTCAAAACTGCCCTCGGACTTCTTCCCGCTGACCTGCCGCACCTGCGTCGACTACACCAACGTGCTGGCCGACATCACCGTCGGCTACATGGGCGGCGAGGGCGAGCAGTGGCTGCTGGTGCGCAACCACCGCGGCGAGGAACTGCTGGGACTGCTGGGCACGGAGGTCGTGACGAGCGAGCCCGGCAGCGCGGGCAGGCGGAAGAGCCATGTCGAAGGCTTCCTGAAGAACACGGAACGCGCCGCCGGCGGATTGCCGGTGCGGGGCATGCCGGACTGGCTCCGGCCGCTGGTCGGCTGGCTCATGCCGCGCATCGGCCCGCGGGGTCTGGAGTTCGCCCGCGCCCGGGTGGAGATGAAAGCGGTGGAGACGGTGCTGCACCTGGCGCGTCAGGCACCGCGGCGCATGCGCCACATGGTGCCGGCGCACGTGTGGAGGCTGGTCGCGCCCTACGGACTCACGCGGGACGGTTCGAAGCCCATGCGCGACAACAGCTCACGGTAGCGGGGGTCGCCTCGCAGCGGCTCGAGGAGCGGGTCGACTTTCAGGTCCGTCATACCCGGGTCGCGCGCCTCCCACGCCCGCTCGAGCCAGCGGAAGGCGAGGTCGGTCTCGCCCAGCCAGGCGTAGACTTCCCCGATCTGGTACGGCGCGGTGACCGCATGGTCCCGCTCCAGGATCGACACGGCCGCCAGTGCCTGCTCTCTCTCGCCGCGAGCCTCCGCGATCAGCGCATCGGCCACCGGCCCCAGTATGGGATTCGGCTCCACCCGGCTCCCGGCCAGCGCGACGTTGCCGCGCTCGAGGTCGATCTGGACCCGTAGCAGACCGGCGCGGGGATAGCCGGGCACCAGTTCCTCGGCGCGGTCGAGCGCGTGTTCGGCACCCTCGAGATCGCCGGCGGTATAACGGAAATAGGCGAGGTTGTAATAGGGACTGGCACGCAACGGGTCGCGCTCGGTTGCCATGGCGGCGAGCCTCACCGCCCGATCGAACTCCCCCAGGTGGAAGTTCAGCGCGGCGTTGGCCATCAGCACGAAGCCGTCACCGGGGGCCAGCTCCAGGGCCCGCTCCAGGGAGCGCCGGGCTTCCTCCCAGTTCCAGTCGTAATAGAGGTGCATCCAGCCCAGCAGCAGGTGCGCTTCCGCCAGGTCGGGCGCGAGCTCCAGGGCCCGCCGCGCGTGAGTGCCGCCGCGCCCGTAGCCCTCGTCTGCCGGGATCGCGCCGATATCGGCAAGTCGCATCCAGGCCCCGGCAAGAGCCGAGTATGCCGGCGCGAATGCGCGATCGGCCGCCACCGCCTCCTCGAGGTAACGGATGGCTTCGCGCAAACCTGGCTCGTCCCGCGCCGTCTCGAACAGGTAGCGCCCGTGCAGGTAGGCGATATAGGCATCCCCCTCAGGCGCCCGGGGTGAAGGCACCGCGCTGCCGGCGGACAGCTTCACGCTGAGCTGGCTGGCGATGGCCCTGGCGATCTCCGTCTGCAACAAAAAGGTGTCGCCGATACGCCGATCGTAGGTCTGCGCCCACAGGTTGTACCCACTGGCCACGTCCACCAGCTGCACGTTCACGCGGATGCGGTCGCGGTCCCGCCGGATGCTGCCGTCGAGCACCGCATCCACCTGCAGGCTGTCCCTGATGGCCGCGAGATCGTCGGCACGGTCGCGGAATTCGAAAGCCGAATGGCGGGCCACGACCCGCAGCTCGCCGATGGTGGACAGCGTGGTCAGTATCTCCTGGGCGAGACCGTCACCAAAGTACACATCCGCCTCTGCGCCGCCCTGCACGGCGAACGGCAGCACGGCGATGGAGCCGCGCGTCGCGGAGCCGTCGCCGCTGCCGCTGCGCCAGAACACGAACGCCGCGGCCCCGAGCACCAGCAGCACGCCGGCCGCCAGCATCCAGGTGCGCCGTCCGGCGTCCCCGCCGGCCGCAACCGTTGCCGGGGATGAAGCGTCGGTCCCGGCCATCTGCGGCGCGGCCGATTCGGCGACCTCCGCCACCAGCCGGTAGCCCCGTTTCGGAATGGTCTCCACATAGCGATAACTGCCGCGGCGGTCGCCGAGCGCGCGCCGCAACTCGCCGATGGTGGCGGTGAGCGGCTCGTCGGTCACCGCCGTGCGCCCCCAGACCTCGCCCAGGATGGTATCGCGCTCCACCACCTCGCCGGGGCTCGCGGCCAGCAGGCACAGCACGTCCATGGCCTTCGGGCGAAGGCGTTCCGATCTCCCGTCGCGGACGATGCGGCCTTCGAGAGGGAATACCTCCCAGTCGCCGACGATGAACGGCTGCCTCAGCATCACGCTGCTTCTCTCCCGTGGTTCCCGCCAATTCTAGACCGCGGCAGCGGGCCCGAGACACATCCCGGCGCATCTCTGCACGCACCTGCGGACAAATTTCGGTTTTTCTTCGGAATTAAAGCGCTTCTATTTCAGTTAGTTAGCGCGCGGCCTCCCCATCATTCGCTTCGTCGGCAGCGCGGTTGCCGCCGACCAGCGACGAGGAGGAAACGTCATGAAGACACGCAAGCAATGGCAGGAACGCGCGATATCCCAGGCCGTCGGCTGGCTCGTGCTGGCTGCACTGGTCACCGCCTACGGCTACAGCGTCGCGCAGTTCGCCGGCGTGGCGGGCTGAAGCGGAGCCATCCGTGGATACGCCCCGCCACCCGAAGCAATCCCGCCCCGGCCGCAAGCGCACCGCTGGCGGCCGGGGCGAGGAGATGGAACCGGCAGTGATTGCGCTGCTGGTGTTGTACGGCCTGGCCATCCTGTGCGCGAACGCCGCACTGATGGCGGGCCTCTGAGAGAGAGGAAAAAGAGATGATCGAAATACTGGGCATTATCGGCCTCGCCTTCATCCCCGCCTTCATGGCGCTGGACCTGGTCTACGAGGCTCGCGAGTTCGAGGCACCGCGCTGGTACCGGCTGCGCATGTTCGCCGCCACCGTCGCCGTGCTCGGTGGTTCCATCGCCGTCACCGCGTTCTGGGGCACCGTGTTCGAGGGCGTGAGCCTGCTGGACGGTTCGGTGCTCGGCACCTGGGGCGGCGTGGCGGCGGGGATTCTGGTCTACGAGCTGATCCATTACGCGTATCACCGCTCGGCGCACCGCTTCGACTGGCTGTGGCTGGCCGGACACCAGGTGCACCACAGCGCGGAGAAGATCGACGCCTTCGGGGCCAACTACCTGCACCCGATCGACCTGTTCTTCTTCACGACGTGGAGTTCGCTGGTGTTCTTCCCGCTGCTGGGGCTCACGCCGGAGGCGGGCGCCATCTGCGCGACCTGGCTCGCCTTCAACGCGATGTTCCAGCACGCGAACATCAGGACACCGCACTGGCTCGGCTACCTGATCCAGCGGCCGGAGAGTCACCTGGTGCATCACGCCCGCGGCCGGCACGAGTTCAACTACGCCAACCTTCCGCTGTGGGACATGGTGTTCGGCACGTTCCGTAATCCGCGCAGCGTGGAAGGAATGGAAGCCGGTTTCTGGAACGGGGCGTCGACCCGCATCCTGGACATGCTGCGTTTCCGTGACGTGTCCAAGGCGCCGGCGGCGACCGTGGCCGATGAGCCGGAAACCCGTCCGCTGCAGGAAGCCGCGTGAATCCACCCCGCCCCGCGTAGGGGCCCTTGCCCGGGCACTGCGACCCTGCGGTGCCCGGGCCTTTTTTTGCCCGGTTTTCTGCGCAGCGGCTGAACAGCCCCCGCCCCGGCGCCACAGCGGAGGCGAGCTGTGGAACAATGCGCGCCATGCGCATCACCCTCGAACAGGTCAGCAAGCACTACCGGGCAGGCGAACACCGCCAGACCGTGCTCGACGGCGTCAGCGCCGAATTCGCCAGCGGCCGCTTTGTCGCGCTGCTGGGACGCAGCGGCTCGGGCAAGTCCACGCTGCTGAACCTGATCGCCGGTTTCGACGAACCCAGCGCCGGCCGCATCCGCATCGGCGACCAACCGGTGAGCGGCGTGGCGGACCGGGAGCGCACGCTGTTCCGCCGCCGTCATCTCGGCTTCGTGTTTCAGTTCTTCAACCTGCTGCCGACGCTGACCGCGGGCGAGAACGTCCGCCTGCCGCTGGAGCTGCTCGACGTGCCGGCGGCCGAGGGCCGGGAACGAGCGGAAGCGGCGCTGGCCGGCGTGGGCATGGAGGGCTTCCGCGACCGCTTCCCGGAGGAGCTGTCCGGCGGCGAGCAGCAGCGGGTGGCCATCGCCCGGGCGCTGATCCACGAGCCCGCCATCGTGCTGGCCGACGAGCCCACCGGCAACCTGGACCTGTCCACGGCGCAGCAGGTGGTCGAACTCCTCGATGACGCCTGCCGGCGCCAGGGCACCACGCTGATCATGGCCACCCACAGCACCGAGGTCATCGGCTACGCCGACGAGGTCTACGAGGTGCGCGAGGGCGGCCTGGAGCGCCAGTGACCAGCCTCCGGCGCCAGTCCGCCATCCGCTTCTACCTGCGCCACCCCGGCCAGCTGGCGCTCGCCGTCGCCGGCATCGCGCTGGGCGTCGCCGTGGTGGTGGCCATCGACCTCGCCAATGCCGCCTCGCTGCGGGCGTTCGAGCTCTCCCGGGAGCTCACCTCGAACCGGGCCAGCCATTACGTGGAGGCGGCGGGCGGCGCGCTGGACGAGTCGGTCTACACCCGGATCAAGACCGGCGTCGGGCTCGACCTCGCCGCTCCGGTGGTGGAAGGCCGGGTGCTGCTGCCCGCGCACGGGGATCGCTCGGTGCGTCTGCTGGGCGTCGATCCGGTCGCGGAACTCGCCTTCGACGATGCCCTGCAGCTGGTCCAGCGAGGGGTCCGGCGCCAGGCCGACGACGGCGGGCTGGACATACGGCCACTGATCGCCGAGCCGGGCGCGGTCCTGCTGCCGAAGGCGTTCGCCGCCTCTCTCGGGCTCGCCGCGGGGGACGAATTCACCGTCACGGCCAGGGACGTGGCCCACCAGCTGCGCGTCCGCGGCATCGTCGTGCTGGAGGCCGGCCGCGGCTCCGGCGAATCGGGGCCCGTCATCGCCGACATCAGCACCGCCCAGGAGGTGCTGGGCCGGGTGGGCGAACTGAGCCGCATCGAACTGGCCCTGCCCGGGGACACGCCTGAGGACATGGCGGAGCGTGTGGCCGACGCCCTGCCGCCGGGCGCGACGCTGGTCCCGGCCGGCTCCAGCGACGACGTCACGGGCGAGATGCTCCGCGCCTTCCGCATCAACCTGACCGCGCTCAGCCTGCTGGCTCTGGTGGTGGGCATGCTGTTGATTTACGCCACCATGTCGTTCGCGGTGGTGCGCCGTCGCCGGAGCCTCGGCACGCTGCGCGCCCTCGGCGCCACCCGGGGCGACGTGGCCGGCGATGTGCTGGCGGAGAGCCTCGTGCTCGGGCTGGTCGCCACCGCCGCAGGCCTCGCGCTCGGCTGGGCACTGTCCCGGTCGCTCACCGACCTGGTGCTGGCCACCATCAACGACCTCTACTTCACCGCCCGGGTCAGCCCGGACGGGATCGCCTGGTTTCCCTTCGTCAAGGCGGGCGTGCTCGGGGTCGGCGCGACGGTGATCGCCGCGCTGCGCCCGGCGATGGAGGCGGCCGGCGAGCCGCCGCGCGCCGCCATGACCGAGATCGCCCGGGAGCGCAGCATGCAGCAGCGCTTCAGGGCCGGTCCCGCCGTGGCGGTCGTCGCCTTCCTGGGGGCGGCGGCGCTGATCGCCTGGCCAGGCGCCGGGCTGGTGCCGGCCTTCGCCGGGCTGTTCCTGGTGCTGGCGGGCTATGCGCTGCTGGTGCCGCCGGCCACCGGACGACTGCTGGCCGGCGGCCAGGCGGCAGGCGGCCGGCGCCTCGGTCTGCCGGTCAGGATGGCCATACGGGGCGCGGCAGCCTCGCTGTCGCGCACCGGCCTCGCGGTCACGGCGCTGGCGGTGGCCGTGGCCACCGTGGTAGGCATCGGCGTCATGATCGACAGTTTCCGGGGCAGCGTCACCCGCTGGCTGGACGAGTCGCTCATCGCCGATTACTACCTGATCACCGAGGGCGCCGGCGAGCAGGGCTTCACCCGGGCGGAGATCGAGCGGCTGGCCGCCATCGACGGCGTGGCCGGCACCAGCCTGTCGCGCACCATCACCCTGCCGACGGCGGAAGGTGACGTGGCGGTGCGCGCCGCGAAGGCCGGGCCGCGCGGCTACGGCGAGACACTGGTCGCGGGCGACCCGGAGACCGCCTTCGCGGCGATGGAGGCGGGCGAAGGCATCCTCCTGGCCGAGGCGTTCGCCGGCCTGCGGGGACTCGAAGCGGGCGACACGCTGACCCTGCCGACGGCGCAGGGACAACGCGCGTTCGCCGTACTCGGTGTCTTCCGCGACTATCGCACCGCCGGCAGCTCGGCCATGCTGCCCTACGACGTGGCGGCCGACCTGTGGGGCTACAGGAAGCCCTACGGTGTCGGCATCTACCGGGAACCCGACGCGGACCGACAGGTCATCGAGCAGGCGCTCGGCGCCTTCGCGGCCGAGCGCGGCGACGTGAGCCTTGCGGCCAACGAGGATATCCGCAAGGTCACCCTGAACGTGTTCGACCGCACCTTCGAGATCACCGGCGTGCTGCGCCTGCTGGCCGGCATCATCGCCTTCTTCGGCATCCTGAGTGCCCTGCTGGCCCTGCAGCTCGAGCGGAACCGGGAAGTGGCGACGCTGCGCGCCATCGGCTATACCCGCGGCCAGACCGGGGCCAACTCGCTGGCTCAAACCACACTGCTGGGCCTGGTTTCGGGACTGCTCGCGCTGCCCCTCGGCGTGGCGCTGGCCGCGCTGCTGATCTACGTCATCAACCAGCGTTCCTTCGGCTGGACCATGGGCTTCGTGGTGGCGCCGGGGCAGCTCGTCACCGGCATCGTGCTCGCGGTGGCAGCCGCCTTCCTCGCCGGGCTCTATCCGGCCCGACGGCTGGCCGGCCAGCCCATCGCGGCCAACCTGCGCGGGGAATGAACATGGCGGCAGCGCGTCACATCGCCCTCGTCCTCGCCGCGGCGCTGCTGGCGGGCGGCTGCGACTCCTCGCCCACCGAACACGCGGCCGATGACAGCTCGAATGTCACCACGTTCCTCGGCAGCGCGGAGGACGACGCCCGTTTTGCCCGCGCGGATGCGCCCCGGGAGTTCCGTTTCCCGGAAGACCACGGCGCCCATCCCGATTACCGCACCGAGTGGTGGTACCTCACCGGCAACCTGGAGACCGCGGCGGGCCGGCATTTCGGCTTCCAGATGACCTTCTTCCGTTTCGGCATCGACGCCGCGCCGCCCGAGCGGCCTTCGGCTTGGGCCACCGACCAGCTCTGGATGGCGCACTTCGCGGTGACCGACACCGAAGCCGGCGAATTCCATGCCGACGAGAAGTTCGAGCGCCAGGCGCTCGGACTGGCGGGCGCCGAGACGGCGCCGTTCCGTGTCTGGCTCGACGACTGGGAACTCGCGAGCGCCGGCGACGCCGACGGGTTCCCGCTGCGCCTCGTGGCCGACGGCGGCGGCTTCGCGCTGGATCTGGGCATCGACGAAGGCAAGCCGCTGGTGCTGCAGGGCGAGGACGGGCTCGACCCGAAGGGCCCGGAGCCGGGCAATGCCTCCTATTACTATTCCTTCACCCGACTGCCCGCCGAGGGCCGACTGCGCATCGGGGATACCGAACACGCCGTCGACGGTCTCGTGTGGATCGACCGGGAATGGAGCACCAGCGTGCTCGGCCCCGGCGTGGAGGGCTGGAACTGGTTCGCCATCCAGCTCGACGACGGGTACGACCTCATGTATTACCGCCTGCGGCAGACCGATGGCGGCACCGCGCCCTATTCCGGCGGCATCCTGGTGGATCCGGACGGCGGAGTCGCCGCCCGCTACGGCGCCGACCAGGCACGGCTGGAGGCGACCGGCTACTGGACGAGCCCGGAGACGGGGGTCCGCTATACGGTGGCCTGGCGCCTGCAGGTGCCCCACCTGGGCATCGACCTCGCCGTAACCCCGCGCATGCCCGGGCAGGAACTCGATCTCTCCGTGCGCTACTGGGAAGGCGCCATCACCGTCGACGGCGAACGTGACGGCACCCCGGTCACTGGCGTAGGGTATGCGGAACACGCCGGCGTCTCTGCTCGGGGGGAGTAAGCGCCGGCGACAGGAGGGGAAACGACCGAACCGGGACCCAGTTCACAGGCTGTGGGCGACACCCGGCGTAGGTTGACGTAATGACTGTCGGCAAAGCCATGACCGTCGTATGCTGCCTCGCCCTGGCGGGCTGTGCGGGCGGGAACGCCTGGACGCACGCCACCACGGCGAGGACGGCCGCCGCCTGTCCCAGCGGCACCGTGAAGTACTGCGAGAGCCTGTTCGAGAAGCCGGGCTCCGGCCCGCGCGGCTGCGGCTGCGCGGAGATGCCGGGCGGCCGCTGAGCGGCGACGACGAGGGGGAGAGAGACCGCCGGATGCGGCGGTCACGGGGTTCTGCGGCCGGCCTCCACGCCCGCTTCGGCCATGCTCACGAAGCGCGGCGCCTGATTTGTGCCGTCCCGTCGCCGACGTTATCGTAACGATCCCGACAGGTGCCGCGGCCATCCGGCCGCCGCCCGAACGCATCCGCACGAACCGTTATGAACGACTCTGGTAACACTCCCGGCGAGAACTTCAGGACCATCTGGCTGCACCCGGACGACCCCGCCGTCGTGCAGATCATCGACCAACGCCGCCTGCCCCACCGCTACGAGGTCTTCGACCTGCGCAGCCACGCCGACGGCGCCTTCGCCATCCGCGAGATGCTGGTGCGCGGCGCGCCGCTGATCGGCGCCACCGCGGCCTGGAGCCTGTATCTGGCTGCGCTGGAGGCGCACCGGTCAGGTCTCGAAGGCGACGCCGCGCGGTCATTCATCCGCGAGGCGGCGGACGTGCTGGGCGCGACCCGACCGACGGCGGTGAACCTGCGCTGGGGCATCGAGCGCATGCTGGCAACGCTGCGCCAGGCCGGCGACGACGAACTCGCGCAGCGGCTGCGCGCCGAGGCCGAGGCCATCTGCGAGGAAGATGTGGACATCTCCCGGCGCATCGGCGAGCAGGGCGTGGAGTTGCTCGCAGCGATCGCCGAACGGAAGGGCGGCGCCCCGGTCAACATCCTCACCCACTGCAACGCGGGCTCGCTGGCCACCATCAACTGGGGCACGGCGACTGCGCCGATGTATCTCGCAAAGGAGCGGGGCATCCCCATCCACGTCTGGGTGGACGAGACCCGGCCCCGCAACCAGGGCTCCCAGCTGACGGCCTGGGAGCTGGCGGCGAGCGGCATCGACCACACGGTCATCGTGGACAACGCCGGCGGCCACCTCATGCAGCGCGGCATGGTGGACATCTGTATCACGGGCACGGACCGCACCACCCGCGCGGGCGACGTCGCCAACAAGATCGGCACCTACCTGAAGGCCCTCGCCGCCCGGGACAACGGCATCCCCTTCTACGTGGCGCTGCCCTCCACCACCATCGACTGGGACATCGCCGACGGGCTCGCGGATATCCCCATCGAGGAACGCAGCCCGGAGGAGGTCACTCACATCGCGGGGCTGGACGGCGGCGAGATCCGCGTGGTGCAGACGGTGGCCGACGACTCACCGGCCGGCAACTACGCCTTCGACGTGACGCCCGCGCGTCTGGTGACGGGCCTGATCACCGAGCGCGGCATCTGCGACGCCAGCGAGGAAGGCCTGGCGGCGCTGTTCCCGGAACGCGCCGGCGCGGCCGCCTGAGGCCCGGCGCGATGACGGCGACCGGCCCCATCGACGAGGGCTATACCAAATACGAGGTCGCCTGGCGCCCGGCCCCCGCGCTGCCCGCCGACTTGGTCCGCGACCTGAACGACTGCCGCAACCGCCTGTACGACGCGGGCCTCGTGGGCTACTACGCCGAGCACGGCGTCGGCTACGGCAACCTGAGCATCCGCGGCCCGGACCCCGGCACGTTCATCATCAGCGGCACCCAGACCGGCCATATCCCGCGCACCGACGCGAGCCACTACGCCCTGGTGACCGACTACGACATCGATGCCAACCGGGTCGCCTGCGAGGGCCCGATCCAGGCCTCCTCCGAAGCCCTCACCCACGCCGCCATCTACGAACTGGACCCGGCCATCCGCGCCATCGCCCACGTGCACAGCGGCGACCTGTGGCGGCGGCTGAAGGGCCGCATCCCGACCACCGCGCCGGACGTACCCTACGGCACGCCGGAGATGGCCCGGGAGTTCCGCCGCCTGTACGAGCAGACCGTCTTCGCCAGCTCCGGCGTAGCGGTGATGGGCGGCCACGAGGAAGGCCTGGTCGCCTTCGGCGCCACCATCGAGGAAGCCACCGACCGCCTGCTGGCCCTCACCCCCCCGTAGGAGGGCCTTCAGGCCCGATCCGGCTTTCTGTTGGCGTAGGCCCGCCATCGGCTGGGGTGGACTGCTGGGGACGCTCAGTCGGACGTCCTGTCCTCCTTCGCTTCGGCCGGGCCTCCTTCCCGCCGTCATGGCTCCAGTCGGCCCGGACGACCCCGGCAGCCCACCCCAGCCGCTGATGGGCCCGTAGCCGAGAGGCTTGGCGCCAGTCAGCAGGCGCTACTGACTGGCGCTTCCTTCACGCCACCGCATGACGGCCACAAAAGAAGGGGATCGGGCCTGAAGGCCCTCCTACGGCTTTGTGCCCAGGGTGGTGGCGATGACGCGCCAGACCGCCGGATTGAAGCCGAGGCCGAGATGGGAGCCCGGCACGCGGACGTTGCGGGCCTGGGGGTTGTAGCGGTCGATGGACGCGCGCCAGGAGACGACGCCGTCGGACCTGCTGTAGATCGAGGTGACCGGGCACTGGATGCCTTGCATGTTGCGCTCGTGCACGGCTATCTCGAAGCGGTCCAGGTCCAGGTTCTCGCGCTTCGCGAACTCTTCGCCGACCCGGGTGTACTTCGGCCCGCCCACGATCGGCGTACCCATGGTGATGACCTCGCGCACGAGTTCGGGGGCCTCTCGCGCGATCTCGCGCATGACCACACCGCCGAGGCTCCAGCCGATCAGCGTCACGGTTTCGCCGGTGGACTCGTGCAGTTCCCGCACGTGCTCCTTCAGCGTGGCGACGTACTTCGAAACCTTGCCCCGGTTGCGACCGAGCCCCCAGTGGTGCACGTCGTAGCCCAGGCATTTCAGGTAGCGGTACAGCGGGTACATCGAGACGTCACTGGCGCCGTAGCCCGGCGCGAGCACGACCGGCCGGCCGTCGCCGCGAGGTACGAACGTGATCCAGGGCCAGAAGGCCGCGAGGCTGAGCCCCTCCAGCGGCGCGCGGGCCTCGAGCAGGCCCAGCAGGGGCGGCGGCGGCGAGATGGTGGTCTGGTTCATCGGGAGACTCCTCCTGGGCTGGCCGCTCGGACGTGGCCTGTGCGGGGATGATACCGCGTCTGCTCAGCCGGTCCGCGTCATCCGGCTGCCCAGCGCCTTCAGTGCCTGGACGATGATCCACAGAAAGGCCAGAGGCAGCAGGATGGTCTGCAGCACGAAGATGACGATGAGGTTGACGATGTGCTCGCTCGCGTTCGAGACGCGCAGCCGCAGGTCGTCCAGCCGCTGCTTCACGTTCATCGACTCCAGCGATTCGTCCAGCATGGCACCCAATCGCCCCATCATGGTCTCGCTCTCCGGCGCGGGCGGCGCGGCCTGCTCGTTCAGCTCCTCGATCTCCTCACGCGTGGTCTCCAGCGCCAGGGTCGCGGCCTCCTGCTCGGCCGCCAGGAACGTATCGAACACCGCGTTGGTGCCAAGCACGAGCAGCGGCACGGCGAAACGCAGGAACAGCAGGATCAGCAGCAGGCGGACCGCCGCGCCGTCCCAGCGCCGCGCCTGCTCCGACGGCCACCAGATCACCGCCAGCGCCAGGGCGACGGCGGCCACCAGCGCCGCCGTGGTCCCCCACCAGCCGGTCATGCCGAGCAGCACGTTCTGTATGCCGAGGGAGGTGGAGGCCACCAGCATCACGCCGGCGAACTGTTCCACGAGGTCGTTGATGGGATCGAGTATCTGCCCGACGCCGAACGTCACGCCGACGCCGGCGGGCTCCACCGCCACCTCCGTGCCCTGGGCCACGGAGATGACCCCGTTCAGCGTCCTGGCCACGGCGAAGGTGACCAGCGCCCGCCTGAACGCGGCCTGAGCCTGCTCGTTGCCCACCTCGTCCAGTGTCCCGCTGAGGGCGGCGAACACGGCGAGCGCGGCGAGCAACGTGAGGAGGAGATTCCTTCTGAGCATGGATGCGTATCCCGGGCCCTGTGCGGCGAAGGTCCGGCCGAAACCCGGCGTCCAGTGTAGGGAGCCGGACCGCAAAAATACAGCGGGGGCAAGGGCCCGGAACTGCAGTGGAGAGGCCGGGCCTTCTGCTATTCTCGCCCCATGGCCGAGTTCACCGAACTGCCCTGCGGCGCTGCCGACGGGGCCACGTCCACGCTCGTCGCCCACGAGCCCGACGGTCTCGCCGCCGAGGCGCCGGTCTTCCTGGTCACGCCGGCGATGGCGCTGGCGGGCAGCTTCTACCGGCCGCTCGCCGCGCCCATGGCCGCCGCCGGGCTGCGCCTGGTCGCCATGGACCTGCGCGGGCACGGCACCAGCAGCGTCCGTCCGGATCGGCACACCGACTTCGGCTACCGGGAACTGCTGGAGCTGGACTGGCCCGCCGCCATCGCCACGGTGCGCGAGCGTTATCCGGCGGCGCCGCTCGCCCTGCTCGGCCACAGCCTCGGCGGACAGGTGAGCCTGCTCTATGCCGGCGCCAACCCGGGCAGCGTGGCCGCCGTCGTCACGGTGGCCACCGGTTCCATCTGGTGGCGCGCGTTCCCGGCGCCACGGCGCTACCTCTTCCTGCTGGCTACCCAGTTCATCGCCGCGGCCGGCAGGGTGCTGGGCAGCTACCCGGGCCATCGACTCGGCTTCGGCGGCCGGGAAGCCCGCAGCCTGGTGGGCGACTGGGCGCATCAGGCCCGCACCGGCCGTTATCGGGCGAAGGACTCCGACACCGATTACGAGGCGGCGCTGGGGGAGATGCGCGAGCCCGCGCTCCTGATCTCCGTGGCGGGTGACGACTTCGCTCCCGCCTCGGCGGCCGATCACCTGGCGTCGAAGCTGCCGCCGGAGAAAACGACGCGGCTGCATCTGGACGACGCGGTATTCCGCGAGTCGAGCAATGCCCACTTCGGCTGGGTGAAGCGCCCCGGTCCCGTCGTGGATGCGATCGCGGGCTGGATGGCAGACAGCGGAATAACCCGACCGTGAACCTGGAAGTCACGCTGCTGTTCGCGCTGATGGCCGGCGTCCTCGTGATGCTGATCTGGGGCCGGTGGCGTTACGACATCGTCGCCTTCGCCGCCCTGGTGATCGGGGTGATCGCCGGACTGGTACCGAGCGACGAGGCATTCTCCGGCTTCGGCCACCCCGCAACCATCGTCATCGCCCTCGTGCTGGTGCTGAGCCGGGCCCTGTCGAACGCCGGCGTCGTCGACCTCGTGGTGTACTACCTGGTGGACAAGTCCCGCCGCCTCGGCGGCCACATCGCGGTGATGGCCTCCCTGTCGGCCTCACTCTCCACGCTGATGAACAACGTGGCGGCGCTCGCGCTCCTGATGCCCGTGGACATGGAGGCCGCGAGGAAGGCGAAGCGCACCGCCGCACGCACGCTGATGCCCATGTCCTTCGCCAGCATCCTCGGCGGCATGGTGACGCTGATCGGTACGCCGCCCAACATCGTCATTGCCGAGTACCGTGCCGATGCGCTCGGCGAGCCCTACCAGATGTTCGACTTCACGCCGGTGGGCCTCGCCTGCGCCGTCGTCGGCGTGGCCTTCGTGGTGCTCGCCGGCTGGCGGCTGCTGCCGGAGGGCGAGCTGAAGCCCCAGGAGGAAGACGGCGTGCTCACCGGCTACATCGCCGAACTCGAGGTGCCCGAGGATTCGGAGGTGATCGGCAAGCGCGTGCGCGAGCTGGACGAGGTGGCCGAGAACAACGACGCCGCCGTCATCGGCCTGGTGCGCCAGGGCAAGCGCATGCCGGGCTTCGCCCGCATCGTCGAGATCCGCAAGGGCGACGTGCTGGTGGTGGAGGCGAACCCCGAGGGCATCGACAAACTCGCCGACAAGCTCGGCCTCGAGCTGAGCGGTCAGCCGAAGACCGAAGATGACGAGACGCCCGAGGACCTCGCCCTGCTGGAGGTGGCGGTACCCGTGGGCGCCCGCATCGCCGGGCGTTCGGCCAATTCCCTGCGGCTCCTGTATCGCCACGGCGTTGCACTCATGGGCGTCGCCCGCCAGGGCCGGCGCTTCCGCGACCGGGTGCGCAAGGTGGACATCGAGCCCGGCGATGTGCTGCTGCTGATGGGCCCGGCCGAGCAGCTTCCCACCGTCGCCCAGTGGATGGGCTGCCTGCCACTGGCCGAGAAGGACCTTCCGTCGCTGCAGCGACGGAAGTCGGGCATCGCCGTGTCCATCTTCGCTGCGGCGATCGTCCTGGCCAGCACCGGCGTGCTGGACCTCACCGTGGCGCTGGCCGCAGCGGTGGTGGGCATGGTGGCGACGGGCATCATGCCGCTGCGCCAGCTCTACGACTCCATCGAATGGCCGGTCATCGTGCTGCTGGGCTCGCTGATCCCTCTCGGTGAGGCACTGGAGACCACCGGCGGCACCGGGCTAATCGCCGATACGGTGGTGCAGCATTCCGATGTCCTGTCGCCCGTGATGATCCTGGTGCTGCTGATGGTGGTCACCATGACGCTCTCCGACGTGCTGAACAATGTCGCCACGGCGGTCATCGCCGCACCGGTGGCCGTGGAGATCGCCCACCGGCTGGGGGTAAACCCGGATACCTATCTCATGGCCGTGGCCGTCGGCGCCTCCTGTGCGTTCCTCACGCCCATCGGCCACAAGAACAACACCCTGATCCTCGGCCCCGGCGGCTACCGCTTCGGCGATTACTGGCGCATGGGCTTGCCACTGGAGGTACTGATCGTGCTGGTCGCTACGCCGATGCTGCTGTGGGTCTGGCCGCTCTGAGCGGCAGCGTTGGGAACCCCCTGGTGCTCTGGTAGTCTGCTTTCCTCACTACGGCAGGATCGGAAGAACCATGGAATCACGTTATCGCGCAGGCCGGGCAGGCCTGCCGGCCGCACTCGCGGCCCTGCTGCTGGCCGGCTGCCAGCCGGGCGGCGCACCGGAGACCCCCGCCGCGGGCGCCGACGCGCCGCAACCGTCCGCGCAGGCTCGTAACACGGACACCGCCGATGCCGGCTCCGGCTACCGGGTACCGGTGCGCTACCACACGCTGGACAACGGCCTGAAGGTGGCGATGTCCCGGGATGCCACCGCCCCCATCGTCACGGTGGCCGTCTACTACAACATCGGCTTCCGCATCGAGCCCCGGGACCGCACGGGCTTCGCCCACCTGTTCGAACACATGATGTTCCAGGGATCGGCGAACCTCGGCAAGATGGAATTCGTGCAGCTCGTGCAGCGTAACGGCGGCGTGCTGAACGGCTCGACCCGGTTCGACTACACCAACTACTTCGAGATCGTGCCGGCCCACAAGCTCGAAACCGTGCTGTGGGCCGAGGCCGACCGCATGGCCAGCCTGGACATCACCCAGGAGAATCTCGCCAACCAGCAGGCCGTGGTGAAGAACGAGGTCAAGGTGAACGTCCTCAACACGCCCTACGGCGGCTTCCCCTGGCTGGACATGCCCCAGGCGGCCAACGAGAACTGGTACAACGCCCATAATTTCTACGGCGACCTGGAGGACCTGGACGCCGCCACCCTCGACGACGTGGCCGACTTCTTCCACAAGTACTACGCGCCAAACAACGCGGCCGTGGCCATCGTGGGCGACATCGACTACGACGAGGCCCTCGCTCTCGTCGAGAAGCACTTCGGCGATATCCCGCGCTCGGAAGAAGAGATCGTGCTGCCGGACATCAGCGAGCCGCGTCAGGAGAGCGAGAAGCGCGAGGGTCGGGTCGACCCGCTCGCGACGCGGCCGGGCTACGCCTTCGCCTACCATGTGCCCCCGCGCCTCACGCCCGAGTGGTACGCCATGGGGCTCATCGACCAGATCCTGGTGCAGGGCGAGGACAGCCTGCTGCACCAGGCGCTGGTGAAGGACGCCGGCATCACCTCGTCGGTGTCCGGCGGGATCAACGCCTTCCTGGGCAACATGCTGAACTACAACGGCCCGATGCTCTGGCAGGCCTACCTCATCCACGACAACGACGTCGCCGCCGAGCGCATCACCGGCATCATCGACGAGGTGGTCCAGCGGCTGCGCACGGAGCCGGTGGACGCCGACACGCTGGAGCGAGCGACGGTGAAGTGGCGCTCCTCGTTCTACGACTACCTGGGCAGCATGTACGGCTTCGGCCGCGCGGACGTGCTGGCCTCGCTCTCGCTGTTCGACGACGACCCCTCACTCATCAACAACTTCGAGCAACGCATCCTGGCGGTCACGCCGGATCTGATCCTGGAGACGGCGAAGGAATACCTGCGGCCGACGAACCGCACGATCTTCGTGCTGGAAGCCGGCGCGGCGGCAGGCGAACAGGAGGAGGCAGGCGATGAGCAGTAAGACAGCACAGCCGATGCGCAGCGGCGCCCTGGCAATCATGGCGACCATGGCAACGACAGCGGCGCTGGCCACCCTCCTGCTGACGGCGACGGCCGGAGCGCAGGAGGCGGAGCCGGCGAAAGAAGCGCCGCCACCCGGCGGGGAACCGAAGGACTTCTCGCTGCCGGAGAAGGAGAGCTTCGGCCTGGAGAACGGGCTCGAGGCCACGCTGGTCGGCTTCGGCACGCTGCCGAAGGCGACCGTCAGCGTGGTCGTGCGGGCCGGCAACCTCAACGAGGGCGGGCAGACCTGGCTCGCCGATCTGGCCGGCGATTTCCTGCTGGAGGGCACGGCCAGCCGCAGCGCCGCCGAGATAGCCCGCCAGGCCGCCGCCATGGGCGGCCAGGTGAACGTCGAGGTGGGCGCCGACCGCACCATCGTCCAGAGCGACGTCCTGAAGGAATACGCGCCGCAGATGACGCGGTTGCTGGCGGACATCGTCCGCAACGCGGCCTTCCCCGCCTCCGAGCTGGAGCGGCTGAAGCGCGACCGCCAGCGCCAGCTGAGCATCGCGGGCACCCAGCCGCAGCAGATGGCGCTGGCTGCGTTCCGTAACGCACTGTACGGCGACCATCCCTACGGCAACCTGCTGCCGGAGGCAGAACAGCTCGCCGCCTACACGCTGGAGGATGCCCGCGGCTTCTATGCGGAGAACTACGGCGCCAGGCGTACCCACGTCTACGTGGCCGGGCAGTTCGACCGGCAGGCGGTGAGCGCCGCCATCCGCGAGTCCTTCGGCGACTGGGCGGCCGGACCGGAGATCCTGGTGGACGTGCCCGAGCCCGCCGAAGGCAAGGTGGCGGTGGACATCATCGACCGGCCCGGCGCCTCCCAGTCGAATCTGTATCTGGGGCTGCCGGTGCCGGACCCCTCCAGCCCGGACTGGATCCCGCTGCAGGTCACCAACACCCTGCTGGGCGGCTTCTTCTCCTCGCGCATCACGAGCAATATCCGCGAGGACAAGGGTTACACCTATTCACCCTACAGCACGCTCTCCAGCCGCTACCGGGACGCCTACTGGGCCGAGGTGGCCGCCGTGACCACGGAGGTCACCGGCCCCGCCATCGAGGAGATCATGGGCGAGGTCGCGCGGCTGCAGTCCGCCGCACCGCCGGTGGAGGAGCTGGACGGCGTGAAGAACTACACCGCCGGCACCTTCGTGCTGCAGAACTCCACCCGCGGCGGCATCATCAACCTGCTGGCCTACCAGGAGCTGCACGAGCTGCCGGACTCCTATCTGACCGACTACGTGAGCAACGTCTTCGCGGTGACGCCGGAAGATGTGTCGGAGACGGCCGAGCTCTACCTCCGCGAGGAGGACATGACGGTGGTCGTGGTCGGCGACCGCAGCCAGATCGCCGAGCAGGTCGCGCCCTGGGTCGGCGGCGACGAGGAAGACTGAGGACGACCCGGGCGGTTCAATCCCTGATGCGGCGCGGCGGCGTCACCAGCGTGCCGCCGCGCTCATGGCGCCGTCCACGACCAGATTCGCGCCGCTCACCCAGCGGGCCGCCGGGCTCAGCAGGTAGACGATGGCGTCGGCCACGTCCGTGCCCGTGCCGAGCGTGCCCAGCGGCACCTTCTCCCGCCAGCGGGCCACGCCCTCCGGCCAGGCCTCCGCCAGGCCCTCCCGGTCGATCAGCCCCGGCGAGACCGCGTTGACCCGGATGCCCGCCGGACCCAGCTCCATGGCGCTCGCGCGGGTCAGCATGAGAAGACCCGCCTTGCTCGCCGCGTAATGGGCATGGTTCGGCGCGGGGTCCAGCCCCTCGATGGAGGCCACGTTGACGATGGCGCCGCCGCGCCCGGCCGCCTGCCACCCGGCGGCCATCTCCCGCGTGATCAGGAAGACGCCGTCCAGGTTGGTGGCCATGAGCCCGCGCCATTCGTCCGCGCCGATCGCTGCGAAGGCCGTGACGTCCTGGCGTGCGGCCATGTTGACCACGCCGTCCGGCAGGCCGCCCCGCCGCTCCAGCTCGCCGAGCAGCCCGCGGATGCCTTGCTCCCCCGAAAGGTCGGCGCCGACGGTAAACGCATGACCGCCCTGCTCGCCGATACGCCGGGCCAGGGCATCCGCGCGCTCGCCCGCCGTGTGGTAATGCACGATGACGCCCGCGCCCGCCTCGGCCAGGCGCAGCGCGGTCGCGGCGCCGATGCCGCCGGCGCCGCCCGTCACCAGCACGGTCCGCCCGGCGAGGGAGAAGGCTTCGAGGCTCACGCCTGCGCTACTCCTGCGGCCAGTCGAGATCGAAGGGAAACGGACGTTCCTCCGTGTTGAAGGTGAGGTAGCGCACGATCTGATAGGTGTAGGTCGCGAGCTGCTGGCCGAAGCGCTTCAGGTTCTCGTTCGTCCCGGCGGTGAACAGCACCCAGAAGAACTGGAGCACCACCACGGCACCGAGCACGACGCGCGAGACGCCATACAGGAAGGCGATCACCACCATGAAGAACAGCCGCAGCCAGGTGGACCGCGACTTCACGTTCTCTTCCAGGGGACGCTGCGCCCCGGGGCCGGTCCTTTCGTCGCTCATGTCGGCTCCTCCTCTACTCCGCCGGATTCTACTACCCGGCGGCGGATTCGCCAGTCAGCCTGTCCTCCGCATGGCGTCTTCGTCCTGCGCACTGAAGCCGTAGAGCGCCGCGTCCCGGTCGGCCCTCCAGCGTTCGTCCACGGCCTCGAGCCCACCGGCCGCCCGGATCGCGTCCGCCACCTCGCCGGGCCCGATCGCGCCGATGTCCATCAGCCCGAGCGACCAGCCGATCGCCGACTCGTAGCGCGCGCGGCGTGACGACCGGACATCGGGCCACAGCAGCCGGGCGAGTGCTGCCACGGGTTTGCTCTCGGCGGCGCGCAGCAACCCCGCCTCGTCCAGCAACGACGCCCACTGCGCCGGATGTTCCCGGGCGCTCACGTAGAGTGAGACCGCGCGCGCCACTTCCTGCACTGCCCGGCTCTCCCGCGCGGTGCGCTCCGCGGCGAGTATGCGGCCCGGATCATCCGCGCCGGCGGGGATCCGCCGGTCCGCCGGGATCAGGTCGAAGATGAGGTGGATCCGGTCCGATTCCGAGTCGTTGCAGGCGTCGTGCACGGCCTTGTTGTCGAACCACCAGAGCTCGCCCTCGCGCATGCGCACGGTCTCGCCGCCAGCGCGGAGCAGGCTGCCCTTCTCGCTGCGAATCACCAGGTGATAGCGGTCACGGTAGCGGTAGTACTCTCCGCGGTCCGTGTGCGGCAGCACCGTCTTGCCGGCCGGCAGCCGGGCGTAGCGGGCCCGGCCCAGGCTGCCGTTGCGCTCGGCGGCGAACGCCTCGATGAACGCCACGGTGGCGGGGAAGCTGGCGGACATCGACGTGTAACGGCTCTCGTGCACGTCCCGGCGCCGACGACCGCGGATGCGCGATCGACGCAGGCCGCGGATCGGGATGGCGTTGGTATGCCGCTGCGCGGGCGCGGTGAGCTGGCGGCCGGGCTGCGCGGCCCAAAGCGCATCGTGCTCGGCCAGCTCGGCCAGCAGTGGCTCGAGGTGGACGTGTTCCCGAACGCGGCGAAAGTGCTGCATGGCGCGACTCCTACAACGCCGCCTGGAAGCGGAACATCAGGATGGAGCCGTCCTCGTCGATGCCGTCCGGGTTCGGCGCGGCATCGTAACGGCTGTAGTTCACCGAGACCCGCAGCTGCTCGTTGAGATAGAGCGAGACCGCCGCGGTGATCTGGGATTGCTCGCCGCCGGTCACGGGGCCGTCCTCGAGATCCAGGGTGCTGTAGCGGGCCGAGAGCTCCAGCGCGCCCCAGTCCCCTTTCGGACGGACGGATGTGGGCACGCCCCGCGAACGGCTGTAGCGGTAACGCTCGCCGGTGACGATCCAGCCGGCCTGCACGTAACCACCGGTGAAGTCCGCCTCGTTGGGGCCGCCGCTGAGACCCATGCGCATGAACTCCGACTGCAGCCGGACGTTGTCGAGGATGCCCATGAACTCGATCCCAGTGGTCCAGAGGGCGTCCACGCCGGCGAGACGGTCGCTGTTGACCAGTCGCTCGTCGGTCAGGCGCGACTCCGGGCGCGCGCGGATGCGCACGTCCTCGTTCGAATCCACGGAGCGGTACTCCTGGGCCAGGCCCACGTGCAGCACCCGGCGCTTCTTGCGGATGGGCGCCCAGGTCAACCGGCCGATCACCGACGTGCCGTCGACGGTGCGCCGGTCGAGATCGCTGAGCTCGTCGCCGAACACGCCGGCGGTGGCGCTCCAGTCGTCGCCCCAGGCCCGCAGCGATACGCCGGTGAGCATGCCCGGGCTGAGAGCGGATGCCAGCGAGCGCTCCATGAACGCCAGGTCGTTGCTGCTGGCCAGATCGTCCAGGGAGAACGGCGCCACCTGATTGCCGATGGTCAGCCGCTTGCGGCTCCAGCCCCGGTAGCGCACATACAGATTGCGCCAGCCCTCGACGATGCCGACGTCGTAGTCCGCCCGGAACTGCCAGTCGTCGTAACGGGCCCGCAGGATCGCGCGGGCGCGGCGGAAGTCCTGCTCGTCCTCGAGCACCGTCACGTCGTCGTCGTAGCGGGCGACGTCGTAGTGGATACGCCCGCCCACGCTGAAGTAGCGGTCGTCGTCCCACTCGATCTGGGCGCCGTCGTCCAGGCTGAACGACGTCTCCGCAGCCGCGGCGGTGAATGTCGGCGCCGCGCCAGCCAGGAACCCGAACAGCAGCAAGCGGCACGGTAACGTGTGCATGATTCTCTCCATGATCAATCGAAAGGCGTGTAAGCGCCCGCCGCCGCGACGCGGGGGTAAGGCGAGTCGGGGGTTGCCGACGCCTGCGGCTGCAGTCCGTCGAAGAAGTCGGTGACGCGGCGGGCGAGCCCGCCGCTGGCATAGCATTCGTTCCAGTCGTGCCCCGCGCCGGGCATGATCACGAGTTCGCAGGCGGCGGCGCCCGACGTCTTGCGGGCCTGCCGGTTCACGGCCTCCACCCAGGCCGTGGCGCGCGTGAGCCGGTTGTCGCCCTGCTCGCTGTCCAGGCGGCGGTTCGAGCGCAGGGAGTCGTCCCGCTCCACGTCCCGGTCGCCCACCAGCACGCATTTCGGCACGCTCAGGAAGCCCGGGTAGTCGATGGCGAGCGCGCCGGGAAGGCGGCCGGGCGCAAGACCGTAGGGAAAGCTCGCGGCGCGGCTCGGGAAGGTGTACCAGCCGGCCGCGGCCATCGCCAGGGCGGCCACCCTGCCGGGCCGCACCAGCGCATAACGGTGCGCGAACTGCGCGCCGCCGGAGAAGCCGAACAGCAGGCACGGCCGGTCCATGACGGTCTCGTCGAGGATCGCGTCCAGCGCGGCCGCGGCATGGAGGCGCCGGTTCGACGACCGCAGGCGCTGGTAGCCGCGGTAGCGCCGGCGGTCGTACAGCGGCGCGATGAGCTCCGTACCGGTGAGCTCGGCCCAGGGCACGAAGGCGTCCAAGTGGCCCCGCGCATGGCGGCTGATGCCGTGGATGCACACCATGGGCAGCCGCGCGGGATCCGGTTTGCGCGGCAGGAAGCGCAGATAGCGGGTGCGTGGGTCGCATGCCAGCTTGCGTTTAACGATTCGGCCGCCCCCGGCGGTATGACGCGTCATGGCAGGCGCTCAGGCGACGTCTGCGGCGGCGTGCGCCCGATCAGAGGCCACCGAACCGTCGGCGGCCAGTTCGATGACCCGGCCCGCTGCCTCCAGCAGCCGCGGGTTATGTGTGACGACGACGACGGTGCCGGGGAAGCCCGCAATGATGTTCTTCACCACCCGGAGCGTATCCGCATCCAGGTGGGCATCGATCTCGTCCAGCAGCAGTACGCCGGGCTCCGGCCACAGTGCGCGTGCCAGGGCGAGCCGCTGACGCTCGCCGCTGGAGAGATTCAGCCCGGCCTCGGCGATGCGGTCCGGCGAGTCGCCGCCCTCCTCCACGAGATGTTCGAGCCGACAGCGTCGCATCAGGCTGCGGAACGCCTGCGGCGTCATGCCGCGGCTACGGTAGCTGGCGTTGCGACGCACGGAACCGCGGATCAGCGGCAAATCCGGCCCGACGATCGCGACGTGGCGGCGGATGTCCCGGTTACGCAGCCGGGCCAGATCCTGGCCGTCGAGGAGCACCCTGCCTGCGACCGGCGCCTGCAGCCGGGCGGTGACGGCGAGCAGCGAACTCTTGCCGCAGCCGTTCGGCCCGGTGATCGCGACGACGCTGCCGGCGTCGATCGCGAGATCCAGCGGGGCGGCGCCCGGGCAGGCGATCACGCCCTCGTAGCGCAACTCGCCGGCGGCCCGCCGCAGACGGCGGCCGGTCCGGTTACGGGGCAGCCGCGGCCAGCGCAGGAAGGCACGAATGCGCTCGCGGGCCACGTCGGCCGCCTGCCAGTATTCGAATACCCGGCCGAGATCACGGATCGGCGTGGTGAGCCAGGCGACCACGGTCAGGGCGGCCACCATCTCGGCGGCGTCGAGCCGGCCGGCCCCGCCGACCAGTACGGCCAGCAGCGCGCCGGAGCCGAGCAGCTGCACCAGGCTGCGAACGCGCCCCACGAGACGGGCGCGGTCGCCGGCGGCGTGGATCAGTTTCTCGCCACGGCTGTCGAGCCTGCGCCGTTCGCGGGATTCCTTGCCATGGGCCTGGACCGAGGGCACCGCCTGCATCATCTCGGTGACGAAGCGCGCCAGCTGGCCGCGCCGGTTGCGCAGACGCCGGTTGGCATCCGCGAGGGGACCGGCCAGAAGGGCGGCACCGAACCCGCCGACGACCACGAGGCCCGCCGCCATCGCGCCGAGCAGCGCATCCATCCAGGCCAGCACGGCGACCGCCGCCACGAGCAGCGGCAGCGCGACCAGCAGCTGGGCGAGCCCCCGGCTGACCCAGGTCTTGATCGCCTGCAGATCGCCGACGAAGCGTACCAGTGCGCCGCCTTTCGGCTTGCCGGCCAGCGTGCGCGACGGCACGCCGAGCAGATGATCGAACAGCCGCAGCCGCAGCCCGTGCACGAAGACCTGGCCGAGTTCCTCGGCGTCCACACGCTCGCGTCCGCGCAGCCACGCGCCGGCCAGCGCGGCGGTCACCAGGACCGCCAGCGTGACGCCGCCGGCGCCGCCGCCCACCACCGCCTTCGCACCCAGCGCCAGGGCGACCGTGCAGGCCGCCTGCCCCAGCGCGTTCGCCATCAGCGCGGCGAAGCGGGCAGGCGCCGCCCGGGCCGCCGCGCGGACGTCCAGGGCGAGGCTGTCAGCCTGCGACGGCATCGCGCAGTTCCATGCCGCCGTGCTCGCAGGCGAGCAGCGAGCGGGAGACGTAGCGGTCGGACAGCCCGTCGAGGCCGATCACCGGCGGTTCCACCAGGTCGGCGGTCTCGCGCATGGCCAGCGGCGCAGCCGTCAGCAGACCGGAGACGGCAATGACGTCGTGGCCGCGCTCGCGCAGCCAGTCCACGCCCGCCCGCGCGCCCATCGCATCCTGCGCACAGAACACGACGCCGTCGATCGCCCGACGCAGCCAGTCGGCGCCGAGCAGCGCCGCGGTCTCGGACTGGACCAGGCCGTCGGCCACTTCGACCACCGCCACGTCGATGCGGCTGCGGCCGAGTTCCGCGATCAGGGTCTCGTAGATGCGCCGGATGGCGGCCTCTCCCACACGATAGGTGGAGACGTAACCGGCGTCGGTGAAATCGAGCACCGGTTCCGCGCCGGCGTCCTTCATCAGGAAGTAGTCGTTGCAGGCACCGGTGCCGGTGATCTTGGCGGCGCCCACGCGCAGGCCCGCCCGGGTCAGCCCGCGCACCAGGTGGGCGCCCGCCGTGGTCTTGCCGGAGTCCATGGAGGTGCCGGCCACGACAATCACGCGGGGCGGCGCCTCGCCGCCCGAGCCCGCCGGCAACGTGTAGCGGCGCAGGTTGAGCGTATTGCCGTGCTCGTCGGCCAGGACGCCCAGCGCCTCGATCTCGGTGGGGCCGCGGTGGATGCGCTGATGCCAGTTGACGGCCTGGGCGGCGACGCCGCCGGAGGCCACCAGATGGCAATGGCCGATGGTCCGCGGCACGTAGGCCTCGAACTGCTGGGGCGCATAGCGGTCGCCGTAGCAGACCACGATCTCGTCGCCGTGGAACAACTGCACGCGCCGTCCGCGCGCGCACTGCAGCTTGCCGTGGTGGCGGATACGCTTGACCCGTGCGAGGACCAGGTCGCCGGCGGCGGGCCGGGCGTCCGTGACCAGCGTCTTCGCGTCTTCCAGCGGCACCCGCCGGGTCACGAACGCCGAGCGTGCCGCCCTCAGCCGTCCCGCCTCCAGCGGACGTACCGAGCCCGCGGGGAGACCCGACGGGGCCGGACCGACCCGGAGATCCGCAGTTCTTTTCGTCGTCATCGCATCAGTCCTCCACCTCGAACTCGACTTCCTCGGCCGTCAACACGGCGCCGTCCCAGGTGCCGTCGACATCCACGACCCGGCCCACCGCGTTGGCGAAGAACTCCGCGGCCGTGATCTCCGTGTCGCCGTCCTGGAACTCCGTCTCGCCGTTCGTGCGCACGGTGACGCCGAGCAGCGTGAAGTCGGGATTGCCGACCGATTGCACCCGGGCCTGCAGTTCGACGCCGTCATCGCCGTCGTCGTCACGTTTCAGCAGCACCGCTGTCGCCTCGGAGGTGCCGGATTCGCTGCCGCCGATCTCGACGAAGTCACCCACGTTGATGTCGGCGAGCGAGAAGCGGCGCAGGTCGAGGTCGCTGTCGTCCTCCAGCCGTGTGCCGTCCTCGATGACCACCGTGATGCCGAGGGTCTGCAGCGTGCCCGCGGCGGCGTCCACGGCCTCCACGGTGGCCTCGATCTCCACCACCTTCTCCGGCTCGAACTCCACCTTCGTGGCCAGCAGGCTGCCGCCGGCCTGGGCCACGGCGTCCACGTCCACCCGCGCGCCCTCGACGATGTCGGCAGGGCCGCCGCCCTCGTACACCGTGGAGCCGTCGGTGCTGACGGCAATGCCGTTAACCTCGAACTCGTCGCCCGAGAGCACCGCAGTGATGATGCCCTCGATCTCGGCCAGGTCGTCATCGTCGGCGCCGAGGTCGTCGGTGACCCGCTCGACCTTGGTCGCCGGCAGCTCGCCGCCGGCGGCCAGGGCGTTGCCTTCCACCTCCACCACCTGGCCGTCGGCCAGAGCGGCGCCGTCGAAGTCCTCGAACGTCGCGGCCGAATAGTCGATGACCAGGCTGCCGATGGTGAACGTCAGCGCCGCATCGTCCAGATTGCCGACCACGCCGACCACCTGCAGATCGTCGCCGTCGTCGAGCTCCACGCGGGTGGCGATGATGCGCCCGTCCGGAGAGAGGAAACCATCCACGCGCACCGACTGGTCGACGCTCAGGCCGTCGATGGCGTTGTTCGGCACCGAATCGTCGAAGGCCGTATCGACCTCCACCTTCACGGTCTGGCCCAGCACCACGAACGTGCGGGCGACGAGGTCGATGCTCTCGACAGGCCCGCGCAGCAGATCGTCGGTCACCACGGTGGCCGCCGTCGCATTGCCGTCGTCGTCGATCTCGCCCGCGACGAACACGATCTCGCCGGTCTTCAGATCGTCTTCGGTGGCCAGCTCGTCATCCACCTCGATCGTGGCGCCGGAGGTATCGAAGCGCACGCCGTCCACGATCACGCTGCCGAAGCCGCTGATGGAGCCGAGCACGCGGAGACCGCTGCGGTCGATGCCGCCGGTATCGCCACCGCCATCGTCGGGGGGCGGCGGGGCGATGCTGCCGGAGTCGCCGCCACCGCCGCCGCAGGCGGCAAGCGCGAAGGCCGCGAGGAGTGTTGCGAGCAATTTCGGGGAGGGGGATGCCATGGGGAATCTTCCTTACGTTGAGTGCGTCAGTGAGTGTCTTGCGGATGTTCGAAGAGATAGACGCCGACGCCGATACGGCTGACGGCTTCTTTTCCGTTTCTGTTGCCGCTGCCGGACGAAGCGTCGAGCTCGTGCTCGCTCAGCCAGGCGTCCACCCGTTCGAGGAAGGCCTGACCCTCCTGCTGCAGGAGGGCATTGAGCTTGTCGGCGGCGCCGCGGGGCATGTGATTGTTGGAAGCGAAGCCCTCGAACCAGCCTTCGCTGCGCTCCGGGTCCAGGTTGTGCGCCAGGGAAACCCCGTGGTCGTGCAATGCCTGGCCCATGTGGCGGACGATGTCGGCGTCGGCGGCGTCACGAAGGTAGTCGCGCCGCATCGCCCGGTAGCGGCCGTCCGCCAAGGCTTCCATGAGGCCCAGGTCCAGCATCTCCTTGGTGATGGCCCGGTCCGGGATGTCGCCGGCATAGCGGTGCGTCAGCCGGTGGAACTCGGCCTCGTCCAGTTCCCTGGGCCGACCGCCTGCCGAGAATTCGGGATCCTTGTACCACCCCGTCAGCACCCGCGAGATGCGGCTCTTCGGTTCGATCGCGAGCGGGGTCTCGCTGTCGAGACGCTTGCGGATCTCGCCCACCTCGCGGCGGCTGAGCCCGGTCATGAGAGCGACGCGGGAGGCGTTGGTGGGCCTGCCGTGCACTCCGTAGTCCTCTCTCGCGATCTCGACGAATACCAATTTCGCTATCTCCGCGAACTCTTTCCAGCTGATGCCGAGCCTGAGCAGGATCCGGATCACCGGCCGCAGCAGGCGGCGGCAGGCATTCCGGGCGATTTCTGTCAGGCTTGAACTCATGTGTGCAATTTACGCACACATCCGGGAGACTTGCAAGCGATAATGAGAATTCCGGCCAAAGAGGCACCGGAGCACAGGAAACAACGCCGATGATTGCGCGTACGAAGCCGGACGGAGACGCGGCGAGCGCTGCAGAATTTACATAAGCGGGCCGCAGCATCGCTAAGTCCCTGATTCGGGCAATACCCTGGTCCCAACCACCTGTCGCCGGTTTGCGACAGGTTGATTCGTGCGCATATAGGACCAAAATGCTCACTTACATTCACTCGAAAACAAACGAGAGCGAATCAACCATGCAGATCACAAATTTCTGGCGTTGCGGCATTGCCGCGACTTCCGTACTCTTCCTCCTCGCCGGCTGCGGCGGCGGGGGCGGTGGCAGCCCCTCGGTGACCGAGCCGGACCCGGACCCGGCACCGCCGCCCAGTTCGTCAGCCGACTCGGGCACGGTGGCCATCATGTTCACCGACTCGCCCACGGACAAATTCGATCAGGCAATCGCCGAAGTGCGCCGCATCGAACTGCTGGGCGACAGCGGCGATGCGTTGATCTTCGAGGTGCCGGACGGTGAGGCAGCCGAGGAAGTCGATCTCCTCGCCCTGCGGAGCTTCACCGAACTGTTCGCCATCGCCGAAGACGTTCCCGCCGGCGACTACGAGAAGATACGGCTGATCCTCGACGGGCTGACGCTCTACGACCTCGACGACGCCACCGGCGACGTCCTCGAGGAGGCCGAGGTGAAGCTGCCCGGCAACGGCAAGGTGGACCTCAACCCGCGCGGCACGTTTTTCGTGACACCGGGCGCCACGCTGGTCATCGAACTCGACATCGATGTGGGCAAGTCCGTGAAGATCGTCGGCGCGGGCAACAGCGGCAAGTACATCTTCCGCCCCGTCGTTTTCGTCAACATCTCGGAGAAGGACGCCGGCAGCAAGCTGGCGCGTGTCTTCGGCACGGTCGATTCCGTCGAGGATGACGACACCTTCATCCTCTGTCAGCAGGAGCGCGTCTCCAATCACCGGGACGGCGACTCCGACAGCGACTCCGACAACGGTAACGGCGGCAACGAAACCTGCCTGACCGTGAACGTCGATGGCGATACCGGCATTTTCCGTGACGACGGCACCTGGGTGGAGAGCCCGATACCGCTGGCGCTGCAGGCGGGCGATCCGCTGATCGCAATCGGCAATCTCTCGGTCGCCGACGAGGCATCGGCGGAGGACGACGGCGATACCGATGACGGTGACGGCAGCACGGATGGCGACGGGTCGACCGACGGCGACTCCGACAGCGACTCGGACGCCGCCTATGACGACGACGACCTGATCCTGACGGCCTACACGCTGGAGCTGGGCGAACTCGGTACGTTCGCGAAGCTCCGCGGCACCGTGGTCACGGAGTTCGACGACTCGGTGGCCGGCGAGGACGACTACGAAGTCAACGTGCAGCCCGACGGCGAAGCGTATCTGCTCGTCGGCGACATCCAGGGTGGCACCCGCGTCTTCGACAAGTTCGCCAACGAGCTGACCTACGACGCGATCGTCACCGGTGCGCGCGGCCACTTCGACGGTGTCCTGACGCCCATCGATCCGGCTGACCCGGAAGCCGAGAAGACCGGCCTGCGCACGGCGCTGGTGGTCCTGGATCCGGACGACACGGCCGAAGTCGTCAGCGGGGCCATCCAGTCGGTGGATACCACCGCGCGCACGCTGGAGCTGCTGGTCGACGACTCGCCGCTCAACGTGTGCGTGCCGGAAGGCACCGAGATCGTCCTCACGACGCTCACGGACGAGGGCACGACTTCGGAAGACGTCCTCCTCGGGGATCTCACGGCCGACATGACCGCGGAGATCTTCGGCGACGACCGGACGGGCGAGGCGGAGGCCTGCTTCGTCGCCGAACTCGTGACCGCCGAGCTGGACGACCGGCAGGCGCCGGTCGCCGACGCCGGTCCGGACCAGACCGTAACGGTCGGCGACGCGGTGACGCTGGACGGCTCGGGCAGCTCGGACCCGAACGAGGACACGCTGACCTACAGCTGGACGCTGACCGTCCCGGCTGACAGCGGCTCGACCGCCACGCTGGACGATCCGACCAACGCCACGCCGTCTTTCACCGCCGATGTGGCGGGCGACTACGTGGCCGAGCTGACGGTGGACGACGGCAACGGCAACAGCGATACCGATACGGTCACGGTCACCGCCGAGGAGGCGGCTTCGGAATAAGACCCTATACGGTCTAGACTGGGAGGGGCGGGCTCGCGAGGGCCCGCCCCTTTTCTTTTGCGGGGTGCGTCTTGCGCGTTATCGGTCCGGTCATCGCCAACGTCATCATCGCGGCACCAGCGGCACTGGCCTGGTGGCTGGAAGCACGTTACGGCGAGCTTTATTACCGCCTCGTCCAGGAGGACCACTGGCTGGAGTGGGCGACGGTCTGGGCGTTCCTGCCGGCCGCGGCGGCTGCCGCGTGCGCCGCGCACCATCAGTGGTGGCGCCACCGCCGGGCGCCCTGGTTCCTGCTCGGCCTCGGCCTGTTCTGTCTTTTCGTCGCGGGCGAGGAGATCTCGTGGGGCCAGCGACTGCTCGGCTTCACGCCGCCCGAGTACTTCCTCACCGACAACTTCCAGCAGGAGCTGAACGTCCACAACGTGGTCGCCGGCGACCTGCGCCAGCTCGCCTTCCAGATCATCGTGCTCGGCTACGGCGTCGCCCTGCCGCTGGCGGCCGCCGTACCGGCCACCGGCAGACTGTTGTCGAAGCTCGCCGTCGTCGCTCCCCCGCCGGCGCTGATGCCCGCCTTCGCCGCGACGGCGGCCTTCTACGCGGCCTACCCCATCGAATACACCGGCGAATGGGCCGAGCTCATGCTCGGTCTCGGCCTCGTGACGGCAATCGCCGCCAACGCGAGGGAGCTGGCGGGCCGCGCAGCGGGAGGCGTTGCCGGGCCCGCCATCGCCGGGGCGGCACTGGCACTGCTGCTGGGCTACGGCACGCTGCAGGCCACCCGCGTGCTGCACGGAGAGACGGAGGAAAAGCGGCGCGCCGCCGAGACGGAGCTCCGCGCCCTCGCGACCGATTTCACTCATGAACGCGTCCGCACCCGCTGCGGTGTCCACAAGCGTGTGTACACCTTCCGCGTGGAGTGGGGACAGAGCTACCTCAGCGAAGGCCGTTTCGCCGGCCTCACCGCCGGCGGCCTGGACCCGACCCGCGCACGCTATTTCCTGGATCCCTGGGGCCTGCCCTACTGGATCCGCCACGAATGCGCCGGGGGCCGCGAGACTAGCTTCGTCTACTCCTTCGGACCCAATCGCCGCAGGGACTCCAGCCCGTGGGAAATCCGCGGCGACGATGTCGGCATGATGATCCTGAGCGACCGCTGACGGTGACAAGTCCTTATTGCGCACGGCCTCGCGCCGGGAGGAATCTGCGCATACAAGCATGCCGCGGCCGCGCATGCGCGCAGGGAGAGCTCGCACCGTCGCCGCAGGCGGAGGAGAGCGATATGAAAATCCCCAAATGGTTCCTGCTGCTGTTCACGGCGGCGCTTCTGTTCCTGGCCGGCGTCGGCAGCGTCGATGCCGGAGACTTCCGCAAGTTCCGGGCCGGTCAGCTCACGGTCATGACACAGAACCTCTACGTCGGCGGCGACATCCTGCTGCCGCTGTCGGTGCCGCCCGAGGACTTCGCGGACGCGGCGGCGCTGGTCGTGAGCCAGATCCTCACCACGAACTACCCGCAGCGCGCGATGAAGCTGGCCGAGCTGATCCGGGAGGAGCGCCCGCACCTCGTCGGTCTGCAGGAGGTCTACGTGATCCGGCTGTGCCTCGACGAGGCACTCACGCAGTGTCCCGTCGACCTCGACTACCTCGACATCCTGCTGGCCAACCTGAACGCCGGAGGCACGCTGTACCGGGAAGCCGCCTCGGTCACGAACATCGATCTCGCCGGACTGCCGGCCAGCCTGCCGGACGGAACACCGGTCTACGTCGTTCTGACCGACCGGGACGTCACGATCGCGCGCAGGGATGTCGAGACCCGCAATCCGGTGGCGAAGAATTTCGACGCTGGACTTCCGGTGGACAATCCGCTGCTGCCGGGCTTCGACAAGGTGCTGCGCGGCTATACCGCGGTCGAAGCGACGGTACGCGGACGCGACTACCGCTTCGTGAACACCCATCTGGAAGTCAGCGGCGGCGGCGAGCTTGGGCCATTCTTCCGCGCCATCCAGGCAGCCCAGACCGCGGAGCTCATCCAGTTCCTGTACGCGGACGAGAACGTCCAGGTCGTGGTGGGCGACTTCAACTCCGGTCCGGACGACGGGCCGCTGGTGGACTGCGCCATACCGGACGGCATGGGCGGCATAATCCTGACGGACTGCCCGACGCCCTATTACCTGATGGGCCAGGCCACCTACGTCGACGTCTGGCTGGAACGGGGCGGGCGCTGGAGCCCCGGCTACACCTGCTGCCAGGATACCCTGCTCGACAATCCGGTCTCTCAGCTCGATGAACGCATCGATCTCATCTGGGTGCGTCAGGCGCCCGATCATTACGGCGGGCCGGCCGTGCGCGGCGTGCGCGCAGACGTGATCGGCGAGGAGCCCGGTGACAGGACGGCGATCGACCAGCTCTGGCCCTCCGACCACGCGGGCGTCTCGGCCGGAATGACACTGCGCGTACCGCGCTAGTCTGGCTGATGGAGCGCTTCGACTCCCAGGGCTTCAGCATCGCGTACGACGATGTGGGCGAGGGCGACCCCATCATCCTGCTGCACGGCTTCGCGGCCGACCGCATCACCAACTGGAAAGCCACGGGCTGGTACCGGGTGCTGCGCGACGCGGGTTTCCGGGTCATCGCCCCGGATGCCCGCGGGCACGGCCGCAGCGACAAGCCCTCCGAGCCGGAGGACTACGCGCCGGAGGGCATCGCAGGGGACGTGATCCGGCTGATGGATCATCTGGAGCTCGACCAGGCGGACCTGTTCGGCTACTCCATGGGCGGGCGTAACGCCGGCTGGCTGCTCGCCCATCACGGGGAGCGTTTCCACTCCGTCGTCATCGGCGGCACCGGCATCAACCTCCTGGAACTCGAGGATCCGGGGTACTGGACTTCCCGTGGCTTCAAGCTGACGGCCGACAACAAGAAGACGGAATCGCTGGCCATCCCGGCGATGGTGCCGCTGTACGAGAAGATGACGAAGATCGGCGGGCGCCCCGGCGCGCTGTCCGCGTGCCTGCTGGGTTCGTTCGCCGGTCTTCGCGAGACCGCGTTCGAGGAGGTGGAGACCCCAGCGCTCGTGATCGCCGGCTCCCGGGACACGGTGGCCGGCAGTCCCCTCCCGCTGGCGGAGATGATCCCCGGCGGGAAGGCCGTCATCGTGCCCGGCAAGTCGCACCTGTCCTGCGTGACGGACTCCTTTTTCCGCGGCGCCGTAGTCGGCTTCCTCGGCTATCGCTGGGAGCGGGAATAAAAAAGGGAGCCGGCTGGATCAGCACGGCTCCCCTTGTTCGCGGTCGTATAGAGGATGACTGGGCGGCTGCCGGTCAGGCGGCTACCGGGCACTCCCGGAGCAGCGAGTTCCAGTCGGCACGCGCCTCCTGGAAGCGGGCCTTCGCCTCGGCGACCCGGCGGCGCGCGGACTCGCGTATATCGTCGGAGTAATTCGAGACCTGGCCCTGCAGCACCTTGCGCTGCTCCTTGGCCGCCGCCTCCCAGTCCACCAGCCGCTGGCGCAGCCGCTCGTAGCGCCTCGCCGCCTGCTCGCCGAAGTTGGCGCGGAGCCGGTGCGAGGCGTCCGCCGTCTCTTCCAGCCAGGTATCCAGCCGGGTCTTCTCGCCGTCCAGGCGGGCGGCCATGATGCGGAAGTCGGACACACGCTTGAGGTCCCACGCGAGACCCAGCTTCTCGAGCATGGCGATGGTCCACTTGCTGGGATCGAACTGATACCAGCGCACGCCGTTACGGTAGTCGCCGCCGAACCGGTGGTGGAAGTTGTGGTAGCCCTCGCCGAAGGTAAGGAATGCCACCAGCCAGTTGTCCTTGGCCGTGGCATCCACGTCGTAGGTGGCCTTGCCGAAGGTGTGGCAGACGGAATTGATGAAGAACGTGGCGTGATAGACCAGCGTGAGGCGCAGGCACACCGCGATCAGCAGCGCGCCCAGCAGGTGCCCCGTCATCCAGCCGATGGCCGCCGGCGTCAGGATGCCGGCCGTGGTCGCCCAGAGCGCGTAGTAGCGGTGCTGGTGCACGATCATCGGATCGTTCGAGAGGTTCTTCACGTTGCCGTAGTCGGTATCGTGCTTCCAGAAGATCAGCCAGCCCATGTGGGCGTAGAAGAAGCCCTTCCTGATACTGTAGGGATCCCGGTCGGTGTCCACGTATTTGTGGTGGTCACGATGCTGCGACGACCACTCCAGTGCGGACTGCTCGAAGGCAGCCGAACCGGCGAACAGCAGCAGGAAGCGGACGAACTTGTTCGTCTTGAACGTCGCGTGCGCGAAGTAGCGGTGATAGCCCACCGTGATGCCCAGGCCGCTGATCACGAAGAACGCGAGCGCCAGCCAGATCTCGGCCGCGGCAATGCCGTTGTAGTAAATATAGAGCGGCGCGCCGACGACGCCGCCGAGGGTCGTCACCGCGAAGAAGATGATGTTGACCCACTGATTCTGGCGGGTCACGGTCGGTACGGTCGTCATGGATGGCCTCTTTCGATTTTCGGCGCAGATTATACGCGCCGTGCCTCCGGCAGCACTGTGGAATACCGCAAGTTTCAGGCAAGGAACGCGAGCACGGCTTCTGACCACTCCCGCGGGCGCTGGTTCAGCATGAATATGCCACCGCCCTCGATGGTGGTCTGCCGACAATCTCCCAGTATATCAGTAAATACCTGATTTTTCTCGGGTTGGCTGAAGGGGTCGTCGGTGCCCGAGAGCACGAGCGCCGGTGCCTTCACCCGCGGCAGGCGGTCCTCCATGTGGTACTCCGCCACGGCGAAATGGCCCCATTCGCTGGTCTCGCCGGCCCGGAACAGGTCCAGCACCGAGCGCTGGGTGAGCGCCGGATCGTCGATCCAGCCGGCCATCCGGTGCCATTTCTCGGCCAGATGGGAGCCGTCCGGCTGCACGTGCCACTGCTCGAAGAGGGCGCCGAGCTCCCCGCGGGCCGCCTCGTCCATGTACACGGGGCCGGACAGCACGAGGTGCGAGACGCGCTCGGGGCGGCCGGCCGCCGCCTCGATTGCGACGATGGCGCCCGTGTGGTGGCCGCCGAGCGCCGCACGCTCCAGCCCGAGATGATCCAGCAGCGTGACGGCCGCCTCGGCATACCCGGCGATGTCGGGCCGGGACGGCGGGCGGTCGGAGCAGCCGTAGCCGGGCAGATCCATGGCGATCACGCGCAGGTGCTCGTCCAGCAGCGGGATGACCTCGGCGAACTCGTCCACGGAGCGCGGCACCTGGTGCATCAGCAGCAGGGGCCGGGCCGCCGGGTCGCCGCTGTCCACGAAGTGGACCTGGCCCAGCGGGCTGTCGAAGAGGTGTCGTCTCATGGGGCTGCGGTCCCTTACTCTGCGATGGACCTAGTGTAAGACACCCCGTGGGGCCCGGCGAAAGCTCCATTACAATGCCCCCATGCTCCAGCTCACCGACGTCGCGCTCCGCCGCGGGCCGAGGCTCCTGTTCGAACACGCCGGCGCCCAGATCCACCCCGGGCAGAACGTGGGTGTAACCGGCGCCAACGGCACGGGCAAGACCAGCCTGCTGCGGATGATCCTCGGCGAACTGGCCCCCGACGCCGGCGAGTGCCGGCTGCCGCCCGACTGGGTCGTGGCCCACGTCGACCAGGCCACGCCCTCTGATACGCGGCCCGCCATCGAATACGTCCTGGACGGTGATGCCGACCTGCGTGCGATCGAGGCCGACCTGGCGGACGCCGAGGCGGCCGGCGACGGCACGGCCATTGCGAAAGCTCATGCCCGCATCGAATCCGCGGACGGCTACACCGCCCGCAGCCGTGCTTCCCGCCTGCTGCATGGCCTGGGCTTCCTGCCCGGCCAGGAGGAGCGTCCTGTGGACACCTTCTCCGGCGGCTGGCGCATGCGTCTGAACCTGGCCCGCGCGCTGATGTGCCGCTCGGACCTCCTGCTGCTGGATGAGCCCACCAACCACCTGGATCTGGATGCCGTCATCTGGCTGGAGGGCTGGCTGCGGGAGTACCCGGGCACTCTGCTGCTGATCTCCCACGATCGCGACTTCCTGGACGGCGTGGCGGAGTACATCCTCAACATCGAGCAGGGCCGGCTCACGCTGTACACCGGCAACTACACGACGTTCGAGACCGTGCGCGCGGCGCGTCTTGCCCACCAGCAGGCCCAGTACGAAAAGCAACAGCGGGAGATCGCCCACGTGCGCTCCTTCGTGGACCGCTTCCGCTACAAGGCCACCAAGGCGCGCCAGGCCCAGAGCCGGCTGAAGGCGCTGGAGCGGATGGAGACCATTGCGCCGGCCCACGTCGACTCCCCGTTCCGCTTCTCGCTGCTGCCGCCGGAGAAGACGCCGCGCCCTCTCCTCACGCTGGACCGGGTAGCGGCCGGCTACGGCGACGTGACCGTCTTCTCCGGCGTGCAGCTCGCTTTCGCCCCCGGCGACCGCATCGGGCTGCTCGGACCGAACGGCGCCGGCAAGTCCACGCTGATCAAGCTCGCCGCCGGCATGCTGGAACCGCGTCGCGGGGAACGGCTGCGGGCGAAGGACCTGGCGGTCGGCTACTTCGCCCAGCACCAGGTGGAGCAGCTCGATCCCGCGCGCTCCGCCATCGACCACCTGGCCGACATCGACCCGGACGCCCGGGAAGAAGCGCTCAGGAATTTCCTCGGCGGCTTCGGCTTCTCCGGCGACACGGTGTTCATGCCCACCGGCCCGTTCTCCGGCGGAGAGAAGTCCCGGCTGGCACTCGCGCTGCTGGTCTACCGCCGCCCCAACCTCCTGCTGCTGGACGAGCCGACCAACCACCTGGACATCGAGATGCGCCAGGCGCTCGCCGTCGCGCTGCAGGACTTCGAGGGCGCCATGATGATCGTCTCCCACGACCGGCATCTGCTGCGCGTAACCTGCGACACCCTGCTGCTGGTGCACGGCGGCACCGTGGACGAGTTCGCCGGCAGCCTCGACGACTACCCCCGCTGGCTCGCCGAGCACAACCGGGGCGACCGGCGCGCGGACGACAAGGCCGACGGCAGCGTTGATGGCGTCAACACCGCGGCGGCGAAACGCGAGCGCAAACGCCGGGAGGCCGAACGGCGCCGGCGACTGACGCCCCTGAAGAAACGCCTGGCGCGCGCCGAGGAATCGCTGGCGGCACTGGAGGCCCGCCGCGGCAGGCTGCAGTCGGAGCTCGCCGACGAGAACCTGTACGATGAGGCGAACCGGGATCGCCTGAAATCCCTGCTGGCCGATCAGGCGGACCTGGAGCGCGACCTCGCGGCGGCGGAAGCCGAATGGCTGGAGGCCGCACACGAGATGGAATCGCTGAAAGAGGGCGAGGCATGAAACCCCCGCGTAAGAGGGCCTTCAGGCCCGATTCCGCACCGTCGGACGAAGCAGGGTCGGGCCTGAAGGCCCTCCTACCTCCGGGTATCAGCCGCCGGCACGTTCTCGCCGGCCTCGGCGCGCTCGCACTCTGCCCGTTCACCCACCGGGCACGCGCCGATGAGGATACCCCCCGCTACTCCGCGCTCGCGCTGCAGACCCTGTGCGACGCCGTGAACCAGGACGCCACCGCGGAAGCCGCCCGCGCCCGCATGATGGCCTCCATCCGCCGTATAGCCGGCCAGGTCGCATCGGCCCGTGGGTTCCTGAAGACCTTCAACGGCAGCGACCTGCGCCTGGTGGTGCTGCCCGAGTACTACCTCACCGGCTTCCCCTTGCGCGAGAGCCGGGAAGAATGGAAGGCGAAGGCCGCCGTCGACATCGGCGGGCCGGAATACGAGGCGCTGGCCGGCATCGCAGAGCGCTTCGGCGTCTATCTCGCCGGCAACCTGTACGAGAACGACCCGGCCTTCCCGGAACTCTATTTCCAGGCCAACACCGTCATTGCGCCGAACGGCGACACCATCCTGCGCTACCGCCGCATGATCTCGCTGTACACACCGACGCCCTGGGACGTGTGGGACGACTACCTCGCCCGCTACGGCGCGGACGCCGTGTTCCCGGTGGCCCGCACCGAGATTGGCACGCTCGGCACCATCGCCTCCGAGGAGATCCTGTACCCGGAGATCGCCCGCATGACCACCATGAAGGGTGCCGAGATCCTGCTGCATCACACCTCCGAAGTGGGCTCGCCCCTGCAGACCAAGAAGGACGTGATGAAGCGCGCCCGCGCCATCGAGAACATGGCCTACGTCGTCTCGGCGAACACGGCCGGCATCGCCGGCACGCCCCTCCCCTCCGCGTCCGCCGACGCGATGTCCAAGGTGGTGGACTGGGAGGGCAAGGTGCTGGGCGAGGCCGAGAGCGGCGAGAGCGTGAACGCCAACGCCATCCTGGATCTGCCGGCTCTGCGCGCGGCACGCCGGCGCACCGGCATGGCGAATCTCCTCTCGCGCCAGCCATGGGGCGCCTACGAGTCCGCCTATGCGGACACCGACTGGGCGCCGCACGGCGCCATGGCGGAAGGCCGCATGCTGTCGCAGCAGGCCGTGATCGAGCGCCAGCGTGCCATCATCGAACGGCTGCGCGAGGACGGCGTGCTGCGCTAAGCCGCACAGGAACCAAACGGGGGACCGATCGATGACTACACGAACACTGAGAGGCAGCTGCCTCTGCGGCGCGGTGCGCTACGTCGTGGAAGGCGAGGCACGGCGTTTCTACCACTGCCACTGCTCGCGCTGCCGCAAGGCGTCCGGCACGGGCCACGCGAGCAACCTGTTCGTGCGCGGAACGCTGAGCTGGGAGGCCGGCGAGGATCTGCTGACGCACTACCGGGTGCCCGAGGCCGAACGCTTCGGCACCAGTTTCTGCAGCCGCTGCGGCTCGCGCATGCCGCGCTACATGGAGGCAGCCGGGCTCGCCTTCATCCCCGCCGGCTCGCTGGACACCGAGCCCGACATGCTGCCACAGGCGCGCATCTTCACCGGCTCGCGCAGCGCATGGTCGTGTACCGCGGCGGCGCTGCCGGAGTTTCCCGAATACCCGGAGTAAGCTAGGGTCGGCAACACGCCCTTCAGAGAAGCCCATAACACGACAAGAGAGTCAGCGCATGAGCGACAACAAAGAATTCGACCTGGTCCTGTACGGCGCCACCGGTTTCACCGGAAGGCTGGTCGCCGAATACCTCGTCCGGCAGTACGGCGACGACCCGGACCTCGCATGGGCCATGGCGGGCCGCAGCGAGGAGAAGCTGGCCGCCGTGCGCGACGAGATCGGCGCGCCTAAGGACACGCCACTGGTGGTCGCCGACGCGAGCGACCCGGCCTCGCTGGAGGCGATGGCGGAACGCACGCGCCTGGTGCTGACCACGGTCGGGCCCTATCAGCTCTATGGTTCCGACCTGGTCGCCGTGTGCGCGAAGACCGGCACCGATTACGTCGACCTCTGCGGCGAGCCCGCCTGGATGCGCCACATGATCGACGAGCACGAAGAGCAGGCCACCGAGAGCGGCGCCCGCATCGTCTTCTCCTGCGGCTTCGACTCCATCCCCTTCGACATGGGCGTGTACTTCCTGCAGCAGGCGGCAAAGAAGGAGTTCGGCGCGACGGCGCCCCGCGTGAAGGGCCGGGTCCGCAAGATGAAAGGCGGCTTCTCCGGCGGCACGGCGGCGAGCCTGAAGGCCACGCTGGCCGCCGCCCAGAACAACCCCAGCGTGCTGGCCCTTCTGCGCGACCCCTTCGCGCTGACGCCCGGATTCAGCGGGCCGGAACAGCCCCGGGGCACGAAGCCGGCATATGACGAGTCCATGGATGTCTGGTGCGCGCCTTTCATCATGGCGCCCATCAACACGCGCAACGTGCACCGCTCCAACGCGCTGCTCGGGCACGCCTACGGCGAGGAGTTCGTCTACGACGAGATGCTGGTGGTCGGCCCGGGCGAGGAAGGCGAGGCGAAGGCGAAGGCCATTGCGAAGGCCGACGCGCTCGGCGGCGACAACGCGCCCCAGCCCGGTGAGGGCCCGAGCAAGGAAGAGCGGGAGGCGGGCTCCTACGACGTGCTGTTCATCGGCGAGATGCCGGACGGCCGCGAGATCCGGGCCAGCGTCGGCGGCGACCTCGACCCCGGCTACGGCTCCACCTCGCGGATGATCGCCGAGAGCGCGATCTGCCTGCTGCGCGACGCCGCCGACACGCCCGGCGGCATCTGGACTACCGCGCCGGCCATGGGCGAGAAGCTGATCCGCCGCCTGGTCGACAACGCCGGGCTGCGCTTCACCGTGGAGACTTGATCGGCGCCGCGAGTGCGGCGCACACTCTCTCCCCATAAGAACAGACAAAGGGGGAGACCATGACCGAGCTGGATAACAAACCGCCCGGCCTGTACTGGACCGTGGCCTGGGTGGCGCTGGTCTGGAACCTGATCGGCGTGGCCACCTACCTGGGCCACGTGATGAGCGAGGCAGGCGCCGCGCCGCCGGTGCCGGCGTGGGTCACGGGCGCCTACGCGCTGGCGGTATTCGGCGGCACCTTCGGCGCCGTCGGACTGCTGATGCGCCGGGCCTGGGCCGTGCCGATGTTCGCGGTATCGCTCATCGCCGTCTTCGGCTGGGCGGGCTACGCCTTTACCGCCTTCGAGGGAACCGCCGCCGACCTGGTGCTGCCCGTCCTGATCCTCGTCATCGCCGCCTACCTCATGTGGGCGTCGGTGTCGGCGAAGAAGAGGGGATGGATCGGGTAAGGGCGTCGATCGCCGCCTCCACCTCGCTATCCGTCATCTCCCGCCCTCCCGCCAGCGAAGCGCACAGGTTTGCCGAGGCCGCCGGCTCCGGGCTGCGCTCGCGGAACAGCTCGAGGCACGGACCGCCGCCGGCGACCAGGTCCCGGATCACAGGCGGGCTCAGCATGCCGGCCCGCTCGGCCACCGGGAAGCCGACGATGTTGTGCAGGGCGGTCAGCAGCTTCGGGCCGGCGAACTGGGGCGGGTAAGGGCCCGGGTGAGCGGCGAGCAGGCGCAGCAAGGCATGGATGGCGAAATCCAGGAACGGATTGCGCCGGCGGAATAGCAGGAAGGCGTTGTGCACCTTCACCCGGGCGCGGGGCGTACGACCGCCTCCGCGGTCCTCGATCCAGACTTCCCGACCGACGGCATACGACTCGGCAGGCAGCGCCAGGCGTTCCGGCTCGAACACGAGGAAATCCGCATCGCACCAGACCACCGCCTCGAAACCCTCCTCCAGCGCGGCGCGCAGCGCGAGCAGCCGGGCGATATCGCTGGCCACCACCGGCTGGCCGCGGAGACGCTCACGCAGGTGGTCCGGGATGGGGTCGAAGAGTTCGTCGCCGATGAAGCGGTATTCGTAGCCGGCCGCGCCGGCCCAGTTTTCCACGGAAGCCAGGCAGCGGCCCAGCCAGTGTGCCGGGAGGGGGTCGCGGTGGGATTGGAGGACGAGGGTGCGCCTCATCATGCAGGAGGTGCTTGTAGGAGGGGCTTGTAGGAGGGGCTTGTAGGAGGGGCTTCAGCCCCGACTCCTTATCCCGATCGGGCCTGAAGGCCCTCCTACATCTGCCGGCACCTATTTCTTCGACATGGAGAGGTGGACCCGGCCGGAGCGGCCCATGCGGCGCTCGTTCATGCGCTGCACGATGTCCTTTACGGCTTCCCGTACCTTCTTCTTCGTCCCGCGGCGGTGGCCCACGATGGACTGGCCGCCCTGGCTGATCACGTAGCGGTACCAGCGACCGTCGTCGCTGCCGTCCGGCGCCTCCACCTGCTCCAGTTCCACGAACTCGAAGGGCTGCTGGTAATCCCGCGCCGGGGCCGCGCTTTCGCGTTTAGTGTTGCTCATCCCGCCCACCTTACCGGATCGGGCGCGCGGCGCAACCCGGCCGAGTACCCGCCTGCCCGATTCCGGCGCTAGAATCAAGAGGATAGAACTGCCGGCGGGGTCCGGCCGGGGGTCGTAATTGCCCGGATACAGGGCCGACTCACGCAGGGGGTAAGCTAAGCTCCCAGAGATCCCCTCGAAATATAAAGACACCTCGATAAGGGAGGCATCCATGGCGTATCAGACGGCTGACATCCGTAACGTGTGCCTGGCGGGGCCCAGTAACGCGGGCAAGACGACGCTCGTGGAGGCCCTGCTGAAGGCAGGCGGCTCCATTCAGAGCTGCGGCGAAGTGGAGCGCGGCAACACCGTCGCCGATTTCCATCCCCGGGAACGCGAATTCGGCCACTCGCTGCATCCGGCGGTGTGCCATCTCGACCACGAGGGCATCCACGTCAACGTGGTGGATACGCCGGGATACCCGGACTTCTACGGCCGTGCGCTGGCCGTCCTGCCCGCCGTGGAGACCGCCGCCATCGTGGTGGATGCGCAGAACGGCGTCGACCTGACCGCCCGGCGCATGATGGAGGCCGCGGCGAAACAGCGGCTGTGCCGGATGATCATCGTCAACAAGATCGACGCGGACGGCGTGGACCACGCCCGCATCATGGAGGAAATCCAGACCGCGTTCGGCACCCAGTGCCTGCCCATCAACCTGCCGTCCGCCTCGGGCGACGCCGTCGTCGACTGCTTCTTCCAGCTGGAGGGCGAGGAGACGGCCTTCAGCGACGTGGCCACCGCCCACGAGAAGATCATCGACCAGGTCGTCGAGCTGGACGAGGAGCTGATGGAGGTCTACCTGGAGCAGGGCCAGGAACTCGCGCCCGAGCAGCTGCACGACCCCTTCGAGACGGCGCTCCGGGAGGGCCACCTGGTGCCGGTCTGCTTCGTCTCGGCGAAGAGCGGCGCCGGTGTGCGTCAGCTGCTGCGCATCTTCGAGCGCCTGATGCCGAACCCCATGGAAGGCAATCCGGCGGTGTATTTCAGGGGCGAGGGTGACGGCGCCGAAGAGGTCGTCGCCACACCCGATGCGGACGCCCATGTGGTGGCACACGTCTTCATGGTGAACATCGACCCGTTCAAGGGCCGGCTCGCCGTGTTCCGCATCCACCAGGGCACCGTCCGCCCGGGCATGCAGTTGTTCGTGGGCGACGCCCGCAAACCCGTCAAGGTCGGCCAGCTGCTGAAGCTGAACGGCGCGGAGCACGTGAAGGCCGAGCGCGGCATCCCCGGCGACATCTGCGCCATCCCGCGGCTGGAGGAGGCCCACTACGACGCGGTGCTGCACGACTCCCACGACGAGGATCACTACCATCTGAAGTCCCTGCGCAACGCCAGGCCGATGTACGGACTGGCCATCAAGCTCTCCGACGACGCGGACGTGCAGAAGATCTCCGATGCGCTGCACTCGGTGGAAGCCGAGGACCCGTCACTGCATCTCGAGCACGTCCCGGCTCTGAACGAAATCGTGCTGAACGGGCTGGGCGACCTGCATCTGAGGACCGTGCTGGAGGAGATCAGGGACCGCTACGGCATCGAGGTGGAGACGGCGCCGCCGTCCATCGCCTACCGGGAGACGATCACCGCCCCGGCCGAAGGCCACCACCGGCACAAAAAGCAGACCGGCGGCGCGGGCCAGTTCGGCGAGGTGTATCTGCGTATCGAGCCGCTGGAACCCGGCGAGGGTTTCGAGTTCAAGAGCGAGGTGGTCGGCGGCGCCATCCCGTCCGGGCTCATCCCGGCGGTGGAGACCGGCGTGCGGCAGGTAATGGAGTCCGGCGCGGTCGCCGGCTTTCCCATGCAGGACGTCCGCGTGGTCGTCTACGACGGCAAGTACCACACGGTGGACTCGAAGGAGATCGCCTTCGTCCAGGCCGGCAAGAAGGCCTTCATGGATGCCGTCGATAAGGCCTCGCCGGTGATCATGGAGCCCATCGTCGACGTGGTGTTCCGGGTGCCGGCCGACTGCGTCGGCGCGGTGACCGGCGACCTCTCCGGCATGCGCGGCATCGTCAGCGGCACGGCCGTCCTCGGGGAGAACCGCATGGAAATCTCCGGCCAGGCCCCGCTGGAGGAAATCCAGGGCTACCACTCGCGGCTGAAGTCGATATCCGGCGGCGAGGGCCGCCTGTCCATGGAGTTCAGCCATTACGCCCGGGTGCCCCACAACGTTCAGGAACGGCTGGTCGCGGCGCACCGGCAGCCCAGCGGCTGACAGGGCCGGCCCCTCGGCCTATGCTGGGGGCAGACAGACGGTGACGGAGTACCCGTGTCGTTCATCTCCGAGCTGCGCGAACGCAAGGTGGTGCGCATGGCGATCATCTACGCGGTCGCCGGCTGGGGCGTGCTCCAGATCGCCGACATCATCGCCGGCGTACTCGGACTGCCGGACTGGACGCTGCGCTTCACGCTGACGGTCCTCGTTCTTTGCTTCCCGCTCGCGCTCATCCTCTCCTGGTTTTTCAAGATCACACCGGAGGGACTCAGGCGTGAGACCGCCCCGCCCCGGCTCAGACCTTCGGTGGCCGTATTGCCGTTCCGTCGCCAGACTGACGACGGCGGCGAGGACGGCGATGACTACCTCGCCGACGGACTCACCGAGGAGACGCTCAATGCCCTCGCGGCCGTCCCCGGTCTGCGGGTGCCGTCGCGGCGCTCCTGTTTTCGCTGCCGCGACTCGGCAACGAGCCCGGCGACGGCAGCGGCGGAACTCGGGGTCGAATATGTCGTCGACGGCACATTCACCCGCCGCGCCGACGGTTTCAAGATCTCGGTACAACTGGTGGATGCCGGTCGCGACTCCGTGCTGTGGTCCCGAACCTGGCGGCATCGTGGCGACGCGGTACCGGAAATTCACCAAGAGATCGCCCGCCGGGTGGCATCCGCCCTGGGTGTGCGCGCGGGGAATGACCCGCGCACCGGTCGGACCACGTCGCCGCGCGCCTACGACGCCTGGCTCCGGGGGCGGCATGCCGCTCACAGGAATACGGCAGACGGCGTCCGGCAGGCGGTCTCCTGCTTCGAGGAAGCAATCGAACTCGACGAGGGCTTCGCCCCGGCCCTGGCGGCACTCGCCCGCGCCTACAGCTGGCTGGCGCGCTACGGGCTGATCGCGCCGCGGGCGGGTTTCCGCCGCGCCCGTGAGGCCGTGAACCGTGCCCTCGCGCTGGACCCGCAGCTCGCCGAAGGTCATGTGGCACTCGCGGAGATCCAGCTGTCGGACGAAAGGGACTTCGGCGCGGCGGAGGCATCGCTGCGCCGGGCGCTGGACCTGCAGCCGGAGGATGCCGACACCCATGCGCACCTGGGCCATTTTCTCGCGATGGTCGGACGCCTCGACGAGGCCATAGCCATGCGTCGGCGCTCGGTCGAGCTCGACCCGCTCTCGGAGCAGGCACATCTCGGCCTCGCCGATACGCTCTTCCTGGCGGGCCGCCACGCCGCCGCCCGACATGAACTGAACCGCATCCGCGAGCTGGCGCCGGGCTTCCCCGTCGCACACCTCCAGGCGCGCATCGCGCTGGCGGAAGGCAGACCGGCCGACGCGCTGCGCATCATCGGATCGGAACCGCTGGAATGGCGCCGCCTCTACATTGGCGCGATCGCCCTACACCGCCTCGGCAGGACCGCCGAGGCGCGATCACGTCTCGACGAGCTGACCGGCCGTTACGGCAACGAGATCGCGCTGCAGGCAGCGATCGTGAACGGCCAGCTCGGTGAGCCGGACCGGGCCTTCCGCTGGCTGAATACGGCCATCGAGGAACGCGATCCGGGACTGGTCGAGTTGCGGGCAGACCCCGAACTCGAGCCGTTGCGCTCCGATCCGCGCTACGAAGGCGTGCTGCGCAGCGCCGGATTGCTCTGAAAAAGCCGTATCGGCCGCCGGATAGCGGGAATTCGCGGACGGACCGCCTTCTACGAAGAAGTGTCCATCCGCGAATTCAGACGTCGGGATGACGGTTGTACCAGCCGGTCGCGCCCTCGTAGGCGTGACCGATGCGGCACAGCATGGCCTCGCCGCGCGGCACCGCCATGTATTGCATCCCCAGCGGGACGCGGTCCTCGGTGAAGCCGCAGGGCAGCGTCAGCGCCGGCGCGCCCGAGAAGTTGGCGGGCACGGCGAAGTACTGCTTCAGCTCCCGGGCCATGGGCTCGAAGCCTTCCATGCCGCCGAACTGGATCTCCTCGGTGACGCGCATGGGCGGGTTGCCCGCCGGCATCGCGATGGCGTCCACCGTGCCCAGCAGCTCATTCATCCTCGCGGCGTAATCGGCCCGGAAAGCCCGGGCCGCGGCCAGCTGCTCCTCCGTCAGCGCAGCCCCGGCCTGCAGGAACTCGCGGAAGAAGGGCCCGAACTCGTCGGCCCGCTCCGGGTAGAACTCGCCGTGTGCCTCCAGGGCCTCGGCCGCGGCGATGGCGGACCAGGGATCGGCGAGGCCGGTGCTGCCGGCAGGCATGGTCACGTCCACGATCTCGGCACCCATCGCGGCCAGCTGGCCCAGCGCATCCTGGATGGCGCTCGCGAGACGCGGATCGACGCCCTCGGTGGCAAAGGCCTCGTCGTAACCGATGCGCAGCCCCTTCACGCCGGCGTCGATGTCGGCGAAGAGGTCCGGCACCGGCTCGTCCAGGGTCATCGGATCGTTCGGATCGGGACCGCCGATCACCTGCAGCATGGCCGCCGCATCGGCCACCCGCCGCGTCATGGGGCCGACGTGGTCCAGCGATTCCGCCAGCGGGATGACGCCGTAGCGGCTGACCCGGCCGTAGGTCGGCTTCAGGCCCACGATGCCGTTGGCCTGGGACGGAAAGCGGATGGAGCCGCCGGTGTCGCTGCCGAGCGAGCCGAAGCACAGACCCGCCGCCGTCGCGACGCCGGAGCCGCTGGACGATACCCCCGGCCAGAGCTCCGGATCCCAGGGGTTCTTCGGCACCTCGAAGGACGGGTGGTAGCCGGCCATCGCGCCCTCGGTGAGATTGAGCTTGCCGACCAGGACGGCGCCGGCCGCTTTCAGGCGCGCGACCACGGTGGCATCGTATTCCGGCACGAAGTCGCGATAGACCGCCATGCCGCCCATCGTCGGCACCCCCTCCGTGTAACAGAGGTCCTTCACCGCCACTGGCACGCCGTGCAGCGGGCCGCGGTAATTGCCGGCGGCTATCTCCGCCTCGGCCCGGCCGGCCGCCTCGAGTGCCGCGACGCTGGTAACCGTGGCGTAAGCCTTGAGCGAGGGCTCCAGGTCCTCGACGCGGCCGAGCATGGCTCGGGTCAGCGCGACCGGCGAAATCTCCTGCGCCTGGATGCCCGCCGCCAGCGACAGGAGGCTCTCGTAGTGCAGCGGCACCGTCGCCCGGCCGGCCGAAGTCCCCGGGCCGCCACCACAGCCGCCCGTGGCCGCGGCCACGCCCGCCCCGCCGATGAGCTTCAGTACCTTGCGTCTCGTCAATCCCGCCCTGCCGGTCATCATGATGGCGTCTCCCCTTGGTCGTCGGACTTCCCCGGGGACACAGTGTAACGGACCGGGTGCACAACAAATCGCCACATGTCGCCGCATAGCGACAGTTGTTGGGCCGGGCAGGCGCGTGCTAGAACCGCTCGAACGGCAACCGGATCGACCGGCACGACCGGATCGACGAAATCGACACGACGAGGGGACAGTAATGTTTGAACGTGGCAGGAAAGACGGCGGCGAGACCGCTCCCAATCCCGGCGAAAGCCGCAGCACCGGCACACCCGCAGCGAAACCCGCCCACGCCGCAGTCAGCGGCAGCGGCGAAATGGCGGTGATCGGGCGCTCCATCCGCATCGACGGCGACCTCCAGGGCGAGGAGGATCTGCGCATCGAAGGGCGCGTGACCGGCACGGTAAAGCTCGTCAACAACAGCCTGACCATCGGCAAGGAAGGCGAGATCCACGCCGACGTCTACGCCAAGGCCATCACCGTGGACGGGGTCATGGAGGGCGACCTGTTCGGCGCCGAGCAGGTGGCGATCCGCCGCAATGCCCGGGTGAAGGGCAACATCACCGCCCCTCGGGTGAGCCTCGAGGACGGCGCCCATTTCAAGGGTTCCATCGAGATGGACTCCGAGGCCGTCGAGGCCGCGCTGGGCAAGCAGGGCGCGACGCGCAAGCCGGCCTCGGTGGCCTCCTCTGCGACGCCGTCAACCGCGAAGAAAGAGGAATCGGCAGCCTGACATGGCCACCGCGGCCGCGCAGGCGCTGCCGGGGGCAGCGGGGCCGATACGGGCCCCGCTGTTCCGCTCCCTGGTGGAACGGATGGAGGAAGGCGGTCGCTGGGTGATACTGGACCTCGGACCGGCGCGCCCCGAGAGCATCGATCTGTTCGGCCGCTTTCGCTGCCGCCTGGAGATCGCCGACCTCGCGGACGATCTCGACGCGCTCGTGCCGCCGGAAGACGCGGGCGAGGAGCTGCTGCGCGAGCGCATGGAAGACGCACTGCCGCCGCGCAATCCGGAGCCGGTGGACATCGTTCTCTGCTGGGACCTGCTCAATTACCTGCAGCCGTCCACCCTGCCCGCGCTGTCGTCCCGGCTGGCCGCGCGGGGGCTGCCCGGCACGCTGGTGCATGCCCTGGTCGCCTACCGGGACCCGCTGATGCCGGCGCTGCCCGGCGGGTTCTGCCCGGTGGACGGCGAGCACCTGGTGCGACGCAATGCCGCCCCGGACGCGCGCCCGGCGCCCCGCTATTCGCCGGAGGCACTCGGCAAGGCCTTCCGGGAGTTTTCCATCGAGCGAGCCATCCTGCTCGGCAACGGCATGCAGGAGTTTCTGTTCCGCCTCTGAAGCCTGCCCGGCACGGCCACAGTTGACTCGATCCGGAATTGCGTCAACAGTCCCCGTGATTCCACTGACAGGCCTTGCCATGACTGCAACCGCTCCCCGTCTTCCGCGACCCGGCATCCGCCCGGCGGTCGTCTTCGCGACCCTCGTCGCGATCCTATTCACGGCGCTCACACTGACCGGCTGCGCCGCCGGGCCGCGGCCGGTGGAATATCCGGTCGTCTTCGCCGACGTGGAGACCGATCCGGTGCCGGACGAAGGAGACGCCGCCGACGACCCGGCGGTCTGGGCACGCCCTGCGCAGGACGGCGGGGCACGGGTACTTGGCAGCAACAAACTGCGGGCCCTGCATCTTTACGATCTCGATGGCCGCGAGACCCAGTCCATCGAGGCCGGACGTCTGAACAACGTGGATCTGCGCCTGCTGCCGGGCGGCGACGCCGTGGCCGTCGCGTCCAACCGCACGACCGGCAGCATCGACGTCTTCCTGCTCGACGCGGCGACGGGCAGCGCACGGCGGTTGCCGGGCTCGGCCGTCGCCACCGGCCTCGACGAGATCTACGGCATCTGCCTCGGCTCGGCGGGCGGCGACAGCTTCCACGTGTTCGTGAACGACAAGCACGGCCGCTATCAGCAGTGGTCGCTCCAGCGCACCGGTCCGGCTGCCTTCTCCGCCCGCCTCGCCCGGCAGTTCCGCGTGGCGGGCCAGCCCGAGGGCTGTGTGGTCGACGAGACCGCCGGACACGTCTACGTGGGCGAGGAACCCCGTGGCATCTGGCGCGGCACGCTCGACCCGGCGGCCGCATGGTCGCCGGAACTGGTCGACAGCGTCGACGGCCCGGCCCTGGTCGCCGACGTGGAAGGTCTCACGATCTACTCGCCCGACGCGGGCCCGCGCTACCTGCTCGCCTCCAGCCAGGGCGACAACAGCTATGCCGTCTACTGCCTGGGCGACGAGGTGCGCTACCTGGTCTCCTTCCGCGTGGCCGACAACGAGCCCGCCGGCATCGACGGCACCGAGGAGACCGACGGCATCCACGCGACCGCCGCCGACCTGGACCCCCGCTTTCCTCGCGGCATCTTCGTCGCGCAGGACGGGCGCAACGAAGGCGCTGACAGCCAGAACTTCAAGATCGTGGACTGGCGGCGGATAGAACGCGTGATCCCGGAGGGCAGCTGCCGGTAACGGACCGTGTAGGAAGGCCTTCAGGCCCGACCGGTCCGGACCGCGCAAAGAACCCGATGCCGGGTCGGGCCTGAAGGCCCTCCTACATCGTAATCGCGGCGACGGCGATCATCACGAGCGTCGCCAGCACCGGGATCACCACCGTGATGATGCCCACGTCGCGGTAGGCTTCCTTATGGGTCAGGCCGGTGATGGTGAGCATGGCGACCACCGCGCCGCAGTGGGGCAGCGAGTCGAAGCCGCCGCTGGCCATGGTGGCCAGGCGATGCAGGGTGCCGGGTTCGATACCCATCTCCAGATAGGCCGGCGCCATGGTCTGCATGAATATCTGCAGGCCGCCGGAGGCCGATCCCGTGATGCCCGCCACCAGGCTGACGGACCCGAACATGGAGACGAGCGGCGGCAGGCCCGACTCCAGCATCAGGCGGGTGAACTGCTCGAAGCCCGCCGTCTGCGTCACGACGCCGCCGAAGCCGATGACCGCCGCGGTGTTGATCAGCGGCATGATCGAGTCCTGCGTGCCGTGGCCCACCACCTCCAGCGCCCTGCCGCGCACCATCGGGAACATCAGCACCGCGAGCAGTGTGCCCGACAGCAGCGCGATGCTGGGCCAGACGATAGGCTGGCCGTCGGCGAAGCGCAGCAACGAGAAGAACCACCCGGGCTGCGCCAGCGTGGCCTCGTCCAGGGACATGATGATGAGCCTCGGCGCCACGATCGTACCCAGGACCAGCGCCAGAGGCAGCGCCGCGGGCAGCCAGTGCGGATAGCCGGGGTCGTCGGCGCTGGCCGTCGAGACCGGGTCGTTCGGCGCCGGCTGGAAATGCTCGCCGTTGGCGGCGGCGATGCGGCGCTGGCGCTCCAGATACCACATGCCCCCGGCGAACATCAGGGCGCCTCCGCCCAGCCCGTACCAGCCGCCTGCGAACAGGGTGGTCTCCAGCGCCGCCGCCGAGATCACGTTGTGGATCGACGGTGTACCCGGCAGCGCCGTCAGCGTGAAGGTGCCGGCCCCGAGCGCCAGCGCGCCGCAGAACAGACGTTTCGGGATGTCCGCCTGCTGCAGCAGCTTCAGCCCGAGCGGATACATCGCAAAGATCACGACGAAGACGACCACGCCGCCGTAGGTCAGGAGGGCGCAGGCCAGCACCGTGATCCACAGCGCCCGGTGCGCGCCGAGTCGCTCCACCAGCGCCAGCGCGATGCTGGCGGCCGCGTGGCTCTCGCCCATGACCCTCCCGAACATGGCGCCGGCGGCGAACAGCAGAAAGAACCGCCCCGCGAAGGTGAAAGCGCCCAGCGGTCCGAACGAGAAATACTCGGTCAGTCCCGCGGCGACCGGCAGCTGGTTGGTGGCGATGACCACCACCGAGCAGAGCAGCGCCGCGAAGACGATGTTGATGCCTCGCAAGGCCAGCCAGATGAGCAGCGCGACGCTGCCGATGAGACCGATGTATTCCATGCTCCCCCCGAAGCGGTTTCCGGCCCGGGGCAGTATACGCACTCATCGACGGCACCGGCGACGTCAGTGCCGCGAGGCCCTGTGAGGGCGATCGCGACGATGCCGCTCGTCGGCCACCGTCACCTGCAGTGACTTCAGGAATTCGATCACCGCATCCCGCTCGTGCTCCGGCAGCGCCTGGTAGGCCTGCCGCGACGCGCGTGCCTCCCCGTCGTGGGCCAGCGTCGCCTCCCGCAGCGTGGTGTAGCGGCCGTGATGGAAATACGGCGGCTCGCTGGCCGCGCCCCACAGCCGCTTCGTCAGGAACCGCCGGTTGCCGGCGAAGAACGCCGGCGAGCCTGCCGGGTGATTGATGTCGATGGCTTCGCCGCCGGGGGCCTCCGGTCCGGCCGTGATGTCGTGCAGCTTCAGGTCCGTGAAAGCGGGCACCCACACGACGCCGTCGCGCGGCTCGAGCCGCCGGCCGGGCAGGTCGTCCCGGGTGAGATCCACGCGCAGCGGAGGCGTGTCGCCGGGCTGCAGATTGCCGGGCGGGTTGTAGGGGTTCGGCTCCGTATACACCCAGCCCTCGTCCACCAGCGGCAGGGCGGGCACGTGGCAGTCGGCGCAGCCGATGCGCCGGAACAACTGCCCGCCCCGACGCACGGCCCGCCGGGCCTCCCGGCCGCGGGGCAGCACCTGGCGCGGCGGCGGCAGCGTCGCCTGGAACAGGGTCGCCGCGGTGATGTCGGCGCGGGTCAGCTCGTCGGCGATCCCGTCGCCGTCGCCATCGACGCCGTCGCCGAAGCGCTCCGCCGCCTGCATGCCGTGATGATGATTGAACGCATTGCTGGTGAACTGGCGGATGGAGACCGCGCTGCCGGACTGGTGGAACGGATGGATGACCAGGCTCGGCGGGTCTTCGGCGCCCGCGCTCGCCAGGCTCTGCGGCGGCAGGCCCTCCACCGCTGAAACATCCCAGGCGCCGTCCGCCTCACGGCGGATCACGCCGAAAGACACGCCCTTCGTCTCCAGTTCGAGCGCACCGCCGGGCGGCGTGGCATCCCGGATGGTCTGCAGCTCGGCGGTCATCTGGCGAGCGAGCATCTCGATGTATCCGGAGCCGTACATGCCGGGCGTCGCACGGAAATTGCCGATGCTCTGCAGCGTGGTGAAGGCACCCGTCTCGTCCCGCGAGCCCTTCAGCGGCACCGTGTCGTCCACGTCGAAGCTGGCGAAGTCGAAACGCTGGGCGGCCACGAACACGCCGGTGACGAAATCGCCGCCGCCGCCGGGCCGACCCGCCGGCACGTTGTGGCAGCCGGCGCAGCTGTTGGCGTCCCGCCCCGACACGCGATTGAAGCTGCGGGGAAAGACCAGCGGTGCGGTGGCATCCGCGAGCGGGCCGCCGGTACCGTCGCTGAGCGGCCGTCCGGCGCCTTCCGCGGGCGTCCAGCGTGCCATGAATGCGGCCTCGCCGCGGCGCAACAGCTCGTGCAGCGGCAGCCGATGCTCCTCGCCGTCCTCGAGCCGCCGGTAGCCCGAACGCTCTGTACCGATCCGCCCGGCGGAGGATTCGACGATCCGTTCAGCCAGTGGTCCGGCGACTACTTCAGCGGGCGCCCCGGCGGCCACGTCCGTGCTCATCAGCAGCAATACGACGAGAGCCGCTGTCACCGACCCTGCGCCGGCGTCCTTCCTCCCATGGTTCGTGTCCATGACCTCCTCCCCGGTTCGGTTGCGAAGGCGGCCGACACTAGGCCCGGCCGGCGGCGCGGGCGACCCGAATATCTGCGATGACGGGCGGGATTGGGTAGACTGGCGCCGTGTCTCTTGGGGGGAGCACCGCCATGCCGATCCGTTACCTGAAGATCGTCCTGATCGTGTTTCTGGGCCTGCTGGCCCTTTTCTATGGCCTGCAGAACATCGTCAATCTGGAGGCCGCGCACCAGGTGGTCGCCGCCGTCCTGGCGATGGCCAACCACGAGTACTACGCCTCGTCGCTGGGACCGCCGGTGACGAGTCCGGTCCTCTCGGGCCTGGCGCTCGCCGTCATCATCGCCGGCGAACTCGCCGCGGGTGTGGTGGCACTGAAGGGCGCATGGGACCTGTGGGCGAACCGCAGCGCACCGGCAGCCGCGTTCAACGGCGCGAAGACCTGGGCGCTGATGGGCGCCGGTATCGGCATGATCGTGTGGTTCGGCTTCTTCCTGTCCATCGGCGGGTCGTGGTTCCAGATGTGGCAGACCCAGCTCGGCGCGCAATCCCTGGACGGCGCGCTGCAGTACTTCCTCTGCTGCGCCATCGTCTTCATCATCGTCAACATGGACGACGCCTGACACTTGGACGACGCGCCGAGCCGCACCGCCTTCGGTACCGCCTTCGCCCGCGCAGTGCACCGGCGCATCGACGATGCGCCGGCCGTCCTCGACGACGCCGTCGCCGAACGGCTGCTGCCCGCCTATCAGCAGCGCTACATCCGCCGCCTCGGCCGGCTGTCCCGATTCTGGCGCAGCTACTACGTGCGCCAGGCCGACGCCTTTACGGCCTTGCGCTCCCAGGTCGTCGTCCGCTGCCGCTACGCCGAAGACGCCCTCGCCGAGGCACGCGCCGACGGCGCGGAGCGCTACGTCATACTTGCTGCCGGCCTCGATACCTTCGCCCTGCGGCAGCCGCCACCAGCGATCGGGGTGCTGGAGATCGACCACCCCGCCACCCAGCGGTGGAAGCAGGATCTGCTGCGCAACCGGGGCATGGAGCTGCCGCCGGAACTCGAACTCCTGCCGGTGGATTTCGAGACGGTGCAGCTGGGTGACGTGTGGCCCGTCCGCGCGGACGCCGACTTCGTCTCCTGGCTGGGCGCCACCTACTACCTCAGCCGCGACGCGATACGGAACACGCTGGCGACGCTCGCGGCCTGCACCGCGCCCGGCTCCCGCATCGTCTTCGACTACTGGAGCGCGCATCCGCCCACCGCCGCCGGCAATCTGCTGCTGTGGGGTACGCGGCTGGCCGTCGCCCTGCAGCAGGAACCGATGCTGAGCTTCTTCGACCCGGACGAGATCGAGAGCCTGGCCATGGACGCCGGCTGGAGCGTGACGGAGCACCTGACGCCGGCGACGCAGAACGAACGTTACCTGGACGGGCGCCAGGACGGACTCGTGGTCCCCTCCTTCGCTCATCTGCTGCAGCTCACGAACGCGGCCGAAGGCTGAGCCCGAGCTGCATCGGCTGCGGCCGCCGGTCCGAATATCCCGCCATGAGCACCGCCACCGCCCATGCCGACGTCACCGTCTGGTACGACAGCGAGTGTCCCTTGTGCCTGCGCGAGATCGGGCTGATGCGGCGGCTCGACCGCCGTGGCGCCATCCGCTTCGTCGCCATCCAGGACGGCGGCGGCTGCCCGCTCGATCGCTCCACGCTCCTCGAGCGCTTCCACGCGCAGGAGGACGGCCGGCCCATCGTCTCCGGCGCGGCGGCCTTCGCTGCCATGTGGCGGGCCATCCCGCTGCTGCGCCCGCTCGGCGTGCTGGCGCGATTCCGCCCGGTGCTGTGGCTGCTCGAACGGCTCTACCGGAGATTCCTGCGTATCCGACCGTGGTTGCAGCGGCGTTTCAGGAGCAGCAGCGATCCCGCGTAGGAGGGCCTTCAGGCCCGACCCGCGCCCCCCTCCAACAGCACCCCCCACACCAGCGTCTCCCGCCCCCCCAGCCGCAGCCTCTGCCTGAGGCCGAACCCCAGCTTCTCCAGCACGCGGATGGACGCGGCGTTGTCCGGCGAGACCAGCGCCACGATGTCGGCGACGCCGAGGCCGCGTCCGTATTCCAGCACGGCCCGGGCCGCCTCCACGGCATAGCCCCGCCCCCGCGCCTCCGGCAGAAAGGCAAAGCCGACGTCCGTGACGTCGAGTTCCTCCCGGTACAACAGGCCGCAGACCCCCAGCGCCTCCCCGCTCTCCCGCCTGCCCACGAAGAACTGCCCATAGCCCGGCTTCGGCTGGCAGGTCCATGCGCCCTCCAGGATGAAGCGCCGGGCGTCCTCGACCGTGGTCAGCTGCTTGTCGCCGATGTGGGTGCGGAACGCCTCCTCGTTCACGAGGCGGAGCAGGAATTCGGCATCGTCCTCCCGCAGGCAGCGCAACGTGAGCCGCCGGGTCTGCGCGACGGGCCTCCCCTCTGCATCCTCCGGGGCGGTCGTCACCGATCCTCGCCCGCGTCGCCCGCCACGCCCGGGCGGCTCAATCCCCCGCCCCCCTCATGCCGCGGGACCAGGCTTCCTTCAGCACCGGATATTGCTCGATCTTCAGCATCTGCTTGCCGGCGGCCCGGCGCGCGGCGGCACTGCCGGCCCGCTCCTGCGTGATGCGCCGCTGTTCGGCGTAGGGGAGCTGAGGCATCGCATTGATGCGGGTGGCCAGGCGCTGCAACTCGCCGCTCAGTTCCTCGATCCTGGGCGCCGCGGCCGCGGCCGACTCCTCGTCGGTGACCCCCTCCAGCACGCCGGTGATCTCGGCGATCAGCCCGCGCTGGGCGTCCATGGCCTGCTCGTAGGCCGCCACGTCATCGCCGGGCCCGGCATCGGCAATTTTATCGGTATTGGTCTCGTTGCCGCAGGCGGCAATGACGAGCCCCGCGGCCAGCATCAGCAGCGATCGGATCATGGACGAACTCCCGGATGGCACGACGCCGGATTCTACATGTAGGAGGGGCTTCAGCCCCGATCCCGGCCGGGCCGACCCCGCCCGGGGCCCCCGGTCCCGAGCCCCGGGCGGCAATTCGGATCGGGCCTGAAGGCCCTCCTACCTGTCAACCGAAGCGCCGCCCGCGCGTTGATGGATTACGTCAACAGCATCTGCAGGAGCAGCACCATGCGACAGGAATGGTTGGGGATCACGGTTCTGGGCGCCCTCGTCTCCCTTTGGGGACCGGCGCTGGCGGACCATAACAGCAAATGGGGCGAAGGCACGGCCAACATGCCGAACGACATCCACAACAGCCGCATCGAGACGATGGGCGACAACGAGACGTTCCGCGACTTCGTGCGGAAGGGTAACGGCGCCGACTCAGTCAACCGCTATGCCTCGGAAGGCGACGAGACGCAACCGGGCGCGGCCGCCCGCGAGAAGGCTGCCGACCGCAAGGCCGCCGAAGCCGGCGATGGCGGCGACCGCGTGCGCGAGAACACCCGGGCACAGAAGCAGGAGCACCAGGCGGCCGAAGCCGCGCGAACCGGATCCGAGGCACGCAGCATCGAGCGCATCCGTGCCGAGCGGCGCATCGAGACCCGCTCGCGCGACGGGCTGAGAGGCAACGCGCGCGCCGCCAGCCGCGCCGGCGGCCGCGGTCGCTGACCACAGGCACCTCAGGCGCCCCCGCCCCCGGGGCGCATGCCTGCCGGCGGGTCCAGGGAAGGGCCCGCCGGCTTTCTTCGGCGGCTGTGCTAGATTTGCGGACCCGATCCCGGAACCGAAACCATGCGCGCGTCCGTCGCCGTTACCAGGCTCTGGCCCCTGCTGCTGGCCGCCGTACTCGCTGCCTGCGCAACCCCGCCGGCTGAACCGCTCCGCGTCACCGGCGAGCGGCTTTTCATACCGGTGACCATCAACGGCATCGAGACCGAGGCCCTGCTGGATTCCGGCGCCGAGATGACTCTGATCGATGCGCATTTCGCCGATCGCCTCGGACTGACGTACGCGGGCGAGCACGTGGCGAAAGGAACGGGCGGCAGCCAGTCCATCCGCTTCGCGGAAAATGTCTCCGTCCGGGCACCCGGCTTCGCCGCGGACGCCGTGACCGTCGCCGTGCTGGATCTGACGGACATCTCGGCCCGGCTCGTCGGCGAACCGGTGCACGTGGTGATGGGCCGGGAGATCTTCGACTCGGGCCGCTACCTGGTGGACATCGCGGGCCGGCGCTTCGAACGCGTACCGAGGTCTTCCCCGCCGCCGGGTATCACCCTGCCTCTCACCGAGAACCGCGGCATACGGCAACTGCCGGTCAGCATCGACGACCTGCCGCCGACGGCTGCCGACTTCGACCTCGGCAACGGCAACGCGGTCCTCGTCGGCCGGGATTACGCCGTCGCCTCGGGTCTGCTCGAGGCGCACCCGGTCGTCGGCACGAAAGCGGGCGGCGGCATCGGCGGCGAGCTGGAACGTGATCTCATCGTCGTGGACCGCCTCCGCGTCGCCGGCGTGACCTTCGAGGGCGTGGCCGTCGCCATCGATCCCACGCCGACGGCTGCTGACGTCAACATCGGCGTCCCCATACTCCGGCAGTTCCTAATTACGGTCGACTTCCCGCAGGACACCATCTGGCTGCAGCCCCGGCGGACCCTTGGACACACCCCCTGACCGGCGTGCCCGCCCCGGCCCCGGGCGAATTTCCCGAGCGGTTTTCGAGAGCGAACTTCCCGGGAAACTTCCTGAGCGCGCGGTCTAATTCCGGGGTAATATGGTTGCGGATGCGAGCGTCGCATCCATACCAATAACGACAAACAACCGACAGTCAAAAAAGAACCAGGGGGATACATCATGAAGACACAACTCACGGCACTGTTCGTGGCCGGCTCGCTGTTGCTTCTCGGCGGGCCCGCGTCGGCGCAGGACGGTCCACCGGAGATAAGGCCCGCCGAGTTCTTTCCCTGCACCTTCAACGAGGGCAAGGACATGGGCGACCTGGAGAAGGTCATCGCCCGCTGGAACGGATTCATGGACGACAACGACGACTCCGGCTACCAGGCCTGGCTGCTCATGCCCGACTTCGTCAGCGGCGATCACGCCGGCTGGGACGTCGGCTGGCTCGGCGGATGGCCGAGCGGCGCGGCGATGGGCAAGAGCCTCGATATCTGGCACACGCAGGGCGGCGAGCTGCAGCGCGCATTCAACGATGTGGTGACCTGCGCAGCGCACATGAACTATGCCGTCATGCCGATGAGAGAGGCCACCGGCGAGCCGCCGAAAGCGCCCCTCCTGACCTTCGCCGACTGCGAAGTGGAGCGTAGTGCCAATATGGAAGTGGGCCTGGGGGCGGTCCGGGAATGGATCGAGTACGAGACCTCTGCCGGCGGCGACTCGCCGCACTGGGTCTTCTTCCCGGCCTACGGCGAGCCGGTGGACTCCGACTACGACTTCAAATGGGTGACCGGCTACCGCGACTACGCGGCCTTCGGCAAGGACTGGGACGTCTACGCCAACGAGGGCGGCTGGCAGAAGGCCCAGCAGATCTTCCCCGGTGCGCTGGAATGCGACAGCCCGCGCGTCTACCGGGCGAAGCCGATCCGGCTGCCCGACGGGAGCTGATAGACCGGACCGACCGGCGGGGGCACCACGGCCGGCGCTCCTGCCGGGCGGTGGGCCGAAGGGGCGCAGGCCCTGTCAGGACCCGTCGCCGCTCCGGGTCGGGTCCTGCTTCAGTCGCTGCACGTAACGCAGCGTCACGAAGTTGACCAGGGCCATGACCATCGCGATCTCGTAGCGGCTGAACGCGACGGCCATGCCGATCAGGCCCGTGTTCCAGATGCTCGCGGCGGTGGCGGTGCCGCTGACGTTGCCGCCGCTCTTCAGGATGGCGCCGCCGCCGATGAAACCGATACCGGTGATCAGTCCCTGCAGTATCCGCGACTCCGCCTCGGTGGACGTGAGCACCGAAATGCCCACCAGGGTGTAGCCGCAGGCGGCCACGGCCACCAGCGGGAAAGTCCTCAGTCCGGCGCCGCGGCTCTCGCGCTCCCGGTCCCACGCGACCGGCAGCGACAGCACCCATGCGATCGCGAGCTGCCCCAGGTGGAATACCACCTGCGACCACGCCACCTCCATCGGTGGGATGGGTAAGCCGGAGTCCGCCGACATGACGTTTACATCCGGGCCTATACGCCCATCAGACCGGCGACGCCCACCAGAATGAGGTAGCCGGCCACGACGTAGTTCAACAGCCGCGGCACCACCAGGATCAGGATGCCCGCGAGCAGTGCCACAAGGGGCTGGAAAGCAAGGTGTATGGTCATATCTGTCCCGCCGACCGTGCCGGGCCGGCGACTCTCTTCAGCTTCGTCCCCCCGGAGGATGCAGGGAACATGCCAGCCGCAACCTGCCGGGCCGCAGGCCCGCGGACACGCCGCGCCCGGCTGTCCGTGGCAAGGCCTGCGCAGAACCTTGCAGAAATTGCACTTTCCGACCGGCCCGGCCGCTATGCGGACGAACCTCGACAGGAGCTGAAGCCCGCTGCCGCCCGGACGGGCTCGGTGCTAATCTGTTCAAATGGACGGCCTGTTCAACAGACTGCACGACCGGCGTGAGCCGCCCGGCATCGAGCTGGACATCCTGCGGCGCATGCCGCGGATCTTCCTGCTCGGCACCGCCGCGCCGTTCGTCCTCTCCGGCCTGGTCCGGCTCTGGCTCGCCGGCGACACCGGATTCGACGTGGCGAAGCGCGTCGCCAGCGTGGACATTTTTGCGATCGCGCTGGTCGTGACCTTCTGGACGGCGGCGCTCACCGTCTCCATCGCGTGCTTCATCATCTTCGTGATGAAAGGGCCGGGCTACGTGGCCGACGCCTACCACCTGAATGATGCGCCGGAGCCGGCTGCCCGGCCGGACAGACTCCGGCCCTGACCGGACGGGCCGGTCAGACCGGCCCGTAGACCTCCCGCATCACCTCCCCCACGTCGGTCATCGCCTGCGCGCCATCGCCCTCGTAGGCGGCGCCGTGCATCGTGGCGCAGACCCGGGGGTTCAGGGCGGCGAGCCGTGCCAGGTGCGTGCCGGTATCCGGCGTCCAGGGCATGTAACCGGCCATCGGGCCCTGCTGGTAGGTGGTCAGCGTCTCGCGAAAGCGCTCCGTGACGCTGTTGCCCGTGGCCGCCTCTACGTCGCCGAGCTGGTGCAGCAGATCCGAGCACAACAGCACCCGCTCGGTCTCCTCGAACAGCATGGCGGCATCCCAGCCATGTGGCAGGTGAGGTGTCGCACAGAAGTGGAACCGGCGCGCGCCGGTCTCGAAGGTCTCGCCGTCTTCCAGTATGCGCGGCGGCCGCTCCGCATAGTCGCCCAGGAAGACCATCGCGCCCACGTGGCTGCTCACGGCGGCCGCAGCCGGCGCCGCCTCGAGCCAGCGGTTCAGCGATCCGCACTCGTCCGGCTCGAAGTGGCTGAAGCCGATCCAGCGCAGGCTCGCCGGGTCGATCACCTTGCCGACCGCCTCGTACACCGCCGGGAAGAGCGACCGCATGCCCGTGTGATAGAGCAGCGGCTCATCGTCGCGGACGAGGAACTGGTTGAACTGGATGCCGGCCTCGGGCACGAAAGTGGAGATGCGGAACACGTCCGCGGCGATCTCGGTGATGGTGGTCATACCGCTCCCCCTGATCTGACGACCAGTCCGGAGCATACGCCGTTTCCGACGAGACGGCACCGGCCGTGTCCGGCCATATCCGGCCATATCGTCCGGCCATTTCGGGCCATATAACGGGATGGAATACCGCGGTAACAAAGCTCTATTTCACGTCGGAGGCGCGGGCCGGTAGCCTTCCGGACCCTGTACCCACCAGCCGGGAGAGAGATCATGTCTGCAACCGAGGAATTCCTTGCCGCAAACGAACGCTACGCGGAGACCTTCGACAAGGGCGACAAGCCCATGCCGCCGGGCAAGAAGGTGGCGGTGGTCGCCTGCATGGATGCGCGGCTGGAGACCGGGCGCCTGCTCGGGCTGGAGGAAGGCGATGCCCACGTGATCCGCAACGCCGGCGGCGTGGTCACCGACGACGTGATCCGCTCGCTGGCCATCTCCCAGCGGCTGCTCGGCACCCGGGAGATCGTGCTGATCCACCACACCGACTGCGGCATGCTCACGTTCAAGGACGATGCGGTGAAGGCGGAGATCGAGGAGGAGACCGGTGTGCGGCCCCACTTCGCGCTGGAGGCCTTCCCCGATCCCGCGGAGGACGTCGTGCAGTCCATCCGCCGCATCCGTAACAGCCCCTTCGTCCCCCACAAGGATGCCGTGCGGGGTTTCGTGTACGACGTGAAGACCGGGCGGCTGAACGAGGTGGAGGCAGATCGGGGCTGAAGCCCCTCCCACATCGGGCCGCTTGACCCGAGGCGGCGGGGATGCAAGCCTGAAGGGGTGACTTAACCCGGCGTGCACCGCCGGAACGGAGCGCTGCATGCCCAAAGAGACCTGGAGGTTCTTCCAGGCCTTCATGAAATCCCCGATGGTCGTGGCCTCGGTCGTACCGAGTTCGCTCTTCCTGAAACGCCGCATCGTCGCGGCAGCGGATCTGGCGACTGCCAGCGTCGTCGTGGAACTGGGTGCCGGCACCGGCGGCACCACCCGGGCATTGCTCGAGGCCATGGACAGCCGTGGCCGGCTGATCGCCATCGAGCGCACCGCCGACTTCGTGCCCGGGCTGGAGGCCATCGAGGACGAGCGCTTCGAACTCGTGCACGGCTGCGCGAGCGCCATCGGCGAGGTACTGGCGGAGCGAGGCTACGCCGGCGCAGACGTCGTCGTCTCCGGCATCCCCTTCTCCACCATGCCGGAGACGCTCTCGGCAGAGATCATCACGGCGGTCCACGACGCCCTGAACCCGGGCGGGCGCTTCGTCGCCTATCAGTTCAGCGGCCGCGTGGCCGAATACACCCGACCGGTGATGGGCCGCCCGACGATCCAGCGCGAGATCCTGAACGTGCCGCCCATGCGCGTGTTTACGTGGGAGAAGAAGCGGGCCGACCTCGACGCTGCCGCCAACGCGGCGTAGTCTGGATGGGGCGCGGGTATCCGCGCCTGCCGGGAGTGCCACCGTGACGCGACTATCCCTTCCCGCCATCGCCATTGTGACCCTGGTGACGCTGGCGCTCGGCCTGGGCGCCTGCACGGGTCTGCGGCCGGGTTTCGAGACGCCGACCGTGACCGTGAGTTCCTTCCGTCCGCTGCCCGGCGATGGCGCCGTGCCCCGCTTCGAGATCGGGCTGCACATCGTGAATCCCAACCGGGAGGCGCTGAAACTGCAGGGCCTCGCCTATACCGTCAGCCTGGAAGGCCGGGAACTCGTGAAGGGTGTGGACAACGACCTGCCCGTGATCGAGGGCTACGGCGAAGGGGACGTGACGCTGGTGGCGACCCCGAACCTCCTCGGCGGCATCCGCCTCGTCACGGACCTGATGGCGAGCCCGCGCGATAAATTCTCCTATGCGCTGGAAGCGAAGCTCGACGTCGGCCGCTTCGCGCCGGCGATCCGGGTGCGGGACGAAGGCGAGATCGCGCTGCAATAGCTGCAGGAGGGCATGTAGGAGGGGCTTTAGCCCCGATTTTTCGGTTCGGGGCTAAAGCCCCTCCTACATGCCCTCCTACCCCTCCTATCCGGTCGTTCTGGCGTAGAGGTAGCCGCCCACGGCTCCGCAGAGCGCCTGCACGAGCAAGCCGCCGGTGCTGCGGGCGACAGCGACCGGAGTGATGTCGAATGCGGCGTGCAGGGCGAGATGGATGGTGGCCATCGCCACCGCGCCCGCCAGGGTGTAGAGCAGGTAGCGATAACGGGGCAGCCATTTCAGCAGCAGCGCCGCCACGCCGAAGGCGATGACGAATCCGATGACCAGCATGGGCAGGAACGACGTGGCCATGCCGCCGAGATCGTGGACGATCATCTCCAGCCGCGTGCCGAAACCGACCTCCGCACCCATGCCCTCCAGGCTCGCGGCGACGTGCTGGCTGGCGGAGATCACGGCGAGCAGGTAGGTCACCGCCACGGCGAGCACGAAAGATCCGATCCGTCTGAGCCACATGGCCTGCACCCTCCCCCGCGCTACAGCAGCGCCGGAACCGGTGCTAGGCTAGCACAGTCGTCAGCCCTCCAGCGGAGCCGCCATGTGCAAGCGTCTCGTCCTTTGTCTCGTCCTCATCGCCTCGCCGGCGCTCACCGCGGCGCAGGAACCGGATGACCGCGACTACCGCCTGGAGCAGGTTGCCACCGGCCTCGACATGCCCTGGTGCATCGCCTTCCTGCCGGAGGGCGGCTTCCTGGTCACCGAACTCGGCGGCACGCTGCGGCGCGTGAGTGCCGACGGCAGCATAGGCGATCCCGTCGGCGGCGTGCCGGCCGTCTACCGGGCGAGCCAGGGCGGACTGTTCGACGTGCTGCTCGCGCCGGACTTCGCGAGCAGCCGCGTGCTATATCTCTCCTATGCCGAGGGACCGCCGGACTCCAACGCCACCGCGGTCGCGCGGGCGCGCCTGGAAGGTGACGCTCTCGCCGGCGTCGAGGTGATCTTCCGCGTCGCACCGCGCAAGGACACGCCGGTGCACTACGGCGGCCGCCTGGCCTGGCACCCCGACGGCACGCTGCTGCTCACCACCGGCGACGGCTTCGACTATCGGGAGGCGGCACAGGACCTCGGCAGTCAGATGGGCAAGGTGATCCGGATGAACCCGGACGGCTCGCCGGCGGACGGCAATCCTTTCGCCGAGGCGCCTTACGTGTGGAGCTACGGCCACCGCAATCCCCAGGGCCTCTCGGTGGCGTCCGACGGCACCGTCTGGCTGCACGAGCACGGACCGAAGGGCGGCGACGAGGTGAACGTCGTCGAGCCCGGCGTGAACTACGGCTGGCCGGTGATCACATACGGGCTGGACTACAACGGCGCCTACGTCTCGCCGTTCACCGAGATGGAAGGCATGCGCCAGCCGCTGCACGTGTGGACGCCGTCCATCGCGCCGTCCGGCCTGACGGTGTACGAAGGCATGCTGTTCCCGGAGTGGCGGGGCGACCTGTTCGTGGGTGCGCTGGTCGACAAGGACGTGCGCCGTCTGGACGTCGAGGGCGGCGAGATCGTCGCCGAAGAAGTGCTGTTCGGGGAGATAGGCGAGCGCATCCGCGACGTGGCCACGGGGCCCGATGGCGCCATCTACATCCTGGCGGAAGGCGAGCCTGGCACCCTCTGGCGCGTGACGCGCTCAGATTAATGCAGGAGGGGCGGTAGGAGGGGCTTTAGCCCCGACTCATTATCAAGAATCGGGCCTGAAGGCCCTCCTACGTGATTCAGTCCTCGATGCGGAATCCGATCTTCACCGTCACCTGCCAGTATTTGACGGCATCGCCTTCGATGTAGCCGCGCGTCTCGGTGACCTTGAACCAGTCCATATGTTTCACGGACTCGCCGGCCTTTTTGATCGCCTTCGAGATGGCGTCGTCGGTGCCCACAGTCGAAGAGCCGGTGACGTCGATCTGTTTATAGACATGGTCTTCCATGCAGAAACCTCCTGTTTCTTCGATGAGTACACGGCCAGTGTAACGGCTATCCGGCCGCCGTCTCGAACCCGACTCCGGCGAGCACCCTGTCCATCACCTCGACGAGGCGGTCCGCGTGCGGCCGGGAGAAGACGAGCGGCGGGCGTATCTTCAGCACGTTGTCGGCGATGCCGGTGCGGCCGACGAGCACGCCCTCGCGGCGCATGCCGTTCATGACGGCGCGAGCGATTGCCGGCGCCGGCTCCCGCGTCTCCCGGTCGCGCACCAGCTCCACACCGGCGAACAGCCCCGCCCCGCGCACGTCGCCGATGGCCTCGTGCCGCGACTGCAGCCCGACCAGCGCCTCACGCAGATAGCCGCCGGTCACGCGGGCGTTCTCCTGCAGCGCCTCGTGCTCGATCACATCCAGTACCGCCAGCCCGGCCGCACAGGACACGGGGTTACCGCCGAAGGTATTGAAGTACTCGAAATCGCGGGCGAAGCGCCCGGCGATCTCCGGCGTGGTGATCACCGCCGCCAGCGGATGACCATTCCCCATCGGTTTGCCGAGCGTCACGATGTCCGGCACCACGCCCTGCAGCTCGAAGCCCCAGAAGTGATCGCCGGTGCGGGCGAATCCGGCCTGCACCTCGTCGGCCACGCAGATGCCGCCCGCGGCGCGCACCCTTTGCCAGGCATCGGCGAGATACCCCGCCGGGGCTGTGAAGATGCCGTCGCTTGACCAGATCGTATCGACGAAAAAGGCCGCCGGCCGATGGCCCCGATCGGCCAGCCCTGCGATCGCCTCGTCCAGCGTCGCGCCGTAGCGCGCGGACGCATCCTCACCCCGGAACGGCCCGTTGTAGACGTCCGGCGCCGGCACGGTCGCGACCCGGTCGGGCGTCCGGCGTTCCGGCAGTTCTTCCGGCGAGAACGCCGCCACCGCCATGGTGTTGCCGTGGTAGGCATTGCGGCTGACAATCGCGCCGTCCCCGCCGGTGACCGCCTGGGCCATCTGCCAGGCCAGGTCGTTGGCCTCGCTTCCGGTGCAGACGAAGAAGCAGACGGAGAGTTCGCCGGGCAGCCGCGCGCCGAGACGCTCCGCGTAATCCAGGATGTGCTCGTGCAGATAACGGGTGTTGGTATTCAGCGTGCGTGACTGGCGCGCTATCGCCTCCGTCACCGCCGGATGGCAATGGCCGACGCAGGCGACGTTGTTGTAGGCATCGAGATAGGCGCGGCCCGATGCGTCGTACAACCAGACTCCTTCGCCGCGGACGATGTGCAGCGGCTCGTCGTAAGTGAGCGAGAGCCCGGGGCCGAGCAGGGCACGGCGCCGCTCGCGCAGGCTGGCGTCGCCATAGCCATTCCCGCCGCGCCGCTCCGTGGCGGCAGGCAGCCCGAGCTCGTGCCGCAGTACCCGCGTCGCCTCCCGTTCGTCGATCGCCTCCAGCCGCTCCATCGTGCGCAGGGAAGCCTCGTGGCCGCCGAGTATGTAGTCGACGTTTTCCGGGTGCTCCCGGGCCCGCCAGGCGCAGATCGCCACCGAGGTGGCGAGCCGCAGCTGCACGAGATGGAACAGGATGTCGACCTCGGCCGGCTCCAGCGGCCGCACCGTGTGGAAGGCGGCAGCGATCTCGGCGAGCACGGCGAGCTCGTCGTCGTGGCCGATGACCTGGTAGGCCGCCAGCACGGCGAGATCGTTCACCAGCGGTGCGTGCACCATGTCGCCGAAATCGATGATGCCGCTCACCCGCTCCGGATCCTCTGCACTCACCAGTACGTTGTCCGGGTTGAAATCGTTGTGGATCACCTGGGCACGCAGTGCCGCGAGCGCCGCCTCGCCCCGTGACGCATACCGGTCGAAGACCCGCTCGGCCAGTTCCCGGCCGCGGCGCTCTTCGATGTGTACGGCGAGTTCGCGCACCGCCGCCGTCTGGTTGACGTCCCACAGCAGGGGATGACGCGCCGCGGCGTGGAAGAAACCCTGCAGGGCGCGGCCGAGCGCCGCCAGCGTGGCGCCGAGATGGCGCCTGAGTCCGGGTGTCGAGGACACGTCGCCCACCGGCACGCCGGGCAGATAACTCACCAGGCGCACCAGACTGCGGCCGCCGGGCAGATCCACCGACTGCAGCAGCTCACCGTCGGGTCCCGGCTCGATACGCGGCACGGGCAGGTCCGGCGCGGTGCGGGCGATGTGGTCCAGCGCCCGCGCCTGGAAGTCGAGCACGGCCGGCGATTCGGCGGCATTGGAGACCTTCAGCACGAACTCGCGGCCGTCGTCCGCCGTGTAGCGGAAGTTCCGATCCCGCTCGCTGTCGAGCGGAGTTGCGCTGCCTGGGAGGGCGTAGTGCTCGCGCACCAGATCCGCGGCCTGTTCCGGCGTCAGGTCCGGAGCCGGCGTGGTCATCAAGCGTAGGGGGTCGGTGGTCATCGGCCGGGTCACTCGGCGGCGCCGATCTCCATGACGATCTCCCAAAGGAAGCGCACCATCTCCTTCAGCGACTCCTCGGCCACGCGCTCGTTGTCGCTGTGGGCGCCGTAGCGGCTGTTGATCTCGGCCAGCGTGCGTGCCGGGCCGATGCCGTAGGCCTGCACGCCCTTCGCCCTGAGCTGGGACATATCCGTGGCGCCGGTGGCCATCACCGGCAGCGTGGTCGAGCCGGGATAGAGCCGCTGAGCCACGCCCTCGATCACCTGGAACATCTCGTTGTCGATGCCGGACGGCGGCGCCTCCGGGCGGTAGATCTCCTCGGGCACGATCTCGATGGCCGGGTTGTCGATGAGCGCGGCGAGCTTGTCATAGAAGCCGTCTACGTCCTCGCCGGGCAGCATGCGGATGTCGAGCATGGCCTCGGCCTCGGACGGGATCACGTTGCGGCGGAAGCCGCCGTCGACGATGGTCGGCACGACAGAGGTGCGCAGAGCCGAGTAATGATAAGGGTCGTTCTGCCGGAACCAGGCGTCGATCTCAGTCTGGTGCTCCGGATTTTCGACGTTGGCGTAGCGCCAGGATGTCTCGCCGTCGGTGAGCTCGGCCATGCGCCGGAAATACGCGCGAGTGGTCTCGTTCAGCCGTATCGGCGTCTCCCAGTTGCCGGCCTTCGCTACGGCCTCGGCCAGCATGGTGACGGCGTTGTCCGTGCGCGGCATCGAGCCGTGACCGGCCGTGCCCCGCGCCACCAGCTTCGCCCGCCGCGGCATCTTCTCCGTGGTCTGGATACCCACCACCTTCACCTGGCCGTCCTCCAGCCGGTTGGTGCCGCCCTCGGCGATCGCGTACTCCGCCGCGATCTTGTCCCAGTGGTTCTCGATCATGTACGTGATGCCCCACTGCGGCGTGCCCTCCTCGCCGGCCTCGGCCAGGAAGATGACGTCCCGGTCCATCTCCACGCCGAGACGATTCAGCAGCAGGATGACCATGAGCCCGGCCGTCACGTTGTCCTTGTCGTCCAGCGTGCCGCGGCCCCAGACGTAGCCGTCCTTGCGCAGGCCGCTGAACGGCGGCTGCGCCCACTTATCCGCCTGCACGCCCACCACGTCCGTGTGGCCCATGATCAGTATCGGCGCTTTCGTGCCGTTGCCCTCGTAGCGGGTCACGAGATTGGCGCGGTCCGGATCCAGCGCGTACGTCTCGTATGCGATGCCCTCTTCCTGCAGCACCTCGCCCAGATATTCCGCCACCTCGGTCTCGTTGCCCGGCGGATTCACCGACTCGATCTGCACCAGGTCCACGAGGTAGCCGATGGACTCCTCGCCGACGGCTTCCCAGTCGACGAAGTAGCCGCTCTGGGCGGCGGCGGTGAGGGGAAGAACAATGAGTGTCGCCGCTATGGTCTTGAGCATGGAAGCACCTTGCACGAGTTCGGGTACAGTTTACTGAATCGGGTAGACTGGCGCCGTTCGGGCGGGGAGCAGAACGGTGCGGGTCAAGGGAACGATCACGTCGTGGCACGATGACAAGGGATATGGCTTCATCAAACCAATCGATGGAAGTGCCGATGTCTTCGTGCATGTAACCGCTTTCCGTAACCTGAGCCGGCGGCCCGCAACTGGCACGATCGTTTCCTACGCGCTGAGCAAAGACAAACAGGGCAGGCCCCGCGCCACAAGCGCAACGCTAGCCGGCGACCGGCTTCCGGTCAGAAAGAGGCTGGAGACCAGCCGGCTGCTAATTGCGCTCGCACTCGGGTTTCTGGCTTTTGCGGGTGGCGCCGTCTTCACAACGGGCTTGCCATGGATCGTATCGACCGCCTATCTGGCTGCCAGCACTGCAAGCTATCTCGTCTATTGGCTGGACAAGGCGGCGGCTCGAGCGGGCGGGCGACGTGTCCCTGAGAGCACACTACACCTGCTGGCGCTCGTCGGCGGATGGCCCGGCGCACTCTTGGCTCAGCAGCAATACCGGCACAAGACACGGAAGCCGGAATTCCGGATAGTCTTCTGGTTCACCGTCCTCGGGAACATCGCCGCGTTCGTCTACCTGATGACCCCGACGGGCAGCACGGCGTTGAGCGAGTTCATCGCGTCATTCGATTGAGCTGAGCGCCGTTCGCAGCGCATCCAATCGCCGTCGATTCTTGCCGAGGTCGGAGTAGCCGAGCCGCGACGACGAACGCATGGCGATCACTCGCTCCTCCGGCCGCAGGTGGAAGACGACGTCGTCGACGAAGCGCAGGATCTTCGTGCGGGCCTCGGCACGCAGGTAGTTGTCGCGCTGATCGACGATGGTGTACGAGGAGTCGTTCTCCACGTAATCAACCAGCCGCTGCCAGGCATCGTCCGGGTCACCGTCGATCTTCAGCGGCTCTATATGATGAGTGCCGTCCGAGGGCTCGGCATCACTGGAGACGCAGTTCGGCGTGGACGGGCACGGCGGCAGCCGGCCGGCCTCGGTGAGTTCCAGTTCGGGTCCGGTCATGGTGGCACAGCCTGTCAGGATGAGAATCGCGGCGGCAAGGGCCGCGGGATGCAGTCGGTGGCTCACGGGCGAATGATAGCCCACGCTCGAAGAAGGAGCCTTTTCAGGAAGGGCTCTTTGTGGGAGGGGCTCTTTGTGGGAGGGGCTTTAGCCCCGATTCACTAATCAATCGGACCTGAAGGCCCTCCTGCATCAGCGGCGCGTGATCGGGCGCGCGTAGTGCACCGTCTCCCCCTCGAAGCGCACGCAGCCCTGCTCTACCAGCGCCTCCACCAGCGCCTGCACCTCGGCGAAGTCGATTTCGCGGCCGAAATGGGAATGGACCAGGCGCATGAGCGTGCGGCGACGCCGGGGCCGGGCGAGGCCGCGGGAATGGAGATTGCGGATCACCTCCGCCACTCGCTCCTCCCGGGAGCTCGCTGTCGTGGCACCGAGGAACGGCAGCTCCGCCAGACTCCGCGCCCTGCGCACGGACATGCCCTCCGCTCGCAGCTGCGTGATGAAGGCATCGAGACCTTCGTCGGGCGAGACGACGTGCAGGTGTGCCTCCGGTTCCCGTTCGGCCATGCGGCCGAGGTAGCAGGCGATGTGGAGTTCGAGGGCGCGACGGCCGTCGCCGGTCACGGGCACGTAGGTCGCCCGCTCGCCCAGGGCCTGGACGGAAGAGACCAGGTCGAAAGGCAGACTCGCTTCCGGATCGCCCACGAAGAGAAAGACCCGCACAGGCTGGCCGTGCAGCGGCGCCAGATCGTCCGGCTGCACGTTCTCGTAATCGATGAGGATGCAATGTTTCCCCATGCTGCCCCCTCGAGGCCGCCCTGCGGATGAGCTTAGCACCGCGGCGGCGTTCCGGCATTTCCCGGCCGCAAAAAACGGGTACACTGCGGCGTGCTCAGGCGGGGAAGCCTCTTGTCGAAGAAGAACATGCTCGATAGCCGCAGGGGTCGCCTGACCACCTTCGGCATCCTCTACATCTGCGAGGGCATCCCGCTCGGGTTCGCCGCCGTCGCCATCGCCACCTACATGCGCCGGGCAGGCCTGGACGTGGCCCAGGTCGGCGCCTTCGTCGCGTCGTTCTACCTGCCCTGGGCGTTCAAGTGGGCCTGGGCACCGCTGGTGGACCTGGTGACGCTGAATCGCTTCGGCGGGCGCAAGGCGTGGATCGTGCTGTGCCAGGTGCTGATGATCGTCACGCTGTACTTCGTCGCCCAGCTCGACTACACGCAGCACTTCGACCTGCTGATCACGATGGTGATCGTGCACAACGTGTTCGCCGCCACCTGCGACGTGGCCATCGATTCGCTGGCGGTAAGCAGCCTGCGCGAGGAGGAACGCGCCCAGGGCAACGGTTTCATGTTCGCCGGCGCCTACATCGGTCAGGGTCTCGGCGGCGGCGGCGCCATGTTCGTCGCGGGTCTGTACGGCTTCGATGTCTCCTTCCTCTACGTCGCCCTGCTGCTCTGCCTGGTGCTCACCTTCGTGGTCTTCTTCGTGCGGGATCCGGCCGCGGGTGCAGCGGTGGCGGCGCGGCTGCACGGCGTATGGCAGGCGTTTCGCGATTCCGTGACGGGTTTCGCGCGGGAACTCGGCATCGGGCTCTTCCGCTCCGGCAAGGGCCCGCTGATCGGCGTGGTCTTCGCGCTGACGCCGATCGGCGCCATGGCGCTCTCCGGCGCGGCGTCCACCGCGCTGCAGGTGGACCTCGGCATGAGCGACAGCCAGATCGGGACGCTGAACATCTACGCCATGATCACCTCGGGCGCCGGCTGCGTGGTGGGCGGATGGCTCGCCGACCAACTCGGCAAGCGCAGGATGCTGGCGCTGTTCTACGCGCTGACCACGCTGCCCACGCTCTGGCTCGCCGTGGCCCTCGGCGGCGGCGCCGGCGTCGAAGGCGTCACCATCAACCAGTACTTCGCCGTGGCCATCGCCTTCTATCTCTGCATGGGCCTGCATTACGGCGTGGGCGCGGCCATCTTCATGGGCCTCACCAACCCGGCCGTCGCCGCCACGCAGTTCACGGGCTTCATGGCGCTGCAGAACCTGACCATCTCCTACTCGAATGCGTGGCAGGGCGTAGCGGTGGATGCGTGGGGCTACAGTGCGATGTTCTACCTGGATGCGGCGCTGGTCGCCGTGCCGATCCTGCTGATCCCGTTCCTGACCGACCGCCAGCCGCAGGAAGCGCCGCCGTCGCCGGCCCGGCCACTCCCGGAGGCCAGCTAACGTAGGAGGGGCTTCAGCCCCGATGCCTCACTCAAAGATCGAGCTCCATCCTGATCAGCACGCCCTCCCCGTCCCAGAGTTCTTCGCGGCTCTCGGACACGAGGCGGAAACCGAGCGAATCGTATAGCCGCCGCGAGGCCTCCAGCCCGTCGGTGGTCTGCAGGAAAACGCGCCGCATGCCCTGCCGCCGGCAGTAGTCGAGGGCCTGCTCGACCAGCCGCCGGCCGAGCCCCGCGCCGCGGACTTCCGGCCGCGCGAGCACCCATCGCAGCTGCCCGGCATCCTCTCCCCGACGGGCGATGGCGCAGCAGCCGACGAGCTGAGCGCCCTGCTCGGCCAGCCAGACCCTGCCCCGGGCTGCGTTGTCCAGCACGAATTCGGCGATGGTCCTGGCCACGAAGGCCTCGAAGCGCAGCCCGTAACCCTCCGCCTCGCGTTCGTAGATCTCGCCGTGCAGCGCCACGATGCGGCCAAGGTCGCCGCAGCGAAGATCGGTGCGGATCGCTATACCGTCTGCTGCCTGGTCGTCAGACATGGTCGCGTGATGCTTTATTACAACAGGAAAAAGTAGTGGGCTTTAACAATATACCCTGCTAGATTGCAGGTACACGACTTATCGGGGGAGAAAGTCATGAAATGTTGCGTATACGCTACGGTTGGTGGCCGGCATCTGCTGGCCGGTTTCGTCGCCCTGACGCTTCTGTCGGGTGGCGCCGCACAGGCCCAGCAGGAAACCATCGAAGAGGTCGTCGTCACGGCGACGAAGCGTGAGTCACGCATCCAGGACGTACCGTTCTCCATCAACGTGCAGACGCAGGAGGATATCCGGCGGCTCGGTGCGACCGATCTCGAGGAACTCTCTCGCAGCATCGCGGGCCTGGCCATCCAGAATCTCGGCCCCGGCCAGAGCCAGGTAGCCATCCGCGGCGTGTCCGCCGGCCAGATCGTCCGCGACCAGCCGGGCGTGAAGGAACAGGTCGGGGTCTATCTCGACGAATCGGTCATTTCGCTGTCGCTGTTCACACCGGATTTCGACCTGTATGACCTCAACCGTGTGGAAACGCTGCGCGGCCCCCAGGGTACGCTGTTCGGTTCCGGGTCCATCGGCGGCACCATCCGCTACATCACGAACCAGCCGCAGCTCGACCAGTTCGAGGGCTCGGTGGAGGCGGAGCTGAATACCGTAACGGACGGCGAGGTGGGCGGTCATCTGAAGGGCATGATCAACGCACCCTTCGCCGACGGCCGGGCCGCAATTCGCGCCGTCGGCTACACCACCCAGTACGGCGGCTTCATCGACGCCCTGCGCGAAGGCGGCGGCGTCGACGAGGACGTGAACAGCGGCTCGCGCAACGGCGCCAGGGTCGCACTCACCTTCACACCCACCGACAACCTCACGATCACGCCCCGGGTGGTCTACCAGGAGATCGAGACCGACGGCTTCAACCGCCAGGAGGTCTACAACCTGTTCGCCAACCCGTACACCACCACCCGCCCGGCGATTCAGCTCGGCGAGCGGGAGCAGTATCTGTTGCTGAGGGAAGAGTTCTCCGACGAAACACTGCTGTCGGACCTCGTGGTCGAGGCGACTGTGGGCGACTATGCAGTCACTTACGTGGGCAGCATCATGGACCGCGACATCCTGGTGAGCCGGGATGCGAGCGCACTGACCGGCAGCGTCTCGGTGGATCTGGGCTATCCGGACGAGGCGGTCACCCTGCCGTCGAATCTCCGCGATACGACAGACCTCAAACAGACGACGCACGAGCTGCGCGTAACCTCCGTCGCACCGGGGCCGCTGCAATGGGTACTCGGCGCGTTCATCTCGGATACCGAGCGCGAGTACATGCAGCGCCTGCCGACGCCGGGCTATGCCGATTTCACCGATGCCACGCTCGGCGCCGGAACGTCCGCGGCCGTCGCCAACGGGTTCCCGAATCTGGACTCGCCGTTCAACTCCGACCTGTTCTACGACATCCAGCAGACGGCAATCTTCGGCGAGGCATCGTATGACGTCACGGATCGCCTGAACATCACCGCCGGCGGGCGCTGGTACGACTTCGACGAGGACCGCACCATCAGCACCGGCGGCCTGTTCGCGGCGGGTGATTCCAACGTCCAGGACCAGACTTCCTCGGACGGTTTCACGCCCCGCTTCCTCGCCAGCTTCGACGTCAGCGAGAACTTGACCATCAACGCACAGGCCGCCCAGGGCTTCCGCCTCGGCGGCGTCAATGACCCGCTGAACGTCACGCTCTGTTCCGACGAGGACGAACTGATATTCGGCGCATTCCAGGACTACGACGACGAGACCCTCTGGAACTACGAGATCGGTCTGAAGTCGCGTTTCGACAACGGCATCACGTTCAACGCGGCGGCGTTCTACGCCGATATCGAGGACCTGCAGGTGACGCTGGACGCCGGGTCCTGCTCCTCTCGCATCTCGTTCAACGTGCCGGAGGCCGAAAGCACCGGCGTGGAGTTCGAACTCGGCGGCATGCTGACGGAGGCGCTTGAGTTCTCGCTCATCGGCTCCGTCATCAACTCGGAGTTCAAGTCGACGGTCACGGACGCCACCGGCTCGGTGCTGGGCGGCGTCCAGGACGGGAACCGGCTCGCCTCCGTACCCGAGCTCCAGCTCGCCGCCACCGGCACCTACTACTTCCCGCTGAACTTCGGCGGCAACCAGTCGGATGCCTACGTCTCGGCCACCGTCCAGCACGTGGGGGATCGGTTCACCCAGCCGGGCGACCAGGTTCCGGGCGCCGGCGAGTTCGTCTCCGGCCTGCCCTTCGGCGGCGCGACCGGTAACGAGGTGACGAGCGTCGATCTGGAGCTCGATGCCTACACGATCGTGAATCTGCGTGCCGGCATCCTTAAAGAGACCTGGGACGCGGTCCTCTACATCGATAACCTGACGGACGAGAACGCGGACCTGTCCTTCGACCGGGAACGCGGCGGCCGCGCGCGGCTCGCATTCCGCACCAATTACCCGCGCACGGTGGGCGTGACCGTCCGCATGCGCTTCTGAGATCCGGAGCATGTAGGAGGGCCTTCAGGCCCGATTGATCAATGTATCGGGGCTAAAGCCCCTCCTACAGGCCCCTCCTACAGGCCCTCCTACATGCGATCGACGGACACGAAGCGCTCGCGGCTGAGTTCCACATCCCCGTCGTCCCAGCGGTAGGCCACCAGCTTGCCGCCTTCCTTCGCCACGCTGTAGTCCAGGCAGGCGATGTTTGGCGCCAGCGGTGCGGGCTCGCCCTCCAGCCAGTAGTGGCCCACGAAGCAGGGCGGGTCGTCGTGGGAGTACTCGACGAGGTGGTCGCCCTCGATGGGGTCGTCCGGGATGTGGGTCTCGACGGATTCCGGCCCGAAGTGCGCCTCCCGGTAGGTCGTGGCGTGCGAGTCCCACCAGCGCACGCGGATGCGGTGGCGTTGATTGCCGCCCTTGTCGCGCACCGACTTGCCGTCCGGCAGGTCGATCTCCTTGCCCTTCAGCAGCGAGTCGATGGCCTCGTGCTGCCAGGTGCCCGGCTCGCTGCCGGCCACCAGGAACGCCTCTGTGAGATGCTGCCCGCCCACCTCCGCGCGCACCTCCGAGAGCAGGTGCGGGTCCCAGCAGGCATGAATCACCCTGAGTGCGCCGAGGTCCAGCCACATCGGCAACGTGCGGAACCAGTCGAGCGTCTCGCGCATCTCGTCCTCGCGGCCTTCGTAGGCGCTGATGAAGGCGTCGTGCTGGTCCCGGTTCTTTTTCGACCAGGGCCGCAACGGCTCGCCGGTGTCCGGGTGCGGCGTGTGGAAACCCAGCGCGTTGAACTCGTGGTTGCCCATGACCGCCAGCGCCGCACCCGAGTCGATCATCGGCCGTACCACGTCGATGACCGCCCGCTGATGGGGTCCGCGGTCGATGAAGTCGCCGAGGAAGATGACCTCGCGGGTGGGGTGCCGCCAGACACCGTCCTGCTCGGTGTAGTCGAGCTTCTCCAGCAGTCGGACCAGGGGATCGGCGTAGCCGTGGATGTCGCCGATGAGATCGTAGCCCTGTGGCGGATGGGGGTGGGTCATGAGGATATTCTAATGTAGGAGGGCCTTCAGGCCCGATTCCGAATCGCTAATCGGGCCGGAAGGCCCTCCTACATGGCATTCGGGCGATTTGACAGGCACCGCCCGCAGGCGGATAAAGGACGCTCACCCGCCGGACAGGTGATCGCCTTGAACGGTATCTCGGCGCGGCATCGCGGGACTCTCGCTCCCGCGCAAATTCCAGCGGCAGCACTGCTGCTGGCGACGATGCTCGTGTCCGGTACCGCGCCCCGCGCCGAATCCATCCAGCCCGGCTTCTTCTACCACGACCCCTCCGGCATCCGGCTGACCGAGGCGCGGTCCGGCGCCGCATGCGTCGAGGACGAGAAGCCGACCGGCGTCTGCGAAACGGCACACAAGATCCTGATCACCGGCGAGGAGACCTGCGACTACCCGCCGGACAAGCGCTACCCGTGTACCTGGTTCGGCTACGAGTTCGATTATCAGGATGCGACGCCCGGCACCGATATCGAATGCACGGTGAGCCGCACCGATCCGCGCGGCCGGCGCACGACCGGCGAGTATAGCCATCGACTGGCGGACGCCAGTGGCCACATCTTCAAGGCGGACTTCCGGACCTATGCGCCGGTCGAGGAACGGGTGATCCTCGCGGAGGTACACCAGTGCGCCTATCAGGGCGAACTCGTCTCCACCGTGGAGTTCCTCATCTACTACGAGCCGGGCACCGGGATCGCCGCCGCGGATGCAGCCGGAGATGACGACCCGCTCTTCGCCGAAACCCCGAACGCGTGTTCCGATCCCTACCTGACGGAACGCACGGCCGAAGGCCTGCTGAATGCCCCGGCCGTGCGCAAGCATGCAGCCTCCGAGCACATCCCGACTTTCTGGAGCCAGTGCCTGTACGGGGGCACCGGCGGCGGGCGCGGCAGCGTCGGCTACGCCTTCAAGTTCATGCTGTCGGACATGTTCGATGTGGACAAGGTCGAGCGCCGGCAGATCATCTTCAATGCCACCTTCGCCCAGGGCAATGCGCCGCTGAAGGAGGTACGCGAGGACCTCGGCGACCTCGCCTTCGTCTTCGAGGAAGGCAACCGCAGCACGCTGTTCGTGATCACGGGCATCAAGGGTCCGAAGGACGGCGCCAACCGCTCCACCGAGTTCACTGCGAACTACTACATCGAGCACCCCGAGATCGGCCACGAGGACCGCATCGCGAAACTCGTCGAGCAGGCCGAGCGTCACTTGCGGGAGTGGGGGGTCGACTGAGACCGAGCCGGCTGCGCCGCCGGCTTCAGTCCGTCCGGTGGTGCCGGGTCAGCAAACGATCCAGGTGATTCGCGAATTCCTGCTTGTCACGCTGGCTGAACGCCGCAGGACCCCCGCCCGTCTCCACGCCGCTCGAGCGCATCGTGTCCATGAAGTCGCGCATATTGAGCCGCGCGCCGATGTTCGCTTTGGTGTGCAGCTCGCCGCGGGGACTCAGCGCATGGGCCTCTTTCGCGATCACCTCGGCCGCCAGCGGTATGTCGCTGGTGATGACGAGATCGCCGGGCTGCACCCGTTTCACGATCTCGTTGTCCGCCACGTCGAATCCGCGGGAGACCTGCAGCGCGTTGACGTTGGCAAGCCGTGGCGTCGCCACCGGCTGATTCGCCACCAGCGTGACCTCGACCCCGGTGCGCTTCGCGGCACGGAACAAAATCTCCCGCACCACGACGGGACAGGCGTCGGCATCCACCCAGATCTTTACGCCTCACCCCCGCCCGTATTGGCAAATTTGACAGCAGTGCAATTTGTCATACATTGTAATACAAGAATCGGAACAGGAGACTCCTTGACGTGGCGAAGCGTACCGCGCGCAGGAAGACGAAACACCGCAGGAAGAAGGACAGGATCGTCCAGGCAAGGATACCGGAGGAACTCGATGAGGAGTTACACACCCGCGCGGGCGAGTTCGGGCTCTCGGTCTCGGCAATCGTACGCAACGTGCTGCTGAATACGTTCAATCTGGTCGAGGACGTGGTCAACGACAGCACCGGCATCGCCCGGGCGCTGGGCGGAGCGGCCCCGCAAGGTGCGGATGGCGAGCCGGGGACAGTGGAGACGAAAGAGGAAGACTCGGCGATCGTCGGCTGGCAGGAGCTGACACTGAACGTCAACGGCGTCTGCCACGAATGCAACACTGTACTCCGGCGGGGAGACCAGGCGGCCGTCGGTGTACCTCTGTCCGCCCGGCCTGTCTTCCTCTGCCCGGACTGCCTGGACTCGCTGGCGAAATAATCGTCCCCCGAATCGCCGTCCCGAAGTCACCGTCCCGAAGTCACCGAGGATATCCCCATGGCCACATCCCTCAGGAACGTGCGCGGTCTGACACGCCTCGGCTTCGACTCCGTCGCCGGCCTGGTCGATACGGTGGAGCGGATGCACGAGACGATCGCCCGCCATCCCCTTCCTTTCATGCCCCGCCCCGCGGGACCCACCCGCGCCCGCGGCCTCATCGCGAGCGGCATCTACTCCATCATTCGCGGCGTCAACGGCGCCGTCCGGGAAGGCACGGATCTGTCGCTGCGCACCCTGTATCCTCAGGAAGCTGCGCCGCGCACAGCCCGGAACGACGCCGCCTGGATATCCGCCGTGAACGGCGTCTGCGGCGATCATCTCGAAGACACCTCCAACCCCCTCGCCATCACCATGGGATTCTCCACGCCGGAGGTCGCGCTGGAGCCGACCCGCAGCGATCTGGCCGAGGCGGTGCCCGACGCCAGCCCGCGCGTCGCGGTGTTCGTGCATGGCCTCTGCATGTCCCCGTACAGCTGGTGGCGGAAATCCTCACCCTCGGCCGGTGACCGGTTGCGGGACGAACTCGGCTGGACGCCCGTTTATCTGCACTACAACTCCGGCCGGCACATCGCCACCAACGGACGCGAGCTGGCGGAGCAACTCGAGCGGCTCTGCGCCGCATGGCCGGTGCCGGTGGAATCTCTCAGCCTCATCGGTCACAGCATGGGCGGCCTGGTCATACGCAGCGCCTGTCATTACGTGGGTGAGAGCGACCGGCAATGGCTCGATCGGCTGGACCGCGTCGTCTGCCTCGGCACTCCCCACCACGGCTCCGCGCTGGAGAAAGCCGGCAGTCTCGTCGACCGGGTCGCCGAGACGATCCAGTACACCGAGCCGCTGATGCTCGGGCGCAAGCGCAGCGCCGGCATCCAGGATCTGCGGCACGGCAATCTGCTCGACGAGGACCGGGACCAGGACGACCCCCGGAATCCGCTGCAGGATCCGCGACGCCCGGTGCCACTGCTCGACGACGTCGACTACTACTTCGTGGCCGCGGCGGTGGGCCGCCACGAACACGATCCGGCGAGCGTCATCCTGGGCGATTTCCTGGTCCGGCTCGGCAGCGCGACCGGTGCCCACAACGACGAGCTGCGGCGGCTGCACATACGCCCGGAGAATTGTCGGGTGTTCCCCGAGACGAGCCATATGGATCTCCTCTCCGACGAGGGCGTGCACCGGCAACTGATCCGGTGGTTCGGCGGCGGTGCGTCAGTGGGTCGGGCCTGAAGGCCATCATGCATCGGGCCTGAAGGCCCTCCTACGTGATTCGGGGCTAAAGCCCCTCCTACCTTGCCGCTCTTGTGGTACAGTGCGCGCAGCCTGGCGCCCATCGGTCGGCGCCAATCACTCCGCAGCGCACCCTGCGCTTCCGGAGCCACACCCAAAGAATCCAGTCTGGGCCGAACCGTGCGCGACTCCGTCGTGCTGCGGGTCAGACGAATCGGAGTAACTATCCATGCTTTTTTCTGAACTCGGCCTTTCGGCCGAATTGCTGAGTGCTGTCGAAAAACAGGGTTACCGTGAGGCGACCCCCATCCAGCGCGAGGCCATACCCCCCATCCTCGAAGGCCGGGACATCCTGGCCAGCGCCCAGACGGGCACCGGCAAGACCGCCGGTTTCACGCTGCCGCTGCTGCAGCGGCTCATGGCATCGCGGCCCGGCGGCAAGCGCCGCATCCGTGCCCTGATACTCGTGCCCACGCGGGAACTCGCCGCCCAGGTCAGCGAGAGCGTCAGGAACTACGGCTGCCACCTGCCCACGCGCTCGCTGCAGATCTTCGGCGGCGTCAGCATCCGCCCGCAGATCAAGCGCCTGCGCGACGGGGTGGACATCGTCGTCGCCACGCCGGGCCGGCTGCTCGACCACGTGGAGCAACGCACCATCGACCTCTCGGGCGTCGAGATTCTGGTCCTCGACGAGGCGGACCGCATGCTCGACATGGGCTTCATCCGCGACATCCGCAAGATCCTGAAGCTGCTGCCCACGCAACGGCAGAACCTGCTGTTCTCGGCCACCTTCTCGCCGGAGATCCGCAGCCTCGCCGCGGATTTCCTGAGCTCGCCGGTGGAGATCTCGGTGGCGCCGCGCAACACGACGGCAGACCGTGTCACCCAGCTCGTGCACCCGGTGGACAAGGCGCGCAAGCGCGAACTGCTGTCCCACCGCATCGGCGCGGAGGACTGGCGCCAGGTGCTGGTGTTCACCCGCACGAAGCATGGCGCCGACCGGCTGTCGAAGCAGCTGTCGGCGGACGGCCTGGACGCGGCCGCCATCCACGGCAACAAGTCCCAGGGCGCGCGCACCAAGGCGCTCGCGGACTTCAAGTCCGGCAGGATCCGGGTGCTGGTGGCCACCGACATCGCGGCCCGCGGCCTCGACATCGACAGCCTGCCCCACGTGGTGAACTACGAGCTGCCCCACGTGCCCGAGGACTACGTGCACCGCATCGGCCGCACGGCCCGCGCGGGCCTGGACGGCCATGCCGTCTCTCTCGTCTGCGTGGACGAAGACAAACTGCTGCGCGACATCGAGCGGCTGCTGAATGTCCGCATCGACAAGGAAGTGATCCCGGGCTACGAACCGGACCCGCGCATCCGCCCGGAGCCGCTGCAGACGGCACGCAAGCCGCGGCCGCAGCCGCGGCGCAACGGGCCGCCGCGCCGGCAGAATAATCAGTCCCGGGGGCGCAAACGCGCGTAGCCGCATGGCGGAGAGACCTGAAGCGCGATCGCGACGCCCGTCCCTTCGTCAGACGGACGTCAGGCCAACGATTTTCTCAGCACGGCGCACTCGGCAGCTCTCGCGGGCGCCCTGAATTCCCGGAAACAGGATTCCGCGGCCTCGAGCTCGAGCCGGGCACCAGCGGCATCGCCCGAAGCCGCCAGCAGTCGCGCCAGCCTTAACCGGCATGTCGCGAGATTCAGGCCCGCTCTTGCCGCCTGCCAGCAGCGGACGGCATCGCGCATCTCCGCCACCGCCCGCCCCGTATCGCCTCCGAGCGCCGCGAGCTCGGCCCGTGCCCGGGCGACGGCGCCATTGTGGAATGCCGTCACCCACAGCTCGGGGTGCTGTTCGAGTTCCTCCATGGCCCACCGGGCGGCGTCCTCGTCACCATGCTGGGCGGCGATGATGACGAAGACCGCCAGCAGCAGTCCGCGGCGCTGGCGCATGCTCCAGTTACGATCTTCGAGAGACCGTCGCAGGCCGCGAAGTGCCGTCCCGGCATCTCCTCGCTCGGCCTGCAGCAGGGCGAGACCCGGCTGGGGTTCCCAGCCCAGGTCGTGGGCACGCCGAAATGCGTTCTCGGCTTCCTCGAGATCACCTCGCATCAGGTGCAGGTCGCCGAGAATCCGATAGGCGTCCCCGGCGGCAAAAGGGGAAAAACTCGCCAACTGATCGCAGGCGATGTGCAGCTCCCGCTCCGCTTCGGCCGCCTCGCCGCTCACGCTGAGTACCTCCGCCCGATGCAATTGGCATAGCCCGGAGAAGCGCGTCATGCCCTCGCGCTGGCACCAGCGCGAGAAAGTCTCGCTCCACTGGGCCGCGCGCTCCCAGTCACCGCGATTGCAGCAGACCCAGATCAGTCCGCAGTAAACGACGCCTCCGGCGTGGCGCCCGACGCGGCCCGAGAGTACGGCCGCAGCGGCCTCGTCGACATGCTGCATGCCGACTTCGACATCGCCGAGCGCGATCTCGCCATAGCCCAGGAAGACCAGCGCGAGCGCCTCGATCTCCTCGCTGCCAAGGCGGCGGGCAATCTCCATCCCGCGGCGGGCATGCGCCACGGCCGCCGCCGGGTCGCCGGTACCGACGGCGATGCGAGCACTGATGTAGGCCTCGAAACCGTGCTCGGGGCCTTCCTCGCATCCTTCGAGATAACGACGTCCGCGAGTCAGCCAGCCCTGCGCCACCGGGATGCGCGCCGCCTCGAAGCTCAGTTCTGCCAGTCGCAGCGCCACACGCGCCGCGCTCGTACATTCCCCCGTCGCGGACCACGCGGCCACCGCGCGCTCGAGTGCGGCCACACTCTCCTCCGCGCACCCGGAACACTGCAACGCATCTGCCAGTCGCTCCAGGTCCCGGGCGTCGAGCGCACGCTCTTCGTCGGCCTTCTGGTAGGCGGCGACGGCACCGTCCCAGTCACGGCGTTCGAAGCTTGCTCTCGCGAGTGCCAGGGAATCCTGCTCGTCAGAGGCGTCTTCGGATTCCTCGTCCAGGCACAGTCGGTAGCCCTGACGGGCGTAGTTGCGGATGGCGCTACCGAGTCCGCCCCGCTTCAGCGCAGACCTCGCGAGACTCACTGCCCGCTGCAGAGAACCGTCGCCGACGACGACGTTCGGCCACAGAGCATCCATCAGTTCGTCCTTGCCCATCACCCGATCACGATTGCGACAAAGCAGGGCCAGCAGATCGAAAACCCGTGGCTGGAGCGGGACCTCTTCCCCGTTCAGCCGCAGTTCACGGAGGTCCTCGTCTAGCTCGAACTGACCGAATCGACAAACCATGACACTCCCGGATCCGGCGATCCATGGTGCTGGGCGTCAGCCAATGATATGCCCTCGGTAAGAATACGGGAAGGAAGGTTCGTCCAGGCATCTCTAACCTGTATTCATCGCGTGAGGGATCACCCGAACCGCGAAGAAACTGAAGCGCATTGAAATGATTCAAAGGAGAGATACCATGCAAACTTACGCCATACGCCGCCGCAACGCCTGGAAGTCAGCTGCCGAGCTGGAGACCGTTGCCAGCCGCTCCGCGAAGATCGGTAACGAGGACATGCCGGATCAGGTGCGATGGATCCGGTCCTACGTCGTACAGGAAGACGACGGAACGCTGGGCACCGTGTGCATCTATCAGGCCGTGAGTCCCGAGGCGATCCGCGACCATGCCGGCCGAGTCGGCATGCCGGCGGACGAAATCACCCTCGTGGCCAACACGGTCATCGTCCGCGACGACCCGGTCGCGGCCAAAGCCGCCTGAGGGGCATTCTGGCAGTGGTCCCGAGGCCCCGCGCCCGGCTCTCCCAATTGCTGCAATCTGCAGCCGGGCACGGGACCTCGGGTATCACACCGTGAGGGCGCCGCTGGCAACCCTGAACCGCGGAGGGATACCGGCGCAATTCTGTTTTTCGTGAAAGTCGGGCCTGAAGGCCCTCCTACAATCTTCCCGGGGCTGTGCGATCATTCGTGGCATGCCCGATCCTGCCCTCCAGACCCTTCGCGACGTCTTCGGTTACCAGCGCTTCCGCGGCGATCAGGCCGCGGTCATCGAGGCCGTGCTGGCCGGCCGCGACGCGCTGGTGCTCATGCCCACCGGCGGCGGCAAGTCGCTCTGCTATCAGATCCCGGCGCTGGTGCGCGGCGGCGTCGGCCTGGTGGTCTCGCCGCTGATCGCCCTCATGCAGGACCAGGTCCGTGCCCTGCACGAGCTCGGCATCGAGGCGGCATTCCTGAACTCGAGCGTGAGCCGGGAGGAGCAGGGGGACGTCATCGCCCGCCTGAAGGCCGGCGAGATCCAGCTGCTCTACGTCGCGCCCGAGCGCCTGGTGCAGCCCCACACCCAGGCGCTGCTGGCCGAGCTTCCGCTGTCGGTGATCGCCATCGACGAGGCGCACTGCGTCAGCCAGTGGGGCCATGACTTCCGCTCCGACTACCTGGCGCTGGACACCCTCGGCGACCTCTTCCCCGGCGTGCCGCGGCTGGCGCTGACCGCCACCGCGACGCCGATCGTGCGCGAGGAAATCGTCGAGCGCCTCGCGCTGAACGATCCCGCCGTCTTCGTCAGCCCCTTCGACCGCCCGAACATTCGCTACCTGGTGCAGCCGAAGTCGGACACCCGCCGCCAGCTGACCCAGTTCCTGCAGGGCCACGCCGGCGAGGCAGGCATCGTCTACTGCCTGTCGCGGAAGAAGACGGAGAGCATTGCCGAGGCGCTGCAACGCGAGGGCCACAACGCGCTCCCCTACCACGCCGGTCTGTCCGCCGAGATGCGCGCGGATCACCAGCACCGCTTCCTTACCGAGGAATCCGTGATTGTCGTGGCCACCATCGCCTTCGGCATGGGTATCGACCGGCCGGACGTTCGTTTCGTGGCGCACCTCGACCTGCCGAAGAGCATCGAGTCCTACTACCAGGAGACCGGCCGCGCCGGGCGCGACGGCGAGCCGGCCGAGGCCTGGATGATCTACGGCCTGCAGGACGTCGTGCGCCTGCGCCAGATGGTGGACGACTCCGAGGCGGACGAAGACAGGAAGCGCCACGACCGCCAGAAGCTGGACGCGCTGCTCGGCTGGTGCGAGGTCACCGAGTGCCGCCGCCGCCCGCTGCTGGCCTACTTCGGCGACGAGCTCACTGAAGACTGCGGCAACTGCGACAACTGCCTGAACCCGCCGGCCACCTGGGACGGCACCGAGGCGGCGCAGAAGTTGCTCTCCGCCGTCTACCGCACCGGCCAGCGTTTCGGCGCCGCCCACGTGGTGGACGTGCTGCTGGGCAAAACCACGGACAAGATCGCCCAACACCGCCACGACCGGCTCTCGGTCTACGGCATCGGCACCGAGCTGGCAGGCCCCGCCTGGCGCTCGGTGGTGCGCCAGCTCATCGTGCAGGGCTACCTGAAATCCGACCAGAGCCGCTACGGCGCGCTGGTGCTCACCGACCGGAGCCGGCCGCTGCTGCGCGGCGAGATCGAGCTCCGGCTGCGCGAGGACCGCAAGCTGAAGACGGAGAAGAAGCAGCGCCGGGATGCCGCCGCCGATCTCGCACCGGCAGACCAGTCGCTGTTCGAGGCGCTACGCAAGCGCCGCAAGGAGATCGCCGACCGGCTCGACCTGCCGCCCTACGTCATCTTCCACGACGCCACGCTGCAGCAGATGGCCGAGCACCGGCCGAAGACGGAAGCCGAACTGCTCAGCATCAACGGCGTGGGCGAGGCGAAGCTGGAACGCTACGGCGAGGCATTCCTGGAGATTATTGCAACCGAAGGCGCCGCGGACGAGGCTGCGGACGAGACGGCGGATCAGACCGCCCGCGCCTCCGCCGGCGCCGGCACGCCGTGAGCGCCGACGCCGGGCCTGCCCTGCAGCGCTCCTCCGGCACCGCCCGGATTTCGTTCAAATGCCGTGCCTCCGGCACCTGTCTCGACGAGCTGTACCAGCAGGGCTGCTCGAAGGTCCGCTTCCCCCGCAAGCAGGACGGCACTCCGGAAGCCGTGCTACTGAACACCGCGGGCGGCCTCGCCGACGGCGATACGCTGACCAGCGAAATCCACTGGCGCGGAGGCGCGCGGGCGACGGTGACGAGCCAGGCGGCGGAGCGCGTCTATCGGGCGGCGGGCGGAGGCTCGGCCCGGGTGACGACCCGGCTCCGCGTCGACGCAGACGCCGTCGCCTGCTGGCTGCCCCAGGAAACCATCGTCTTCGACGGCGCCCGGCTCGCCCGCTCTCTGGAGATCGAGGTGGCGCCGGACGCCCGCCTGCTGGCGCTGGAGAGCACGGTGTTCGGCCGCCGCGCCATGGGCGAGACCGTGAGCCGCGGGCGCGTCTCGGACCGCTGGCGCTTGCGGATCGGCGGCCGCCTCGTCTTCGCCGATCATTTCCTCCTGGACGACGCGCTCACCGGGCCCATCGACACGAGTCTCGCCCGCGGGCCGGTGGCCGACGGCGCGCACTGCCTCGCGACCCTGGTCGTGGTCGCACCGGACTCCGACCGCATCGTGACGGCGGCCCGGGAAGCGCAGTTCGAGTCGTCATCCGAATCACCGGTGAAAGAACGTGCCCACATCGGCGCAACCCTCCTCGACGGGCTCGCCGTCCTCCGCATCGTGGCCGCGGACGGCGCCGCGATGCGCGCCGGCCTCACCCGCCTCGTCACGCTGGCCGGCGAGACCTCTGGTATAACATTGCCACGCGTGTGGCACTGCTGAGGACAGGGACCGGTATGCATCTCACCCCCAGGGAAAAAGACAAGCTGCTGATATCGCTGGCCGCGATGGTCGCGCGCAACCGGCTGGAACGGGGCGTGAAGCTGAACCACCCGGAAGCCGTCGCCCTCATCTCCGACTTCGTCGTCGAGGGAGCCCGCGACGGCAAGTCCGTGGCCACGCTGATGGCCGAAGGCGCGAAGGTGCTGACCCGCGAACAGGTCATGGAAGGTATCCCGGAGATGATCCACGACGTGCAGGTGGAGGCCACCTTCCCGGACGGCACCAAGCTGGTCACCGTCCACGAGCCTATTCGCTAAAGCCCATTCGCCAGACCCCGATCAAGGAGGCCACCATGATCCCCGGCGAAATCTTCCCCGCCGACGGCGAGATCGAGATCAACGCGGGCGCCGAGGCGGTCACCGTCACGGTGGCCAATACCGGCGACCGACCCATCCAGGTGGGCTCGCACTACCACTTCTTCGAGACCAACGGCGCGCTCGACTTCGACCGCGAGGCAGCCCGGGGCCGGCGCCTCGACATCGCCGCCGGCACGGCGGTGCGCTTCGAGCCCGGCCAGAGCCGGGACGTGACGCTGGTGCCGATCGCCGGCGACCGGAAGATCTACGGCTTCAACCAGAAGATCATGGGAGACATCTGATGGCGAGCATCCCGCGCGCAGCCTACGCCGCCATGTACGGCCCCACCACCGGCGACCGGGTGCGCCTGGCCGACACCGACCTGATCGTGGAGGTGGAGTCCGACCGCACCGTCTACGGCGAGGAGGTGAAGTTCGGCGGCGGCAAGGTCATCCGCGACGGCATGGGCCAGTCCCAGCACGGCCGCGCCGACGGCGCCGTCGACACCGTGATCACCAACGCGCTGATCGTCGACGTCACCGGCATCTACAAGGCCGACGTGGGGCTCCGCGACGGGCGCATCGCGAAGATCGGCAAGGCCGGCAACCCGGACACCCAGCCCGGCGTCGACATCGTGGTGGGCCCGACCACCGAGGCGATCGCGGGCGAAGGCAAGATTCTGACCGCCGGCGCCTTCGACGCCCACATCCACTTCATCTGCCCGCAGCAGATCGAGGAGGCGCTGATGTCCGGCGTCACCACGATGCTGGGCGGCGGCACCGGCCCTGCCACCGGCACGAATGCTACGACCTGCACGCCGGGCGCCTGGCACATCGGCCGCATGCTGCAGGCCGCCGACGCCTTCCCAATGAACCTCGCCTTCGCCGGCAAGGGCAACGCCTCGCTGCCCGCCGCGCTGGAGGAACAGGTGCTCGGCGGTGCCTGCGCGCTGAAGCTGCACGAGGACTGGGGCACCACGCCGGCGGCCATCGACTGCTGCCTGTCCGTGGCTGACGACTACGACGTCCAGGTGATGATCCACACCGACACGCTGAACGAGAGCGGCTTCGTCGAGGACACGATAGCGGCCTTCAATGACCGCACCATCCACGCCTTCCACACCGAGGGCGCCGGCGGCGGCCACGCGCCGGACATCATCCGGGTGTGCGGCCAGCCGAACGTGCTGCCCTCCTCCACCAACCCCACGCGGCCCTACACGGTAAACACCATCGACGAGCACCTGGACATGCTCATGGTCTGCCATCACCTCGACCCGTCCATCCCGGAGGACATCGCCTTCGCCGAGAGCCGCATCCGCCGCGAGACCATCGCCGCCGAGGACATCCTGCACGACCTGGGCGCGTTCTCCATCATCGCCTCGGACAGCCAGGCCATGGGCCGGGTGGGCGAGGTGCTGATCCGCACCTGGCAGACCGCCGACAAGATGAAGAAGCAGCGCGGCCGCCTGCCCGGGGAGCGGGGCGACAACGACAACCTGCGCGTGCGTCGCTACATCGCCAAGTTCACCATCAACCCGGCCATCGCCCACGGCATCGCCGACTACGTGGGCTCCGTGGAGGAAGGCAAGCTCGCCGACCTGGTGCTGTGGTCGCCCGCCTTCTTCGGCGTGAAGCCGGACCTGGTCATCAAGATGGGCAGTATTGCCGCGGCACCCATGGGCGACCCGAACGCCTCCATCCCCACGCCCCAGCCGGTGCACTACCGGCCCATGTTCGCGAGCTACGGCCGCGCCATGCACGAGAGCGCGGTGACCTTCGTCTCGGCGGCCGCCCAGGACGCCGGCATCCGCGAGACCCTGGGACTGGCCAAGCAGACGCTGGCGGTGCGCAACACCCGCGGCGGCATCGGCAAGGCGGACATGCGGCTGAACGACTACTGCCCGGCCATAGAGGTGGACCCGGAGACTTACGAGGTGCGCGCCGACGGCGAGCTGCTCACCTGCGAACCGGCCACGGAACTGCCGATGGCCCAGCGCTACTTCCTGTACTGACCCGGTGCCGGCAATGACCCTGCCGCGGGCACAGCGCGTCATCGCCGATCCGCCGGCGGACGCCGACGTGGTGGAGCTCGACTACGACGCCCGGCACCGCCGCCGCATCGCCATGCGCACGGAATCCGGGCGGGAGTTCATGCTGGACCTGCCGAAGGCGGTCGCCCTCGCCGAGGGCGACGGCCTCGCGCTCAGCGACGGCACCGCAGTGCGCGTCCGCGCGAAACCCGAACGGGTCATCGACGTCCGCGCGGAATCGCCCGAGCAACTGCTGCGCATCGCCTGGCACCTGGGCAACCGGCACCTGCCCACGCAGATCGTCAGCGACACCCTTCGCATCCGCTACGACCACGTCATCCTGGACATGCTCGCGGGCCTCGGCGCCGAGACCCGCACGACGGATGCGCCGTTCCACCCCGAGGGCGGCGCCTATGCGGGCCATTCGCATCACTTGCACGACGACGGCCACGGCCATGAGTGACGCGCTGTTCCGCCTGATGTCCTGGCTCTCTCCCGCGTATCCGGTGGGCGCGTACGCGTTTTCCCACGGCCTCGAATACGCCGTCGATGCCGGCCTGGTCCGCGACCGGGACGACGTCCGGGACTGGATCGCCACCGTCATGTCGGTGGGCAACGGCTACGCAGACCTCGTGTTCGTCGCGGCGGCCTGGGACATGGACGCCGGCCGCCCGGCCGCGCTACGCGAACTGCGCGAACTCAACGAGCTGTCACTCGCCTTCCAGGGCACCGCCGAACTGCGCCTCGAGAGCACGGCCCAGGGGCGGGCATTCGCGAGCGTCACGGCGGACGCCTGGCCCTGCACGGCCACCGACGCACTGGCGCAACTGCCCCGGGACGAAGTCGTTCACGCGGTCGCCGTCGGCGCGGTCGCGCGAAGCCACGGCATCGGCCGGTCGGAGACCCTCACGGCTCACGCCCACGCCTACGCGGCGAACCTGGTATCGGCCGCCGTGCGGCTGATCCCGCTGGGCCAGACCGACGGCCAGCGCATCACCGCCGAGCTGATGCCGGTCTGTCTCGCCGCAGTGGAACGCGCGGCGTCCACGCCGATGGACGAGGTCTCCTCGTCGACGCCGATGGTCGACGTCGCCTCCATGAAACACGAAATCCAGTACACGAGGTTATTCCGGTCATGAGCGATAGGATCATGAGCAATAGCGGACCCCTGCGCGTAGGCATCGGCGGGCCGGTGGGCTCGGGCAAGACTGCGCTCACCGAGGCGCTCTGCCGCAGCATGGCCGGGGACTACTCTGTCGCCGTCGTCACCAACGACATCTACACCCGGGAAGACGCCGAATTCCTGACCCGTGCCGAGGTGCTGCCAGCCGAGCGCATCATGGGCGTGGAGACCGGCGGCTGCCCGCACACCGCCATCCGCGAGGACGCCTCCATGAACCTGGCGGCCGTCGCCGACATGCACCGGCGCTTCGCGGATCTCGACCTCGTCATCATCGAGTCCGGCGGCGACAACCTGGCGGCCACCTTCTCGCCGGAACTGGCCGATCTCACCATCTACGTGATCGACGTCTCCGCCGGCGACAAGATCCCACGCAAGGGCGGCCCGGGCATCACCCGCTCGGACCTGCTGGTCATCAACAAGATCGACCTCGCCCCGCTGGTGGGCGCCGACCTCGGCGTGATGGACCGGGACGCGCGCCGCATGCGCGGCGAGCGGCCGTTCCTGTTCACGAACATGAAGGACGGCACCAACGTGGCCGAGGTGCGCGCGTTCATCGAACGGACCGGGGGCCTGTAGGCGCGGCGTCGAGGAGCGCGGCGGCGCGCTCGGCCCAGCCGGCCAGCATCGCGGGCCGCTCGATCACATCGAGTTCCAAGCCCTGCGCCCGTTTCGAGAGATAGAACAGCCAGCCGCCGAACACGGTCATGGTCAGCGCCGCGAGTGCCGGTTCGTCGAGTCCGCGGCCGGCGGGCCTGTCCGCCACCCAGCCCATCAGCGCCCGCAGCATCGCCTCGTTGGCCTCCGCCTCGAAGGCACGACCGTCTTCGGTGAGCCGCAGCTCCTCGATCAGACGGCGCCAGGGACGCTGGCGCTCCGTGGCGGCCTCGAAGCGCCGGGCCAGCGCCACCAGCTCCGCCCTTGTGTCACCCAGCTCGCCGACGGCGTCGAGATCGAGCTCGTCCGGCGTCTCCGTGATGCGCTCCCGCGCCAGCTCCACGAACAGCGCCTCCTTGCCGGAGAAATGCCGGTAGAACGCACCGGCCCGCGGTGCGAGGCCGGCGGCTTCCTCGATGGCCCCTATCGACGTGCCGGCGAAGCCCCGCTCGGCGAACAGCGCCAGCGCGGCCTCCTTGATCCTGTCTCTGGTGTTGACCCTGCTCATATAACGCTGTTATTTTAAACGATAACGTTGTTATTGCAAGGCCGCAGCATGGAATACGACACGGCAACTCCGACGGCGCGGGACGAGTCCGCGGACCGCCTCCGCGCCGGCACCGACATCCTGCTCGTCGCGGCAATCTCCGCAGCCGCATTTGCCGCCGAGAGCGCTGCCGCCGGGTTCCTGCCGTGGGGCGCGGAGGCACGTGGCGTGGTCGCCGTGCTGGCCGGCGCCATCGCGGCGGTGCTAATGACCCGGCATCGCGGCGGTACGCTGGCCGATCTCGGCTTCAGGGAGCCACGGCGCTGGTCCACCGTTCCGCTGTGGGTGGTCGGGATCCTCGCCGCCTACATCGTCGCCCAAGGCCCCGTGCCCCTGCTCGTGGGCCAGTTCCTGCATGTCCCCGAGCCGGACCTCTCCCGCTACGACGCCCTGCGCGGCAATCTGTTCGGGGTGCTGGCCATGGCGCTGGTGCTGCCGCTGACCGCGGCGATCCCGGAGGAGGTGCTGTATCGCGGCTTCCTCATCGAGCGGCTGTCGCGTCTGCTCGGCCCGCTGCCGGGCAGCGCCCTGATCGCGGTGCTGCTTCAGGCGCTGGTGTTCGGTTCGGTGCACTTCCAGTGGGGCGTCGGCGGTGTGGTGGTCACCACCGTCATGGGAATCGTCTGGGGAATCGCGTTCCTGCTGTGCGGGCGCAACCTGTGGATCGTGATCATCGCCCACTCGGCCGCGCATCTCGCCCTGCTGGCGCAGTTGTACTTCTCGCCGGCGCCCGCCTGACCGGGCCGGGAAGCGTTCAGGACTCGTCCTTCTCCGCCTGCTCGGCCTCGGCCGGGTAATCGCCCGCGTGCTCGCGCAGCACGCGCACGATTCCGGTCACGCCGGACGTCGTCATCTGCCGGTTGATCGTGTCGTCGAGATCGTAATCGTCGACCTGCCCGTTTTTGTCCTTGTCACTCATGGCTGTGCCCTCCCGTTTGCAGCCGGCACCCGAGCTGTTGTACGGCAGATGTACCGTGGGCGCCAAGAACTGCATCACATCCGGGACCTGGCCGTCTGACGCCGGGGCCGGCTGCCGCGGCGCGTCCGGCCTGCTAGCATGCAATGCAGGAAGCAGACCAGAATCAGGGAGAGAGAACCCATGACCAAACCCGTCTGTGCGGTCGTCGGCATCGGTCCCGGCAACGGCGAGGCCTTCGCAAGGGCGTTCGACGCCGAGGGCTATGCCGTGGCGCTGCTGTCCCGCTCCACGGATCTTTCGGAGCGGCTCGCCGGCGAACTGGCCGACGCCCGCGCCTATGCCTGCGATGCCACCGACCCGGATGCCGTCGAGACCACCTTCCGCCGCATCCGCGAGGATCTCGGTCCGGTCGACGTTCTGATCTATAACGCCGGCAGCGGCAGCTGGAAGAGCGTCGAGGAACTTACTGTCGCCGAGTTCGAGCACGGCTGGCGGGTAAATGCGCTGGGCGGGCTCGTCACGGCCCAGCAGGTCATCCCGGACATGAAAGAGAAAGGCGCAGGCGACATCGTTTTCGTCGGCGCCACCGCATCGCTCCGCGGCATACCGAAGACGGCCGGTTTCGCGCCGGCCAAGGCGGCGCAGCGCATCCTCGCCCAGTCGATGGCGAAGCACCTCCAGCCCCATGGCATCCACGTCGCTGTGCTGATCATCGACGGCGTCGTCGGCGAGCCGGACAGCGCGGAAACGAAGGAGGGCAAGCGGCTCGACCCGCGCCATATCGCGGAGGCGGCTTACCGGCTCACGCAGCAGCCCCGCTCGGCGTGGAGCTTCGAGGTGGACCTGCGGCCGATGAAAGAATCATGGTAGGAGGGACTTCAGGGCCGATGCGCCGGCGGACCGGGCCCGTCACCGCCCGGCTGAAGTTCCTGGCCGATCTCGACGGGCCGCTCGCCTACGTGCCGTCGAAAGGCGGCGGCGACAGCACCGAACACCTCGGCAATTTCACCACCCGGGAGGTCGCCGTCCACGACGCCCGGTCGCATCTAGGGGACACGCGTCTCGATGCCGAGGGCTTCATGCTGGTCGCGCAGCCGACAGCAGTCACCGATTTCCATGACGACGAGCAGATCGCGGCCTTGCATCACGAAGAGGTCAGGACGCTGCTGACCCGGCTCACCGGCGCGGCACGGGTCGAGATCTTCGACGACACCCGCCGTGCCTCGTCCCTCGAGCGCCAGCGCGAGCGCAATATTCGAGACCCGGCGGCCATCGTGCACAACGACTACACCGCGCGCTCCGGCGTGAAGCGTCTGCGCGACCACTACGCAGACGCGCCGGAGGAAGCCGAACGCCTGCTCGCGCGCCGCTTCGCCATCATCAACGTCTGGCGCTCCACCGCCGGAGCCGTGCTGAATCATCCGCTGGTGATGGCCGATGCGACGACCGTCAGGGAGGAAGACCTCGTGGCCGTGGAGCGGCGCGGCGAGGACCGCATCGGCGAACTGCAGGTGGCGCTGCACCACCCGGAGCAGCGCTGGTACTACTATCCGCGCATGCAGCCGGACGAGGCGCTGGTGTTCAAGACCTTCGACTCGGCCACCGACGGGCGTACGCGGTTCACGCTGCATTCCTCCTTCGATGATCCCTCGGCGCCGGCGGGGGCGGCTCCGCGGGAGAGTATCGAGACGCGGTGTCTGGTGTTCTTCTGAGGGCGATTGCGCGTAGGAGGGGCTGGCAGGAGGGGCTGGTAGGAGGGGCTTTAGCCCCGATTCAATACAAAATCGGGCCTCAAGGCCCTCCTACGTGGGCGACAGTGCCGCCGCGAGGAACGCCTCCAGCCCTCCCAGGTAGCGCTTCTCGCTCAGCACGTGGGCGCCGTTGTGGGGACCGGACAGTTCCAGGAACTCGCGCGGCTCGCCGGCCGACTCGTAGATGTCGCGGCCGTGGTGGAACGGCACGATGTCGTCCTCGCGGCTGTGGATCACCAGCACCGGGCAGTCCGCATCGGCCACGTACTCGGCCGTGGGATAGCGGAAGCGGCTCAGCCAGCGCACCGGCAGAAACCAATAGAGTTCGGCGGCCAGCGCGGGTAGCGACGAGAAACTCGACTCCACGATGAGCGCGCCCGCCTCCCGGTTCGCCGCGAGCCAGGCACCGACCGCGCCGCCCACCGAGCGCCCGAACACCACGATGCGCGACGGCGCCACGCCGCGCTCCTCCGTGAGGTACTGCCAGGCCGCCTCCGCGTCCCGGTACGTGCCCCGCTCCGACGGACTGCCCTCGCTGCGGCCGTAGCCCCGGTAGTCGACGATCAGCACGTCCAGTCCCAGGCCGTGGAACTGGCGGACGGACTCCAGCCGATGCGAGATATTGCCCGCGTTGCCGTGGAAGAACAGGAGCGTGCCGCGGGCGGTCTCTGTCGCCGGCACGAACCAGCCGTGCAGCTTCACGCCGTCGTCAGCGGTGAATTGCACGTCCTCGTACGCGAGGCCGATGTCCGCCGGCGTGGCATCGAGTTCGCGTCCCGGCAGGTTGGGAAGGTAGAGCAGACGGCCCTGCATCGCGTAGACGAGGCCGACGAAGAGGAGGTAAAAGCCGACGAGGATGGAGAAGAGTTTCAGCATCGAACGAGGTGTTGCCGGAGCCAGGGCAGCAGGCGCGCGAAATCGCATTCGCCCTGTTCGAGCAGCCCGATGAGAAATCCGTGGGCGCTGTCCGCTTCCACCCGGAGCTTCCAGCCGTTCAGGCGCAGGAAGACGTCGGTGGCGAAGAAGGCCACGCGCTTGTTGCCGTCCACGAAGGGATGGTTCATCAGTGAAGATTCGAACAGCGCCGTGGCCATCTCCGCCAGGTCTTCGTAGTAACCGGTGCGCGGGCGAAACAGGGCACTCTCGAGCAGGCCCTGATCGCGCACGCCCGGCGGGCCGCCGAATTCGCGGATCAGGGACTCGTGGATCGCCAGCACCTCATCGGCCGTGAGGAACAGGACCCGGCTGCTAGCGGGCAAGAAGCTCCCCGAGCCGGCGGTTCTCGTCGATGGAATCGTCGAGATGCTTCAGCACGTCGGGACGCACGCGCCGGCGCTGCAGGTACTCGCTGATGGCCTCGGTCAGCAGGCCCGAGACACTCTGGTGCGACTCGTCTGCCATGGCGCGGAGTTCCGCCCAGACTTTCTCGTCGACTTTGGAACTGATCTTGATGGCTGCCATGGAAAGGATGCTAGCCTGACATATCTTGATTCGTCAAGACATGTAGGAGGGGCTTTAGCCCCGATCCATGATCGGGCCTGAAGGCCCTCCTACGCCCAATCAGACCTTTTGTTCGCAGGCGATGAATTGCGCGCCCGCCGGGTCGGCGAGTACGGCGTAGCTGAAGCCGCCGAAGCCCTTCGGGCCGGCGACCACCCTGCCGCCGTTTGCCTCTGCCGCCGCGATGGCCTTCTCCAGCGACGGCACCGCGAAGTACAGCAGCCACGCCGGCGGCAGGTCGGCGTTGCCGCCGCGGGCGTGGCAGACGCCGCCGGCCACCTCGCCTTCGGCGTCCAGCATGTTGTAATCGTCGTAGCCGCCCATGTCGACGGGCTGCGGCGTCCAGCCCAGCACCGCCTCGTAGAACGGCCGCGCGCCGGCCGCGTCGCGGATGGTCAGGTCCCGCCACACCTCGCGGCCGGCGACCGGACCGAGCTTCGTATAGCGGCCGGTGAATACCGTCATCGGTTCGCCGCCGGGCGGGGTCACCGTCATGACGTTCGTCATGGTCTTGCCGTCGCCGAAGTCCTCGGTGATGGTGTGGCGGGCGCCGTCGTCGTCGCTGCGGCTGACTTCCAGTACCGGCCCGTTGAACCGGCCGCGGAAGATCTGCGGTTCGCCCTCGGACGGCACCCAGGTCATCACCGCCTCGCCGTCGGCGGAGAGACGGATCACCGTGTGGCAGTGCATCGTCGTCTCGCCGTCGCGGCTCTGGGTGTAGCTGCCCGCGAGTGCCGTATCGCCGAGAGTCCGTTCGTTGTGCAGCTTGCCGGTAAATTGCATCGGCCCGGCCGACGGATCCACCACGATCTCCTCCTCCCCCTGCCAGCGGCCGTCGGCCAGCCCCAGCAGGAACGCCAGCGGATCATTCTTCTCGTTCATGGCTGCTCTCCCCTTGCCAAGCAACACGATGTGTCTATTGTCCGCCGCGGACGCGACGGCTGCTTGACAGATTTTAAGCGGCGGCGGCCACGGGCAGCACGCAGTCCATGTCCCAGTAGCGCATCCCGTGTCGGCGCGGATCGTTGTAGTACACCTCCATCGCGGGACCATTGCCCTGGCGCCAGGCGCCGGCCGGCAGAAACACGCGCAGCAGATGATCCCAGGCCGCGACGAATTCGTCCGGGCCGCCGCGGCACGGCAACACCGCAGCGGTGGTCGCCGGCAGGACCCGGATCAGGATGCCATCGTCCGCCGCGACATCGTCATCCACGGCGTGCGCCAGCTCGTAGCGGTACAGCTCTGCCGGGGTCTCCAGGTCGCTGTCCTGACTGAGTCCCATGAACCAGCGCCCGGGACGGCGCTGCTCGCGGGCATCGAGCCACGCCTCCAGGCGGTCGAACGCCGCGGCCAGGTTATCGCCCTCGTGCGCCGCGCGCACCTCCAGCACCGCCACCCGGCAGGACTCGCGCTCTCGGATCGTCACCGGGAACTCGGCCGGGCCCGGCGCATCGGCGAAACCCACGGCGAGCGGCGAGTCACCGTCCGAATTCCCGTCGTCCCCCGGCAAACCCCGGTTCAGCGGCCGCACCCGATCCCAGCGGCTGGGCGCGATGCCGAAGGCGCGCCGGAAAGAGCGGGTGAAGTCCGAACTCTCGGAGTAGCCCGCCTCCAGCGCCACGCGTGTGCACGACCACTCCGGGAAGGCGCGCATGAGACCGCAGGCACACTCGAGCCGGCAGCGGCGGACGAACGCGCCGAAGTTCTCGCCCTGGACTTCGGCAAAGATCTGGTGCAGCCGAACCGGGGACAGGCCGGCGTCCGCTGCCGCGGCTTCCAGCGAGAGCCTGGCGGTCGGCGCGGCACGGATCTGCCCGCGCACGGACTCGACGATCTGCAGGTAGCGCATCGACTCGACTAATGAGCAGCCCGAGACGCAAGTATGATAGCGCGACAACCATCGATCACAGGAAAGCCGACATGATCCTGCGCCGCCTCGCCTACTCCGTCCGCAAGCAGGACTGGCTGGCCGTCGCCATCGAGTTCGTCATCGTCGTGGCCGGCATCTTCGTCGGCCTGCAGGTCAATAAGTGGAACGAGCAGCGTCAATTGCGCGAGCGCGAGCAGAACTACCTCGAACGCCTGGCGGAGGACGTGGCCAGGATGGAGGCCGAGTTCACCGAGATCGACGGCCGCCCCTCACTCGCTCACTTCGACCTCGACGCCGCCTGCAAGAACCGCGAGCTGCGCAACGCCGCCTGGGAGATCTACGACCTGATGTGGGACTGGGAGCAGGGCACGCTGCGGGCGGCGGGGCAGTTGAAGGAGTTCGGTGGCCAGCTGGATGGCCGTATTTCAAGAGGTCTCGCAGGCGTTACCGACTAAATAGTATGATCGTACTGTTAATGCAGACCACGACAGGAAGCCGGACATGCCCAGGAACGCGCCCGTACGCCGCCGCAGCCAGCAGGAGCGCAGCGAATCCACGCAGACCGCGTTGCTGCAGGCCACGGTGCGCTGTCTCGGTCGGGACGGCTTTGCGGCCACCTCCATCAGCTCCATCATCGCGGAGGCCGGCGTCTCGCGCGGCGCTCTGCTGCACCACTACCCCACCAAGAACGAGCTGATCGCCAGCGCCATCGTCTGGTTCTATCGCCAGCGCCTGAACCGGTTCAAGGAGAAGTTGCTCGGGGCCGATACCGACCGTCTCTCGCTCGAGGACCGGCTGCAGGTTCTGCGGGAGGATTTCGAGACCTGGTACGCCACCGCGCTCGAGATCGAGGTGGCGATGCGTACCAACGAGGAAATCGCCGCGCTGCAGCGCGAGATGACCGCCATCGACGACGAGGAGATGAGCCGCGAGTACGAGCAGCTGTTCCCAGAGTTCGCGGCCGCCGAACATCCGCGGGACCTCGTCGGCATCGCCTGCTATCTGATGCGAGGCCTCGCCTCCGACGCCGACGGCCCGGCCACGGACCGACGATTCGAACTGGTCGTCGCCATGCTGAAGGCCTATCTGGAGGCCGGCCGACGGGGCTGACCAGCGCTTCTTTACAAACAATACGTCTGTACGGTATGTTTCTTCTCGAGCTATTTCCGGGAACTGACCGTGCCGGTCCGAGGCCGGCGCCAGGGGGCTGCAAATGCGTTCTTTCACCTCTCGCCTGATCCGCCGAGCGGGCGCCGCACTCTTCGCCGTCTCCGGCGCCGTCGCCGCACCGGTCTCGGCTCAGGAGATCGACTCGGATGCCACGGTCATCGAGGAGATACTCGTCACGGCCGACAAACGATCTGCCCGCAGCGTCCAGGACCTCGCCGCGAGCATCACCGCCTTCGACGCCACCAAGCTCGAGCGCCTCGACGTCCTCGATTTCGACGACTTCATCGTGCAGGTGCCGGGCACAAATTTCATCAACGACGGCGGCCCGGGCCGGAGCAACGAGGTCGCTTCCATCCGCGGGCTGTCCGCCGTCGCCGACAATACCGAGGGCGTGGTGGCCCAGTATCTGGACGGCGCGCCGCACTTCGGCAATACCTACCGCTTCTTCGACATCGGCGAAGTCGCCGTGCTGCGCGGCCCGCAAGGCACGCTCTGGGGCGCACAAGCCATCGGCGGTCTCATCTATTTCCGCTCCAATCGTCCGGACCCCGCCGGCTTCGACGCGGAAGTCCAGGGCGACGTCTACGGCACGAGCGGCGACAGCGGCACGAGCAGCCGCCTGAGCGGTTACGTGAACGTGCCACTGGCCGAGGATGTGTTCGCGGTGCGTCTCGCTGCTCAGCGTATCGACGAGGCGGGCTACATCGAGAATATCCGCACCGGCACCGAGGGCATCAACGACGTCGAGGAAACCGCGTGGCGTCTGTCGGCGCTGTACCAGCCCACCGATTCGCTGAGCGTCACCGCCATCTGGCACGGCAACGATCTCGAGGCGGACGCACCGACCTATTTCGATATCAGCCTGGGCGGCCTCCAGGTGGATCAGCCGTCCGATGCCGGCCCCGCCGAGCAGAATTACGACCTGTTCAATCTCATCGTCGACTACGACCTCGGCTGGGCGACCGTTTCCTACAACGGCTCCCGCTACACCAACGACGGCTTCTACACCGATTTCAACGACGAGCTCGGATTCCTGCAGCAGGTCACGACCACCATCGACGAGAAAGCGACCACTCACGAACTGCGCCTCGCCTCCGCCGGCGGCGGCCGGCTGCAGTGGATCGTTGGGCTCTATTACGACGAGTACGACGATTTCGACCAGACCATCGATTACAGCCTCGCCTCCCTCGACGACCCTTCCCCTGCGGAGGGCCTCACCCAGGGCGGACTGAAGATCCTCACCGACCGGGCCCTGTTCGGCGAGGTCAGCTACGACCTCACCGACAAGCTCACGGTTCTGGTCGGCGGACGCTTCTTCGACTGGGAAGTGGATAACCAGGAGGTATTCCTGATCGGCGGCGCAGACTTCGGCTTCGTCACGAATGGTGTGGCCTCCGACAGCGACTTCTTCCACAAGATCGCCATCGAATACCGGGCGACCGACGACCTGATGGTCTATGGCTCCCGCGCCGAAGGCTTCCGCTTCGGCGGCTTCAACACCTTCGTCGGCGAGGACCTCTTCGGCATCTCCGAGGAGTTCTTCGAGTTCGGCCCGGACACGCTGGTGAGCTACGAGGCAGGCGTCAAATCGACCCTGCTCGACAACCGCATGATCCTGAACGCCGCCGTCTACTTCCTCGACTGGCAGGAAGTGCAGGCGGTCGTACAGAGCGACACGGCAGGCGCATTCGGCCAGGGGTTCTTCACCACCAACGCGCCCGACCTCGAGGCGATGGGTGCCGAGATCGAGATCGTCACCCAGGACCTGATCGCACCGGGCGTCTACGCCGCGCTCACTTACGCGTGGACCGAGAACGAGTTCCAGGACGACGCCCAGCTCTTCCCCGGGACGCGCGTCACCATCAGCAAGGGTGACGAACTGCGGCGCACGCCGACCGATACCTGGTCCCTGGACGTCGGCTACCAGTTCGCCCTGACGCCGAACGCCGACGCATTCGTCCGTGCGAACTACTGGCACAAGGCCTCCACCTCCACGTTCGGTTTCAACGGCAACGACGGCAACGTCACCGTGCCGTCCCAGAACGTCGTCAACTTCTCGGCCGGCGCGAACTGGAACAGCTGGCAGCTGAAACTCTACGTGGACAACGTCACCGACAAGGCACCCTGGCTGAACGTCTTCTCCGGGGGCGCCGTCGGCACGCCGGAGGCCGGCCAGGCCGTACGGGCCAACACCATACGTCCGCGCACCGTAGGACTCGAAGCGACGTACCGTTTCGGCCGTTGAACCAACGCGTCGGCGCCACGACGGTTGCGGCCTACTCCGCGCCGCTCGTCCCCATCTGGATGCTGCACACGCCGGCGCTGTCCATCCTGCCCGGGCTCTACGCCACCGTCGCCGACATCGATCTCGCCGTGCTGGGCATCATCCTGGTTGCAAGCCGGGTGCTCGACGGCGTCACCGATCCGCTGATCGGCCTGCTGTCGGACAAGACCGACTCGCGCCTCGGCAAGCGCAAACCCTGGATCATCTTCGGCGGGCTGCTCTGCATGGTTGGCGTCCTCTTCTGGTTCCGCCCGGGGCCCGACACCGGCGCCGTGTACTTCCTGCTGGCATCGATCGCCGTCTATCTCGGGTGGACCATGGTGGAGATCCCCCACGGCGCCTGGCTCAGTGAGCTGACCACCGACTACAGCGAACGCTCACGCATCTCGGGCTTCCGCACGACCGCCATCTACCTGGGCTACGTCCTGTTCTGGAGCGGGCCCTTTCTGCCGATCTTCGCCACGACGGAGATCACGCCGGAGGTCACCCGTTTCCTGTCCTGGGTCGTCGTCGGCCTCATCTTCGTCAGCGTCACCTGGGCCGTGGTCCGTGTACCCCAGGGTCACGTCGGGGTGGCCCGGACCCCCGACCTCAAGACCGCATTCCGCGGTCTGGCCTCCAACCGGCCGATGCGCTACTTCTCGGTGCTGATGCTCGCGAGCGCCATCGCCAGCGGCATGGTCGCCGGGCTGTACTTCTTCTTCATCGCCAACTACCTCGGCATCCCCGAGCGCTTCAGTCACATCGGCCTGGCCGTGGCCACCATCGGCGTGGCGAGCGCGGCGCTCTGGGGCGTCGTGGGCGCGAAAATCGGCAAGCACCGGATGCTCGCGCTCTGCAATCTGAGCACGGTGGCGACGCTGGTCGCCATGGGCTTCATCCGGCCCGGCGAAGCGGCGTACCCGGCGATGTTCACCGTCTTCAGCCTGTCCGCCCTGTTCTCGGCGGGATCCACGGTCGCCTACTACGCGCTGATGGCCGACGTCGTCGACTACGACACGCTGAAGACCCGCAGCAACAACGCCGGCAACTACTATTCGCTGATCACGCTGTTCCAGAAAATCGGGCTCGGTGCGGGCGCGGGCCTGGCCCTGATGCTCGCCTCCGCATTCGGTTTCGACCCGGATGCGCACAACCAGGGCCTGGCACTCGCCGGCTTCTTCATCGCCTTCCTCGGCGTTCCCATCCTCCTGAATCTGGCCGCCACCGTCCTCGCCTTCTTCTTCCCGATCACCGCCAGCCGTCACCGCATAATCCGGCGCAGACTGGAGGCGCGTGAGCGGCGCACAGCCGGGATGCGACATGTCTGAAATCCGCATTTATACCGGCCGCGGCTGCGGCTGGGCCGTCAGGAACTACGCGGCCCTGCGCGAGAAGGGCGTGGAATTCACCGCCATCCCCGCCGTCGATGCCGGCGGCAACAAACTCCCGGAGTTTCTAGCCGCTACGCCCTACGGCAAGACGCCGGTCCTTGTGGACGGAGCAACCATCGTCTTCGAATCCAACATCATCAACGAATACATCGAGGAGCGCTTTCCGCAGCCGCCCCTGTTGCCAGACGACCCGCGGGACCGCGCTGCAGCGAGAAAGTGGATCCACTACTGCGACAACCGACTGTTGCCGCAGCTCACGACGATCGCGCGGTCGGGCAAGGACGAGCGTGATGCCGCTATCGCCCGTCTCGAGGAGCAACTGGACTGGTTCGAGGCCGCCGTCCTCGTCCCGCGGCTCGAAGGGCCGTACTTCTTCGGCGACCGATTCTCGTTGCTGGAGATCGCCTTCCACACCTTCTACACCACCCTCGGCGCCGTCGAGGCGCATGGCGCAAGTGATGGGGCGGCACCGCCGCCGGCCATGCGCGACTGGCGGGCAGCGATCCTGGAACGGGAGTCGGTCCGGTATGCCGAGGCGTTCAGGGACGGGCTCGGGTTTTAGGGGGTCGGGGTTTCGGGCCTGAAGGCCCTCCTCCTACAGTGTCGTCAGGCGGTCGGCTATGCCCTGGAGGGTGTCCTTCAGCGCCATCTTCCGCGGGGTGTCGCCCAGCTGGCGGCCCGGGACGGCCAGCTGCCGTGCCAGGGGAGCGTCGCGCTCGCCGGCCTCCAACCGCGCCGCCGCGGCGTCCAGCAGTCCGGTCAGCTCGGTCGCGACCGCACCGAGTGCAACCCGGTGCAGCGATGCAATAGTCAGGGGCAAGACTTCTCTCCTCTCGAACTCCGGCGCGGTAAACCCGATCCCCCGCCGCGTGGTCAATCGTTCGACGCTGACCGAACGGCCAGTTACGTGGGCTATACTCGGGCGACATCCGAACGGCCACACTACCGGAGCGCCCCATGCCATTCACCCTGACCGTGAACGGTGAGTCCCGCACCGTCGACGTCCCCGAAGACAAGCCCCTGCTGTGGGTGCTGCGGGAAGACCTCGGACTCACCGGCACCAAATACGGCTGCGGCATCGCCCGCTGCGGCGCCTGCACCGTGAGCGTGGATGGCGAGGCCACGCGCTCCTGCCGGCTGCCGGTCTCCAGCGTGGGAGAGCGCCCCGTCGTCACCATCGAGGGCCTGGAGGGCCTCGACTCGCCGGCGGGGCTCGCCGTGCGCAGCGCCTGGCGCCAGCTCGACGTGGTGCAGTGCGGCTACTGCCAGTCCGGGCAGATCATGTCGGCCACCGCACTGTTGAGCGAGAACCCGGACCCCGACGACCAGGACATCGACCGCGCCATGCGCGGCAACCTCTGCCGCTGCGGCACCTACCAGCGCATCCGGGCGGCCATCCGCCAGGCTGCCGACGAGATGAAGGGCTGATCATGTTCGGACGCTTCGACAGACTCCCCCGTCCCGCCCTCGACCGCCGCACCTTCCTCAAGGTGGTCGGCCTCTCGGGCGCGGGTTTCATGATCGGCTGTGGTCGCGGCGAGGAGGCGGCGCCGGGATCGGGTAGCGCCACCGGATCAGCCGGTTCTGCCGCCGGCACCGAAGAGATCGCGACCGGCCCGTTCATCCGCATCGGCACGGACAACACGGTGACGGTGATCGTCAAACACCTCGACAAGGGCCAGGGCGTCACCACCGGCCTGCCCACCATCGTGGCCGAGGAACTCGACGCCGCCTGGTCGCAGATGCAGGCCGAGTTCGCGCCGGCGAACGTGGAGCTCTACAACAACCTCGCGTTCGGGCCCATGCAGGGCACGGGCGGATCCACCTCGGTGGCCAACTCGTGGATGCAGCTGCGACAGGCGGCCGCGGGCGCGAAGGCCATGCTGGTGGGCGCCGCCGCGGCGCGGTGGGATGTGCCGGCGGGCGAGATCACGGTCAGGGAAGGCGTGCTCAGCCACCAGGCCTCGAGCCGCAGCGCGACCTTCGGCGAGCTCGCCGTCGCCGCCGCCGATATCACGCCGCCGGAAGACCCGGCGCTGAAGGATCCGGCCGAGTTCACCCTCATCGGCACGAAGGTCCCGCGGCTCGATTCAGCTGCCAAGACCGACGGCAGCCTCGAGTTCACCATGGACCTCTCGCGCCCGGGCATGCTGACCGCGCTGGTCGCCCATCCGCCGCGCTTCGGCGCGAAGGTGAAGTCCTTCGACGCCACGGAGGCCAAAGCGGTCGCCGGCGTCACCGACGTGGTCGAGATCCCGCGCGGCGTCGCCGTGGTGGCCGACAGCTACTGGTCGGCGCTGAAAGGCCGCGAGGCGCTCACCGTCGAGTGGGACGAGACCAACGCCGAGAAGCGCGGCTCGGAGGCACTCTTCGCTGAGTACGAGGGCAAGGCGAAGGAAGACGGCCTCGTCGCCCGCAACGACGGCGACGCGCCGGCCGCGCTGGCCTCCGCCGAGACCGTGATCCGCCGCGAATACCGCCTGCCGTTCCTGGCCCATGCCACCATGGAGCCGATGGACTGCGTCGTCGAACTCGCCGACGGCGGCTGCCGCATCTGGACCGGCTCGCAGATCCAGACCCTCGACCAGAACATCGCGGCCGGTATCCTCGGACTGCAGCCGGAACAGGTGGAGATCAACACCGTGTTCGCCGGCGGCAGCTTCGGCCGCCGCGCCGTGCCGGACTCCGACTACGTGGCCGACGCCGTCTCCGTAGCCAAGGCCATAGACGGCCGCGCCCCGGTCAAGCTCATCTGGACCCGCGAAGACGACATGCGCGCCGGGCGCTACCGACCCATGAGCTACCACTTGCTGGAAGGCGCACTGGACGCCGACGGCAAACCGGCCGCGTGGCGACACCAGGCGGTGATCCAGTCCTTCATGAAGGGCAGCGCCTTCGAGGGCATGATTCAGGACGGCCTCGACCCCTCCGCCGTGGAGGGCTCGCGGGAACTGCCCTACACCATCCCAAACCTGCGCGTGGACTGGCACGAGACCGACAACGGCGTGCCCGCGCTGTGGTGGCGCTCCGTCGGCCACACCCAGAACGGCTTCGTCACCGAGGTCTTCATCGACGAACTCGCTGCGGCCGCCGGACGCGACCCGGTCGAACTGCGCCGCGAACTCCTGGCCGAACACCCGCGCCACCTCGGCGTGCTCGAACTCGCCGCGGAGAAGGCCGGCTGGGGCGAGGACCTCGGCCCGAACCGCGGCCGCGGCGTCGCCGTGCACAAATCCTTCGGCACCTACGTGGCCGAGGTGGCCGACATCACCGTCGAAGATGACGGCAGCTTCAGCGTCGACCGTGTCGTCTGCGCCGTCGACTGCGGCATTGCGATCAACCCGGACGTCATCCGCGCCCAGATGGAAGGCGGCATTGCCTATGCCCTCTCCGCCGCGCTGCGCGAGGAGATCACGCTGAAGGACGGGAAGGTGCAGCAGGACAACTTCGACAACTACCGTTCGCTGCGCATCGACGAGATGCCGAAGGTGGAGGTGCACATCGTCCAGTCCGGCGAGGCGCCGACCGGCGTCGGCGAGCCCGGCGTGCCGCCGCTGGCGCCGGCGGTGGCTAACGCCCTCTTCGCCGCCACCGGCAAACGCACCTATCGCCTGCCTTTCCTGAGCGGCTAGCCGCCTCTCGCGGAACCCCCGCGACCACCGCCGGCGAATGCCGCTGGACATCTCGATCGTGCCGTCCTTATAATTGAATTCAATTCAATTTCATGCCCGGGGGGAGCATGGGGGCAAGAACGTTACGCTCGGAGCGCAGCCGCGAGACGATCATCGCCGCGGCAGCCGACGCACTCGTGGACGGCAACGGCGACTTCGAGTTGCAGGACGTCGCCCGTCGCGCCGGCGTCTCGGTGGGCCTCCCCTATCACCGTTTCGGCTCGAAATCGCAGCTGATCGCCGCCGTTGTCGACAATTTCTACGACGAACTGGACCGCAGCATCGACCTCTCCGACCTGCCGCCGGGCGACTGGACGCTGCGTGAGCGCGAACGCGTATCCCGCCTGATCGACTTCCTCTACGACCACCCGCTTGCCGCCATCATCATCTCGCGCCTGGCCCGGGACCCCGGCGTAGCCGCTGTCGAGGCGGAGCGCTGGCAGCGGGTGATTGCCCTGGCGGCCCGCAACATCGCCAAGGGCCAGCAGCGCGGGCAGATCCCCGCCCGTTACGACCCCGACATCCTCGCCGCGATGATCTGCGGCGGCGTCCGCCATGCCGCCGGCCAGGCCCTGGCGACGGAACAACGCCCCGGTCGTGCGGCGCTCGCCGACGAAATCTGGGATTTCATCCTCGGGGGCCTGCGGCTGACCGCCCCCTGACAACCCTCGACCACCCTCGGCCATCCTATGGGAGCTGACATGGACAACAGAGAACACGTGGTGATCATCGGTGCCGGCGTCGGCGGTATGTGCGCAGGCGCACTGCTCGCGAAGAACGGCTACCGGGTCACCGTCTGCGAGAAACTGAACACCGTGGGCGGGCGCACGCGCACCCAGGAAATCGAGGGCTACCGCCTGCCCCGCGGCGCGGTGTCGTTCCAGCTCCGCGGCGTCCTGCCCGACATCTGCGAGGAGGTCGGCGCCGAGTTCGAGAAGCGCCCGGTCAGCGAGATGTGGTTCTGGATCAAGGGCGGCGGCGAGTTCGTGCCCCTGCCGGCGAAGAGCGGCACCGGCAAGATGCTCGAGATGTTCATGAAGGTGCACGGCGGCGGCTCGAAGAAGGCCATGGCCCGCGTGGGCCTGGAGCTCTCGATCACGAAGATCGGCAAGGCCTTCCGCGACCCCGAGGCGACCGCCGTGGGCGACGATGGTCCCACCTTCCGTGAATGGCTCGAGCGCTACACCGACAACGAGGACCTGCTCGCCCTCTTCCACGCCATCACGTCGGCCGTCTCCGCGGTGAACGACTTCGAGTATCCCGCGCGGCACTGGTTCGCCCACTTCGCCGCCACCGAGGCCCGCATGGACAAGTACGCGATGCTGCCGGGCGGCTTCGTCTCGGTCAGCGAGGCGCTGGCGCGGGTCATCGAGACCAATGGCGGCCGCGTGCTGCTGGAGACGCCGACACTCGCCATCGAGACTACGGACGGCCGGGCCACGGGTGTGCGCATCGAGAGCGACGGCCGCGAGGAGACCTTGCCCGCGGACATCGTCATCAGCAACACCGGTCCGTCGGTCACGGTCCAGCTCGCGGGCCGGCAGGCGCTCGGCAGCGACTACACCGAGACGCTGGAGAAACGCATTCGGCCCACGCCCATCGTCGCCACTTACGTCGTCTCCGACGAGCCCCTGTTCGAGCCGCGTTCCGCCTTCCTGGCCGCCGGCCTCGAGCGCATCGTTACCGGCGTGCCGCTCACGAATATCTGTCCGGAGTGGTCACCCGATGGCCGCCACCTCACCGCTTTCTACGGCACGCCGAAGAGTTGCCTGCATCCCATGGACCGGGAAGACGAGCGCCGCGCCAACATGGCCGACGTGCGCACGCTGTTCCCGGACTTCGACGAGAAGGGCGGGCGCTTCCTCGACGTGCAGCTGCGCGACATCGACGACCCGGACGTGGTGGCGCGCTCCTGGCCGGGCTACAACCTCCCGGTGGAGACGCCGCTACCGAATCTCTACAACGTCGGCGACGGCTGCGGCCCACCGGGCTACGTCGCCACACCGGCGGCGGCCAAGAGCGCGCGCATGGCCGTCGACCGCATACTCGAACGAAGCGCGCAGCAACCAGCGGGGAGAGCACACCATGGGTAAGCCCTACGAGACGGTACAGCGCTACATCGATTCCATGATGGCGAAAGACCTGGAGGCGGTCCTCGACTGCTTCCACGACGACGTCATCTACCACTACCACGTCGGCACGCGGCCGTTCGAGGGCAAGGAGTTCCTGAAGAAGGGCATCACCATGCTCTGGCCGCACCAGGAGACGAGCCGCTGGCGCATCGTCAACTACCTGGAGGACGACGAGAAGATCATCTTCGAGGGCATCGACGAATACGACCAGCCGGACGGCGTCACCGTGCGCATGCCCTACATGGGCATCTATCAGATCAGGGACGGCCGCATCTGGCGGGCGCGGGACTACTTCGACATGCCCGGCTACATGAACATGACCAAGGGCGACGCCAACCCCTGGCTGCTGAAGGTGGCCGACAGCATGGCTGCCTGAGACTCGCCGCACCGTCATGATCCTGGATGACGAAGCCACCCTCGAGCGTTATCGCGCCAGCGGGTGGTGGGGGGACGTCACCGTCGACGATCTCTTCCGCGCCTGCGTCGACGCCGCGCCGGAGCAGCTCGCCCTCGTGGACGCGCCGGACCGGCCGGCGTTTTGCTACGGCGAGCCGCGACAGCTGAGCTTCGCCGAGACCGACGCCTGTGTGAACGCGCTCGCCGCGGGCCTGCTGGCCGCCGGCGTACGCAAGGACTCGGTGGTGGTCGTGCAGCTGCCGAACATCGCCGAGATCGTCATCGCCTTCCTCGCCTGCGCGCGCCTCGGCGCCATCGCCTCGCCGGTCATGCTGGCCTACGGCGAACGCGACATGCGGCGCATCTTCGGTCACCTGCGCCCGGCGTGCGTGCTGACGCTGGCGCGGTACAAGGACCAGCGCCCGGCGGAGAGCGCGCGCCGCATCCTCGCCGAGGGGGACTCCCCGGCGGCGCCGGTGCTCGGCCTGGGCGAGGGCGGCGGCGACATCGGCGACGTCAGAGACCTCCAGGTCGACGACGGCGCACTCGAGGCCTACCTGGACGGCCTCACGGTCGGCGCCGACGAGATAGTCACCATGCACTGGACCTCCGGCACCACCGGCAACCCGAAGTGCGTCCCGCGCACCCACAACCAGTGGCACGCCACCGGCGGCTGCTGCCGCGACGCCGGCGGCCTGCACCACGGCGACCGCCTGCTCGCGCCCATGCAGATGGTCCACACCGCCGGCTACAACGGCCTGTTCATGCCCTGGCTCGAAGTCCAGGGCACCCTCGCGCTGCACAACCCCTTCGACATGGGCATCTTCCTCGACCAGCTGGAGGAACTCGGCATCCACCACACCGTCGCCGCACCGGCGATGCTGAACGCGCTCCTGCGCGAGCGCATCCTCGACGACCGGGACGTCTCCTCCATCCGCAGCATCCTCTGCGGCTCCGCGCCGCTGGACGCCTGGATGATCGAGGGCTTCCGCGAGCGCTACGGCATCGAGGTGGTCAACGCTTTCGGCTCGACCGAGGGGATCACGCTGCTCTCCGGCCCCACCATGACCGGCGACCCACACCGCCGCGCCCGCTACTTCCCCCGCTTCCGCGGCTCCGCCCGCAAGCAGAGCGACGGCAGCGACTGGGGCATACGCATCGCGCGCGGCGTCGAGTCGAAACTCGTGGACATCGAAACCGGCCGGGCGGTCACGGAGCCGGGCCAGCCGGGCGAGTTCCTCTTCCGCAGCCCTGCCCTGTTCCCCGGCTACTGGACCGCCGAGGGCACGGTCGACCGCGGGGACTTCGACGAGGAAGGCTACTTCCGCACGGGCGAGCTGTTCGAGATCGCCGGTGATGGCGAGGACGCCGACTACTTCCACTACATCGACCGCTTGAAGGACGTCATCAACCGCGGCGGCCTCAAGATCCCGGCCGGCGAACTCGAATCCGCCATCCAGGCATTGCCCGAGGTGCAGGAAGCCGCCGCCGTCGGCTACCCGGACGAGCGGCTCGGCGAGCGCATCTGCGCGGCGGTGGTCACGGCGCCCGGCGCGAGCCTGTCGCTGGAGTCGCTCATCGAACAGCTGTCCGCCGCAGGCGTTGCGCGGTTCATGCGGCCGGAGCGGCTGGAGATCGTCGACGCGCTGCCGCGTAATCCGACGGGGAAGGTGCTGAAGGGTGAGCTGGTTCGGTTGCTGCTGGCAGCGCGTAACTAGCCGGCGGCGGCTTCCCGCGGAAACAGATGCCCGACCCCCAGATCCCAGTCCATGCGCTCCCCTTCCCAGCGCGTAACGCAGGTCTGTGAGGTGATGCCGAGGTCGCGCATCTCGCGTTCGAGCCAGACGTCGAAGGCGCGGCGCTCTTCTTCCGGGGTCAGTCGGGCGTAGCGGTCTATGCGTTGCCGGCGCGCGTCGCGGAAGACGACTTCGCCGTCGTCGCTCTTCTCGCAGTCGAAGCCGCCTTCGTGGACGAGGCGGTGGTGATGGCGGCACAGCAATACGAGGTTATCGAGGCTGGTCTCTCCGCCGTCGGACCAGTGCCTTATATGGTGGCCGTCGAGGTAGGCCTTGCGGGTGCAGCCGGGGAAGCGGCAGCCCTTGTCGCGGATGCGCAGCGCGCGGCGGATGGCCGGCGAGATGGAGCGGGATTTGCGGCCGATGGACAGGGGTTCGCCGTCGGCATCTTCGACCAGTCCGAGGACGGAGCAGTCGCAGGCGAGGCGGCGGGATGTTTCCGCGGAAACGTGGTGAGCATTTTCTATTTGGGAGGTGGTTTGGGAATGGATCGGGCCTGAAGGCCCTCCTACATGGGAATCCAGCATTTCCGCAGAAACGTGGACGACGACCTGGTAGCGGTCGGCAGAGGAGGAATCCCTGGCGCCGTGGGCGAGGTAGGTCTCGGCCATTTCGGCCAGGGCGTCGGCGCGGCGTTGGGGGAAGGTGTAGCGGGTGGGTTCCGGGTCGGGGTCGGGCTCCGGTGTTTCCGCGGAAACGTCTGTCGCCGGAGAAGAAATCGGGCCTGAAGGCCCTCCTACATGCACATCATCGTCAGCATTGAATTGGTGGTCCATGGCCTTGTCCAGGGCCTTCAGGAGCAGCGCGCCGACCTCCGCCGGGAGTCTCGCCTTCAGCACCAGGGCACCGTCGTCATCGTAGTAGTGTTCGACGCTGCGCATCTCGTACTGGAAGTTCGCGTTCGCGGCGTCCTGCAGCCGCTTCGCGCGGCGGCATTTCGCGACGATGCCTTCCACATGGTACGCGGTGCCGTGGCGGGCGATGCCCAGGAGGTAGTCCTCGTTCTGTGCATCCGCCACACGGGTCATGGCGCGGACCTTCGAGTAGGAGATCTCGCCCTTACGGAAGGCCTCGGAGATCTTCGGCAGGTCGGGGAGCGTGCGGGCCACACGCACCTTCTCCCGTGCCGCGTTCATGCCGATGCCGCATTGCCAGTTCAGCCAGTGGGCGGTGGAGCAGAGACCGGGCAGCTGCCAGTAGCCCTTCTCGTCGAACTCGCGGATGAGCTCCAGCAGGCGGTAGGTCTTCGCGTAGATGTTGCCGCAGAGGGCGGTGATCTCCGCGCCGAGTTTCTCGCCGGCGGCGTAGCGGGCGCGGCCTTGAAGCTCGCCGTCGGGACCGGGGTCCGCCTGGGGGTCGCGGCTGAAGCCGCTCCTACATTTGTCGTTCTGCGCGTCGCGATCGTCGGCCAAATCGCTGGTAACTGCCCGATTCTGCAACATCGCGGCTCCCTCCGCCTGCACCCGCCTGATACTGTAATTCTATACAGTTCTCCGCCAAGAGCCCTTCCGTTTTCTGTGCGAATCAGGCAGAAATGGCCCTTGCTGCGGCGGCAGACATCACAAGAATCACGGAATCCCGTCATGCAACTCCAGTGCTATCTCGACCGCATCGGCTACGCCGGACCCGTAGCGCCGACGCTTGCCGCACTCACCGGCCTCCTCCGCCACCATGCCCTTGCCATCCCCTTCGAGAACCTCGACGTACAGCTCGGCCGCCACCTCACCCTCGACCCGGACGCCGCCTACGACAAGATCGTCCGCCACCGGCGAGGCGGCTGGTGCTACGAGCAGAACGGGCTGTTCGGCGCGGTGCTCGCGGAGATCGGTTTCGCGGTGACCCGGGTCGCCGGCGCGGTCATGCGCGAAGGCCGCGAAGACATCTCCGACGCCAACCACCTCGCCCTGCTGGTCAAGACGGAGGATGCCCCCGACCGCCAATTCCTCGCCGACGCGGGCTTCGGCGGCAGCCTGCTCGAGCCCATCGAACTCGCCGAGGTCATCCACCGCCAGCCGCCCTTCCAACTCGGCCTCCGCCGCCTCGACGACGGCTGCTGGCAGTTTCACGAGGACGCCGGCGACGGTGAATTCACCTTCGATTTCGAGCCCGTGGCCGGCGACGAAGATGCGCTCGCGCGGCGCTGCGCCTACCTGCAGAGCGACCCGACCTCCGGGTTCGTGAAAAGCCTTGTCGCCCAGATCCGCCTGCCGGACGCCCACCGCACGCTGCGCGGGCGGGTGCTCTCCGAGATCGGGCCGCACGGCGAAAGCGAACGCCTGATCGAGAGCGCCGACGACCTCGTGGAGACGCTGTCGCGGCAGTTTCACCTCGACGTGCCGGAGGTTGGCGACCTCTGGACGCGCATCGTCGAGCGGCACGAGGAATTCATGAAGGAACAGCGCGAGAGCTAGCGCAGGAGCGGCTTCAGCCGCAATTTGCCATCGGGCCTGAAGGCCCTCCTACATGGAGGTTGTATTGGCCTCGATCCACGCGCTTAGTTGGGCCTCGCTCATCTCCCCCGCCGCGAGCATCCTGATCGTCACGACAGCGTCCGCTTCGTCGGCCACCAGCTCATAGCCGTTCACCATGAGGAACACATCGATCGCTACCAGCGCGATGCGTTTGTTGCCATCCGGGAAGCAGTGGTTGCGGGCAAAGCCGTAGCCATAGCTTGCAGCCAGGTCGCAGATCGTCGCGTCATCACCGTATGCAAGCAGGTTGCGCGGACGGGCCACTGTGGACTCGAGCCTGTCGCCGTCCGCCGGTCCCGGAAGACCGCCGTGCTCCGCGATCAGCTCACGATGGAAATAGAGGACGTCGCGGGATTCCAGCCAGACGAACGACACGCGGCCGACGCGCTATTTCGCCAGTTCGCGCAGAGCGTTACGGTACTTGCGGCGGGTCTTCTCGAAAGCCTTCAGCTTCATCTCGAACTCCGGGTCGTAAGGGGATAGTTCGACGCCGTCTTCCGTACGCGTGATCGTGAGCGCATCGCCCTCGGACAAATGCAGACGGTCGAGTTCCTCCCTCGGCAGGATCACGCCGAGGGAATTGCCGATTTTCCGGAGTTTGATGTTGGCGGCCATTGCGGAATCAGGGCGAAATGGGAAGTTTCGGTTATTATAACTCTTGTTATAACATCCGGGCAATAAGGGGGCGAATTCGAAGAGCTGACCAGGGTCCGGCCTGAAGGTCCCCTACCGGCACCACTGTAGGAGCGGCTTCAGCCGCGACCAACATCGGGCCTGAAGGCCCTCCTACGATTCGGTTTCGGGCAGACCTGCGCGGCGGCGGCCCTCGTCGTCCTTCAGGGAAAAATCACCGCCGGCGAACTCCCCGCCTTCGGGGCCGCACAGGAACGCGATCGCCTGCGCCACCCATTCCGGCGGGATGTGCGCCGACCAGGGCATCTTGCTCACCGGGTTGATGCCCGACTCGCGGATGGACGTCTGCATCTCCGTCGCGACGGTGCCCGGGCTCAGTCCCACCACGCGGATGCCCTCATCGCCGTACTCGCGGTGAGCGCAGCGCGTCAGAGACAGCACGGCGGCCTTGGTAGAGCAGTAATGGCTCCAGCCTTCCAGCGCGCTGGTCGCCGCGCCCGAACTCAGATTCACGATCGTGCCACGCCCTGCCTCCAGCATCACCGGCAGCGCCGCCCGCAGCCCGTGGTAGACGCCCTTGACGTTGATGTCGACGACTCGCCCCCAGGCCGCCGGATCGCTCTCCGCGATGCGGGCGATCGGGTCGATGGTGCCGGCGTTGTTCACGAGGATATCGAGACCGCCGAACTCGTCCACCGCCCGCGACACCGCCTGCTCGACGGCCGCGAAATCCGTGACGTCGGTCGCTTGGGCGATCGCGGACCCGCCGGCCTCACGGATCTCTGCGGCGATGCGCTCAATGGCATCGCCACTGCGCGCCGCCAGCACGACGTTCACGCCCCTCCGGCCGAGATAGCGAGCGGTGGCCTCGCCGATCCCGCGGCTGGCCCCGGTGACGAGTGCCGTCATCCCTGTCAGTTCGCTCATCCAAGTCTCCTCAATAAATATGCAGGAGCGGCTTCATCCGCGAGCACCCTATCGCAAAGGGGGTCTCTCAGCACCGATCGGAGCTGAATCCGCCTGTCCGGCTGCCGGCGCCTGCAAGCCGGCGGCAGATGAAACAATACCGTAACTTCTGTAAGATTCTGTTTTTCTGCGATAAATTCCGAAGCAACAGCTCCAGGGGGGAATACCATGGGTTTGCGTAGTGGTTACGCGGCAGTAATCAGTGCAGGCGTTATTTGTGCGGCCGCAGGATCGCCTTTCATGCCGTCCGCATCGGCTTACGCTCAGGGCGTCATCGAAGAGATCGTCGTCACCGCCCAGAAGCGCGAGCAGAGCCGCGAAGACATCGGCATGGCCATTTCGGTACTCGGCGAGGACGCGCTGAGCGAGCAGCGCATCGTCGGGCTCGACAGCCTCAGCCGCAACATCCCGTCCCTGGACATCTACCGCGGCAACGGCAGCAATAACCCGACGATCACACTCCGGGGCATCGGCACCACGAACCCCTGGGTGAACAACAATCCGTCCGTCGCCGTGCATGCCGACGGCGTCTATCTGCCGATGAGTGCGTATCTCACGTTCCCGCTGTTCGACCTGCAACGCGTCGAGGTGCTGAAAGGGCCGCAGATCGGCCTGTACGGCCGCAACAGCACGGCCGGCGCCATCAACTTTGTGAGCCGACGGCCGGCGCCGGAGACCTCCGGCTATGTCGACGTATCCTACGGCAACTACGACGCCATTAACCTGGAGGCGGCAATCGGCGGCGCCCTCACCGACACCGTGGAAGGCCGTTTCGCCGCGTTGTACCAGGACGGCGGCGGCTACATGGACCGGCCGGGGACGGTCGATTCCACCGCAGGCTTCACCCGGGTGCCAGGCGTGGTACCCCCGGTCCCCGAAGTCGGCGCGGAGGACGATTACGGCGACAAGGACGTCCTGGCGTTTCGCGGGTCGCTCGCGTTCGATTTCTCGGAGAACTTCGACGCCCTCGTCAGCATCCACTACGCGCAGGATGACTCCGAAATCGTCGGCTCGACCAACATCAATGGCGATATCCTCGGCGTCTTCCAGCCACCCGCCGACGAACCCTACAAGGACTACGACAACGTCGAGCCCTTCAACGACAGCGAACAGCTTGGCGGCGTCGTAGAGCTGAACTGGCGGCTCGGCGATTACCTCCTGACCTCTATCACGGGCATCGAGACCCTCGAGCGCGAATACAACATCGGCGACTTCGTGCCGATTCGTGTGGCCGAGGCGAGCTTCGACGAGGAGTTGCAGAGCCTCTATCAAGAAGTGCGCCTCGACTATCAGGCGGATCCCAATCTCCGCTGGCTCGTGGGCGTCTCCTACACGGACGACGACATCGACTACAACAGGGTACTGACCGCCTACGATCTCTTGCTGGGCGCGCTCGGTACCCGCTTCGATCAGGACGATGAGTCTTACGCCTTCTTCGGTCAGGTCGAGTGGCAGCTTGATCCCGCCTGGCAAATCACGGGTAGCCTGCGCTACACGGACGAGGAGAAACGCTACGATGGCGGTTCGTTCGACATCGATCCGTTCGGTGTCTCCGCCGTCGGCAGTGCCTTCCCGAATGTGGTGCCCGACGGGCTGTTCGACCAGCGGGTCTATGATGAAGACGACCTATCCGGCCGGACCAGCCTCCAGTGGGAGCCTACCGACGGGGCGATGTACTACGTCAGCGTGGCGCGCGCGTTCAAGAGCGGCGGCTTCGACGGCTCGGGCATCACGGAACCGGCCTCGTTCACGCCGTATGGTGCGGAGACGGTCTGGGCTTACGAGGCCGGCACCAAGCTGAAACTGCTCGAGGACCGGCTCTTCGTCAGCGCTTCCGTGTTCCGAAACGACTACACGGACAAGCAGGTCCTGTCTCTCCAGGATCTCGGCACCGGCATCGTCGAAGCCATCATCCAGAACGCCGCGGAGTCCGAGATCACCGGTCTCGACGTCGAGGCGGACTGGCTGGTCGGGCCGGCGCTCACGCTGAGTCTGCGCGGCACCTGGCTCGACTCCGAAATCACCGGCTGGGACAGCGCCGACCCGGCTGAGGTCCAGGCGCGCGTCGGGAATGAACTGCCCGGCACGCCCGAATTCTCGGCCACCGCGAGCGCAACCTGGGAAGCTCCGATCACGGGTCAGCGGACCCTCACTGTCCGCGGTTGGGCCACCTACACGGAAGAAGCCTTCCGCGACATCGAGAACAGCGAGACGTCGTTATCCGAAGACCACGGCACGGTGAATCTGCGCATCGGCCTGAACGACAGCGCGGGCTGGTCCGTGTACGCCTTCGGCGAGAATCTCCTCGACGAGGAATACGTCACGTCGCGGCGCGTTCTCGTGGGTATGGTCGGTGAGTACTACGGGCCGCCGCGGACCTACGGCATCGGCTTCCGCTACAACATGACGCAGTGAGACGCGACTGGCGGACAAGGGCGGCCTCGTTGCTGCTCGCCGGCCTCGTAGCGGCCGGCGCCGCCCGGGCCGGTGACAACGCCGCACTCGCCAACGCCGGGGACTCGGTCAACGAAGACTGGCTGCCGGGCATCGAAACGATCGTCTACTGGCACTGGCAGAAGCACCGCCTCGGCCCGGCGCTGACGGGGAATGCGAGCTGGCGTCACTTCCTCGAGTTCGTGGAAGGAGAACTGACCGAGGCCGGGGTCGTCGATATCGAACGGAACCGCTGGCAGTTCCGCCGCTGGCACCCGGCGACCTACGAGCCGTCGGCCGACGCCCTGACGGTATCAGGGCGGGCGGTCCCGGTCGCCGCCTTCGGCGCGAACTCCGGTGCGACATCACCGGAGGGCCTCACCGCAGCACTCACACTCTTCGAAGACGGCAGGGACCTCGCCGGCCGCATCGTCGTCATGCCGCTGACACTCGATCCGGCGGTCGCGCAGGGGCTGGCGACGACCGACTACGAGTATCAGGCGCCGATCGGCACCTACCCCTGGTCCGACGACGTCGGCAGAGTCGGCCCCGGCACGACGGCTGCGAAACCACCCGATGACTCGATCGATTCCGTCAGCTGGCGAATCTTCCCGCAGCTCATGCAACTGCCCGGCGCCGTTAGAAAAGCCAGAGAAGGGAATGCGGCAGGACTCATCCTGATTGCTGACGCCGGTGAGGAACTCGCCGCGGGACTCTACACTTTTCCTGTGCCGGCCCTGTACGACATCCCGACACTGATCGTCGCGCGGGACCCCGGCCGCGAGGTGATCGCCGCGGCCGAACGCGGTGCCGAAGCGACGATCCGGCTCCGAGCCGAGGTCGTTGAGAGCGACGCTTATCAACTGATCGGCTACCTGCCCGGGCGCGACTACGGCACGCCGGACGACGAGGTCATCCGACTCGTCACTCACACCGATGGTCCGTCGATCTCCCAGGACAACGGGGCGCTCGGCCTGCTCGGCGTCGTGCAGTACTTCGCCGAACTGCCACGGGAACACCGGCCGCGGACACTCATGGTGTATCTCGACTGCCGGCACTACATGCCGGGACAGGAACACGACTTCGCTGCCGTGGACTACCTGGCACGGCAGCCGGAAGCCGCGGCGAATCTCGTCGCGGTGGTCGGCATGGAGCACCTGGGACAGATCGAATATGTCGAGCAGGGCGATGAACTTATGGCGAGCGGCCGCATCGACCCGAGCATGGTGTGGACCACCGACAGCGAGGCCCTCATGGCGCTCGCGAAAGCCGCCATCATCGACAACGAACTGCCGTCGGCCACGCTTCGAAATATCTTCCGCCCCGGCATCCACGGCGGGAGCCAGGGTCGCTGGTACGGCATGGCGAACCCGGAACGCGCCGGCGGCCTGCCGGCCGTCGCCATCATGGGCACGATGGGCGGCTACTGGGGGACCTCATCCGGTCTCGCGCGTCTCGACCCCGAGCTGTTCCGTCGTCAGGTAGCCACGTTCGTGCAGATCACCGGCGGGCTCATGACGCTGGAAGAGCTCGACAGATAACCCGTTCGGGCAGAACAAGGTAGGAGCGGCTTCAGCCGCGATCGAGAGATCAGGCCGCCTGAACGTCGACCAGTTCACCCTGCGAAGCCGGCTCCGGGATCGGCTCGCCGTCAGCCTTCAGCTCTTCGATATGGAATCGGATCGCATCACGGATGAGTGCTACCACTTCATCGCGTGAATCGGCTGCCGCTATGCAGCCTGGCAGGTCGGGGATGTATGCGCCGTAGCCGGTCTCGCCCTTTTCAACGATCACGAGATATTGCATAGGGATCATTTTAGCCCAGCCTGTTTCATGATGCTTTTCGAGGTGCTACGGACGAAACGGGATCCCGCGTAAAGAAATACACCTGAAGACATGATTCGGGTGAGAATCGAGCAACAACCTCCAGCCGATAAGCCCATGCCAATACCCAACCCACCCACCTTCTTCACCCTCGCCCTCGCCCTCCTCGCCACCCCGGCCGCCGCCGACTGGCCCACCTACGCCGACCGCGACGACGTCTGCCTCGTCGTCCACGAACTCGAGAGCGGCCGCGAGTACGTAAGTAACCCGGAGCGCTGCGACGAGCCGCGCCGGCCCTATTCCACCTTCAAGATCGCCAATGCGCTGCTCGGCCTCGAGACCGGCCTGCTCGCGGATGCGGATTCGGTCATGCGCTACAACGCGGCACGCTATCCGGCCGAGGACTGGTGGCCCGCCGGCTGGGACCGGGATCAGCCGCTGCGCCGGGCCATCAACATGAGCGCCGTCCCCCTCTTCCGCCAGCTCGCGGCGGACATCGGCCCGGTTCGCATGCAGGCTTTCCTCCAGGAGATCGACTACGGCAATGCCGACATCGGCGGCGAGGCCGATGCCTTCTGGCTGACCGGGGATCTGCGGATCAGTGCGGTGGAGCAGGTGGAGTTCCTGACGCGGCTTGCGACCGGGCGGCTGGAGGTGTCGGCCGAGTCGATCGCGGCGATCAGGGATGCATTGGCGCGGGAGGTGGCGCCGGGGGTTGTGCTCTATACGAAGACCGGGAGTGGGCGGATTGAGGGGGATGACGCGAGTGGATTCCTCGGGTGGCAGGTGGGCTGGGTGGAACGTGACGAGACGATCACCGTCTTCGCCTTCTGGACTGAGGCGGAGACCTATCAGCTAATGAGAAGCAAACGCCAGGAGTTTCTGGAGACGTTCATCGGCCGGGCCCGGCTGACTCACCGGGCCCCTGCCGATCCGGCAGCGCAGGCTACTGCCAATTGAACGTCGCCCCGATCCCGTACGTCCGCGGCATACCGTAGTTCGAGCCGAATCCGACGCTGGAGAACAGCACCTGCGTGCGATAGGTCTCGTCGAAGAGATTCTCCGCCCACAGGAACGCGTTCCAGCTTCGGTCGGCGTTCGAGATGCCGATACGGGCATCCGCCAGCCAGTAGCTGTCCTCGATGGCCTCGGCCGGCGCACGGATGATGTCGAAGGTCACCTCGTCCTGGTAGACCGCAGCCAGCATGACGTCAGCGACGAGATCCGGCGTCAGGTTCCACTCATAGCGCACGAGCGCGTTGAAGCTCAGCTCGGGTGAATTGGGCAGTTCGCTCCCTTCCGCCACGCCGGCCACCTGCGAACGCGTGATTTCGGTATCGAGGAGCCCCAGCCCCAGCCTCACGTCCAGCCCTTGCGCCGGGCGCCACCACAGCTCGGCCTCGGCGCCCGTTACCTCCGCGTCACCCACGTTGGTGATACCGAACAGTGTGCCGACGGGCGAGTCGAAGAGACCGCCGTAGAACTGGAGATCCTCGTAGTCATAGAAGAAAACCGCCGTGTTCAGCTGCATCGTGTCGTTCAGCAGGCGAGACTTCGTGCCTATCTCGTAGGCATACATCGTCTCCTCCTCGAACGCGGTGAGATCGGCCGGGTTGAATGTCAGCTGTCCCTGGAAGCCGCCGGACTTGAAGCCCTTGCTGATGCTGGCGTAGACCAGCGTGTTCTCGAACCCGGAGTAGTCGACCGCAATCTTCCCCGACACGTCGTCCACGTCGTAGTCGTTGGAGACCGGGGGAAAGACCTGGATCTCCGCTCCGCCGGCGATGAGGTAGGTGAAAGCGTCGCTGAACTCCTTATCTTCAGTCGTGTAACGCAGACCGCCGGTGAGTTTCCATTCCGGCGTCCACTGCCACTCCGAGTGGACGAACAGGGCCTGGGAGTCCGTCTCCTGGCGGTACTCGTTACCGATGGCATCGACCCCCGCCAGACCCAGGAGCGGCAGCAGGTCCGATGCGTCAAACCGGTCGCGCGTCTCCACGTCGTCGTTGCCGTAGAACGCGCCCCCGATCAGCACCCAGTCGCCGCTGGCGTACGTGGCGCGCAGTTCCTGCGAGAACTGCTCGACTTCATTCAGGAAGACACCATCCAGCTGGATGAGACTCGACGCGTCGCGATCCTCGATGTGCAGCCGCTGCAGTTTCTCGAAGCCGGTCACGGAGGTGAGCGTCAGCGCGTCGGACAGCGCCCAGTCGATGGTCAGCGCGCCGCCCAGGGCATCGAGATCCATCTCCGACTCGTTGGACGCGGCCGACGTGAAAGGATCCGTAATATCGTCATCCGCGGGGGTGAAGGGGTTGTCGACCTTGGTCAGCCAGACGTCCGACTGATCCTCGCCGCCGTGCGCATTGAACAGTACCGTAATCTCGTCGTTCGGCTGCCACTGGAGCAGCCCGCGCCAGGAAGTGCGGTCGATCTCGCCGACGTCCTCGCCGGTCAGCCGGTTGGTCTGGTGGCCCTCTCCCCGCTGGTAGGTCTGTGCGGCGAAGCGCCCGTTCAGCCCGGGTACGATCTGGCCGCCGATGGCGCCCTCCGCGCCGACAAAGTCGTAATTGCCGACGTCGAGCGTCGCCGTCGCGTTGAAGTCCTCCGTCGGCTTCCGGCTGATAAAGTTCACCGCGCCGGCCGTAGTATTGCGTCCGTACAGGGTCCCCTGCGGCCCTTTCAGCACCTCGATACGCTCGAGGTCGAACAACTGGAACGTCAGCATGGCGGGTGACACCAGGTACACCTCGTCCACATAGATGCCGGCCGCCGGGTTGTTGTTGACCGCATAGTCATTGAGACCGACACCGCGTATCACCACATTCGGGATGCTGTTGGCGAGGGTCTCGTTGATCTTCACGTTGGGTGTCTGCGCCGCCACGTCTTCGGGTTTGAAGAAGCGCAGCTCACGGATCTCGTCGGAGCTGAACACGCTGACGGCGAGGCCGACATCGTTGAAGCTCTGCTCGCGCTTCTGCGCGGTCACGATGATCTCTTCCAGCGCCGGCGTGGCATCACCCGTCTGCGTGTGCCCCTGGCTGGGCAGCAGCAAGGCACAGGTCAGAGTGCCGATGGCGGTCCAATGGATTGTCTTCATGTTGCTAACTCCAGGGGATAGTGAGATCAATGTGTCAGCCTTTGTCCGTCATGAATCCCGGCATGTCGTAGCCGTCGATTTGCTTCACGGAAGGCGGCGGATAGGCGAGCTTGCTGTGGCTGAGTCCGGTCTTCACCAACGCGTCGGCCATATGCACCGCGAGCGGGATGGGGTCGATGACCGGGACGTCGTGACCGGCCTCCTGCAAGGCCGCACTCATGGCGTCAGCACAGCCGAGGAAGCCGGTGCAGCCGAGGATCATGTAATCCGCATGGTCCGCCTCGATGGCGGCGATCGCCTTCCCGGTGAGCGCCTTGTTCAGCGCCTCCATGCTGTGGCTGATGTCGAGGACCGGGATGTCGACGGCCTGGAAGGAGGCGTAGTTGTGTGTCAGGCCATAGGTCGCGACCAGATTGTCGATCAGAGGCCTCAGCCGCTCGAGCACGGTGATGAACGCGAAGCGGTGGCCCAGTGTGCTGGCCACATGCATCGCGGTCTGGCAGGGCCCGAGGACCGGGATGGACACCACCTCGCGGCAGGCATGCAGCCCGGGGTCGCCCATGCAGTCGATGATGATGGCATTGGCGCCTTCGCGCTCGGCGTCGATGGCCTTGCGGATCGTCCCGGGCAGACTGAGCGCCTCGTCGAATTCGCTCTCGATGGACGAGGGACCCTGATCGATCAGGCTGTGGCGGATCTCGAGATCGTCGCGCAGGAACGGCTCCACCTCGTCCAGCGTGCGGATACCGCGCGTCACGATCGGCGTGATCAGCTGAATGATGGTCTTTCTCGGTGTAGTCATGCTCGTCCTCCCGGTCAGTCCGGAATCTCTTCCAGCGGCACGAAGTCCTCTTCGATGCCGAAGCAGCGCGGGCCGAATACGGCCAGTGACTCCGGCCGCCGCATGATCGGTGCAGCGCTGGTGGCGATGACTTTCACGCGCTGGCCGTATTTCAGGTTCTCGACGGTGATGGGTGTCGCCGTCTCCCGGTCCACCAGGCTGATCAGGTCCGGGACGATGGCACGTGTCCTGCCGTCCTCGCGGGCGACGAGGTGCTCGTTCTGGAAGGTCACCTCCATCTTCCGGCCCGAGCCGTCCAGTGCGGCCAGGTGGCAATGACCCACGGAGAATCCGGCCTTCGTCTCGCGCTGGATGTCCGCCACCTTGCCGTCGAACAGCACCTTGCAGTGATTGTAATAGGGGGTGGTGCGCAGGTACTCCACCAGTGTCTCTACCGGGTCGCCCTCCCGGCGGCCTCGCTCGATGGCCCGGCCGATCTCCATGGCGAGGGTCAGCGTGCCGCGCACGGCGCTGCGTTTGAGATCGGCGCCGCTCATCGGGTAGCTGGATATGATCACGCTGCAGCCGAGGTGGACCGAGGTGATGCGGACCAGGTCCTCGGCCGACTTCGCGTCCGCGGTATCGACGATCACCGATGTCAGGTGATCGTCCGTCACCGACAGCGGCGTGCAGGGCACCCCGAAAATGTTGAAGGTGACCATCTGGATCTCGGGGAAGGCGCGCCCCATGCCGTCGGCGTCGATCAGCGGCAATCCCAGGCGGGCCGCCGCCATCACGGGTATCAGGGAATTCAGCCCGCCGATCTCGATGCCGACCAGCGCGTCAGGCTTGCGGCCGTAGCGCTGCGAAAGACGCTCTATCGCGAGGTCCACGTCATCCCCGCAGGCCGCCTTCTCGCCGAGCACCGCGGGCACGCCGAGCATCGCGATCGTGAAGACCACGGCATCGTCGTCGATCGTCTCCGCATCGACGATCTTCGGCGCCCCGTGCTCCTTTATCGCATTCAGCGCGAGCAGCCGGCCGATGTACGGATCGCCGCCGCCACCCGTGCCGAGGAAGGCGGCGCCGGTCGAGATGTGGTGCAGGTCCTCGGTCGTGATCTCCATAACGCTCAGCCCTCATCAGCCGTCAGGGAAGCGGCGAGTTCGCCCGCCACCTTGAGGCGAATCCGCACGGCCCCGCCGGGCATGTAGGCCAGCGGGATCTCCTCCTGTTCGATCACCTGCAGCGTGTCCGCATCCGCGCCGGCCGCGACCGCACGCTCGATGGCCTCCTCGCGTGCCGTCTCCAGCGCCTGCTCGCGCCCCACGGCCTCGTAGGCGAAGATGCGGTCCGTCTCGCCGCTCACCTGGGCGATCGAGGCGCCGATGGCATTGGCGACGCCGGCATGTTCCGGGACGATCATCTCCGAGGTGCCCGGGATCTGCTCGGCCACCAGCACCGCACCGCCGCCCACCAGGATCAGCGGGATCGGGTCGCCGCTGGTCTTCATGCGGTCCACGCCTTCGGCGATCATCTGATGGATACGGCGGCGCGCGGCCTTCACCAGGCCGGCGTCGAGATCGGCCACCCGGGAGGCATCGCCGATGTCCGCATCGCCGGCCGCCACGGCGATGTCGGTGGCGCAGAGCGTATCGCCGCCGAACACCTTCGCCTCCTCGCGCAGTCGGTAACCCACCGAGCGCGGCCCGATCCGGATACCGCCGTCCGCATCGCCGGCGACGAGCGAACCGCCGCCGAGGCCCACGGCCAGGATATCGGGCATGCGGAAATTGGTCCGCACGCCGCCGATGTCCACGGTGATGGAGGACTCGCGCGGAAAACCATTGGTCAGCATCCCGAAGTCCGTCGTGGTGCCGCCGATGTCGGCGACCAGGGCATCCTTCAGGCCCGACAGGTAGGCCGCACCGCGCATGCTGTTCGTGGGGCCGGAGGCGAACGTGAGCACCGGATACTTCTCCACGAAGTCCGCGCTCATGAGCGTGCCGTCGTTCTGGCTGACGAAGAATGGCGCCTCGATGCGCAGCTGCTCGAGTGCGGAACGGAAGGAGGCGAGCACCCTGGCGGAGAGGTCGGCGAGACTCGCGTTCATGATCGCCGCGTTCTCGCGCTCCAGGATGCCCATGCGGCCGATGCGCGAGGACACGGTCACCTGGGCCTCCGGGAACTCGCTCAGGACGATCTCCTCGGCGCGCTGCTCCATGTCCGCGTTCACCGGCGAGAAGAGGCCGGTCACCGCCACCGTCTTCAGGCCCTTCCGGCGGATGTCTCTGGCCGCCTCCGCCACCGCCTGCTCGTCCAGGGGATCGGCGATGCGTCCGTCGAACTGGTAGCCGCCGCGGATCAGGTAATGGGCGGAGCCGACCACCGCGGCGATGTCCTCCGGCCAGTCGGTCAGCGGCGGCAGGCCGCGGGTCGAGGGCATGGCAATCCGGATCACGCCGACGGGCAGCAGGTCGTTCCGCTGGACGAAGGCGTTGGTGAAATGGGTCGTGCCGATCATGACGCCGGAGATGCGCCCGGCATCGATGTCCGCGGCCCTCTGCACTTCGCGGATGGCCGCGATGATGCCGTCGCTCACGTTGGCCGAGGTGGGAGCCTTATGGGTCGACAGCACGGTCCTGCCGTCCATGACGACAGCATCGGTATTGGTGCCGCCCACATCCACGCCGATACGGATCACTGATGCGTACTCCCCGCCTTACCCCGCTGACTGAGGAACCTTGCATCGGGCCTCCCGGTCGCAGAACACCTGCCCCGGGTAGGGTGGGGTATCCGATCGGGTAGGTCAGGCCTCCGGGCGGGCTCAGAGGAGGCGGCGCCGGATGGTGGCGGAAACGGCATCTTTCCGGGAGTTCACGCCCAGTTTGCCGAAGATGTTCTTCATATGGAACTTGACCGTGTTGATGGAGAGGTCCATCGCATCGGCGATCTCCCGGTTCGAGCGGCCCTGAATCAGGAAGCGCAGCACCTCCTGTTCGCGGGGACTCAGGGCGGATTCCGCCTCGCCGGCGCGGCGGGCGGCGCTCCGCATCTCGGTGGCCAGCTCGGTGAGGAAAACGTCGCGGAGCCGGTTGCCGCGGCGCCGCTCCGAGGCGGCGGCCAGCTCGGCGATCACGTCCGCCAGCACGTCGCTCTCGTCGAGGAACGGCCGTTTCAGCCCCTCGAACAGGGCCGGCGCGAGCGCGGCCTCGAAGGCGGCATGGGCCTCCTCCTGGCGCCCCAGCTTCCACAGCGCCGCCGCCAGCAACAGCGACAGCGTGATCAGCGAACGGTGATGCCGCCGCCGCCGCGCCCGGTCGGCCTCGGGCGCGAGCAGACGCGCGGCGCGGTCGTACTGTCCGGCGGCCAGCAGAGCGCGTCCCGCCCGCCAGATGTGCAGGTGATGCATGACCGGATCGGTCGATCCGTTGTGGTCCTGCACGGCACCGACGTTGCCGCCGTCGCCCGGCGGCAACTCACCGTACCCCGCCTGCAGCAGGTCGATGGCCAGAGCGAGCCGCGTGATGCCGCGATTGACGGCGGTCGACTTCGCCCGGCGCACGATGTTCTGCTGGGCGGCGGCATCGCGTCTCGCCCGCGCGATCTTCAGCGCCGTCGAATACGCCGCCAGGTACACGTCGAACCAGGCATCGAACCGCTCGATGTGCGCGAGCGCCTCCTCCACCAGCTGGCCTGCGGCATAGAGATTGTTCTTCTCGTATTCCACTTCCGCCAGGAACGCCCGGCCGATGGCCGCAGAGTCATGCCCGGAGCCGAAGTTCTCCACCGCCAGCTCGTAGCCCTCCCGGTACAGCGCCTCGGCATCCCTGAGACGCGCCTGGGCCATGCAGGCACAGCCCTCGTGGAAATAGATGAACACCTCGCCCCACTGCGAGCCCATCCGGCGGAAGTGCATGATCGCCTGGTCGCCCGCGGCCATCGCCTCCTCCAGCCGTCCGGTCCGCCCGTACAGCGCACACAGCAGGTTGTAGCAGACCGCCTTCATCACGTGGTTATCGTTGGCCAGCGTCTCGCCGAGCCGCTCGAGCTTGCGCACCTCGCTCTCGCCGATGTCGCGGTCTCCATAGCGCGCGAGCAGACTCTCCATCAGCCGCCCCTCGCACTCGAGCTGCCGGTCGGTGGATGGCTGATCCAGATACCGGGCCGCGAACTCGCCGAACTCCCGTTCCGCCGCGGCAACCTCACCGATACGCGCAGTCAGGAACATCCTCGCGAGCCAGACCCTGGGATAGCGCTGCGTCACCTCCGCCGGGATCTTCGACATCGCATGCTCGACGATGCCCACGTGGCCGAGCAGCGCATAGTGCCAGCCGCCGAGCGACTCCAGCAGGCCCGCGATCCGCTCCGGATCGCCGCAGCCGAGTGCGTGCTGCACGGCCTCCTGGGTATGGCCGTGCTCGCCGAACCAGCCGGCCGCCATGCCGTGCAGCTCACGGAGCTTCGCCTCGGACTGACGGCGCAGCCGCTCCTGCAGGAACTCCGAGAAGAGGCGGTGGTAGCGATACCACGCGCGGTCGCGATCCAGCGCATGCACGAACTGGTCGCGACGCTCGAGGCGCTCCAGTATCTGCCAGGAATCGTGGCGCCCGCAGAGCAGATCGCCGAGTTCGCCGTTCACCCGCTCGAGGATCGAGGTGCGCAGCAGGAAGCGCTGCTCCTCGGCGCTGAGGTTGTTCAGCACCTGCTCCAGGAAATAGTCCACCAGATCGGAGCTGCGGCCGGAGACCTCCCGCAGCGTGTCCTCCATCGTCGCGCCTTCCGCCAGCCACAGCCGCACGGTCTGCAAGGCGACGGGCCAGCCCTCGGTGCGTTCGAAGAGCTCTTCGGCCCAGCCCTCCATGTCGCCCGGTTGCACCAGAGACCCGAGGAAGGTCTCGATCTCGGCAACCGAAAACCGGAGATCCGCCTGATCGACCTCGACCAGCGCTTCGCGCATACGCAGGTCGGCGAGCGAGAGCTTCTCCGGATACTCCCGCGAGCTGATCACCAGGTGGATGTCTTCCGGCAGATCGGCCAGCAGCATGTGGACCAGGTCCCGGATCTCCGGGGCATCGGCACGATGGAAATCGTCCAGGATGATGACATGGGGTCCGCGGCACCGGCCGAGCGCCGTCACCACGGCAGCCCGCACCGCGACCGACGGAGAGTTGGAGAAGCCCTGCCGCGAATCCGGAAACTCGAATCCGGCGGAAAACCCGGCGGCCCGGCAGGCCTCCGTCAGATAGGTGAGAAACTGGAAAGGATCCTGGTCGTACTCGTCCACCGAGTACCAGGCGACGGGTATCGACCGGGACAACAGCGACTCACGCCACTCCGCCAGCAGCGCACTCTTGCCGCAACCGGCCGGCGCATGCACGAGCCCGGCGCGAGCCGTGAGAATCTCGTCCAGCCGCGAGAGCAGACCTTCCCGCCCCACCGGCTGGCGCAGCCTGACCGATGGAGCCAGTTTGGATGCGATGACCCAGTCGGCGACGGGGGGTTCGTTCATAGGATGGGGGGGCACCGGACTCGTCTGTCGCGTGAGCATACCGGAGCGGACGACTGGCGGCACTCGCGTGCTGAGCACTGAGCTTCCGCCAGCTCGCAGCGGACATCGGTACGACGGGCTTGAAGGCCTTCCTCCGAAACATCGCCTACGAAAATGCCGATATCGGCGATGAGGAAAACCCCTTCTGGCGGACCGGGGATCTGCAGATCTGTGCGGTGGGGCAGGCAGGGCTTCTGACTAGACTGACTACCAGAAGGTTGAGGGTGTCGGAGGATTCAGTTACCGCGACCAGGGATGCTTTCGGGCGGGCGTCAGCGGATGGAGGGGGATGACGAGGAAGGAATTTTTGGATCGCAGCTCGGCTAGATAGATGTTGACAGTGATAGGACCGTCTTCGCGTTTTTAACGGGGGCTGATAGCCACGACGCGATGATAACGGAGCGGCGCACACTCTTGGAGAGTTTCGTCCACAACGTTCAAGTTCTTCCTTGATCAGCGTCAATCACCTTGAATGAGCATCTCAGCACAACACAGCGTCTTGTTCGTACCTCTCAGTCATCCGCGAGAATACCAATCTGGTAGCTTCATCATCGACCGATGCCTCGTCAACTAACCGGACCTAGTCTCCAAGCTCTCTTCAGCTGCTTTCTTCTTACCTACTACCTCACAATAGCCAAAATGCTCAGCCTCAATAGCTACTCTTGCGCGGAATGGATCTAACCTTCGGCGGAGTCGGCAGCTGGTAAGTACCGCACCGTCACGTCACTCAATCGAAAGAGCTGCAATGCAAATCTCTGCGACTGCATCCAACCGGCCTCTTTGGAAAACCCTGTTGGTACTACGATTCTCTCGATACCCGAATAAACTATGGCCCGTGCGCAGTCACTGCACGGAAACCGAGTGCAATAAATAGTCGCTCCTTTGAGGCTCTCCCCCGCTAATGCCCCATCGTGAATCGCGCATCTCTCAGCGTGCTCCAGGAAGTGATACCGCTCCTCAGCAATAGCCGAACGTATCTTGTACGATCCACGTATCGAAGGTGGCAAACGATTGGCTGATTTCGCCAAAATACGCCCGTCACGAAAGATCACAGCCCCAACCGCTGCACGGGTATCGACTCGCGCTTTGGGATCGTCGGTTTTCTGCGCTTCTGCCCAAGCCATTTTCAAAAGGGCAGTATCTTGCGCAGTAATTGAGTGGAAGTTCACGCTACAACTCTAGGCTTTTGCAAGGGGAAGAATATGCGTCTACTCACCAAGGACGAGCTACACGAGAAAGGGATCATCCAAGACGGTTCTGAAATAGTCTGCAAACAATCGCCCGGGTACCGGGACAGCACTTATGATGCCACAATTGGGACGATCATAACGCCGTCAGGGGAAAGGGAAACTGATCGCTATCTGTTACCGCCGCGCGGCATAGTCTGGTTGATATCCCAAGAGCAGTTCCACTTACCCGACAACGTAACGGGGATAACAACTCTAAGAACGACATGGACCAAGAAGGGCCTATTGACACTTACAGTGGGTATGGTCGATCCTGGTTATGAAGGTCCACTCTCCACTGCGGTGATCAACTTCAGTAACACGAATTTCACCATTGAGAAAGGCGATCACTTCTTCAGGACGGTCTTCTTCGAGCATAAAGGAACAACGGCTCAAGGAGCCAAGAAGACTGTTAGCGGATATAAATCTGAGGTTTTGCAGAGCAGACACGTTTTCTCTAGCTCTTTCTTGAATATTGGATCTCTAGCAAATGAAATCGCACCTGCAATCTTCGGGATGCCACGTTTGGCTGCTTTTGTAACGATAATTGGATCCGGCTTGGCCGTCTTAGTAGCCCTTTTCGCTCTAATCCTCCCGCCGGTCATGGATATTGCGAAAGGCATATCCGCGGATGAAGCTAAGCTTCAAGAGCTGGAGATCCGTATGGACTATCTGGAAGAGCGGTTGGCCAGAGAAATTGCGCCTAGTGAAGAGCTGAAGAGGGATAGCGGAGAAAATATTCAAGAGTCCACCGAATAGGTGAGTAATGCACCAAGTGTTCTCTACTCACCCAGTAGGGTCTAAGCTCAGCCAGCAGAAGGCCAAGCAATCCCTGCGTCGAAATAGAATAGAGCTCATTAGTTGCATCGAGTTGGTCTAACACAACGCCGAAACGTCGCAGAGTTGCCGGCTTTCTCCGGTCAGGTGACCCACCCCTACAGGCCATCATTGCCGAAGGGTGTGAATGGGCCTTCGGCCGCACGCGGGATATCCTCGACGAGAGTCTCCTCGGGCGGCTAATCGAATGGCTATTTGACATGGTCTGGCGCGGCGGCCAAGTGACCTGAGGCCACCAGAGCTGGCCGTCTCTGCCAGTGCCGCTTGAGAATTCCGTTTGAAATGTTGAGCATGCGGGTAAGGCTCCCGAAAAATCTCCACCGTCTAAAGCTCAAGAGACGGTGCTGTGGAGATCGTCCCAGATCCTTCCACCACAAATGTGACGAAGCGCAAGATCCTCCGTAACATATTCGTTTACTATCCATACGTTGTATTCGGGCTGGCCTCAGTCGGAAGCATGCTACCCACCCGACTATGCTGCGAACGATGTGGCACGAAGGATCGATGAGCGACGCATCCAAGGCAGAGATGCCCAATTCGCAAGCGGAGCTAGCACCGCCCAATCCTGCGGCGCTCGTCAACTCGCTCAGAGCGTTTGGTTACAGCCTAACAACCGCTGTAGCCGACTTGGTCGATAACAGCATCACCGCGAAAGCCAACAGAGTAGACATTCGGTTTGAATGGAACTCGGGGCAGCCAAGAATCTCGATTTCGGACAATGGCCATGGCATGACGCCGGTCGAATTAGTTGATGCCCTACGGCTCGGCGCGGTCAACCCTTGTCTTGAGAGGGATCTCGATGATCTTGGGCGATTCGGCCTTGGCCTGAAGACGGCGTCATTCTCTCAGGCTCGGCGCCTGATCGTTGCCACAAGATCAGCAACTGACGAACTGGTATCCCGGTGCTGGGACCTTGATCACATAGAAGCAACCAATGAGTGGCGGCTACTTCGTGGGGATTCCTACTTGACACCAGCGGATATGGCTCATCTGCCTCCGGGCGCCACAGGCACCTTGGTAGTGCTTGAGAAGCTGGACAACATGTTCTCAGGCTCTGCCTCAGAGAAAGTCCGGAAAAAAGAGTTTCTAAGCCAAGCCGACGAAGTCTCAAGTTATCTCGGTACCGTCTTTCATCGCTTCCTGTCAAAGCCTAAAGAACTTACGATCACAATCAACCCGGAGGTAACAGGTTCCCAGCCGATTGAGCCGTGGGATCCGTTCCTGGCGAAACATCCCAAGACGCAATTACTTCCGGATGAACACCTGCGTATTGACGAAGGAATGGTACATATTGAGCCTTACATTCTCCCTCATCAAAGCGGCTTTGCCTCCGTGGCTGCACACCGGACTGCCGGAGGGATTAAGGGATGGAACGCGCAACAAGGATTTTACATCTATCGCAATCGGCGATTGCTTGTCTCAGGATCTTGGCTCGGATTGGGCTTCCGCCAAGAAGAGCATTACAAACTTGCCCGAATCAAGCTCGATATCTCTAATCGACAGGATCACCTCTGGGACATCGACGTTCGCAAGTCTCGCGCTCAACCTCCAATCGCGATCAGAGATGACTTACGGCGAATTGCTAAACGGGCGAGAAGGCAAGCGAAAGATGTCTATGGACATCGCGGAAAAATAATCGCATCACCATCCAGGCGAAAGGCGGTCCTGCTGTGGCAGCCGCAAAAGAAAGCCGAGAAGATCTCGTACCGTATCAATCGAAAGTACCCGCTCGTCGAGGAGCTCCATGAAATGCTTGACAGGACGGGAAGGGACACCTTGCAGAAACTCTTGACGCTCGTCGAAGAGAGCATCCCGGTAAACAAGATCTACTTTAATGAAGTGGAAACGCCCGAGTGCCATAGGCTTCCGTTCGAGGGTGAAAGGGACCCGGAACTCTTGCAAACCGCCCGGCTTCTGGTCCAGCACTACCGAGAGCGGTACGGGCACTCGCATACGGACGCTATTCAATTACTCCTCGCAGTAGAACCATTTGATCAGCATGACTATCTTGCCGAGACATTAATGGCCGAGGTGGAAGATGGAGCTTGAGGCAGTCGCGCGAATAGCGATAGACCTCGCCCGCGCCGAGGAGGACCCTATATCGCTCGAGACACTGCAGACCAAGGTCGACCAGCTACTCCTGAGCCCTGCCTTCGGTCATCTCGAGCCGGACAGAGTCGTCAAAATCGCGCGGTCGATGATCAATGTCACAGTGCCAGACGACACAGAAATACTGGCGGATGCTGACACGAGCTACAGACCCTGGGTCGCCACGCGATTCGCAGAAGCAGAAAAACAATACTGGAAGCGCTATTACACTTTCCTCGCAGAGAAACGCGGGCTTCCTCTATCAGCATTGCGCAAGCTGGACGTATCCACCGACCGTGTTCTGGACCTTCTGCGTGACCCTAAAGACACCAATGATTGGGATCGACGTGGACTGATTGTTGGTGACGTTCAGTCAGGGAAGACGGCAAACTACATTGGCCTTATATGCAAGGCAATCGATGCCGGCTACAAACTCATCGTAATTCTTGCTGGGGCCCATAACAATCTCCGCGCGCAAACCCAGATCCGCATCGACGAGGGTGTCCTCGGATTTGACACCCGCTACGCGAGAAACCTCGAACAAGAAAGCGCTAGAAGCCAGAAGATCGGTGTAGGGAACCTGCCCCCCAAACACATTCGCCCTGTCGTAAACAGCCTGACAACCAGCAACGATAATGGTGATTTTCGGAAATCCGCGGTTGAAGGTACCTTAATAGGGCTCGGGGGAGACCCGAATATCCTTTGCATCAAGAAGAACAAAAGCATACTGGAAAACCTCATTGTGTGGCTGCGGACCTTCGCTGACCCGCTGTCCGACGGGTCGCGGGTGGTTCGCGATGCGCCTTTGCTTTTGATCGACGACGAAGCTGACTATGCCTCTGTTAACACTGCTGACTATGTCGACGAGAATGGCAACGTCATCCCGGACCGTGACCCAACGGCAATCAACAAGAAAATTCGAGAAATCCTGGGTCTTTTCAGCCGTTCGGCTTACGTCGGATATACGGCTACTCCGTTTGCAAACATCTTCATCCACAACGAGACAAAGGAGGCGATAGCGAAGGAGGATCTTTTTCCGCGCAGCTTTATCCGGAATGTCCACCCACCAAGCAACTATATCGGCGCGGAGCGGTTCTTCGGGCTAGGAAACGGCGGCGATCAGGACGACGACCTTGTCCAGATCGCATATGTACATGACGCACAGACGATTTTCCCGCCAAAACACAAAAAGGATCTCGTTGTTAGGTCCTTACCGGCCTCTCTTAAGGAAGCCATCCTCGACTTCTTCCTGGCGTGCTCAATAAGGGCTGGCCGCGGTCAGATTTCTGCGCATAACTCTATGCTCATTCACGTAACGCGGTTTACGGATGTGCAGCATCAAGTCTATGAGCTAGTGCATGAATTCGTACTCGAATGCATTCAATCGATTCGATATGACAGCGATTCAACCCTCCGCGCACAGTTGAGACGGAAATACGATGACAAGTTCCGCCGTGAGTGCCGGTCCGCCGCTGCACTCCTGGACCTCGAGGACTGTGAAGATCTCGAATGGGCTATTGTCGATTCCCATCTACTGCCTGCTATAGAGAAGATAGAAACTCGCGAAATCAATGGATCCGCCGGAGACGTGCTCGACTATCTGGATCACACAGATGGACTGAACGTAATTGCCGTCGGGGGAGACAAGCTTTCTCGCGGCTTAACGCTCGAGGGCCTGACGGTCAGTTACTTTCTGCGTGCCTCGAAGATGTACGACACGCTACTCCAGATGGGTCGTTGGTTCGGGTACCGAAATGGCTACGCAGACGTTTGTCGACTGTACACAACACCGAGCTTGGTTGGCTGGTTCCAGCACGTCGCTGGCGCAATGGCAAAATTGCGAGACGAATTCGACCGTATGGCGGCTATCAAGGCGACTCCAGAAGACTTCGGCTTACGAGTCGCAACTCACCCCGATGGCATGATGATTACAGGTCCAGCCAAGATGCGTGCCGCGAAAGAGCATAAAGCGGGTTACAACAATACCACCGCGATTTCGACAACTTTCGATTGCACGGACGATGTCGTTCTTCAGAACTTTCGTCATACCGAGGACTTCATTCATAAACGTCAGGCCTCCTCTGAGACTCGGTCGGGACTGACGCTGTGGTTGGACCAGAGCGGACGTGAAGTCAGCCGCTTTCTCGACAATCTCACCGTACCGCCCACGGTAGTAACATCAAACACAAGCCTGATTGCTCAATACATCAACGAGATGGTTCGAGCAGAGGGTGAACTGACGGAGTGGACAATTGCGCTTGCCACCGGTGGTCGCGGCAGGGCCTTCGAAATAGCCGGCATCAATACGAACCTCACAAAACGCGTCAACATCAATACCAATGACTATCGGTCCGCGGACGGGCGCTACACGGTCAAAACCGTTTTGAGCCCAACACATGAAATGGTCGACTTGACCGAGAGTCAGATCGTATCCGCCAAAGCGGAGGCTGGCACAGAGGGAACACCCTCAGCGCCCTACATCCGGGCTCAGCGGAATCCTGCGACGGGCCTGCTTATTATTTACCCGATCGAGGCGGAAGACCTGCAAGTACCGCTTATCGGCTTCGTGGTGAGCTTCCCGAATTCAAGGAACGGCCATCAGATCGCTTTCCGGGTCAACAAGGTATTCGAACAGAACTACATGCAGGACATGTTTGATGTGGACTGACGTAATAACGCTGTGGGACCAGCTGCGCAAAGAGGCGGAGGACACCGGCCAATCGCTTGAGCGGCTGGTCAGGGCGGATTGCGACGTAGAGGTGCTTCTTCAGAAGGGTCCTCGTGACTTCGCTGTACGAATAGCTACGGTCTTCCCGGAAAACTGGGAAAGGATGGCGACGATACCACAGTGCATGCGGGCATCCATTTCCGACCATGCCCCAAACAGGGGCCTACGCCTCAGGGTAAGAGATCCGGACTTCGAGGAGATTTTTGTCTGGTTCACCCAGGACCTGGCAAACCACCTCTACGATGCCAAGTCTCAGACAGCGCCAGAAACTGTTGAGGAGGTCCTAGGGAAATGGTCCGCTGCGTTCAGAACATCAGCCGCTGAAGGTCTTAGCCGTCAGGCGCAACAAGGCCTTTTCGCCGAGCTGCTATTCCTCGACCGGATTCTCCTTGAAGACTATCCAGAATCGGCGGTTTCAGGCTGGAACAGCCAGCACAGCACGCATGATTTCCAGATTGGCGATCGTGCGTGGGAAGTCAAATCTTTCGCGGGCCGACGGTTAGAAGTCAGAATCTCGGGCGAGGACCAACTGGACGCGACTGGTCTCGCGGAACTCTTCTTAACTGTAATCGCGCTACGAATCGACGAACAGGTCGGAATTTCGGTCGACGAGCTGGTTGATAAACTTACTGATCGGCTGGGCGCTAATAGGGAAGCGTTGTTGGCGTTTCGCACTGGGTTAGCCAAGTACGGTTATATTGATCAGTCGTCAATCGTGGATATGTTCTTTTTCACGCCCAAGACACTATCCCAATACTGCGTTACGGATTCATTCCCCAAGCTCACACGCAGCGATCTGCCAAGCTCAATTCACGATGTTCGATACAAGTTGTCGCTGAGCGCGTTGGAGGAATTTCTCGCGGGACCATTAATCGATTTCAAAGAAGCGAGTGATGGACGATAAGGAGCTAATCGAACAGTTCTACGTCGATTTGTGCCAGACCGTAATGGCAGAGGCCGATGCACAAGACGACGGCCTACTTCGTTCAGAGGCGTTTACTGAATGGGCGATTCATGAGCTGGCAGAGCTTGGGGAAATTGAAGGTGGGTCCCAATGTTTCATTCGCAAATCCGGCATAGAGGCATCGGGTTTCTATCTGAGTGACGACCTGTCAAGGCTCGAGATCTTCACGACTCGCGCTCGATTGAATGGCGATAGATATACGTTGCCCAAGAGCGAAGTGGCGACTGCTCTAAGGCGCGCGAAGAGCTTCGTTGTTGCTTCTGTAGCAGACCTATACCGTAAAGTAGAGGAGTCATCCGAAGCATTTGATATGGCGCTCTCTATTCGACAAGCATGGCCTTCAATAGAAATTGTAAAAATTCATCTGTTTTCGGATGGGGATACGAAAGTAGCCGAGCTACCACCCGAAGAGCTCGATGGTCGGGAGGTCATCAGTAATATTTGGGATTTGACCCGCCTTTATAGAAGTACGGCTTCTGGCGCCCATAGCTCATATCTGGAGGTCAATGTAGTCGATGTTTGCGGCGAGCCTTTTCGCATGTTCAAGGTGCAGGAACAAAGCGAACGCTATGACTGTTACGTAGGCGCAATAAACGGGCGTGCGCTTCTCAATCTGTACCGCAAATTCGGGCCGAGACTTCTTGAACGAAACGTGCGCACCTTTCTCCAGGCTCGCGGCAAGGTCAACAAGGGCATTCGCGCGACGTTAAATGAAGAGCCGGAGATGTTCGTTGCGTACAATAATGGACTCTCAGCGACCTGTACACGCTGCGACTACGACGAGCTTGATCATGACGTCGTATTGATCCGCAAATTGCACGAATTACAAATTGTTAATGGTGGACAGACGACAGGCTCTATTTTCAATACGTGGAAGAAAGACAAGGTCGATGTTGACGAAGTCTGGGTTCCTATCAAAATCACCGAGATCCTGAACCCCAACGACGTTGACATGATTGCTCCGTTAATCTCTGAGTATTCGAACACTCAGAATCGGGTCACAACAGCAGACTTCTCTTCCAACGATCCGTTTCACGTTGAACTCGAGAAACTCTCTCGTCGGATCTGGGCACCAGCAGTAGATGGATCCCAGAAGCAAACCCGCTGGTTCTACGAGCGTTCGCGTGGCCAATACATGGACCAGCTTTCGCGTGCAGAGACACCGGCACGCAAGCGTGTGTTTCGGGCCGAGAATCCGTCTACCCAGCGGTTCGCGAAAACCGACGTTGCAAAGTTTGAACATACTTGGCAACAGCTACCGCATTTGGTGAGCCGTGGTGCGCAAAAGAACTTTGCGGAGTTCATGCAGCGGCGAGAAGAGCAAGGCGCTGGTATTCCCGATGAGTCCATATTCAAGCGACTGGTCGCTAAAGCAATCCTGTTCAAGCAGGCGGACAAGATCGTTCGCGCGCAGCAATTCGGTGGCTACAAGGCCAATATCGTCACATATACGTTGGCTTGGTTAAGTCACCACACTGCCCAGAGGATCGATCTTGAGAGAGTCTGGGAAGAGCAAAGGCTATCACCACCCCTCGCACAGGCGATTGAAGTGATCTCGCCATATGTCTTCGATCATATCTCTAAGCCACCAGGGCAGCAGAATGTGACCGAATACTGCAAAAAAGAGGCATGCTGGAAAGCCGTTCGGGCGCTCAATCTCCCGATACCGCAGTCACTGCAGGCGGACCTCCTACCCATGGCCGGTAGTCGGACGGTGACACGAAAGGTCGCTGATCAAGCGGAAGCTTATGGAAACGAGGACGAATTGATTGAGGAGGTAGCGAAGATCACCTCGGAGGAATGGTTCGCTATCGCGAACTGGGCCAAGATAACTGAAAACCTGCAGCCGTGGCAGCGGAGCCTGTCCTTTTCGCTCGGGAAGCTGGCGAACCGCGACAGAAGGCCAACCTACAAGCAGGCCAAACAAGGTCGAATCCTGCGGGAGAAAGCGTATGAGCTCGGTTTCGTCCTGACCGAAGCCTGACCAGGTCAAGTCTGAGAAGATCCCTCACCAATTATCTCGCCCTCCGTGTTAGAGGACGTTAGCCAGATCGATATAGCCTCGAGAACGCTCTCGAGACCCATTGCGCCTGAACCCTTCAGAGCGCACTCCCAAATGGTCAACACGCGCCAGCCCATTTCTTGAAGCCGCGCTTTCTGCGTATTGTCTCTCCGGCGGTTTCCCTCAATCTTCGCTTTCCAAAAGTCGGGGCGAGTTGACGGCCACCTGAACAACTGGCACTCATGTCCATGCCAGAAGCAGCCATTAACGAGAATCACCGCATTGTATTTTGGCAGTACAATATCGGGTTTGCCGGGGAGACGCTTGTCATGCACGCGAAAACGGAAGCCATTCTGATGCAGTCCGGAGCGAATAGCCAACTCGGGTTTGGTGTTCTTCCCGCGGATGCCAGACATCATGCGTGACCGGGTGGTCTTGTCAACAACATCTGGCATGGGACTTTTTTGACCTGGACTTGCCTGTGCTACCTGGTAGATTTGGCTTTTCTGGTCTCATACCTACAGCGATGCAAAAAAGATACACAGTAATTGATCTTTTCGCTGGCCCCGGAGGTTTGGGGGAGGGCTTCTCGCGATTTGTCTCCTCGGAGGGGAATAATCCTTTCCACATCGCCCTCTCGGTTGAAAAGGAACGGAGTGCACATAAGACTCTGGAGCTCCGCGCATTTTTCCGACAGTTTAAAATGGCACCTCCCGAGTATTACGACTACATCCGTGGCACGATAAGTCGTGGCGAATTGTTTTCCACCTACCCCAGTCAGGCCAAGAGCGCTCAAACTGAGACGATGGGCGGTCCTTTGGCGCTTGGCAATTCGGCTGACGACGACGTTATCTATCATCGCCTGCGCATGCTCCGTCAAACGGGGGAAGCGTTTATCGTCATCGGCGGCCCGCCTTGCCAAGCCTACTCACTCGTAGGGCGTGCGCGCAATCAAGGAGTGGCTGGATACAGACCCGAGGAGGACGAACGGCATTTCCTATATCGGGAATATCTCAGAGTTCTTGACACGGTCCAGCCTGAGATCTTCGTTATGGAGAACGTCAAGGGAATTCTCTCGTCGTCCGTTGGCGGAAGTCGTCTGTTTCCCAGACTCTGTGACGACCTTCGGCGCCCAGGCAGCGCGTTGGGCAAGCGGCGTGGACCAAAATATGAGATCCACTCACTAGTCTGCAATTCAGATCCTGAAGGGAAGCCAGAGATCAGCCGATCGGATTACGTTATCAGGAGTGAAAGTTACGGTATCCCGCAAACGCGCCACCGCGTAATTCTTTTGGGGGTTCGGCGGGACCTCCGCGTTGAACCAGGCAAGCTTTTTCCTTCGTCAGTCGTCAACGCAGGTGACGTACTCGCAGATCTCCCAAGACTTCGTAGTGGACTGTCGCGACAGGAGGACTCCTTTTCGGAGTGGCGACGTACGGTCGAGTCCGCCGGTCGCTTGGTGTCCCGGGAACTCGCACGGTTTGACTTTGATATCGATGCGATAAGGAGAGTGACAGACTTGGACCCTATGCCGAAGCGGCGTGGTGCGCGCTTTGTGGCGAGCCGGCGGAAGTACCGGGGACCGAGGGCGCTTGAATGGTGGTATAAGGACAAAGAGCTCGGTGGCTTTGCGAATCATGAGACAAGAGGACATGTCGTTGGCGATCTTGCCCGGTATCTATTCTGTTCAGCCTTCACGTGCTTGAATGGAGGCGAGAATCTACGCTCCCAAGGATTTCCGGGCTCTTTGAAGCCGAATCACAGGAATTGGCAGTCTGGCAAGTTTGCAGATCGATTCAAGGTGCAGGCGCGCAACAAACCTAGCAGCACTGTAACTAGTCACATATCCAAAGACGGCCACTACTACATTCATTACGAGCCGTCTCAATGTCGTAGTTTGACCGTACGAGAAGCCGCCAGGCTCCAAACTTTTCCCGACAACTACTTTTTCGAGGGGAATCGGACTCAGCAGTACGTTCAGGTCGGGAATGCAGTGCCGCCATTTCTTGCGTATCAGATAGCGAGGATAGTCCATGAGACTCTTGGATGTGTTTGAGGAACTAGTTCGGCCTGCTCTGAATACCTTGTTCTGACGAGGAGCTACTTGATCATCATCGAATGACCCTCTCCCCCAACAACCTCCCAAACGTCACTGCCGGCGTCACCAGCATCCCGTTCGTATAAGCATTCCCCGACGTAGCCCCGGCCCCGATCACCTCCCCCACGGCATAGAGATTCGCCACGGCCTCCCCTGACCGCTTCACCACCCTGAGATCCGCATCCACCGCCAATCCCGCGAAGGAGACCACCGTCCACCCCTGCAGCCGCACCGCGTAGAACGGCGGCTTCGCAATCGGCAGCGGCCGGTGCTCGCGGCCGAGCGGATCGGGCTTGCCCGCCGCCAGCGCGCGGTTGTAGGTGTCCACGGTCTCGGTCAGCGCCGCAGGTGAGAGGCCGGTGGCTGCGGCGAGTTCGCCCACGGTCTCGCCGCGGAACATCATCGGATGGTCGCTCGTCGCCTCGCGCATGCGTTCGCGGGTCCAGTCGTCGAAGAGCGGCGGTGCCTGGTCGAGTATCTCGTCGTCGAACACGGCCCAGTGGGTCTCGCCGGGCTGGCGTCCCACCGCCACCTCGATGTGATGGATGCTCGGGTGGTCCTCGCGCACGAAGCGCCGTCCGTCCGCGTTCACCACGACTTCCCAGGGCGGGCGCACGGGCGGGTTCAGGACGGCGTAAGCCGAGAGCGGCGCCGGGAAGTCCGTGCTGGCCAGGACGCCGCCGGCGAGCGGCAGGTAGTGCTCGCCGCCGCGCACGTAGCCGCCGGCGGACTCTCCCAGCGTGATGCCGATACCCTGGGCGTTGTGATGGGCGATGCGGCAGCTGAGCGCCACGCCGTGCAGGGCCTCGAACATCTCCGGGTTGCCGGCGCAGCCGCCGGTGGCCAGCACCACGTTGCGGGCGCGGATGGGCCGGGGCTCGCCTTCCAGCGGGCGGGCGATGACGCCGGTGACCGCGCCGTCCGCATCCAGCATCAGTTCCTCGACGCTGGTGTTCATGAGCGTGGTCAGGCGTCCGCTGCGGATGCGCTCCTCGATGAGCGGCAGCATGGTCTCGTAGATGGACCAGCCGCCCTTCGGGCCCCACTGGTAGCGGGGCGTGCGGAAGTGCTCGTGGTCGGAGCCGGTGACCGGGTGCTCGGGCAGCACCTCGTAGCCGTGCCGGGCGAGCCAGTTGAGCGCCTCGCCCGCGTGCTCGACGAAGCGGCGCGTGAGCGCGGGGTCCGAGGTGCCGTGGTTGATGCGCATGATGTCCTCATAGTGCGCATCCGGCGAATCCTCGATGCCCTTGGCTTCCTGCCAGACGGTGTTCGCGGCGGCCACCTGGCCGGTGGAGCGGTCGAGCGTGCCGCCCAGGATGCCCGCCTTCTCGATGACCAGCACGCGCATGCGCTTGGAGGCGAAATACGCCGTGGGCATGCCGGCGGTGCCGCCGCCGACGACGATGAGATCCCAGACCTCGTCGGCCGCGGCGCGGAGGGGGTATGGGAGGAGGGTGAGGCCGAGGGCGGCTGAGGTTGAGGTGAGGAGGGTGCGGCGGGTGATGGGGGTTGGCATGGGAGGCTCGGAGTTCGTGGCTCGGCCCTAGCTTAGCAGTTGAGGTTCGGATGAGCGGAAACGCTTGGTATGCAGCGTTTTCTGCAGGAAAAGGCGGGTTTTGTGCGCTAGACACGTATCAGCGGCTGACTTAAGCTGATTCTCCACGTACGTCATCGAACTCAGGCGAGAAAAACCATGTCAACGGTCAAGGAAGCCGCCCGGGCAATCGTCGACAAGCTGCCGGAAGACGCAACCTGGGAAGATCTCATGTACGAGTTCTACGTGAAGCAGAAGATCGAGGCCGGACTGAAGGCGGCTGATGAGGGACAGACGACGCCTCATGAGGAGATCAGGAGCCGTCTGATCGGGGATGACTCTTACGACACCCGGTGAGAATCGAGTGGACGGCGCCTGCGGAGGCCGATCTCCGCGTGCTCTTCGATTACATTGCCCGCGACTCGGCCGCTTCCGCTGAGCGCTTCATCGATCGAATTCTGGAATCAGTCGGCAAGCTAGCCGACCACCCGCAGATGGGACGGAGCGTCCCCGAGACCGATTCCCGGGATATTCGGGAACTCATATTCCGAAAGAGCTACCGCATCATCTATGCGGTGAGAGACGACCGCATCCTGGTCCTGGCTATCGTGCACACGAGCCGGGATATGGAGGGAACGCTGACGAAGCCGTGGGATGTGGTGTAGTAGTAGCGGTGTTGGATCCGTTTCTCTGCTATCGCGAGCCTACGGCAATGCCGTATAATCCTGATCCGTGCGCAGTCATGTGCGGAAATGCTTTCCAGAGGAGATCGAGGATGTCGACAAAGCGTGACATTGGCGCGGAAATTCTCCAGGGCATCAAGGAACTGAAGGCGGGCAAGTCGGGACGCGTCATCAGCATCCCGCCAATTGCGGAGATTCGTGAGAAGACGGGTCTCTCGCAGTCCCGATTTGCCACGCTGCTGGGTGTGTCCGTCAGGACCCTGCAGGACTGGGAACAGGGAAGGCGGGCGCCGTCCGGGGCGGCGCGTACGCTGCTGGCGATCGCGTATCGGAATCCGCAGGCGTTGCTGGACGTGGCGTAGTGTCGCCGGCCGTCGGCAAGCTGACTCGTCCCACTAACTCACGGCCGCGGGAGTAGGTTCAGGCAGCCACCTCGACATAGTCGACGCGGCTGGACGCAGGAGGGATCGGCAGGTTGTCGGCGCGCAGGCCTTCCAGGTGAAACTCGATAGCCTCGCGGATCTGCGACTCGGTTTCCTCAACGGTCGCTCCTGTCGCGATGCATCCCGGCAGATCCGGAACGTAGGCGGAGAAATTGCCCTCAGCCGCTTCGATAACAATCGCATATCGCATTGCTGGATCACTCCCTAGGGCCGCTATCGGGTTAGCGCCAAGTTCGGTCGCCAAGCGTTCATTTTGTCAGACGGCAGCCGCTGAAGTGGCCACTTCCTTTCGAATCCGGTCACCGGAGAGTCGGCGCGCCAACTCCAGATCGTAGCGCGCCTGCAGATTGAGCCAGAATTCCGGCGAATTGCCGAAGTAGCGGGAAAGTCGGAGAGCCGTATCCGCGGTAATGGCCCGGTCGCCATTCAGTATCCCCGTGATGCGGTTCGTCGGTACTTTGAGCGCCTTCGCCAGCGCGTAGGCGGAGAGGTCGAGTTCTTCCAGGAATTCCTCCTTCAAAATCTCGCCGGGATGGATGGGGCTTCTTCTGCTCATCGCACTACTCACATTCATCGGTGATAGTCAGTGATCTCGACCCGGTACGCGTCTCCCGATCGCCAGATGAAGCACACGCGGTACTGGTTGTTGATGCGGATGCTGTACTGGCCGGCCCGATCACCGCGCAGCTTCTCGAGTCGGTTTCCCGGGGACATACGGAGATCGCGGAGATCCTTTGCAGCATCGAGAATCAAGAGCTTCCGGTGCGCCCGTCTGACAACCGACGCCGGCACGATCGGCGGACTCTTCCCCTCGAAGATCGCTCTGGTCTCGCCAGTCGCCCAAGTCTTGATTGCCAATTGCTTCTGAGTATGCGGCCGGTGATTAGTTACGTCAAGCGTAACTAATCAGCTCGATAATGGATCCGTCATGTTTGGTGCGATCCAAAAAAGTCCAGCATGCAAAAAGCGAACGGCACCAACTAGCCGCAGAAGAGGCTAAACCAGCCAGAAAGGCCGATATGCGATTCTGGACGAAAAGCTTACATAATCTTGCGTGGAGTGGTGCGCAGAGAAATTGACCGGAACACGCGCGGCTTTGATCTATACTCATCCCTCACGAACGCCGCCGAATAACAACCACTGGCGTTCAGGGGGAATCAAAAATGAAAAGAACCATCCATTCGATCCTCGTCCTGTGCCTGGCCATCGCGTCCGGGTCGGCACTGGCTGCCCCGTCCGGTCTCAACGACCAGGCCATGGACGAGCTGCGGGCGGCAGGAGTCGACAAGTACCTGGGGACGGCCCAGTCCATCACCAGTGAATACGGCGTCTGGACGAAGCACGATTTCGATCCTCAGTATTCACCGGATCCGTCCTACCCCGGTGGCTTGCGCCCGGACGGGCCGGTCTGCATCGCGGGCACGCCCTACTCCGTGTTTACCCGGCAGGGCGATCCGAAGAAGCTGCTGGTCTTCATGCAGGGCGGCGGCGCCTGCTGGCAGAACTTCCCCCGGTGCAACATCCTGGCGGAAGCACAGTCTCCGCCGGAACAAGGTCCTTTCCCGGGTGTTTTCGATCCCACCAACCCGGAAAACCCGTTCGCGGATTACTCGGTGGTCTACATGCCGTACTGCGACGGCTCCACGTTCGGCGGCGACAACGACGTGAAGGGCGACGCCGCGTTTCCGTTCGGCCCGAACCGCTATCACCGCGGACTGCGCAACCTCAGCGCGGGCATGGACGTGGCAGGGGCGATGTTCCCGAAAGCGAAGCAGATCACGGTGATGGGCCACAGTGCCGGCGGCGTCGCTGCGGCCGCGTTCGCTCCGTTCCTGGCGCGTTTCACCTTCGGCAACAACGTAAAGCTGACCGTGTACAACGACGCCGGCCCGATCGCGGTCAATCTGGGCACGCCGCCCACGCCCACCACGCCGCCGGATATTACGTGGCTGTCGGTCGCTGCGCGGGCGAATGACTGGCAGTTCCAGCAGTTCTATCCGGCCAGCTGTGTTGCCGAGGGCCTCTGCAACGCCTTCGGTCAGCAGACCGGCATCATTCACTGGCGGCTCGCCAACGACTCGACCATCCGCGAGGCGTTCTACGAGACCGACTCCGACGCCACCAACCGGTTCTTCGCCCAGGGCGACGGCACGCGGATGGATCCGGAGGAGTACCGCGAGTTGATCCTGACCGAGCACGGCGCGCTGAACGAGGCCTTCCCGAGACGCTACAAGCGCTTCATCGTGAGCGGCGACGATACCCACGGCGCCATTCAGGTGACGGCGGCCTCTCCGAACTCGCCGGCGCCGCAGCCCTTCCTGTTCTACACGCAGGAGGCCAACGGCACGAAGTTGAGCTACTGGGCCGAAGAGTTCATCCGCATCGGGCAGCGGCAGTCGCAGTTCGGCTGGAAGGACATCGTCGAAGATTACGAGGCGGTGGCGATACCGTAGCCCGGCGCGGCGAGACGGAGGCATCAGGGCGAAGAGCCACGGGGGAGCCGTCTGCTCCCCTGTGGCCCGTTTCAGCCGGATCGCGCTACAGCCCGTAGCGAACCGCTTCCATGGTCGCGCAGAAGGGTACGACGTTACCGCTCACGTCCGAGAACTGGAACCGTGAGACACCCTGGAACGTCCGCCCGTCCTGCGCCAGCTCGATGTCCGTCCGGATATCCATGATGTTCGACAGGAAGCCGTTGCCGTCGAATACCTGGAACGTATAGCGGGCCTCGTACGCACCCGGGCCGACACGCTGCCAGACACCGTGGCCCGGACTCCTTCTGGACGGCGGGCTGCGCGACCCGGTCTCACTGACCGTGCCGCCCTTGTGGAATGTGTTCAGCGCCGGGAACGGATTCTGGCCGAATGGCACCGGCGGCGTGACGGTGCAATCCGGGCCGTCCTGGCGCACGGTGACCTCCACCTGCCAGACACCGACGATGGAATGCCGGGCGGCCGGCTGACCCCGGGCGACATCCGCGGTCGGCAGCCCGAACACCGCTGCCGCACACAACAGCACTAGAACTCTGCGCATTGTCTTCTCCTTCTCTCCGGGTGAGCACGCCCGCGTCATTGCGGTGCGTGCGAAACTCCTGGTAGTGCCCGTATTCATCGGAACAGCACATAGGTGACCGCATACCGGCCGTCGTCGGCCGAGACGTAGAACACGTCGTACCAGTTATCGCGGGCTGCCAGCCCTACGTAGTCGCCGGCCCGCGAACAGCCGCCGACGGAAAGCTGCAGGTCGTAGAACCCGGAGTAGTCATCCGCCGGCGAGAACCGCCCGCCGAGTGTGCAGCCGTCTCCGCCCTCGCCGGCGAAGCTCCCGTCGGCGTTCACTGTCAGGCTGACGTCGCTCCACGAACCGGTCTCGTGGCCGGACCACGGTCCCTCCAGGTGCTGGAGCGCGGTGTCCGTGGAGCAGCGACAGTGGTTCTCGGTGAGCTCGAAGCGGCCATGATCACCGGCCGCCGTCGACCAGGTGCCCGCGACCTTCTTCCATTCCCATTCTCCCTCGTAGCCGATGATCTCCGCGGTAACCGCCACCGTGGTCACGGTGCTGCCGTCGCTCCATGTCGTATCGCTGCCGGCGTAGGCCAGCCCGACACCCCTGAAGCCGTTACCATCGAACGTGAGCGTGCCGGTGAACAGCGCGTCGCCATGCTCCCAGTTCAGGTAGTCCAGCCACATGAACCGGAAGCGTCCGTCCGGTGCAACCCAGACCGTGATCTCCTCGCCTTCGGAATCGAGGTCGACGTCATCGGCGCCGATGGCGCCGAACATCTGTGTGGTGAAACCGCCCCCCGCCGGCGGCGGGATGATGACCGGCGGCGGGTTGACGGGCGCCGGCGGCTCCCTGGCGCCGCCGCCCGACCCTCCGCAGCCGGTCAGCGCGGCCAGCGTGAGCAGCGTGAGCAGCGTGCCCGCGCCGACTGCGACGAACGAGAATCCGAACCGCATGATCTGCCCTCCTCTTCGAGGCTGTCTCACGGCCGGGAAAAGGCCCGGTCCGGAACGAAGCATCGGGCCCGGCCGGCCGGCCGGGCCATGGAGGATTCCTGCAGATTCGCTGGAGCTTTTCTGGAGGGAGGAAAATCAGTCGGTTGCGCTGTCCGTGGGCGCAATGCCGGCGCTTTCTACCAGCGCCTCGAAACGCCGATTGCCGTGCAGCGCCTCGAAACGGGTGTCACGCGTCAGGCCGATGAGATGCACGTCGCGGGCGAGGAGTGCCCGCTCGAGCCACAGCAGTGCCTCGTCGTCTTCCCCCAGACCGGCGTAGACGACCGCGATCGCGACCGGGGGCAGGTAGCGCTCCTCCGAGCGGCCGATCAGGCGCGCGAGAATCTGCCTGGCTTCCGCGTCCCGCCCGAGCCGCGCGAGCGTGTGTCCCCGGTAAGACACCGCCTTGGAGTTACCTGCGGAGAGCCGATCGGCATCGGCATAGGCACGCAATGCCGACTCGCGATCGCCGAGGGCACGGAGCGCGGAGCCGAGATGCAGGTGACCGACCCAGAACTCCGGATTCATGGCGACCGCCTGGCGCGCGAATTCCACGGCCCCGTCGGGGTCGCCGGCCTGCAACGCCACGACGGCGGAGTTCGCGTACATGAGCGGGAAGAGCGGATCCAGTTCCCGGGCCCGTCTGAGCAGGTCGCGGGCCTCGGTGTGACGCCCCTGTTCGGAGAGCACGAGACCGAGCAGCATGTGCGCGAGTGCGCTGTTCGGATCCAGTGCCACCGCACGCCGTCCGGCGGACTCCGCGGCAGGCCAGTCCCAGTCGATGAAGAAGTGCAGCGTCGCCTTCGCCTGCTGTACCTCGGCGATATCCGGGCCATGGCTCTCCGCCATGGCGAGCGCTTCGCGGGCGGCCGGTATGACCGCGGCCGGCTCCGCATCGATGGTCATCGGCGAGGTGGCGAGCGCGTGCGCGATGCCGGCCCAGGCCAGGGCGTAGGCAGGGTCCCGCGACACCGCCTGTCGATAGAAACCGAGTGCCTGTTCCACGGCGCTGGGCGAAAACCGCGACCAGGCATAACGCCCTTTCAGATAGAACTCGTACGCTTCGGGATTCTGCGTCTGTCGGCGATCGAGGGCCGCCGCGACCTCCGGCGACAGTCGCTGGCGGACCTGTTCGGCGATCGCCACGGCGAGTTCGCGCTGCAGACCGAGGACATTGGTGAGCTCGCGGTCGAACGACGCCGTCCAGAGCTGCTCGCCGTCCGCGGTCCGCAGTAACCGGGACGTCAGCCGGATGCGCGGTCGCTCCAGCCGGAGCGAGCTGGTCACCACGTAGTCCACGCCGAGTTCCTCGCCGATCGCCTCCAGCGAGAGCCCCTCTCTCACGAACGCCTGCGCCGAAACCACGCCGACGACGCTCAGCTCCGGCAGGTCGATCTGCGCGAGCGAGGTGGTGGTCTCCTCGGTGAGTCCCGAGGCGAGATAGGCGAGCGACTCCTCACCGGTGAGGTTGTCGAAGGGAAGCACTGCGATTCGTGTCGCGGCTGACCCGGTGCCGAACGACTGCCAGGCCAGGTAGCCGGCTACGACGGCGACCAGCAGCACGAGGGCGGCGACCGGCCACGCGATCCGGCGTCTCGGGACGACCGGAGACGCGACGGACCCGGCGGGCGGTCCGGGAGCGGGTTCCGGGCCGGTGACCGGCGCTACGAACCGGTAGCCCCGTCCGGACACGGTCTCGATGAAGCGTGGCGTATCGGCGGTATCGCCGAGCGCATGGCGCACCTTGCGCACGAGCGTATTGACGCCGGAGTCGAAGTCGATGACGACATTCGACGGCCACAGCGCGGCAACGATGTCGTCGCGGGTGACCACGCGACCGGCTCGAGTGACCAGCATCACGAGCAACCCGAAGGGACGGCGCTCCAGGTGGACGGGCTCTCCGCGCAGGCGCAGCTGCTGGGCTTCGAGATCCAGCTCGAACTCGCCAAACCGATACGTCTGCATCGACATCCCGGCACCGTCCGGCACCTGCGCCGGCAGCCGATGGTAGCACCGGGAGCGCCACAGGAGTGCAGCGGCGGCGCATTGACGGCTCCGCGGGACGCGCCCATGATGGCGTCGCCGGCACATCGAGCCAGGCGCGGCGAGCCGGCGTTGCTGCGCCGGGAGTATTCGGCATGTCCGCCCTCGTCTGTGGTTCCGTGGTGCCGTGGTGATGGCCGCGGTGATCGGAAACCCCCGCCTGCCACTTGCGGCCATTGCGGCCATTGCGGCGCTCTCTCTGCTGCCGACGCCGACCGCTGGCGAGACGGCACCCTCGCCGGGAGTAGGGGAGGCGCTGGAGGAGATCGTCGTAACGGCACGCAAGCGAGAGGAAACACTCCTTGCCGTGCCGATGAGTATCGCCGTCATCCCCGGCACGCAGATCGAGCAAACCGGCCTCGACAGTCTCTATCCCCTGCAGTTTGCGGTGCCCGGTCTCGTCGTAGTCAGCCAGGGTCTCTGGGGCGCCGGCATCTCGCTGCGGGGTGTCACCGACGACGGCGTCGGCAGCCTGCCGGTCAGCGTTGCACTGGACGGCGTCGAACTTGAGCGTTCCAACCTCGCCCTCTCCCGCCTCTTCGATGTAGAGCGGATCGAGGTATTGAAGGGGCCGCAGGGAACGCTGTACGGGCGCAACTCGACGGGCGGCTCCGTCAATATCGTGAACCGGCCGCCGGCAGAGGTGTTCGGCGCCGGTATCGAGGCCGCGCAGGGCAGCTTCGACACGACCCGGCTGGACGCTCACCTGAACGTCCCGTTCGCCGCCTCCGCACTTCGACTGGCGGCGGCGGCCGCGGACGGCGACGGCGTCATCCGTAATACCGTCGACGACCGGCACTTTGCCGAGGACGACTATGCTGCCATGCGCGCCTCGCTGCGGCTGCGTCCTTCCCAGAGGGTGACCGTCGATCTCATGGGCCAGCACGTCGAGGACGACGGTGCGACGGGCGAGTTGTGGCTGCCGCGCATCGATCATCTGCCCGACCCCGGCGACGTGCATCTGACCACCGTCACCGCGACGGATCCTTACCTCACGATCCGGAACGACATCGCGAAAGTCGGGGTCGTCTACGAAACGGATACGCTGACGCTCGCCTCCGTGAGCGGCCATGCCGGCAGCACGGTGCGCAATTTGGACGACTGTGCGGGCATACCGGAACTCGTGAGCTGCGAGCGCGGTGTCCGCCCGCTGGAGTACCGGCAGTGGAGCCAGGAGCTGCGCCTCGCCTCGACCGCGGGAGAGACGACCGACTGGCTCGTCGGGGCATTCTTCCTGACCGCCGAAGAGGACAGCCGCTTCTTCACGCGGCTGCCGGCACGCCTGTCGCTGCCGCTCTACGACTACGCGGCAGAGACCACGGAGAGAGCGACGGCGGTCTACGGCCAGGCCACGCATCGAATCGGTGCAGACATTGGCGTGACCGGCGGCCTGCGCGTGAGCCGTGAGCATGCACGGCTGACGAGCGCCGGCGCCGGCATCAACGACAACCGCGTGGCACGGACGGAGGAAGGCGACTGGAGCGACACGTCCTGGAGACTCGGCGTCGACTGGACGGCGAGCGAGGAGGCTCTGGTGTATGCGAGCGTGGCCACGGGCTTCCGCAGCGGCGGCATCTCCCCCGAGTACCTGCCTCCCGGCGAATTCGACCGCTACGACCCGGAGACGATGACGGCCTGGGAGGCGGGTTTGAACCTGCGCCTGCCTGCGGTGGACGGCACGCTGCGCGGCAGCCTCTTCTACTACGACTACCGGGACATGCAGGTGCGGAGCACGGTGTTCGTCGCAAACCGCCTGCGCTCGGTCGTCGACAACGCCGCGCGTGCGCGCATCGTCGGCCTCGACATCAGCGGCGATGTGGCCATCGGCGAGCGGTCGAGGTTGCACGCCGGTGCCGTCTGGCTGCCACGACGTGAGTACGTGGCATTCACCGACAGCCTGACCGATGCCGATCTCTCCGGCAATCGGCTGAGCCGCGCACCGGGGCTGGCTGCCACCGTGGCGATCGACCACCGTCGCCCGCTCGGCCGGCTCGGGACGGCCTGGCTACGCGCCGAATACAGCTACCGCAGCGACTACTTCTTCACGAAAGAGAACGAGCGGTGGAATGCGCAGCCCGGCTTCGGGCTCCTGAACCTCTACCTGCGGCTCGACTCGCCGGAGAATCGGGCTTACGTGTTCGCCGCGGCACGAAACCTCGGCGACACCGACTACTTTCATCAGGTCTTCCTGCAGTCCGCGCCCGGTGACCCGAGGACCTTCGAGGCGGGCGCCGGGCTGCGGTTTTGAGGGGGCGCGGCCGAGGGGGTCGCGGCTGAAGCCGCTCCTACAGGTTCCTACAGGGCGGCTTCGGCTCGTTCGCGCACGTAGTGTCTCAGCGACTCCAGTTGTGCGTCGGTGAGGTCGGCGAAGCGGGGCATGCCGTTGTCGACCAGGGCGCCGCCGCGGACGATGCGGTCGAACGCTTCGGCGTCCAGCACCACCGGCGATGCCCTCAGGTCCGGTGCCGCGCCGCCGGCGATGGCCTCCATGCCGTGGCAGGCCCAGCAGTAGCCGTCGATCTGCCCGCGCTCGAACAGTTGCTTGCCCGCCTCGGCCATCGTGGCGTCCACCACGAAGTCGGCGGCGATGGGCTGGGGCACCACGGGCGGCGGCTGGGCCGGCATCTTTGCGGTGCCGTCCAGTGAGAAGGTGATGAGCCTTCGCGTGTGGGCCCGGTATGACCAGCCGAGGTCGGCCACGTCCTGGCCGCCGAGGGCGCTCCAGCCGCCGCCGAAACCCACCAGCAGCGAGACGTACTGCTTGCCTTCGATGGCGTAAGTGATGGGCGGCGCCGAGATGCCGAGGCCGGCGTCGAAGGACCAGCGCACATCGCCGGTGCGCGCGTCGTAGGCGATGAACCTGCCGTCCGCGCGGCCCTGGAACACGAGGTTGCCGGCGGTGGTGAGCGTGCCCGCGCTCCAGAAGTTGTCCTGGGGGATCTCCCAGACGGCCTTCTGCGCCACCGGGTCCCACGCCTGCAGCGATGCGGGGTAGTCCCTGGGCTGGTCTTCCGGCCAGGTGATGGTCGTGCCGATGCCGCCCGAGAAGGCTTCGGCCTTGAAGTTCTCGCGGTCGATGTCCTCGTCGCCCAGACCGAGCTTCATGTGCAGCGTGGGGAGGTAGACGAGCCCGGTGTCCGGGTTGTACGACATCGCGTGCCAGCTGTGCGCGCCCCAGGGGCCGGGCATGACGTCGTAGCGGTCTTCCTCGTAGCGCGCGCCCTCCGCCTCCACCGGGCGGCCGGTCTCCGGGTCCACGTGGGTGGCCCAGTTGACGTCGGCGAAGGGTTCGGCGGAGACGAGTTTGCCGGTGGCCCGGTCGATGACGTAGAAGAAGCCGTTCTTGGGCGCATGCATCAGCGCCTTCACCTCCTCGCCGTCGATGGTGAGGTCCGCCAGCACGATGTCCATGTTGGAGTTGTAGTCCCAGGTGTCGCCCGGCACGGTCTGGTAGTGCCAGCGGTACTCGCCGGTGTCCGGGTCGAGTGCGACGACCGAGCACAGGAACAGGTTGTCGCCGCCGCCGGGGCTGCGGATGCTGCGGTTCCAGGGCGCGCCATTCCCGGTGCCGATGTAGACGGCGTCGAACTCCGGGTCGTAGGTGAAGCCGTGCCAGGCGTTGCCGCCGCCGCCGTGCTTCCACCACTCGCCGGTCCAGGTCTCGGCCGCCATCTCCATGGCCGCGTTCTCGAAGCCGTCCGCCGGGTTGCCGGGCACGATCCAGAACTTCCACGCCTCTTCGCCGGTCTCGGCATCGTAGGCCGTCACGAAACCCCGGTTCGGGCCGTTCTCCGTGCCGCCATTGCCGATGAGCACCTTGCCCTTGAACGCCTTCGGCGCGCCGGTGATGTACAGCGGGGCGTCTACCGGGAACGTGCGCACCGACCAGACGGGTTCGCCGGTCTTCGCGTCGATGGCGATCAGCCGGCCGTCCCAGGTGGCGGTGTAGACCTTGTCGCCGTAGAAGGTGAGGCCGCGGTTATGCACGAAGCCGGCCTGGCGCTTGCCGGCCAGGGCCTTGCCCACCTCCGGGTCGAACTGCCACAGCAACTCGCCGGTGACCGGGTCCACGGCGCGGACCACATTCATGGTGCCGGTGAAGTACATGATGCCGTCGACCACCAGCGGCGTGGAGACCAGGCCGACGTCGCGGGGGAGGTCGAGATACCAGTCCACCTTCAGCTCGCCGACGTTGCTGACGTCGATGTCCGTGAGCGGGCTGTAGCGGCGTTCGTAGTGGGTGCCGCCGTAGGCGGCCCATTGTGCAGTATTGGATTCGTCGGAGAGGGCGGCGTCGGTGACGGCGGGTTTCGCGGGCGCGGCGGTGGCCGGAGCGGTGGCCGTCGGCGTGGTCCCGGCGATCGGCGTATCCGCCGGCTCCGGCGACTGCTTCGAGCAGCCGGCGGCCAGCAGCGCCGCCGTCAGAATGGCCGGCAGCGCAAAGCGCCGGGACGGAGCCCTGATTCTTGTGGTTGTCATCGCCTGCTCCCCTGCGCTTTAGCGACTGGTCAGCATTATGACCAAGAGGCGGCAGGAAAGCGATTACGGGATCGGGTCGTAGCCCAACCCGAATCCGTAGGGGAACAGCGGGTCGTAGTCCTCGTCACCGACATTGAGGGGAATCTGGTCGGCGCTCCGCGGCCAGGAGAAACCGAGTCTGCCTTTGAAGCCGTAGTCGCCGAACAGCACCTCGGCGATGCCCTCGCCTTCCGAGCCAGGCAGCCAGGCGGCGACGAAGGCGGCCGAACGCTCGAGCTCCTCGTTCACCAGCAGCGGGCGGCCGGAGACCAGCACCGCGACCACCTTCGTGCCCTGCGCGTGGTAGGCGCGGATGAGGTCGCGCTGCTCGTCGGTCAGCACCAGCACCTCCGCCTCGCGGTCGCCGATGCCCTCAGCATAGGGCTCCTCGCCCACAATCACGATGGCCACGTCGGCGCCGTCGATCACGCCGTTGGCGCCGGCGTCGATCACCCGCTCCGCGCCGATGACCTTGCGGATGCCGTCGATGATGCTGGTGGCGCCTTCCACCGGCCGGGCGGCGTGGCCATACAGATCCTCGTGGGCACCCTGCCATTTCTTGGTCCAGCCGCCGCTCTGGAAGGCCACGTTGTCGGCGTGGCTGCCGGCGACGATGACATTGCCGTCTTTCGGCAGCGGCAGGATGCCGCCCTCGTTCTTCAGCAGCACCAGCGACTCGCGCACCGCCTGGCGGGCTACCGTGCGGTGAGCGTCGGACCCCATGGCGTCCGCCAGGGCGTCCGAGCTGTACGGCCGCTCGAACAGGCCGAGCCGCAACTTCAGGCGCAGGATACGGGTGACGGCATCGTCGATGCGGGACATCGGCACCTCGCCCTCCTCGACCAGACGCACGATCTCGGGGATGCCCTCTTTCCACGACTGAACCAGCATGAACATGTCGATGCCGGCCAGGAGCGACTCCTTCATGGTGAGGTTGCCGAGGCTGACCCCTTCCCAGTCGGTGAGCACCACGCCGTCGAAGCCGAGCTCGTCCTTCAGCAGGTCCGTCAGCAGCGCCTTCGAGCCGTGGATCTTCTCGCCGTTCAGGGAGCTGAAGGACGCCATGACCGAGACCGCGCCGCTCTCGATGGCGTCGATATAACCCGGCAGGTGGACAGTACGCAGTTCTTCTTCCGTGATGACGGCATTGCCACGGTCCACACCGCCCTCGGTCGCGCCCTCGGCGACGAAGTGCTTGGCGGTGGCGCCGACGTGTTCCTCCGCGGTGAGGTCGTCGCCCTGGTAGCCCTCGATCAGCGGGCTCGCGAACAGCACCTGCAGCTCCGCGGTCTCACCGAAAGCCTCGTAGGTGCGGCCCCAGCGGATGTCCCGCGCCACCGCGATGGTGGGCGCGAAGGTCCAGCGGATGCCGGTGGCGGCGAGCTCCCGCGCGGTGACCTCGGCCAGGCGCTTCGCCAGTGCCGGGTTACGGGTGGCGCCGATGCCGATGTTGTGCGGCAGGATGGTGGCCGGGCCGTCGAAATACGCATGCCCGTGCACTGCGTCGATGCCCGCCACGATCGGGATACGGGTGCGGGTGGCGAGCGCGGCACGCTGGTAGGCGTCGAACATCTCGCGCCAGGCCTCCGTGGTGCCGAGGTCGCCTTCCGGGACGGTGCTGATGATGGAGCCGAGGCCGTATTCCCGCACGTCTTCCGGCGTGGCCGTGGAGACATCCGCCTGCACCATCTGGCCGGCCTTCTCGGCCAGGGTCATGGCGGCGACCACGGCGGGGATGTCAGCCTCGGTGCGCAACGTATGCGGCCACTGGCCGGCCGGGACGCCCGGCACGGCGGCCGGCGTGGCCGTGCAGGCCGGCAGGGCCAGCACGGCCAGGGCCAGGAACGTCAACCGACTGCGCGGGCGCGGCGAACCCGTCAGTCCCAGAACTTCCACCAGGGCTTCTTGCCTTTCTGCGCCTGGTCGTCTTCGGCGTCCTCGTCGTCGGCAGCTTCGTCGCCTGCTTCAGCACCTTCGCCCCGCCCTTCGCCCCGCCCTTCGCGATACTCCTCCATCACCTGCTTGCGCTCGTCGCGGCGCTCGCGCATCTGCTGGCCCTGCTCGCTGCCTTTGCCCGCGGCCTTGCCCTTGCCCTCGGCGGCCTCGCCGTACTCGCGGGCGCGCTCCTCGCTCATCTCCCGGCTCATCTCCTCGGTGCGCTCGCGCTCGCGCTCCAGTTCTCCGCGCTGCTCGCCCAGCTCGGCCTCGGTGCGTTCGCGCTCTGCCTCGACCTTCTCCTTCGCCTTGGCGGCCTTGCCCGGCTTGTCTTCCGGCGGGCCCTGCTGTGCGAGGGCCGGGGTGGCGGCCAGAGCGAGGCCGAGGAGGATGCTCGTTACGATGATCTGTGTCTTCATGGAGTTCCCTCAGGTTCCCAGTTTCTCAATTTGCCGCAAGGCCAGTTGGTAGTCTCTCTCCAGCCGCGGATTCTCCGGATCGCTCTCCATCGCCATGCGGTAATAGCGTAACGCGGCTTCCCAGTCGCCGCGATCGATGGAGGTGACGGCGAAACCCCAGAGCGCCAGCGCGTTGTCCGGGTCGAGCAGCCAGGCCTGATTGAAGCGGCGGATGGCCTGCGCCTTGTCGCCGGTGTAGAACACGTTCCAGGCGTTCTTCGCCGCCACTTCGGCGGCCGCCTCACGGGAGCGCCCGCCTGCCGTCATCATACGGATGTATGCCTCGTCCGCGCGTCTCTGCTGCTCTGTCTTCTCATGCAGACCATACATCGGTACCTCGTTGACGGGATACCCTGCCGCCGTGGACGGCGGGGATGACTCGGGCCGCAGCAGCGAGAAGTCGTCCAGGTAGAAGGTCACGGGACCATCCGTCGCCGTCGTGCCGATGGCCCAGCCGTGCACTGCGTCGAGGCCCAGGCCGTCGTTCGGGGCGCCGTTGCCGGTTTCCTTGCGGACGAAGGCTTCGAAGGGGATGACGACGCGGCGCCAGCCGGCGACGTCGTCCGCGAAGTAGAACACGTAGCGCTCCGCCGTATCGCCGGCGATGTCCGGCCGGCGGTTGTCGATGATATCGACGAAGAAGCCGGTGCCGCTGCCGTGCCCGTACAGGCGGAAGCTGATGCCCTCGAAGCCGCGCCAGTCGTAGGGGACCCAGAGCGCCGTCTCGTCGTCCTCGTACAGGAAGAAGTGCGCGAACCCGGACCAGTTCTGCACGTCCATGTCGAGTCGCAGCACCCGGTTTCCTGCTGCGGCTTCCGACAGTGGCGGATAGGCCGCCGTGGCGGAGAACTCCACGCTGCTGACGCCGTCGCTGAAGGTGACATAGCCGACCGCTACGCCGTCCCCGGTCACCGTGGTCGGCACCGACGTCTCGAAGTCATCGAATACGACGGTCTCGAATTGCCTGTCGGCGAAGGCGGCCAGCCGGCTCATCTTGTCCCGCTGCAGCTCAATGTTGGCCAGCAGCGCCCGGACCGCGGCAGCCGTGGCTCTCGACACCATGGCCACACGCTCGGCCTCCGTTTCGTCTTCCGTGGCGAGCCCCGCCTCGGCGAATGCCCGGTGATGGGAATTGAGCAGGAACGACATCGCGTTATTGCCCGCGGCATCTAGCACGTAACACTCGATCCCGAAGATCCAGTCATCGCTCACCGGCAGCAGGAACTCCAGTACCAGGTGGTACCGCGCCTCCGTCTGCCCGCGACGGACGACATCGGCGATTCGTGGCATGTCCGCCTGGAATATCTCCCACTGGGACGCATGGAGTATCCGGCCGAGGTCGATGCGCTTGTTGCGCCGGATTGCCGATATCCCGGCTGCCTCCAGCTGCTCGATGGCCTCCGCCTGGGACCGGTACGAGACGGCCGTCCTGTCCGCGCGGCGAACCAGGGTCGGGTAGACGGCGATGGTGGCGGTATCGAGCGCCTCGACGAAGGCGGCTGCCTGCGGCGAGTCGGGCCGGAAGCCCGGGACGTCGAGCAGCTGCTCCGGTTCATGGGCCGACAGCGGGGATGTAGCCGCTGCCAGGGCGAGTGCGGCGGTTATGACTTGCGCTCTCCGCCAGCGCTTCGGGATGCCTTGGAACACGTTTGTCTCCCGGTGGCGGAGCCGGCCGGACTGGCCGGCCTCTCTACGGTTCTCATGGTGGCGCTGCCGGGCCCATTAAATAGGTACTTGCCGCCGGCGGCGGCTGCGCGGTCAGGCATTGCCTGCCGGGGATTGGTGTAGAGTTGGCCCGTGCGTCAGGCCGCAGGAGGCTGCACCGAGACATGACCATGACCGGAACCTGTAACCGAGCGCTGGTCGGGCTCGTATTGACCGCGCTGTCCCTGTGCGCGAGCGCCGCCCCGACCACCCCCGACCACATCCGCAACTATCTCGAAGGCCTGGATGCCGGCGACTTCCCGACGGCCGGCGGTCAGACCCTGCTCGAACCGGAGCTGCTCAGCCGGGTGTACCGTTCGCGGGACCACGCGACGATCTGGCTGGACGGCGGACCGCTGGCGGGCCAGGCGCCGCAGCTGCTGACCGCCATCGGCGAGTCCGTCGGTCACGGCTTCAATGCCGAGCGCTATCACCGCTCCACGATCGAGCAGCTGATGCAGGCGGGCGATGCGTCCTCCCGCCTCGCGCTCGAGCTGCTGATGACCGATGCATTCCTGGCGCAGGCGCTGCACCGCGGCCGCGGCGCCGTGTTCCCGCCGAACCTGGATGCCGACTGGCAGCTGCCCCAAGCCGAAGTCGACGCGGCCGCCTTGCTGCTGGAGATGGCCGGCACGGGCGGCGACGTGGCCGCGCGTCTCGCGGCGCTTTGGCCGGTGGATCCGGAGTACGCCGCTCTGGTTCGCCGGCGCGCCGAGATCGCCGCCACCGGCGACGAGATGACCGCCCGGGTGGCACCCGGCCCGCTGCTGCGGCCGGGCCAGTCGAGCGACCGCGTCATCATGCTGAAACAGCGGCTCATGGGCCCCGGCGACTACACGCCCGAATACGACGCCGACCTCGCGCGCGAGGTGAAGGCCTTCCAGCTGGCGGCGGGGCTGGAGCCGGACGGGCTGGTGGGCGAAGGCACCCTCGAGGTGCTGAACGCGACGCGCAGTTCCTGGATCGACCGCATCGACGCCAATCTCGAACGCTGGCGCTGGCTGCCGCGCGCGACGCCGCAGACCTACATCCGGGTGAATATCGCGTCCTACCGGCTGCGCGCGATCGAGAACGGCGAGACCACGCTGGCCATGAACGTGATCGTCGGCAAGCCCTACCGGCGCACACCGGTGTTCACCGAGACCATGAAGTACCTGGTGTTCAACCCGTACTGGAACGTGCCGTTCAGCATCGCCACCAAGGATAAGCTGCCGCTGCTGAAGGCGGATGCGGCGGCCGAGGCGGCGAAGGGCTTCGATGCCAAGCCGCGCGGCAGCGAGGTGTTCGTGCCGGTGGATGCCATCGACTGGACGGACGTCACCCGGCGCGGCTTCGACTACCTGCTGCGCCAGCGCCCCGGACCGCAGAACGCGCTGGGGCAGATCAAGTTCATGCTGCCGAACCCTTATGCCGTGTACCTGCACGACACGCCCAGCCGGGAGCTGTTCGCCAAACAGGAACGGAGCTTCTCCTCCGGCTGCGTGCGGCTGGAACGGCCGACGGCGCTCGCGCAGTGGCTGCTCGCGCACGACGGCCACCGCGATGCCGGCCGGGTGGACCAGCTGATCGCCTCGGCAGAGACCACCACCATCTACCTGAGGAAGCCCGTGCCGGTGTACATCGTGTACTTCACGGCGTTCCTCGACGACGATGGCCACTTCGCCTTCCGGCGGGACATCTACGAGCGGGATCGGGCGATCGTGGAGGCGCTGCGGGCCTCCGGCGCGGACGACGCGAACGGCGGCGGTAGCCCGATTCAGTGACCGGCCGCGCCGGCGGCCTCCGTCATGCGTACCACCTCCGCGCTGCCCACCTGCGCGAAGCGCCCTGGCGTGCAGGTGAGGATGATGATCTGGCACTCCCTGCCTGCCGCCGCAATCGCCGCACCCATGGTCTCCAGCCGTGCCGGGTCCGAGAAGCCGAGTGCGTCGTCGATGATGAGCGGCACGCCGCCCTGCTCCGCGACGATACGGGCGGCGGCGAGGCGGGCCAGTATGCCGAGCTGTTCACGGGCGCCGATGCTGAGGCTTTCGAACGGCAGAGTACTGCCTTCGAGCGTGCGTGACTCCAGCGTCCAGTCGTCGGCGACGGCGATCTCGAAGCTCTGACCGAAGACGATGCGGCCGAGACGCTCGATGGCTTCCTTCAGCGGTGCGACGTATGCCTGGCGGGCGGCGTCGCGGTGTTGGTTCAGCGTGGTCCAGAGACGCTCGGTCGCGGCGGCGCGGCGGCGGGTGGTCTCCAGTTCGGCGCCGGTGTATTCCACCTCGCGCTCGGCGGCCTCGAGCGCCTCGTAGCGGCCGTCGGCCTGGGCGCGTTCCAGGCGGTCGTGGAGGACCGCGCGCTGTTGCTCGGCCTGGGCGAGATCCCGCTCGGCGCGGGTCAGGGCATCCCGCGCATTGGTGTAGAGCGCCTCGACGGACTCGGGGTCGAGTTCGTCGAGGCGCCGACGGAGCTCGGTGGTGTCGGCCTCCAGCTTCTCGAGGCGCCCGGTGGCGTCGCGTACCCTGGCATCGAGCGCCTCGTCCGGTGTCTCCTCGCGGGCGGCGGCGAGGCGCTGTTGCCGGTCCTTCAGCGTCGCCTCCCGGCCGATGAGGGCTTCCCGCGTCTCTCGCAGCGCCGCATCCGCTTCGGCGTGTTCCTCACGGACGCCGGTCTCGCGCTGCCGCGCCGATTCGTAGTCCGACTCGGCGTCCCGCAGCGCCTCCTCCGCAGCCGTCAGCGCTTTGCGCGCGGCCATCTGGTCGGCGGGCAGGCCATTGTCACCGCCACGCCGGGCCAGATACTCGTCGCAACGCCGCTGCAGGGAGACCACGGCCTCGCCGATCTCCTCGGCACTGTCGCCCGCCAGTATCTCGGCGGCGCGTGCACGCAGCCGCCTCGTCTCGGCCTCGGCGTTGCGACGGGACTCGTTCTGCTCGATGGCCTCCTCCAGGCTCGCGACGCGGTAGCGCTGCAGCACGCTGGCGAGCGCGGTTCCGGCCTCCTCCAGATCCGCCTCCAGCTCGGCGGCGGTGCGCGGCGGCGCGATGCGCACGGAGGCGATGCCGGGAAAGCGGATCTCGAGGCCGGAGGCGACATAGCGCTTCTCCGCCTCGCCCTCGACCAAGCGGACGTCCTCGTCCTCGATGGTGAACTCCAGCGACTGCTCGGCGGTGACGGTGACGGCGGTCGCGGCGAGATCGCGCTTGCTCCTGGCCTTGTCGAGTTCGTGACTCGCGTTGCGGATGGACTCCAGGCCGGCGTCGTCGATCGCGATGTCGTGCAGCGTCTTCGAGTCCCGTTTCAGTTTCTCCGAGACGGTCGCGTGCTCCTTCAGGCGCTTCTCGTTGTTGGTAAGGCGATTGCGATCCTCCAGGTAGGCGAGGTCGCGGTGGATCGCCTCCACCCGTTCGAGGGCCGCGTTGCGGTGTTTGCGCTTGTCTTCGGCGACGCGGTGGGCGGAGTCCACCTTTTTCGCAAGTTCGGCAGCACGGTCGGCGAGCGGTTGTTGCCGCGCTTTCTGCTCGGCGAGGGCCTTCTCGTCCGTGGCTATGGTGTCGGCGAGCGCCTTACGCTCCTGTTCGGTCTTGCGGGCCGCGGCCACCTCCGCGGCGACGCCGGCGAGGCGGGTCTCGGCGAGCTCGAGTTCCTGGCGGAGCTGCGCGACGCTCTGCCAGGACTGCTCGTGCTCGGACAGTTTCGCCCGCAGATCGGGGAGAGCCTCGCGGCGGCGGCGGACGTCGGCCTGCAGGCGGTCGTGTTCGGCGGCGTCGCGTTCCACCTCGGCGAGTGCGGCGGCGGCGGCGTCGCGGGCGGCGACCGCCGCATCGAAGTCCTGCTCGAGGCGGGCGAACTTCGGCTTGCCGGTCTTCAGCGTGTAGTACTGCTCGTACTCGGCGCGGGCGGCCTCGTAGAGATCCATGTCCTCCACACCGGTGGCGGCCTGGCCGGCGGCCTCGTCGAGGGCATTGGACAGACCCTCGGAGTCCTTCAGGTCGGCGGGTGCCAGACTCGCGCCCTGCTCGGTGAGCAGCGCCTCCCACAGGGCGAGGTCAACGGTCTCGTTCAGGATGGCCTCGACACGCTCGTGTGCCTCGCGGCCGGTGACCTGCTCGCGGCGCGGGGCGCTGATGTCGAGCGTGGTCTGGGGTGACTTGTTATAGGTCTTGGAATAGACGAAGCGGTAGTCCCCCGTCTCGATCTCGGCGGTGACCGTGCTGCCGACATCACGGCCGACGGGCATCACCGCCTTGATCGTCTGCTTTTTCGAGGAGTCGAGGTCGCGGATGAGGGTGAGCAGCGCCTCCACCAGGGTGGACTTGCCGGCCTCGTTGGGGCCCTCGACGATGGTGACGCCGTCGGCGAAGCGCACGTCGCAGGACTCTATGCCCTTCCAGTTCACGAGGGTGAGGCGACGGAGACGCATCAGGAATGGAAGATGTGGGGAGACATGAAGCTGAGTTTAGCAATTGCCGGGTAGGAGGGGCTTCAGCCCCGAAATGCCCCGGCGATCGCGCCTGAAGGCGCTCCTACCTCGAGCGCTGCAGGAGCACGATGGCGACACCACCCAACGTCGCCGCGGAGGCGATCACGAGCCGCGGCGTGACGGCCTCCGCGAGCAGCATGACGCCGCCGAAGGCTGCGATCACCGGCACCGACAACTGCACCGTCGCCGCCCGGGTGGCGGTGAGGCCCTTCAGCGCCGCGTACCAGATGACGTAGCCGAGGCCGGACGCGACGGCGCCGGAGGCGATGGCCAGCAGGAAACCCGCCGCCGTGCCGTGCCAGCGGCCGACGAACGCGAGGCTCACGAGCAGCACCAGCGGCAGGCAGTAGAGGAAATTGTTGGCGGTGGCGACCAGCGGGTCGCCGCCGCCGCGGCCGAGCAGCGAATAAACGCCCCAGGCAATGCCGGCGATTATCATCAGCACTGCGCCGTCCACCGCCGGCGCGGTCACGCCGGGCGAGACCAGATACACGAGACCGCCGATAGCGAGCGCGAGACCGGCCCATGAGACCGGCGGGAAGCGCTCGCCGGCGCGCAGCGCCGCGACGAACATCGTCAGCTGCACCGCGCCGAACAGGATCAGCGCGCCGGTCGCCGCACCCAGCGTGACGTAGGCGAACGAGAAACAGACCATGTAGCCGAACAGCATCGCCGCGGCACGCCAGCTGCCCGGCGCCCGACCGTGTCGGCGCCACCGCGGCGCGACGATGAGCGCGAGCATCGCGGCGCCCGAAGCGACGCGGACGGACGCGAAGCTGGCCGGATCGATCAGCCCCGGGCCGAGCGCCATGCGGCACAGGATGGAGTTGGCCGCGAAGGCGATCATGGCCACGGCCGTCAGCGCGACGGTGGTCAGGACGCCGGGTGAGCGGGAGGTCGGCTCTCTCATCATCACCCGAGCGTATCAGGGTCGCATTGTAGGAGGGGCTTCAGCCCCGATACATTACCCAATCGGGCCTGAAGGCCCTCCTACGTCAGGTCGAGCCGGACAACCGATACAGCAGCCTGAGTGCATCGCCAGCCGTCTCGTCGCCCGACTCCGACTGCGCCAGCAGTTCGTCCCAGGTGGCTTTCGCGTAGCCGGCCAGGGAAACCGAATCCTGGTCGAGTTCGTCGGGGACGATGGCCAGATCGGTGGTCCGCTCGCGGAGCCTGAGGCTCGCGAAGAGCTCCCTCCTCGTCTCGATGACCTCGTCCAGGACGGCGGCAGTGGCGAGGTTCACGCTGCCCGTGAAGCCCACCTTCACGGCCGTGCGCTCCTTGGCCGGCACGTCCTCGAGCCAGCTGCGGAAGCGTTCGACGTCGTCGGGCTCGTTCACGGTGAAGTGTTCGGCCACGAAGTGCCAGTCGCCGACGGGGAGTGGCGTAACCTCGCAGCGTCCGGCATCCACGTCGACCAGCAGCGCCTGGTTGGGGTCTTCCTCGACGAAGTCGGTGGCGACCGGCGCGCCGGAGTACCAGACGCGGCCGGTGTCACCGACGGGGGTCACCGAGTGGCGATCGCCGAGGGCGAGGTAATGGAAGCGGCCGTCGCCGATGGCCTGCTCGGCGGCAGCGAGGTCGACGATGGCCGGCTGCGATGCGTCCGGCGAGAGGTTGTCGGTCTGGCCGTGGCAGACGGCGATGCGGGTCACGCCGGCAGGTGCCGGGTCGAGGGACGCCGCGAGTTCGGCGCAGAGGTCGGCGTTCGGGCGCTTCGTGCGCCAGGGCGCGCCGGCTACCTCCACGGCCTCGGCGCCAGGCACGGCGATAGGCGCCTGATCCCGGATGACGATGACGTGCTCCGGCGCGTCGCGGAATTCTCTTGTAGAGAAGATGGAGGCGCCGTCCAGCGGGTCGTGGTTGCCGGGCAGCAGGAATACGGGGACGGTCACCTGCCTCAGCGCCTCCAGCGTTCGCACCAGCGTCTCCCGGGAGATCTGGTTCGACTCGAACACGTCGCCGGCCACCACGATGAACTGCGCCTCGTGTTCGACGGCGAGGCGGCCGAGGGCGGCGATGGCATCGATGCGCGCCTGGCTGAAGCGTGCTGAGGCCTCGGGCGTCAGGAAGGCGCGGGTCATGCCGAGCTGCCAGTCGGAGGTATGGAGGAAGCGCATGCGCCGATCTTACCAATGTAGGAGGGCCTTCAGGCCCGATGGATCAGGAATCGGGCCTGAAGGCCCTCCTGCATGCTGGTGGAGCGCAGCGCAGCATGACGGCTGCGCGGTATGCGCGTACGCTGCGGGCGACCAATCGGTCAATCACCGGGGAGAGACACAATGAGAACGATACTGATCGCAGCGCTCGCGCTGCTGGGGACGGCGACGGTGCAGGCGGATCCCGCTACGGAGAAGGCCATTCGTGACCTGATCGTCTCCGGTAACGAATACGTGAAGAAGAATCTGAAGGGCGAGGAAGGCACGGTGGCCTCGGAGGGGTCCGTGGAGTTCTGGTCGAGCGGCGGCCTGCTGCAGAACGTGCCCGGCGACGCCCCGGTACAGGAGTTCGTCTCGTTCAGTCTGGAGCCGAAGCACATCACGGTGGTGACGCTGGTGCCAGGCCAGGCCGCTGCGGCATTCTATTATTCGGAAGGTTCGTTTCAGCCCAAGGGCTCGGAAGCCGTTCCCAACTACCTGACCCGTGTCACGGAGATTTACGTCAAGGAAAACGGCAAGTGGAAGCTCCGCGGCGCACACTGGTCGCCGGTACAGGGCGGCAGCGGGACGAAGCAGACCTCGATCGACTAAGGCTGATGTAGGAGGGGCTTCAGCCCCGATTCCTTACCCAATCGGGCCTGAAGGCCCTCCTACATCCATCACATTGCGCCGAGAATGGCGCCCATCGCCGTGAGCGCCACCACGCAGTAGCCGCCGTTGACCAGCCACAGCGCGGCCGGGCGTTTCTCGAACAGGTAGATGACGCCGAGGAAGGTGGCCACCCAGCCGAGGCCTGCGGCGAGCCCTGCCATGGTGGCAAACCCCATCGTGGCTTCGGGGCCGATGAACATGGCCAGGTTCACGGCTGCCGCCAGCATCAGCAGGAAAGAGACGCCGAAGACTAGCGGCAGGCTGCGCTTCGCGAGGTCTTCTTCGGTGTAGCCGTTGGCGTTCATCCACGCTTTGCCGAACAGCGGGCCGTACCAGAGGCCGCCGATGATGAAGGCCGAGGCGGCGGCGGCGAAGACTGCCAGCCAGTTGATGGCGGGTGCTGGGTTCATGTTTTTCTCTCCCCGGTTGCTGATCGGGCCTGAAGGCCCTCCTACGGTTCGGATCGGGCCTGAAGGCCCTCCTACGGTTCGGATCGGGCCTGAAGGCCCTCCTACGGTTCGGATCGGGCCTGAAGGCCCTCCTACAGTGGTCGTAGGCTAGCCGAAGCGGCGGTTCTGCGGATTGTAAAAAATTAACCTCGGCGGTCTAGGGGGAAGAAATTGGTCTGGGCGTCGAAGCCCTGGCGGAGGAAGTCGGTCGGGTTGAAGCCGCTGAAGTGGCGGAAGTCGCGGATGAAGTGGGACTGGTCCGAGTAGCCGCAGTGGTGGGCGACCGCGCTCCAGGGCACCGGCCCATCCGTCTGGATGACCCGCAGCACGTCGTTGAAACGGAGGATGCGCTGGTAGTACTTCGGCGTCACGCCCAGGTAACGACGGAACTCGCTGATGAGGTGCTTGCGGCTGCCGGAGTAGTCGGCGATGGCGTCGGCGTAACGCTCGCCGGTTTCGGCGGCGAGGCGATCGACCACCTCCAGTATCGGTGCCGGCGGCGCGAGGTCTTCCCGGTAACGGGCGGCCAGCCACTCCTCGGCCACAGCGAATTTCGCCGCGCGGGCTTCCGCACCTGCCAGCTTGTCGCGCAGCACGAGCAGCTCGCCGCCGAGCACCTCCTCGCCGGGCACCACGCGCTCGCTGAAGCCGTCCAGTGGAAGGTGCAGGAAGGGCCGTGCGCCGGCCGCCCGGAACTGGATGACGAACATCTCCGAGTCGGGGTGCGCCGAGATGGTGATGTGATGGCGGAGCATGCCCGACACCCAGCCGCCGCGGAAGAAGCCGTTCGGCGCCAGGGTCTCGTTGTCGCAGGTGTGGCGCTCGATGCCGTCGAGCTCGAAGATCAGGAAGACGTGGCCGCTGGGCACCACGCGCTCGACGGAGTGGTCCGGCTGCCAGCCGCGGTAGTGGAAGAGCGTCTCGACGTGGGCGTCGAGGGGGGCGGCGGGGGCGTGGAAGGCGATGTCCATGATGCCAATTCTAGAAGAGATCGGGGCTGAAGCCCCTCCTGCCAGGCGCGGCGTTGGTAAACTGGGCGTATGTTGTTCGTCATCATCGGTACTCTGCTAGGCGGGCTCTTCGGCGGCCTGAAAGGGCTCCTGATCGGCGCCGCGCTCGGCTGGCTGGCCGGGCGCGCTATCCAGCGCTGGCTGATCGGCCAGCTGAGCGTCGTGCAGTCGCAGCTGCTGGACTCCACGTTTTCGGTGATGGGTGCGCTGTGCAAGACCGACGGCGTGGTCACCCGCGAGGAAATCAACGCCGCCGAACGGATCTTCGACATGCTGCAGCTCGGCGCCGAACAGCGCCGCGACGCCAAGGCCGCCTTCAACCGGGGCAAGGAGCCGGACTTCGACCTGGACGCGGCGGTGGACGCCTTCGCGCAGCTGAGCCGGCGCCAGGGGCCGCTGATCCAGCTCTTCCTGCAGCTGCAGGTAATGGCGGTGGCGGCCGACGGCAAGGTGGACCCCGCCGAGCACGACATGCTGGTACGGGTGGCGCGGCGGCTCGGCGTGGGCGAGGGCGCCGTCGCACAGCTCGAGGCCCTGCTGCGCACCGCATCGGCGGGCCCGTCGGGCGCACCCGGTGGGCCGCCCGCCGGCAAACGGCTGGAGGATGCCTATGCGGCGCTGGGAATCTCGAAAGATGCCGGCGACGCGGAGGTGAAGCGTGCCTACCGCAAGCTCATCAGCGAGAACCACCCCGACAAGCTGGCCGCCCGCGGGCTGCCCGAGAGCATGCGCGCGGTGGCCGAGGAACGCTCGCGCGAGATCAACGCCGCCTACGACCTCATCAAGGATTCAAGAGGCATGTAGGAGGGGCTGGTAGGAGGGGCTTTAGCCCCGATTCATTACCGGATTCATTACCCGATACGTTGTTCAATCGGGCCTGAAGGCCCTCCTACGTGCATTAAGTCAAATGCAGGCGGAAGCTCAAGTCTTGCATCTGATACGGCCGTCTGCGATTTTGGGCCTGTCACTTGTAGAACGAAACCGACCGCCTGGTCGGTATAAGAAGAGGGGGAGAAGCATGAAGAGCGATAAGCGATTCAGCCGGGCGGCGCGTGCGTCCCTGGCGCTATTTGCGTGCCTCGCGATGTTGCCGGGACAAGCGGTACTCGCCAAGGCCGACAAGGGGAACCGCGGCGTCCCGAACGGGGAACGTCCGCAATTCGCGGTCAGCGTGGGTTCCAGCGCTGCGGATCAGGTAACCGGCGGCGACGCCCGCATTCATATCGATGTCCCGCGCACCGTGCCGCCACATCAGGTCAGGGTCATGGTGAACGGGCAGAATCAGGCGGACCGGTTCGAGCTGCTGCCGGGTACGCGCACGCTGTCGGGCGTTATCGACGGGCTCGCGCTCGGCGACAACGAAGTCATCGTGAAACCGAACGGGAAAGGACGCGGCCGCCCGGATGACGCAAGCCTGACGCTGACCAACCACCCCATCACCGGCCCGGTGTTCTCCGGACCGCACCAGGATCCGTTCGTGTGCACGGTCCACGATCACGATCTCGGTCAGGCCATCCCGGACAACACGAGCGAGGGTTTCCCGGTCTTCGAAAACGGGTTCGACGACGGCCCGGTCATCGGCTTCAGCAAGGACTGCAGCGCGGAGACGCTGGTCACCTACGTCTACCGCTCGACCAGCGGCGGCTTCCGACCGTACACGCCCGGCGACCCGCGGCCTGCGGACATGGCGACCACCACCACGATGGACGGCAAGACCGTCGACTATTTCGTGCGCTGGGAGCGCGGCACGATCAACCGCTTCATCTACAGCATCGCCATGCTGACGCCGTTCAACGACGACCCCGATGGTCTGGATACCTCGTCCTGGAACGGCAAACTCATCTACTATTTCCAGGGTGGCGTCGCCATCGGCCACACCCAGGGCGACCCGAGCGGCAGCCGCATGCTGTATGACTACGGCCTGTCCCAGGGTTACGCCATCGCCTACTCCACCGGCACAAAAACCGGCACCCACTACAACCTGCAGCTCGGCGGCGAGACGGCGCTGATGGTGAAGGAACGCTTCGTCGAACTCTACGACACGCCGGTCTACACGGTCGGCGTGGGCGGCTCCGGCGGCGGCATCCAGCAGTATGTCTACGGCCAGAACCACAAGGGCCTGCTCGATGCGGCCATCCCGCAGCTGTCCTACCCGGACATGGTCACCCAGGCCATCCACGTGGGCGACTGCGAGCTGATTGAGTTCTACATGGACGCCATCTCGCCGAACCCCCTCTGGGACACCTGGTCCAACCGGACGCTCATCGAGGGCATGAACGCGGAGGACGATCTGTTCAACGTGTTCACTCAGTCCAATGGTCTTTCCGAGTGCGTGAACGGCTGGCGGGGACTCTCGCCGCTGGTGCTGAACCCGCTGTTCGGCCGCGCCGACTTCCAGGAGTACTACGAGCCCCAGTCGGCCATCGCGGATATCCAGTGGACCCACTTCGGCGACCTCGTGAACATCTACGGGACGCGTGACGACGGCTATGCCCGCAACTTCTGGGACAACGTCGGCGTGCAGTACGGCCTCCAGGCCGTGGCCAACGGCGACATCTCGCCGCAGGAATTCCTGACGATCAACTCCGTGATCGGCGGATGGAAGACCGAGCCCGAGATGCAACAGGAGACCTTCCCGTTCCTCGGCCCGTTCTCTCCGGAGCTGTACGACCCCTGGAGCGCCAAGAACCAGGTGTACAGCGTCGATCCCGCGAACCCGGCGCCGCGCAAGGAAGGCGATCTGCTCGCGATGCAGCGAGCCTACGAGGCCGGTCTGGTCTTCCTGGGCGATCACGAGATCCCGACGATCGACTGGCGCCCGTACCAGGAGCCGATCCTCGACATGCATAACTCGCATCAGTCGTTCGCGGCCCGTCAGCGCATGATCGACGGGCAGGGCTCGGCGGATAACCAGGTGATCTGGATGACCGATATCGGCCCGGATGGTCCCGAGTTCGACCAGACACCGGAGGCGTTCCAGGTCATGGACCAGTGGATGACCAACCTGCTGGAGAATCCGCATCTCGGCGTCGCCGGTGCCAAGCCGCCTCTGGCGGTGGATCGCTGTTTCAACAAGGACGGCACCGAGTACGCCGCGGGCGACGACGTCTGGGACGGCATCCTGAACGGCAAACCGGAAGGCGCGTGCGCCGAGCGCTTCCCGCCCTACTCCACCTCCCGCATCGTCGCCGGCGGCCCGTTCAAGGGCAGCATCTTCAAGTGCGAGTTGCAGCCGGTGGAGACGGCCATCGACAAGGGTCTGTACGGCGTCTGGGATCCGGCGCCCGAGGAAGTGGAGGCGCTGAAGCGCATCTTCCCGGACGGCGTGTGCGACTTCGACAAACCGGACGCAGGACTGCCGGGGAGCATGCGCTAACGAAGCTGTAGGAGGGGCTTCAGCCCCGATCCGCTAGACAATCGGGCCTGAAGGCCCTCCTACATTTCGGCCGCTGAGGCTACACTTCGGTCATGAAGTGGAAAGGCTATCGGCGCAGTACCAACGTCACCGACGCCCGCGGGCGGCGGATGGCGGGCGGCCGCGGGATCGGCGGTCTCGGGACGATCGTCAACCTGGTCCTGCGCACGTTCGGGCTGAAGGGGCTGATCGTCGTCGCCGTCGCCGGCGTCATCGCCTGGCAGGCGGGTCTGATCGATCCCGCCATGCTCACGGGCTCGGGCGGCGGGCAGATGCAGGAGGTGGCCTACCAGGCCTCGGCGGAAGAAGAAGAGCTGTTCGACTTCGTCAATGTCACCCTGGCGATGACGGAGGACATCTGGAGTCGGGAGTTCCAGCGCATCGGCCGCACCTACCAGCCGCCCGAACTCGTTATCTACCGCGACCGCCATCCCACCGCCTGCGGCGTCGGCGACGCCCGCATGGGGCCGTTCTACTGTCCGGCCGACCGTAAGATCTATATCGACCTGGGCTTCTACGACGACCTCGCCCGCCAGTTCGACGCGCCGGGGGACTTCGCCCAGGCCTACGTCATCGCGCACGAGGTCGGCCATCACGTGCAGAACCTGCTCGGCATCTCGCAGAAGGTGGCGCAGCGACGCGGCCAGCCCGACTACAACCAGTGGTCGGTGCGGCTGGAACTGCAGGCCGACTTCCTCGCCGGCGTGTGGGCGCGGCACAACCAGCGCTATCTCGACCGCGGCGACATCGACGAGGCCATGCGCGCCGCGAACCGCATCGGCGACGACGCCATCCAGCAGCGCACTCGCGGCCGTGTGACGCCCCACGCCTTCACCCACGGCACCTCGGAGCAGCGCATGCGCTGGTTCGACCGGGGGTATGCGAGCGGCCGCATCGAGGACGGCGACACCTTCGGGGTGCCCTACGCAGAACTGTAGGAGGGGCTGTAGGAGGGGCTTTAGCCCCGATGCATTAGACAATCGGGCCTGAAGGCCCTCCTACGGGGCCTCCTACGTTTCTACCAGGCGGCTTTCCATGGTGATCTCGACGTCGAGGGCCTTGGAGACCGGGCATCCCTGCTTGGCCTTTTCGGCGGCTTCCCGGAAGTCGTCTTCGCCGGCGCCGGGAACCTTCGCCTTGACGTCAAGGTGCACGCTCGTAATGGCGAAACCGTCGTCGACCTGCTCCAGGCTGACGGCGGCGCGGGTATCGATGAGTTCGGGGGTGTAGCCGGCCTCGCCGAGAATCATGGACAGCGCCATCGAGAAGCAGCCGGCGTGAGCCGCGCCGATCAACTCTTCCGGGTTCGTACCTTTAGCATCCTCGAATCGCGTGCCGAACGAATAGGGCGTGGTAGCGAGTACGCCGCTAGCAGTCGTCAGCGTGCCTTCGCCATCGCGAAGACCGCCTTTCCAGTTCGCACTTGCCTTTCGTTGCATGAGTCGCTCCTTGGTTGAGGATTTGCTCCGTCCCTTGATCAGGGTAACACCCGACCCGAATGAAACTGTAGGAGGGGCTCGTAGGAAGGGCTGTAGGAGGGGCTTTAGCCCCGATGCATTAGACAATCGGGCCTGAAGGCCCTCCTACGGTCTGCGCCGAGTGCGGATGGCAATCGCGGAAAGCTTCGGCCAAAGTTGACCGGTTTGGAGCACTCACACGGTCCGCTGGCGATGGAACACCGAGCCTCACACCGACACCGCGCATCCCGGCCGCCCCGCCGGATTGCGTGGCGTTCGCTCGCAGTGACCGCCCTGGCGGCTCTGCTCGCCTGCCACGACGCCCTGCCCCGTCCCACCGTCGGACTGGTGCTGAGCGGCGGCGGCGCCCGGGGCGGAGCCCACGTGGGCGTCATCCGGGTGCTGGAAGAGCTCAACATTCCGGTGGACTACGTTGCGGGCACCAGCATGGGTGCCGTGGTCGGCGGCCTGTACGCCTCCGGCATGAGCGCGGACGAACTGATCGAGGTCGTGGAGACCGCGGACTGGAACGTGCTGCTCACCGACCGTCCGCCCCGCTCGCAGCGCTCGTTCCGCCGCAAGTCCGACGACCTGGGCTTTCTGGTCGACTTCGATCTGGGCGTGGACCGGACCGGCCTGCTGCTGCCCGGCGGCTTGGTGCAGGGACAGAACCTCGACCTCGAGCTGCGCCGACTGACGCTGCCGGTGACCACGGTGGAGGATTTCGATGCGCTGCCGATCCCCTTCCGCGCGGTCGCCACCGACATCGCCACGGGCGAGATGGTGGTGTTCGACTCCGGCGACCTGGTCTCGGCCATGCACGCCAGCATGGCCGTGCCCGGCATCTTCCGGCCGGAACGCGAGGGTGGACGCCTGCTGGTGGACGGCGGCATCGCCAGCAACCTGCCCATCGAGGTCATGCGCGGGATGCAGCCGGACGTGATCATCGCGGTGGATCTGGGCTTCCCGCTGCAGCCCGAGTCCGAGCTCGGCTCGGCCCTGGCCATCACCCGCCAGATGCTCACCATCCTGATCAACAGCCGGGCCGAGGATCAGCTGCGCCTGCTGGAAGACGCTGATATCCATATCGAGCCGGAGCTCGGCACCCTCGGCGCCCAGGCCTTCGACCAGCTGGCGGAGGCCATGGAGATCGGCCGGCAGGCGGCGGCCGCGCAGGCGGACGAGCTGGCGCGGTTGTCGATCCCGGCAGCCGAGTACCGGGCATGGAAGGCACGGGTGGCGACGCGCCGGGGCGAGCCGCCGTCGATCGACCGGGTGCGGGTGAAGAACCGCTCCGGGCTGTCGCCGAAGGCCGTGGAAGCGAAGCTCGGCGATCTCACCGGCGGGCCGCTGGACGTCGATGCGCTGGAGAGTGACATCGCCGAGATCTACGCGCTGGATACCTTCGAGACGGTGACCTGGGACGTGCGCGAGGAAGGCGCGCTGACGACCTTGGAGATCGAGAGCACGGGCAAGAACTGGGGACCGAACTATCTGCGCTTCGGCCTGAACCTGGAGGACGACTTCGAGGGCGGCAGCAACTACAACGCCGCCGCCCGGCTGACGATGACGGAGCTCAACCCGCTGGGCGGCGAGTTCCGCACCGAGCTGCAGATCGGCGAGTCGCCCCGCCTGTTCGCCGAGTTCTTCCAGCCGCTGGACTATCGCTCGCGCTGGTTCGTGAACCCGCGGGTGGAGCTCAGGCGCACGGCGCGGGCCCTGTTCGACGAGGGTGCGCAGCTCGCGCGCCTCGACGCCAGCGAGGCCATCGTGGCGCTGGAAGGCGGGCGCCAGCTCGGCAACTGGGGCGAGCTGCGCATCGGCGTGTCGCGCTCGCGCAGCGACGAGTCCCTGCGCATCGGCGACCCCGGCCTCGAGGAAGGCGAAGGCGACCTCGGCCTGCTGATCGCCGAGTTCGCCTGGGACACCGTCGATCAGGTGGACATCCCCCGCCACGGCACGCTGATGGCGCTGGGCTGGAACGGTTCCCGGGAGAGCCTCGGCTCGGACGGCGAATTCGACGTGGCCAGCTTCTTCCTGCTGAAACCCTACACCTGGGGCCGCAACACGATCCTGAACTGGTGGAACCTGGACAGCACCGTGCGCGACGAGACCACGGGTGTACGGCCGTTCACGCTCGGCGGGCTGTTCAGTCTGTCCGGCTACGCCATCGACGAGCTGCGCGGCAAGCACCGTGGCATCGGCCGGCTGGTCTACTACCGCCGCCTCGGCGATGAGTCGCTGCCCGGCCTGGGCACGCCGGTCTACCTGGGCGCGTCGCTGGAAGCCGGCAACGTGTGGGAGAGCACCGACGAGGCGAGCTTCGCCAATACCCTCACCGCCGGCAGCGTCTTCGTGGTGCTGGATACGCTGCTGGGGCCGCTCTACCTCGGCTGGGGCATGGGCGAGGGAGATCGGCGGTCGGCGTACCTGTTCCTGGGCCAGACGTTCTGAGATGCAGGAGGGGATTTATCCCCGATTCATTAACCAATCGGGGCTAAAGCCCCTCCTACCAGGCCCGCCTACCCCTTCGTTCTCAGGAGTTCCCAGGTGGCCAGGGCCGCCAGGCCGCCGACGACGCCACTGAGATAGGGCGGCATGGCCGGCTCGAAGAGACGGGCCCAGACGAACCCGACGATCAGGCTCGCCGCGAACATCGCGACGAGGGCTATGAGCAGTCGTTGCCAGAGCTTCATGGATTGCCTCCGTGGATTTCGACGGGCGGCGCCGAGCGGATATCGACGGCCGTCGTGACGTCAGTGCTGAAGGTCATGCCCGCCTGGCGCAGCGCGCGCCAGCACGATGCCTTCACGTCGTTGGCCACCGCGACCAGGCCGCGGGCACTCGCGTTCAGATCCAGATAAAAGAATACCTCGTACACGATCCAGCCGCCGCCGAACTCCGCGATGGTGACGAAAGGTTCGGGTTCGGCGAGCACGTCGTCGACGCCTGCGGTGGTGCGCTCCAGCAAACCGATCACGCCCTCGGGCTCATCGTCGTAGGCGACGCCGACGGTGAAGCTCGGCCGCCGCAACCCGTCGCGGGTGTAGTTGTACAGGGGTTCGCGGAATATCTGGGCGCTGGGAACGAACACGTCGCAGGCGTCCGCCGTGCGGATATGGATGGAACGGATGTTGATGGAGCGTACGGTGCCGGTGAGATCGCCCGTCTTTATCAGATCACCGAGTTCGAACGGCCGGCTGAAGGTCAGGAACACGCCGGCCAGCAGATTCTCGCCGATCTCACGGAAGGCGAAGCCGAGCACGATGGCCAGGACACCGCCGGTGGCGAGCAGACTGGCGGCGACGCCGCTGAAGCCCATGACACCGAGGGCGAGCAGGAGTCCGGCGGAAACGATCACCAGGCTGACCACCCGGCGGATGAAGCGCTCGTTTGGCCGGAATCGCGGACTGCGGCTGATGAGCCGGGAGAGGAGATTGCCGACGATCCGCGCGGCGGCCATCGCGACGAGCAGCAGGATGACGGCGTACATCAGCCGCGGGAGGAAGACGAGGAAGGCTTCCCGGTCGGCGCGAAGACTCTCGAGTACGAAACTCATACGGGTGGACTATACTCCGTCGGGCCATAACAACCATAAACCCCAAGGGGAGCTACGATGAAGAGATTATTGACGCATGTGACGGTGGCGGGCGCTCTGACGTGCCTCGGCATGGCAGCTTACGCCGAGACCATCTTCGAGGAGGTGTGGACCTGCGAACTCGAGGAGGGCAAGACCGTCGAGGACGTGCAGGCGGCCAATTCGAAATGGCTGGCGATGGTCAGCAAGGAGATCGGCGAGGGCAAGATCCGCACCAGCGTCGTTCGTTCGATCGTCGGCAAAACGGATATGTTCCTGTTCGTCGACACCTATCCGGACCTGGCGACGTGGAGCGCCACCAAGGAGTTCCTCGGCAGCGAAGAGGGCGAGGCGGCGGACCAACTGTTCGAAGGCATCTCCGACTGCAGCGAAAACCGACTCTATCGCCGCGACTACACCGAATAGAGACAATGCAGGAGGGGCTTGTAGGAGGGACTTCAGCCCCGATTCATTCACCGATCGGGCCTGAAGGCCCTCCTACAAATCGGGCCTGAAGGCCCTCCTACATCTTATTCGCCTACGGCCTGGAACTGGTACATGGCCTCGACGATGGGCGAGAGCGGCTCGCCGTAGCGGCCGAACCAGTCCTGGTAGAGGCGCCTGATGCGGGCCGAGCGGTACAGCTCCGCGAGCGCCCGGTCGGCGGCCAGACGGAAGCGCGTGTCGCCCCGCGGGACCATCAGCGCATAGGGCTCGAACGACAGCACGCTGCGGGTCATCTCGTACTCGTTGCGGGCGTTCTCGTCGGTGAAGACCTGGCCGATCAGCATGGCGCGATCGGAGGCGAAGCCGTCCACCTCGCCGGCGTTCAGCAGCGCCATGCCCTCTCCGTGAGTCTCCACCATCGCCAGCTTCAGGCCGGTCTCGTTCACCTCCGCGAATTCGCGCAGCACGGCCTCGGTGGTGGTGTCCGGCATCACGGCGATCACCTTGTCGGCAAGATCGGCCGGGCTGCCGATGGGCGCGGCTTTGCGGGACAACACCGCGCTGCCGGTGATGAACGTCATCAGCGTGAAGTCGACGCGCTCGCGCCGGGACAGCGTGACGGTGGTGGCGCCGCATTCGATGTCGACGTCGCCCTGCTCCACGGCCTTCAGGCGGTCCTGCATGGAGACCAGCGGCACGAAGGTGAATTCCAGCTTCGCCAGGCCGAGCTCGCGCTGCAGCGTCCGGCCGATGTGGCGGCACAGCTCGATGGAATAGCCGGCGGGTTTGTCGTCCGCGTCGGTGAAGGAAAGCGGCGGCGAGCCGGTGGCATAGCCGATGCGGAATTCTCCGGTTTCGGCAACCCGGTCGAGGACGCCGTCCGCGGCATCGGCCGGCGGCGCGGAGAACAACCCCGCCGCGGCGACCAGAACCATTGTCCCTGCCACTTTCGAGAATGCCGTCATCCCGCGTGCTCCTGATCCGCCCCTGGATGCAAACGAGTCTCCCAATTAGCAACCACGGTGTCTAGCTCACGGCGTCCGGCCCGCGGTGTCCGGCGCGCAGGCGTGGGGTATGCTGGAACGGACACGAACCGGTATTGTGGATCAGGTGGATCACCATGGGGGCCGCCATGGATAGGAACACATTGGGACCGTCGCCGGGCGCGGAGCGCGCGCCGGACCATCGCGTCGAGATCAGCCAGGCCCCCGGCCGCTGGAAGGTGGCGGTGGACGGCGTGCGGGTGGCCGACAGCACGGGCGTGCTGGCGCTGGACGAAACCGGCTACGACCGGGCGCTGTATTTCCCGCCGGAGGATGTGGCCGTGGACAAGCTGGCGGCCAGCGATACGCGGACCACCTGCCCGTTCAAAGGCGAGGCACGCTACTACGCGGTGGACGGGGAGGATGTGGCCTGGTACTACCCGGCCGTGTACGACGAGGTGGCGCCGATTGCGGGGTACGTCGCCTTCTACCCCCGCCGCACCGAGATAGAAGAAATGTAGGAGGGGATTTATCCCCGATTTTTCGATGGATCGGGGATAAAGCCCCTCCTACAAGATCCACAACGAAAAACGGCCCCGTGAGGGGCCGTTTCCGGATCTAGGTGTCGGGCCTGAAGGCCACATCGGGCCTGAAGGCCCTCCTACATCTTGGTGGCGTTACGCCGCCTGCAGGTTGCCGGCCGCGGTCTTGCCGCGCTCGGTGACCAGCTCGAAGTTCACGCGCTGGCCTTCGGACAGCGTGTCCATGCCTGCAGCGTGAACCGCGGTGACGTGCACGAACACGTCCTTAGAGCCGTCTTCCGGCTGGATGAATCCAAAACCCTTGGCGGGGTCAAACCATTTCACAGTACCTGTAGCCATTCTGGCCTCCAATAACAGTAGTGCCGCACGCAAATCGGGTGCGGTGACGAACAATCCGGTCGCAATGGGTAGTCTCAAGAAGCCGTCCGAGGACCGGACGGGTAGTCGTAAGGCAGGCCAGAACTCTTGGATCGCCCCGGCATGATGGGGCATGCGCGAGTTAAACGCAAGCGATATCCATCATGTAGGAGGGTCTCGTAGGAGGGGCTTTAGCCCCGATTCACTATTCAATCGGGCCTGAAGGCCCTCCTACCCTCGTACAACGAATACCGACAGATCCGTGTGGGAGGCCAGGAAGCCGGCGTTGGAGTGGAACACGTATTCCCGGAAGCCGGGCACGTGGGAGGCCATCACCACCAGGTCGACGCCGAGCTCGTGGAACTGGCGGTCCAGCGCCTTGTCCAGGTCGGCGACCGGATCGCCGATGACCTCGGTCCGCGCATCCACGGCCACGCCGGACCCCTCCGCCAGCTCGGCGGCGAATGCCTCCAGCTTCGCGCGGAACTCCTTCGGATTGTGGGCCGCCTCCCCCGGCGCGGGCCCCGTGACCGCCACCAGAGTGATTCGCGCGCCGTAGCACTTCGCCAGCTCAGTCGCGCTGGTGAGCGCCTTGCCGAGTTTCTCGCGGTGCGCCAGGTCCACCGGCACGCCGATGTGCCGATACAGCTTATCCGCCATCAGGCCTTCTCCCCCTCCGCCGGCTCCGTCTCGGCTTCTGCCTCTGTCTCTGCCAGGGCCTGAGCCTCCAGCAGTTTCACCTCCGCCGCGAGGCCCTTGTACAGACTCACCGACATCAGCAGGATCACGATGCCGAACGGGAATCCCGTGGCCAGCGCCAGGGCCTGCAGCGACGACAGCCCGCCGCCCTCCATGAGCGCGATGCCGATCAGCCCGAGGAACACGCACCAGAACACGCGCTGGGCGATGGGCGCGTCGATCTTGCCGCCGGCCGTCATCGTATCCACCACCAGCGCACCCGAGTCCATCGACGTCACGAAGAAGATCAGCACCAGCAGGATGCCGATGCCCGAGGTCAGCGTCGCGAGCGGGTATTCCGCCAGGAACAGGAACAGCGACAACTCCGGCTGGAAGTTCCTGACCGTGTCGACGACGCCCTCGTAGCCCTGCAGGAAGTACTGGTCCATGGCGGCGTTGCCGAAGACCGTCATCCAGACGATGAAGATGAAGGACGGCGCGAGGATGGACACCAGCAGGAACTCGCGCACCGTGCGGCCCGACGAGATGCGGGCGATGAACATGCCGACGAAGGGCGAGAACGCGATCCACCACGACCAGTAGAACGTGGTCCAGTCGTGCATGTAGTACATGTCCTCGCGGCCCACCCAGTTTGACAGCGCCGGCATGTAGCGGAAATAGGCGAGAGTGTTGTCGACGATGGCGCCCAGGCTATCCAGCGTCGGGCCGACCAGCAGCACGAACAGCCCGAGCACGGCGGCCATCGCCATGTTGCTCTCGGACAGGACCTTGATTCCCCCGTCCAGGCCGCGCAGCACCGAGATGAGCGCCATGATGGTGATGACCACGATGATGGTGAGCTTCACCACGTGGCCCTCGGAGATGCCGAACAGATACGCGAGCCCGCCGGCGGACTGCTCGGCGCCGTAGCCGAGCGAGGTGGCCAGCCCGAACAGGGTGGCGAACACGGCGAGCACATCGATGATGTGGCCGGGCCAGCCCCACACGCGCTCGCCGAAGATGGGGTACATGGCCGAGCGCACGATCAGCGGCAGGCCCTTGTTGTACGCGAAGAAGGCGAGCGCGAGCCCGACGATGCCGTAGACGGCCCACGGGTGGATGGCCCAGTGGAACACCGTGGCGGCCATCGCGAGTTCCCGCCGCGCGTCCTCGCTGAGCCCCTCCAGGCCGAGCGGCGGCGTGAGCAGATGATTCATCGGCTCCAGCACCGCGTAGAACATGATGCCGATGCCGATGCCGGCGGCGAACAGCATCGACACCCAGGAGACGTAGGAGTACATGGGCTCGGCGTCCGGCCCGCCGATGCGCACCTTGCCCACCGGCAGCACGATGAGCGCGATGCAGAACAGCACGAAGAAATTGCCCGCGGCCATGAAGAACCAGTCGAATCGGGTCGTCAGCCACGGGCGGAGGTCGCCGAACCAGTGCTTCGCCAGTTCCGGGAAGGACAGCGTGAAGACCACAAAGACGATCACCGAGACGGCGGAGATGGCGAAGACCGGATTATGGAAATCGAGGCCGAAGGGCTGGACGTTGTCCTGCCCAACCTCGAAGTCGGATACGTATTCGTCGACGATTTCCTCGACGAGTTCGTCGCCGGCCTCGTGACCGGAGTCGGTGCTCTGCTGCAAAGTTCCGTGACCTTTACGCAGCCTGGGTCGCGCGGGAGTCCGCTACACCGTCCCTCGACGTCACACGGGCATTATGTTCTCCGGCGCGACCTGACGCGCTGATTGGGATGACACCATTCTAGGCGCCTCCGGCGCGGGATTCCAAACGGGGGCCCGGCCGGCGTGGATGCAGGCGGCGGAAAAGCGTGTAGCTGGCGGCCAGCCCGATGGCGGCGAAGGCCGCGAGGAACAGGAAGTAGTGCCGGTGGCCGGCAAGGCCGGGCGAGGCGTCCAGCAGCAACCCGCCGACGACACCCACGAAGATATCCGGCGTGAAGCCGATCACCGAGACCAGGCCCACGGCGGTGCCCGTCAGCGCGTCCGGCACCTTCGCCTCTTCGAACAACGCGAAGTACAGGGCGCGCAGGCCGAACATGGCCGCCGAGGCGGCCAGCACGTTGCCGAGCAGCACCCAGGTCGCGCCGGCCACGGCCGAATCGAAACCGAGGAAAAGGTACGAGGCCAGCAGCATCACGAAACATGCGACGGTCATGCGGGCGACGCCGTAACGGTCGCCGAGGAAGCCTGCGGCGACGGCGGCCACCGGCCGCATCCAGGCACCGATGGCGGCGATGCGGGCGGCGTCCACGTCGCTCATGCCGTAGACCTCCACCGCATAGAGGGAGTAGTTGTCGAAACCCTTGTAGGCGACGTAGGCGCACACCACGATCAGCGCCTGCAGCCAGACGGCGGGCATGGCCAGCACGCGCGCGATGTGATGACCGAGGCCCTCCTCCGCCGGCCGCCAGCGTTCGAGGTCCGGCTCCTCGGACGGATGCCCGTCCCGGATGACGAACCAGACGAACACGCCGGCCAGCGCAGTGACCAGTGTGTAGCCGTGGATCACCGTGACGAGGGCAGCCTTGCGCTCCTCGAAGGTGACGGCGCCCGTGCCTTCGGGGAATACCAGGCCGAAGAAGGCGACCGCGACGGAAGCCAGCGCCGCGGCGAGCAACCCGCGGCCGCCGTCCAGCAGGCCGTAGGCGCGGCCCTGCTCGTCGCTGCCGCCCCAGTCCCTCGTCGCCCGGATCAGCGCCGCCCAGAAGAACAGGATGGTGGTGACGCCGAAGAAGCCCCACAGCACGAGCGCCCCCGTGTAATCGGGGATGGTCGCCATGTAGAGGCCGCCGGCCGCTGTCGACCAGAGCGAGAACGCGAGCAGCTTGCGGGCGGGGAAGCGGTCGGCCAGCGGCCCGCCGGGGAAATAGGCCAGCATCGCGAGGATGCCGTACACGCCCTGCGCCGCGCCGAGCTCGGTGTTGGTGAGCTGGAAGACGTCGAGCACCGCCGGCCGGAAGAATCGCGCGATATGGAACGGCAGCGCGAACACGGCCTCGCCGGCGAGGATGAGACCGAACATGTAGAGGAAGCGATGCATCAATTCTATGTAGGAGGGCCTTCAGGCCCGATTGGGTAACGAATCGGGGCTAAAGCCCCTCCTACAAAGCCCCTCCCACAAATCCCCTCCTACATCGCCAGGCGGTAGGTCCAGCGGCCGTACACGTACAGCCCGAAACCCGAGATCAGCCCCACTGCGCCCATGAGGTACCAGACCGCGCCGATGTTGTAGGCCGCATACAGCTGATCGGTCATGGCCTGGGCGCTCTGCCCGCTCACCGCCACCAGCTTCTGGAAGGCCTCGCCGATGGGCACGGCCTGCACGTCGGCGGCGCTGAGCCCGTAGTCCTGTACCAGCACCTCCCGGGAGATCTGCTCTTTCGAGGAGAACCTGCCGTACAGCGTGGGGCCGATGTAACTCTCCAGCGACCAGCCCACGCCGATGGGCAGCTGGGAGAAGCCGAGGTACATCGCCTTCTTGTCCCGTGGCGCGATGTTGCCGAGGTACTCGCTGGACTTCGGGCTGGAGAGCATCTCGCCCAGGGAGAAGATGACGATGCCGCCGACGATCACCCAGGCGGCGTTGAAGCCGCCGAACAGCAGCATGGCCGACGAGGCGAAGAACGTGCCCAGCGCCATCGAGTTCGCGGCTCGCAGCCGCGCGCTCCAGCCGGCCACCAGGAAGCAGGTGAACATGATCAGCATGGCGTTAATGTTCACCACGCCCTCGGGCATCATGCGCGTGCCTTCCTGGTTCAGGCCGAAGAAGAAGATCACGGCCTTCGAGTCGGTGCCGTCCGGGCCGAACACGTCCGTGACCAGGCGGCTGGTGTCCACCCAGTCGCGGAAGTACAGCGGCCCCACGTCCCAGAGGATGTAGAGCATGAACCAGAAGCCGCAGAACAGCACGATGTACCAGACGAGCACCGGGTTCGAGAGCTCCTTCAGGCTCTCGCGCCACAGGGACTTCTCGGTGAGCTCGCCGCTCCGGATCTTCGCGCGGTGAGCGAGCCGCTCTTCCTTGTCCGGCTCCCTGTAGGTGAGCAGCAGGAGGAAGTTCAGCGAGATGATGGCGGCGCACACGTAGAACACGTTCTCCCAGGCCAGCTGGCGGAGCTGGGCGGCGATGATGGGGCCGAGGAAGCCGCCGATGTTCACCGTCTGGTAGAACACGCCCCAGGCCACCGAGCTGTTCTTGCGGCTCGTCGCCTTCACAATGGTGCCCTGGATGCCGGGCTTGAAGATGCCGGTGCCGAAAGCGAGCACGACCGCGCCGGCCAGGAAGCCCCAGAACGTGGGCACCATCGCCATGATCAGGTAGCCGGCGATCTTGAATACCGTGGAGGCGAAGATCGTCTCCTTGTAGCCGACGCGATCGGAGATGCCGCCGGTGAACACCGGCACGAAGGTCTGGGTGACGGCCCAGACGAAGAAGATGATGCCGAGGTCCGATTCGAGCAGGCCGAGCCCGCCGCGGGACTGAGCGTCGGTGGCGTAGAGGCTGGAGACCTGGCGCACGCCGTAGTAGGCGAGGCGCTCGATCATCTCCATGCCGCCGCAGATCCAGAAGACGTAACCCAGGCTGCCGAGTGCGGCGAAAGTCCCGAGCTGTCTGACGTCCCGGACGGTGGTGCTGTGGTCCTGGCTGCTCATGCGTCCCCCGGCGGATGGTCCCGAAGGCACGGGATGCTACACGGGAACGCCCCCACAGGCATGTAGGAGGGCCTTCAGGCCCGACGCGGCTTTCTATCGTCGTTGGCCCCTCATCGGGTGGGCAAGGGTCGCGGGGACGCTCAGTCGGACGTCCTGTCCTCCTTCGCTTCGGCCGGGCCTCCTTCCCGCCGTCCTGGCTCCAGTCGGCCCGGACGACCCCGCAACCCTTGCCCACCCGCTGACGGGCCCGTAGCCGAGAGGTCTGGCACCAGTCAGCAGGCGTCACTGACTGGCGGATCCTCTCGGCGACCGCGAGGCGGCCGTCGTGCGGGGGTATCCATCGCCGCGACCTTTTGTCGGGAGCAAGATGGATACCCCCGCAGGGCGGCCAGGAGAGAAGGAATCGGGCCTGAAGGCCCTCCCACAGCAGGGTCGGGCCTGAAGGCCCTCCTACATGGGATCAGGGGACTGCCAGCGAGCGGGTCTGCTCGACGCGCTGCCAGTGGCGGGTGGAGTTGATGCTGTAGGCCGGCGGTTCGCGCCAGAGGCCGAGTTCGTCCAGTTGCCGGAACTGGTCACGGCGGACCTTGGGGCCGGGCCGGAACGGCGGGCGGGGATGCGCCACCGGGTAGTAGTAGCCGTCGCGGCCATAGCGCCAGCCGTAGCGGCCTTCCCGGCGACCATGGGGCTCGTATGCGAGGCGCTCCTCGGCTGACCGGCGCGCCTCGCGCCTCGCTTCCTGTTCCTTTTCCCGCTCCTCTGCGAGTGCGGTCCACTCGGCGTGGATGCGCTCGGCCTGGTTCATCACGGAGTACTCATACTCGTCAGGGTCGTAGTCGTCGGGGGTGGACGTGGTGACTTCGCGGGTCTCGACCGGGACGGTCGCGTCGGCCGGCGGCGTCTGGCTGTAATGGGCGACGCCGTCCTCATCCACCCAGTGGTAGATCTGGCCGGCGTGGGCGAGGCCGGTGATCAGAAGCAGCGTGGCGATGAGGTGAAACCGGTGCATGGCTTATTAGACATTGTAGGAGGGGATTTATCCCCGATCTTTATTGGATCGGGGATAAATCCCCTCCTACCAGGCCCTCCTACATTAGATCAGCATCGCCACCTCGTAGCCTTCGCGCGTCGCGGCCAGCACGCCGCGGGGGGCGCGGGCGTCGCCGATGCATTCCACCGTCAAACCTGCCGCCTCCAGCGGCGCGCGCAGGGCGTCGTCCGGCACACGCGCGGTGGCGTAGGTGATGGCGATTACCTCGTCCACCCGGCTCTCCGCCCCGCTCCAGACGTTCACCAGGCCGAGCGCGCCCTCCTCCAGCAGGTCGAGATTGCGGGGCTCGACGCAGGTGCGTATCTCGATCCCCTTCGCGCTCAGGCGGTGATAGATGCCCTGCCGGTTGATCAGCGAGCAGTCGGAGGCGATGCGCTCGCGAGGCGTGACCAGCATCACCCGTTCGAAGCGCTCGGCGAAGAGTTCGGCGGCCGCGTAGGTCATCTCGGTGTGGTCACGGTCCACGACGACGACGCGGCCGGGTTCGCGGCCGGAGCGCTCCAGCATGTCGCGGGCCAGGGTGCGCAGATCCGGTACCAGGTCGTCCTCGGCGAACTCCGCCGGCACGAAGTCCGGCACTGCCATGCGGGAACCGGTGGCGAGCAGCACGTGGTCCGGCTTCAGCGCCAGGACGTCGTCGGCCCTGGCGAGCACCCCCGTCTCGTAACGCACGCCGGCGGCCTTGCCGGCCAGGTACTGGTAGTCGTAGATGCTGGAGAGGTTCTCGCCGCCGGGCAGCTCCGCGTGCAGGCGCGTCTTTCCGCCGGGCTCGTCGGAGGCCGAGAACACGGTCACCCGATGACCCCGTCGGGCCGCAGTGTGGGCCGCCTCCATGCCTGCGATGCCGCCGCCGACGATGACGACGTGCCGGGGCCGTTTAGCCGGCGCGGGCTTCCAGGCGGCCTCGTCCGGCGTGCCCACCCGGGGGTTGTTGTCGCACTCCAGCCCGCCGCCCTCGATGATGGCGCGCCAGCAGGTGTTGCAGGAGACGCAGTAGCGGATCTCCGCCTCGCGGCCGTGCTCGGCCTTCGTGCCGAAGGCGGGATCGGTGATCAGCGGGCGGCCGAGGAAGGCCAGGTCTGCCGTGCCGTCGGTGAGCGCCCGCTCGCATTCGTTCGGGTCGGTGATGTAGCCGATGGCGCCGGCGGGGATCTCCGGCGCCACCTGTCTGAGCTCCCGGATGTGGCCGAGATAGGGATGGCGCTCGCCGTGGGCATCCGGCAGGTGGCGCCAGAGCGAGTTGGCGTGTGCGCCCCAGGCCCAGGTCCAGTAGTCCACCTCGCCGGTGGCGGCGACGAGTTCGGAGATGCGCCGCGCTTCGTCGAGGCCGATGCTGCCCGGCACGCCGTCGTCGCCGGGCAGTTTCACGCCGATGAGGAACGGCCGCCCGCAGGCGGCCCGGATGGCGGCGATCAGCTCGGTCAGAAAGCGGGCGCGGCCGGCGAGGTCACCGCCGAATTCGTCCTCCCGGCGGTTCGACCAGGCGGAGAGGAACTGGTGGAAGATGTGGCCGTGGCCGGCGGAGATCTCCACACCGGACCAGCCGGCGCGCTTCAGCCGCGCCGAGCCCTCGGCCCACTCGTCGATCATCTGCCGGATCTCGCCCGGCGTGAGCACCCGCGGCACCGTCCAGCTGAGGTCGTCCGGCAGGGCCGATGCGCCGACTGCGCCCTCGTTGCGGCCGACGGCGTGGCGGCCGCGGCCCGAGTCCTGCACCTGGCCGAGCAGCCGCGTGTCGGCGCCTTCCACGGCTTCCGCGACACGCGCCAGCGAGTCATAGGTCTTGTCGTCCCAGACCCGCAGCCGGTACGGCACCCGGTTCACCGACGTCATGGCGACGGGCTCGGTGACGATCAGGCCGGTGCCGCCCCGGGCGCGGGCGCCGTGGTAGTTGATGAACTGTTCGGTGGGCTCGCCGTCGCGGACGAACTTCGTCAGGATGGAGGCATGGGCCAGCCGGTTGCGCAGGCGCAGGCCCCCGATCTCGACCGGCCTGAAGAGGGTGGGATACGCGGTGTCGCCGGCGCTCACGCGGGACGGGGCGCGGTCACGCGGCGCGGAACGATTTCGGATCTTCCCCGGAGTCTCTCTTTTTGGCGCTCTCTTCGCCGGCCGGCGCCGCTTCCACGGCGTCGCGGCTGCCGGACTCGACCGTGCGCAGCACGGTGGAGAGCAGCCGCTCGCGTTCGGCGGTGAGCCAGGCGTCGTCTTCGTCGCTGATCTGGTAGCGCTCGATGCCCTCGCCCACGGCGAGGCCGTTCTGCTCGAGCACGCGCTCGGTGACGTAGAGCCGCTCGCGCAGCGTAGCCACCTCGGCGGTGAGTTCCATCACCATGCTCAGAAGCTCGTCGACGCCCTCGGCCTCGAAAAAGCGGTTGCGGCGGCCGCGGGCCATGCGGGGTAGTTCTGCAGACATGTCTCTCTCCTCTCAGGCGCCGGGGCGCGGCTCAGGACTGTTTCCAGGCGCCGAAGGCGTACCAGCGCGTCCCCTTCGGGTCCATGCGGCCGGTCTGGCTGTCGAACAGGGCGGGCTGGTCCACGCCCTCGCGGAAGGCGGCCTCGCCGACGAAACTGTAACGCGGCAGGGTGGCCTCGATGAAGTCCTCCGCCGCGAATCCGGCGTCGGTGCACAGCCCCTGGTAGTCCTGGTCGCGGAACGGCTTGTAGAAGGGCTCGTTGTTGTAATAGCTGTCCCAGTCCAGATAGAAGCTCTCGTAAGGCGCCATGCGGGAGTTCGGCGGCAGCTCCATGTTCCAAAGCACGCCACCCGGCTTCAGCACCCGGTACGCCTCGCGGAAGAAGGCATGGATGTCTTTGAGTGGCAGCTCGTGCAGAAACATGGACGAGAACACCACGTCCAGGCTCGCGTCCGGGTAGTCGAGCTTCGTCGCATCCATCTGGCGGAAGTGCACCGGCACGCCCAGGCTCTTCGCCCGTGCGCTCGCGTAGCGCAGCACGCCCGGGGCCACGTCGATGCCGTGCACCTCGGCCTCCGGGAATGTCCGCGCCCAGGGCAGCGTGTTGTGGCCGATGGTGCAGCCGCAGTCGAGGATGCGCTGCGGGCGGAACGCCGGGTACTTCAGCCGGATGTAGTTGGACAGCGTCTGGCCGATGTCGTCGAGTTCGCGGCCGAACTGACCGAAGGCGAACACGTTGATGGAGTGGTCGTACAGGGCGCCCGCCACCACGTCGTCGTCGCCGTATTCCGCGTGGTAACTGCCCGGCGCGAGATGCACGTCGATCTCGGTCACGTTGCGGGGCACCTCGAGGTCCGGGTCGAGGGTGAGCGAGCCGCCGGCCCGGTCGTCGTCGTCGCGCAGCGCGCGGGCCTGGTCGGCCAGTTCCGCGATGCGCCGCTCCACGCCGGGGATGACCGAGGCGAACACCATCTCCTGGGCGTTCGTGCGCACGGCGCTGTAGAAGCGGAACGCGCGCGTGGCGCGCACGGCCTTGTGCACCTCGGGCCCGTCCGCGGGCGGGCGGCCGTGTTCGCGCTCGAATGCGGGCAGCACCTCCTCGTCGTACTCGCCGCGCATGTGTCCCGCCAGGCGGGTGAGCACGTGCCGGCGCAGGCCGGAGACGAATTCCTGCCGGGCCCGCTCGTCGCGGGTGGGGCCGGGCTGCAGATCGTGAGGCTGTGGCTGGATCATGCTTCGCGTCCTCTGCTGAGCGATCCCGGATTTTCCCGAAATTGCCTTTCGGTTGTCAAACACAAATCCTTTTTGTATAAGAGGCATGAACTTTTGTACCGGGAGGCCAGGCCATGACGACACCCATGACCACCATCATCGTGCTGTTCAACCTGAAGCCGGACGCCGACCCGGCCGCCTACGAGCGCTGGGCCGCAGAGACCGATCTTCCGACGGTGCGCAATCTGGCCACTACCGACGGTTTCGACGTCTACCGCACCACCGGCGTGCTGGGCTCGGATGCGCCGGCGCCCTACCAGTATGTGGAGATGATCCGCGTGAGCGACATGGCCGGATTCGCGAGCGAGGTGGCCACGGAAACCATGCAGAAGGTGGCGAGCGAGTTCCGCGGCTTCGCCGATAACCCGGTATTCATGCTCAGCGAGGAGGTGGCGTGATGCGAGGACTGCAGGGCAAGGTCGCCGTCTGCACGGGCTCGGGCCGCCGGAAGGGCCTGGGCGAGGGCATCCTCCGCCGCCTCGCTGCCGAGGGCTGCAAGGTGGTAGTCACCGATCTCGGCCGGCCGGACGAAGGCCTGGACAGCGGCAACATCGGCACCACCGAGGAGATGGAAGCGGTGGCGGCGGGGCTGCGCGAGGCGGGCGCCGAGGCGGTGGCGCTGCCCTGCGACGTGCGCGACGAGGCCCAGGTGCAGGCACTGGTGGACGGCACGGTGGAGGCGTTCGGGCGCCTCGACATCCTGGTGAACAACGCGGGCGTCGGCTACATGATGAAGCACACCGCCGACCTGACGCTGGAAGAGTGGAAGCTGGTGCTGGACGTGAATCTCACCGGCGCGTTCCTGTGCACCCGCATCGCCGCGGCGCAGATGCGCGAACAGGGCGACGGCGGGCGCATCATCAATATCGCCAGCCAGGCGGCCAAGTCCGGCTTCCCCCACATGGCGCCCTACGTCGCGTCCAAGCACGGCATGGTGGGGCTGACGCGCACGGCGGCGATCGATTACGCCGGCGACGGCATCACGGTGAACGCCGTATGTCCGAACCACGTCACCACCGGGCTCGGCAAAAAGCAGAACGAGTATTTCGCGAAGTACAAGGGGCAGACCGTCGAGGAGTATCGGGCGGCGCTGCGCCAGCGCATCCCGCTCGGCCGCGTCGGCCTGCCGGAGGATACGGCGGCGGCGGCGGCGTTCCTCGCCTCCGACGACGCGGCGTTCATCACCGGCGAGGCGCTGAACGTGAGCGGCGGCGAGGAGATGCATTGAGCACCATGTAGGAGGGCCTGAAGGCCCTCCTGCCCGGGTATCAGCATGGAATTACGGCAGTTGGAGCGGTTCCTCGCGGTGGTCGATCACGGCACGCTGGCCGCCGCCGCGCGCGAGCTCGGCCTGACCCAGCAGGCATTGTCGGCCAGCCTGTCCGGGCTGGAGAAGGCGCTCGACGTCCGCCTGTTCGATCGCGGGCCCGGCGGCATAACGAAGCTCACCGCCTACGGCGAGACGCTGGTCACCCATGCCCGCTCCCAGATTGCCGCCGACCGCCGCGCGCGTGAGGCACTGAGGAGCCTGGCGAATGCGGAGACCGGCACGGTAACCGTGGGCATCGGCGAGACCTTCGCCGGCGACATCATCGAGCCGGCCGTGAGCCTGGTCCACGCGGAACGGCCCGGCCTCCGCATCAACCTCATCGAGGGTTACTCGGAGCAGATTCTGGAGCGGCTCTACGACGGGGAATTCGATTTCGTGGCGGTGGGCGTCGGCGGCTTCGCGCTGCGGGAAGGCTTCGGCGCCGAGGTCATCTACTCCGCAGACGACGTGGTGGCCTGCCGGCCGGCCCACCCGCTGGCCCGCAAGCGCAAGGTCCGGCTCCGCGACCTCGCCGGCTACACGTGGGTGGTGCCGTACTCCCGCCCCACCGATGTGGACGTGATCACCGACGCCTTCATCGCCGAGGGGCTCGAACCGCCAACGCGCTTCATCGGTTCGGACGCCTACCGCATCGGCATGAAGCTGCTGGCAGCGAACGATTTTCTGCTGATGACGTCGCCGGCGCTGGTTACCAGCCGGCTGGCGAAGGAGGCCTGGGGCGTGCACATCCTCCCCGTGGAGCGGCCTTCCGTGCGCCGCAATGCGAGTCTGGTGACGCCGTCGGAGCGACCGATGACTCCGGCCGCCGCGGCCATGCTGAAGGCGGTGCGCCAGGCCGCCGAGGTGTTCGCGGCCAGCGGCGAATCCGCCCGCTTCCGCGGCTCCGCAGGATGAAAGGACCGGCGCGGGGCGACGGGGTGCCGCCCCGCTTCCGGCTCCGCGTTCCCTGCGGATTTAACGGCCGGAGGGGGGTCCGACCATGGGGACAATGGCGCGATTACGCGTGGAGCGGTCGCGCCACCGTCCTCATGCTACGGCGCGCGTGGGATTCGGCAAGCGGTTTACGCCGATACGACAATCAGGCTGAGCCTGATGGACGGTATACCTTTATCGGTTTCTGCCGTAGTTTTCGTGGCTGCTGACCCACTCCTCGGCGATCACGGCGGCGCCCAGGGACAGCTCGCCGCAGAGCACGGTCGCGGCGATGATCTCGGCGAGCTTCTTCGCCTTGCCCTTGCCATAGCAGCCCAGCGACTCGAGGCACTCGCGCTGGGTGGCGAGGCCGGTGCCACCGCCGTAGGTGGCGACGATGAGCGACGGCAGCGTGATGGAGTAGTAGTAGTCGCCGGTGCGCGTGAGTTCGGCATAGGTAAACGCGGCGTGGGACTCGGCTACGTTCGCCTCGTCCTGACCGGTGGCGATGAAGGTGGCGGCGATGCCGTTGGCCGGGTGCACGCCGTTGTAGACGGACCCCGCCATGAGCGCGCCGAGCTGGGACACCCGCCGCGTGGCGAACAGCTGCTCCGCCGACACCCGAATGCGTTCACGCAGCACCGCGTCAGGGATGGTCACCTCGGCAATCACCCGTTTGCCACGGCTGCGCAGGCCGTTGAGCGCGGAGTGCTTCTTGTCGGTGTCCATGTTGCCCGACAGGTAGTACTCCACGCGGCCGTAGTTCTCGATAATCCAGTGACAGGCCGCCAGCGTGGCCTTACCTGCCATGTTCTGGCCGGCCGCGTCGCCGGTGGTGTAGTTGAAACGCAGGTAGAGCATCCGGCTGGCCGCGTACTGTTCGATGTCGCGCAGCCTGCCGACACTCGTGGTGGCCTCCGCCGCCGCCTTGATGCCAGCGAAGTTCTCCGACACCCACTCGCCGAAGGCCCGGGCTTCCCGCGCGCTGGGGAACAGGAACACCGGCGCGCGCTGCATGGCGTCGTCGGCGACGGTGGTGGTGATGCCGCCTGCCTCCCGGGTCAGGCTCATGCCCCGGTTGTAGCTCGCCACCAGCGTGCCCTCGGTGGTGGCCATGGGCACGTAGAACTCGCCCTCGGCGTGCTCGCCGTTCACCAGCAGCGGGCCGGCGAAGCCGATGGGCATCTGCGCGATGCCGGTGAAGTTCTCGACGTTGCCGCGCAGGGTGGCGGGGTAAAGCGAATAGCTGCCGAGATGGGTGAAGCGGGTGCCGGTCTGCTCGGTGATGAACTCCCGACGGCTGCGTACCGCCTCTTCCGAGTAATCGTTGTCGCGATCGCGGGGAATCCTGGGCATGGCTGCCTCCGTTCTTGTTGTTTCAGCGAATTATAGTCCGATGCAGGAGGGCCTTCAGGCCCGATTGCGATTGCAGGATCGCGCCTGAAGGCGCTCCTACAGAGTGCCAGTAGGAGGGGCTTTAGCCCCGACCCCTAAAACAATCGGGCCTGAAGGCCCTCCTGCACGATTATCGAGGTGATCCATGCGTCCAGCCGCTGCCATAATCATTGCCGTCGTCGCATCGATGCTGACGGGGACCGCCATGGCCTACGAGGAGCCGGAGTACCGGGTGCTCGCCGAGCGCGAGGAGTACGAGATCCGCGCCTACGAGCCCTATCTGGTGGCCGAGACCGTCGTGGAAGGCGATTACGGCGAGAGCGGCGGCAAGGGCTTCCGCATCCTGGCGGGCTACATCTTCGGCGACAACAAGGCGTCTGAGAAGATGGCCATGACCGCGCCGGTCACCCGGGAGCCCACCGAGAGCGTGAAGATGAATATGACGGTGCCGGTGATCGCCGAGCGCGTGGCCGAGGCGGAGCGCTACCGCTACCAGTTCGTGATGGAGCGCAAGTACACCCGCGAGACGCTGCCCGTACCGGAGGACGAACGGGTCACCATCCGCGAGGTGCCCGCACGCACCATGGCCGTGCACCGCTACTCGGGCCGCTGGACCGCGTCCAATTTCGAGAAGCACACGGCGATCCTGCTCCGCGCGCTCGAGGGCGACGGCATCGAGATCGTCGGCACACCACGGTCCGCCGCTTACAACGCCCCGTTCATGCCGCCGTTCCTGCGCCGCAACGAGGTGCTGGTTGAAATAGACCCCGCCTCGATGGGCATGTAGGAGGGCCTTCAGGCCCGACCGCGTATCGCGCCTGAAGGCGCTCCTACAGAGTGCCAGTAGGAGGGGCTTTAGCCCCGACCCCTAAAACAATCGGGCCTGAAGGCCCTCCCACAGCGTTAGGCCGCCAGCGGCGTCGGGTTCACCAGCCGCTCGAAGTCCGCGTAGGACATGCGGATCAGCTCGCTGTGGGAGCCGGCGTTGAAGGCGATCTCGTCGTCCTCCCTGAGCGCCGCCGAAACAAACACCTTCATGTCGTAGAGGTTGCCGAAGGGCGGCATCGCACCCGTCTCGCAGTCCGGGAAGCGTTCCTTGAACTCGTACTCGCCGGCGAGTTCCACCTCGTCGGCGCCCAGCGCCTCCTTCAGACGCGCGAGCTTCACGTGGTCCGAGGCCGGCACCACGATCATCGCCAGTTCGCCGTCGATCTTCACCATCACCGTCTTCGCCAGTTCCTTGCCGGGGATGTGGGCCCGTTCGGCGATCTCCTGGGCGGTGAAGGCGGGTGAATGGCCGACGGTGACGTACTTGACGTTCTCCCGGTCGAGGAATTCCTTCAGTCTGGTAACAGGCATGGCCGTCTCCTTGTCTCCCGCGGGAAACCGGGCAGGCCCGGGCCTGCCCGGACAGGAACAAGATAACGCGTTGTCCTGTCCCGGGAAACTCTCGGAATCTGCATATGGGCGGGGGGGCCTAGTCCGCCGCGTCGGCGGGTCGGTAGCTCGCGTAGTAGTTCACCACGGCGCCGATATCGCCGGCTTCCAGTTCCCCGAGTTCATGCGCCATGGCCGGCAGCAGGGCTTCCCGGTCGCCGGCGAGGTAGGCCTCGATGGCGTAGCGGAGATATTCCTTGCGCTGACCGTGCAGGGGGATACCGATGGCGTACTCCGCCTCCTCGCTGTCCGGCCGCATGTGGCAGGCGGCGCAGTGCTGGCGGTGCAGCGCGGCGCCCTCCTCCGCCAGCTTCTCGTCGTAAGGTTGGTTGAGAGCCTGACGCTCCTTCGCGCCGTAGTAGTTGGCGATATCGAACACCGTGTCCTCGTCGAGCTCCGCCACCGTCTCGCACATCTTCGGCTCCCGCACGCAGCGCCGCGCGCCGTCGATGTAGGCGAAGACGGCCTCCTCGATGTGCCCGGCAGGTATGCCGGCGAGCACGGGGATCATGGGATCGCCCGTGCCCATTCCGTCCGCACCGTGGCATTCGGCGCAGGCGTCCACCGCGTCGGGCCTGGCCGCTGCGAGGACCGGGAGAGCTAGTAGTGCGAGCAGGCAGAAGCGGAATCGCTGATTCATGCCTGTACCCCCGAGACGTTGCTTCCCTTGTAAGACTTTAGGCGGGAAACGGCTGCAGTTGAATAAGGGGATGACGCTTGCCCCGCTCAGGAAGCCGCCAGCCCGGCGGCGGCGATGCCGCCGCCGGCGAGCAACAGCACCGCGCCCAGCGGCTCGCCGATGCGCCGGCCCCAGCTCGCATTCTTTTCCACCGCCATGATCAGCCCCAGCACGAACATCCACAGGAGGTTCGCGCTGGCCGCGGCGAACATGAGCAGCATCAGCGCCCAGCAGCAGCCGGCGCAGAACAGCCCGTGGTCGACGCCGATGCGCCAGGCCCGGCGGGCATCTCCAGTGCCCGCGCTCCAGCGCGACAGGACGAAGCCCAGCGGGGCACGGCATTGCTCCAGGCAGCGGTACTTCAGCGCCGAGAACTGGAAGGCACCGGCCAGCAGGAACAGGCCGGCGGCGGGCGCCCAGACCGGCAGCGGCAACTCCAGCAGACCGAACGCCTGGCCGGCAGCAAAGACGACCGCGCCGAGAATCGCCCAGACGACCAGATAGCCGCCCGTGAGGACGCCGACCAGGGCCGCCGCATGGCGCCGACGGCGCACCAGCCGGCGGAATATCTCGACGAGGGGAAACGTGCTCGGCAGCATCATGGCCACGGTCATGAGCGTCCAGCCCACCACGAACGCCACGGCCGTCACCGTCAGCGGCTGGGCGTGGCCGGCGTGGGCGTGCGCGCCGCCGTGGGCATGGAACAGGGCGCCCCACGGCGTCCGTTCCAGCCACCACAGCAACGCCCACGCGACCGCGACGGTGCCGCCGAGCGCGACTGCGAGCCAGCTCTGATACCGGGTGTTCGGGTTCATGCGACGACCATGCCGCGGCGCCCGCAGGCGGGCCGGGCGCGCGGTGCCGCCGGGTCAGGCGGCTTCGTCGTAGTCGAACACGAACGGGCCGGATATCGCGTTGTGGCCGGCGATGTCGATGTCCTGGCCCAGCTCCTCGCTCTTCTGGCGATAGCGGGTGGCCTTGCCGACGTAGGCGGGCGAGCCCGGGATGGTGGAGAAGACGGAACCCACGAGCTTCGTCGGTTCGCCGTTCGGCCCCACGTAGGGCTCGAGATCCGCCTCGACGACGTCGCCGATTGTGAACCGGCCCTTGCCCTCTTCCACGTCGCAGACGATGGGCGCCCGGCGCACGTCGATGAGCTCGCCCACCAGCTGCGCGAGGTCGGCGATGGGCCCGCCGGCTTCGCCGAGGAAGACGCGGCGCAGCGCGGCCTCCTGTTCGTCGGTGGCCGTGTCGTTCAGATAGGCGATCTCCCGCCAGTTGCCGTCGAATACGTTGCCGGGGATGTGGACCACGCCGACCCAGGTCAGGCCGGAGACGTCCACGCCATCGATCTCGCCGCTGCGGATGTGGTAGGCCAGCGAGGAGTCGCAGGTACCGCCGTCCGGGTTCTCGCCCACCCAGCACGGGCACAGCGTCTCGCAGGTGCAGACCTCGAGGAGGTCACCTTCCAGGTGATAAGGCATTTGAATCTCTCCCCCGCGCGTCGCGGGAACCGCGCCTGGGCAGGTGAGTCCCGCGACGGATTACGCGGATTTGCGTGTGTATGCAAAAGGCTAACGCCGCGCCGTGGGGCAGGTCAAACGGGCCCGGCGCCGGATGTTAGCCTGCAGGTCACGTATCCGCATGCCACAGGAGCCCGACCATGACTATCCCTGTCTGGGTATTGCTCGCCTTCGCCGGTTGGACGCTGCTGACACTGACCACCACGGTCGGTGTGTACAGGTGGGGTCACATACTGACCGGGCGCGCGTCCGTCAGCGAATGGAACCCGGACGTGCCTCAGGGCAGCGACTGGTATCGCCGCGCGATGCGGGCCCACATGAACTGCGTGGAGAATCTGCCGGTCTACGGCGCGATCGTGGTGGCGCTGATAGCCAGCGGCACGACCGGGCCGAGCCTCGACGTGCTGGCGATCGTGCTGATTGTCGCGCGGGTATGCCAGACGCTGCTGCACATCGGCACGAGGCCCGGCGAATTCACGGCGGGGCTGCGATTCACGTTCTTCTTCGTGCAGCTGGCCTGTATGGTGGCCATGGGCGGCATCGTGGTCGCCCGCGCCCTGTAACGCAGGCACTCTGAAGCAGCCTCGGTGGATCAGCCGCCGAAGCCCTCGCCCTCGTCCGCCTCGCTCATGCGGATGAGCCGGCTGTCGGCGACCGCGGCCTGGCGGTGCTTCACGGCCTCCCGGTAGTCCGGGTCGGTGACCATCTCGAGGAAGGCGCCGGCCGTCGGATAGCGGGCTACGAACACCAGGTCCCAGTGCTTGTCCGATGGGCCGATCACCATCAGCTCCTGCTTCGCCCGCCAGACGATCTCGCCGCCAACGCGGCGGAAGATGGGGCCGCTGTCCCGGCCGTAGGCGGCGTAGGCCTCGGCGCCCGTGGCCTCGCGGCCATCCGGGTAGGCGGCTTTGTCGCGGAAGCGCAGGAAGTTCAGCATCAGTATGGGTTGGTCCCGCGGCAGGTCCTTGAAGGCTTCGAACTGGTCGCGTTCAGGGTCGATGTATCCGGTCATGGCGCGGCTCCCACAGTCTGCAGAGCCGCGAGGATAGCAGAGCGGCAACGCTGCGCCGGAATTGACGCAACGGGTTGTCGCCGATATTATTCACCGAAACGTATTAATTAATGCCATGCGAACCAACGACGTTCTGGACAACACGATGATCGCCCTCGCCGATCCGGTGCGAAGACGCATCCTTCAGCGTCTGGAGGCGGGCGAGGCGCGGGTGACCGACCTGGCCGAGCCGTTCGACATCTCGCTCAACTCCGTCTCGAAGCACATCCGCCTGCTGGAGCGTGCCGGGCTGGTGCGGCGGCGGCGGGCCGGGCGGGAGCATTTTCTGTCGCTGGATCCCGCGCCGCTGGATGCGGCCGCGGCGTGGATAGAGGAGCGGCGGCGATTCTGGGCCGGACGGCTGGATGCCCTGGAAGAGGCGATCGCGGCAGACGGGCACAACGCGGGGGAATGAAACATGAACGAGTACGGTGAATACCAGGTGCCAGGATGCATCCGCTTCGAGCGGTTGCTGAACGCGCCGGCCGACGTGGTCTGGGAGTATCTGGTGGATGCGGAGAAGCGCTCGCGCTGGCTGGCGGCCGGCGAGTTCGAGCTGCGCGCAGGGGGGCGGGCCGAGTTCGTGTTCCGCAACGGCGACCTCTGCCGGCCCGGTGACGAGCCACCCGAGAAGTACCGGTCGCTGTCCGCGGAGGTGCGGCTCGAGGGCCGTGTGCTGGAGGTGAACGCACCCTCGCGGCTCGTCCTCGAGTGGCCGTCGGATCAGGGTCCGCCGAGCATCGTGATTTTCGAGCTGGAGGCGCGGGGCGGCGAGACGCTGCTCACGCTGACGGAGACCGGACTGGCCGCGCGCGGCGACCTGCTCGGTGCCGCCGCCGGCTGGCATGCCCATCTCGACATACTGGAGGCGCTGGCGAGCAGTGCCCCGCCGCCCTCGTTCTGGTCGAACCATACGCGGCTGGAAGCCGAGTACGGACTCCGGCTGTCCTGAGCAGCCGATCGGGTCAGTAGCCGTCGCCGATGGGTGAGCCCGGAGGCACCGTGGTCTCCGGCAGCTGTTCGACGTAGGCGGGGTCGTCGCCGAAACGCTCGATGTCCTGACGGGCGGCGGTGTAGGCGGCCCGCCAGCGCGCATCCATTCGGCCATCCAGGCGGTCTTCGAGCCAGTCGTCGAGATTGTCTATAGCGCCGGTGGCGAGCATGCGCACGGCGGGGTCGGCGTCTTCGTCGGCGGCCAGGCGCATGAGGGCGTGCAGGGTCTGGCGGTTGGTACGCCGGTGGATGAGCCCTTCCATGCGATCGCGGCGGTCGGCATACCAGGTGGCTTGCAGCACGGCGTCGATGAGTTCGGCGAAGCCGGGCTGGTCGGCGTCGGCCGCGCGCTGGCGCTCCAGGCGGGCGGCGCGGGCGGGGTCGAGCAGCGCGGCCAGGGTGAGTGCCGCGGCGCTGTCGGCCGGCCCCGCCGGGTCGAACGTGTTGCCGGTCTCGCGCGGGAAGAGTTCGCGGTTGGGGGCATAGCCGGGCGGTCGTGGCGGGATGAGCTCGACGATGCGGTCCGGCAGTCGCAGGACGGCGGGGTCGAGCAGTGCGATGAGGGCGTCCATGGCGGCGCGCTGGCGCTGCGCGGGGACGCCCGCGCTGATGCGCTGGCCGTCGCCGCGGAGTGCGTAGTCGAAGTAGCGGCCGCCGATGAGTTTGGAGACCGCGCGGATCTGGTAGCGGTGCAGGAGGTACATCGGCACGAGTACCTCTTCCAGCGTCGCCCAGGGGCGTCCGGGGCGGATGTTGCGCTCGCCGAAGCGCCGGAGCACGACGTCGCGGACGCGCAGGAGGTGTTCGAGTTCGGCGATGGCGTCTACGCCGTTGTCCCAGAGGTTGCCGTCCGGGTGCGGCGTGCCGGTGCCGCGGGCGTCGTCGTCGGCGACGTAGGCGTAGCGGGCGGCGGTCTCCGCCAGGATGCGGTCGCGTTCGGCTGCGGCACCGGTGCCTGGCGGGAAGTCCTGGTAGGCATAGAGGATGGCGCGTTCGTCCCAGTCGCCGATGCCGGTGTCGTAGGCGTCGGTGAGGTCGATGACGCCCTCGTCGGTGAGGCGGATCTGCGGGAAGGGGTAGTCCATGACCGAGGCGCGGTCCTGGGTGCTGGCGGCGAAGTTGTGCTCGATGCCGAGGGTGTGGCCGACCTCGTGGGCCGAGAGCTGGCGGATGCGGGCGAGGGCCATGGCGAGCATGGGGTCATCGTCCGGGGCATAAGTTGGAAAAGTTTCGAGAGTTCGGTCCGGCACCTCATACGGTGCCAGGAGGCCCTCCGCGAGGAGGTAGTCCTGGCGTACGCGGAGTGAGCCGAGGGTGACGTGGCCCTTGATGATCTCGCCGGTGCGGGGGTCGAGAACGGAGGCGCCGTAGGACCAGCCGCGGGTGGAGCGGTGTACCCACTGGATGACGTTGTAGCGCACGTCCATGGGGTCGGCGTCTTCGGGCAGCAGCTCCACGCGGAAGGCGTCGCGGTAACCCGCCCCCTCGAAGGCCTGGTTCCACCATGCGGCGCCCTCGATCAGGGCGCTGCGTACCGGCTCGGGCGCGCCCCGGTCGACGTAGTAGACGATGGGCTCCACCGGCTCGCTCATCGGCGCGGCCGGGTCCTGCTTCGCGAGCCGGTGGCGGCGCCCGTAGTTCACCAGTAACGGGTCGCTGATCCCGGTGGCGTAGTCCACGAAGCCGCCGTTGTCGTACGTCAGGCCGATGATGCCGCCGCGGGGATCGTAGGGCAGAGGCTCGTAGCCCGGCGGCGGCAGCCGCACGAAGGAATGGTGCAGGTGTACGGTGAAGCTGGTCGGATCCGGTGCGACGGTGGGCAGCAACTCCCCCTCGGGCTTGCCGGTGAACGTGACCATGGCCTCGGTCTCGCTGTTGTCCGGGAAGGCCTTCGTGCGTGGCAGGTAGACGGCCGAGCGGTCGGCATCCACCGCATAGGTACCCTCCTCCATGTCCGCCAGGCGGCGGGCGATGCCGTGAGCGTCGCGGAGCAGGAACGGGGTGGCGTCCACGAACACTGCATCGTCGCGCTCGCCCAGCACCTCGAAGCCCCACAGGACCGAGGTGGCGAAGGACTCCGTGGTGGCGGCGCGTTCCGGGGCATCGCCGTCGAGCGCCCGGTAGGCCAGATTGTGCTGAATCAGCAGCACGCGGGGACCGACCCGGCGGAGCTCGACCAGGCGCGTGGCGCCGAGCTGTCCCCGGTCCAGACCGATGTCGTTGGAGCCCACGCCCCGGGCCAGCGAGGACTGGTAGATGAAGGGTTCGTCGAAGGCATCCAGCGCGAGCACCAGGCGGCCGCCGTCCTCGTCCCAGTACATGTCGATGAAGCCGGGCATCGACTGCCACGCGTCTGTCGCGAGCGCCTCCGCGGTCTCCCCGGTGCGGTCGTCGGCAGGCTGGTCGGCGGCGAGGGCCGGGAAAGCGAGAGCCAGCAGTGTCAGCAGGGTCGGCGGCAGAAGGCGTGGTGTCATCGTTGTTCTCGTCGCATCGATCGGTCCGTTATCTTGCCCGAGAAAGGCGGCTGACTCATCATCGCCGCCAACGGTATCCGCTACGCCCCCTGACTCCCGTCGAGCAAACAAGTTGGAAAAGTTGCAAAAGTTCGGTCCGGCACCGGAGTATCGGGTCGGGTTGCCGGCCTGGGCGTTTCCTGGCTGGAAAGGCCGCTACTGGGATGCGCGCCCGTCCCCGCTGGCGGACTATGCCCGCTTCTTCGGCACGGTGGAGGGCAACACCACCTTCTATCGCATTCCGGAGGAGAAGACGGTGGCCGCGTGGCACGAGGGCGTCGCGGGACGCGACTTCGAGTTCTGCTTCAAGCTGCCCCGCAGCGTCACCCACGAGCCGGCGCCCTCCCTGTCGGACCTCGACGCCTTCCTGCGGGCGATCGAGCCCCTCGGCGAGCACATCGGCCCGCTGCTCGTGCAGTTCCCGGCCACGGCCGGCCCGAAGGAGATCGCCGGCATGGAGACGGTGCTCTCCCGGCTTTCCCGCCAGTACCGCTACGCCATCGAGGTGCGCCATCCCGCGTTCTTCTCCCGCCCGGAGCTGCTCGAGCCGCTGCTTGCCGAGCACGGCTGTGGCCGCGTCATGATGGACAGCAGGCCCATCTACCAGGGCGACACCGCACACCCGGAGGTGCAGCAGGCACTGCATGAGAAACCCGACGTGCCGGTGCTGGATACGGTCTACAACGGCCTCGCCTTCGTGCGCCTGGTGCTGCATCCCGATGCCGGCAGCAACGAGGTCTGGATGGCCGAGTGGTGCCGACGGGTGGCGGGCTACCTGCGGGCCGGACAGCGGGTCTACATGATGATCCACTGCCCGAACAATCTGCATTGCCCGCCGTTCGCACGCACCTTCCACGAGACGCTGCAGCGCGAGCCGGGCATGCGGGGGCTGCCGGCGCTGCCGCCCTGGCCGCTGCCACGCCAGGCGTCGCTCCTCTGACCTGCCGCCATTACGTATTGCCGGCGCGGCGCCGGCTGGCCCAGCATGGTGGAGGCAGATAAACCGCGAGCGATTGATGGTTCGTCCCGCGCGCGGCAACGCCCGCGCGCCGTAATGTCGGGAGGAGACATGACTACGCGCAAGACCCCCTCGTGGCCAGGGAAGTGGCCGCTGCTGTCACTCGTCGTTCCGCTCCTGTTGTTCGCGGCCCCCTCCGGCGCGGAGGAACTGGTGAAGACCTTCACCGGCTCCGGCCCGGACACGACGCCCCGGTTCGAGGTGGAAGGCCCCTGGCGGGTGGACTGGGAGGCCGAGAGCGAGCATCCCCTGCTCTCCGCCTTCTACACCAACCTGTATGACGCGGAGACGAGCGAATACCTCGGCTTCATCACCCAGCTTCGGGGCACCGGTGCCGGCTCCAAGCTCATCCGCGAGAGCGGCACGTTCCGCATCGGCATCTCGGGCAACGACGTGGACTGGACGATCAGGATCGTCGAGCTGAGGGAAGCGGAGGCCGCGGCACTGTCCGCCGGGGCCGGCCGGCGTCCCGCCGCCGATCTGCCGGAATCCCCTGGGGAAGCCGGCGCGCTGGTAGCTGCCGGCTCGTTCATCGGCTGGGACGTCGTCGACGAGCGCACGCTGAACCTCGTCACCGGCGAGGACGGCCTCGTGCTGGAGACGACGCTGACCGCTCCGTGCCCGGGCCTGACCGAGACCGCGGAGGTGCTGTTCGTGACGCCGGACACCGGCGCGACGAACGTCTACAACTCGATCCTGCTGGACGACGGCACTCGCTGCTACTTCGAGCGGGTGGTGCCGCAGTACCGCTAGGCAATACCGCCAGGCGAAGCGCCTGGCCGACTGCGATAGTGACGGGCCGCCGCGGCGGTTGCCCCTAGCGCCGCGATGGGGCGGCCGCGGCCCGGGCCCGCTCGATGACCCGGTCCAGGCGTTCCAGGTGCGACCCCGGCCAGTAGATGCGCCCGCAGCCCGTACAGCGGCGGAAGTCGCGGTAGACGAGGAATACCTGCAGCGGGACCCTCAGGGCGGCCTCCCGGCGGCGGATCGGCACGCACTCCCCGTCGCACTCCAGGCAGCGGGTGTAGGGCTCGAATTCCGGGCCGAGCTGAAGGGCCCGGACCACCTCCTCCAGCTGGGCCACCGGATCGGTGGCGCGCAGCCAGTAGCCGTGGGTCACGCGCCCGTTGCGCAGGATGCCGATATCCCGCGTGAGGATAATTCGGTGCTCGGCGAGGGAGCGGTCGATGATCTCGTCGTCGCCGAGGTCGTTCCGCCACACCGTGTCGTAACCCAGCAGGCGGAGGTAGCGGGCCAGCGTGCCGAGGTGCACGTCCGCGATGAAGCGCGTCACCCGCAGGGGCGCCGGGCGCAGCCGGACCAGGGGCGCCACGTCGAGACGCTCGAACACCGGATAGACGGCCACCCGCTCGCCGCCGCGCAGCCGGTGGCCGAAGTCGACGGACTCGCCGTCGACCAGGATCACGTCGATCTCGGTATGGGGCACGCCCAGCGCCTCGACGGTGTCCTTGACCGAGGGCGTGTCGGTGAAGCGGTGGACGAAGCTGCGCTTGCGCCGCGCCGTAGGCAGGAAGTCGTTCAGCTCCTCGTAGAAGCGGAACTCCGCCTCGCGCGCGGGTTTGGCATGAGGGTCGTCGGGAGGAGCTGCCATGTGTAATGTAGGAGGGCCTTCAGGCCCGATGCTGTAGGAGGGCCTTCAGGCCCGACGGGGTAGCCACCAGAGTGTAAGCCACCATGCAGGAGACCGCCGTCAACGTCGTCTGGCTCGGCTTCGCCGCGAGCCTCGTGGCCGGGCTGGGCACCGGCGTCGGCGCCGTGGGCGTATTCTTCGTCCGCCGGCTTACGGATGCCACCGAGGATCTGCTGCTGAGCTTCGCCGCCGGCATCATGCTGGCCGCCTCTTTCTTCTCGCTGCTGCTGCCGGCCATTGCCTACGGCGAGGCGGAATTCGGCGGGAGGCAGGCGGCGGTCGGCGTGGTCATCGCGGGCCTGCTGCTCGGCGCACTGGCGCTGGCCGGCGTCCATCGCTACGTGCCGCACGAGCATTTCTTCGCCGGCCGCGAAGGCCCGGACACCGCGGCGCTGGAGCGCATCTGGCTGTTCATCATTGCCATCACGCTGCACAACTTTCCCGAAGGCATGGCCGTCGGGGTGGGCTTCGCCGGTGGCAACGTCGACAACGGACTCGCGCTCGCGACCGGCATCGGCATCCAGAACCTGCCCGAGGGCCTGGCCGTGGCCGTTTCGCTGATCGGCGCGGGCTACACCCGCCTGCAGTCCTGGCTGGTGGCCTTCCTGACCGGCCTCGCCGAACCGATCGGCGGATTGTTCGGCAGTGCGGCGGTCTCCGTCGCCGGGCCGCTCATGCCCTGGGCCCTGGCCTTCGCCGCCGGCGCCATGCTGTTCATCATCAGCGACGAGATCATCCCGGAGACTCACCGGCGGGGACTGCAGAACATCGCCACCTTCTCGCTGCTGGCCGGCTTCGTGGTGATGATGTTCCTCGACGCAACGCTGGGATAAATCCCGCGGCGGCACCTTGATCGGGCGGTATCCGCGCCCATGTCTAAGGGAGAAGCGCAGAAAAAGGAGTACTACGCATGGCCGACAAGAGCACGTATCAGAAGAAGCTGGAAGCCCAGCTCGAGGAATGGAACGCCGAGATCGACAAGCTGCAGGCGAAGGCGAAACGGCAGCGGGCCGATGCCGAGGCGGACTATTCCGAGGCCATCGAGGACCTCAAATCCCGCCGTGACGACATGAAGAAGCGGCTCGAGGAACTGAGGGAGGCCAGCGACGACGCCTGGGAAGACATCAAGGCCGGCGCCGAAAGCGCCTGGCAGTCGATGTCCGCGGCCGTTAAATCGGCCACGTCGCGCCTGAAACAGTAGACTGTCACCGGGGCGCCGGCCGGGTACGGCCCGGCCGGCGCCTCTCTTTGTCCGCAGATCGCACACAGTCAGAAATCTTGTCAGCAAGGAGCCAGCAATGGGTTTGCTCGTAGACGGCCAGTGGAAGGACCAGTGGTACGACACGAAGTCCACCGGCGGGAAGTTCAAGCGTCAGGAACAGGCGTACCGTAACTGGATAACCGCCGACGGCGAGCCGGGGCCCTCCGGCGAAGGCGGCTACGCTGCGGAGCCCGACCGCTATCACCTCTACGTCTCGCTGGCCTGTCCCTGGGCCCACCGGGCGCTGATCGTGCGCTCGTTGAAGGGTCTGGAAGAGATGCTGCCCATCTCGGTGGTGCACTGGTACATGGCCGAGCACGGCTGGACCTTCGAGCCCGGCCCGGGCGTGATCCCGGACCCCATCCACGACGTCGAGCGCCTCTACCAGCTCTATCAGAAGGCGGACCCGGACTTCACCGGCCGGGTAACGGTGCCGGTACTCTGGGACAAGCAGCGCGAGACGATCGTCAACAACGAATCCTCCGAGATCATCCGCATGCTGAACTCCGCATTCGATCATCTCGGCGCGGAACCCGGCGACTACTACCCTGAGCCGCTGCGCGCGGAGATCGACGCCGTCAACGAGCGCGTGTATCACACGCTGAACAACGGCGTGTACAAGTCGGGCTTCGCCACCACCCAGGAAGCCTACGAAGAGGCGGTGTATCCCCTGTTCGAGACCATGGACTGGCTGGAGGAACGCCTTGCCGGCTCACGCTGGCTGGTCGGCGACACCCTGACCGAGGCCGACATCCGGCTGTTCACCACCCTGGTGCGGTTCGACCCGGTCTACCACGGCCACTTCAAGTGCAATGTCCGTCGGCTGAGCGAGTATCCGAATCTGTGGGGCTTCACCCGGGACCTTTACCAGCATCCGAAGGTCCGCGAGACGGTGAACTTCGAGCACATCAAGAAGCACTACTACGCGAGCCACGCGACCATCAATCCGACGCGCATCGTGCCGGTGGGCCCGGAGCTCGACTTCGAGGCCCCGCACGGCCGCGAGGACATGTAGCCTCGGCCGGATGCCCGGCCGCCGTGGAGAGGATGCCGGGCCCGGCTACTCCCGCGGCTCGCCGGGGACGAGCAGATCCTCGAGGAAAAACGCGGACAGGGCGGAACGGCCCGACAGGCCCGACTTGCGATAGACCGCCCGGGCCTGCTCGCGGATGGTGCGCTCGCTGGTGTCCCGCACTGCCGCGATCTCCTTGTGGCTCAGCCCCTTCAGCAGCAGCAGGCCCACCTCGGATTCCGCGCGGGTGAGGCCCCAGTCGACGAACTGATTCTCGATTGCGATACCGAGTCCGCGCACCAGCTCCCGGTTCTGCCGTTGCCATTCTTCCGCCCGGTCCCGCGCCGCGGCCAGATCCGAACGGGTGCGCTCCAGCCGTCCCCACAGCAGCACGAGGCCTGCGCCCGCCGCCGCCAGCACCGCCAGTTCGATCGACACATGGCGCCAGTCCGCGCCCTCGCCGTAGTCGAGCAGGAGATCCCAGGCGATGAGTGCTGCGATGACGGCCAGCAGAGCCATCACCGCCGGCACCCGGCGCCGGTCGTGTACGTCATCCGACATAGAGCCGCTCGCTGATCACGTTTTCCTGACGTATAGGACGGATGGCGGATAGTAGCATCGCCGCCCGCCGGGGATGATGGATCAACCCCGACAGCGAGGAGACCGGAGATGCAGGAGAAAAAAGAGACCGTAAAGGTGTGGGATCCGGTGGTGCGTATCGGCCACTGGGTACTGGTGGCGGCATTCTTCACCGCTTATTTCACGGAAGAAGATCTGCTCGCGCAGCACGTCTGGGCCGGTTATGCGGTGGCCGGGGTGGTGCTCCTGCGCATTCTCTGGGGCTTCATCGGCAGCGAGCACGCCCGCTTCCGCGACTTTCTCTTCTCGCCGGTGCAGGCGCTGCAATACCTCGGCCGGCTGGCCACCCACCGGGCGCGTCGCTACATCGGTCACAGCCCCGCGGGCGCCGTCATGATCTTCGCGCTGCTGGCGAGCCTGGCGGTCACCACATTCTCCGGGCTGGAGATCTATGCCATCGAGGAAAACGCGGGTCCGCTGGCTGCCGTGGCCGTCGCCGAGCCACCATCGCGCATCGCCCTGATCACCGCCGCGCGGGCGGACGGGCGCGACGACGAGGACAGTGACGCGAGAGCCGCCGGGGCCAGCGAGGCCGCCGAGGAGTTCTGGGAGGATATCCATGAGGCCTCGGCCGACTTCACCGTGTTTCTCGTGCTGCTGCACATCGCCGGTGTGCTGGCGGCCAGTCTGTCCCACCGGGAGAACCTGGTGAAATCGATGGTGACCGGTCGCAAGCGCCGCGAGAACGACTGACGCCGCGGCGCGGCCTCAGCCCCCGGCGCCGGACGCCTGCCGCGTGGGGAACTGCATGAACAGGTCGTGCACCACGTTCTCGATGGCGGGCTTCGGGTTCTCCAGCGACTCGCGGGTGAGCCGGCCCTCGGCCACGCCCTCCCAGATGAGCTGCTTGCGCTCGGCATCCACCACGTCGATGTTGGCGGTGCCCACCCGGTAGTGCACCGTGTCCACTTCCTGCTCGTACATCGGCCAGGCCGTGTACAGGCCGTAGCGATAGCCGTAATAGCCGACACCCACGGTCATGGACGGGCGGCTGCGCACTTCACTGCGCTCGCGCACCCGGGTGTAGAAGTTGACGATCAGGTCCGGGTCGGTCTCCGTGTAGCGATAGCCGAGCGCCTCCATCTCGTCGCGTACCGCGCCCTTGAAGTGGCTGGTGATGAGCGAGGAATAGCCTGCCCGGTCGGTGCCCAGTTCCTCGGCGAAGCCGAACGTCTGGTAGCGGGTGAAGTCGACGCTGCGATCGTAGTCGGTGCGCAGCTGCGGGCCCGTGGCGCAGGCCGCGACGAGTGCGCCGCAGGCGATCGCCAGTACCGTGAACAGTCTCCCTGTTCTCGCGCCCATGGCATGCCTCCTTGGCGGTGAGGGAAGTGGTGGAGCCGAGGAGGATCGAACTCCCGACCTTCGCATTGCGAACGCGACGCTCTCCCAGCTGAGCTACGGCCCCGTGTTCTCCGTACCCCCATTTTATCGCAGGCGGCGCCGGTTTGGACCATCGCCGTCGATGGCAATCAATGGTTCAGCGGCTCTCAGTGGCCATCAGTCGCCGGCGGCCGGTTCGCCGGGGCCGGGGCCGGCGCCGTCCTCCTCCGGCGGCTGCGCGGCGGCTGCCTGCCGGTCGGCGGTGAGGGTCACTTTCATGGCGACCCGGTCGTTGTCGGTCAACGACACTTCGGCCGGCTCGGTCACGAGCACCCGGCCTTCCAGCTCGCTGCCCGCGGCCAGGATGGTCTCGCGCAGGTTCGCCGCCCGCTCGGCGGCGAGGGCCGCGAGGGCCCCCTCTTCCAGCGGCTGCAGGGGCACGAGTTCGTCCGCGAGGTCGGCGGCGTAGGCCGTGGCGTCGAAACGCGTCTCGCCAGGCTGGCCAGGCTCGCCCTCGGCCGTCTCCACCACCCTGGTATTCTCAGCACGCAGGGCGTCGAGCCGGGACTGCGGGTCCTCCACGGTGGCCAGTTCCCGATACAGTGCTTCCAGTGCCTCCCGGCGCCGCTCCGCATACATGCCGCCGGCCTCTCCACCCCCTGCAACGCCGGTCACCCGCTCCGACACCGCGGCCTCCAGCTTCGCTTCGCGGAGTGCGCGTCCATCGGCCGCCGGCGCCTGCACCGGCGGCAGCTCCAGTACGAGCTGGGGACGCAGGGTCAGGGCCTCGGCCAGATTCGCCGCCTTCTGCACCTCCGGCGGCGTCAGATCGGCGCGGCCGGGCAGGAAGGTCACCTGCTCGAGCTCGCTGGCCTCCACGCCGAGCAGGTTGCCCAGCAGGGCGAACGGGGAGGTCGCGATCTTCACGATCAGGTTGCCCAGTGCCTTCGCCACGATACCGCCGATGCTGAACTCGGGGTCGTCCACCTCGCCGGTGATGGGCAGGTCCACGTCGATGGTGCCGCTGGAGTCCTTCAGCAGAGCGATGGCAAGTCCCAGCGGCAGACTCATGGCGTCGGGGTGCGGCACCTGCTCGCCCAGCTCGAATTCCCGCAGCACGATGTTGTTGTCGCCGACCAGGCGGCCGCCGGTCAACCGGTAGCCGAGGTCCAGGGAGAGTCGGCCGCTGGCGATCTTGCGCCCGGCGAACGGCACCGAGTAGGCCGAGAAGCGGGGCATGGCCACGTTCTCGAACTCTGCACGCAGATCCGTATTCTCGGCCGGCGCCAGCGGCGTGACGCTGCCGGTAATCCGCAGGAATCCGTACTCGTCGACCCTGCCTTCCAGCGACACCGAAGAGGGCTCGGTGCTGGCCGTGGCAATCGTGGAGAGCTCGCCGTTCAGTCCGGCGATCTTCACGCTGAACGGCAGCGGCAGCGAACGGTCGGCGAAGTCGGCGGCACCGTCGGCGATCACGACCCGGCCAACCGTCACGCGGATCGGCAGCTCCTCGCCTTCCGCCTCGGACGGCTCGGTCTCGGCGGCGGCCGGCCCTTCGCCGGCCGGCTCACTCTCCGCTTCGGCCTCGGTATCCGCGTCGGCCTCGCCCTTCGCCACGCGCCCGAGATTCACCTGCCCCTCTTCCGTGATGAGGATATCGCCGTAGGGCCGCTCCAGCCGGACTTCGGAGACCTCGAGATTGGCGTCCGCCAGGCTGAAGACGATGCCGCTGGCGGCCACCCGCTCCCAGCTGCCGAGCCGGGTGCCGAGATCGGTCTCGGTGATCAGGAAGTCCCGGACCGCGATGTCGCCCTCGAAGCGCAGCGGATCGTCCGGGGAAGTGGCCAGCCGGGCATCGGCGTCGAACACGCCGGAGTCCAGGCTGACGTCCGCCAGCGGCTGGATGTAGGGGTGGCTCCAGGCCAGCGGAATGCCGTCGATGCCGAGGCCGAAGTCCGCCCGGAGCGCCGGCAGCACGGTGAGGGTGCCGTCCAGCTCCGCGCGGCCGCCCCGGCCGCTCTGCAACGAGAGTGTCGTCGGGAAGGACGCTCCGGGCTCGTTGCCGAGGTCGCGGATCTCCAGCTGCACGGCGTCGACTCCTATCTCGGCGGCCGGCTCCACGCTTTCGTCGCGCAGGCTCGCCGCGAGGTCGGCGATACGGAAGCGCCCGAGTGAGAACCGCCAGGGTCGGGCCTCGTCCGCCGTGCCGTCGCCCCCCGTCTCGTCGGCGGACGGCGTTTCGGCAGCCGGCTCTGCATCCGCATCGGCTTCCGCGGTCGGCGTGGCTTCCCTCGCCGGCAGATTGCGCACGACGTCCAGGGTGCCCTCCGTGTCCCGGTGCAGCGCCAGCACGGCCCCGTCGATGTCGAAACTCTCGGCGGACACGCTGCGCTCGGGCCAGCGCAGGCGGCCGCCGGCCAGCGCGATCCGTGGCACCGACAGGAGTTCCCGCGGCTCGCGCCCGGGCCCGCCGTCGGCCGCCGCCGGGAAGGTCAGTACGCGCACGTCGTTGAAGACCACGTCGAGATCGTCCACCGTCGCGCCGAGCACGCCGTCCGGCCGGGCGGCGACGTTGTAGGTGAAGTCGATGTCGGCATCGCCGTCGGTGATGTCCAGACCGGTCTCGTGGCGGATGTAGGCCGAGAGCAGCTCGAAATGCGAGCCGTCGATGGCCGCCTCACCCGCAGCCCGGAACGGGTTCATCTGCAGGCTCCCGGACCAGGTGAGCGTGCCTTCCGTCGCCGTCCGGATCACCACCTCCTGGGTGCCCGGCCGTTCCGGCAGGGTGTTCAGCCCCTGGACGCGGACGTCCACCGGTCCGAAGCGGGTCTCCACCGGCTGGGGCGGGACCGCGTCGCGCCAGTGCAGGGCGGCGTCGGTCACCGCGGCCTCGTGGAGGATGAAGCGCAGCGGTCCGCCTTCTTCATCCGGCGGCGGCGGTTCCTCCGCTGCCGGCGGCCGCGCGGCCAGCAGGCGGCGGAAGTTGAACGCACCGGCGCCGTCCCGCGAGATGAAAAGCTCGGGGGCGTCGATGCGGAACTCGGCGAAGGTCCAGGCCCAGCGGAACAGCGAACTCGTCTGAAAGTTGACGTGGATCTGGCGCACCCGCGCCAGCGGCTCCCCGGCGGGATCGTCCAGTGCCAGGCCGTCGATCGTGAGGCTCAGCACGTACGGGTTGATCGCCACGCGCTCCAGCCGGAGTTCGGAGTCGAACTGTTCGGCCATCGCCCTGACCGCCTGGCGCTCGACCAGCCAGGGCGCCAGGAAGAAGCCGGCCAGGGTCCAGGCGGCGATCAGTCCCGCCAGGACGGTCAGCAGGCGGCGATGGCGTTGCAGAAGATCACGCATGGGCGGCTCCTTCCGCGCCTTCCTCCTGCTCGGTCTCCTCGTGCCACTCGAAGATGTTCATCTCGATGAAGATGAAGGCCACCAGCCACAGGAAGGCGTCCCAGAAGTCGAGGAAGTCGCCGTCGATGCCCCAGTAGATGGCGCAGGCGAACAGCACCGCGTAGAGGAATCCCTTGATCCACTTGTTGACGGCCAGCAGGCGGTCGCTCAGGAGGCCCTTCAGCTGCAGCCACACCTCGGCCTCCAGCAGAGCCACGACGATGAGCCAGTCGCCGGCATTGATGATGTCCGTCAGCGCCAGCGACTTCGCCAGTCCGAGCTGCTCCGGCGTGCCCACGATCTTCGTGCCCGCGATCTGCAGGATGGACTGGCCCTGCATCGCCGCGCAGGCCTCGGCCGTCAGCCGCGGGTACTCGTCCAGCGTGGCCACCCAGGCGTAGCCCTGGTCTGCCAGCGCGCAGACGTTCACGCGGCCCAGCTCGACCAGGTCGGTGACGACGAAATACTTGCTGACGTAGCCGTAGAAGGCATAGACGATGAAGGCGTAGCAGATGCCGCGCACGGCGGTGAGCATCCACTTCAGCCGGCCCTCGAGCTTCTCGTCGGGGATAACCGCCGTCTCGAGTTCGAACAGGAGCAGCAGGATGACCCAGGCCAGCGTGTCGACGGTGGCCGAGAACGCCTCCACCAGATTGCTCCAGGTGACGCCGTCGACGAACACCTCCTTGCTGGCGGCGTAGTCGTCCAGGAAGAACAGCCAGACGTTCAGCGCCAGCAGGCAGTAGACGGTGTACTTGAAGGCCCGGAACCAGACGTGGCCCGGGCCGAGTTTTGTCAGGGCGTTCAACGGCTCACTGCTCCCTGTTTTCCGCGGCCGGCGATGTGCGTGTTGCGGGTCACCATGGCGATACCAGCCTTCAATGCTACCGCAGCCCCCGGCGGCGGCGCTCCTTCTTCTCCGCGCGGCGCCGGGACCGCTCGGCCTTCTTCTCCCGCTTCTCGCGCCGCCGTGCGGCCTTCGCCGCCCGTGCCTCTGCCAGTTCCGGCACGCGCGACTCCACCAGCGGGCGCAGGCCGTACTCGAACGCGCCGTAGGCCGCGGCCAGCAGCAGGATCCCCCAGAGGCCCAGCCGCTCCAGTACCCACAGCGGCCAGAGCAGGGCGAGGAAGCCGTTCAGGATGGACATGAACCCCAGGCGGAAGACGAACTCGATGAGCTCGCCGACGAGAAAGTCCGTGACCCCGCTGCTCTCGGCGACGTCGTCGGCGATCATGCGCGCCTCGAGGATCAGGAAGCTCACGACGACGCCGAGGCCGTAGAGACCGCCGCCGCGGGCCGTCCAGAGACCCACCAGCCAACCGCGGATCAGCGTGAGCGCCGTGCGGGGCTCGGCGCGCACCTCCCGCGCGATGCGCAGCTGGCGCGCGATGCGGCCCTCTTTCTTCGCCGTCCCGTCCTTCTCCGCCTCTCCCATGGCCGTGCTCAGTGCCCCCGCCACCAGTCCGGCAGGTCGCCGATGGAGTCGAGCACGGCGGTCGGCCGCACGTCGTCCGCCGACTCCTCGCCGCGATACTTGCCGGTGCGCACGAGCACGCCGCCGAGGCCGGCCTCCCGTGCACCGCCCACGTCGGCGCGCAGGTCGTCGCCGACCATCACGGTCTCGCCGGCCGCGCTGCCGAGTTTCGCGAGCGCCGTCTCGAAGAACGGGACCGCCGGCTTGCCGAGCACCACCGGGTCCGCCCCGCTGGCGTGAGCAAGGGCCACGACGAACGGCGCGGTGTCCAGCCGCAGGCCGTCCTCCGCCTTCCAGTAGCGGGTCATGCCGAGGGCGACCAGGTATGGCTGCGGCGCGGCCATCAGCAGCCGAAACGCCCGGTTGAGGCGGGCGAAGCTCCAGCCCTCGCCGAGGTCGCCGACGATCACCGCACCAGCCGGCCCCTCGTCGTCGTCACCCAGCCGGTCGAACGCAGAGAACTCCGCCGCCGTGGCCTCGGGGACGAACGCCGCCACCGTATCCACGTCGCGCTCCCGGAGCCAGGCCGCCGCGGCCACGGGTGGCGTGAGTATGTCGTCCTCGTCCGCCTCCACGCCGAGGCCGGCGAGTTTCTCGACCAGCGCCGAACGCGGGCGGGAGGTGGTGTTGGTGAGGAACAGGCATGGGATGCCTTCGTCGCGGATCCATCGGACCGTCTCCACCGCGCCGTCGACGGCGCGTTCGCCCTCGTAGATGACGCCGTCCAGGTCGATCAGCAGCGCTTTTCGGCTCGGGTCGCTCATGGCCGCAGAGTAGCCGGACTGCCGGCCGGGGTCGATGGCGCGAACCGGGGCAGCGCCGGGCCGCGGCCGCGGGGCAGCGGCATGCCGCCGAGGCGGATACCGAGCGTGAAGACCCAGCCGGCATCCACCGCGGCGTCGACGGGCCGACCCTTGTCGTCGATGAAGCCGTGTTCGCGGGCGAACTCGCGGGCCACGCCGACATCCACCGCGAGGCCGTCCGTGAACCGGTAGCTCCAGGTGGCCCTGGCGCGCCAGCCCTCCATCCGGTAGTCAAACGACTCGCCGAGTTCGTCGCTCACCACGTGCCAGCGCTGCCCGGCGGGGAAGACGTCCAGTGCCACCGAGTGACGCTCCGTGACGGCCAGCTGCAGGGACGGGTCCGGCCACGCGAGCCGCAGGCCGAGGGCGACGGAGGGGCGGTACTCCAGCCCGGCCACCGGCAGCGTGCGGCTCTCTCCCCGGCTGCGGTCGTGGGCCGCGCCGAGCAGCCAGGCGCTGCGCGGGCCCCGCCGCACGCGCAGCTCGATGCGACCGGTCAGCAGAAAATCCTCGTCGGTGGCCCGGCTGCCCAGGTCCTTGAAGACATTCGACGAGGTTGCCACGCCGGGAGCGAGCAGCGCGTCGACCCGCCAGCCTTCGCCCTGCCGGCGGGCGGTCAGCGGGAGCTGCAGCCGGTGCAGGTCCCGGTCGCGTCCGGCGATGCCGTCGTACTCGTGGCGGACGTAGGCATAGTCCATGCCCAGATCGAGCCCGGACCGGCTGCCGTACACCGACAGAAAGCAGGCCGACAGGGTGGACTCGCGGGTGGCGACCTCCGCACCCGGCGGCGGCGACATGTCTTCGGCGGGCAGCACGGCGTAGCCGAGAGCGGCCGACGGGCAATGCGACGCCGCGAGAACAGCGGCACCGGGCAACAGCAGGCTCAGGGCCGCGATTACCCTGGCCATTGCTATGGCTGGTACGGCGGCCGCCTCTCGACGCCTCACGCCGGACTCCGGTAGGGGCCGTGCTGGTAGTACTTCGGCCGCCGGTCCAGACGGACATGCAGCCAGGCCACTCCGGTGCCGGAGGTGCTGAGCCAGAGCGGCGAGTCGTCCAGCCGGTCGAGGACCGCTTCCGCCGTGGCGCGCCAGAGCGCGCGGACCTGCCGGGCCGGCCCCCGGCGCAGGAATACGGCCAGATGCGGATAGGCATCGGGCCCGGCATCGTCTGCGGGCTCGGGCACGACCAGCAGCGCATCGCCGCCCAGGTTGGGGAAGGTGACCACGCCGTCGCCGGCGCCGAAGTGGCTGCTGAAAGTCGCGGCGTCGGGCCGCACTTCGGCCAGCGCCGGCGCCTCGATCAGCACGAACTCCGCCGGCCGCTCCAGTGACCCGGCGGCGAGCGGCGGATTCTCCCAGTAGTACGCCGGCCAGGGTGCCGCGGCTAACAACTCCGAATACCAGGAAGCGAAGTCCGCGTCATCCCGGAGCCGCTGCAGGAAATGCGCACGGCTGAGCGGAGCGCCGCGCTCCTCCAGCGTGTGGCGCCGCCCGCCCGGCACCGTCTCGGCCGGGGCCGACCAGACACTCATGCGCGGCTCCGTTGCATCCCGTGAACAGCATACCGGTTCGACCGTAGCGGGCGCAGGTATGATGCGCTGCCATGGAACTGCTCCGGGCCATCCGGCGGCTGGACTCGACGGCCGTCGCACTGATCCTGGCGAATCTCGTGCCGCTGTACGGGGTATTCGCCTGGGGCTGGGCCGTGTTCCCCATCCTGTTCCTGTTCTGGTTCGAGAATATCGTCATCGGCTTCTTCAACGCCGCGCGCATGCTGACCGCGCGGCCGGCCGAACCGGTGCTCTGGGCCGGCAAGCTGTTCCTGGTGGCGTTCTTCTGCGTTCATTACGGGATGTTCACCGCCGTGCACGGCAGCTTCGTGCTGAGCCTGTTCGGCGACATGGCCGATGCCAGCGCGCTACCCGACATCGCGCTGGTCACGGACGTCATCGCACGCGAGCATCTGCTGTTGCCCGTGCTGGCGCTGGTGGCAAGCCACGGCTATTCCTTCGTGGTCAATTTCGTATTGCGGGGCGAGTACCGCGAAGCCTCGCCCAAACAGCTGATGGCCCGGCCCTACGGCCGCATCGTGCTGCTGCACGTCACCATCATCGCGGGCGGCGCGCTGCTGACGGCGCTGGATGCGCCGCTGGCCGGACTGGTCCTGCTGATCGCGCTGAAGATCGCGATGGACCTCCATTCCCACCTGCGCGCCCACGCGCGGGAGCTGCCCTGACGCGTCGCCCACCGCGGCTGACCGGCCTCAACGGGACGCGCCGTCGCCGCTTTCCTCCGCCACCGCCCGGCGCTCGGTCTCGACGTCCAGCAGCTCGCGCAGCAGCAGGATGAGGGGGTCGTCGGAGGTATAGCGGTGGCCGTAGTCCAGGTTGAAGCGGTAGTCGAAACCCGGCGGGTTGTCCCCCTGCGTGTGCTGGAGGATGGTCTCGAGCTTGTCCAGCGCCTTCGCCAGGCGGGCCTCGGGCGTGCGGCCGGCCTCGTACTCCTCCCACAGGCCGACGATGCTCTCGCGCTGCCGCGGGGCCAGCGGGCGGACCAGGGTCTGCAGGTCGCGGCGCTCCCGCTCGCTCTTGCCCGGCGCGTCCTCCTGTTCCGGCGCCGGCACGTCGCCGCCGATGGCCTCGCCGAGGTCGTGCACGATGCACAGGCGGATGAGGCGCGGGAAATCGAGATCCGGGTATTCGTCGGCCAGCAGCATCGCCATCAGGCAGAGCCGCCAGGTGTGCTCGGCCACGCTCTCCCGCCGCCCGCCGGAGGTCCAGGCATGGCGTTCGGTGTCCTTCAGGCGCTCGGCGGCACGCAGGAAATCGAGCAGTCCCTCCAGTTCTCCGGCGTCGGCTTTCAGCAAAGCGGTCACTCCCCTGCGCATGGCCCGGACGACAGACGCTAACCGACCGGCCGGGTGCTGTCATCCGCCCGCCTGCCCGCCGCCCCTCGGAAAGCCCGGATTGCCGCTCCCCGCGGGCACACCTAGCGTCGGCAGGACAGGTCACGGAGCCGGGCCATGCAGAGCAGCGCCGCGAAGAGGAAGCCGCCGTTCCCCGCCGACGGGAGCGAGAAGGACCAGCTCAGGTTCCTGCTGGGTTACGCCATCCAGGCGCCGTCCAGCCACAACTCCCAGCCGTGGCTGTTCCGCCTGAACGAGGATGCGGTCGAGCTGTATGCCGACCGTCGACGCGCGCTGCCCGTGGTGGACCCCCGGGACCGGGAGCTCACCATGTCCTGCGGCGCCGCCCTGGACCATCTCGCCGTCGCCGCACGCTATTTCAGGCGGGCGCCGGTGCTCGAACTGCTGCCCGACGAGGGGGAACCGGACCTGCTCGCCGTGTTCCGCCTGGGAGAAGCCGTGACGCCGGATGAGGAGGACCGGGCGCTGTTCGAGGCCATCCCCGAGCGGCGGACGACGCGGCACGCGTTCGAGCAACGCCGCCTGCCGCCGGCGCTGCAGGCCCGCTGCCGGCAACTGGCGGCGCATCAGGGCGCCGAACTGACGCTGGTGGCGGACGAGACCACCAAGGCCGAGATCGCAGACCTCGTCGCCGAGGGCGACCGCACCCAGTTCGCGGATGCGGGCTTCCGCCGGGAACTCGCCTCCTGGGTGCATTCGCGCCGCTCCGAGAGCCGGGACGGCATGTCCGGCGAGGCCTTCGGGGTGCCCGACGTGCTCTCCCCGGTGGGCGCCCTGGTGATCCGCACATTCGACCTCGGCAACGGCGTCGCCGCCGGGGATGCGAAGAAGATCATGGCCGGCTCGCCCCTGCTGGCCATCCTGAGTACGCCCGAAGACGACGTCGGCCACTGGCTGCGGGCCGGCCGGGCGCTGTCCCGGGTGCTGCTGCGCCTCGCCGCCGACGGCGCCACCGCAGCCTACCTGAACCAGCCGCTGGAGACGCCCCAGCTCCGCCCCCTGCTGCAGGACGTCATCGGCAGCGACAATGCGCCTCAGCTGCTGCTCCGCTTCGGCTACGGCCCGAAGACGAAGGCGAGCGTCCGCCGGCCCCTGAGCGAAGTTCTGATCTGATCCGGGCCGCTCGGCTCGCTGGCCGATTACGTTAACCGTCGCCGGAACTTGCGCGTATAGTGGCCCGGCGGCTCCGGCCGCCGACCAACACGACAATCAAAACCGAAACCCGCAAGGGGGAGAGCGCAATGAAGACGAAGATCACCGGCCTTTTCGCGGCCGCAATACTGCTGTGCCTGACTGCCACGGGCGCCGTCGCCCAGGATCATTCCCGTAACTGGGAGAACGGTCACGTCGTGCAGATCACCCACGTACACATCAAGCCCGGCATGTTCAATGCCTACATCAACGACCTGAACAGCCTGTGGCGCAAGTCCCTGGAGATACAGAAGAAGGACGGCCACGTCATCGACTACGCGATGTACTCGAACCCGAGTGCCCGCGAGGGCGAGCCGGACCTGATCCTGAGCGTCACGTACAAGAACTGGGCAACGTTCGATCTCGGTATCGAATATTTCGAGAAGGTGTCCGAGCAGCTCAAGGGCTCCATGGAGGCGATGCGCATGGCCTCCATCGACCGCGAGGAGCTGCGCACCATCGGCAGCACGATTGTCCTGCAGGAAGTGAAGTTCGCGGACTGACGGCTATTGTGTAGCGGGCCGGCACGCGCCCATGGGCGTGCCGGCCCTTCTTCGGGTAGGCTACGCCCGGGGCGACCTCGAGAGCCGTAGCCATGAAACTGACCCGACGCCGATTCGTCACCCGCGTGCTGCCCGGCGCCGCGCTGGCCCTGGCGCTGCCGCCGGCGAAAGCCAGCCCGGCCGCGAGCTTCGTCCACGGCGTCGCCAGCGGCGACCCGACCGCCACCGGCGTCCTGCTGTGGACGCGGGTAACGCCCCGCTTCGAAGCCGAGACGGCGGTGGGCTGGGAACTGGCCGTCGACCCGCACTTCGAACGCATCCTGCGCCGGGGCACCACGGCGGCACTGCCCGCACGTGACTACACCGTCAAGGCGGAGGTGGAGGGCCTGGATCCGGGCCGCCACTACTACTATCGCTTCCGAGCCCTGGGCGCGGTCTCGCAGACCGGTCGCACGCTGACCCTGCCGGTAGGCCCGGTGGACCGCTTCGTGGTGGCGGCCTGCTCGTGCTCGAACTACCCGGCCGGCTACTTCAACGCCTACCGGACCATGGCGCAGACCGACGATATCGACGTGGTGCTGCACCTCGGCGACTATATCTACGAGTACGCGGCCGACGGCTACGCCTCCGCCCGCGCCCGCGAGCTGCACCGGGAATCCGTACCGGGCCACGAGGTGGTCAGCCTGCACGACTACCGCCTGCGCCACGCCCAGTACAAGAGCGATCCCGACCTGCAGGCGGTGCACGCGCGCCATCCGTTCATCGTCAGCTGGGACGACCACGAGTCCGCCAACGACGCCTGGCGGGACGGCGCCCAGAACCACGACGCCAGTGAAGGAGAATGGGCACTCAGGCGCCGGGCCGCCATGCAGGCCTATTACGAATGGATGCCCGTCCGTGAGCCGCGCGGCGACGACCCGTCCGCCAGCTGGCGGGCGTTCGAGATCGGCGACCTCGCCACCCTCGTCATGCTGGAGACCCGGCTGTCGGCACGCAGCGCTCAGCTGGACATTCCGGCGTCCGTCGAAGCCGACACCCTGGCCGCCGACCTGGCCGATCCCTCGCGCCGCCTCCTCTCCGACGACCAGCGCCGCTTCGTCGCCGGCCGTCTCGCCGGCTCCCGCGAGGCGGGCAAGCCCTGGCAGTTGTTCGGCAATCAGGTGCTGATGGCCCAGATCACCGCGCCCAAGCTGGCCGAGAATATGAGCGCCGCCGAGATCCAGGCGCTGCCGGATTACGTGCGCCCGTACGTGGATTTCACCCGCCTCGGCGTGCCGCTCAGCGCCGACAGCTGGGACGGCTACGCGGCCGAGCGCGCCTGGCTGCTGGAGCAGTGCCGGGCGACGGAAGCGAGCCCCGTCGTGCTGAGCGGCGACTCCCACGCCGCCTGGGCGCTCGACGTGCTGGACCCGGCAAGCGGGAGACCGGCGGCCGTGGAATTCGGCGCCACGTCAATCAGCTCACCCGGCTATCCGGAGACCCTCGGCCTCGCGCCGCCGCGCATCGAACAGATGCTGCGGCAGGCGAACGCCAACCTGCACCACACGGACGTCGCCCACCGCGGCTTCCTGGCACTGGATCTCGGCCGCGAGCGCGCCGAGGCCCGCTACCACGTCGTGGACACGGTGCACTCCCGCCGCTACGAGGCATCGATCTCCCACCGCATGGCGATCGCCCCGCGCCGGGCCAAGGCCCCCGCCTGGCAGTAGGAGGGCCTTCAGGCCCGATCCGACTGTGGGAGAGCCTTCAGGCCCGATCCCCTTCTTTGCTGGCCGCCCTGCGGGGGTATCCATCTTGCTCCCGACAAAAGGTCGCGGCGATGGATACCCCCGCAGCCCGTGTCCGACCGATGGCGTGCCAACCCGAAGAGAATCTCCTGTCGGTCAGGCGCAGCCAGGTCGGGCCTGAAGGCCCTCCCACATGGCCGTTATTGCATCCGGTAGTTCACCGTCAGACCGTAGGTCCGCGGCATACCCCACAGGTCCACCGTGCCGGCGATGTTGCTGATGATGGTGTGGGTGCGGTACTCCTCGTCGGTGAGATTCTTGCCCCATGCCGTCACGTCCCACGCGCCGCTCGCGCTGGTCCAGGTGAAGCCGGCGCGCAGCAGGCCGTAGGCGTCCTCGCCGGAGCCGTTGGCGTTGCTCGGGTCGTGGAAGAAGTCGTCCTGATACGCATAGTTCAGGTTGAAGTCCAGGCTCGAGCCACCGGCCAGGTTAAAGGTGTAGTTGCTGGTGATGCTGTAGCTGTTCTCCGGCGCGCGGGGCAGCTGGTTGCCGGTAAAGTCCTCCCCGCCGGAGATGAACTGGTCGTACTCGGCGTCAAGGTAGCCGTAGTTGAAGTTCAGCACCCAGTTGTCCGTCAGCAGCGCGGTCGTGTCCAGCTCCAGGCCCTGGCTGGTCGCCTCCGCATTGGCGGCGATAAGCAGGGAGCCGTCCAGACGGAAGACCTGCAGGTCCTCGTAGTCCATGCGGAACACCGCCGCGTTCACCCGCAGCCGGTTGTTCAGGAACTCGCTCTTGACGCCCACCTCGTAGTTGGTGGCGATCTCCGGGTCGAGCGGCGTGGCCGCCGCCTGCGGCGTGGCGGTCTGGCTCACGAAGGCGCCGCTCTTGTAACCGCGAGCCGCGGTGAAGTAGACGAAGCCGTCGTCATTGAACTGGTAGCTGACGTTCGTCGATGGCACGAACTCGCTCCAGTCCTCGTCCGCCGTCGTGTTGTACGGCGTGTTCAGCACGGAGGGGTCGCCGCTGTTCACGAAGGCGATCAGCTCGCCCGGACCGTTGACCGGGATGCCGAGCACCACCAGCTCCACGGGCACGCCCAGCAGCTGGCTCAGCACGGCGCTGTCGAAAGCCGGATCCTCGAAGTTCTCCACCGCCTGCTCGATCTCCTTCTCGTCCCGGGCGTAGCGGGCGCCGATGCTCCAGGTGAGCCGGTCGCTGATGTTCCAGTCGATCTTGCCGAATACGGCCGTACTGGTCGTCTCGTTGATCTGGTTGAACTGCACGTCGCCGTTCAGCAGCGCGAAGCCCTGGGCTGCGAGGGGTGCGTGAAAGGAACCGATGTAGCGTTCCTTGCGATCGACGTCCTCGGTCATGAAGAAGCCGCCCACCAGCCAGTCGATCGTGCCTCCACCGGCCGAGGTCAGCCGCAGCTCCTGGCTGATCTGGTCGGCCTCCTCCTCCACGGTATCCGTCAGGTTGAAGGGGGTGTCGCCCAGCGGCATGCCGGCCAGGTCCTCCAGCCAGGAGTAGTCGGTCTCCCGGTAGGCGGTGATGGAGGTGAGGGTGGAGTTGGCGAAGTCGTGGTCCACGCGCAGCAGCGTGCCGAGCATATCGCGCTCCTGGAACGCGTCCGCCTCGGAGGCGCACTTGCGCACGTCGCCGCCGGTGGTGGCGGCGATTACCGGCGGGTAGAACACGGCCAGGCCGAGCGGATCGTTCTTGTCCAGGTTGTTAACATTACGGCAGTTGCCGGCCTGGTCGTCGGTGGCCCAGTCGAAGCCGACCAGCACCTCGGTGGCGTCCGAAACCGTGAACAGGAGCTGGCCGCGGGCACTCAGATTGTCCTGGTCGTGGTACTCCTCGCCGTCGACCACGTTATCCACGTAGCCGTCGCGCTGGCGGCGGCTGAAGGAGAACTTCCCGGCGACGTTGTCGGCGATGGCCCCGTTCACGAAGCCGCGCAGCACGGTCTGGGAGTAATTACCCACCGTCGCGCCGAATTTGGCCTCGAAGTCCTCGGTGGGCTTCTTGGTGATGATATTCAGCGCGCCGCCCACCACGTTCTTGCCGAACAGGGTGCCCTGCGGGCCGCGCAGGACCTCGACACGATCCAGATCGTAGAGGTCCATGGCCGTGCCGGCGGAGCGCCCGACGTAGACCTCGTCGATGAAGGTGGCCACTGCCGGGTCGCTGCCGGCGGAGTCGAGGGAGTTGCCGATGCCCCGGATGTAGTACTGGGGCTCGCCGATGTTGAACTGGGTCATGGTGAAGTTGGGCGTCTCCAGTGCCACATCCTCCACCTGGGTGATCTTGCCCTCCTGGATGGCCTGCTCGCCGATGGCGGTCACCGAGATGGGCACCTCCTGCAGGCTCTGCTCCCGCTTCTGCGCGGTCACGATGATCTCTTCCAGCACGCCCGCTTCCTGGGCGGTCACGGGCTGGACGGTGAGCAACAGGCAAGCGCTCGCGCAACTGGCGAAAAGGTTTCTCGGCTTCATGAACTATCTCCCCTCTGAGATGGCGTCTGCGTCTAATTGTGAAAGATACGCGGTCGGGGTGGCAACTGGCAGCTCTTTCTCCCGAAACTAATTCCGCGACGCGCAGACCCGTTCCGTTTGTTCCATTCGTTCCATTTGTTCCGGTTCTACATCGCTCCCTGCGATGGCCACGGCGGAGTCCGGCCAGGGACACAGCAGCGCCTCCGGCACCCGGGCGGCTTGCGGATCCGCCGCGCTGGCCGCAATGCGTTCCGGCGGACGGCCCTCCTCCACCCAGCGCTCGAGCACGCGGATGGGGTTGAAGCGGTCCGGCGTCTGCGCCGGCAGTTCCCAGCAATGGCCGTGGCCGGGGATCATGAACAGGCGCAGGAACTCGTCCGGCTCGCCGCCGGCCGTCTCGGCGACGCGGCGGTAGTAGTCGACGCTCTGGTCGGGCAGCACCAGCGGATCGGCCCAGCCGTGCCACATCAGGAGCTTGCCGCCGGCGGCGCGGAACGCGGCCAGGTCCGGATCGATAGCATTCAGGAGAGAGGCCGATTGGGCCAGTCGCGCCGGGTCCGCGTCGAAGTCGAAATCGAGCGCGCTCCAGTCCTCGCCGACCTGGCCGGCCAGGCCGAGATACTTCGGATAATCACTGCCCAGCGCGTTCCCCGGCGCCGTGCGCCCGCCGGCATCGAGGAACCAGACGGCCCAGTAGCGCTCGCTGCCGGGCGGCATGCCCGGGTAGAGCTGTCGGCCGGCCGAATCTCGCGGGCCCGCGTACCAGCGTTCCAGCACCCGGCGTTCGGCCGGCTTGAAGCAGACACGCTCTCCGGTCGCGGCCCCGTCGCCGCAAGCAGGCAGCGCCTCCAGGTCCGGAGCGCAGGCCCGCGGTGCGGAGATCAGCCCGTCCGCCCGGCCGTCGGCGCCGTCGCATTGCGCGAGCACTTCGGCGGACAGCAGGGGCAGCTTGTGGGCGAAGTTCTCCCGGGTGAGGATGCGCTCGCCGTCGCGGTCCGTGTTCGACTGCACCACCCACGGGCCATAGATGCCGCCGTTGCCGGAGAGATCCAGGACAGAGCCGCCGGCGAGGATTCCGTCGAACAGAGCCGGGTAGCGCTGTGCCGCCATCGCCCCCATGCGGCCGCCGTTGGAGCAGCCGCCGAAGTAGTCGTAGCGGGGCGCGGCGCCGTAATAGCGGGCGACCAGGGCGGTGCCGAAACGATGGGTGAGCGGGATGGCGCGGTGGGCGTACACCTCCACGGCCGCGGGGTCGTCCGCGGCCCAGGACGCGTCGCCGAGTCCGCCGCTGTGGCCGGCGTCCGTCGTGATGGCGGCATAGCCGAGCTTCAAAGCCTCGTTGATGGTGTTGGAGAAGCCGGGCTTGTCCGGCAGGACGCTGCCGCAGAATCCTCCGCAGCCGGCCTGGTAGTACTTGCCGTTCCAGCCGGCGAGCGGCAGCCGGGCCTCGTAGCCGATGCGCGGTTCGATGACGCCGCGCACGCGGCAGTAGGCGGGGAGCCCGTCGTCTTCGTCGACGACGGCCGCGGCGGTGACGGTGCCGCCGGGCACCGGCCTGTCCGCCAGGACGCCGCAGTTGGTCGTGCGGTCGGGCGCGCCGGCGCAGCCGGCAAGCGCGACGAGGAAGAGGAGGAGGAACGCGCGCATCGTCGCACCGCAGGAGGGCCTTCAGGCCCGATTATAGACATTGAATCGGGCCTGAAGGCCCTCCTGCGGACTATCGATCAGAGGCTCAGGGTCTGCTGTGCGTTGCGGATATCCTCACCGTGCGCCCAGGTGGCGTGCGTGCCGCTCGAGATGCGGTGCGGCAGGATGATGCGGCAGACCGGGCCCGCCGCGAAGTCGGTGGCGTCGATCAGCAGGGCCTCGGAGCGGTCTTCTTTCACGTCGGAGACGAAGGTGACCAGATAGCCGTCGTCCTCGGATTTCGCGCCAACGCGCGGAGCGAAACCGGCCTCGCTGCCGTAACGGCCTTCGCCGAGTTCCACGGTCGAGGAGGCGCCCGTCTCCATGTCGTGCTTGGTGAAGCCCTGGAACATGAACCAGCCCTGCACGGGCACTGCGCTGTAGCCGTAGCGGTAGGCACGCCCGCCGTGACGCTGGTTGATGGTACCGAACTCGAGCGTGCGGTCATCAAGGCGCTCTTCCTTCGTCTCGCCGGTCTTCAGGTTGAAACGCCAGCGGTGCAGGCGCGGCATGAGCAGGCCCTGGTCGAGATAGGCCATCATGCGCTCGAAACCCGAGGGCGCGCCGTCGTAGTTCGCCGGCTCCGGGTGCTCCTGGAAGTAGCCGTCGAGGACCACCTCGTCGCCTTCCTCCCAGGCATTCAGCCAGTGCAGCACGTAGGTGGGATCGGCCTCGAACCACTTGATGTCCTCCGGCTGACCCATGCGCGGGATCACGGCGAACCGGCTGGGCGTGTCCTTGTGCATGCGCACGGCATGGACGCCGCGCTCGAGCATCTTCTCGTCCCAGTACAGCGGCATGTCGTTCAGGATGGCGTAGTTCTCGGTGAACGCCATGTCGTGAGGCAGGCGCGGGCCGGGCAGAGGGATGGGCACGTAGTGCTTCAACCTGTTGTCCGGCCCCACCACGCCGTAGTGCATGTAGGGCGGATGCTTGGAATAGTTGAAGAACAGCAACTCGCCCGTCTGCTCGTCGAGTTTGGTGTGGGCGGAGATGCCGTCCAGCGGTACCCAGCCCTCCGTGCCGAACTGCTCCAGCGTGTAGGGGTCGAGCCGGTAGCCCTCACCGCACTGGTAGAAGGTGGAGAGCACGCGGCCGGCATGCACGATGACGTCGGTGGAAGACGAGTCCTTCAGCCACTCCTGGGCGCCCCAGCCCGGACGGGTCGAGGAGGACGGGTGCTCCATCAGGCCGGCCCAGAGGGAGCGCCCGGCCTCCTGTTCCGCCATGAAGCCTTTGGTGCGCACGAAACGGTTGCGGTACTCCGCCTTGCCGTCGGCGAAGCTGATCATGTGGATCATGCCGTCGCCGTCGAAGGGGTGGTAGCGGCCGATGGGCTCGTGCAGCTGGTTCTCGGTATTGCGCAGATAGACGCCGTCGATGTCGGCGGGAATCTCGCCTATCACTTCCATGTCGGTGGCGTTGTACTCGTCGTAATTGGGCCGCCACCCTTCCTGCAGGTTCAGGTAGGGGTGATCCTTGGTGCGGACAGTGGGCTCGATATGTGCGACGCGTTCGACAGGCATGGTCAATCCCTCGATGTTCCCGTGTAAGTCTTGTTGAACAAGTTACCATCGGAAATCGGGGTCTGCAATACCTCCCGGAGACGACTATTGCGGGACTACCGCGGACGCCGATAGCCGCCGTCGACGCCCCGCGGCGACAGCACCAGCTGCCAGAGCTGGATGTCCCGGGCGCGGAAGGCGCCGGCGCAGGAGAGCAGGTAGTACTTCCACATGCGGTAGAAGGTCTCGTCGTAGCGCTCGCGCAGCGCCGGCCAGGCGGCGTCGAAGTTGGCGAACCAGGCCATCAGCGTGCGGTCGTAGTCGGCGCCGAAGTTGTGCACGTCTTCCACCACGAAACGGCCCTCGCAGGCCGCCGTGAGCTGTCGCAGGGACGGCAGGTGGCCGTTGGGGAAGATGTAGCGGTTGATCCAGGGGTCCGCCGAGCGGGTGGTGCGGGGCCGGCCGATGGTGTGCAGCAGGAACAGCCCGTCGGGCTTCAGACAGCGCCGCGCGACGTCGAGCAGCGTGCCGTAGTTCTTCACCCCGACGTGCTCGGCCATGCCCACCGAGACAATATGATCGAAGGGCTCGTCCAGCTCGCGGTAGTCCTGCAGCCTCAGTTCAACCGGCAGGCCCTCGCACCGCTCGCGGCCGAGCTCCACCTGCTCGCGGGAGACGGTGATGCCGACCGTCGAGACGCCGTAGCGTTCGGCGGCGAACCGGCAGAAACTGCCCCAGCCGCAGCCGATGTCGAGCACCCGCTGACCGGCGCGCAGGCCGAGCTTGCGGCAGATGAGATCCAGCTTCTGGCCCTGGGCCGCATCCAGGTCGTCGACGCCCTCCCAGTAGCCGCAGCTGTAGACCATGCGCTTGTCCAGCATCGCCCGGAACAGCTCGTTGCCCCGGTCGTAGTGAGCTTCGCCGATCTCGAAGGCCTTCCCGACCCGCTGGGGGTTGGTGAGCCATTCCCGCAGGGCGAGCTTCAGCACCTGCCAGCGGCCAAAGCCGGCGGGCAGCCCTGCCCGGAGCAGGCGGTAGAACAGGTCGGACAGGTCGCGGGCATCCCACCAGCCGCGCATGTAGGCCTCGCCGGCGCCGAGCGAACCGCGGCGCAGAATCTCGGCGCAGGCCCGCTCGTCCCGGATCACCGGGTCCCAGGGCTCGTTTCCGTTCAGGGTCAGGCCGGCCGGTTCGATCAGGCGCTGCAGCGCGCGTTCTCCCGACGATTCGGTGGCAGCCGGTGGCGTGTAGCGCTCGTCCGCACGCGAGCGCCAGTGATGGTGACGGGTCGTAGCCATATCCGCGCTCCTCGGAGCGGTCTCCGCGGAGCGCCTTCGGTGCCGGGGCCGGCACGGGCTGCGGCGGCCGCTCTCTCCGTTTCCCCGCCCGGCGGGCGGAGCTTGTCTGGCGGCGCCGGGGCGCACGGCGGGCGGGTCCTTGCCCCGCACCGGCGCCTTATGTTCAGTCGTACTAGTCTGACAAACGGAAGGGGTCTGCGTCCAGATGGAAAGGATAATCCCGGCGGAAAGTGCGCAGGGCCTCCAGGGACAGGACGGTGGTGGTCACACAGGGCTCCTGCGCGCAGTCCGTCAGCGTGGCGCCGAGGAAATCGACGGCGGCGCTGCCGCCCCGGTAGTCGAGCCCGTTGCCGTCCCGGCCGGCCCGGTTCACGCCGATGACGTAGCACTGGTTTTCGATGGCCCGGGCCCTGAGCAGGCTCTCCCACGCGAAATGTCGGGCCGCCGGCCAGTTGGCCACGTACACCAGGGCGTCGCAGTCGTTGCGGTGGCGGCTCCAGACCGGGAAGCGCAGGTCGTAGCAGACCATCGGCGCGATGCGCCACCCCCGGTGCTCCACCACCACCCGGTCGCTCCCGGCGTTGTAGTGCTCCGTCTCGCCGGCGTGGCGGAACAGGTGGCGCTTGTCGTAGTGGTTGACCGTGCCTTCCGGCGTCGCCCAGATCAGCCGGTTGAAGTACCGCGCTTCGCCGAAGCGCGTCTCCCGGATGATGACGCTGCCGCAGATCACGGCATCGCGGCTGCGGGCATGCTCCTGCATCCAGGCCACGGTGAGGCCGTCCATGGTCTCCGCCTGCTCGGCGGCGGCCATGGTGAAACCGGTGGTGAACATCTCCGGCAGCACGATCAGGTCCGCCGGCGGCAGATGCCGCAGGTGCTCATCGAACCGGCGCCGGTTCGCGGCCGGATCGTGCCAGTCGAGCTCGGCCTGGATGATGGCGACTTCTAGATCCTGCACAGCACCTCCGCGGCCCGGGCCAGTGTCTGTTCTTCCTTCGCGAAACAGAAGCGTACGAGACACGCGTCCGGCGGGCTATCGTAAAAGACCGAGACGGGGATGGCGGCCACGCCGTGCTCCGCGGTGAGGCGGCGGGCGAACTCCGTATCCGGCTCGGCGGAGATGCGGCCGTAGTCGGCCAGCTGGAAATAGGTGCCGGCACAGGGCAGCAGCTCGAAGCGCGACGGCGCCAGCATCTCGCGGAAGCGGTCGCGGCGGACCTGGTAGAACGCGGACAGCCCCCGGTGGTGTTCGGGATGCTCGCGCAGCATGTCGGCCAGTGCCCACTGCACGGGCGTGCTGGTGGTGAAAGTGACGAACTGGTGCACCTTGCGGAACTCCCCCGTGAGCGCCGGCGGCGCCACCGCGTAGCCCACCTTCCAGCCGGTGGCGTGGTAGGTCTTGCCGAAGGAGAACACGGCGAAGCTGCGATCCCGCAGCGAGGGCTCGGCCAGCACGCTCGCGTGGGCGGCGCCGTCGAAGACGATGTGCTCGTAGACCTCGTCCGTCAGCAGATAGCACTCCCGTCCCGCCAGCAGACTGCCGAGCCGCGCCAGATCTTGCGCTGCCAGCACCGCGCCGGTGGGGTTGTGGGGCGAGTTGATGATCACCAGCCGGGTGCGGGACGTCAGCGCCTGCTCCAGCGCGGGCCAGGGCAGGGCGAAGTCCGGTGCCGCCAGCGGCAGATGCACCGTGCGTCCGCCGGCCAACGTTACCGCCGGCGCGTACGCGTCGTAGGCAGGGTCGAAGACGATCACCTCGTCGCCCGGCCGCACCACGGCGTGGATGGCGCAGAACAACGCCTCGGTGGCGCCGCTGGTGACGGTGATTTCGGCTGCCGGATCGACGGCCGCGCCGTACAGCTCGCCGATCTTCTCCGCCACGGCTTCCACCAGCGCGGGCACGCCGGCCATGGGCGCGTACTGGTTCCTGCCCTCGTGCAGATGGCAAGTGACGCGATCCAGCAGGAAGCCGGGCGGCTCGAAGTCCGGGAAGCCCTGGGAGAGATTGATGGCACCGTGTTCGGCGGCCAGCGCGGACATCACCGTGAAGATGGTCGTGCCGACCTCGGGCAGTTTGCTCTCGGGAGTCATCGGCTGAGGGGTCATCCGTTAATCGTAGCAGTCGGCGGCTCGCCGCCCTCGTCGCCCTCGCCGTCCCTGTCGCCGTCCTCGCCCCCGTCGCCCCCGTCACCGGATCGCCGGCGGTACAGCTCCATCATGGTCGCCCCCTGCAGGACGTCGATCATGGCGTGGGCGACGATGGGCAGCCAGAGCGACCCCGTCAGCAGGTACAGCAGTGCCATCAACAGACCGATGACAGCGGTCTTGGCGACGCCCGCGGCGCCCTGATAGAGGTGGGCCAGGCCGAAGGCGGCCGAGGAGACGAGCACGGCGGCCGTCAGCGGCATCCACGCCTGCAGATACCAGATGAGCCAGCCGCGGAAGATGGTCTCCTCCACCACGCCCGCGGTGATCGAGAGCGCGACGAAGCCCCCGTATTCCCGGCCGTTGCGCGGCATCATCTGGCCCAGTTCGGCCAGCTGCTCGCGGTAGCGCCGCCGGTCGGCCGCATCGGCCCGCACCATACTGCGCCAGGACTGCAGGAAGACGCCGGTGGCGAGCGCCACCAGGACGGCGCCCAGCCAGAAGCCCGTGCCGCCCGGCGCGGTGAAGCCGAGCGGCGCCGGCGAGCGGCCCAGCCACCACCAGCACGCGGCGAGCACGCCGAACACGAGCCACAGCTGCGCGAGGCTACCGAGGTAGAGCCGCAACCGCCGCGGCCGGTGGCCGGCAGCGAGCTTCGCCAGCCAGCGCCGCCAGGACCAGGCGCTGTAGAGCGGCAGGCCGACCACGAGCAGTAGCAGGTAGAGATGGTCGAGCGGATGCATGAGGCTGGCGGCCCGGTGACGGGAAAGACGCATGGTAGCGCCAAGGCTGACGGTGGCAAATCGCAGGCATGGCGCCTGGCGTAACGGGCGCCGGCGCGGCGCCGGTCAGGGCAGCGGGAAACCCGCCCGGGCCAGGCGGCGGCGGCTGCGCTCGAGGTCCGCCTCGTCCTCGTACAGCAGCACCACGCGGAACTCGGCGGCACCCGCGCGGAACCAGTCCACCGCGAGGCCGCCCGGGTCCTGCTCCAGCGCGGCGACGAACGCCTGCGCCCGATACGGTGCGGCGAAACTGATGAGCGTGAGCTTGCCCTGCTCGCCGTAATTCTGCGGCGGCTTGCCCGCCGGCGTGCTGCGGCCGAGCACGTACTGCAGGTGGCGGTAGATGTAGCCGCTGTACCAGACCGCGCCGGACGGGATGACGCCTGATTTGGGGATGCGGCTCGGGCCGTAGTTGTAGGCGGCCAGCGCCAGGTGCAGATCGCCGTCGTAACGTGCCAGCAGCTCCTTCAGGTAGCGGGCGCCGGCGTCGATGTTCTTGCAGGGCTCGTAGAGATCGGAAAGCAGATACAGCCCGAGGTGGCGTGCCGTACCGGGCCAGAGTATCTGCATCACGCCGTGGGCGTTGGCATGGGAGCGGGCGGTCGGGTCGAAGTCGCTCTCGCCCCGGGCCACCGCCAGCAGCAGGGTCTCCGGCAGCTGGTTGAGGATGGCGGCCCGGCGGAAGCACTCGCCGTAGGGGAATATCACCGCCGGCTCCCGGTCCGCGTGCTCGGCGACGTACTGCTGCCAGGCCGCGGCGAGTTCACGGCCGTCCGCCGCGCTGCGGGCCTGGCCGGCCGAGGCGCAGAGCGCGAGGCAGAGACCGGCGATGACGAGCCCGGCCTTCACAGCATCTGGCTCCGCAGCACGAGACCCGTGGCCGCCTCGATGGCCGCGAGGTTCTCCTGGCGCTCGGCCTCGTTCCGGTAGGCGAAGGCCACCTGGTACTCGCCCGGCCGCGGCGAGACCACGCGGTAGTCGAGGCCGGTCACGCCCTCAAGCCGGCGGCGGAAGCCCTCGGCGGAGATCTCGCTGTGGAAAGGCTGCCAGAACGCGTGCCATTGGCGGCCGGGCTCGTCCGCCTCGTCGGCGGCCGCAGCGTCGTCTGCCGCTCCATCGCCGTCGGTGCTGGCTTGCGCGACGGGTACGGGCGGTGGGTCGTCCACCCGCGGCGGTGTCTCGGCCGGGGCCGGGGCCGGTGGCGTGAGCGGCTCCTGCTTGGTCTCCGGGGATGATCCCCCGGTGGGTTCCCGGGGCCGTTCCCCGCCTGGCTGGTCGGCCGGATTCCGCGCGGGTGCCGGGCCGGCGTCCTCGGGCAGTCCTTCGGGCAACTCCTCGGGTAACTCTTCGGGCAATTCCCCAGGCGGTTGTTCGGCGGGTGCCGAAGTCGATTCCTGCGCCGGCTCCTCTTGCGCCGCTGCCGCCACCGCGCTGTCCGCACTATCCGTCCGTGCGGACAACCGGTCGCCCGGCAGCCCGGCCGGCGGATAGCGCAGGACGACGAACGCCAGGGCGATCACCAGCAGGAGGCCCGACAGGAATCCGAGCAGGCGGATCATGGCGTCATTCCCTCCTCGCCGCGTGGCGGCCGACCGGAACGTCGAGCCGGCGCACGGAGACCGGCGCGTCGGTCAGTCGGTCCAGGCCCGCCAGCCAGGCATCGGCGTCGACGGATGCGCCATCCTCCGCGGCGCAGTCGTCGGGCAGCCGGGCCAGGTGGCGGCGGATATCGGCGGCAGCGGCGTCCGCCGGGAGCGCCAGCGCGATCCAGCGCTCGCGCATGGCGGCCCGGGGCGGGCGCAGCGCGTGCGCCCAGCCGGCGGGCGCCGACGGGAATTGGAGGGTGGCTTCGCCGTAGGTGCGCCCGGGCACGCGGCCGTGACGGCCGCAGCGGCCCGGTATCATGCGCACGAGTCCGGCCGCGGGATCGCGGCGCAGCAGAAAGACCTCGGCGTCGCCGCTGACCTCGATCTCCAGGGCGAAGCACGCGTCGTCGCCCAGGCTCTCGCCAGGGCGCAATACACGGGCGCCCCGGCGCCAGGGGTCGCCACGGCGGCACATCCAGTGATCGTTCGGCGTCAGCACCCGCAGCGCGCCCAGTTCGACGGGGCGGCCGGAGTCGAAGCCGGGATCTCGGTCCGGCGGCGCGGGCAGCGGGTCGGCGGCGGCAGGCGCGGCCGTCGCATCCGGCGACGACCGGAGCGCGACGCGGCCGGGGCTGGACGTCTCGACGTAGGCCGCCACGTCGGTGACGGGGAAACGCGCACCGGCGGTGGCCGGTCGTGCCTGCACCCAGAATTGCTGCAGATCGCCGTCGATGGCATACAGCCGGCCGCTCAGGATCAGGTTCGCCGCGGCGGGATCCCGCACGCTGCGGATGTGTGGCGAGCGGGCCAGATTGTTCGCCACCAGCTGTACGGTGTCGGCGACGAAGGCGTCCTGGCCGGCAGCCTCCGCGTGCACCACCAGCGGCTCGCCGACGAAGCCGCAGAAATCGGCCGCCAGTTGCGCCGCCAGCCGTTCGGCCAGCAGATCGCCCTCGTCCTCGCGGAAGGGGTGGTCGCGCAGGCCGCGGGATTCCCCGGTGACGGCGGGCTGGCGGGAGCGCGCGTACTGGCCGCGGGTGAGCCGGCCGTTCCATTCCTTGCCGAATCCCGTCACCCAGAGGCCCTCCTCACGGTCGAGAGCACGGATGGCGAGTCGGTGGGAACCAGGTCCGCTCTGCTGCAGGTCGACCGCGATGACGTAGTGAGCGTCCTCCCGACGCACGCAGTCGCCCGCGCTGCGGCCGCCCTCCCATACCAGGTTCACGCCGGGCGTGGACTGCAGGAAGCGCGTCAGCCGCAGCGACAGCGCCCGGGACAGGGAATCCGGCGCCGCCTGCGGCGCGTCGCCGCGCATGACGGCGACGGTGACAGTCTCGCGGCGGAAGCGGGGATGGGTGGTCAGTGTCTCGGCCAGGTAGGGTTCCAGCTCCTGGTCGAGCCAGGCCTCCAGGGACGACTCGTCGCTGCCGGACCAGGCGAAGGCGCCGTAGTCCGCCGTCGCGCAGCCGGCAGCGGCCAGCGCCAGGACCAGCAGCCCGGCGAGACGCCCGATCCGTGCGCCCGCGTTCACGAGGGATCCTCCAGCCGCAGGAAACCGTCCGCCTCGATTACGAGTTCGCCGCCGTCGTTGGTGGCGATGACGCGGCCGAGGGCGGCGGCGGTGGCCGGCGGCAGCGTGACGCCCCAGCGTATGCCGCCGGGCGCGACTACCGCGGTGCGGCGCAGCGTATCCAGCACGGCGGCGGGCACCGTCTGCGGTGTCATCTCGTGCACCTGGCCGGGGGCTGCGGCGGTGCGGAAGGCGGGCCGGCCGTCGACCATCATGAAGCGCCAGACCCGGTCCCGGGCGAAAGCGTAGAGCGCCACCTCCTTGCGCTCCACCAGGCCGACCAGCGCGGCGTCGGAATCGAAGCGCAGGGAGAAGCCCGGCTGCGGTTCGGCGGCAGGCGCCGGATGCGCGGCCTCGGGCGGTGGCTCGGGTGCGGGTCGCGGAGACCGCTCAGGTTCCGGTCGCGGCAACGGCGGCGCCTCGAGCCGGGGCTCCGGCGTCGCTGCCGCGACGGGTTGCGGTTTCGGCTGCGGTGCTGGCCGAGGCTGTGGCTCAGCCTGCTTTTCGGACTCAGCGGGCTCGGGCGGCGCGGCGGGTGCCGGTTCCGCCGTCGGGTGCGTAACCGAACTTACGGTGTCCGGCACCTCTTTTGTGCGTTCTGCAACTTGTTCGGGGACGCTCTGCACGAGCGCGAAGATGGCGACCAGACAGAAGGCGAGGATGGCCATGAAGCGCATCACGTCCGTCTCCAGGTGCTCCATGCCTCCCTCGCCGCTAGCTGCGCCGGGGGAAGGCGAGCCGGTCCACGGCTGCCTGTCCATCTCCCTCCTCCTTCCTGCCGGCCGGCGTGGCCAGGACGGCCAGGTGCGCCTCGATGCGCGCGAGCGCCGCCAGCATCTCCGCGCCGGTCTCACCGGCGGCCGCCTGGTAGTAGCGCCGCAGCGCGGCGCCGACGGTGAGCGTCTTCACCACCCGCATGAGGTAACCGCCGATGCCGCCGAAGATCGTGGTGGAGAGCGCCACCAGGATGCCGCCGTTCACCATGCGCTGCAGTACGGCGAAGGCGCCCTCGTCCACGCTGGCCGCCGGATCGCCGAGCGCGTAGAGCAGAGCGCCGCGCATACCGATGGCGGTCCAGATCACGCCCACGCCGAAGAACAGGCTCGTCCAGGTGTCGGTGAGCTGCTCGGCATGGGCCACGGAATCCAGCGACGCGGCACGCGCGACCCGCCGGCGCAGCCGGGACAGGCTGCGCACGTACAGCGCGAGGACGACGGCGAATACGGGCAGCGACAGCCCCAGGTTGCGATACGCCCAGTCCAGCGCTTCTGCCAGGGTCCAGGCCGGTACGCCGCCGGCGGGAGCAAGTGCGTCGGCGGCGAGCATCATGCCGCCGGCCGCGACCAATCCCGCCAGCACGCCGGCGGCGAGACCGCTGGCGAAACCGCCGTTCCCGGCTGTCGCGGCCACCACTCCCTCCTACCGGGCCGCGCAGGCCGTGCAGGTGGCCTCGAGGACGAGTTCGGTCTCCTGGTAGAGCCGGTCGGCCCGGTAATAGCCGGGCGCATCCTGGCTCACCCTGAGCAGGCCCAGCTCCTTGTCGAGCAGCTCGGCTTCCATGGCCGTCAGCACCTGACGCTTGCGCGGGCAGGTATAGGCGCAGTTGTTGTAGTCGCCCATCAGCGAGACGTACTTCACGTTGAAGTAGCGGTTGTAGGCGCGCTCCGCCTGACGCTTGGACAGCAGCCCCTGATCGGTGGCCGTCAGCAGGAAATCGGAGAACTTGCGTTTGTTCTCGGGGCCGGGATCGCCCTCGGCGACGGTAAGCAGTTCGGCGTAGTAGCGGTCGAACTCGGCCTCGCAGCCGTCGGCCAGCTTCGCCTCCGCCGCATCCATGGCCTGATCCAGGCTGGCCGTGCGCGGCAGGCTGCAGTCGGCGGTGGTGGTGGCGCAGCCGGCCAGGGCCAGTGCGCCGAGGGCCAGCGGCAGCATCAGGCCGGTGCGGATGTTACTCGGATTCATGTCGCTCCTCCTCGGCCGCGGGGTTCCGTCAGAACTCCAGCGGGCTCGTGTATTCCTCTTCGAAGGTCCCCGGCGGGGGTGCGGCGATCTGCGGGCCGGGCTCGTAGTCGCCGAACAGGATGGCCTTCACCCCGTCCACCACTTCCTGCATCTCCGGCGTGATCACGCCGAAGGACTGGTTCAGCTGTTCCATCAGCGTGGCGCGCGCGATCTCCTCCCGGGTGCGGGCGATGAGATCGGAGGCTTCGGCCATGTCCAGGTACATGTCGGAGGCGATCACCGCCAGCGAATGGCTGTTGCGGTTCACCGACGAGGTGGCCACCAGCTTGTAGTACTGCTCGAAGCGCTGGGACAGGCGGATGCCGGAACGCCCGCGCAGCACCGGCGCCGGTTCCGCCTTCGAGCCCTCGCCGACGCCGAGCAGGGTCTCCTGCAGGGTCCAGGAGGTCATCTTGTTGCCGAGCTCGCTGCGCAGCCGACGCTCCAGGCTCGCGTGGGTGTTCTGCACGGAACGCTCCATGTCCGGCAGGCGCTCGGACATGATGTTCAGCATCTCGAGATAGGTGGCGCCGAGCTGCTTGGCGATGCGCTGGCAGCCGGGGTCGTCCTCCGCGCCGTCGCACTTGGCCTCCTGGTAGAGGCGGCGCTGCTGGTCCAGCCGGCTGATGGCGTCCTGCAGGCCGGTCTCCATCTCGGCCGCCACGTCGCCGGTCTGGCGGATGTCCTCCAGCACCGTGGTCGGGAAGAGCTGGATGGTGGGCGCCGTGCTGGCGAAGCTCAGCGCCGGCAGGACGAGGAGTGCGATGGTGGCGGCGAGGTAGTGCCAGAAGGCGGCGGGATGCTGCGCCTCCCGTCCCCCCGGGCGACCGCCGTGCGACGTTGTGGTTCTCGGCTCCATGGTCGTCTCCCTTTGATCGGGAGAATCAGGCTAGACCCGGAGCGCTGAACGGAAGCTGAACGGAGGAATGGCGAGGGGATGGCGACGGAACGGCGGAGGCTTTGCGGGTGAATCAGTCCGTGATCGCCGCGAGGATCGTCGCGAGGCCGGGCAGCGACGGCAGATCGAGGGCCCGATCCCGCAGCGAGCGGACGGCGGGCCGGGAGAGCGCCCGCCCGGCGTTGTCCTCGAACTTGGCGACGATGTCGGCGCGGGACAGCGGCCGCTGGTCGGCGCCCCGGTTCACGCACTCCTTATGGCGAAGCTCCCGCCCGTCCCGGGTGTGGACGATCACCTCGCCCGGGAAATAGCGCGGGAAGGTGGACTCCGGATCCACCTCGTAGCTGCAGCGCTCGGCCAGCGCAAGGATGTCCGGGTCGACGAGCACGTCGTCATCGAGTTCGTCCAGGGTGAACCGCCCCTTCACCAGCGTGGCGGCCATGAGGTACTGCACGCTGAACTTGGCCTCGTAGTCACTCTGCGGCCGACGCTTGCGCGCCTCGGGTTCGCAGACCACGTCGACCTCGTCGGCGTGCACCCTGGCCACCATCCGCTCCACGTCGTCGGGCGTCAGGCCGTGCTCCGACACGAGCGCCAGAAGGCAGTCGGCATGCGCGTGGTTGTAGTGACAGACGGGATACGGCTTGATGCCCACGCGCAGCATCTCCCAACGCTCGCCGAGGTCCGTCAGGCGTGACGTCAGAGCGGCGCCGGAATCCTCCCCGCCGTCCTCACCCAGATAGGTCCGGTAGAGTCCGAAACGGCCTTCGTAGGCCTGCGCGGGGCCGGTGAAACCGCCGCGGGCGAGCCCTGCGGCCTGCAGCCCGCAGGCGGCGGCCCAGCCGGGATGGATGCGTTTGGTCCAGGCGCCATCTTCCAGGAACTGTAGTGTCCCGCCCGCCAGGCTGAGCGTAATGCCCTGCGCCCACGCGAGCGCGGCCGGGTCCATCCGCCATAGGCGTCCTGCCGCCAGCGTCGCACCGAACGCCCCCACCACGCCGGTGGGATGGAAGCCGCGCTTCTGGAACGCACCGCCGACGCTGCCGATGCGGGCGTCGGCCTCCACGGCCACCAGGTAGGCCGCAACGGCCTCGGCGCCGGTGGCATCCGCGTTCAGCCCCGCGGCCAGCACGGTCGGCAGGGCGCTGGCCGAGGTATGCACGATGCTCTCGCCGTGGGTGTCGTCGAAATCCAGCCCGTGGATCAGGAAGCCGTTGGCGATGGCCGCATCCCGCATCGCCATACGCTCCGGGCGGCCGATGACCGGGTAGTCGCCTCCGCCCGCCATGCTGCCGATCGCCGCCAGACCGCGGCGGGCGAAGGGATAGGTGGTGGCCGCCAGCGCGACGCCCAGGGCATCGAGGATATGCAGGCAGGCTCGCTCGGCGACATCGTCGGGGATGCGGGAGGGATCGAGGCTGAGGGCGAAGTCGGCGAGTGTGGCTGCGGCGTCGGTCATGGTGTGATGGGCGCGCTGGGCAACAATGGGCATATAGGAGGGGCCGTAGGAGCGGCTGTAGGAGGGGCTTTAGCCCCGATTCACAAGCCCCGGATCGGGCCTGAAGGCCCTCCTACATCCATTTTTGCTGGAGCTTTTTCAGCGTCTCGGCGCCCGGGCCGAGTTTCTCGTAGGGGATCGAGTTCAGCGGCTGCTCCACCGTGTTGCCGACGGCGTGCATGTCGCCCTTGCGCTCGTGGATATAGAGCAGGCCGGTGACCACCTCGCCCCGGTTGGCGTGGTCGCGCAGGAAGGAGAACGCCTTGGCGCGGCTGGTGGGGTCGTATTCCTTGTCCACCTTCTTCAGCACGACGCGGCTGCCGTCGTGGAGTTCCACGGGCATGGCCTCGCCTTCCTCGTAGGCCGTCTTGATCTCCTCCGCCGGCGGGATGAAATCCGTGCCCACCACCTGGTGATAGTACTTGCGGGTGTGCGAGTAACTCTTGGTGGAGCCCACGTGGTCGTTGAAGGTCACGCAGGGGCTGATGACGTCCAGCAGCGCGAAGCCCCGGTGGGTGAGGGCACCCTTGATCAGCGGCACCAGCTGCGTCTTGTCGCCGGAGAAGCTGCGGGCGATGTAGGTGGCGCCGGTGGCGAGCGCCAGCAGGCACGGATCGATGGGCGGCTGCTGGTTTTCCTCGCCCTTCTTGGCCTTGGAGCCCACGTCCGCCGATGCCGAAAACTGGCCCTTGGTCAGGCCGTACACGCCGTTGTTCTCGATGATGTAGCACATGTTGAGATTACGACGGATGGAGTGGGTGAACTGGCCGAGACCGATGGACAGCGAGTCGCCGTCGCCGGAGACACCCAGGTACACCAGGTCCTTGTTGGCCGCGTTCGCGCCGGTGGTCACGCTGGGCATACGCCCGTGCACGGAGTTGAAGCCGTGGCTGGGCCCGACAAAATAGGCGGGCGTCTTGGACGAGCAGCCGATGCCGCTCATCTTGCCGAGCCGATGCGGCGGGATGGAGAGTTCGAACACCGCCCGGATGATGGCGTTGGTGATGGAGTCGTGGCCGCAGCCCGCGCACAGCGTGGAGACGGTGCCCTCGTAGTCGCGCTCGGTGAGCCCGAGGTCGTTGCGCGGCAGTCGCGGATGGGCGACTTTGGGTTTGGGTATGTAGCTCATAGCGGTTGCCTCGATGGGCATGTAGGAGGGGCTTCAGCCCCGATTCGTTAGCCCCGATTCGTTAGCCCCGGATCGGGCCTGAAGGCCCTCCTACGTGGGTTGTTCACGCGGCCTCGTTCTTCTCCCGGTCTTCCCGGATGCGGTCGACGACGAAGCCGGCGTTCATCGGCATGCCGTTGTAGTGCAGCACCGGCACGAGCTTCTTCTGGTCGATGCCCGCATCGAGGATCAGCAGGGAACGCAGCTGCGCGTCCCGGTTCTGTTCGACCACGTAGACGCGATCGTGTTTCGCGATGAAGTCCTTCACCGCCTCGCCGAACGGGAAGGCCTTCACCCGGCAATAGTTGAGCTTCACACCCTCTGCCGCCAGTCGCTCCACCGCCTCGTGGACGGCCGCCTCGCCGCTGCCGACGGTGAGCACCGCAGTCCGGTTGAACTTGGAGTACTCGATGACCGGTTCCGGCACCATCTCCCGCGCCGTGTCCCACTTCACCAGCAGCCGGTCCACCACGTCCTGGTACTCGTCGGCGTCCTCGGTATAGCCGCCGTACTTGTTGTGGCCGGAGCCGCGGGTGAAAAAGCTGCCTTTCGGGTGCTCGCCGGGCAGCGACCGGTACGGGATGCCGTCGCCGTCGGTGTCCAGGTAACGATGGAATTTCTCGATCTTCTCCAGGTCCTCGGCATGCAGCACCTTGCCGCGGTCCGGCTGGTAGGACTCGTCCCAGCTCAGCTCCGGCACCATCCAGTCGTTCATGCCGATGTCGAGATCCGACAGCACCATCACCGGGGTCTGCAGCCGCTCGGCGAGATCGAAGGCCACCGGCGCCATGGTGAAGCACTCGTGGGGGTCGGCCGGGAACAGCAGCACGTGCTTGGTGTCGCCGTGGGAGGCATAGGCACAGGACAGGATGTCGGACTGCTGCGTGCGCGTGGGCATGCCCGTGGACGGCCCGGTGCGCTGCACGTCGAAGATCACCACCGGCAGTTCCGCGTAGTAGGCGAAGCCGATGAACTCGTTCATGAGCGAGATGCCGGGCCCGCTGGTCGGCGTGAAGGCACGGGCACCGTTCCACGCCGCGCCCAGCACCATGCCGATGGCGGCGAGCTCGTCCTCGGCCTGCACGATCAGGTAGTTGTTCTTGCCCGTTTCCGGGTCCACGCGCAGCTGCTTGCAGAAGCGGCTGAACGCGTCCATCAGGGAGGTGGACGGCGTGATGGGGTACCAGGCACCCACGGTCGCACCGGCATAGACGCAGCCGAGTCCCGCAGCCGTATTGCCGTCGATGACCACGTGCCCCTTCGTCTTGTCCATCTTCTCCACGGTCAGCGGCAGCGGACAGGGGAAGTTCTGCACCGCGTAGTCGTAGCCCAGCTTCACCGCCTCCATGTTGGAGTCCGCCAGCGCCGGCTTCTTCGCGAAGGTGTCGGCGAGATTACTGCGGATGATGTCCAGGTCCAGGTCGAGCAGTGCGGCCAGCGCGCCGACGTAGGCGATGTTCTTCATCAGGATGCGCGCCCGCGCGCCCTCGAAGTGCTCGTTGCACATCTTCGACAGCGGGATGCCGATCACCGTGACGTCCTCGCGGTCCAGAAGCTTCGAGCGGGGCCAGGTGGAGTCGTAGATGAGGTAGCCGCCCGGCTCCACCTCGGCGAGATCCTGCGCGTAGGTCTGGGCATTCATCGCCACCATCACGTCGACGTGGCCCGCACGGGCCTTGTGGCCGGCGCCGGTGACGCGCACCTCGTACCAGGTGGGCAGTCCCTGGATATTGGAGGGGAAGTAATTCTTGCCGACCACCGGGACGCCCATGCGGAAGATGGATTTCATCAAGAGGCCGTTGGCGCTGGCGGAGCCGGTGCCGTTCACGGTCGCGATCTTGATCACGACGTCGTTGACGCGTTTGTCGGTCACTGCATACCTCGATGGGCCTGTAGGAGGGGCTGTAGGAGGGGCTTTAGCCCCGATTCCCTAACCCGGATCGGGCCTGAAGGCCCTCCTACCTCTCTGTTCATACCGCCTTGTGAAGCCGAGGTTTTGCCCGCGCGGCCTCGTCGCTCGCATGGGGGATCAGGATCTGGGACTTCTGCATGTCCCAGGCGCCCGTGGGGCAGCGCTCGGCGCAGAGGCCGCAGTGCACGCACAGGTCTTCGTCCTTGATCATCACGCGCCCGGTCTGTGGCAGGGCGCCGGAGACGAAGAAGGGCTCCTCCAGGTTTTCGGCGGGCGGCGTCAGACTCTGGCGCAACTCCTCCTCGCTGCCGTTCGGGGTAATGGCCAGGCAGTCCACCGGGCAGACGTCGATGCAGGCGTCGCACTCGATGCAGAGCTTGTCGATGAATACCGTCTGAATGTCGCAGTTCAGGCAGCGCTCCACCTCGGCCAGCGTCTGCTCCGGGGTGAAGCCCAGCTCCACCTCAATGTCGATCTTCTTGAACCGCTCCGCGAGATCCACCGCCGGCATCAGGCGGCGCTCCGCAGGATTGTAGTCGTTGGAGTAGCTCCACTCGTGGATGCCCATCTTCTGGCTGATGAGGTTCATGCCGTCGGGCAGGCGATCCTCGACGTCCTCGCCCTGGCAGTACTTGTGGATGGAGATGGCCGCCTGGTGGCCGTGGGCGACGGCCCAGATGATATTCTTGGGCCCGAAGGCGGCGTCGCCGCCGAAGAAGACTCCCGGCCGGGTGGACATCATGGTGGTCTCGTCCACCACCGGCGCGTCCCACTGATTGAACTCCAGGCCGACGTCGCGCTCGATCCAGTCGAAGGCGTTCTCCTGGCCGATGGCGAGGATGACGTCGTCGCAGGGGATGAAGATTTCCTCCAGCACCGTGCCCCGGTCGATGCGGCCCTGCTCGTCGACCTGATACTCCATCAGATCGAATTTCATGCCGGTGAGCCGGCCGTCCTCGATCACGAACTGCTTCGGCGAATGGTTCACGAGGATCTCGACGTTTTCCTCCTCGGCGTCCTCCAGTTCCCAGTCGGAGGCCTTGAAGTAGCCCCGCGGCTTGCGGGCCATCACCTTGACGTCTTTCGCGCCCAGCCTGAGCGAGGTGCGGCAGCAGTCCATGGCGGTGTTGCCGACGCCGATGATGAGCACCCGTTCCCCGATCTCCTCGGTGTGCTTGAAGGCCACGGACTCCAGCCACTGGATGCCGATATGGATGCGGTCGGTGTCGTAGCGGCCCGGCAGCTCGAGCTCCTTGCCCTTGGGCGCGCCGGTGCCGACGAACACGGCGTCGAAGCCGCCGTCGTCCAGCAGGTCCTTGAGGCTGCCGATCGGGTGGTTCAGTTTCAGATCGACGTCCATGTCCAGGATCATGCCGATCTCCTCGTCCAGCACCTTCGGCGGCAGCCGGAACTGGGGGATGTTCGTGCGCATGAGCCCGCCGGTCTCGTCCAGCGCCTCGAAGATGGTGCACTCGTAGCCCAGGGGGGCGAGGTCGTTGGCCACGGTGAGCGAGGCACAGCCGGCACCGACCAGCGCCACCTTCTTGCCGTTCTTCTCCGCCGGCGCCTTCGGCAGCCGGTCGGCGATCTCGTCCTTGTGGTCGGCGGCGACCCGCTTCAGCCGGCAGATGGCCACCGGCTTCTCCTCCACCCGGCGCCGCCGGCAGGCCGGCTCGCAGGGCCGATCGCAGACGCGGCCGAGGATCCCCGGGAAGACGTTCGACTCCCGGTTGACCATGTAGGCATCCGAGAAGCGGCCCTGGGCGATGAGACGGATGTATTCAGGGACGTCGGTATGAGCGGGACAGGCCCATTGGCAGTCCACGACCCGATGGTAGAAATCGGGGTTTGAGGTGTCGGTCGGCTTCATTTCCTGTGGTGTGAGTCTCTCCCCCGGAGAGGAAATCAGCACCCTTGCACCGTGTAGGTGCGAAGAGTACTAGAGGCAGCGGAAATCGCAATGCTTTTCATTACTTTCGTGACACGCGTCATACGATTTCTCCACTGCCGGCGCCCGCCGGGAACGGCAGGCGGGGCCTTCGGCTACACTCTGCGCTTCGCGGGACCGGAGACAGACGGGTGAGCGAACGCTATACCGCCCTCGCACTGCAGATGGGCACCGACTGCGTGAACGGCTGCACGGACCGGGCGTCGGCCCGGGAACGCATGCAGTCGAATCTGGCCAGCGCACGCCGGCTGATCGCAGGCAGCAAGGCCTTCATCAGGCAGTTCGCCGGTACCGACGTGCGCCTGGTCGTTCTGCCCGAGTATTTCCTCACCGGGTTCCCCATGGGCGAGACCGTGGCCGAGTGGCGGGACAAGGCGGCGCTCGCGCCCGACGGCCCGGAGTACGAAGCGCTGGGCGAGATCGCGCAGAGCTTCGGCGTCTACCTGGCCGGGAACGCCTACGAGCAGGACGAGCACTTCCCCGCCCTGTTCTTCCAGACCTGCTTCGTCATCGACCCGTCCGGCGACGTAGTGTTGCGCTATCGCCGGCTCATTTCCCTGTCCGCGCCCACGCCGTGGGACGTCTGGGACCGTTACCTGGACGTCTACGGCCTGGAGGCCGTGTTCCCCGTCGCCCGCACCGAACTCGGCAACCTCGCCGCCATCGCCTCGGAGGAGATCCTCTACCCGGAGATCGCCCGCTGCCACGCCGTACGTGGCGCCGAAATCTTCCTGCATCACACCAGCGAGGTGGGCAGCCCGGCACTGACGCCAAAGGACGTGTGCAAGCGGGCGCGGGCCGTGGAGAACATGGCGTACGTGATCTCGGCCAACTCCGCGCGGCTGGGGGAGATCCCCATCCCGGCAGAGTCGTCGACCGGTATGTCGAAGATCATCGATCACGGCGGCAGGGTGCTCGCCGAAGCCCCACCTTCCGCGGAGAGCATGGTGGCCCACGCCGGCATCGACCTGGCGGGGCTGCGCGAGGCCCGGCACCGCGCCGGCATGAGCAACCTGCTCTCGCGCCAGCCGCTGGAACTCTACGCCGAGGCCATCGCCGGCATTCGTATGAGGCCGAAGAACCGGCTGCTCCGCGGCGGGGAGGTCATTGAGCCCGGCCGCGGCGAACTCGCAGCAATGCAGCAGGAGGACATCCTGCGCCTCGCCGATGAGGGCGTTCTCTAACCTGAATCGAAGCTGAACGTTCGGCGGATATTTCTTTTGACCGGCGACGCTACCGCGCTATTATCTCCGCAGGTTCGAAAAAACTGGAGCCTCACCATGAGAAAACTGATTGCGCTTTTTGCTCTTCCCCTGGTCTTCTTCGGCACTGCCGCTCTGGCAGACGGCCATATGGAGGTCGGCAAGGCAAAGTTCGAGGCCGTTTGCGCAGACTGCCACTACGAGGACGATTTCGCCGGAACGCCCAAGGACGAGATGAAGTCCATGATCAAGGCAGTTTCCGCCGGCGAGGTGGAACACGACGAGGATCTGTCCGGCCTGACGGACGAGGAGATCAGCGGCCTGGCCGCCTACTTCTCGAGCTTCGAATAGTCTGATCCGCCACGGGATTCCCCCGTGGCAGCGGGACACGGCCAGAGGCCGGCGGCGTCCAGCGTCGTCGGCCTTTTTGCGTCCGCCGGCGATACGGCGCCGCGGAAACTACGGATTGCCGCGGCGTGCCCCGGCAGGGAATCTTGTCGCGCCCCGGCTGGCTGAATGCCGGCTGAACAACGCAAGAATATTGTCTTTATGCGGCAATAGAGGCGCGTTAGGATTGACACGACCCCAGAGGAAAGTGGAGGACCCACGATGAGGAAGATTTGGATCGCGATGGCCGCGCCGCTGATGTTTTTCGGCACCGCCGCATATGCCGGCGGCGACGCGGAAGCCGGCAAGGCCGTGTTCAACGACCAGGGCTGCGCCGATTGCCACTACGAGGACGACTTCGCAGGTATCCCGAAGGACGAGATCAAGACGATGATCACGGAGGCGGCAGCCGGTGATCACGATCCGGACCTGTCCGTCCTGAGTGAAGAAGACATTGCCAACGTAGCCGCATACTTCGCCAGCTTCGAGTGAGCGGACACCGGGCGGCACGCTAAGCGCCGTCCGGTCAGTGTTAATGGCGGGGCCGACGGTGCTACCAGAGCCGTCGGCCCTTTTCATTTTCGAAGCCCCGGCAGAGTGCACGGCCGAAAGATGATCGATGCAATCGCTACTCACCCACGTTCTGCGGCGCATCAACCGCCGCTACATGAGCTTCGAGCGGGCGCCGGTTAACAACGCGCTGCCGGAGCCCAAGCCGGACAGGACGTATCTGCTCTACCTGCATATACCCTTCTGCGAGGTACTGTGCCCGTTCTGCCCGTTCCACCGGGTCGAGTACCAGCACGAGCGGACCGCCCAATACTTCCGGGTGCTGAGGGACGAGATCCGCCGCGCGACCGATCACGGCTACCGCTTCGGCGAGGTCTACGTGGGCGGCGGCACGCCCACCGTGCTGCCCGAGGAACTGGCAGAGACCATTGCGTTGGTGCGCAGCCTGCACCCGATCGGCCGTGTTTCCGTGGAGACCAATCCGGACGACCTCGCCGACGAACGGCTGCCGATGCTGCGTGACGCCGGCGTCAACCGGCTGTCGGTCGGCGTGCAGAGCTTCGACGACGCCCTGCTCCGCGCGATGCAGCGTTACGAGAAATTCGGCAGCGGCGCGATCATCCGGGAGCGCCTTGCCGCGGTCGACGGCGTGTTCGACACGCTGAACGTGGACATGATCTTCAATTTCCCGAACCAGACCGACGAGCATCTCAACCGGGATCTGGAGATCCTGACCGACGAACTGGGCGTAGACCAGGTGTCCTGGTATCCGCTCATGACCGCCCATGCGACCCGCAAGACCATGGCCAGGCACATCGGCGAGGTGGACTTCTCCCGCGAGAGCGCGCTCTACCACCACATCGCGGCGCACATGATGAACGCCGACTACGAACGTTCGTCCGCCTGGTGCTTCTCCCGCTCCGGCATGATGATCGACGAGTACATCACCGAGCAGGAGGAATATCTCGGCCTCGGCAGCGGCGCCTTCAGCTACCTGGACGGCACCCTGTACGCCAGCACCTTCTCCATCAACCACTACCTGCGCCTGGTGGAGGCCGGCGGTACCGGTATCGTGCGCAGCCGGCGCATGGGCGAGCGCGACCAGATGCGTTATTACCTGTTGATGTTTCTGTTCAGCGGCTCGCTCGACGTCCGCGATGCCGAAGAGCGGTTCGATGGCCGCTTCCGGCGGGTGCTGCGGCCGGAACTCGCGGGCCTGCGGCTGATGGGCGCGGTGCGGCGCGTCGGCAACACCCTGCGACTGACCGAGCGGGGCTATTACCTCTGGGTCATGATGATGCGCGAGTTCTTCATCGGGGTGAACAACTTCCGCGACGAGATGCGCCACCAGATCCACGACGAGCATCGGCTGGTCGCCTGACGCCCGGAACCCCGGATCCGACTGCGGCAAACCCCGATTGCTGCACTGCACCCAAGCTGGTCTCCTTGTACGCGGAGAGTGGTACCAGTCGAGCACGGTGCCCGTCGCCGGGTGACCGTGCGAAAGGATGTCGCAATGGAAACCTCGGTCTCGAGGATCAAGTTCCTCGCCTTCGCCTCGGCCTTATTCCTCTGCCTGCCGCTGCTCGCCGGCGCCCAGGACGACCGCCCGATCAAGTGCACCGGCTGCCACAAGAAGGTGGAGGTGACATCGACGGCCCACGCGGACGTCGACTGCCAGTCCTGCCACAGTAACGTTACGAGCCGTCGCCACCGGGCCGAGGATCTCGCCGATCTCTCCGGCGACGCCATCTGCGCCCAATGCCATCGCATCACCAGCCGCGCGCTGGACCGCAGCGTGCACGCCGGCAACGCCGGCTGCCTCGATTGTCACGGCGCCGCACACGACATCAAGGGTGTCGACGAAAGCGACTCGGCCGTTACGGCAATCCACCAAATCCAGACCTGCGGCGGCTGCCACCGCAGCCAGGAGGGCCTGATAGAGGGTTATCTCGGCTCGGTGCACGGGCATGGTCTCCTGGATTCGGGGCTCGTGAGTGCGCCCGCCTGCAGTGATTGCCACGGCGATCATCGCATCCTGCCGGTCCATGACGAGAAGGCGCCGACTTCGCATACCCACTCACCTGAGATGTGCGGCGATTGCCACGCTGGTGTGCTGAAAACCTGGGTGGCCGGGAGTGCCCACGGCAAGGCGTGGGAAGCCGGTGACGATCAGGCGCCGGCATGCACAGACTGCCACAATTCCCATGCGATCGACGACCCGGTGCATGCGGGACCCCGGCTGCACATGCCGGACGAGTGCGGCGACTGCCACGGTGAGCTATACACCAGCTACCGGAACAGCTTCCACGGCAACTTCACCCGCCTCGGACTGGTGACATCGGCCACGTGCTCTGACTGTCATACGCCGCACACAAACCTGCCGGCCGACGATCCGCGCTCGAGCATCCATCCGGATAACCTGGACGAGACCTGCGGAGCCTGCCACGAGGGTGCATCCGCGGCCTTCTTCCAGATCGACCCCCACAACGACCCGACAGACCCGGAGGACAACGCCTACGTCTTCTATGTGTACACGTTCATGATGGCGCTCCTGATCGGCGTGTTCGCATTCTTCGGCGCGCACGACCTGCTGTGGCTGCAGCGCACGTTCGTAGGCACATTGCGCGGCGAGTTCCGGGAGATTCCCAGGTATTCGACCAAGGGGGACTACGTGAAGCGGTTCCCGGGCATCTACATCGTGATGCACCTCGTAATCATCGTGACTTTCCTGATGCTCGCGATCACGGGCCTGCCGCTGAAATTCGATACGGCGCCGTGGGCGCAGACACTCATGGATATCCTGGGCGGCGTCGAGTCGGCACAGATCATCCACCGGATCGCTGCGATCGGCACCTTCGGCTACATGCTCTTCCACCTGATCCACCTCGGTATCCGGGTGGTGCTGAAGCACGAGCGCGGGTTGTTCTGGGGACCGGAATCGATGGTGCCCCAGGGGCGTGATATGAAGGACCTCTGGGCCAACGTCCGCTACTTCCTCTACCTCGGGCCGCACCCGAAAGAGGACCGCTGGACCTATTGGGAGAAATTCGACTACCTGGCGGTTTTCTGGGGCGTGATGATCATCGGTCTGTCCGGCCTGATGCTCTGGTTCCCGGCATTCTTCACCCAATTCCTGCCCGGGTGGACGATTAATGCGGCGCTGGTGATCCACAGCGACGAAGCCCTGCTCGCGACCGGCTTCATCTTCGTATTCCACTTCTTCCATACGCATCTGCGGCCCGAAAGCTTCCCGATGGATCCGGTGGTGTTCCTCGGCCGCATGCCGCTCGATAAGTTCAAGGAAGAGCGGCCGAAGGAATACCAGCGCATGGTCGAGAAAGGCACGCTGGAGCGCAATCTGCGCCATCCGCCCACCCGCGAGGAACTGATGTGGGTCTACTTCGTCGGCTTCATGGCGCTGACCATCGGGCTGGCGCTTGCCGTGTTCATCTTCTGGGCCCTGCTGACCCACTGAGGCAGGAGCGAAGCCCCGGGAACACGCAAACAAAACTGCGGAGAACCCCTACTTCCAAGGGGGACACGGTGCCGTAGCATGTGCGCATGCTGCGGCCCGTGAGTCTGCGGCCGTGCAAATCACCCTGTTTTCTGGATACCGATATGTCGCGACATTTCTTTGCCTCCATCACACGGAACTGGATCAGCCTGGTCGGCGTTGCCATAGCGCTCGTCTCCCTGACATTGATCGTCACACTGTTCGTCGTGGAGTCGATCAGCCACGAGAGCGGTCCCTATCTCGGCATATTGACCTTCCTGGTTTTGCCCGCCTGCATGGCGATCGGTCTGCTCCTGGTGCCGATCGGTATCTACTTCGAACGCAAGTCGATGCGGGAACACCCGGAGCACCCGGAGCACGGCGCATTCCCGATCATCAACCTGAACACGCCGCGAACACGCGGCGCGCTGCTCGTCTTCCTCGGCCTGACGGTCCTGAACATCGTGGTGCTCGCCGGAGCCACCTACAAGGGTGTCGAGGTGATGGAGTCCGTCGAGTTCTGCGGCATGGCCTGTCACAGCGTGATGGCGCCCGAGTACACCGCGTACCAGCGTTCGCCGCACTCGCGGGTGACCTGCGCCGAATGCCACATCGGCCCCGGCGCGGACTGGTTCGTGAAATCGAAGCTGGACGGCACCTGGCAGATGATCTCGGTGGCGCTCGACCTCTACTCCCGACCCATCGAGACACCACTGCATAACCTGCGCCCGGCGCGGGAGACCTGCGAGCAGTGTCACTGGCCGACGAAGTTCCACGGCGACAAGCTGAACGTGCGAACCGTTTACGCCGACGACGAGCAGAATACGGAGCTGAAGACCGCCGTACTGGTCAAGGTGGGCGGGGCCAACGGCCGGGAGTCCGAGGGAATCCACTGGCACACGGACCCGGATAACGAAATTCGCTTCCGCTCGGATGAGACCCGCGAGGATATCTACGAGGTACGTCTCAGCCAGGAGGACGGTACCGAGAAGGTCTGGATCGATGCGGACGCACCCGAGGGAGACGGCGTCTGGCGGACGATGGACTGCGTCGATTGCCATAACCGGCCGAGCCACCAGTACCGGCTGCCGGGAGAGGAGGTGGATGAGGCGATGCATGAGGGACGCATCGAGAAGTCACTCCCCTACATCAAGCGCGAGGCGGTCCGGATTCTCGACCAGAAATTCAATAGTCACGAGGAAGCCCGCCTGACCATCTCCACGGAACTGCGCTCTTTCTACGAGGCGAACTACCCCAAACTCGCGAAGGATCGGGCCGTGGCCATCCAGCAGGCCGGGAAGGCACTGGGCGATATCTACTCGGTGAACGTCTTCCCCAGCATGAAGATCTGGTGGAACACCTACCCGGACCATATCGGACACCAGGAGACGGAAGGCTGCTTCCGCTGCCATAACCGGGAGCTGAAGACGGTGGAGGGCGACCGGATCACGCGTCGTTGCTCGACCTGTCACAACGTGCTGGCCAAGGAAGAGAAAGACCCCGAGATTCTGACGACCCTGCAGAAATAGCAGTCCGGGACTACCAGGGCCCGTCATGCGGTAGCATGGCGGGCCTTTCTGTTTCCCGGCACAAAAGGAGCGACGATGGACAATCTCTTCGACCTCTCGGGCCGCGTGGCGGTGGTCACCGGCGGCTCCCGCGGCATCGGCCGCATGATCGCCGAAGGCTTCGTGCGCTGTGGCGTGCGCACCTACATCACCGCCCGCAAGGCGAACGCCTGCGAGCAGGCGGCGAAGGAGATGAGCGAGCACGGCGAGTGCATCGCCCTGCCCCACGACCTCTCCACGCTGCAGGGCATCGATGCCTTCGTCGCCGACGTCCATTCGCGGGAGGATCACCTGGACATCCTGGTGAACAATGCGGGCGCGGCGTGGGGCGAGGAATTCGACAAGTTCTCCGAGGAAGGCTGGGACAAGGTGATGGACCTCAACGCGAAGTCCCTGTTCTTCCTCACCCAGCGCTGCGCGCCCATGCTGCGCAAGGGCGGCGCCGGCGACCGACCGGCGAAGGTCGTCAACATCGCCTCCATCGACGGCCTGCGCACGCCGGACCTCGAGACCTATTCCTACGTCACCAGCAAGGCCGGCGTCATCCACCTGACCCGCCGGCTGGCGAAGCGCCTGATCGCGGACAACATCTGCGTGAACGCCATCGCACCCGGCGCCTTCGCCAGCGACATGAATATCTGGGCGCGGGACAACCCGGACGTCGTCAGCCAGCACATCCCGGCGCGGCGGGTGGGCACCGCCGAGGACATGGCCGCCGCGGCCATCTTCCTGGCCGCCCGCTCCGGCGACTATCTGGTGGGCACCACCCTCACCGTCGACGGCGGCGTGACGTTCGCGAGCTGAACCGGTGTACGTCAACCTGCTGATCGCGCTGGCCCTGGGGCTGGCCTACGTGCAGCTCACGACCTATGCGGCCATCTGGGTGCCGGTGCCGTTCGCCGACCGGGCGCTCGCCTTCGAGGGCGGCATCTACTGGGCCCAGGCGCTGTGGCAGATCTTCCTGACGGCGCTGCTGGCGGTCTGCGCGGGTTATCTGATCACACGGCTGAAGCCCCGACACCTGGCGGCCCATACGGCCATGTTTCTGATCCCGAGCCTGGCTGCGGCCGGCTGGGCCATCGGCACCCGCGGCAACTACACCGGCGCCGCCTTCTGGGCCAACCTCAGCACCTACGCGGCGCAGGTCGTGCTGCCGGTGCTGGCGGTGATGGTATGGGGGAAGGCGACGGGGTCTCGCGAAGGACGGTAGGAGGGGCTGTAGGAGGGGCTTTAGCCCCGATTCATTTAGACAATCGGGCCTGAAGGCCCTCCTACAGTGTCAGCCCAATTCTTCACGCAGCTCGAATTTCAGCACCTTGCCCGCCGGGTTGCGGGGCAGCGCTTCGACGATGTGCAGCCTGAGCGGCAGCTTGTAGCGGGCCAGCTTGCCGTCGGCGAAGTCCCTCAGCTCCTCCAGCGTGAGTTCCGCGCCCTCGCTCAGCGCCACCACGGCCGTGACGGCCTCGCCCCACTTCTCGTCGGGCAGGCCGATGACGGCCACCTCTGCGACGGCCGGATGCTCGTAGAGCACGCCCTCCACCTCGGCGGGGTACACGTTCTCGCCGCCGCTGATCACCATGTCCTTGACCCGGTCGCTGATGAACAGGAAGCCGTCTTCGTCCAGGTAGCCCGCGTCGCCGGTGTGGAACCAGCCGTCCTCGTCGATGGCCTCCGCGGTGGCTTCGGGCCGGTTCCAGTAGCCTTTCATGACGTTGGGTCCGCGGTAGAGGATCTCGCCCACTTCACCCGGCGCCAGGCTGTGGCCGTCGGCGTCCGCGATACGCAGTTCGCCGAACAGGCCCGGCTTGCCGGCGGAGCCGAGCTTGTCCGCCGTGTACTGGGACTTCAGGAAACTCACCAGCGGGGAGGTCTCCGTCAGCCCGTAGCCCTGGTCCAGATTCACGCCGCGGTTGCCGTAGATCTCCAGCAGTGACTTCGGCACCGGCGCGGCGCCGACCACCAGCGAGCGCAGGCTCGAGAGATCCGTGTCGGCGAACCGGGGCTGCTGGGCCATGAACAGGAACATGGCCGGGGCACCGAACATGGTCGTGCAGCGGTAGCGGGCGATGTCGTCCAGTGCCTTGCCCGGGTCGAAGGCCCGGTGCAGCACCACGCAGGCACCCACCTGCATGGCGAGCAGCGTGGTCACATTGAGTCCGCCGATGTGGAACAGCGGCGCCGCGGTGAGCGTGATGTCGTCCGGGTTGGAGGACAGCGCGAAGGCGGCACCCACGTTGTTCCAGAGCAGGTTGCCGTGAGTGAGCATGGCGCCTTTCGGACGACCCGTCGTGCCCGAGGTGTACATGATGACGGCGGTGTCGTGGGGCGCCGCGGCGATGTGGCCCGGATACGGTGCGGCGTTCGCCAGCAGCCCCTCGTAGTCCTCCCAGCCGCCGGCGGCATTCTCCGCGCCGATGTAGCGCCGCACGCAGAGCGACTCGCGCACGGGCTCGATGACCGGCCGCAGCATGTCGTCCGCGATCAGCGTATGCACGCCGGCGTCGTTGATGATGAACTCGAGTTCGGGCCCGGTCAGGCGAAAGTTCAGCGGGACGAAAACCGCGCCGAGGGTCGCCGCCGCCAGCAGGGTCTCCAGGAACGCGGGATGATTGACGCCGAGATAGCCCACCCGGTCGCCCTGGCACACGCCCCCGTCCTGCAGCACGGCGGCCACGCGGCGGATGCGATCCACGAACTCGGCGTAGGTGTACTCCGTCTCCTCGAAGACGATCGCGCGATTGCCCGGGTCCAGTTCCGCGCGTCGCAGTATGGTCTGGGCCAGACTGTAGTCGACCTGTGGCAAGTGCAGCATGGTCCCTCCCCCGCCGTGCTGAAAAGCTGAGCGCAGCATGATAGGGGGCCGGCGCCCGGCCGGCAATCAGCCCCGGACGATGTGGGAATCAGGGACGGCCGGCGAAGCGGGCTAGCGGGTCGGCGGGCCGAAGCTCATGCGCTGGCCGGCCGGATCCCCGACGATGCGGCCGTCGTCCCAGACGACGCGGCCGTTCACCAGGGTCGTGCGGATCCGGGAGCGGAAGGTCACGCCCTCGAACGGCGACCAGCCGCACTTGTAGAGCACGTTGTCCGCCGACACCGTCCACGGATCGTCCATGTCGACGATGGCGAGATCGGCGTAGTAGCCCTCGCGCACGTAGCCGCGATGCTGCACCCCGAAGATATCGGCGATGGCGTGGCTGGTGCGGTCCACCACGAACTCGAGGCTGTAGCGGCCCTCGTGCACGTGCTCGAACAGGCTCGGCAGCGCATGCTGCACCAGTGGCAGGCCCGCCGGCGCGCCGAAGTAGGCGTTCTCTTTCTCCTCCGCCGTATGCGGCGCATGGTCGGTGGCCACCACGTCGATGCGGCCGTCGGCCAGCGCCTGGCGCAGCGCATCCCGGTCCTCCCGGCGCTTGATGGCGGGGTTGCACTTGATGAGCGTGCCCAGGCGCTCGTAATCCGACTCGTCGAACCAGAGATGGTGCACGCAGACTTCCGCGGTCACATGCTTCTCGCCGCGGGGCGCCGTCGAGAACAGCTCCATCTCTTTCGCGGTCGTCAGATGCAGCACGTGCAGTCGGGTGCCGTGACGCCGCGCCAGGTCCACCGCGTAGCTGGACGACTTGTAACAAGCCTCCGCCGAGCGGATGTGGGGATGCTCGCTCATGGGCACGTCGTCGCCGTATTTCTCCTTCGCGGCGGCCTCTGCCTCCCAGATCATCGGCGAGTCCTCGCAGTGGGTCACCACGATCACCGGCGCGTCGCGGAAGATGAGATCCAGTGCGTCCGGATCGTCCACCAGCAGGTTGCCGGTGGAGGCGCCCATGAACACCTTGATGCCGCAGGCGGTTCCCGGCGCCAGCGCACGGATCTGGCTAATGTTGTCGTTGGTGGCGCCCAGGTAGAAGGCGTAATTCGCACGCGACCGGCCGGCCGCACGGTCGTACTTCTCCTCCAGCGCGGCGATGGTCGTGGTCTGGGGGTCGACGTTCGGCATCTCCAGGTAGCTGGTGATGCCGCCGGCCACGGCGGCTGCCGACTCGGTGGCGATGTCGCCCTTGTGGGTGAGGCCGGGTTCGCGGAAATGGACCTGGTCGTCGATCATGCCGGGGATCAGGTAGCGGCCGCCGGCGTCCAGCACCTCGGTGCCGGCGCCGGCCTCGATGGAGGCGGCGATCTTCTCGATGCGCTCGCCGTCGATCAGTACGTCGGCGTCGCGGATCTCACCCTCGTTGACGAGGCGCGCGTTGGTAATCAGCAGTTTTTCCATGATTCGGACCAGGTTCAGGCGAAGGCATCCGTGGCGTTAACGAGTTCGTGGACGTTTCCCGGCTCGAAGGCCGAGTGGCCGGCGTCCGGCGCGATGCGCAGGCGTGCCTCGGGCCAGGCCCGGTGCAGTTCCCAGGCGCTGGTGGCCGGGCAGACGACATCATAGCGCCCCTGCACGATGACGGCAGGGATGTTGCGGATGCGGCCCACGTCGCGCAGCAGCTGGCCGTCCTCCAGGAAGCCGCCGTTGACGAAGTAGTGGCACTCGATCCGCGCCATCGCCAGCGCATGCGCGGCCTCGCCGAAATCCGACACCAGCGCCGGGTCCGGGATGAGGCAGCTCGTCGCCCCCTCCCACATCGACCAGGCTCGCGCCGCCGCGAGGCGTTCCTCCCTGTGCTCGCCGGTGAGACGCCGGTAGTAGGCGCCTACCAGGTCGTCGCGCTCGCGCTTCGGTATGGGTTCGAGGAACTTCTCCCAGCGGTCCGGGAAGAGTTCGCTGGCGCCGTGCTGATAAAACCAGAGAATCTCCTTGCGCCGCAGCAGGAAGATGCCCCGCAGTACGAGTTCGGTGACCCGCTCCGGGTGCGCCTGGGCGTAGGCGAGCGCCAGCGTGCTGCCCCAGGAGCCGCCGAATACCTGCCAGCGCTCGATGCCGAGCGCGGCGCGGATGATCTCGATATCGCCCACGAGGTGCTGCGTCGTATTGTGCTCCAGGCTGGCATGGGGGCGGCTGCGGCCGGCGCCGCGCTGGTCGAACAGCACGATGCGGTAGACGTCCGGGTTGTGGAAGCGGCGCATCTTGGCGGAGAAGCCGCCGCCGGGGCCGCCGTGCAGCAGCACCACCGGCTTGCCGCGCGGGTTCCCGCATTCCTCGTAATACAGCTCGTGGCCGTCGCCGACGGCGATCGTGCCGGAATGGTTGGGTTCGATGGCGGGATAGAGCTCCCGCCGGGGCGTATCTCGGGCCATGTCCATGGCCGGATTATGGGCACCGCCGGCACGGATTGCCACGTGCGGGCCGCGTTGCCCCGGGCGGGCGGCTTTGCCATCATCGGCGCGTTCCCCACCGGACCGTATTTACCATGCCGAGACTCCTCACCCTCCTGGCGCTGGCCTTCCTGGCCGCCGGCTGCGGCGATCGCGCGCCGGACGGCTCGCGCGTCGCCGACGAAGGCGTCACATTCCACCGGGGTAACGGCGCCGAGCCCGCCACGCTGGACCCCCATCGTGCCGAAGACAGCGCCTCCTTCGAGATCCTGCGCGACCTCTATGAGGGCCTGACCACCGGCACGGTCGAGGCGAAAGTCGTGCCCGGCACCGCGGAGTCCTGGGAGGTGTCGCCGGACGGCCTGACCTGGACCTTCAAGCTGCGGCCGGACGCCGCGTGGTCCAACGGCGATCCGGTGACGGCGGCGGATTTCGTGGCGGGTTTCCGCCGCACGGTGAACCCGGCGACGGCCTCGACCTACGCCCAGGTGCTGTTCCCGGTGAAGAACGCCGAGGCCGTCAACCGGGGCGACCTGCCCCCCGAGGCACTCGCCGTCTCGGCGCCGGACAAGCTGACCTTCGTCGTGGAGCTCGGCGCGCCGACGCCCTATTTCCTCTCGCTGCTGACCCATTCCGCCACCTATCCCCTGCACCGGGCGAGCTTCGCGGTCCACGGCGAGGACTTCGCGCGGGCCGGCAACATGGTCTCCAACGGCGCCTACGCCCTGGACCAGTGGGCGGTGAACTCCTTCGTCCGGCTGCGGCGCAATCCCGACTACCACGACGCAGAGAACGTGCAGATCGACACGGTCTACTACTACCCCATCGAGGAGCACAGCGCCGAGCTGCAGCGCTACCGGGCCGGAGAGCTGGACTTCACCCAGTCCGTGCCCAACAACCAGTACGACTGGATCAAGGCCAACCTGGGCGACGAGCTGCACGTCACGCCCTATCTCAGCACGTATCTCTTCGTGCTGGACCTCACCGAACCGCCCTTCGACGACGCCCGGGTGCGCCAGGCCCTGGCCATGGCGGTGGACCGGCAGACGCTGGTCGAGAAGGTGCTGGGCGGCGGTCAGCAGGGCGCCTGGGGTCTGGTGCCGCCCGGCGTCGACAACTACGCCTCAGCCGAGTACGAGTGGAGGGACTGGCCGGAGGAGCGGCGCCTCGCCGAGGCCCGACGGCTGTACCGGGAGGCGGGCTACTCGGCCGACAACCCGCTCGAGGCGCGCATCCTGTACAACACGAGCGACAACCACAGGAAGATCGCGGTGGCCGTGCAGGAGATGATCCGCTCGGCGCTGGGCGCCGACATCACTGTGGTGAACCAGGAGTTCAAGGTGATGCTGGAGACCCGCAAGGAGCCCTCGCGCTGGGAGATCCTGCGCTACGGCTGGACGGGCGACTACAACGACCCCTACACGTTCCTCCAGATCTTCCGCTCCGACAGCCCGCAGAACCCGGCCTGGTACGCCAACCCGCGGTTCGACCGGCTGCTCACGGAGGCCTCGGAAGAGATCGACATGGAACGCCGCGCCGAACTCCTGCGCGAGGCCGAGCGCCTGCTGATCAACGACTATCCGGCGATTTTCGCCTACTTCTACGTGGCACGGCACCTCGTGAAGCCGTGGGTGCGCGGTTACCGGGCGAACATCATGGATCACAATTATTCACGGCATTATCGCGTCGAGAGGCCTGTGCCGGAAAGCGCCGAATGATCACGGTCTATTCGGATCGCCACCGGCTTCATCACGGCCGCGGCGAACTGAACGACGGCGCACTGGTGCCGGTCTTCGAGCGCCCCGAGCGGGCCGATGCCGTGCTCGAACGGGTACGTGAGGCCGGGCTGGGCGAGGTCATCGAGCCGGATGCGTTCGGCGATGCGCCGCTGGCCCGCGTGCATACGCCCCGCTATCTCGACTTCCTGCGGTCCGCCTGGCGAGAGTGGCACGCGCTGCATGGGGACACCGATGCCCTGCCGCTGGCCTGGCCGGCCCGGGGCCTGCGCCGGATCGAGCCGGACCATATCGACGGCCGTCTCGGCTATTACTCTTTCGATGCCGGCACGCCGATCACCGAAGGCACGTGGGCGGCCGTCAGCGCCGGCGCGGATATCGCGCTGACCGCCGCGGCCCGGGTCGCCGGCGGTGAGCGCGGCGCGTTCGCCCTGTCCCGTCCGCCCGGCCATCACGCGGGCGCCGACTATTTCGGCGGCTACTGCTACCTGAACAATGCCGCGATCGCCGCCGCCCACCTCCTGGAGCGGGGCGCGCATCGGGTCGCGATCCTGGACGTGGACTACCATCACGGCAACGGCACCCAGGAGATCTTCTACGGCAGGGCGGACGTGCTGTTCTGCTCCATCCACTGCGACCCGCGGCAGGAATATCCCTACTTCCTCGGCCATGCCGACGAGACCGGCCGCGGCGACGGCGAGGGCTGCAACCTGAATCTGCCGCTGGCACCCGGCAGCGACTGGGCCGTGTGGTCCGGGGCCCTCGCCCGCGCGCTGGACGCGACGCGGCGCTACGCCCCCGACGCCCTCGTCGTCTCGCTGGGCGTCGATACCTACGAGCGCGACCCGATATCGGCCTTCCGGCTGCGCACCGACGACTACCCGCGGCTCGGCGAACGCTTGGCCGGGCTAGGCCTGCCGACGGTCTTCATCCTGGAGGGCGGCTATGCGGTGCCCGAGATCGGCGACAACGTCGTCAACGTACTGCAGGGCTACGGCTAGGCTTTCGCGGCAGCCATCCGGGAACCCCCGGGCGGGTCGCCTGTCGGAACAGGGGTCGGCACAAGACCCTGGGCCGCGCAATTCGATTTGCTAGAATGCGCGCCCTTCCGAAGCACCCGAGAGAAGAAGGCAGACCATGAATCTGATCACACCCCTCGGCCGGGGGCTCGCCGCCCTCGCCCTGTCCCTGTCCGCGCTGGCCGTGCAGGCTGCAGCGCCGGCAGCGGACATCGACGTCCCCTATACCGAATTCACGCTGGACAACGGTCTCACGGTGATCGTCCACGAGGACCGCAAGGCCCCCATCGTGGCGGTGAACGTCTGGTACCACGTCGGCTCGAAGAACGAGCCGGAGGGAAAGACCGGCTTCGCGCACCTGTTCGAGCACCTGATGTTCAACGGCACCGAGAACTACGACGGCGAGTATTTCGTGCCGTTTCAGAAGGTAGGCGCCACCGACCAGAACGGCACCACCAATTTCGACCGCACCAACTACTTCCAGAACGTCCCCTCGACGGCCCTGGACCTGGCGCTGTGGATGGAGTCCGACCGCATGGGCCATCTCCTCGGCGCAGTGGACCAGGACAAGCTCGACGAGCAGCGGGGCGTGGTGCAGAACGAGAAGCGCCAGGGCGAGAACCAGCCCTACGGCCAGGTCTACAACCACATCTTCCGTAATCTGTTCCCCGAGGGTCACCCCTATCAGTGGCTGCCCATCGGCTCCATGGAGGATCTGAACGCGGCCAGCCTGGAAGACGTGCAGGAGTGGTTCAGGACCTATTACGGCCCGAACAACGCGGTCATCGTGATCGCCGGCGACGTCACTCCGGAAGTGGCCCGCGAGAAGGCCGAGAAATACTTCGGCGACATTCCGCCCGGCCCGCCCATCGCCAAGTTCGAAGCCTGGTCGCCGAAACGCGAGGCCGATGCCCGGGAGATCATGCAGGACCGAGTCCCCCAGGCCCGCATCTACAAGAACTGGGTGGGGCCCAACTGGAGCCATCCCGATGCGGAACTACTGAGCCTCGCCGGCAGCGTCCTCTCCTCCGGCAAGACCTCGCGGCTCTACAAGCGGCTGGTCTACGACGAGCAGATCGCCACCGCGGTGGACGCCACGCCGTATTTCGCCGAGATCGCCGGCGTGATCGGCCTCGAGGCCACCGCCCAGCCCGGCGGCGATCTGGCCGCCATCGAGAAGGCGCTGGACGAGGAGCTGGCCCGCTTCCTGAAGGAAGGCCCGACCAGGGATGAGCTCGAGCGGGCGAAGACCCAGTACATCGCCGGCTTCGTGCGCGGCATCGAGCGCATCGGCGGCTTCGGCGGCAAGTCCGACATCCTGGCGCAGAATGCGGTTTACGCCGACGACCCGGACTTCTACAAGGTCTCGCTGGCCCGCATCGAGGAGGCCACGCCCAGGGCCGTGATGGAAGCGGCCCGGCGCTGGTACGACGCGGGCTCCTACACCCTCGAGGTACACCCGTTCCCCGAGTTCGCGGCCAGCGGCGAGGGCGCCGAGCGCAGCGACGGACCGCCGATGCCGGACGAGTTCCCGTCGGTGGCCTTCGACGAATTCGAGCGCGCGACGCTCGACAACGGCATGGAGCTGATCGTGGCCAACCGGGACGCCGTGCCGGTGGTCAACTTCACGCTGATGCTGGACGCGGGCTATGCCTCCGACCAGTTCGGCGAGCCCGGCACGTCCAGCCTGGCCATGTCCATGCTGGACGAGGGCACGAAGCGGCGCGATGCGCTCGCCATCTCCGAGGAGCTCTCGCGCCTCGGCGCGAACCTGGGCGCCGGTTCCAACCTGGACATGTCCACCGTCTCGCTGAATGCGCTGACCGCGAATCTGGACGAGTCGCTGGACATCTATGCCGACGTCATCCTGGACCCGTCCTTCCCAGAGGCCGACCTGGCGCGGCTGAAGAAGCAGGTACGCGCACAGATCCAGCGCGAGAAGGTGACGCCGGTGTCGATGGCCCTGCGCGTGTTCCCCGAGCTGATGTACGGCGAAGGCCATGCCTACAGCCTGCCGCTTACCGGTTCCGGCACGCTCGAGTCGCTGGAGCGGATCGATCGGCAGACGCTGGTCGACTACCACCGCACCTGGTTCCGGCCGAATAACGCCACCATGATCGTGGTGGGAGACACCACCATGGAGAGCATCCGCCCGAAGCTCGAGAAGCTCTTCCGTGACTGGGAGCCGGGTTCCGTGCCGGTTAAGAACGTGGACGCGGTGGCCCAGCGGCCGGAGGAGAAGATCTACCTGCTCGACCGGCCGGACTCCGAGCAGTCCATCATCTTCGCCGGCCACATCATGCCGCCGAAGGCCAACCCGGACGAGTTCGCCATCGGCGCCATGAACAACGTGCTCGGCGGCGACTTCTCCGCGCGGCTGAACATGAACCTGCGCGAGGACAAGAGCTGGTCCTACGGAGCCCGCACGCTGATCCTGGACGCCGCCGGTCCGCGGCCCTTCCTGGGCTATGCGCCGGTGCAGACGGACAAGACCGCGCCGGCCATGGCCGAGATGCGGCGCGAGATGGTGGAGATCGTCGGCGAACGGCCGCCCACCGAAGACGAACTCGCGCGCGTGCTGGACGACAACACGCTGTCGCTACCGGGCCGCTGGGAGACCGCCGGCGCGGTCGCGGGCTCGCTGGTGGAGATGGTTCGTTTCGGCTACGACGACGACTACTGGGACACCTACGCCGAAAACGTGCGCGGCCTGTCCCTGCAGCAGGTGAGCGAGGCCGCCGACGACTACGTCAGGCCCGACAACCTCATCTGGGTGGTCGTCGGCGATCGGGCGAAGATCGAAAGCGAGATCCGGGCTCTGGAGATCGGCGAGATCGTCCCGATCGATGCCGACGGCAACGTCCTCGCAGACCAGGGCACGTAATCGACCATGTAGGAGGGGCTTCAGTCCCGATTCATTAGTGGGTCGGGCCTGAAGGCCCTCCTACATCTTTTTTGCTCGCCGGTGGCGGGGCGGGTTAACGTATCCGGATGAGCCCGGACCCCACGGACTACCTGAAGCGCATCCTCACCGCCCGCGTCTACGAGGTGGCGGAGGAGACTCCCCTCGACGCCGCCCCCAATCTCTCTGCGCGCCTCGGCCACGCGGTGTGGCTGAAGCGCGAGGACCTGCAGCAGGTCTTCTCCTTCAAGCTCCGCGGCGCCTACAACCGCATGTCCCGGCTGGCCGACGAGGACCTGCAGAAAGGCGTCATCTGCAGCTCGGCGGGCAATCACGCCCAGGGCGTGGCGCTGGCGGCGAGCCGCCTCGGCATCCAGGCTTTCATCGTCATGCCGGTGACGACACCCCGCATCAAGGTGGACGCCGTGCGCAAGCTGGGCGGCGAGGTCGTGCTGGTGGGCGACACCTACGACGACGCCTACGCCCATGCCCGCAAGCTGGAGGCCGAGCGCGGCCTGACCTTCATCCATCCGTTCGACGACCCGGACGTCATCGCCGGCCAGGGCACCATCGCCATGGAGATCCTGCGCCAGCACCCTGGCGACATCGACGCGGTGTTCGTGCCGGTGGGCGGCGGCGGTCTCATCGCCGGCATAGCGTCCTACATCAAGGCGCTGCGCGACGATATCCGCATCGTCGGGGTTGAGCCGGAGGATTCGGCGGGCATGAGCCGATCGCTCGCCGCCGGCGAGCCGGTGACGCTGGAGCGCGTCGGTATCTTCGCCGACGGCGTGGCCGTGCGCCGGGTAGGCGACGAGACCTTCCGACTGTGCCGTGAACTCGTCGACGAGATCGTGCTGGTGGACACGGACGAGATTTGCGCGGCGATCCGGGACATCTTCGAGGACACCCGCTCCATCGTGGAGCCGGCCGGCGCCCTGGCCGTCGCCGGCATGAAGAAGTACGTGGATGAGCGCAGACCGGCGGCGGGGCGGGAGTTCATCACGGTGAACTGCGGCGCCAACGTGAATTTCGACCGGCTGCGCCACATCGCCGAGCGGGCCGCGGTCGGCGAGCAGCGCGAAGCCCTGCTGGCCGTCGGTATCCCGGAGCGCCCGGGCAGCTTCCGGGAGTTCTGCGCGGCCATCGGCCGGCGCAACGTCACCGAATTCAACTACCGCTACAGCGACGCGGAAGAGGCGCACATCTTCGTCGGCCTGGAACTGGCCGAGGGCCGCGCCGAGAAGGACCGTCTCGTGGCCGAGCTGCGCTCGAAGGGCTACCCGGTCGAGGACCTCACCGACAACGAGATGGCCAAGCTGCATATCCGGCACATGGTCGGCGGCCGGGCCGGCGGGCTGCCGGACGAGCGGCTGCTGCGGTTCGAGTTCCCGGAGCGCCCCGGGGCACTGGCAGGTTTCCTCGACGCGGTGGGCTCGGACTGGAACATCAGCCTGTTCCACTACCGCAACCACGGATCGGACTACGGCCGCATCCTCACCGGCATTCAGGTGCCCGGCGGCGAGGCCGACGAGTTCGAGCGCCACCTGGAAAAACTCGGCTACCCCCACTGGGACGAGAGCGACAACCCCGCCTACCGGCTGTTCCTCGCCTGACGAGGATTGCGAGAACGATTGCCAGAACGATTGCCAGAACGATTGCGATAGCGCAGTTACGGCGCCGCCCCCGCATGGTAAACGTGGATGCACAGTCTTCGACCGCGCCGGGACGCTCCTTGTAAGCATCTCGATGCGTGCTTAGAATGATTCCAGATACCGCCGCAGGATCATGCGACCTCGGCGTCAACCCATTTCGATCCGGAAGGAGTCATCCATGGCCCACGAATTGCCTGCGCTGCCTTATGCGAAGGACGCTCTGGAACCCGTCATCTCGGCGGAGACCCTCGAGTACCACTACGGCAAGCATCACCAGACCTACGTCAACAACCTGAACAACATGGTCCCCGGCACTGAGTACGAGAACGCCTCACTGGAGGACATCATCCGGAAGGCCGACGGCGGCCTGTTCAACAACGCGGCCCAGGTCTGGAACCATACCTTCTACTGGAACTGCCTGAGCCCGGACGGCGGCGGCGAGCCCGGCGGCGCGCTGGGCGAGGCCATCGACAAGGCCTTCGGCTCCTTCGACAAGTTCAAGGAGGAGTTCCAGAAGGCCGGCGCCGGTAACTTCGGCTCCGGCTGGACCTGGCTGGTGAAGGACGGCGACGGCGTGGCCATCGTCAACACCGACGACGCCGGCAACCCGCTGCGCGACGGCAAGACGCCGCTGCTGACGGTGGACGTCTGGGAGCACGCCTACTACATCGACTACCGCAACGCGCGGCCGAAATACCTGGAAGAGATCTGGAAGATCATCAACTGGGATTACGTGTCGGGTAACTACGAAGCGTAACGCGGGATGTAGGAGGGCCTTCAGGCCCGACCGCGGAGCGGCTCGGGGCTAAAGCCCCTCCTACATGCCCATTGACGCTGCGGGATCGGGCCTGAAGGCCCTTCTGCACCCCTATTCCGGCTTGACGAATTTCAGCGTGAAACGGTCGCTCTCACCGATCTCGAGGTACTTCGGGTCGGGACCGTCGCGCAGGCTCGGCGGCAGCGCCCAGACGCCGCTCTCGTAGTCCTTGGTATCCTTCGGGTTGGCGTTGACGTCGGAACTCGCCACCAACTCGAAGCCCGCCGCCTCGGCCAGCTCGATGGCGCGTGCCTCGCTGAAGTAGCCGGTGCGCTCCTCCGGATCCGGCGGCGAATCCGGATCCGCCCGGTGCTGCACCACGCCGAAGACGCCGCCGGGCTTCAGGGCCGTGTATGCGGCGCCGAACACTTCCGCGGCAAACTCGTCGCCCCAGCTGTGCAGGTTGCGGAAGGTGACCACCAGGTCCGCACTGCCCGGCGGCGCGATGTCGGTCTTGCCCCGGCCGAGCACCGTCAGCTCCACGTCGCCGTAGACTTCCCGGTCGGCAATCTTCTCCTTGTACTTCGCGAGGTTGGTCTGCACGTACTCGCTTTCGAGGGTCGGGTCCCAGCTGGCCGCGTAGAGCTTGCCGTCGTCCTTCAGGACCGGCGCCAGGATGTCGGTGTACCAGCCGCCGCCGGGCCAGAGTTCGACCACGGTCATGTCCGGCTCCAGGCCGAAGAACGTGAGTGTCTCCACCGGATGGCGGTACTGATCCCGCGCCCGGCTTTCCGCCGAGCGGTGCTCCCCGTCCGCCGCCGCCCGGATGGCGTCGCGGGCATCGTCGGCCGCCGTACCGGCGCCGGCCGCGAGCAGGAACAGGGCAGCCAGCGGCGCCAGCCGTCGTCCGGTCAAATAGTCAGGCATGGGCTTCTCTCCGTAGATTACGGTTGCTGTGAAGTCTCGTTCATTCGCGGTAGGAAGGGTCACGCCGGTCGAGCCGGCGCAGCAGCGCGGGCCAGGCGAGCGCACCGCCCATCCCCTTCGTCGCCTCACGCATCTGGGCGCGGGCGCCGGCGAGGATGCGGTCGTCCACACGGGTGAGTTCCGCGCCGCCGGACTGCGCGGCGATCTGGATCTGGCAGGCGGTCTCCAGCACGTACATGGCCAGGAACGCCTCCGGGATCGACGCGCCGCAGGTGAGCAGCCCGTGGTTACGCAGGATCAGCGAGTTGGCATCGCCGAGGTCGGCCACCAGCCGGGGCTTTTCCTCCTCGTTGAGCGCCACGCCCTCGTAGTCGTGATAGCCGAGGGCGATCAGCGGGAATATCGACTGCTGCGAGATCGCCAGCAGGCCCTCCTTCTGGGCCGATACGGCGACTCCGGCCCGCGTATGGGTGTGCAGCACGCACTGCACCTCGGGCCGCGCGGCGTGCACCGCGCTGTGGATGACGAAACCCGCCGGATTCACCGGATGGGGGCTGTCGATGACCTTGTTGCCGTCGAGGTCCACCTTCACCAGGCTGCTCGCCGTCATCTCCTCGAACAGCAGGCCGTAGGGATTTATGAGGAAGTGTTCCTCGGGCCCCGGTACCCGGGCCGAGATGTGAGTGAAGATCAGGTCGTCCCAGCCGTACAGCGCCACCAGTCGGTAGGCGGCGGCGAGATCCACCCGCGTCGCCCATTCCTCGTCGGATACCTGGTCACGCACCGTCAGTGTCTCTGCAGCCGTACTCATCGTTCCCTCCCCTCTGTCGGCGTGGCTGAAACCATCAGTATAGGACATCGTCCGCACCCTGCCCGCTGCAACCATTTCGACAACCGGTGCATCTACTCAGTTATACGGCCATCGACAAAGAGGGAGAGAGACCATGAGGACGACCCGCAAGGTAAGCGACGCGCTCGCCATGGGACTACTGCTGCTGGCAGCTGCGCTCGCCGCTATTGCCGTGGCGGACGCCGGGGAAAACAAGCGCCTGGAACTGGTCGTTGCCCGGGACGACGGCGGGGAGGCGCTCGTGCTGCGCCTCGATACCGCTGAACTCGGCTACGACCCCTTCGAACTCGTGGAGGGCGAAAACCGCGCGCTCACGCTGGACGACGGCCGTTCGGCATTGATGACCCGCACGGCCGACGGTCTGCGCATCGATGTGGACGGCCGCGAGATCGAGATCCCGGCGCCATCGCACGCGGCATGCGCCGGAGAAGAAGCCTGCGGCGATACCGAGATAGAGGAACGCATCATCACCAGTTCCGACTCCGGCCAGGCGCACCACGTCGTGGTCCGAAAAGAGATCAGATCGGAGACGACCCGGACGAAAACACCCTGACGGCGGACCGGACCGGCAGCCATCGCGCCGGGTGACGCACCTGCCCGGATCAGGTGCCCCTGTTGCCGCCCGACGGCGATGGCTGCCGGTCCGGCGGCCTTTCAGCTCCACGCGCAGGCGTGGATATGGCTGATCTTCTGTCGCTGGGAGTAGCGGTAGAACTTCCTGAGTTCGCACATGACGTCCTCGCCGGCATCGTGCAGGCGGGCGCCGATGCGCCGGCAGAATCGCCCGGCGTAATCGTTCGCCAGCCGGTAGCGCTCCCGCTCCTCATCGCCGAGTTCGCGGTCCAGCGACATCCGCTCGAACAGGAGATGATGCAGCCGTGAGGCCACTGCCCGCCTGCCCTGTTCGCGGGCCAGCAGCACGGTGCTCACGAATTTGTCCACTTCCGCCTGGAGCTCCAGCTCCAGCAGCGTGACCTCGCGCCGGGCGGTGGCGTTGTGCACCACGTAATTGAAGTGGCTGATGCCTTCCACGGCGGTCCAGAGGTCGTCGAGGTCGTCGTCGTCCAAATCGTCCAGCGGGTTGCGCTCTCTGAGCCGCGCCAGCAGCGCGTCATCCAGGTACAGCGTCAGCGAGACCTCGTCGCCGTCGTGGTGGAGCAGCAGGCGCTCGTCCAGGCGCCCGCGGGCACCGGGCGGCGTCAGAGCGCCTGCGGTGGCGGCATCGGTGACCAGGAAGTCCTCGATGGCCAGCCCGTGCTCGAGCTGATAGAGCGCGGCGAGGCGTTCCTGCAGATCGGTGACCTGCACGGCTCAGTGCCGGGTGCCGGGCCGGCTGTCGGAGAGCGGCTCGATGCCTTCGCGGCGCAGCAGTGCCTCGGCCCGCTGGCTGCCCGTCTTCAGCCATACCTCGTAGAGCCGGAGGATGTCACGGTCCTGGCTCGTGCGTGCCGATTCGCTGACCTCGTTCAGCACGTCCACCATGACCTGGAACTTGCGCGCGAGCTCCCCGAAGATCGCCGAGAAGGCCCGGCCGCGTATGCTGCCGCGCATCTCATCGGACAGGGAGCCGTAGGCGCTGCCGCCCATGTAGATGTAGTAGTCCAGATCCACCAGCTTCTCGGCCAGGCTGTCGGCGAAACAGCCGGCGATGAACAGGGCCACGTCGCCGAGACGCTGCAGAGCGAACTGGCGTTCCTCCAGCGTCGGCGCGTCGACGGCGTCGCGCATCATGAAGGCCAGCGGCTTCAGCCCGTAGTGGCCGCCGGCGTCCTCGTACAGTGCCTCGGAGCGCGAATACAGGGTGAGCAGGTTGACGACGTAGTGAGTGGCATGAGGGTCGATCTCCACCGACTGGCGGGAGACCACTTCCTCGATGCTCTCGTGGAAATATTGCTGCAGGTTGCTGACCGGGATGACGGTACCCCGGCCGTCCAATCGCTGCTCGGGGCTGAAGCCCCTCCTACCCCTTTTTTGCATGCGCCACACCTCCTCGACTCGCGCGAGCACGATATCGGCCGGCCTGGCGAATGAACTCCACGTCCACTTCGCACAGAGGTGTGCGCAGGGCCTGAGCGAAGGCTCATCCCCCGAGCCAACCGCGCAATCCCAGTTTCGGTCCGAAACCGGGCGGTTGTCGTGACCGGCTTCACGTCTGCCCCCCGTGACAGCGTGAAGGGATTCACAGTTCCGGTCGCCGTAACCGCCTTTATATTAATCAGAGCCCGCCGGCGGACGTCAATAACTCCGTACGAGCGCCTTCAGGCCCGATCCGGCTTTCTTCTGGCGTTGGCCTCGCCATCGACTGGGGCGGGCCCGTAGCCGCGAGGTCTGGCACCGGTCAGTCAGCGCTACTGACTGGCAGCGCCTTCACGCCACCGCGAGGCGGCCGTCCTGCCGGGGTATCCATCGCCGCGACCTTTTGTCGGGAGCAAGATGGATACCCCCCGCAGGGCGGCCATAAAAGAAGGGGATCGGGCCTGAAGGCCCTCCTACATTTTTCGTGAGCGCATGAAATCCAGCGTGAGCCCGGTGAGGAGTTCCACGCCCGTCACCAGCGCGCTCTCGTCCACGTAGAACAGCGGCGAGTGGTTGGAGGGTGCGGTCATCGGGTCCTCACCCGGCGGGGTGACACCCAGGAACAGGAACAGGCCGGGCGTGCGCTGCGCGTAGTAGGAGAAGTCCTCGGCACCCGTGATCAGCGGCGACTCGATCACTCGGCCCTCGCCGGCGACGCGCACCACGGTATCGAGCATGTCATCGGTGAGTTCCGGATCGTTGACCGTCACCGGATAACCGAGGTCGATGGTGGTCTCCGCCGTCGCCCCGTAGCTCTCCGCCGTGAGCCGTGCGGTGCGCTCCAGCTTCTCGTGGATGGACTTGCGGATGTCCATGTCGAAGTTGCGGATGGTGCCGATCAGCGTCACTTCGTCGGGGATGATGTTGTTGCGGATGCCGCCCTCTATGACACCGAAGGAGAGCACCGCCGGCGCTGCGGTGATGTCCACCTGCCGGCTGACGATGCTCTGGGCCGCGGTGACGATCTGCGATGCAACGACGATCGGATCGACGCCGCCCCACGGACGCGAGCCGTGGGTCTGGCGGCCGCGCACCACGATCTCGAACCGGTCCGCGCTCGCCATCGCCGGGCCGGCCCGGTAACCGACCATGCCTGCCGGCAGCATGGAGGTAACGTGCAGGCCGAATACGGCCTCGGGCGTACGCTCGTCGAAGATGCCCTCTTTCAGCATCAGCTCGGCGCCGCCTTCCTCGCCCTCCGGCGCGCCTTCCTCGGCCGGCTGGAAGATGAACATCACGGAACCGGGCAGCTCGTCGCGTACCGCCGTCAGCGCGCGGGCGGCCCCGAGCAGCATGGCCATGTGGGTGTCATGGCCGCAGGCGTGCATCACGCCCACCTCGCGGCCCCGGTAGGTGCCCTTCGCTTGCGAGGCGAACGGCAGATCCATACGCTCGGTGACCGGCAGGGCGTCCATGTCCGCCCGCAGCGCCACCAGAGGCCCGGGCTTGCCCCCCTCGAGATGCGCAACGATCCCGGTGTGGGCGATACCGGTCTCCACCTCGAGACCCATGGCACGGAGCTCCTCGGCCACCTTCTTCGCGGTCTCGAACTCCCGGTTGCTGAGCTCCGGATGCTCGTGGAAATGGCGCCGCCACTCGATCACCTGGGCCTCGGCGGCCCGTGCCTCGCCCTTCAGCGTGTCGGCGAGATCCGCGCTCGCCAGAGCGGGCGCGAAGGCGATGAGCGAAAGCATGAAGAGTCGGTTTCGGTGCATGGTATCGGTCCCCCGGCAGTCTCTGCCCGAATTCGGCAACAGGCCGCCTAGTCTACCAGCGAGCGCCGGCAGCGGAGCCTCACCACATGCCGCGCAGTCTGCCGGCCACGTCGATGCGCCGGTCGCTCGTGCCGAGGCCACCGCCGTCTCCCGTGCCGGGAGCGGCATGGAACACGGGTTCCAGCGTGCCGAGCACCCGCTCGGTGAGGAAGCGGCTGCGCGCACCGTAGACGTGGCGGTCGCCGTGGCGGTGCTGCTGGGTCACGTGGTAGCGCAGCGGCGCGATCAGGTGCAGGTCGCGTTTCGCCCGGGTCATGGCCACGTACAGCAGCCGGCGCTCCTCCTCGATGAGCTCGGGGCTCGCCGTGGAGAATTCGGAGGGGAAGCTGCCGTCGGAGACATTCAGGATGAACACCGAGTCCCACTCCTGGCCCTTGGCCGAGTGCACCGTCGACAGGATCAGGTAATCCTCGTCCAGCAGCGGGTCGCCGGACAGATCGCCGGTGGACTGGGGCGGGTCGAGCGTGAGCTCGGACAGGAACCGCTCCCGGGTGGTGTACTTGCCGGCGACCCGTTCCAGGTGCTCCAGATCCGCCGACCGGGGCTCGGCGGCATCGTACAGCCGCTCGAGGTGCGGCTGGTACCAGCGGCGCACCTCCGACACCTGCGACTGCCAGACCCCCGCCGCGGGCTGCCCGGCCAGCGAGCGCATCAGGGCGGCCAGCGCCGGCCAGTCTTCCCTGGCAGCGGCCGGCGGGCGGAATGCGGACAGCGCCGACAGTGAATAGTCGGCCGCCGCCACGTGCTCGTAGCAGCGCCCGGCGTGGGCCGGCCCCATGCCCTCCAGCAGTTTCAGCACCCGGAATGCCGCCACCCGGTTCTTCGGGTTGTCGGCCCACTTCAGCACCGCGAGCATGTCCTTGACGTGGGCGGACTCCAGAAACTTGAGGCCGCCGTACTTCACGTAGGGGATGTTGCGGCGGACAAGTTCCAGCTCGAGCCGGTCGCTCGAGTGCGCGCCGCGGAACAGCACGGCCTGCTGCTTCAGCTCGAGGCCCGCCTCCCGGTTCGCCAGCACCCGGCTCACCACGTAATCGGTCTCCGCGTCCACGTCTTCCACCGTGACGTAGCAGGGCCGGCGCCCGGAGCCCTGCTCCGACCAGAGCTGCTTGTCGTACTGCGCCGCGCCCTCGGCGATGAGCGCGTTGGCGGCATCCAGTATCGGCTGCAGCGAGCGGTAGTTGCGTTCCAGGGTGACCACCCGCGCCGGCGGCACGTAGCGGTCGGGGAACGACAGGATGTTCTCCACCTCGGCGGCGCGGAAGGAGTAGATGGACTGGGCGTCATCGCCCACGACAGTGAGGCCCTCGCCACAGGGCTTGATGGCGTGGAGTATCTCGGCCTGCAATACGTTGGTGTCCTGGTACTCGTCGACCAGCACGTGATCGAAGCGTGCCCCGATGGCCGCCGCCAGCTCCGGGTCCGACACCAGGTGATACCAGTAGAGCAGCAGGTCGTCGTAGTCCAGCGCCTGGTGCTGCTGCTTGGTCTCGACGTAACGGCGGAAGAGCTCGCGGAGCTCCTGCTCCCAGTCGCCGCACCAGGGATAGGACGTGCGCAGGCAGTCGCCGATGTCTTGCCGGGCGTTGACGCAGCGCGAATAGATCGCGAGGCAGGTGTCTTTCTTCGGGAAACGCTTTGCCTTGGCGCTCAGGCCCAGCTCGTGGCGCACGAGGTCCATCAGGTCCGCCGCGTCGCCGCGGTCCAGCACGGAGAACGCGGGGTCCAGCCCGACGTTGCGGGCGTAGTGGCGCAGCAGCCGGTTGGCGACCGAGTGGAAGGTGCCGGACCAGGCGAATCGCACGGCCCGCGAGTCCTCGGCGAGCCGGAGCGAGCGGCGCACGATGGCCCGGGCCCGGCGCAGCATCTCCTCCGCCGCACGCCGCGTGAAGGTCAGCAGCAGGATGCGGTCCGGATCGACGCCCTCGATCACCAGGTTGGCCACCCGGTGGGCCAGCGTCATCGTCTTGCCGGTGCCGGCGCCGGCGATCACCAGCAGCGGTCCGGCGCGCAAACCGCCGCCCGCCGCGCGCTCGCCCCACGCCGCCGCCTCCCGCTGGGCCGGATTCAGGCGGGCCAGATGCTCCGGCGGCGCCCCCGCGGCGTCCGCCGCTGGCTGGTTTTCTGCAACGGTATCTTTCATCGCACGGGTTCACGGGCGGACCTGTCGGCCGCGCATCGTCCCGGGATAGTCCACGGACAGGCCACGGCTCGGCGGCCCACTACTGTATCAGCGTACAGTAGTGGATGGATCATCAGCTGTCGAGGGCCGTCTCAGTCGAGCATGAACTCCTCGATGGCGGCGGCGAGCGCCTCCGGCTGCTCGAAATGCACCATGTGTCCGGCGCCCGGAATGGTGAGCTTGGTCAGCCGGGGGAAAGCGCCGAAGGCGTTGTCGGCGTCCACCCAGCGCATGTCCGGCGAGCTGAAATCGGTGTTGCCGCCGATCACGAACAGCACCGGCGCCGTGACGGCGTGCCAGCAGGCCTCGGCTTCGGCGCGGCGGTAAAGCACCGGGTTGCGCAGTTTATGGGCCGGGTCCGCCCGGAGCGTGACCTTGCCGTCCTCGTCCACCTCGGCCCAGCGCTCGGCAACGAACAGCGCCCGGTCGTCGGCCAGCGTCGGGCTGCGCTTCTTCACCCGCTCCGCCAGCTCCTCGAAGCGGTCGTAACGGGAATAGCCCTTGTTGCGGCTCTGGTCCTCGATCCATTCCCGGTAGCGCTTCGGCGCGTCCGCCGGATCGCCGTTGCGCAGGCCGAAACCCTCGATGTTCACCAGCCTGGCGATCCGCTCCGGCATCACGCCGCCGTACAGCGAGAGGATGTTCGCGCCCATGCTGTGGCCGACCACCCGGGCGGGCTCGTCCGGGCTGTAGATGGCCAGCAGCTCGTCCAGGTCGGCCAGGTAGTCGGGAAACCAGTAGCCGTAGGTACGGTGCCGGGACTTGCCGAAACCGCGCCAGTCCGGCGCGACGACGAACCAGTCGTGCTGCAGCGCGTCGACGACGAACTGGAAGGTGGAGCCGGCGTCGCCCCAGCCGTGCAGCAGCACGAGCAGCGGCGCTTCCCGGTCGCCCCACAGATTTACGTGGCAGGTTACCCCGCGGATCTCGTGACGGGCGGCGTAGCGCGGGATTTTCGGACGGTAGCGGTCGGGCATAGTATTCCTGTGCACTGGACTGGGCGTGGCCGGCGGCGAGTGTAAGCGCTCGGCAAGGCCCAGGGAAACGTTGACGGGCGGATGCGGTTGCGGCAGATGGAGGCACCGTGATTCACAAAGGCTATGCGAACGTGCCCTGGGGCCAGGTGCACTACCGGGCGGCCGGCAGCGGCCCGCCGGTCATCCTGCTGCACGACTCGCCGCGCTCCTCCGTGCTGCACGAGCCGCTCGTCGAGGCGCTCGCCGACCGCTGGACGGCCATCGCCCTGGATACGCCCGGCTACGGCGACTCCGATCCGCTGCCAACGGGCGCACCGGACATCGGCGACTTCGCCGATGCGCTGGCTGCCACCCTCGATGCGCTGGCCCTGCCCGAGTGCCCGGTGTACGGCTATCACACCAGTTCCAAGATCGCGCTGGAGTTCGCCGTGCGCCACCCGGGCCGGGCGTCGCTGGTCGTGATGGACGGGCTGTCGGTGCCCGCCGAGCCGCTCCCGGACGCGTTCATCGAGCGTTACATGGCGCCGTTCCGGGTCACCGACGACGGCGCCTACCTCGCGACCACCTGGGCGCGGACGCGCGACCTGCATCGCTTCTTCCCCTGGTTCTCGCATACCGCGGAACACCGACTGCCCATGGAGCTGCCGCCCCCGGAGACGCTGCACCGCTACGCACTCGACCTGCTGATGGCAGGCACACATTACCCGGATGCCTATGCCGCGGCGATGCGCTACGACCCGGTGCCGGCCCTCGGCCGCCTGCAGGACCCGGCGGTGGTGATGTGCCGGCGGGACGACGTGCTCTACTCCCATCTCGAGCGCTTGCCGGAGACCCTGCCCGACGGCGTGCGCCGCGAGCCGCTGCCCGCCGACCGCAACGTCTGGCGGACCCGGCTCCGGGAACTGTTCGCCAATCACGGCGACTACGTGGCCGCCGTGCGCCTGCCGGGGCTCGGCGAAGTCGCCGGCCGCCCGGGTCCTGCCCGGGCCTACTGGCAGGCAAGGGAGGGGGAGCAGCTGCGGCTGCGCTTCCGTGGCGAACTCTCGTCCCGACACGCGCCGGTGCTGTTGCTGCCGGAACTGCCGGGCAGCGCGGCGAGCGCAGCGCCGCTCGCCGACGCACTGGCCGCCGACCGCCGCACGCTGACCCTCGATCCGCCGGGCTGCGGCGAGTCCACGGCCGCCGCCGACCCCGGGCCGGAGCGGTTCGCCGCCGATCTGCTGCGTCTGCTCGAGGACCTCGACTGGCATCGCGTAGACGTGGTCGCCACCTTCACGGCCGCACCCGTGGCGCTGGAGCTGGCCCGGACCGGCGGCGAAAAAATCGGCCGCCTCGTCTTCGAGGGCGTACCCATCGCAGGCCGCGCGGAACGCGAGGAACTGGCCGCCGACTACTGCGTGCCGCTCACGCCCCGCTGGGACGGCGGCCATCTGCTCGCCGCCTGGACGATGCTGCGGGACCGGGAGCTGAACTGGCCCTGGTACGGCCGGGACGCCGCGAGCATCCGCCGCCGCACGCCGGACCTGGACCCGGGCCGGCTGCATGCCCAGACCCTGGACCTGCTGCGCCAACCGGCCGACTACGGCGCGCTGGCCACACGCTGCCTGGCCCGGGACGTGACCGCGGCACTGCCCCGGCTGGAGCAGGCCGCACTGTTCATCGCCGATCCGGACGACATCCGCGACCGCGGCACCCGCGAGGCGGCGGAGCGCTGCCCGCGCGCGATGCTCGCGCACGCAGGCCCCGGCGCACACGCCAGGGCCAGCATCATCCGGTCCTTCCTCGACTGACCCGCTCCCTGTGCAGGGCCGGCCCGAGTCGCTAAAGTACCGCCTGATCCAGGTGAAGGAATGACATGGCCACAGGCGTCGTAATCAGCGGGACCGGACTCTGGGTACCGGAGCAGGGCATCGACAACGAGGAGTTGGTGGCCGCCTACAACGCCTGGGTCGACCGCTTCCTGGAAGAGAACGCCGAGGCGGTGGCCGCCGGCGCGGTGGAGGCGCCGGAGAAATCCAGTCCCGAGTTCATCGAGAACGCGTCGGGGATACGCCACCGCTACGTCTATACCCGCGAAGGCATCCTGGACCCGGAGCGCATGTGGCCGGTGTTCCCGGAGCGCGCCGAGGACGAACTCTCGATCACGGCCGAGATCTCCGTGGTCGCCGCACGCCAGGCGCTGGCGAACGCCGGCCTCGAAGGCAGCGACATCGACGCGGTGATCCTCTCCTGCTCCAACCTGGAACGGCCCTATCCCGCGCTGGCCGTCGAGGTGCAGCATGCCATCGGCGCGGGCGGCTATGCCTACGACATGAATGTGGCCTGCTCGTCGGCCACGTTCGGCCTGCAGAACGCCGTCGATGCGATCGCCGGCGGCTCCGCGCGCCGCGTCCTGATGGTGAACCCGGAGATCACCTCGGCCCACATCAACTGGCGCAGCCGGGATGCGCATTTCATCTTCGGCGACGTCTGCACGGCCGTGGTGCTGGAGCGCTCCGACGAGAGCCGGGCGAAGGAGCGCTGGGAGGTGCTGGGGACGAAGCTCGCCACCCTCTACTCGAACAACATCCGTAACGACTTCGGCTTCATCAATCGCGGCCCCGAAGCGGATTTCTTCGACAGCGGCAAGCTGTTCCGCCAGCAGGGCCGCAAGGTCTTCAAGGAGGTCTCGCCCCTGGCGGCCGACCACATCGGCGAGCACCTGCGCGAGAGCGGCCTCGACGTGGCGGACGTCGGCCGCTACTGGCTGCACCAGGCCAACCTGAACATGAACCGGCTGGTGGTCAAACGCCTGCTCGGCCGCGACGCAGGGGAGGACGAGGCGCCGGTCGTGCTGGACGAGTTCGCCAATACGGCATCCGCCGGCTCCGTCATTGCCTTCCATCGCCACCGGGAAGGGCTCGACGCCGGCGACGTGGGGGTGATCTGCTCCTTCGGCGCCGGCTACTCCATCGGCAGCGTCATCGTGCGGCGACTGTAGCCGCCACGACAGGGAGGTCGGACCCGAGCACATGACCTTCGAGATCGCCCTGGTCCTCGCCATCCTGGCCGCGGCCCTCGTCCTGTTCATCGGCGAGTGGATCCGCATGGACGTGGTGGCGCTGCTCGTCCTGGGCACGCTGGCGATCACCGGGCTGGTCTCTCCCGACGAGGTCTTCAGCGGCTTCTCCAACACGGCGGTGATCACCGTGTGGGCCATGTTCATCCTTTCCGACGGGCTGACGCGCACGGGCATCGCCAACGTCATCGGCCGCCAGGTCATGCGCCTGGCCGGTCGGCGGGAAGTGGCGATGATCGTGGTGATCATGCTCACCGCCGGCTTCCTCTCTGCGTTCATGAACAACATCGGCGTTGCCGCGCTCATGCTGCCGGTGGTGGTCGACATCGCCCGGCGCACGCGCGTGTCGCCGTCCCGGCTGCTGATGCCGCTGGCCTATGCGAGCCTGCTCGGCGGCCTGATGACCATGATCGGCACGCCGCCGAACCTGCTGGTCAGCAACGCCATGGCCGGCGGCGGTTACGAACCCTTCGGTCTGTTCGACTTCACCCCCGTCGGCGTCGTCGTAATGCTCGCCGGCACGCTGTTCGTCGCCCTCGTGGGTCGCCTGTTCCTGCCGAAACGCAAGACGCAGAAACGCGACCGCGGCCGCAGCCAGCGGGCGCTGCGATCCCAGTACAAGCTGGCCGAGCGCACCTTCACGCTGCGCATCCCCCAGGACTCGATGCTGGTCGGCAAGACTCTCGGCGAGAGCCGCATCACCTCGGCCGCCGACCTGGTGGTGCTCGCGCTGCAGCGCTTCGGCCGCAGCGAAACTTTACCGAACCGCCAGACCACACTGCGCGCCGGCGACGAGCTGCTGGTGCAGGGTCAGCTGGATCGCTTCAGCGAGCTGCGCCGCCTGAGCGACCTGGTGATCGAGCGCGAGGCGCCGGTGCTGCAGTCCATGGTCGCCGAACAGCTCGCCCGCGCGGAGGTGGTGGTGGCGGACTCCTCTCCCCTGGTCGGCGACCTGGTGGCACACATCGGCTTCCGCCAGCGCTTCGGTGCGGACCTGCTGGCCGTCCAGCGCCGGGACCAGTCGCCGCGGCGCACCAACCTCGCCTACGTGCCGCTGCGCGCCGGCGACCGGCTGCTGCTGCAGGGGCGCAAGGAGACCGTCGAGAACCTGCACGAGGTCAGCGACTTCGCCGAGGTGAGCCTGCTCGACGCCGACGAGGTCACGAAACGCTACGGCGCCGACGACCGGCTCTTCGTCGTCCGCGTGCCGCGGGAATCCGGGCTCGCCGGACGCACCCTGGGCCGCACCCGGCTCACCGACGTGTTCGACTTCAAGGTGCTCGCCACCTTCCGCGACGGCAACCTCGACCTGCTGCCCGGACCGGACACGGAACTGGCGGGCAGCGACCTGCTGCTGATCCAGGGGGAGCCCGGCGACCTGGACGTGCTGCGGGCGCTGCAGGGGCTGGACCTCGACTCGAAGCCGTCGATGAAGCTCTCCAGCTTCGAGTCCCGGCGCCTGGCCATGCAGGACGCCACCCTGGATCCGCGCAGCTCGCTGGTGGGCAAAAGCGTGGCGGAGCTGAACTTCCGCGAGCGCTACGGCCTGGAGCTGGTCGGCATCTGGCGCAACGGCGCGCCGGTCGAGGAGGATCTCCGCGACGTGCGGCTGGCCCTCGGCGACGCGCTGCTGCTGGTGGGGCCGCGGGAGAAGCTGGAACTCCTGGAGCGGGACCCGGACTTCCTGGTGCTGACCCCTCTCGGCAAGGCGCCGCCGGATACCCGCCGCGCGCCGGTGGCCGCCGGCATCATGCTGGGCGTGGTCACCAGCGTGCTGGTCGGCTGGCTGCCCATCCAGGTGGCCGCCGTATTCGGCGCCACGCTGATGGTGCTGACCGGCTGTCTCAGCATGGAGCAGGCCTATCGCGCCATCGAGTGGCGCGCCATCTTCCTCATCGCCGGCATGCTGCCGCTGGGCACCGCGATGCAGGACACCGGCGCGGCCGCCTGGATCGCCGGCCAGGTACTCTCGGTCGCCGGCGAAGCCGGACCCTGGGCCGTGATCTTCTCGCTCTATGCCATGACCGCGATATCGACAGTGGTGATCCCGCCCGCGGTGCTGGTGGTGATCATGGCGCCGATCGTATTGTCGGCGATGGCGGACATGGGCCTCGCGCCGGAGACCGCGATGATGGCGATGGCCGTCGCGGCGGCGGCGAGCTTCATGAGCCCCATCTCCCACCCGGCCAACATCCTGGTGATGGGCCCGGGCGGCTACCGTTTCGCCGACTACCTGCGGGTGGGCGTGCCGCTCACGCTGGTGGTGTTCGCCGTGGTCATGGTCGTGCTGCCGCTCATCTGGCCGCTCAGGCCCGTTTGACCCTCACGGCAGCAACACGGTGGAGCCCGTGGTCCGCCGCGCCTCGAGATCCCGGTGAGCCTCGGCGGCCTCGGCCAGCGGATAGCGCTGGTTTACCTCGATCTTCACGGCGCCGCTGCCGATCACCTCGAACAGCTCGCCCGCCGCGCCGAGCAGCGCCTCCCGCGTGGAGATGAAGTCGAACAGCACGGGCCGGGTCACGTACAGCGAGCCCCGCTTCGCCAGTTCCAGCGGCGCGAAGGGCTCCACCGGTCCCGAGGCATTGCCGAAAGACACCATCACGCCGTGGGGCCGCAGGCTGTCCAGCGAGGCGTAGAACGTATCCCGGCCCACCGAGTCGTAGACCGCCGCCACACCCTCGCCGCCGGTCAGACGCCGCACCTCGCCGGCCAGATCCTCGCTGTCCGCCATCACGATGTGGTCGCAGCCGTGCGCGCGTGCCAGCTCCGCCTTGGCCTCGGTGCTCACCGTGCCGATGACGGTGGCGCCCAGGTGTTTCGCCCACTGCACGGCGATCAGGCCCACGCCGCCCGCCGCCGCATGCAGCAGCACGGTGTCGCCCGGGCGCACGGGGTAGCTGCGCTTCAGGAGATACCAGGCCGTGAGGCCCTTCAGCATGGCGGCCGCCGCCGTCTCGTCGCCCACGGCGTCCGGCAGCGGCACCAGCAGGTCGGCGGCGATCAGGCGCGCCTCGGAATAGGCGTCCGGCGGCCGGCCCGTGTAGACCACCCGCTGGCCGACCTCGAGGTCGTCGACGCCGGCGCCCAGCGCCTCCACGACACCCGCGGCCTCGCTGCCGAGGCCGCTGGGCAGTTCCAGCGGATAGAGGCCGGAGCGGTGATAGGTATCGATGAAGTTGAGGCCGACGGCGGTATGGCGCAGCCGCACCTCGCCGGGACCGGGCTCGCCGACCTCGACGTCCCGCCACTGCAGGACCTCCGGCCCACCGAACTCCTCGATGCGTATCGCTTTAATCATCTCTACCATCACGGCCTCCCGTCACTGACCCCTCCTGGCAACGGGCGAGTCTAGCAGGCGGTGACGGAGACGGATTAGGCGGCGCCGGCCGCGGCCCTTAGAATACCGTGCCGGGGAGCGCCGCGGCGGGCGGGGGCGCCGCCGGCCGCAGCAACGCAAGCGAGGAGGCACCGTGGGCAGAGTCGACAACAAGGTGGCGCTGGTGACAGGCGCCGCGCAGGGTCTGGGCGCAGCCATCGCGCGGATGCTGGCACGGGAGGGAGCGCGCGTCGCGCTGACCGACATCAACTTCGCCGGTGCCGAAGAGCAGGCACAGGCCATCAACGACGAGCGCGAGGGCGCGGCGCTGGCGCTGGAACACGACGTTACCGACGGGGCGCGCTGGCAGGCAGTGATCGCCGAGACGGTGGACCGGTTCGGCGGCCTCAACATCCTGGTCAACAACGCCGGCATCGGTTCGATGTCCAGCGTGGAGGACGAGACCTGGGAGAACTGGCGCCACGTGCACGCCGTGGATCTCGACTCCGTATTCTTCGGCTGCAAGTACTCGATCCCGAAGATCGCGGCCTCCGGCGGCGGCAGCATCGTCAACATCTCCTCCATCTCCGGCATCATCGCCGGCCACAACATGGCGGCCTACAACTCGGCCAAGGCGGCGGTTCGACATCTGTCGAAATCCGTCGCGCTGCACTGTGCGCGCAGCGGCAACGGCATCCGCTGCAACTCCGTGCACCCCGTGTTTATCGACACGCCGATCCTGACCGGCATGCTCGATGCGGTGGGCCGGCAGAAGGGGCTGGACAAACTCACCCGTCAGATTCCGCTGGGGCGCATCGGCGACCCGGACGACGTCGCCTACGCCGTGCTCTATCTCGCCTCCGACGAATCGAAGTTCGTGACCGGCGCCGAGCTGAAGGTGGATGGCGGCATCAGCGCCATGTGAGCGGCGCCGGGGGATAGCGGGATGAGTGAGACGGTCCTCGTCATCGGTGCCGGCCATGCCGCCGGCCAGCTGGTGAGTACGCTGCGCCACAAGGGCTATGACGACCGCATCGTGCTGGCGGGCGAAGAACCGTGGGTACCCTATCAGCGCCCGCCGCTGTCGAAGAAATACCTCTCCGGCGATCTGGAGCGGAACCGCCTGTACTTCAAGCCGCCCGGCTTCTACGAAGACGCGGAGGTGGATCTGCGCCTCTCCACGCGGGTGGCCGCACTCGACACCGCGGCGCGGCGCGCCGAGCTGGAGAACGGCGGCAGCATCGACTGGGACCACTGCGTCATCGCTACCGGGAGCCGGGTGCTGAGGCTGCAGGCCCCGGGCGCCGACCTGCCCGGCATCCACTACCTGCGCACCATCGACGACGTGGACGCGATCCGAACTCACTTCGCGCCGGGGGCGCGCCTGGTGGTGGTCGGCGCCGGCTACATCGGGCTGGAGGTGGCTGCGGTCGCCGCGGTCGCCGGGCTGGACGTCACCGTGCTGGAACTCGCCGGACGGGTGATGAGCCGGGTGGTCTCGCCACCGATCTCCGACTTCTACGAGTCCGAGCACCGCCGACACGGGGTGCACCTGCGCCTCGGCGAGGGGGTAGCCGGCTTCGAAGGCGACGGCCGGGTGGAAGCGGTGCTGACCGCCGCCGGCGAGAGGGTGGCGGCGGACTTCGTGGTGGTGGGCATCGGCATCGAGCCGGTGACCGAGCTGGCGGCGAATGCCGGCCTGGCCTGCGACGACGGCATCCTGGTGGACGAGTACTGCCGCACCCACGCGGACGGCGTCTACGCGGTGGGCGACTGCACCCGCCACCCCAGCGGCATCTACGGCCGTCAGCTGCGGCTGGAATCGGTGCACAATGCGCTCGAACAGGCCAGGACCGCCGCCGCCGGCATCTGCGGGGAGCGGACGCCCTACAACGATGTGCCCTGGTTCTGGTCGGACCAGTACGACCTCAAGCTGCAGATCGCCGGGCTGTCCGAGGGCTGCGACCAGACCGTCATGCGGGGCGATCCTGCCGCGCGGTCGTTCGCGTGCTTCTATCTGGCCGAGGGCCGGCTGCTGGCGGTGGATGCCGTGAACAGCCCGCGGGAGTTCATGCTCTCGAAGCCCCTGATCGCGGCACACGCCACACCGCCGCCGGAGGCACTGGCCGACCCGGGCGTATCGCTGAAGGACCTGCTGAAGGACCTGCAGGCTGTCGACGCCGGCGATCGACCCTGACAATCATCACCAGCCATCCAAGATAGCGAGGAACGATGAAAGTATCCGAAGCGCTGGACTCGCGCCTGACGGTGCGGGCCTTCCTGGACGAGCCCGTGCCCGATGAGACGGTACGCGAGATTCTCGAGCGGGCGAGCCGTGCGCCCTCGGGCGGCAATCTGCAGCCCTGGCACGTGATCGTGCTCACCGGCGCGGCACGGGAACGCCTGCTGGACGCGGTAGCGCGCAAGATGCCCCACTCGCCGAAAGGCGAGGGCACCGAGTACAACATCTATCCGCCGGAGCTGAAGGAGCCCTACCGCACGCGGCGCTTCCGCATCGGCGAGATGATGTACGAGAAGCTCGGTATCCCCCGTGAGGACAAGGCGGCGCGGCTGATGCAGTTCGCGCACAACTACCGCTTCTTCGGCGCCCCCGTCGGACTCCTGTTCACGATCGACCGCAGCATGCAGGAGGGCCAGTGGGCGGACCTCGGCATGTTCATGCAGAGCATCATGCTGCTGGCCCGTGAGTACGGCCTGGACACCTGCCCCCAGGAAGCATGGGCGGTGTGGTACCGGACCATCGGCGAGCTGTTCGAGATCCCCGAGGAGCACATGTTCTTCTGCGGGATGGCGCTGGGCTACCGGGACCCGGACGCGCCGGTGAATGAGCTCCGCTCGGAGCGCGCGCCGCTCGCGGAGTTCGTGCGCTTTATTCGGGACTGACCGGGTCGGCCTGACCGGACCCGCCCGTAATCGCGACCAGCAGCGAACCGTCGGCGGCGAGTCGCCCGTCGCGCAGCGACAGCGCCTCCACCGACAGCGATTCCCTCGCCTCGCCACGGGTACCCGCGAATATCCCGGCGCCGCCGGTCATGACGGCCACTCGACTGGGTCGGGGCCCTGCCGTGATATCGCCGTCGAAGCTGCCCTCCCACGTGCCGTCCTCGGCACGCCATGCCGGCACGAGCACGTGCCTTGCCAGCGGCCACAGGTTGTCGAGCCCGTCCACGAACAGGGAGCCACGGCCCGCGAGATGCAGATTCCAGACGCTGTCCGCCAGTAATTCGCCGGTGAGCGGCCGGGTGCCGGAGTCCAGCGTGGCGAAGCGCACGCCGAAGCCCAGCGCTCGCCCGTCCACATCGCGCAGCACCAGCACCCTTGCCTCGGTCCACGCCAGCGCAGGCTCCCACAGCGTCTCTGCCGAGGCAGGTACGGCGGCGAGCAGGCCGTCGGTCGGCCCCGTGCGGGCCACCGTGTCGGTGGCGGTATCGTAGAACACCTCCACCGAGGCGTCCGGCGCAGCCGCCAGCGGCACCCGCGGGTTCTGCTGCACCAGCGGGTTGTAATAGAGCACCAGGATCACGAGCGCCGTGCCGCAGGCGAGGCCGGCCAGCAGCGAGAGCACGTATTTCATGGGGCGGCCCTCCCCGGGCGTGTGCCGATCTGCGTGAGCGTCATGATCTCGATGTCGCCGACCAGGCGGCCCTCGGCGTCACGGCCGGCAACCTCCCACTCCTCGCTGAAGCTGCCGAAGAAACCGGCGAACTCGCCGCTGCCCCCGGCCACGTCGCCGAGGATCCTGAACGTCGGCGACGTCGGCGACTGCCCGGCCGGGTCCGCCGCGACGCCGGCCGTCGCCATCGCCGTCGCCATCGCATGGGGCGAGACCTCGGAACCGGCCGCCGTGAGGAACAGCGCACCCCGCGCCGGGAGCATCAGCGTCCAGTCCGTGTACGCGGCATCGCCGCCGCGGATGCGGCTCGCCAGGCCGATGACCTTGCCGGAGGCATTGCGCAATTTGTAGATCTCCACCGCACCGTCGCCGGCGACTTCGGGCAGGGAGAGCCCTGCCGGCACCGACGGGACCACGCTACCGGGCGCCGCGGCGCCGAGCACCCGGTCTTCCGGAATCTGGATGCGGAAACTCTCCGTGCGGCCCCCGTTCCTGGCGACGCCGGACTCCGAGGCGAAGCGCACGGGATCCACGAACGGATACCAGCCGGCGAGCCAGACGGCTCCGCCGATACCGAGCAGCAGACCGAGCAGGAATGTTTTTTTCAAAGGGCTCTCGCGCCTCCGGGTAACTGGCGGACCGGCTGCCGAAGACGACGGGCCGGATTGCTGAATTTTAGGTAATCTGTGCCGCGGGAGGTCGCCGACTTGGACAAATTGTGAACCAGCACACAATTCGAGGCCGCGATCGCCGATCCGGTACCCGATATCGGGGAAACTCCGGCCTTGCCTGTCACGACACGGACCACACGCACGCCGGGCCCCGGCTGACGATCCCCTTGAAGCCCATGCACAGACTGATCCCCCTCCTGTGGCTGCTTTCGCTGTTATCGCTGACGCCGGCGCTCGCTCCGTCCGCCGCGGCGGCCGACGTCACCATCGCCCACCACGAGTCACCGCAGGGCTGGCGCTTCGACGCGGCGCCGACGGGAGCCGGGACGCTGGATTTCACCGCCTTCGGTCGCAGCTGGCGCCTGGAACTCGCCCTCAATGCCAGGCTCTCCGCGGCACTGGGGCGCAGCCCTGCCGCGCGTAACGCCGGCGTGGAGCTCTATCGCGGCCGCATCGCCGGGCAGCCGGGCTCCTGGCTGCGCCTGACCCGCGGCGGGGACGGCCGCTGGGCGGGCCTGATGTGGGACGGCACCGAGCTCTATGCGCTCGAGTCCGCGGCCGCGCTCTCCCTTGCCGCCGGGAATGGGGAGGTCAAAGCCGACACCGCCAACCCGGCGGCCGGGCCCGGCGCCGCGCCGGTGATGTTCCGACTGGCGGACATGCGTCTCGCGCCGGGCGCGCTCGGCTGCGCCGTCGCCGACGGGCCCGCCTCGCCGGCGGGCAGCGCCAAGGCCGGCTTCGACGACCTGGTGAGCGAACTGGTGAAGACCGTCGAGAGCGAGATCGACCTCGCCGTGCTCGGCGACGCGGACTTCGCGGCCCGCCACCCGGACCCGGTGGCGGCGCTGGCCACGCGGCTGAACAACATCGACGGGATATTCTCTGAGCAGGTGGGCGTAACGATCAACGTCACCGACTTCCGGGTGTTCTCCGTGGCGAACGATCCGTTCACCGACTCCACCGATCCGACCACGCTCCTGGCCGAGCTCGGCAACTACAAGTCGGGCGAGCCCGACCTGAGGAATCTCGGGCTGGTACATCTCTACACCGGCAGGGACCTGGACGACAGCACCGCAGGCATTGCCTACACCCGCGCGCTGTGCAGCACCCGCTTCGGCGCGGGGCTGAGCGAGGGCCGACGCACGGTGACGACCGACAGCCTGATCGGCGCCCACGAGATCGGCCACAACTTCGGCTCGCCCCACGACGGGGAAGACGGCTCGGTGTGCGAGAACACGCCGCAGAATTTCCTGATGGCACCGCGGCTGAACGGCAGCTCCACATTCTCCGCCTGCAGCCTGGAGCAGATGGCGCCGCAGGTTGCATCTGCGTTCTGCCTGAAGGCGCTGCCCGACGCGGACATGACCGTTGCCGCGGTCGTCTCGCCGGCCACGGTGCTGGAAGGCGGCACCGTCAGCCTCGAGCTGACCGCCAGCAACCTGGGCACTGCCACGGCCGAACTGGTGTCGATGAGCGTCGGCCTGCCGGCCGGCGTGAGCCTGCGCGACGCCGGCACGCTCTGCACCGCGGCGGCGGGCGGCGCCGAGTGCACCATCGGCACGGTCGCCGCGGGCGGCTCGGCGACGGCGAACCTGACGCTCGCCGCCGTCGACGCGGGCCCGGCCGATCTGGCCGCGGAAGTCCGGGCGGACAGCGACACCGAGCCGTCCAACAATACGGCCAGCGCAGCATTGCGTATCGATCCGGCGGCCGATCTGGGCATCGCCCTGCAGGCGCCCGCCTCGGTCACCCGCGGTGCCCGCGCCACGCTGGACCTCACCGTGACCAACGCGTCTCTGCGCACCGCCACCGGGTTGGTCGTGACGATAAGCACCCCGTCCTTCCTGCAGCCGGCAGCGACGTCCGGCAGCGCGGGCTGCACCGTCACGGCGGGTGGGATTCGCTGCGAGGCAGCCGCCCTCGCCGGCGGCGACACGCTGGCGCTCGAACTGTCGGTGGACGCGGCACAGGAAGGTACCGGAGCTGTCGAGGCGGTGGTCCGCGCGGCCCAGGGCGACCCGGACGAGGGCGACAACACCGCCAGCCGCAGCATCGAGGTAAGCAGCACGGCCGCCGCGGCCAGTGCGGGCGGCGGTGGCGGCGGTCACGGGCTCTGGTTACTGCTGCTGACGGCGGGTTTCCTCGGCGCAGCCCGGCGGAGCGCGTGAACCGAACCGCAACGCAGGCCGGGCGCACGGCAATCGCCGTCCACGGTGGGGCCGGGCTCGTCCGCCGCGCCGACCTGCCGCCCGAACGGGAAACCCGCTATCACGAGGCCCTGCGCGAGGCGCTCGCGGCCGGCCACGAGCTGCTCGCCGCCGGCGGCAGCGCCATGGACGCGGTGACCGCGGCGGTCGTCGTGCTGGAAGACAACCCCCTGTTCAACGCCGGCCGCGGCGCGGTCTTCAACCACGAGGGCGGTCACGAGCTCGACGCATCGGTCATGGACGGCAGCAACCTCGCGGCCGGCGGCGTGGCCGGCGTTCGCCGTGTCCGCAACCCGGTGCTCGCCGCCCGGGCCGTGCTGGAGCAGACCCCCTACGTGCTGCTGGCAGGCGCCGGAGCGGAAGACTTCGCCCGCGAGCAGGGGCTCGCGCTGGTCGAGCCGGACTGGTTCTCGACTCCCCAGCGCCGTGCCGAATGGGAACGTGCCCGCGCGGCGGCGGGGGACGACAGCGCGGCGCGCCCGGAGGAGTTCAGCCTGGGCACGGTCGGCGCCGTGGCGCTGGATCGCGGCGGCAACCTCGCGGCGGCCACTTCCACTGGCGGCCTGACCAACAAACGCTGGGGCCGCGTCGGCGACACGCCGGTGATCGGCGCGGGCACCTGGGCGGAGAACGGCGTCTGCGCGGTGTCGACCACCGGCGACGGCGAGTACTTCCTGCGCACGGCGGCGGCACACGACGTGGCCGCGATGATCCGCTACGGCGGCGCCGGGCTGGGCGCGGCGGCGCGGCGGGTGGTGGGCGAGAAGCTGCGCGCGCTCGGCGGCAACGGCGGGCTCATCGCCGTCGACGGGGCGGGTATGCCGGTATTCGAGCAGAACTGCGCAGGCATGTACCGGGGCGGCATCGACTGGCAGGGACGCGTGACCACGGCCGTGTTCGCCGGCAACCCCTGACCGGCGGTCCGCCCTCCGGCTAGCCCCCGGCGCTCGCGTAGTAGCGGGCGACGTGCTCCTCGAAGCTGATGGTCTCGGACGCCTCCAGCTCCCGCTGGCGCTCGCGGGATCGCCGCGCCTCTTCCTCGAACTCCGCCTGGCGGCGCTCGTTCACCGGCTTCAGCGTGCGGAAGTACGACTTGTGGCTGCGCGCCGCCTCCAGGGCGAACTCGAAGAAGCTGGCGCCGCTCTCCACCAGCTCGGCAACGAGGCGGGCCGAAGGTGTGCGGTCCGGGTCGTCGACCAGCTCCCGCTGATGGGCGAGCGTATCGCCGTAGGGGGTGCCCTCGAGACCGCGGTCGAGGATCTCCGCCACGGGCGCCATGTCGGCGAGGATATCGGCGGCCCAGTCGGCCAGCAGGACGCCGCGGCCATCGCGCTTGAGATACAGGCCCGGATCCCGGCCCGAGTGGGCCGTGGCGGTCTGATTGGCGCCGGCCTCCGCCAGCGCCTCGTCGTCCAGGAGCGGGCTCTCTTTCAGCAGACAGTAGATCAGGAAGCATTCGACGAACCGCAGCTCGTTCTGATTGACGCCCACCGGATCGAAGGGGTTCAGGTCCAGGGCGCGCACTTCCACGTACTCCACGCCGCCGCGCAACAGGGCCGCGGCGGGCCGCTCGCCGGAACGGGCCGTGCGCTTCGGCCGGATCGGGCTGTAGTACTCGTTCTCGATCTGCAGGATGTTCGCATTCAGCTGCCGGTGCACGCCGTCCACCAGCAGGCCGATACGTTCGTAGTCCGGCTCCGGCGTATTGATGGCGGCGTCCAGATCGGCCACGTAACTCGAGAGGTCGTTCAGCGAGATGTTCAGCTTCGCCTGCGTGCGATTGCTGTAGCCGAAGTCGCTCATGCGCAGCGACGTGGCGTAGGGCTCGAACAGCGTCTCCGCGTCGAACTCCGGGATGGTCGGGTAGTCGTCGGCCAGGAACGACTTGCACATCGCCGGCGAGGCGCCGAACAGGTAGAGGAGCAGCCAGCCCTCGCGGCGGAAGTTGCGCAGCAGGCCGAAGTAGTGGGCGGAGCGGAACGCGTCCGCCGGCCCGGCGTCGCCTTCATGCGCCTGGTACTCGTGCCAGAAATGCTGGGGCAACGAGTAGTTGAAATGCACCCCCGAGATCGTCTGCATGACCCGGCCGTAGCGATGCCCGAGCCCCCGCCGGTAGACCTTCTTCATCTGGCCGACGTTCGAGGGGCCGTAGTCGGCCAGCGGGATGCTGTCCTCGTCGCCCACCCGACAGGGCATGGAAGTGACCCACAGCAACTCGTCGCCGATCTGCCGATAGGCGAACTGGTGCACGTCGCACAGGAACTGGATGGTCTCCCACAGGGCGGGAAACGCGGGCGTGACGAACTCGATAAGGGCTTCGGAGAAATCCGTGGTGATGTATCGGTTGGTGAGCGCCGAACCCAGACCGCGCGGATGAGGCAGCGGGGAGATAAAGCCTTCGGGCGTCACCCGCAGCGACTCCTTCTCCACGCCCTTGCGGCCGCCGCGCAGCAGACCCGCCGTGCTGGAAGCGGCAAGGCGCTCCAGCCGTTTATCGAGTTTTCGATCCACCGAGCCCCCTCGAGCCCCAACACCGACCTGGCTCCGCGCGGACGGACGCCCCGTCCGCCGGACGGGGCCGCTGCGGCATACCGCGACAAGCGGGAGAGTCTAAACCGACAGCGCGACGCGCCGCCAGCCGTGAGCCGGCCACAGGCGTGTCAGGGCGCGATCCAGTCTCCCGCCCAGCCCCGGCCGCAATCATGACCGCGGTCGGCGCCTCGGTCATCGCCTCGGTCATCGCCTCGGTCATCGCCTCGGTCATCGCCTCGGTCAGCGCCTCGGTCGTCGCCAGGGTCCCGGCCACCGTTACCGGCATGGCCCACGCGTCGGAAGCGCGCGCGCCGATGCCCGTCGGCGGTGAGATGCAGCCAATCGATGAGCTCGATGTCTGCTGCCACGACGGCGAAGTTCACTCGCCCCGGCTCGGTCTCCCCGGGCTCGGGCCGCCTCTCGCGCAGCCCTTGCGGCAACGTGGAGCCGGCGGCCTCCAGCACGGCACCGGGCCCCGGCTCCACGAGGTAGCAGCGGCGGGAACCCACGGCGCTGGCCCGCCAGCGTTCGTCGGCCAGTGCGTCGTCGGCGTGCAGCGTGGCCCGCCCCTCGAGGCGCAGCTGGACCTTGCGCCCCGGGTCGTACAGCAGCCAGCTCACCGGCGCATCGTCCCCGATCTGCCGGACCTTCGCCGAACGGGCGTCGGTGTGGCAGAGCACCCGGCCGGCCTTCCGGTCGGCGGCCCGCAGCACCACGGTCCGCAGCCGGGGCCCGCCATCCTCGACGGTGCCCAGCACGGCGGTATGGAACGGACTGCGGGCGGAGCCGGCCCCCTCCTCCAGGTAACCCCAGCATCGCTGCAGCAAGCCCTCCAAATGGTCCGGTCGGTCGGTTTCCATGCGCGTCCCCCGTGGGTGTGCCGACGCAGGGATACCGGTCCCGTGCCGCCGCTGCAAGGCCCCACACGCCGCGCTACACTATGGAGGATGCGACTAGAGGGCAGAAAATCGCTGCGCGCGACCGGCCGGCTCCGCCGCGCCGCTGCCGGGCTCTGCGTGCTGCTCGCCCTGGCGCTGGCACCCGAGGCGCACGCCTTTCGCTGCGGCAACAAGCTGGTGAGCGAGGGTATGCACATCACGAAGGTGCTCGACATGTGCGGAGAGCCCGATTACGAGCAGACACGCACCGTCCTGCGCCGCAATGTCTTCATCGGCAAGACCACGCGCGCGCCGGACTCGGGTGTGATCCGGCGGCACATCTACGGCTGGGGAACACCGCCCTGGGTGGAAGTCGAGATAAGGGAGCTCACCTGGAACCTGGGGCCGAACAAGTTCATGCGGCGGGTGCGTTTCGAAGACGGTATCGTCACCGAGATCGAGACGCTGGAGCGCGGATACCTGGAATAGCGCCCGCTTTTTCGGGGCCAATTGCCAACTGTGTCACGAATTCCCCGGACGGGAAGCTCTAACATAATTCCGAATCCTCACCCCCGGGGCGACGACATGAGCGACAGGAAATTCCGCCGGCTACTCGACCGCAGCAGCGGCCCGGCCACGCTGATCGGCAAAGGCTGCCGCGTGCAGGGCGAGCTCTCCGGCAAGGGCGACTTCGTGATCTGCGGCGAAGTGGAAGGCGACTGCAGTCTCGACGGCACCGTCACCGTGGCGCCGGGCGGACGCTGGACCGGCGTGCTGCAGGCCCGCAACGTCGTGCTGGCCGGGGAGATCGAAGGCGAGGTGATCGCCCGCGGCAGGCTGGAAATCGCGCCCAGCGCGAGGATCAAGGGTACCGTCACCGGCGAGGCGATCGCGGTCGCCGAAGGGGCCGTGGTGGACGGCGCCATCCGCACGACCGGGCCGCGGGAGCCGGAGACCTTCGTCGAGAAGCGGGCGCAGCAGGACGACGACGAAGCCCTGACCGGCACCGGCTGAGCGCCGGTCAGTCCGGCAGTATCTCCACCCGGATGCGGTTGTTCACCGCAGCCACCCGGTTCCACTCTCCCGCGCGCAGCGCATCGGTCACCGGCGGATAGGCCAGCACCGGCTCGGTGTTGCCGGCGGTGCCGGTCTCGACCCGGATGCGGCCGTCGTAACGGGTGTCGACGGTGCCGAGGAAGTTGGCGAACGCCACCGACTGGCGCAAGCCGCGGGTGACGGCCTCCTCGGCCGACAGGCCCAGCCGGTCGCAGCCGGTCAGCGGCAGATCCGCCGGCGCCACCTCGTAGTCGTCGCCGCCAGTCTCCAGCAGGCAGAAGTCGCCCACGTGGGAGACGACGCGGACCCGGCCGACGAATCCCATGGCGTCCAGCCGATCCAGCAGCTCCTCCAGCACCAGGCGCTGCTCTTCGCCGAAGGCGAGTTCCGTCCAGGCGTAGCGGCCATTCTGGTTCACCGCCCACTGCACCGCCTCCAGCGCCTGATCCAGGGCGCTGGCATAGCCGGCGCGGGTCTGGCTCATGCGCTCCTCGATGGCCACGGTGCCATCGGCCACGAGGGCCTGGCGGTTGCGGAGCTGCTCCAGCAGCTGTTCGGAGCGCTCTCGCTCCGCCTGCCACTGGCGCTCGGCCTTGATGTAGAGCCAGCCGAACGCGAGCGCCGCCACCGTCAGCACGGCCACGGCCGCGAGCGCCACCCGGGGCAGCGTGCCGCCGGACGCGGCCGCCTCGTCGCCGCCGGGGTCCCGGCGGCTGCCGATCTCGTCGGCCACCCGTGCGGCGATGGACTCGTAGCTGTCGATGAGGTCTCGGCGGATGATCGAGCGCTGCTGTTCGAACAGGTCCTGGATCATCTCCCGCAGGCCGACGTCCAGCCCCGAGAGCGCCTGCAGGTCGGCCACGGTGTCGCCGCTGGACCGGGCGATGCCTGTCCGACCGCCGTCGGGGGCGGCCTCCGCGCTCGATTCGATGAGACGCAGCGACTCGAGCACCTTCGAGACCTCGACCGGCGCCACCTGTTTCGGCAGCACGCCCACCGCGCCGAGGGCGCGCGCCTGACCCACGTACAGTTCGCCCTCCTGGGAGGTGTACATCATGATCGGGATGGTGGCGGTGTCGGGGTTGTCCTTGATCGCCCGCACCGCCTCGAAGCCGTCCATGCCCGGCATCATGTGATCCATGAAGATCACGTCGGGGCGGTGATCGGCGAGGTATTCCAGAGCTTCTTCGGCCGATTCGGCCGTGGCCACCTCGAGGTCGTGGCGCTCGAGCAGACGACGCAGCACCACCCGCGCCGAGTGCGAATCGTCAACGATCAGTGCGCACTTCTTCTCCATCCCCAGTCCGTCCAGGCCGCTCCTGCCACGCAACCTCCCCGCGGATGGCGCCATTCTACACGCGGCGGGCGGCCCGCACCGGACTGAAGCCGCATTCGGGCTACGGACGCCGGGGCGGGCCGTGACACTCGCCGCTCGCGCCCCGGCTGGGGTAGACTCTGGGCGCGAGGGAGTAGCGAAAAACTTCCCGAAGAAGAACAATAAAGAAAAACGGAGGAGTGGCCATGCTGGAGCCCGTCACGGGTCATCGCGGGCATACCGCGGCGAGCAGGACCGCGAGGTCCGGGTCGGCCTGACGGCCACCGGCTCCGCTATGTGGCGGAAACTGCTACCAAAATATGTGGCGACGGCAATTGCGCTGTCGGTGGCCATCGTATGCACGGTGGCCGGCCTCCTCGTGGTCAACTACACCCACCTCGCCGGCGAACTCAGCGAGGCAGGCGTCGCGCAGAAAGAGGAGCTGCTGACCCGCCAGTTCGAGGCCCGTGTGCTCGAATCGGTCGCGGCACTGGAGCGCGAAGTGGACGCGCCGCTCGCCGGCGGCGACGAGACCGCCGTGCAGGCGGTGCTCGACGAAGCGCTGGCGGATCTGGACATGCTGCGCGGCCTCGCGATCGTGGATTCCGAGAACCGCCCGGTGGTCAGCGCCGGCGCGCCCATCGCACCGGATGCCGCCGTGCTGGCGCTGGGCGCACCGTACTGGGGAGAAGACACGGTCGTCGCCGTGCGGCCCATCCGCGCGGACGGCGAGACCATCGGCGAGCTGCAGGCCGAGTTCGCCCAGACCGAGGTGGTCGAGGGCATCGCGGGATTCCGCGAGCGGCTGGAATCGGTCACCCGGGAACACCGCAACCGCGCTTTCGCCCGGCTGCTCGCATTCACCCTGCTGATACTGCTGGCCTGCGCCGCGGTCGCGTGGTTCACGGCGCGGCGGCTCGTGCTGCCGATCCAGGACCTGATCCGCCAGGCCCGGGACGTCAGCAGCGGCCACTACGGCGAACGCATGGCGGTGGAGCGGACCGATGAACTCGGCGACCTCGCAACGGCGTTCAACGACATGCGGGAGACGCTGCGCGACACCACCATCTCCCGCGACTATCTCGACCGCATCCTGAACAGCATGAACGACGGCGTGATCGTCTGCGATCCCGACGGCCGGATCGCGCGGGTGAACACGGCCATCGGCCGCCTGCTCGGCTACCGCTCGGAGGAACTCGTGGGCCTGCCGGTCACCGACCTGGTGGCGCCGGAGTACCGGCGCAAATTCCGTTCCGAGCCGGAAGGCGGCGCGCCGAGCGAATCGGTGCTCGTCACCCGCGGCGGGCAGCACGTGCCGGTGTCCTGGACCGGCTCGGCGCTGCGCGGCGACGACAGCGGGGCGGACGGGCGCATCTTCGCCGTGCAGAACATCACCGAGCGCAAGCGTGCCGAGCAACGCATCCGCTATCTCGCCCGCATCGACGCCCTGACCAAGGTGCCGAATCGCATGCAGTTCCAGCACTTGCTGCAGCGGGCCATCGCCAGGGCACGCCGCGAGCGCCGCTGTCTGGCGCTGCTCTACATCGACGCCGATCACTTCAAGGACATCAACGACACCTTCGGCCACCTGGCCGGCGATACCACACTGGAGACGATGACCGAGCGGCTGATCCGCGAGCTGCCCGAGAAGACCGTGATCGGACGGCTCGCAGGCGACGAGTTCGCCGTCGTCCTGGAGCACATCCGCGACGAGGAGCACGCCGAGGGAGAAGTCTCGGAGGTGGCCGGCCGCCTGCTCGCCGCCCTCGCCGAGCCCTTCCACGTGCAGTCCAACGAAGTCTTCATGACGGCCAGCATCGGCGTGGCCTTCTACCCGGAGGACGCGGGCAACGTGATCGACCTCATCCGCAATGCGGATGCGGCGCTGTACCACGCGAAGAAGGCCGGCGGGAACAGCCACCGCTTCTACCGGCCCGAGATGAACGAGGCCGCGGTGGAGCGGCTGATGCTGAAGAGCCGGCTGCGCCGCGCCTACGAGCGCGACGAGCTGCTGCTGAACTATCAGCCGAAGTACAACCTGCGCGACGGCAGCGTCATCGGCGCCGAGGCCCTCGTGCGCTGGGAACTGCCGGATCGGGGCCTGATCCTGCCCTCCGAGTTCATCCCGCTGGCCGAGGAGAGCAACCTGATCGTGGAACTCGGCGAGTGGGTGCTGGAACGGGTCTGCTCGGACTATCGCCGCTGGCAGGAGACGCTGCCGCTGCCCGGGCGGGTAGCGGTCAACCTCTCGCTGAAGCAGCTGCGGCAGGCCAATTTCCTGCAGCGGGTCGACCAGATCGTGCGCCGCCACGGTGTCTCCCCCACCTGCCTGGAGCTGGAGATCACCGAGACCACGCTGATGGAAGACACGCAGCGCACGATCCGCATGCTGGACGACCTCTACGCCATGGGCCTGCATCTCGCCATCGACGACTTCGGCACCGGCTACTCCTCGCTGAGCGCGTTGCAGCAGTTCCCCATCAGCACGCTGAAGATCGACAAGTCGTTCGTGCGCGATGCCGCCGTGGATCCCGACGACGCCACGATCGTGGCGACGATCATCGAGATGGGCCGCAGCCTGAAGATGGACGTGGTGGCCGAGGGCGTGGAGACCGAGGAGCAGCTCGCGTTCCTGCAGACTCTGGATTGCACCTACGTGCAGGGCCTGCTGTTCGGCGAGCCGATGAGTGGCGACGACTACCTCGCGCTGCTGATCGCGCAGCAGGACGGCACGGACACCCATCGGGCACTGTTCGCCTGAAGCCAGAAATTCTGCAATTACATCAGGGAGTTGAGCTTCGACTTCACGTCGACGGGGCATTGATGATTAAATGACGGCCTTGTCCGCGGCGCCCTCCGACCGCCGCCGCGCCGCAACGAAACTACGTCAATCCGGAGGATCAGGCTCATCATGAAAAGCTTCACACTCGCCGTCGTTCTCGGTCTCGCGGGCTTCGCTGTCGCCGCGCAGGCGGAATGCGTGTACCCCGAGCAGAACGTGGAGATGCCGGACGGCACGACGGCCACGAAGGAAGAGATGATCGCCGCGCAGAAAGCCGTGAAGGTCTACATGGCGGACATGGAAACCTACCTCGCCTGTCTCAAGGAAGAGCATGCCGCCGCGGCCGCCGAGGCCGGCGACGTAGACGAGGAAGTCGCCGCCAAGCGCGAGGCGATGTTCACCAAGCGCCACGATGCCGCGGTGGACCAGATGCACCTGGTGGGCGCCCGCTTCAACGAGCAGGTCCGCGCCTACAAGGGCCAGAGCGAGTAGAGACACCGACCGGCCCGGCCGGCCGTGGCGACAGGCGGCCGCGGCCGGCTCACCAGCGGTACTTGTCGAAATTCTCGGGATTCGCCCAGTTCTCGGGCGAGTTCCATTCCCGCTCCCGGTTGAAGCTGTCGCGGTCGTAGAGATACGCACCGCCGTCCGCGTCGGGGCTCGGGTGGCGCTCGAATCCGAGGGCGAGCATCCGGCGGGGCTCGAAGCGCCGGGCGGCCTCGCCGGCCACCAGCAGACGCCGGGTGTGCAGATCGCGCAGGCGCCCCAGCAACGTCTCGTCCGCGGCCGCTAGCTCGAGCACGAGCCCCAGGTCGTAGACGCCCAGGCCGTCCAGATCGGCAACACCCGCGTCGGCAGGCAGGCTGTCGCAGTCCCGTCCGGCCAGCGCGTGGGCCCCGATCACCAGCAGGGATGCGGTCTCCGGCAGGGCCTCCAGCTCACCGGCCACCGTCAGCGGCGCGTCGTCCGCGCCGCCGGCCTGCCCGTGGGACGGCTCCCCGCTCATGCCCTCAGAGCCGGTTGATCTCGCGGCGGAGGCCTTCCTGGGGATCGGTCACGATGCGCTCCAGCACCCTCACACGCTCCTCCAGTTCCCGGAGTCGTGCGAGCGTGGCTTCCCACTCCTCGTCCCGCTTCGGGTCCTCTTCCCGCCGGTGATGGCGGAGGTACTCCTTCGCGATGCCCGCCAGCAGCACTATCGCGACCAGAGCAATGACGAAGATATGGGCAGAACTCATCGGTCAATACCTCCCGGTCCGCGGCGCGCCTCCAGTTCCCGGAACTCCCGGTCCAGGTCGAAGCGCGGCGAGGTGACGTAGCGCTCCATGCGGGCGAGGCGGCTGTCCAGCCGCTGGAAGCGGCGGCGTATCTCCGCCATGGTCGCCTGGGGTGACGAGCGCAGCGCCCGGCGGAAATCCGGATCCTCGCGCGGCGCTTCCGGCGCCATGGACCGGTAGGGTATCAGCAGTGCGATGCCGAAGTAGATCAGCAGCGTCATCGGCGCCGATATGAAGAACGCGACGACGGCGAGGATGCGCGTGACTTTCAGGTCGAAACCGAAGTAGTCCGCGATACCCGCGCATACGCCGAAGATCATGCCGCGCTCGCGGTCGCGGAAGAAGCGTCTCTCCTGGATTCTCTCACTCACAGACGGTCTCCCATGCTCGTGCCGCGACGCCAGAACTCACGTTCGCGGTGATGATCGCGCACGCTCAGCGGCCGGTCGCGCAGCAGCAGGGCGGCCACCAGGTAGGTGAGCCCGACCGGCACCGGCGCGACCAGCAGGGCGACCAGCGCCACCCCGCGTACGAGCAGAATGTTGACGTCGAAGTAATCGGCGATGCCGGCGCAGAGGCCTAGTATCAGGCCGTTCTCCCGGTCCCGATAGAGTCGCCGCAGGCGGCCGCCGAGCTCGTGGAACGGGTTCTGGTTCATGTCTTTCTCCTCCAGTCCGGCACCTCGTCGTCCAGGATGGTCTCCAGCGCGTTCAGCCGGCTCTCCATGTTCTGCGACAGCGTCCAGATCTCCTCGAGCATCTCCTCTTCGGTGCCGGAGAGCTCGCGGGACTTTTTCCACTTCGTTACGTAGTGGAGGATGATCCACAGCGGCAGAACGATCGTGACGAAGAGGATTCCGAGTATGTACATCGTCTCGCCCATTTATGCCTGATTCCCGCCTTCGGTCGCGCTGCCCGCCTGCTTGCCTGCACGCCGGCGCTTCAGCTCGGCGAGCTCCCGGTTCACCGCTTCCTCGGCTTCGAGGCTGGCGAACTCGTGCTCCAGCCCCTTCGGCTGGCCCATGTCGTAGGCCTCGACGCGCCCTTCCACATCGTCCATGCGGCGCTCGTACTGCTCGAAGCGCACCAGCGCGTCCTCGATCTTGTAGTCGTGGATCTTCTTGCGGGCCGCCAGGCGGCTGGTCGCGGTCTTGTGGCGCGAGACCAGCGTCTTCTGCCGCGCCTTCGCGTCCTTGAGCTTGGCCTCGAGCCGCGCGATGTCCTCGTTCAGCCGGGTCAGGCCCTCGTCCACCTGGGCATAGTCGGCCCGCACCTGCTCGGCCGCCGCGGCCACCTGGGACTTCTCCACCAGCGCCGCCTTGGCGAGGTCCTCGCGTCCTTTCTCCAGCGCCAGCTCCGCCTTGCGCTCCCAGTCCACCTGCTCCTCCTCCAGAGCGCCCAGCTTCCGGTTGAGCTCCTTCTTGTCGGCGATGGAGCGGGCCGCCGCCGAGCGCACCTCGACGAGGGTGTCTTCCATCTCCTGGATCATCAGCCGGACGATCTTCTCCGGATCCTCCGCCTTCTCCAGGATGGCGTTGATGTTGGAGTTAACGATGTCGCTGAATCGCGAAAAAATGCCCATAGCGCATTCCTCAGTTGTTTGCCTTGCCTCCTGGATATAGCAGGTTCCGTGCCAGATCGGCCGAATGATCACAACCCATTGATTTATATATCAATAACGTCCCGGAACGCAGTATCTGAAATAGTACAAGAATAGTGGTTTACGCTAACTATTAGTATAAATAGAAATTTTATAGCAAAATTGGCGAATAATGGACGACCGCCAGAAACAACCCATCATCGGCGAGGCCCCGGCGTTCCTGGAGATGCTCGAGCACGTCTCGCGGGCCGCACCGCTCGCGAAGCCGGTGCTGGTGGTGGGCGAGCGCGGCACCGGCAAGGAGCTGGTCGCCTCCCGGCTGCACTTCCTGTCGGAGCGTTGGGAGCAGCCCCTGGTCAAGGTGAACTGTGCGGCGCTGACCGAGAGCATCCTGGAGTCGGAGCTGTTCGGACACGAGGCCGGTGCGTTCACCGGCGCGGTCAGAAAACACGTCGGTCACTTCGAACGCGCAGACGGCGGCACGCTGGTGCTCGACGAACTGGCCACCGTCCCCATTCGCACCCAGGAGAAGATCCTCAGGGTGATCGAGTACGGAGACTTCGAGCGCGTCGGCGGCAGCGAGACCCTGCAGGTGGACGTGCGCATCGTCGGTTCGACCAACGAGGACCTGCAGGCCCGGGTCGCCGACGGCCGCTTCCGGGCCGATCTCCTGGACCGGCTGGCCTTCGACGTGATCACGGTACCGCCGCTCAGGGAGCGGCTGGACGATATCCTGCCGCTGGCCTACACCTTCGCGGTCAACATGACAGCCGAGCTGCGCCGCTCCTACTTCCCCGGCTTCACGGCCCGCGCCGCCTCCGCGCTGCTCCGTCACCACTGGCCGGGCAACGTCCGGGAGCTGAAGAACACCGTCGAGCGCTCCGTATACCGGAGCGAGGACCCCGATGCGAAGATCGCGGAGATCGCCTTCGACCCCTTCGACTCCCCGTTTCGGCTGCGCGCGGAAGCGGACGAAGAAGAGTCCTCCGCGCCATCGCCCCCTGCGGCCCGGGACAAGCCGCGTCTGCCCACCGACCTCAAGGAGCGGCTCGCGGAGCTGGAGATATCGCTCGTGCGGACCGCGCTCGAGAAGGCGCGCTACAACCAGCGCGTGGCCGCCGGCCTGCTCGGCCTGACCTACCACCAGTTCCGCGGCTGCCTGAAGCGCCACGACATCCCATCCCGGCCGGACGGGGCCGTACGGCGCCAGTCCCGCCGCCGCAGGCCGGCCGCTACACCTGCGGAAACCGACTGAGCGCGACACTAGAGTGAGCGCACCGTGAATCGGGTTTCGGCAGCCGGGTCTCGATGGGCTACTATCTCACTTCAGGCTCCTCCGGCCCTCCAGGCCACCAGGGCACCGACACTCACGCAGACGACGCCAGACCGCGAGCAGCGACACCAAGACCGCCCATGAAGAAAATCGGCACGGCACTCAGCGAGCATGCCACCCGGATGATGCTGCTCGGCTCCGGCGAACTCGGCAAGGAGATAGCAATAGAGGCGCAGCGTTTCGGCGTGGAGGTGATCGCCGTGGACCGCTACGCCAATGCGCCGGCCATGCACGTGGCGCACCGCTCCCACGTCATCGACATGCTCGACCCGGTGGCGCTGCGCCAGGTGATCGAGGACGAGGAGCCGGACTTCGTCGTCCCGGAGATCGAGGCCATCGCCACGCCCGTGCTGCAGGAGCTCGAGGAGACGGGCCACTGCATCATACCGACGGCCCAGGCGACCCGGCTGACCATGGACCGGGAAGGCATCCGCCGGCTGGCGGCCGAACACCTGGAACTGCCGACTTCCGACTACCGCTTCGCAGGCACCGAGGCGGAGTACCGGCAGGCGATCGAGGCCATCGGCCTGCCGTGCGTGGTGAAACCGGTCATGAGTTCCTCGGGCAAGGGGCAGAGCGTCGTCCGGGAAGCCGGAGAAGCCGACGCCGCCTGGGAGTATGCCCTGCAGGGCGGTCGCAACGCCGGCGGCCGCGTCATCGTCGAGAGCCTGATCGAATTCGACTACGAGATCACGCTGCTCACGGTGCGCCACGACGACGCCATCAGCTTCTGCGAGCCCATCGGCCATCTGCAGCTGCAGGGCGACTACCGGGAGTCGTGGCAGCCCCAGCCCATGAGCGAGACCGCACTGGAACGCGCCCAGCGGGTCGCGGGGTCCATCGTGGGCGCGCTCGGCGGCCGGGGCGTGTTCGGCGTCGAACTGTTCGTCAAGGGTGATCAGGTCTGGTTCAGCGAGGTCTCGCCGCGGCCCCACGACACGGGCATGGTGACCATGATCTCCCAGTACAACTCCCAGTTCGCGCTGCACGTCCGCGCCATCCTCGGCCTGCCCATCCCGGTGATCCGCCAGCTCGGGCCGTCGGCCTCCTGCGCCATCGTGGCGGAAGGCGACTCCGACAACATCCGCTTCAAGGGTGTGGACAAGGCACTGCAGGAACCGGACACCAGCCTGCGCCTGTTCGGCAAGCCGGAGATCCGCGGCTCGCGGCGGCTGGGGGTCGCACTCGCGAGAGGCGACAGCATCGAGGAAGCCCGGGACAAGGCGCGCCGCGCCGCCGGCGCCGTCATCTGCAAGTTCTGAGCGACCCGGCCCGGGTCGACGCCGGCAGCGGTCAGCCGTTCTCAGTCTCGTCCCGGTAGCGGCGGAAATAGATGGCGCCGGCCGTGAACCCGGCCGCCACCACCAGGCCGCCCCACAGGCCCGGCGTCGCCAGGAACTTACCGGGGTCCACCAGCGAGAGCAGGTCCACGTTCCCCGTCAGCCGGCCGGGCATGTCCCCGAGGGCGATGTGCAGGTCTTCGCCGCTGAAACTCGCCTTGATCCATTGCATATACGAGAGACGACCGAGAGCGACTCTCGCGAACAGGTTGGTATCGAACAGCAGGCGCTCGACCAGGGGAATCACGAAGAACGGCAACACGGCCCACAGGAAGACGTTCTTCTTCGCGAAAGCGGAGCAGAACAATCCCCAGGCAATATAGGGCAGGAACCACAGCGCCGCCCCGATGAGCAGGTACACTGACAGTATCCAGATCTGCAGCAGCGGCACGGGCCGCCAGACCAGTTCCCAGGCGCTGCCGCCGCCGATCCAGACAGCGACGGTCGACAGACACAGGATGACGATATGGGTCGCCGCGACGAAACCGAAGGTGATCACCGGCGCCACCAGCGCGGCGGTGATCAGCTTCGAGAGCACCACCTCGGTATCGGTGAGTGGCAGCGACTTCCAGAACAGGATGCTGCGGTCCTTGCGCTCCGCGTACAGGGCGTCGATGGAATAGAAGAAGACGAGAAAGGCGAGGCCAACGACGAACACCGTGGACGGGCCCACGGCCAGAGCCGCGACACCGGCCGCCGAGCCCACCTGACCACCGACCTGCATGCCGGCAACCATGTTCTCGAAACCGACGATTCGTCCGCCGCCGGTCACCAGTGCCGTGGCGACACCGAGGGCGACGATGCAGGCGATCACCATCGGCGTCAGATACAGGGCGCGATGTTCCCAGAGCTCGCGCTGCACCAGGAAATAGGTTCTGCGCATCATGCCCTCGCCCCCCGCAGCTTCGCGACGAACAGGTCGGCGAGACCTGGCGTCTTCACTTCGCCCAGGCCCCGCAGGCGGTCGCGGTCCACGCCTTCGAATGTGAGCACCTTCTTGCCGAAAACATCGCGCCACGCGATCGGCTGCAGCGCCAGCGCCTCTTCCGCCCGCTCACCGCTCGTGGTCAGTTCCGTGTAGCGGGCCGCCACGTCGTCGACGGTCTCGTGCAGTACCAGACGGCCGTCGTCGATGAACATCACGTCGGTGAGGATGTGTTCGATCTCCTCCACCTGGTGGGTGGTGACGATGATGGTCCGCTGCTCGTCGAAATAGTCGTTCAGGATGGTAGTGTAGAACTCCTTCCGGAACAGAATGTCCAGCCCCAGAGTCGGTTCGTCCAGCACCAGCAGCTTCGCGTCGATGGCCATGATGATCGACAGGTGCAGCTGGGTGACCATGCCTTTCGAGAGTTCCTTCACCCTCGCGTCGCGGCGCACCGGAGTGCGCTCGAGGAAGGCATCCGCCTCCCGGCGGCTGAAGTTCGGGTGGACGGCCCCGACGAAGTCGAGCAGGTCGCTCACCCGGATCCAGGGCGGCAGCACGGCCACGTCCGCGACGAAACAGATGTTCTGCATCAGCTGCTTGCGCTGACGGAACGGGTCGAGTCCGAGTACGCGCAGCTCGCCCTCGCAGTCCGTCAGGCCCAGCAGCGTCTTCAGCAGCGTGGTCTTGCCGGCGCCGTTCGGGCCGATCAGGCCGACGATGCGGCCCGGCTCGACGTCGAAGCTGACGTTGTCCACCGCGCGGGTCGAACCGTAGCGTTTCGATACGCCGCGCGCCTGCACGACCGCCGTCATGATCCGCCGCCCCCCTCGTCCTTCGCCTTTTCCGCCCGCGCCAGAAGGTCCGCCGGGTCCAGCTCCAGGCGCTGCATGGTCGCTACGACCTCGGGCCACTCCTGCTGCAGGAACCGCTCGCGCTCGCCCTTCAGCAGCCGGTCCCGGGCGCCCGGCAGCACGTACATGCCGCGCCCACGGCGCTTCTCGACGAGTTCCTCGTCCACCAGTTCCTGGTAGCCCTTCAGCACGGTCAGCGGATTCAACCGGTACTCGGCCGCGACGTTGCGCACCGACGGCAGCGCGTCGCCGTCCTGCAGCACGCCTTCGAGGATCATCGCCACGACCCGGTCACGGAGCTGGCGGTAGATCGGCTGGTTGTCGCTCCAGTCAGCTTCCATCAGCTCCCTGCCCCGGGGACCGGCCATATCGGCCATATCGGCCATACCGGCCCCGGTAGTGTCCGTAGCGGACCCGATCTGCGCTGTACCCGCACTCACTCATCCCTCCGCTCAGCCTTTGCCGGCCTCCAGAAAGAGGATGTGGTCCGGGCCGGAAGGCATATCCGCGCCGTCCTCGCCGCCCGACCTCAGCTCGCTCGCCACAAGCGCCATCGCCATCAGCATGAGCACCGCAAGGCCGAGCGTGAGTCTGCCGCCTGTCTCCGGTCCGCTCTCCTGTCCGCCATTCATCTCTTCAGCCTCTCTGTCCCCGGTTCGTTCCCTGTTTCGGTCCAATTCCGTCCCTCTTCCGTTCGCTGGCAGGCGACTCTGCGCCCACGTGAACGGGTGTTGTAGTCAACTATAACACCAAACGCGGGGAAATCAAGACCTGCTTCACAGCCCGGCCGGACGAACCCCGCCGGGCGGCAGCGACCGTTCATACGGGAGTGAGCAGCGAGGAGCCGTACGTGCCCGACGCCGATGCCGTTACGCCGCCGCGGGCGGTCGCATACACTGGCCCGATGACGCCATCGGACCCGGACGTACGGTTGATGCTGCGTTACCGGGACGGTGACGCGAGCGCCTTCGACGCCCTCTACAGCCGGCACAAGGACGGCCTCTACCGCTATCTCCTGCGCCTCTGCCTGGACACGACCACGGCTGAGGACCTGTTCCAGGAGGCCTGGGGCAAACTCATCGCGGCGCGCCACCGCTACCGGCCGACGGCCCGCTTCTCCACTTACCTCTACCGGGTCGCTCATAATTGTTTCGTGGATCACTACCGGCGCCATCGCAGCCGCGGCCGGGAGGAGGACGCCGATGCCGTGGCGCTGACGGCTCGCGACGGCGACCCCGGTCGGGAAACCGAGCGCGCGCTGGCGCGGGCCCGACTGGAGCGCCTCCTGGCCGCGCTGCCGTCCGAGCAGCGCGACGCGTTCCTGCTGCGTGAGGAGGGCGGGCTGTCGGTCGCGGAGATCGCCGAGGTGACCGGCGTGGGTACCGAGACGGCCAAGAGCCGGCTGCGCTATGCCTACCGCAAGCTGCGGGAAGGGTTCGCGCCGCTGGCCGAGGACGCGGGGAGACGAGACGATGGCTGATCCCGGTCAGGCTCCCGGCAAGGACGATCGCACCGGCCGCGACCCGGCGACGGTGGTCGACGAGACGGTGTCCCGCGCATACCGGGAACTCGCCCGCGAACGTCCGCCGGCCGCGCTGGACGAGCGCATCCGGGCGCGGGCCCGCCGGGCGCCGCGCGCACGGCCCTGGCAGCGGCCTCTGGCCATCGCTGCGACTCTGGCGCTGGCGGTGGCGCTGGTCCTGCAGGTCGCCACGCCGCCGGACGACGGACAGCCGGCTCCCCGCCGGGAAAGCGAACCGGGCAGCCCCGTCGGAGACGCCGTGCCCGAAAAGGCAGCCCCGGACGCGCCGGCCGCTTCGGCACCGACGCCACGCTCCGCGGTTCCTGCCGCACTGCAGCCCGACCGCGCCGATGCCGGGCAGGCGGTGTCCGAACTCGGCCGTGCCAGCCGCAAGGCGGCGCAATCGCTGGCCGGCAACGCCGCCGCAACGGCGTCGACTCACTGCACGGACCACGTCGCGGATGCCGACGCCTGGCTGGCCTGCATCGCCGAACTGGAGGCTGCCGGGGAGCAGGCCGCGGCGGAGCGGGAGCGCCGGGCCTGGGCCGCCCGCCACGGGCCGGAGGCCGACCCGGCCGACTGAGTCGGGACAGCCGACCGTGCTAGAATCCGGGCCCCCGCAGGGCAGTCAGGTGTCAGCAAAATGAAGAAACCCGTCCACGTCACCATCACCGGAGCTGCAGGTCAGATCGGCTATCAGCTCGCTTTCCGTATCGCCTCGGGCCAGATGCTCGGCGCCGACCAGCCGGTTGTGCTGCAGCTGCTGGAGATAGCGCCGGCGCTGCCCGCCCTCGAGGGCGTGGTGATGGAGCTGGAGGACTGCGCGTTCGATACGCTCGCCGGCGTGAAGGCCACCGACGACGCGAACGTCGCTTTCAAAGACAGCCAGTTCGCGCTGCTGGTGGGCGCCAAGCCCCGCGGGCCCGGCATGGAGCGCGCCGACCTGCTGCAGGAGAACGCCAAGATCTTCTCGGTGCAGGGCAAGGCCATCAACGAGCACGCGGATCGGGACATCCGCGTGCTGGTGGTGGGCAACCCCGCCAACACCAACGCCCTGATCACCCAGGCGAACGCCCCGGACATCGACCCGGGCCGTTTCACCGCCATGACCCGCCTGGACCATAACCGGGCGATGGCCCAGCTGGCCGCGAAGCTGGATGCCCACGTCGGCGACATCAGCCGCCTGACCATCTGGGGCAATCACAGCGCCACCCAGTATCCCGACGTCAGCCATGCAGTCGTCGGCGGCAGGCCCGCCGCGGACCGCGTGGACGAGGCCTGGCTGAGCGGCGAGTTCATCCCCACGGTGCAGCAGCGCGGCGCGGCCATCATCAAGGCGCGGGGCGCCTCGTCGGCGGCCTCGGCGGCCTCGGCGGCCATCGACCACATGCACGACTGGTGGCTCGGCACCCCCGGCGACGACTGGGTGAGCATGGCCATCCCCGCCGACGGCAGCTACGGCATCGAGCCCGGCGTCATCTACTCCTACCCGGTGCGCTGCGCCGACGGGGCCTACGAGATCGTGCAGGGCCTCGACATCAGCGAATTCAGCCGCGCGCGCATGGACGCTACCGACGCCGAGCTGCGCGAGGAACGGGCCGCCATCGAATCCCTGCTCTGAGGCGCCCGCTCCCTCGTCACGCCTCCGACAGGCCCGTCGGGCGCCTGCAGCCGCCCGACCGGCTCCGGTATAGTGCCTATTGATGGACCGCTGTCGCCGTGACAGCGTGGTACACGGGTGCGTGTGCGCCCGAGTAGAGAGGATGCAATCGTGGCGGATTTTCTGATCGGACTGTTCTGGTTCCTGCTGTTCTTCGGCGGAGCGATCGCGCTCGCCTACCACCGGGTGGACCTCAGGACATCGACCATGGCCGCCGGCGTGGCGCTGGTCCTCTACACCTTCCTGGGCGACGGCCACTTCCTCTGGCTGCTCCTGCTCTGGGTGTTGTTCGCCGGCATGGTGGCGCTGAACTTCGAGGACCTGCGCCGCCAGCGGATCACCCGGCCGGTGCTGGACGTCTACCGCACGATGCTGCCCAGCATGTCGGAGACGGAGCAGGAAGCCCTGGAGGCCGGCAGCGTATGGTGGGACGGCGAGCTGTTCACCGGCCTGCCCGACTGGGACCGGATGATGTCGATGCCGCCGCCGAAACTCTCGGAAGAGGAACAGGCATTCATCGATGGCCCTTGCGAAGAGCTGTGCCGCATGCTCGACGACTGGGAGATCACCCACGAGCTCGGCGACATGCCGCAGGAAGTCTGGGACTACATCAAGAAGCACAAATTCTTCGCCATGATCATCCCGAAGAAGTGGGGCGGCCTGGAGTTCTCCGCCTACGCCAACGCAATGATCCTGGCCAAACTCGCCTCCCGCAGCGCGACCGCCTCCTCCACCATCGGCGTGCCGAACTCCCTCGGCCCCGCCGAGCTGCTGCTGCACTACGGCACCGAGGAGCAGAAGAAGCGCTACCTGCCCGGACTGGCCAGCGGCGAGGAGATCCCCTGCTTCGCGCTCACCTCACCCCAGGCCGGCTCCGACGCGGCAGCCATCGTCGACACCGGCGTGGTCTGCAAGGGTGAATACAACGGCGAGGAGATCGTCGGTATCCGGCTCAACTGGGACAAGCGCTACATCACGCTGGCGCCGGTCGCCACGGTGCTCGGCCTGGCGTTCAAGCTGAAGGACCCGGACGGCCTGCTGGGCGGCCCGGAGGACTACGGCATCACCGCGGCCCTGGTGCCCACGGACACGCCGGGGGTCGAATTCGGCCGGCGCCACTTCCCGCTGAACATCCCGTTCCAGAACGGCCCCACCACAGGCAAGGACGTGTTCGTGCCGCTGGACGCCATCATCGGCGGGCCGGAGATGGCGGGCAAGGGCTGGAAGATGCTGGTGGAGCTGCTGTCGGTCGGCCGCGGCATCACCCTGCCCTCGAGCGCCCTCGGCGGCGGGCAGGCAGCGGTCTACGCCACCGGCGCTTACAGCCGCATCCGCACCCAGTTCCACCTGCCGGTGGCGAAGTTCGAGGGCGTGGGCGAGGCGCTGACGCGTATCGCCGGCTACACCTACATAATGAGCTCGGCAGTCAGCGTCACCTCCGGCGCCATCGACCAGGGCGAGAAGCCCGCGGTGCCCTCCGCCGTGCTGAAGTACCACTGCACCGAGCTCGGCCGGAAGATTGCCAACGACGCCATGGACGTACACGGCGGGAAGGGCATCATGCTCGGGCCGAAGAACTATCTCGGCCGGGGTTATCAGGCGGCGCCGATCGCCATCACCGTGGAAGGCGCCAACATCCTGACCCGCAGCCTGATCATCTTCGGTCAGGGCGCGATCCGGTGTCACCCCTTCGTCCTGAAGGAGCTGCACGCGGCGCAGGACGAGGACCGGGAGCGCGGTCTGCGGGAGTTCGACAAGTCGCTTTTTGGCCATGTGGGTTATGCCATCAGCAACGCCGCCCGGTCGTTCTTCCTGGCGCTCACCCATGCGAAGTTCAGCCGTGTGCCGCTGAACACGCCCACCAGACGCTACTATCAGAACATCAACCGCTACAGCGCGGCGTTCGCCCTGGTGGCCGACTTCGCCATGCTCACGCTCGGCGGCAAGCTGAAGCAGCGTGAACTGCTCTCGGCGCGGCTGGGCGACGTCTTCAGCAGCATGTATCTCGCCTCCTGCGTGCTGAAGCACTTCGAGAACCAGGGCAGGCGCTCGTCCGACCTGCCGCTGGTCGAGTGGTCGGTGCGCACGCTGATGTACCAGGCCCAGGAACAGCTGCACAGCTTCCTCAGGAACTTCCCGAACCGACCGGTGGCCGTCCTGCTGCGCGCGCTCATATTCCCGCGGGGACGCACCTATTCGTCGCCGGCGGACGAGCTCGGCCAGCAGATCGTCGACCTGGTGATCACGCCGGGCGAGACCCGCGAGCGGCTGGCGGCGCAGGCGTACCGGGCCAAGGTGCCCGGCAGCGAGCTCGGCCTGCTGCAGGAAACCCTGGAGATGGCGCTGGAAGTCGAGCCCATCGAGAAGAAGCTGCGCGAGATGGAAAAGGAAGGCCGTATCAAGGCCGAGTACCTGCCGGACCAGGTGGCCGAGGCGCAGGAGGCCGGCTATCTTGGCGAGGAGGAAGCGGCGAAGCTGCTCGCCTATCACGACAAGGCGATGGCCATCATCCACGTGGACGACTTCCCGCAGGATGCATTCGCGTGCGGCAAGGGCGGGAGCGCCGGCAAAGCCACCGGGCCGGGCAGTAAGAAGAAAAAGAAGAAGGCCACCCGGCGGAAGAGCAAGGCGACGAAGAAGAAACGCGCCACCCCGGCCAGCGCCACGACGGCGGTCGCCGAAGGCAGCGAAAGCAGCGAGGACAGCGGAGCCGGCGACACGGACTAGGGCCGCGCTCTGCGCGGCTCTGAAACCGGCGCGGCACGGGGACGCCGGCGCCGCGGGAAGGGGATAAGGTGGAAGAGCCGCGCGTCATCTACGAGGTTACGATCGCCTGCGATCCCGCCGTTGACGCCGAATTGCGCGACTGGCTGCCGGACCACGTGGGCGCCATGGTGGAGCTGCCCGGCTTCACCGGTGCCCGCATCCTCGACGTGGTCCCGGGCGCCGAGGACGAGTGGCCCACGCACACCGTGCACTACACGCTCACCGACCGGGCTGCGCTGGAGGAGTACTTCGCCAGTCATGCCGAGCGCATGCGCGAGGCCACCGAACGGCGTTTCGGCGATTCGGTGCGCATCGCGCGCCGTGTTCTGACCGCGACCGGCACGGGCGACGACAAACTGGCCCCGCCCCGCTGCCTGAATTGCGGCCACGTCCTGCACGGCCAGTACTGCGGCATCTGCGGCCAGCGTTCCAGCAGCCGCCTGATCAGCTTGTGGGGTCTGATCACCGAAGGTCTCGGTGACCTGCTGGACATGGACTCGCGCCTCTGGCGCACCCTGCGGGCGCTGCTGCTAAGACCCGGCTACCTCACCGCCGAATACCTGGAAGGCCGACGGGCGAGGTTCATGCCTCCGTTTCGCATGTACCTCGCCTTCAGCCTGCTGTTTTTCATCACCGCCTTTTTCGGCATGGACGACATCCAGGTGGTATTCGACGCGGACGCGGATCAGGCGGCCCAGGAGGCGTCACGGGAGGCGGCCGCGGAACTCGCCGCCGGACTCCGTGACGGCATTGCCGGCCGCGTGCCGCCGGAAGAGATCGAGCGCCGGGCCCGTGAGCTGGAGCAGGCGATCGGGACGGCCCGCAACGTGCGCCACGGCTGGAGCGCAGCGCCCGCGGATGGCGAAGGGCCGGCGCCCGCCGATGGCCAAGAGTCGACGCCCGCTGACGTCAACGGCGAGGCCGCGACACAGCCCGCCGGGCAGGAGGAGGATCTCACCGGCGTCTGCGACGATATGGAGTTTCGGATTAGCGGCTGGCTCGGCGAGCGGCTCACCGAGGCACGGCTGCGCGAAGCTTGCCGGCGGGTGGTGGCAGACCGTGGGCGCAATCTCGCCCGTGCTCTGGCGGATGATCTGCCCACGGCATTATTCGCCTTCCTGCCGGTACTCGCTTTCGTGCTGAAGGTTCTTTATCCGCTGTCCCGGCGGTATTACGTCGAGCATCTGCTGTTCATCGTCCACTATCAGTCCTTCGTTTTCCTCGTATTGACCCTGCAATTGGGGCTGGCCAGATTGATCGATCTGGTCGGAGGGGTCACGTGGCTGGCACCGCTAACCGGCGTCGTGGTCGCGTTCTACATACCCGTGTACCTGTTTCGTTCGATGCGTCGCGTCTATCGACAGGGCTTCTTCACCACCTTCGTGAAATTCGTGGCGCTGTCGACGGCCTACTTCCTGGCCTTCGTGCTCATGATGGCCGCGACCTTCGTGGTGGCGGCCCTCAGCCTGTGAGCCTGGCGGCGCAGTCCCGGCGCGCTCAGCCGCCGGCCGGGTACGGCCCGGGTATCGCCGCGGCGCGATGCTTCGGGCTAGAATGTCGGCCGCCGGGACTTGTGTCCGGAGCGCGGTAGCGCGACAATGCAGTAAATGCCGTAAAGGCAAGTTGACAGTCGTAAGTGTAAACCTATCAGTCCATGACAAAAAAACCCATAGGAATCAGTGGACTCGCAGCTTATGTCCCGCCTTACCGCGTCTGGCTGGAGGACTGGTGTGAGTGGACGGGCGCGCCATGGCCGAAGATCAGCAAGGTCGTCGGGCGCAGTTTCCGGATGCGTGGCCAGCGCCACAGCGTCTACACCATGGCCGCCACGGCCGTGCTGCGGCTGATCCGCCAGTACGACGTCGACCCCGGCAGGGTGAAGTTTCTCGGACTCGGCACGGAGTCGAGCACCGACAACTCGGCGGGCGCGATCATCGTCAAGGGCATGGTCGACAAGGCCCTCGCCGCCCAGGGCAAGCCGCCGGTAGCGCGCAGCTGCGAAGTGCCGGAGTTCAAGCACGCCTGCCTCGGCGGCGTGTACGGCATGAAGGGCGCCATCCGCCACCTGGCGCTGGACGGCGCGGGCAGCCAGGCCATTGTCGTCTGCGCGGATATCGCGGAGTACGCCCGCGGTTCCAGCGGCGAGCAGACCCAGGGCGCAGGCGCCGTCGCGATGCTGCTGGAAGAGGATCCGAAGCTCGCCGTGGTGGACCTGACCCAGGCCGGTTCGGCCTCCGATTACCGGCACATCGATTTCCGCAAGCCGATGCTGCGCTTCTGTGGCCAGGACCGCAGCGAGACCCATCAGGTGCAGGACTTCCCCGTCTTCAACGGCAAGTATTCGACCACCTGTTATCTCGACGAGACGCTGCAGGCGCTCGCCGACATGTACGAGAAACGGGGCTTGAACCCTGCTCCCTACCTGCGCTCGCTGAAGGCCGTCTTCATGCACCGACCCTATCGGCGCATGCCTGAAACCGGCTGGGGAGCGGCGTGGATCTGGGCGCTCGCCCACGGCGGCGAGGAGGAGCGCGCCGTCCTCGACGGCTACTGCCGGGAAGCGCAGGTGGACACCGACCAGCTCGTGGCCGAACTGCATGCCGAGCCGGCCCTGGCCGAACTGGCCACGGAGGGCGGCGTGAACATCGAGGCGTATCCGCTCACGATGGAGGTGCTGCGCATCTTCCGCGGCACACCGGACTACCAGGAGATCGTGCTCGACAAGCTGGTGCTGGGGTCGGAGACGATGCGCGACCTCGGCAACCTGTACACCGCCGCTCTGCCGGCATGGATGGCCGCCGGTTTCGAGGAGGCCATGGACAGCGATCTCGACCTCACCGGCGAGGAGATCCTGACGCTCGGCTACGGCAGCGGCGATGCGGCCGAGGTGATACCGATCACGATGTGCGAGACCTGGCGCGAGGCTACGGCCCGCATCGGCTTCCGCCGGTGCCTGGAACCCGCGCTGGACCTGAGCCAGGCCCAATACGAAGCACTCCATGACGGGCGCAGGGTTCAGGGGCTCGACTACCTGCCGAACGACGAGTTCATCATCGAGCGGGTGGGCAACCGGGAAGACCGCCAGTTCCAGGATCTCGGCATCGAGTACTACCGCTACGTCGGCTGAGCGGCCGCTCCCAGCCGCTCCAGGATCCGTGCCAGCGTGCCGGCGTGCTCGCCGGTCAGCCGCTCCCACTCCATGCGGAACCAGGGCGTGTAGCGCTCGGGGTGCCCGGCGAGTTCCGCCGTGAGCGTATCCGGATCCACGAACCGCCATTCCGCCACTTCCGTCTCGTTGGCCCGCACAGGCTCCGACGTGACGCCGGCGTACACCCAGCAGAGCTCGTGTTCCGACCCGGCGTCGCCGTAGCGGGCCTGGTAGACGAACTTGTAGACAAAATCGAGCTCGGCCGCGATGCCCAGCTCCTGGGCCAGGCGCCGGTGCACCGCCTCCTCCATCGCCTCGCCCGCCCGCGGATGGCTGCAGCAGCTGTTCGACCAGTAGCCGGGCCACAGGCGCTTGTCCCCGGCGCGGCGCTGCAGCAGCAGCCGCCCGGCGGTGTCGAAGACGAACAGCGAGAACGCCCGGTGCAGCACGCCGTCGCCGTCGTGACAGCGCGCCTTGGACAGGGTGCCCAGCGCGTTGTCGTCCCCGTCGACGAGAATCAGCGACTCGGAATCGTCGGAGACGACGTCGTGGGCCTGCTCCGTCATGCTTCACCCCGGTCGCCGTGCAGCTGCAGCGTGCGGAAGCCGGCATTCTCCAGCGCCTCGGCCACCGGGCCGGTGCCATCGGGGCAGAAGGCCACTATGGAGCCGCCGCCGCCGGCGCCGGTGAGCTTGGCGCCGTGCGCGCCTGCGTCCCGTGCGATGCCGATCATCTTCTCGAGCACCGGCGCGGAGACGCCCAGTGCATTCAGGATGCCCTGGCAGATGTCCATGCGGTAGCCGAGTTCCTCGGGCTGGCCGCGCTCCAGCGCGCCCACCGACTCCAGCGTGAGCTGGTCGATCTCGTCGAACAGCCGGGTGTAGCGTTCGCGATCCCGCTCGTAGCCGGCGCGCACGCGGGACACCATGTCCGAGGTGAGGCTGCGCACCTCGCTCATCGCCACCACGAGCGGCAGATCGCCCGTGTCGACGAACCGGTTCACTGCCGGCTCGCGGCGGTAGAGCAGCGTGCGGGAATACGTGGCCACCGTATTGTCCACCCCCGAGGGCGTGCCGTGTGCGAGCTTCTCGCATTCGAAAGCCAGCGCGTTCACCGCGGCATCGTCCAGGCCGAGGCCGAAACAGCGGTCCAGCGCCCGTACGACGGCCACGGCGATCGCGGCCGAACCGCCCAGCCCCATGGCCGGCGGCAGGTGGGGCCGCAGCATGATGTCGATGCCCCGGCCGGCCACGCCGAGTTCGCGCACCGCCAGCCGCAGACAGGCATCGAGCAGGTTGTCGTCCGGTGCATCGGGGTCGATCGCGCGGTCCACGTCCCATTCGGGCACGCGCAGGCGCAGCGCATCGCCTTTCTCCCGGGCCACCGCATGCACCGCCAGCGGCAGCGGCGCGGCCAGCGCATGCCGGCCGTAGACCACGGCATGCTCGCCCAGCAGGATCACCTTGCCGGCCCCGCTGCTGGCCTCCGCCAGGAAGGCCTCTTCCTGCTCCCGCGTCTCCTCGGCCACGGCGTGGATGAGCTCGCTCGCTTTCCACGGTTTGATCTCGCCGCTGGCCACGAGCTCGTTCACCACCCGGTCGAAGTGCTCCGGCGGCGCCCCCGCCGCCGAGACGACGCTGCGCGCGTGCAGCGTCATGTGCCCACGCTGGATGCCGTCGGTGGCAAGCGCTTTCAGCGCCGAGAGATTCTGGGCCAGGCCCACCGCGCAGAGGATGCCGGAGAGTTCCTTCGCCGTGTGCACGTCGAGCAGGCGCAATGCGAAACGCGCCACCGGATTGGCGCTCAGCGTGCCGCCGACGATGCCGGTCTTCAGCGGCAGGGTCAGCTCGCCTGAGAGAGCGCCCTCCTCGTCGGTCTGCCAGCGGGTCAGGGCCCGATAACTGCCGTCCCGGCAGGCCCAGGCGTGGGCCGCCGCCTCGATGGCGCGCCAGTCGTTGCCCGTGGCAATCGCCACCGGGTCCACCCCGTTCATGATGCCCTTGTTGTGAGTGGCCGCCCGGTAGGGATCGACGAGGGCGATGTCGTTCGCCAGGACAATGGCGTCGCGCACCTCCTCGCCCCGCTCGCCGAGGCGCTCGACCGGTATGCGGCAGGTCGCGGTCACCAGCGCGCCGTCGGTGAGATTGGAGAGTATGCGCAGGTGTACGCGGCCGCCGGTGATCGATTCCACCAGCGCCGCCACGCCCTCGCACAGCGTGTTCACCTGGTTGGCGCCCATGGCGTCGCGCGTGTCGGCGTCGAGGTGCAGCACGACCAGCGGCCGCCCGTCCGGGAGGCTCAGTGCGCGCAGCCCGATGCCGCGGACGCCGCCGCCACGCGCCACCATGTTCGGCTGCAGGCTGTTGGCCCGCTCGATGATCTCGGCCTCGGCCGCGCGAAGTTTCGCGACGGCGGCATCGGCGTCGTCCAGGCCGACGATGTGCAGCTGTCCCGCCAGCAGCGGTTCCTCCGCCTGCACCGCGAATCCGCCGGACTCCCGCACGAGCCTTGCCGCCGAGGACAGCGCCGCCACGATGGAGGGTTCTTCGACTGCCATCGGCACCACCACCTCGCGGCCGCCGATCAGGAAGTTGGGCGCGATGGCGAGCGGCAGACCGGCCACGCCGATCACGTTCTCGATCATGCGGTCGGCCGCTTCCGGCGTGAGCCCGCCCCGCATGCTCTCCAGCAGGCGCACATCGTCCTGGGTGATGATCTGCATGTCGGCCAGGCGCCGGCGGCGTTCGGCGACATTGAGCCGGTACAGCCCGGGCACGCGGGAGCTCTTGGTATTTCCTGGCTGGTCGTTCATGGGGTGTCCGGGCCGGTCATTCTACCGTGGCGAGGCCGCCGTCGTCCGGGCGGAGTGGCAGCGGTCGGAAACCGGCGCGGTCCGCTGCCGCGCGGAACGACTGCAGTTGCCGTCGGTCGCCGGCGAGTGCCAGACCCAGGTCGCCGCCGCCCGCGCCACTCGGTTTATACACAACGCCGGCCCCGTCAGCCAGCCGGGCGAGTTCCGCGTGCCCGCCGCCGCCGATGTCGATGCCGGCCGCCTCGCCGAGGCCGTCGAGGGCGCGGGCCCAGGCGGCGGTGGCGTCGAGGACGGCCTGCGTGTCGCCGGCCTGCCAGGCGTCGGCCGCTTCCGCCGCACTCCGGACCAGGCGGTCGGCACGTCCGGCGGCCGCCCGCGAGCGGCGCCAGTCACGGTAGCGACGCACCCGCGGCGTGGTTTCGGACGAACGGCCGGTCCAGACGAACAGCGCCTCCAGCCCGTCGGGCCAGCGCAGCCGCTCCACCGAAGGAGGATCGCCGACGACGAAACGGATCAGCCCGCCCGCGATGGAAGCGGCGATGTCCAGCCCGCTGCCTTCGCCACCCTGCAGCCGCCGGTGCGCCTCGCAGGCCAGAGAGTCCTCGAACGTCCTGCCGAAGTGCCCGCACAGCGCCGCGGTCAACGCGACGGTCAGCGCAGCGCTGGAGCCGAGGCCGAGCTTGTCGGCGCCGCTGTAGAACGCTGAGGTATCGAGCCGCAGGGCGAACGGCCGGTTCGTGGGCAGCGGCCCGTCCTGCGCCAGCGTTTCCATGACCGCGCCGAGCAGGCGGTAGTCTTCGGCCGCGGGGTCCGCCTGCCAGTCGAGCGTTCCGTCGCCGGCGAGGGTGAATGACGCCGGCGCGATCCCGGGACCGAGCGCCTGCACCCGGCAGGCCGCCGCCGGCTCGACCGTGACGTGCGCGCGGCGGTCGACGGCCATCACGACGGCGGGCGCGCCGTCCAGCACCGCGTACTCGCCGGTGAGCACCAGCTTGCCCGGGGCGTCGGCGCCGCTCACCCGGACTCCGTGATTTCCGGCGCTCCGCCGAGCCCGGCCCGCAGGAGGCCGGTGACGCCGGGCACCGCGGTCAGCACCGTCGCAACCGCTTCGGCTGCCTCCGGCAGGCACACTGCCTTCACCTGCGGACCCGCATCCACGGTGAAGAACGCGCCGTGGCCGGCCTCGCGCAGTTCGCGCACGGCGTGCAGGCAGGCCAGCGTGGCGGGCTTCCAGTAGAGGATGCCCGGCCGGGACGAGAGCGTGAGTGCGTGCATCTTCAGGGAGCTGTATTCGGATACCGCGGCGAGGCGCTCGAAGTCGCGCCCGGCGACCGCGGCAGCGGCCTCGTCGAGATCGTGCTCCTGCGCCGCGACCCACGCGCCGTAATACGGCGAGGTGGTTTCGCTCGCCAGCATCGCCGCGGTGGAGCCTACCGGCTTCGGCCCCGGATCCGTCACGGCGATCACCACCTCGAGGGGCCAGTCCTTCGCGTCGGCCAGCGGCGTCACCGAGATGTCCGTCTCGCCGGCACGCGGCCGGTCCAGCCGGACGAAGCCGCCATAAAGCGAGCGGGCGGCGGAGCCGGAGGCGGCGCCCGCGAGCCGTGCCAGAACCGCCGTGTCGAGGCCGGTGCCGGCGGCGGCATCCGCGGCGGCCACCAGCGCGGCGAAACCGGAGGCGGACGATGCCAGACCGGCGGCCACGGGGAAGTTGCTCTCGCTCTCCACCCGCGCGAAAGGACGGACGCCAGTGCGCTCCCGGAAGCGGTTCAGGCAGGCGGCCACCCGCTCGCCGGCCGGGCCGCCGTTCTCACCGTCGAGTACGACGAGGTCGGCGTCCAGTCTGTCGTCGAAGGCCACCCGGGTGCGGGTACGCAGTCGGTCCAGGGTGATCGACAGGGAGCCGACCGCCGGCAGATTGCGCCGGCTGTCCTGCTTGCCCCAGTATTTCACCAGGGCGATGTTGGGGTGCGCTACGGCGGTGGCCCGCATGGAGAAAGACCGTCAGGGAATCTGCCGTGATTATCCCATGGCCGGCCGGCGCCCGACAGCGCGAACCGGCGTGATAAAGGCCCACGGGGCGTCCAGGCATCGGCGCCGGTTTCGGTGTAGGCTTCGGCCGACGCGAATGCCGGCCCGCGCCGGACCGACGCAATCGGGAGCCACCGAGAACCATGACTTTCGCCGACCGCATGGACAGCTACACGGCACGGGTGGACGCCGCCATGGATCGTACCCTGCCCGCAGCCGACCGGCTGCCGTTGCGCCTGCACGAAGCCATGCGCTATGCGACGCTGAACGGCGGCAAGCGCATCCGGCCGCTGCTCGTCTATGCCAGCGGCGAGGTGCTGGGTGTGGACGTCCGCCACCTGGACCCGCCGGCCATGGCCATCGAATTCCTGCACGCGTTCTCGCTGGTCCACGACGACCTGCCCGCCATGGACGACGACGACCTGCGCCGCGGCAAACCCACGGTGCACCGGCGCTACGACGAGGCCACCGCCATCCTCGCCGCCGACGCGCTGCAGCCGCTGGCATTCCAGGTGCTGGCCGAGGCGCCGCCGCCGCCGGCCGGCCCGGCGGCGCAGCTGGCCGTGATCGAGCTGTTCACCCGGGCCTGCGGATCGCTGGGAATGACGGGCGGCCAGGCCATCGACCTCGAGTCCGAGGGCCGGCGACTGGACCGGGACTCGCTCGAGCACATGTTCCGGCTGAAGACCGGCCGGCTGATCGCCGCTTCCATCCTGACCCCGCCACTGCTGGCGGTCGACACGAGCGACGAGGCACGCCACGCGCTGGCCACTTTCGCCGAGTGCCTGGGCCTTGCCTTCCAGATCCGCGACGACATCCTGGACGTGGAGGGGGAGACGGAGGTGATCGGCAAGACCGCCGGGGCCGACGCCAGCCACGACAAGGCCACCTGGCCCGGCCTGTTCGGCCTCGATGAGGCCAAGCGCCGTTGCGACGAGCTCTACGCGGCGGGCACGGCGGCGCTCGACCACTTCGGCGAGGCGGCCGAGCCACTGCGCTGGCTGGCCGACTTCATCATCCATCGGGCCAGCTGAGGACGCGTCGCCGCGCCGGCCATGAACGAATACGAATACGGCGAGCGCCAGCGCTGGATCCTCCACGTCGACATGGACGCCTTCTATGCCTCCGTGGAACAGCGCGACCGGCCCGAGCTCCGCGGCCTGCCAGTCATCGTCGGCGGCAGCTCGGCACGCGGCGTGGTGGCCGCGGCGAGCTACGAGGCACGGCGCTACGGTATCCGCTCCGCCATGCCCACGCGGGAGGCGCTGCGCCGCTGCCCGGAGGCGATCTGCGTGAAGGGACGCATGGAGCACTACCAGGCGGTATCCCGCCAGATCTTCGGCATCTTCCGCCGCTACACGCCGGTGGTGGAAGGCCTGTCCCTGGACGAGGCCTTCCTCGACGTCACCGGCAGCCTGAATCTCTTCGGCAGCGCCATGGAGATCGCCCACGCCGTCAAGGACGACATCCGCGCCGAGACCGAACTGTGCGCGTCGGTCGGCATCGCGCCCAACAAGCTGGTAGCCAAGATCGCCTCGGACCTCGACAAGCCGGATGGACTCGTACTGGTGACGCCCGGGAACCTGCGCGAGACGCTGGACCCCCTCCCGGTGGAGACCCTGCCGGGCATCGGCCGCCAGACGCTCGCGCGGCTGCACGCCCTCGGCGTGCGCAGCATTGCCGATCTGCGCACGGCCGCCGCCGAGACCCTGCGACCGGTGTTCGGACGCTATACCGGGCGCGCGCAGGAGCGGGCCGCCGGCATCGACGATCGGCCGGTGGTGGTGCACCGCCCGGAGAAGTCCATCAGCGCCGAGCAGACCTTCGACCAGGACCTTGAATCCATCGAGGAGCAGGAGCGCCGGCTGCTGCGGCTCGCCGAACGGACCGGCGCGCGCCTCCGGGCGAAGCGGCTGGTCGCCGGCACGGTGCAGGTGAAGATCCGTGCCGCGGACTTCACCACCTATACCCGCCAGACCCGGCTGCACCCCCCGGGCAACGCCACCCGGTCGTTGTTCGAGACGGCGCGGGAGCTCCTCGCGGCGTGGCGGGACGAGTACCCCGGCCGCAGCATACGGCTGCTCGGCGTGGGCGGAGCGGAACTGACCGCCGCCGAACAGCTCGACCTGTTCGACACCGCCAGCGACGGCGGCGGCAGCGGGCTGGACCAGACCGTGGACCGCATACGCGAGCGCTTCGGCAGCGCCGCGCTCAGCCGGGCCCGCAGCATGGACCGGGAGTGAGCGGGATGCGTATCGCCTGCGTATCGCCTGTGTATCGGCGATGGCATCTGCAGCATATAGATGTCGGGGCTTGGGTTAGAATGGCTGGCCGGACCTGATATGGCAGGACCATGTATACGAGCTTCTTCGGACTCACGGAAAAGCCGTTCACGATAACGCCCGATCCGCGTTATCTGTTCATGAGCGAGCGTCACTCGGAGGCGCTCGCTCATCTGGTCTATGGCGTCACCGAGAGCGACGGCTTCATCCAGCTGACCGGCGAGGTGGGCACCGGCAAGACGACGCTGGTGCGCAGCCTCCTGCAGAAGCTGCCGAAGCGCACCGAGGTGGCCGTGGTACTCAACCCCCAGCTCACCGCCCGGGAGTTCCTGGTGGCCATCTGCCGGGAGCTCGGCATACCGCAGCCGGAAGAGCGTGACAGCCTGCGCGCGCTGGTGGACGCGCTGAACGAGCACCTGCTGGCCGCCCACGCCGAGGACCGCCGCACCATCCTGGTGGTGGACGAGGCCCAGAACCTGGCGGCGGAGGTACTCGAGCAGGTGCGGCTGCTCACCAATCTGGAAACCACCCGGCAGAAGCTGCTGCAGATCATCCTGATCGGCCAGCCGGAACTGCGCGAGCTGCTGGCCCGCAACGATCTGCGCCAGCTCGCCCAGCGCATCACCGCCCGCTATCACCTGGAACCGCTGGACCGGAACGAGACCGTCCGCTATATCGAGCACCGCCTGAAGGTGGCCGGCGCCGTCACCGACCTGTTCACGCCCGCGGCCAAGCGGGAGGTGTACCGGCTCTCCGGCGGGGTGCCGCGGCTGGTGAACGTCATCTGCGACCGCTCGCTGCTCGGCGCCTACAGCCGCGAGCGCCGGCAGGTGGACAAGACCCTGGTCCGGCGCGCTGCGGCGGAGATCTCGGGCCAGCGGGAGAACCCGTTCTGGCAGCGGTGGCTGCTGCCGCTCGCGGGCACTGCCGCACTCGCCACCCTGGCTTTCAGCGCCTGGTATTATCTGGCGCCGACGGATGACCAGCCTCCGGCCCGTCCGGTGGTCCGCATGATCGGACCGCCCGGTGCCGCCGCCGGACCCGCGGGCGCCGCCCCGTCGCCGATCGCCGCGGCGGAGGCCTCGTCACAGCCGCGCCCGGCGACGGCATCGCAGCCGTCGCCGGACGAGGGAACGCCCGCCGGCGAATCCGGCCCGGCTGTCGGCGCGGAGGCCGGGGTGGACAACGAGCCCGACCCTTCGCTGGCAGCTATCCTGCGCGACAATCCCGAAGCGACGGACAGCGTCCGCGCCTTCGCGACCCTGTTCGACATCTGGACGGCCGGCTACGACCCGGAGGCCGGCGCCGCCTGCGACCAGGCCGGGCGACAGGGCCTGCAGTGCCTGTTCCAGCGCGGCACGTGGAACACGCTGCGCCAGTTCGACCGCCCGGCCATACTCACCCTCACCGACGAGGACGCGGCCGATCACCGGGTGGTGCTGGCGTCGCTGAACGACGAGACCGGTGTGATCCTGCTCGGCGGACAGCGCTACGAATTGCCGTTGTCCGAGATCGGCGACTACTGGTACGGCGATTTCGTGCTGCTGTGGCGGCCGCCCTTCGGCGACGTCGTGGCTTATCAGTACGGCATGCGCGGCGACGGCGTGCGCTGGCTGCGGCGCAGCCTGAGCGAGATCCAGGGGCGGCCGTTCGGCGACGAGGATTCCGACTACTTCGACCGCGATCTCGAGCAGCGCCTGCGCGAATATCAGCGCAGCCAGCGCCTGCAGGTGGACGGCATTGCCGGCCAGCAGACCCAGATCCTGATCAACTCCGACCTCGGCTTGGCACAGACGCCGCGCCTCACGGTCAGCGGATGACGCAGGGGCGGATGCCATGTCCTTCATACTCGACGCACTGAAGAAATCGGAGAACGAGCGCCAGGGCCAGCGCGGACTCGGCGTGGCCGACGTGCCGGTGGCGCGCGAGGCGCCCGGCGCACCCGCCTGGATCTGGTGGCTGCTGGGGCTCCTCGCCGTGAACGTGATCGTCCTGCTCGCGGTGCTGCTGCGGCCGGGGGCGGAGCCGACCGCCGACGCGGCCACGGACACGCCGGCTGCAGGGCCCGCGGAGACCCGGCCGGCAACCGTGCCCGAGAGAGTGGCGCCAGAACTCGCCGCCCTGGTCGACCGGACGCGGACCGAGAGACTGAACGCCACGCCACCGGAAACGGGGTATGGAACCACCGACGAGGCGCCGCAGCGGGCCGCGGCGTCGACCGACAATCCATCGGCCACTGATCCTCCCGCCGTTGACCGATCCGCCCGCGCCGAACCGGCATCGCCCGACCGGGACGTCGCCCTGCAGCCGCCAGCGGCCGCAGCGACCTCACGCGCCGGAGCCGGCGCGGGCGGCGAGGCAGAGGCGCTGGCCCTGCCCACCCTGGACGAACTCAGGGTGCGGGGCGATACCGGCCTGCCCGACCTGCATCTGGATATCCACGTCTGGAGCGAGCAGCCGCGGGGTCGCTTCGTCTACGTCAACACGACGAAGTACCGGGAGGGCGACGACCTCACCGAAGGGCCGCGGGTGGCCTCCATCGTCCGGAACGGGGTCGTGCTGGAGCACAACGGCCGCCGCTTCCTGCTCCCCCGCGACTAGGGAGGACGGCGTGAACGGAGCGGGCGACGCGGCGGCGGTGGAGTATCTGGACGGCAGGCACCTGAGCCTCGCGCTCAGCGCTGGTGTGCACCGGGTGCTGGAGAATCAGGACCTGCTGAACCGCATCAACGTGTTCCCGGTGGCGGACGGCGACACCGGCACCAACCTCGCGCTCACGCTATCGGCCGTGCGCGGCGCTCTGCAGGGTGCCGAGCAGCTGCCGGCCAACCGGGTACTCATCCGCGTGGCCGACGCCATGCTGGACGGCGCCCGGGGCAACTCCGGGGCGATACTCGCGCAGTTCTTCCAGGGCGTGAGCGACGCGGCCGTCGAGGTGCCCCGCATCACGCCGGAAGCCTTCGCCCGGGCGGTGACGGTGGGCTCCGAGTACGCCAGGGACGCCCTCTCCGAACCCCGGGAGGGCACCATCCTGTCCGTCGTCGCCGCGTTCGCGTCGAGACTGCGCGAGCAGCTCGGTCACATGCCGAAGATCGATTTCCCGAGCCTGCTCGGCAGCGGCCTGGAAGCCGCGCGCAAGGCGCTGGCCGAGACCACCCACCAGCTGGAGGCGCTGCGCAAGGCCGGCGTCGTCGACGCGGGCGCCCAGGGTTTCGTGGAGATGGTGGCGGGCATGCTGGACTACGTCCGCGACGGCAAGATCGTGGACCTGGACGAGGCGGATTTCATCTCCAGCGTCGACGAGTTCAGCGCCACCGCCGGGGAAGACAGCGATCTCGACTATCGCTACTGCACCGAGTGCATGGTGACCGGCGAGGAGATCGACCGGCGCAAGCTGAGGGAGCAGCTGTCGGCGCTGGGCGCGAGCCTGGTGTTGGCCGGCACCCGCCGCAAGGCCAAGATCCACATCCACGTGAACGAGCCGGAGGAGGTATTCCGCGTCGCCGCCGGCTACGGCGCAGTCTCCGCCGAGAAGGCCGACGACATGCACCGCCAGCAGCACGCCACACACGGCGCGGGCGTGAAGGTGGCAGTGATCACCGACAGCGCGGCCGACATCCCCGAGGAGGAGATGGAACGCCTCGACATCCACGTGGTGCCCATGCGGATCAGCTTTGGCAACCAGGGTTACCTGGACAAGGTGAGCATCACGCCGGACGAGTTCTTCGAGGAGCTGAAGACGAACCCGGTGCACCCCACCACGTCCCAGCCGGCGCCGGGCGACTTCCGCCGGCAGTACCAGTTCCTCGCCAGCCATTTCCCCGACGTGGTCTCGGTGAGCCTGACGGGCAAGGTGAGCGGCACCCTGGAGGCGGCACGCTCCGCCGCCGAGCGAGTGCGCGCCGACGGCCGCATCCACGTCGTCGACAGCCTGAACGTCTCGCTCGGCCAGGGCCTGGTCGCCATCCATGCGGCCGAGTGCGCGCGGGCCGGCCTGGACGCCGCGGCGGTGGTGGCCGAGACCGAGTGGGCCGTCGCCCATACCTGGAGCTTCGGGCTGGTGCAGGACCTGCGTTACGCCGTGCGCGGCGGCCGCGTGCCCCGTTCGCGCAAGATCGTCGCCGAGTGGCTGAACCTCAACCCGGTGCTGCGAACGACTCCCGACGGCCAGGTGACCTCGGGCGGCGTGATCTTCGGCCGCGCGAACCGGCTGCCGAAGTTCGTCCGCTACGTCGCCAGACGCGTGGCACCCGGCCGGCGATACCGCCTGGCCGTGGCCCACGCCCAGTGCGGCGAGGAGGCCGAGGAGCTGCGCCGCCGGCTGGAGGCCCGGCTCGACCGGGTGGAGCAGTCCTGGGTCACGGAGCTCGGCACCGCCATCGGCGTGCATGGCGGGCCCGGCACGCTGGTGGCCTCGCTGCAGGAACTGCGGGAGCCGGGCAGTTGAGCGACGGCCATGACCACAGCGAGCGCGACCGGCTGCTGCACCTGGAGACGCTGGGCATCCATGCAGGCCGGGAACCCGACCCGGCCACGGGCGCCTCGGTCACCGGCTGGCAGCCGGCCACCACCTTCCGGCGCGGGAATCCGGCCGGGCTCTCCTACATCCGCGACGACTCCCCGAACCGGCTGCAGGCCGAGGCCGCACTCGCCGCGCTTGAGGGCGGCGACGCCGCGGTGGCCTTCGCCTCCGGCTCCGCCGCCTCGTTCGCGGTTTTTTCCGCCCTGCCCGAAGGCAGCGAGATCGTCTGCACCGAGGACGCCTACTGGGGGACGCGCCAGCAGCTGACCGAGCTCGCACCGCGCTGGGGCATCGTCACCCGTTTCGTCGACACCTCCGACCTGCAGTCGCTACGTGCAGCCATCACGGGACGCACCGAAGTGGTCTGGCTGGAGACACCCTCGAACCCGCTGCTGCGGGTGAGCGACGTGCGCGCCATCGCCGAGAGCGCCCACGCGGCCGGCGCGCTGCTCGCGTGCGACAACACGCTGGCCACGCCGGTGCTCCAGCAGCCGCTGGCCCTCGGCGCCGACCTCGTGATGCACAGCACGACCAAATACCTGGGCGGCCACAGCGATCTCATGGGCGGGGTGGTGATCGGGCGGCACGGACCGGTGATGGAGGCGGTGCGCCGCCATCAGCGCGTCGCGGGGGCGAGTCCCTCGCCCTTCGACTGCTGGCTGCTGCTGCGCAGCCTCGCAACGCTGGCCGTCCGGGTGCGCGGCCAGTCAGCAGGGGCCCTGCGCATCGCCGAGGCGCTCGCCGATCACGAGGCGGTGAGCGGGGTGCTCTACCCGGGGCTGCCGCAGCATCCCGGCCATGCCCTCGCTGTCCGCCAGAGCCTCGCGGACGCCGAACCGGGAAGCCCGCTGCCGCTGGGCGCCATGCTGTCCATCCGTATGGCCGGCGGCGCCGAGCAGGCCAAGGCGGTCGCAGGACGCACGCGGCTGTTCACGCAGGCGACCAGCCTCGGCGGCGTCGAGAGCCTGATCGAGCATCGCGCGCCTGTGGAGGGACCCGGGACGCTGACACCGGACGACCTGCTGCGCCTCTCGGTGGGCCTGGAGCATCCGGACGACCTGCTGGCCGACCTCGAGCGGGCGATCTCAGCCTGATCCGGTCTCGTTCAGGCGCTCGTCGCCGGCGGGCTCCACCAGCGACGCATCCTCGTTGCGCGGGCTGTTCACGCGGCGGCTGACCGGCCAGGCGCGCAGCGCCACGGCCGGGTCGGCCAGAGAATCGCCGTCGCCTGCCGGATCTTCGCCCGCGAGCCACGCAGCCGAGCGCTCGGGGCCGAGCACCAGCGGCATGCGGTCGTGCAGCCGGGCCATGACGTCGGTGGGCGCCGTCGTCAGGATGGTAAAGGTCTCCAGCGGGCCCTCGGCTTCGTCGTCCGCGCCGGCCTTCGGTTCCCAGTGCTCCCACAGTCCGGCCATGGCGAAGGGCTCGCCGGCCGCCGCCGAAACGAACCAGGGCGTCTTGCCGTCGGAGCCTGCTCGCCACTCATAGAAGCCGTCTGCGGGCACGAGGCAGCGGCGACGGCTCCAGGCCGCGCGAAAGGCGGGCTTGTCGGCGGCGGTCTCGGCACGGGCGTTTATGAGCCGATTGGCGATCTTCGTGTCCTTCGCCCAGAACGGCACCAGTCCCCAGCGCAGCATGGCCGCGTACCGCCCGCCGTCCTCGCCTGCGCGGATGACCGGCACGTGCTGGGTGGGCGCGATGTTGTAGCGGGGCTCGAGCGGCGGCGGATCCTCCACGCCGAACACCGCGGCCATGGCCTCGCGGGCGGAATAGAACGCGAATCGTCCGCACACGGCCCTACTCCCGGATGCCCACGCCCCGGTTCATCAGCACGAGGCTCACGGTGAACAGCAGTACGACGAAGCCGCAGACGATGAGGTAGGCGATGCCGATGGGAATGTCCGAGGCGCCGAGTACCCCGTAGCGGAAGGCGTTCACCATGTACAGGATGGGGTTGGCCAGGGAGACCTTCTGCCAGAACTCGGGCAGCAGCGAGATGGAGTAGAACACGCCGCCAAGATAGGTGAGCGGCGTCAGGACGAAGGTGGGAATGATCGAGATGTCGTCGAACTTCTTCGCGAAGACGGCGTTGATGAATCCCGCCAGCGAGAACACCACCGACGTGAGTACCACCATGGAGAAGGTGACGAACGGATGCTGCACCGTCAGCCGCGTGAAGGCCAGCGCGATGATCGAGACCAGCGCACCCACCATGAGCCCGCGCACGACGCCGCCGGCCACATGGCCCAGGATGATCGTGGCGTTCGACATGGGCGAGACCAGCATCTCCTCGATGTGGCGGCCGAACTTGGCGCCGAAGAACGAGGACACCACGTTGCCGTAGGAGTTGGTGATCACCGACATCATGATCAGCCCCGGCGCGATGTACTGCATGTAGTTGTAGCCGTCCATCGCGCCGATGCGCTTGCCGATGAGCGTGCCGAAGATGATGAAATACAGCGTCATCGTGATGGCCGGCGGCACGATGGTCTGCACCCAGATGCGCATCACGCGCGTGAATTCCTTGTACACGATGGTCCGGAGACCGACCCAGTTGGCACGCAGGTCCATGCTCAGGCCTCCGCCGCCGCGGCCCGCGCCGCTGCCTTCATCTCGGCCGCCGCGCCCTTGTTCTCCACCAGGCCCATGAACAGCTCCTCCAGCCGGTTGGCCTTGTTGCGCATGCTGACCACGCGCACGCCCGCATCCGAGAGGGCGGCGAAGACGTCGTTCAGGCTCTGGCGCTTCTCGAGCATCACCTCCAGGTCGCCGTCCGGGCGGAGCGTGAGCTCGTACGGCTCGAGCCGGGGCGCGGCGTCCAGCGGCTCGGCGGGCGTCAGCACGAACACCTCCCGGTTCAGCTTGCGCAGCACGTCGGCCATGCTGGCATCCTCGATGATGCGGCCCTCGTCGATGATGGCGACGTGCCGGCACAGGCTCTCGGCCTCTTCCAGGTAATGGGTGGTGAGGATGATGGTCGTGCCCTCGGCGTTGATCTTCTGCAGGAAGGTCCACATCGAGCGGCGAATCTCGATGTCGACGCCCGCGGTGGGCTCATCGAGGATCAGCAGCTTCGGCTCGTGCACCAGCGCACGGGCGATCATCAGCCGGCGCTTCATGCCGCCGGAGAGGTTGCGCGCGATGTCGTTACGCCGGTCCCAGAGCTTCAGCTCGGTGAGGTAGCGCTCGGCGCGCTCGTAGGCAAGCTTGCGGGGCAGTCCGTAGTAGCCGCCCTGGTTCACGACCGTGTTCAGGACCTTCTCGAACAGGTTCAGGTTGGTCTCCTGGGGCACGAGGCCCAGGCAGGCCTTTGCCTGTTCCAATTCGTCGTCGATACTGTGGCCGTAGATACGGACCTCGCCGCTGGTCTTGTTCACCAGCGAGGTGATGATGCCGATGGCCGTCGTCTTGCCGGCGCCGTTCGGCCCGAGGAGCGCATAGAAGTCGCCCTCCTCCACCTCGAAATTGATGCCCTTCAGCGCCTCCACGCCGTTGGGATAGACCTTCCTGAGGTCCCTGATACTGAGTGCACGCATAACGCGCCATTGTAGAACCTATGAGGAAGCGCCGCATGGACCAGCGCATCGACACGGCCGAATTTCCCCGGGAGGTGCGGGCGCTGGCCCGGGCCGCGCCCGAGTTCCGGCCCGTGCTCCGCCGCCACGGTATCCCGGCCTTCTGGCGCCGGCCGGAGGGCATCGAGACGCTCGTGCGTATCATCCTGGAACAGCAGGTGTCGCTGACCGCGGCGGCGACGCTGTACCGCCGCATCCGCGGCGAGCTGGGCGGCATCTCGGCGCGGCGCCTGGTGGCGGCGGGCCCGGAGCGGCTGCATCGCCTCGGCATGACCCGGCAGAAGGCCCGCTACTGCCACGCGCTGGGCGAGGCGGTGCAGAGCCGACGCCTGTCGTTCGCGGCGCTGGCGCGCGCCGGGAACGACGAGGCAATCGCCGCACTGACCGCGCTGCCCGGCATCGGTCCCTGGACGGCCGGCGCCTACGTCATGGCCGCCATGCGCCGGCGCGACGTCTGGCCGCCCGGGGATCTCGCGCTGGAACGGGCCATCGAGCGGCTGCTGCCGGAAGCGGACACGGCGGCACTCGCGGCCGGCGGCGAGCGCTGGCGGCCGCGCCGGGCGGTGGCCGCGCGCCTGCTGTGGCATTACTACCGAGCCGAGATAGTCTGACCGGGAGACTTACCCGACGCCTGCCGGCGGCCGGTCAGCCGAAGCGCCGGCGCGCTGCCTGCAGGCGGGAGGCCGCGGCCCTGAGCGGCAGCGTGGCAGGCAGGCGCTGCTGCAGCTGCAGTCCGGCCGCCCGCACGGCACGGCGACGCAGCGGCACCAGCTCCGCGCAGCGCAGCAGCTCGGGCCAGAAGCCGGCCACGGACGCATGCACCGGCCGCAGCCGGGCTGCCTGGGCATGGGCGACGGCCGCGAGCGCCGGTTCGTCCAGGCCGGCGAGTTCGTCGCACCAGGCCGCGTCCACTCCGCCGAGCAGGCGCGCCGCGAAGGGCCGCCGCCAGGCAAGCCGCCGGAGCAGCGACAGGCTCATGTAGAGCACCAGTTCCACGCTGGGCGCAGCCCCGCGGAACAGCTCGAAGGTGCCCGGATCCGCTCCGCCGCCGACGTCCACCGCACGGACGCTGCAGAGCAGGAACGGGCTGCTGGCAGCCTCGGCCCTGTGCGCGGGCGTGAGCCGCCGCAGCATCTCCCGTGCCGTGGGCTCCAGGCGCTCCAGCTGCCGCGCTGCGTGCCGGTCGTTACTGCCGAGGAACTCGAGATAGCTGCGGTTGATAGCGGCGAGATGCCGCAGATCGTTGTCTTCCAGTGCCTTGTAATTCATGTCCCACCCCTGTTTGCCACATCTATGACTTATTGACCATATTGGTCTATTTTTCTCATTTGTGATCCTAACGAAAAAATGATGTCATATATGTTCGAAAAATTACATAAATGGAGGGCAAATGGATGGAGGTAACCCGGAATCGCTATGAAACCGAGCGGCTGCGCTTCGAACTGGCGCTACGCATGATAGGCCACGAGGCCCGCACCCAGACCATCAGTCTGTGCACCGGGCTGTCCCACGACCGGATCCGCAAGATCTACAGCCGCTACTTCCCGGCTGGCCGCGGCGGCGTGCGGCGCCGGCGCGGGAAGTCGCCCCGCCAGACCGTGCCGTTCGTCCGCAACGCCGTGCACCAGCTCGAGGCGACCACGCTCACCTACCTGTTCGTACAGGGCGGGCTGCTCCAGCTCGCCGGCGACGGGGTCTACGCCCGCTGGCAGCGCCCCGACGTCGAATACGGCCACAGGGCGTGTCGCTCGTACGAGACCTACCAGCTGCTGCATCCCCGCTGCCTGTTCAGCTTCGAGTGGGCCTGGAACCTCCTCCAGGCGCTCAGCGGCGACGGCGAGCTGGGCCTCACGCGCTGCAACGACTGCGGCCTCGATTATCTCCACGACCGCTACGGCCTGAACTTCCATCAGTGTCCGGCCTGCGAGATCCGCACGGGGCGCAGCCGGCGGCCGGGACACGGCACCTTCGCGCGCAGTTGAGCCCGGCAAATCGTCCCGACCGGAGTAGAATGGCCCTGTGCCGGCACGCCCGGCGCGATAAGCGATAACAACAACACAAGCTGCACAATGCAGAATAGAAGGGGTATGACCGTGCTCGATGAATTCAAGAAATTTGCCATGCGTGGCAATGTCGTCGATATGGCGGTGGGTATTGTCATCGGCGCCGCCTTCGGCAAGATTGTCAGTTCTCTGGTCAGCGACGTCATCATGCCGCCTATCGGACTGCTGATGGGGGGTGTCGATTTCTCCAATCTCTACGTCAATCTCGGTCCCGGCGAGTTCGAGTCGCTGCTGGCGGCCGAGGCGGCCGGTGCGCCGCTCATCAAGTACGGCGTGTTCATCAACACGCTGCTCGATTTCGTCATCGTGGCGTTCGCCATCTTCATGGTGGTTCGTGCCATGAACCGCATGAAGAAGAAGGAAGTGGAAGCGCCGGCAGCCGCGCCGCCGGAGCCCCCCGCCCAGGAGAGGCTTCTCGCCGAGATCCGCGACCTCCTGCAGAAGCAGAGCTGATAAAGTCAGCGGTCGGGNNNNGTCGGGCCGGTCCGCGCGGACCGGCCCGACCGTCTGATCCGTAACGTGCCGAGATGACGATAAAGACAGCAGACCTTTGTGACCAGCACGCGGATCGCGTGTATATCGCCGACCCGATCTTCCGACGCTTCGGCGGCCGGCCCGCGTTCGGCGGGCCGATCACGACGCTGCGCGTCTTCGAGGACAACGTGCTGGTGCGCTCGGCCCTGGAGGAGCCCGGGGACGGCCGGGTGCTGGTGGTGGACGGCGCCGCCTCCATGCGTTGCGCGCTGCTGGGCGATCAGCTCGCCGCGCTGGCGGCCGACAACAGCTGGGCCGGCGTGGTGGTGAACGGCTGCATCCGGGATTCCGCCGACATCGCCGCCATCGACATCGGCGTGCGTGCGCTCGCGACCATGCCGCTGAAGAGCCGCAAGCTCGGGCGGGGCGAGCGGGACGTGACCGTGGCCTTCGCCGGCGTCGCGTTCGAGCCCGGCCACCATCTCTATGCCGACGAGGACGGACTCCTGGTCAGCGCCGACGCCCTCGTCTGACGGCGGGCTCATGACGGCGACCCTGTCCCACAACACCTTCGCCGGCGCCTATGTCGACCGGGCCGGCGAGCGGCGGGTGGACAAGGACTGGCAGCGCGACGCGCTGACCCGGCCGGGCACCGTCTTCGTGCCGGTCTGGCAGGGCCGCTGCCCTGCGGCCGAGGCCGACGGCCGCGCCTGGCTGCTCCGTTACGCGGATCTGCCCCTGGAGCCCCGTCTTGAAGACCTGGTGTTCCTGGGCGTCTTCCGTGATGCACCGGCCTTCGCGCTGGAAGTGGACGAGCCGGTGCTGCCGGCCGCCGGCGGCGTGGCGTACCGGGACCTGCGCACCCTCGGCGGCATCCTGCCGGCGGACGAGGCCAGCCTGATGGCGCATGCCCGCGCCATGATCCTCTGGCACCAGGCCCAGCGGCACTGCGGGCACTGCGGCGCGGCCACGGAGCCCGATGCCGGCGGCTACGCACGGATCTGTACCGGGCCGGAATGCGGCCGGCGCATCTTCCCGCGGGTGGACCCCGCCATCATCGTGCTGGTGGAAGCCGGCGAGCGTTGCCTGCTGGGCCGCCAGCCCACCTGGCCGGAAGGTCGTTACTCGACCATTGCCGGCTTCGTCGAGCCGGGCGAGAGCCTGGAGGAGGCCGTGCGCCGGGAGGTCTTCGAGGAGACCAACGTGCGGCTGGCCGAGGTGCGCTACGAGTCTTCCCAGCCGTGGCCCTTCCCCTCCGCGCTGATGCTGGGATTCCGTGCCGCCGCAGAATCCGGCGACATCGTGCTGAACGACGGCGAACTGGAGGATGCCCGCTGGTTCACCCGCCACGAAATCCGCGCAGGCTGGCCGAAGCTGCCGCCGCGCCTGTCCATCGCCCGCCGGCTCGTCGACGACTGGCTCGAGGAGGATGGCGGCAGCGACGTCGCCTGACATGTGTCTCATCGTCGCCGCCTGGCGTATGCACCCGGAGCTGCCGCTGATCCTGGCCGGCAATCGGGACGAGTTCCACGCCCGCCCCGCCGAACCCGCCGACTGGTGGCCGGAGCAACCCGGATTGCTGGCCGGCCGTGACCTCGAGGCCGGGGGCACCTGGCTCGGCGTCACCCGCAGCGGGCGTTTCGGCGTCGTTACCAACTTCCGGGAAGGCTCGCCCCGGGGCGGCGAGGTCTCCCGGGGCCTGCTGCTCACCGACTGGCTGGCGGGCGACAAATCGGCCGACGGGTTCGCCTCCCGACTGGAACGCGAGGAGCAGCGCTACGCCGGCTTCAACCTCCTGTTCGGCGATGCGGCGACGCTGCGCTACCACACCAACCGGGGAGCGGTGAGCCGGGAGCTCGAACCCGGCATCCACGGCGTGAGCAACGCCCTGCTCGACACGCCGTGGCCGAAGTTGGTCGTCACCCGGGAGCGCCTGAGCGCCCGGCTCGAGGCGGGGCGCAGCGAGCCGGACGACATCCTGGAGATACTGGCCGACACCCGACCCGCGGGCGAGGACGGCGAGGCGGACCCTGGGCTGGATCCGGCCGTCCGCCGGGTACTGTCCGCGCCGTTCATCCTCACGCCGACCTACGGCACCCGCTGCTCCACGGTGCTCGTGTTCCGCGCCGACGGCAGCGCCGAGTTCGTCGAGCGGCGTTTCGATCCCGACGGCGAGGCCACCGGCGAGACCCGGGTCAGCTTTCGGCTTGCCTGAAGCGCTCCTGCAGCCATGCGGAGATATCCGCGATCTCCGCCGGGCAGACGGCATGCGGCATGTCGTAGGTCTGCCACTCGAGGGGATAGCCGGCGGCGCCGAGGGCCTCGCGGGTCTGTTCGCCGAGCGCAACCGGTACCATCGGGTCCTGGCGGCCGTGGGCCATGAACACCGGCAGGTCCCGGTTGGCGGCGCTGCCCTCGGCGGCCAGCGTCTCGCCCAGTGGCATCCAGGTGGAAAGCGCGATCAGGCCGGCGAGGCGCTCCGGATAGCGCAGCGCCGTGTGGATGGCGATGGCTCCGCCCTGGGAGAAGCCGGCCAGTACGATGCGCGCGGCGGGGATGCCCCGTTCCTTCTCCCGCTCGATCAGCTCCACGGTGCCGGCGGCGCTCTCGCGGATGCCCTCCTCGTCCTGCCGGGCCCGGCGGTCGATGGCGACGATGTCGTACCAGGCGCGCATGCGCATGCCGGCATTGATGGTCACCGGCCGGACGGGAGCGTGGGGGAAGACGAAGTGCAGCGCCAGGTCCTGCGGCAGGCGCAACTCCGGCACCACCGGCTCGAAGTCGTGGCCGTCGGCCCCCAGCCCGTGCAGCCAGATGACGGCGCCTGCCGGCTCGCTGCCGGTTTCGATCTCGACGGTCTCGAGCATGTCTCCTCCCGTTGCGCGTGTGCCCGGTATCCGAGGGTCGCAATGATCGCAATTGTCGCGACACCGGAGCGCGCAGGTTAACCGGAAAATCATGCGCCGGCAGCCTTGACCCGCTATGCGCATTCAAGTACAAATATGCGCAAATTTATTCACACTACCCATCATGCCCGCCAGCGCCGAACAACAGATCGAGCGTCGCCGCGCCATCGCGGCGATACTGCGTGAGCGCCCCGTCGCCACCCAGGGCGAACTGGTGCGCGTGCTGCACCAGCTCGGCTTCGAGGCGACGCAGTCCAGCGTCTCCCGCGACCTGCGCATCCTCGGCGCGGCCAAGGAGGCCGACGGTTACCGGCTGCGCACGGCCGGGCCCGCAGTGGCCGGCTCCTCGACACCCGGCAATGCCTTCGACGAGGTGGCCGGTTTCGTGCGCGCCGTGAAACGCGCCGGCGCCAACCTTGTGGTGGTGCAGACCGGTATCGGCGCCGCCCAGCGGGTGGCGGTGGCGCTCGACCGCACCCGCTGGCCGGAGATCGTGGGCACGCTCTCCGGCGACGACACCATCTTCGTGGCCACGCCCGGCGCGGCGGCGAGCGCGCGACTGGAATCCCGACTCAACGACATTTTCGCGGAGCGAACCCCATGAATGCCCAGCCTACCTCTTCCGGCCAGGACTCTCCCATCCTGCTCGCCTACTCTGGCGGGCTGGACACCTCCTTCTGCGTACCCTGGCTGAAGGAGAACTACGGTCGCCCGGTCATCACCGTCACGGTGGATACCGGCGGCATCGACGAGGACGCGCGGCGGGAACTGGCGGCGCGCTCCGAGGCCCTGGGCGCCGCGGAGCACCTGCTGATCGACGCCCGCCAGGCCTTCTTCGACGAGGTGCTGCGCTGGCTCATCGCCGGCAACGTGCGCCGGGGCGGGCTCTATCCGCTGTGCGTGGGCGCCGAGCGCGGCATCCAGGCGGCGCGCATGGCCGCGGCCGCCGCCGAGCACGGCGCCGATACCGTGGCCCACGGCTGCACCGCGGCCGGCAACGACCAGGTGCGCTTCGAGGTGGCGCTGCGCACGTTGAATCCGTCGCTCGAGGTGCTGGCGCCGGTGCGCGACAACAGCTGGGCGCGGCAGGATCAGCTCGCCTACCTGGAGGACCACGGCATGCCGGTGCCGAAGTCCGGTTCGGCCTACTCCATCAACCGGGGCCTCTGGGGCGTGACCATCGGCGGCCGCGAGACGCTGGATTCCCGGGGCTCCGTCCCGGAGGAGGCCTGGGTGCTGTCGGCGGGCGCACTGGCGTCGGCCCGCGCGCCGGAGAGCCACCGCATCGGTTTCGAGCAGGGCCGCCCGGTCTCCATCGACGGCGAGAAGCTGGAGCCCGTGGCGCTGATCGAGCAGCTGGAGACCCTGGGCGGCAGCTTCGCCATCGGCCGCGGCATCCACCTGGGCGACACCATCCTGGGCACCAAGGGGCGGGTGGCCTTCGAGGCGCCGGCCGCGGATATCCTGCTGACCGCCCACCGGGAACTCGAGAAGCTGGTGCTGAGCGGGCCCCAGCAGCGCATCAAGGACACGGTGGCCGCCGCCTACGGCGACTTCGTGCACGAGGGCCGCCAGCTCGACCCGGTCTGCCGGGACATCGAGGCGCTGCTCGCCTCGTCCCAGGCGCGGGTGACCGGCGAGGTGACGGTCCAGCTGCGGCCCGGCAGCGTCTTCGTGGAGGGCGTCACGTCGCCATATTCGCTGATGGCCGCCAGCAAGGGCGTCTACGGCGAGGCGGCCGGCGAGTGGACGCCGGCGGACGCGCTCGGCCATGCCCGCATCCTGTCGCTCACCGGCATGCTGCAGACCCGCGCTGCCCGTCAGGCGGAGGACGAATGATGCGCAGCGTCGTCGTCGACAAGATCGCCTCGGTGGCCCAGCACCACGAGCTGGGCCGCGAGCTGCGCCTGTCGGAGGAGATCCCCTGCGAGGAGGGCGTGCTCGTTGCCGTGGAGGTGCTGAACAACAAGACCCGCTACAACACCATGGAACTCACCAGCGGGCGCATGGCCACGGTGAAGCGGGGCGACGTCATCGTCGGCGCACTCGGCCACCGCAAGGCACTCCGGGGCTATTCGGGCCACCTGCCGAAGACCCTGGCCGCAGGCGACACCGTGCAGCTGCTGAACATCGGCGGCGTGCTCGGCATCTGCGACTCCGCCAACCCGGACGTCGGCCCCCCGTTCGACTGCCGGGTGCTCGGCACCGTGCTCACATTCCCCTATCTCGGCGAGCGCATCGGCGTGCCCGCCCGGGTGGGCGAGTTCCCGCTGGACTACGAGGCGGGGCTCGACGTGCGCGGCGTGCCCGTCATCGCCCTGGCCGGCACCTGCATGGACTCCGGCAAGACGGCGGCGGCCTGCGCCATCGTCAGCCGGCTGCGCCACAACCGCCACCGGGTGGCGGCAGGCAAGGCCACCGGTGTGTCGCTGCGCCGGGACGTGCTGGCCATGGAGGACGCCGGCGCGGAGGACGGCCTGCTGTTCATGGACTTCGGCGTCGTCACCACCAGCGCATCGAACGGGCCGGCGCTCACCCGCTCGCTGCTGAACAAGCTCGCGGAGGAGCGGCCGGACGCCATCGTGATGGAACTCGGCGATGGCATCCTCGGGCCCTACGGCGTGTCGGCCATCCTGAACGACCCGGCCCTGAAGGACGCCTTCACGGCGGTGGTGCTGTGCGCCAACGACCCGGTGGCGGCCTGGGGCGGCGTGAAACTGCTGCGCGAGACCCACGGCATCGAGCCGGTGGTGGTTACGGGCCCGGCCACGGACAACGCGGTGGGCATCGACATGATCGTCGAGGACCTGGGCGTGGAGGCCATCAACGCCCTGACCGACGGCGTGCGCCTCGGCGACCTGGTGGCAGGCCATGTCGGCCTCGGCGGAGAACGCCTGTGAGCGCCCGGGCGGAGGTCACGAACCCGGCCGCGACCATCCCGACGCTGGTACTCGGCGGCACCGGCTACGTGGCAGGCGAGTTCCTGCGCCTGCTCACCGCCCACCCGAACCTGACGCTGGCCGCGGCCGTCTCCGGCAGCCGCGCCGGCGAGCCGGTGGCGGTCACATTCCCCCAGCTCGGCGCCGCGTACGGGGACGCCGCATTCGTCGGCCCGGACGAGGTGCCGGCACTGCTGCAGCGGCATGAGGAGCTGGCGGTTTTCTCCGCGGCCCCGCACGGCGCCTCGGCGCCGATGCTGGCGCAACTGCTCGCCGATGCCGGCAGCGCGGGCAGCCGCCTGCACATCGTCGATGCCTCGGCGGATTTCCGGTTCCCCGCCCGCGAGGCCTTCGAGGCGGTCTACGGCCAGGACCACGGCGCACCCGAACTGTTCGACGCGTTCCGCTGCGCGGTGCCCGAGCACCTGGCCGGGACCGACACCGACCATGCGGCGCATCCCGGCTGCTTCGCCACCTCGGTGCTGCTGGGAGCGGTGCCGCTGCTCGCCGCCGGCCTGATCCACCCCACCTTGTTCGTGACCGGCATCACCGGCAGTACCGGCTCCGGCCGCAGCCCGACGGCGACCACCCATCATCCGGAACGCCACAGCAACCTCTTCGCCTACAAGCCGCTGGCGCACCGGCATGCGCCGGAGATCGCGGCGCTGTCCGAGGCGGCCAGCGGTGTCGCCGCGAACTTCAGTTTCATCCCCCACTCCGGTCCGTTTGCCCGCGGCATCCACTCCACGCTGCAGGCGCCGCTGGCCGCCGGCGCCGACCGGGACGCGCTCGCCGCCGCGCTGACCGACTACTACCGGGACGCGCCCTTCGTGCGCATCGTGGACGGCACGCCCCGGGTGAAGGACGTGGCCGGCAGCAACTACGCCCACATCGGCGTGGCCGCGGACGGCTCCACGGCCGCCGTGTTCGTCGTCATCGACAACTTGCTGAAAGGGGCCGCCGGCGGCGCCATGCAATGGATGAACCGTCTGTGGTCGCTGCCGGAGACCGCGGGTCTCACGCAGCCGGCCCCCGGCTGGATATGAGGGCGCCCATGGAAGAGAACCGCAACGCCGCAGCCGTCGAGGCCGCCTGCACCCTGCCGGTATATCCCCATCTGCCCATCGAACCGGTCAGCGCCCACGGCGTCTACCTGGAGACGGCCGACGGCCGGGAGATCCTGGACTTCTACGGCGGCCATGCCGTGACCGCACTCGGCTACGACCATCCGGCGCTGATCTCGGCCATCGAGCGGCAGATGAAGACACTGCTGTTCCAGAGCAACATGTCGCCGCTCGCCGTGCGCGCGCGTGCCGCCGAGAAACTGACCGCCTTCGCGCCGGATCACCTCACCCGCGCGCTGTTCGTGAACAGCGGCGCCGAGGCCAACGAGAACGCACTCAGGATCGCCTGTCTCGCCACCGGGCGGCGCAAGGTGGTGGCCGTGGAACACGCTTTCCACGGCCGCAGCACCGCGGCGGCCGCCGTGACCTGGGGCAGCCGCAAGCGCTGGTATGCCTTCCCCAACCTGCCGTTCGAGGTGGTCTTCGTGCCCCGCGACGACGCCGAGGCGGCGCGCCACGCCGTGGACGACGGCACGGCCGCCGTCATCGTCGAACCCGTGCAGGGCGTAGCCGGGGCCTTCGACCTGGCGCCGGAGTTCCTGCGGGCGCTGGGCGACGCGGCGAGAGCCCACGGTGCCGTATTCATCGCGGACGAGGTGCAATGCGGCACGGGTCGCTCCGGGCTGCCCTTCGCCATCCAGCACGCGGGCGTCGCGGCAGACATCGTCACGGCCGCGAAGTCGCTCGGCGGCGGCTTCCCCTGCGGCGCGCTGCTCACCACCGAGTCGCTGGCGGCGGAGCTGCGCGCCGGCGACCTGGGCACCACCTTCGGCGGCGGGCCGGTCGCCTCCGCCGCCATCGAGGCGGTGGTGGACACCATTACCGGCGAGGGGCTGATGGACAACGTGCGCGAACGCGAAGCACAGATTCGTTCGACCTGCGTGACGGGACCCGTGGCCGGCATCCAGGGCAAGGGGCTGCTGCTCGGGCTTCGTTGCACGGTGCCCGCGGCCCGGGTGCGCGACGCGCTACTCGAGCGTGACATACTCACGGGGACCAGCGGCGATCCCGCCGTGCTGCGGTTGCTGCCGCCCTACGTAATCGACACCGCCCACGTCGAGCGCCTGGCGCGGGCGCTCGCCGACATCCAGATCTCCGACGAATGAACGACCACTCCGGAACGACAACATGAAGACATTCAACGACCTCGCAGAGCTCGAGCGCGAAGAGATCGCCGAGCTGATCACGCTCGCCGGACGGCTGGAGCAGAGACCCGAGCCCCGGGCGCTGGAGGGCAAGGTGCTGTCGCTGCTGTTCCTCTCCCCGAGCCTGCGCACGCTGGCCTCCTTCCAGGCCGCGATGGTGCGTCTCGGCGGCGGCTCGTTCGTAATCTCGCCGGACATGTCCATCCACGGCCTGGAGACCCGCCACGGCATCGTGATGGACGGCTCCGCCGCGGAGCACATCAGCGAGGCCGTTCCGGTAATCGCCTCGTACGGTGACGCCATCGGCATCCGCGTGTTCGCGGAGCGGCGCAATCTCGAGGAGGATCTGGCCGAGAAGCAGTATCGGGAGCTCGAAGCGCTGATCGACACGCCGCTGATCAACATGGAATCGGCGGTGAATCACCCCTGCCAGAGCCTCGCCGACTGGAAGACGATGGACGATCTCGCCATTCCGACCGAGGGCGGCAAGTTCGTGCTGTCCTGGGCCTATCATCCGAAGGCGCTGCCGCTGGCGGTACCGGCGGCCACCGTGCACATGGCGGCCGCCCGGGGCATGGACGTGACCGTGCTGCGGCCGGAAGGCTTCGAGCTGCCGGAGCCGATCATGGCGAAGGCGAAGTCCGCCGCGGAGGCGAGCGGCGGCTCCCTGCGCGAGACCGACGACCGCGCCGAGGCCATGGAGGGCGCCCACGTCATCTACGCCAAGTCCTGGTCGTCCACCCGCCACTACGGCGACCGCGTGGAAGACGACAAGCTGCGCCGCGAGCACGTGGACTGGTGCGTGGACGAGCCCTGGTTCGCGAACGCCGCCGAGGACTGCCGCTTCATGCACTGCCTGCCGGTACGCCGCGGCGTCGTGGTGGCCGACCGGATCCTGGACGGCCCGCGAAGCGTGGTGATACAGGAAGCGCGCAACCGCATGCTGGCCCAGATGGCCGTGCTGCACCGGATGCTGGGAGGCGGAGCATGATCGGCAAACGCGAACGGGCCATCGTCGTCTCGGCACTGAAGCATGCCGCACCCTACATCCGGCTGTTCAAGAAGAAGGTCTTCGTGCTGAAGGCCGGCGGCGACGTCTTCGTGAACCCCGCCTCCACCCGTGCGCTGATGGAACAGGTGGGCATCCTTTACCAGGTGGGCATCCGGGTCGTGCTCGTGCACGGCGGCGGCCCGCAGTCCACCGAGCTCGCCAGGGCGCTCGGCTTCGATCCGAAGTTCGTCGCCGGGCGTCGCGTCACCGACGCCGACTCGCTGAACGTCGCCGCCATGGTGCTGAACGGCCAGATCAACACCCGCATCCTGGCCGCCTGCCGGGACCTGCAGATCCCGGCCGTCGGCATCAGCGGCGTGGACGCCGGATTGATCCGCGCCCACCGCCGCCCGCCCGTTCAGGAAGGCGAGGAGTCCATCGATTACGGCTTCGTCGGCGACATCGACAGCGTCGACGCGGAAGTGCTCTCCAAACAGCTGGATAACGGCCTCATGCCGGTGGTGAGCCCACTGTCCGCCGACGCCGACGGCACGCTGCTGAACATCAACGCCGACACGGTGGCCGCCGCGATCGCTGCGGCGCTGGATGCGGAGAAGCTCATCCTCGCGACCGGCGCCCCCGGCATCCTGGCGGATTCGTCCGACCCGGGCTCGCTCATCTCCTATCTGGACCGCAAGGGACTCGAGAAGCTGCGGGCGGACGGCGCACTGGCCGACGGCATGCTGCCGAAGGCGGCCGCCATCACCCAGGCCCTCGAGCACGGCGTGCAGCGCGTCCACGTGATCTCCCACAAGGTGGAGGACAGCCTGCTGCTGGAGGTCTTCACCAACGAGGGCACCGGCACGCTGGTGGTGAACGACATCGGGGCACTCACGCCGGAGGAGCAGCACCCTTCGCATCATGCCGGGGGCGAGGCTTGAGCCGGCTCTGGGACAAGGGCGCGCCGCTCGACGAGCGGGTGCTGCGCTACACCGCCGGCGAGGACCACCGGCTCGACGAGCGGCTCGTCGCCCACGACGTCCGCGCCTCCGTCGCCCACGCGGAGATGCTGAATGCCTGCGGGCTGCTCGGCGACGACGACCTCGCCGCCATCCGCGATGGCCTCACCCGCCTGGGCGCGTCCCACGCCGCCGGCGAATGGCGCATCGGGCTGGCGGACGAGGACGCCCACACCGCGCTCGAGCGCCGGCTCACCGATGCCGTCGGCGAGGCCGGAGGCCGGGTTCATCTAGGCCGCTCGCGCAACGACCAGGTGCTGGCGGCGCTCAGGCTGTACCTGAAGGACGCCGCCGCCACGCTGGTGGCCGGCGCCGAGTCGCTGGCGGCGGCACTCGATCGCCTCGCCAAACGCCAGGGCAACGTCGAACTCCCGGGCTACACCCACCTGCAGCAGGCCATGCCCAGCTCCGTCGCCCTGTGGGCCGGCGGGTTCGCGGCGGCGCTCAGGGACGACGCGGAGGGGCTCCGTGCCGCCGGCCGGCGCATCGACAGGAACCCCCTCGGCAGCGCGGCCGGCTACGGTACGCCCGGCCTGCCGCTGGACCGGCAGCAGACGGCGGACGCGCTCGGCTTCGCCGAAGTGGAAGAACCCGTGACGGCCGTGCAGCTGTCCCGGGGCAAGGCGGAGAGCGGCCTCCTGTTCGAGATCACCCTGACACTGCAGGACACGGCGCGGCTCGCCGCCGACCTCCTGCTGTTCTACACCCAGGAGTTCTCCTACGTGAGCCTGCCGGAGGCATTCACGACCGGCTCCTCCATCATGCCGCAGAAGCGCAACCCGGACGTGCTGGAGCTCGCGCGCGCCGCGCCGGCCACCGCTCAGGCCTGCCTGGATGAATGCCTGATGGTCACGGCGAAGCTCACTTCGGGTTACCATCGCGACCTGCAGCGCCTGAAGCCGCCGCTGTTCCGCGGCATCGATATCGCCGACGACACGCTGGTGATCATGGCCGCGCTCCTCGACGGCGTGGGCTTCCGGCCGGAGAACGTCCGGCTCGACCCCGGCGTGCATGCGGCGGGCGAAGCGAACCGGCTGGTCACGGAGGAAGGCATCCCGTTCCGCGAGGCCTACCGGCGCGTCGCCCGGAAACTTTCAGAACACTGAGGACCTTCCGGTCAGTAACTCCGGGCCCGGCCCGGCAAGGGTAGCGACATGATCTGGTTCGGCGGACGCCGTCCCGCGCTGGAGGAAGTACAGAAGCTCCAGAAAGGCACCATCAACGAACACATCGGCGTCAAGGTCTCCGAGATCGGCGACGATTATCTTTGCGGCACCATGCCCGTGGACGAGCGCACCCGTCAGCCCTACGGCGTGCTGCACGGCGGGGCCACCGTGGTGCTCGCCGAGACCCTCGGCAGCATCTCGGCCGCCCTCAGCGTGGACCCGGCCCGCTATCGCTGCATGGGCCTGGAGGTGAACGCGAACCACCTGCGCGCCGTACGCGAAGGCATCGTCACCGGCACGGCCCGCCCGTTCCACCGGGGCCGCGCCACCCAGGTCTGGGGCATCGACGTGACCGACGAGGAGGGCCGGCGCACGGCCGTGTGTCGCATCACCATGGCGGTGCTCGACCTGCAGGCACGGGCGGAGGCCCGGGGATGACGGCCCCGCGGCTGCACCGGTCCGTCCGGCTCGCGGTGACCGTGGCGGCGCTGGCCGCGGCGGGCGGCGGCCTCGCCGGCTGCGGGCAGAAGGGCCCCCTCTACCTGCCGGGGGAGAGCCCGCAGCAGGTCGAACCGGGCATCCCCACGGGCGGGGGCGGCCCGGGCGCGACGGAAGAAGAGCCGGAAGAAGACGCTGCCGCGGAACGATGAGAGGGCGACGATGAGCGAACGCGAGAAGCTGGTGCTGGTCGACGGGTCCTCGTATCTCTATCGCGCCTTCCACGCCCTGCCCCCGCTGACCACCGCCGCCGGCGAACCCACAGGCGCGGTGCTGGGCGTCCTGAACATGCTGAACAAGCTGGTGCGCGAGGAAGAACCCCAGCACATCGCCGTGGTGTTCGACGCGCCGGGCAAGACCTTCCGCGACGAGATGTTCGAGGAGTACAAGGCCAACCGCCCACCCATGCCCGACGAGCTGCGCTCACAGGTGCTGCCCCTGCTTGAGGCCGTGGAGGCCATGGGCCTGCCGCTGCTGCGCATCGACGGCGTGGAGGCCGACGACGTCATCGGCACGCTCTCGCGGCGCGCGCTCGACCGCGGCATGGAGGTGCTGATCTCCACCGGCGACAAGGACATGGCCCAGCTCGTCAGCGAGGGCATCGGGCTGGTGAACACGATGTCCGATACCCGGCTGGACCGGGACGGGGTCAAGGAGAAATACGACGTCTGGCCCGAGCAGATCGTCGACTGGATCGCGCTGGTGGGCGACACCTCGGACAACATCCCCGGCGTGCCCCGGGTGGGCGCCAAGACGGCCGCGAAGTGGCTGAACCAGTACGACAGCGTCGACGAGATCGTCGCCGATGCGGACAACATCAAGGGCAAGGTGGGCGAGAGCCTGCGCGAACACCTGGAGGAACTGGAGCTCTCACGCCGGCTGGCCACCATCCGCGACGACGTGGAGCTGGATGTCGAGCCCGACGGACTGGCGCCGGGCGAGCCGGATGTGGAGCGCCTGCGCGGACTCTACCAGCGGCTCGAGCTACGCACGCTGCTGCGCCAGCTGGACGAGGCCTTCGGCGCGCCGGCACCCGCCGCCGACAAGCCGGGCACCGATTACGAGCTGGTCACCGACGAGAAGGCCCTCGACCGCTGGCTCCAGCGCATCGACGCCGCCGAACTGACGGCGCTCGACACCGAGACCGACAGCCTGAACTACATGGCCGCCAGACTGGTCGGCATCTCGCTCTCCGTCGAACCCGGCGCGGCCGCCTACATCCCGGTGGGCCACGACTACGCCGGCGCGCCGGAACAACTGGACCGCAAACGTGTGCTGGAGCGCCTGCGTCACTGGCTGGAAGACGAGTCGAAGCCCAAGGTGGGTCACCACCTCAAGTACGACGCCCACGTCTTCCGCCGCTACGGCATCCGCCTGGCCGGCATGCGTTACGACTCCATGCTGGAGTCCTACGTGCTGAACAGCACCGCCACCCGCCATGACATGGGCTCCACCGCCCGTCACTACCTGGGGCTGGAGACCATCCCCTACGAACGGGTGGCCGGCAAGGGCGCGAAGCAGATCACCTTCGATCAGGTCGCACTGGAGGAGGCGCTGCCCTACGCCGCCGAGGACGCCGACGTCACCCTGCAGCTGCATCTGCGACTGTGGGATGAGCTCGCCGAGACCGGCCGGCTGCGGGAGGTCTACGAGGAGATCGAGCAGCCGCTGGTGCCGGTGCTGACCGAGATGGAGGAGACCGGCGTGCTGCTGGACTGCGGGTTGCTCAGGACCCAGAGCCGGGAGCTGGCGGAGAAGATGCGTGCCGCCGAGGAGAAGGCCCACGAGATCGCCGGCGGCCCGTTCAACCTGGGCTCGCCCAAGCAGCTGCAGGAGATCCTGTTCGAGCGCCAGGAACTGCCGGTGATCCGGAAGACGCCGAAGGGCCAGCCCTCCACGGCCGAGGACGTGCTGCAGGAGCTGGCCGCCGACTACGAGCTGCCGGAGGTGATCCTCGAATACCGCGGCCTGTCCAAGCTGAAGAGTACGTATACCGACAAGCTGCCCGAGCTCGTCGGCGAGGACGGCCGCATCCACACCTCCTATCACCAGGCGGTGGCGGCCACCGGTCGGCTGTCCTCGTCCGACCCGAACCTGCAGAACATCCCGATCCGCACGCCGGAGGGCCGGCGCATCCGCCAGGCCTTCGTGGCGCCTGACGGCTACCGCATCCTCGCCGCGGACTACTCCCAGATCGAGCTCCGGATCATGGCCCACCTCTCCGGCGACGAGGGCCTGCTCTCGGCCTTCGCCGACGATGAGGACATCCACCGGGCGACGGCGGCCGAGGTCTTCGACACGGCGCTCGACGCCGTCACCGGCGAGCAGCGCCGCTCGGCCAAGGCCATCAACTTCGGCCTCATCTACGGCATGTCGGCCTTCGGCCTCGCCCGCCAGCTGGCGATCCCCCGGGCCGACGCCCAGGCCTATGTGGACCGCTACTTCGAGCGCTACCCCGGCGTGCGCGCCTACATGGACTCCACCCGGGAACAGGCCCACGAGAAGGGCTACGTGGAGACCGTCATGGGCCGGCGCCTGTACCTGCCCGAGATCAACTCCCGCAACGTGCAGCGCCGCCAGTATGCCGAGCGGAGCGCCATCAACGCGCCGATGCAGGGCACCGCCGCCGACATCATCAAGCGCGCGATGATCGACGTGCACCGCTGGCTCGCGGGGGAGGCCGTGGACGCCCGCGTCATCATGCAGGTGCACGACGAGCTGGTGCTGGAAGTGGCGGAGGCCGAGGCCGGCGCCGTGGCCGCCGGCCTGGTCGAGCGCATGAGCCGGGCGGCGGAACTTGCCGTGCCGCTGAAGGTGGACACCGGCGTCGGCGCCAACTGGGACGAGGCCCACTGAGCGGATTCTCTACCCGGCCAAACGCGGCCAATTCCCGCGACCGGCCGGGAACTCACCCCGCCGATCCCCGTCAAACGGTACCGAGTGGCCCCAATCCACTCACCCGCTGACCTCCCTCGGCGGGACTGCAACACGGTCACCCCAAGCCTGTTGCACACATGGCCCCGGCGCGTATCCCCTGTTTCAAACGCGTCGGGGCATTTTTTTATGGCATTCTTTTATGGCGCTTCCCGCTGCGCTCCTGCCGCCGCCTCCGCGGTGCGTGCCAGCATGGCTTCCAGGCGCTGCCGCGCCTCCGGCACGCCTTCCCGCTTCAGCGCGGAGAAAAGCTGCGCCGTGGCAGCCCCGTCGAGCTCCCTGCGCACCTTCGCCAGCTCCGACGCGGCCTGGCCGCGCTTCAGCTTGTCCGCCTTGGTCAGCAGCACGTGCACGGGCACGTCGATCCCCTCGGCGAGGTCGAGCATCTGCCAGTCGAAGTCGGTCAGCCGCCGGCGGATATCCACGATCAGGAACAGTCCGGCCAGGCTCCGGCGCTCGGCGAAATACGCACTCATCAGCCCGCGCCAGTGGCGCTGCATGGAGGCCGACACCCGGGCAAAACCGTAGCCGGGCAGGTCGACCAGGCGGGCCTCCTCCCACAGTTCGAAGAAGTTCACCAGCTGGGTGCGGCCGGGGGTCTTGCTGGTGTGCGCGAACTGCCGGCGGTTGACTATCGTGTTGATCGCGCTGGATTTTCCCGCGTTGGACCGGCCGGCAAAGGCCACCTCGCGGCCGCTGTCCGGCAGGAACTGGGAGGGGTTGTGGGCGCTGGCGAGAAAGCGGGCGGCAGGGTATTGCGACATGGGCGTACAGACCCTTCGGCAGGCGCCTTTTCATGTATAATTCAGGGTTTGCGCGAGTCTATCACGCTCCCTGTGCGGGCCGGGCCGGCCGCCGCCCCAAAAGCTGAATTCGAGATCCGGATGCAGCCCGGCGTCCGGCCGAGACTGGATCACTGCAACGGTTTGGAATGGTTGGAACTGAATGATGCCTGAGACTTTGCTGCCGACTTTTCTGCGGAATTTGCTGAGACCGGCCTGCCTCGCTACCCTCCTGCTGCTCGGCACCGGCGCCGCCGCCGAGAGCCTGGTCGACGGGTCGGCCGAGGCCGGCAAATCCAAATCCACCACCTGCGCCGCCTGCCACGGGGCCGACGGCGTCAGCGTGAATCCCGAATGGCCCAATCTGGCGGGGCAGAACGCGCGCTACGTCTACGAGCAGCTGCTGGCGTTCCAGAACGGCGACCGCGAGAACGTGCTGATGTCCAGCCAGGCCATGGGCCTGTCCGACCAGGACATGAAGGACCTGGGCGTCTATTTCGAGGCCCAGGACCTGCCGCCCCACGCGGTCGCGAATCCGGACCTCGTGGCCATGGGCGAACGCCTCTACCGGGGCGGCGACCAGGAAGCCGGCATCTCGGCCTGCATCGCCTGCCACGGCCCGCGGGGGCTCGGCAATCCGGCAGCCGCCTATCCCAAACTCCGCGGCCAGCACGCCACCTACACCGCGTCCACGCTCAAGGACTACCGCTCGGGCGAGCGCAAGTCGGGCATGAACAAGGTCATGAACAACATCGCCGAGCGCCTGGACGACGAGCAGATCGAGGCGCTCGCCTCCTACGTCCAGGGCCTGAATTAAGGCGCTGAACTCGACCGTCGCGCGCCGGTCGAACAGCGGACGGACACCCTCACAGACACGACCATTGCCCACGACCATGGCCAGAGACAGAAGGGACATCATGAAGCCGAGACTCCTCCTACTGCCCCTGACACTCGCCACGCTCGCCCTCGCCGCCTGCGGCCAGGAGAGCGAGGCGCCCGCGCCGGACACGGCGGACAGCCGTCCCGCGGCGGAAGACGCGGCTCCCGCCCCCGAGGCGGCCGTGGCCGAATCCGCCGCCCAGGAAGAAGCCCAGCCGGTGCTGGAGTCCGCCGGCGAGACCGCCGATGAGGCGCCCGCGGACGACCGCGCGCTGCGACTGGCGGGCAGCGGCGGCAACAAGGAACAGAGCGAGACCCGGTTCACCGAAGGCCGGCACTACACCCGCCTGATGCCCGCCCAGCCGACCGTGACCGGCGGCGACAAGATCGAGGTTGCCGAGGTGTTCTGGTACGGCTGCGGCCACTGCGCCACGTTCGACCCGATCATCGAGGACTGGGCGGACGACATCCCCGCCGACGTGGTCTTCGTGCGTATCCCGGCCGTCTGGAACCGGACGCTGCAGACCCACGCGCGGGCGTTCTACACCGCCGAGGTGCTGGCCAGGACCGGCGCGCTCGAGGATCACGAAGGCCTGCACAAGGCGTTCTTCACCGAGTATCACGGCAACGGCAACACGCTGGCCACCGAGGGCCGCCTGAAGGAGTTCTTCGCCCGCTTCGGCGTGGACGAGGAGAACTTCGACAAGGCCTGGAACTCGTTCGAGGTGGACCAGAAGCTGCGCCGCGCCGCCGACCTGAACCGCCGCTACGGCATCACCGGCGTACCGGCCATCGTGGTGAACGGCAAATACCGCACCGGCGGTCAGGAAGCCGGCGGCTACGACACGCTGCTGGAAGTGATCGACGAGCTGGTGGCCACCGAGCGAACCTGATCGGCCCACCTGATCGTCCGGTCGTCCGGTCCTTGCGAAGCGTCGTCACGCGACATCACAACCGGGAACGTCTCGCCCACCCGTCGCCGGGCCGGCGAGGAAGAAGACCGCTGCCGCTCGGGCCGAGTTGCAGCGGTTTTTTTGTTTTGAGAGTGTGCCGGGGCCAGGCCGGCATCAAACGGGGCGCCCGACGCCCGCCGAAGGAGAGACTATGGACGCGCTTGCATTCAGCCTGAAGACCGCCGACGGCAAGGAACGGACCATCGAATTCCCGCTGCATCCGGAGACCGGTGACCCGGCGGCGGTCGGCGATATGCTGGAAGCGCTGCTCGAGACGCTCAGCGAATACGTGACCGCCGACACCCCGGTGAGCAACGGCGACGTGGTGCAGGCACTGGCCATGGTCACCTCCATCCGCCTCGGCATGCTGCCGGTGCCGATGGAGAGCGCCAGGGCCCTGTTCGACAACCTGCTCGAGCAGGCGTCCGCGGCGGAGCAGCAATGGCACGCCGGCGCCGGCGGCCGGGCCTGAGCGGGCCCGGCGACCGCAGCCCGATGCCCGCCTGCCGCACGGCTCGCCGCCCGGCGGCGACCGCCATACGGAGCTCGGCGCCGGTCTCCGTTCTCGCCATCCTGCTTGCCGTCGCGCTGCCCGCGCCGGCGACCTCGGCGGAGACGGCGGAGATGGCTGAGGCCCGTTTCGAGGCTCTGGCCGCCCGTTATCTCGATGAGATGCCGGCGTTATCGCCGGTCACTGCCACCCGTCTCGGCGATCATCGATTCGACGGCGAGCTGGACCGCCTGACGCCGGAGGCCCGTGCCGCGGAGGCCGCATTCTATCGCGGCGTGCTGGAGGAACTGGCCGCCATCGACCGGGACGACCTCTCCCGGGCCGCACGGGTGGATGCCGGCCTGCTGGAGCACGAGGCCCGCTATGCGATCTGGCGGCTGGAGGAGCTCCGGGACTGGGCCTGGGACCCCCTCGTCTACACCGGACTCGCGGGCAGTGCGATCTATGCCCTCATGGCGCGCGAGTTCGCGCCGCTCGAGGAGCGTCTGGCGGATGCGACCCGCCGGCTCGAGGCCATGCCCCGGTTCCTGGCAGAGGTCCGCGCCACGCTCGAGCCGTCCCGCGTCCCGCCGGTGCATGCCGAAACCGCCGTCGCCCAGAACCGGGGCGTGCTGACGGTCATCGACGCCATGGTGCTGCCGGCCGCCGATGCGCTTGACGCCGATGCGCGCCAGCGGCTCGCGGCGGCGGTGGACACCGCCCGGGCCGCCATCGGGGAACACCAGGTCTGGCTCGAGGAGGCGCTGCTGCCGGCGGCCGCCGGTGACTTCCGGCTGGGCCGCGAGCTATTCGAGCGCAAGCTCGCCTTCGCCCTCAATTCGCCCCTCGGCCGTGCCGAGGTCCGCGAACGGGCAGAGCGAGAATACCAGCGGGTGCGGGGCGAGATGTACGAGGTGGCAAAGGCCGTCTACGCCGGGCGCTACCCCTACACCCAGTTCCCGGACGCGCCGACAGAGCACTTCAAGCAGGCGGTGATCCGCTCCGCCCTGGAGGTGGCTTACGACGCGCTGCCGGAACGGGGCGAGATCGTCGAGGTGGTGAAGCGTCAGCTCGCGCAGACCACCGCTTTCGTGCGCGAGAAGAACCTCGTGCGGATTCCCGAGGAGCCCATCGAGATCATCGTCATGCCGGAGTTCCAGCGCGGCGTCGCCGTGGCCTACCTGGATCCGCCGGGTCCCCTCGACAAGGGACAGAAGACCTTCTATGCCGTGGCGCCCCTGCCGGAGGACTGGACCGAGGATCAGGTGGAGTCGTTCCTGCGGGAGTACAACCTGTATTCGCTGCAGGACCTCACCATCCATGAGGCCATGCCGGGGCATTACCTGCAGCTGGCCCACGCCAACGAATACCCCTCCGTGCTGCGTTCCGTGCTCTCGTCGGGCCCGTTCATCGAGGGCTGGGCCGTATACGCCGAGCGGCTGATGATCGACGAGGGCTACCTCGGCGGCGATCCGCTGATGCGCCTCATCAACCTGAAGTGGTATCTGCGCGCCGTGGTCAACGCCATCCTGGACCAGGCCATCCACGTGGACGGCATGACCCGGGACGAGGCCATGCGGCTGATGGTCGAGGGCGCTTTCCAGGAAGAGAGCGAGGCCGCCGGCAAGTGGACCCGGGCACGGCTCACCTCCGCCCAGCTGTCCACCTATTTCGTGGGCTACCAGGAGCACGTCGACCTGCGCCGTGAGGTGGAGGCACGCCAGGGCGAGGACTTCAGCCTGCGCCGTTACCACGACCGGCTGCTGTCGTTCGGCTCGCCGCCCGGACGCTACGTGCGCGCCCTGATGCTGGACGAGCCGATTCCCGAACCTGCTGCGCGGCCCGCCCCCGGGCCGGGCCCGCAACCGTCGCCCGCCGGCACGCCCTGACGGCCCGGCCCCGACGCCCGGCCGGACACCTTCACGCGAGCACGATCAGGAAGAAGGCGGCCAGGCACAGCGTCTCGGCGACCACGAGGCCGATGGCCTTCGGGCCCACGGCGGCGAGGTCCTTCAGCGAGGTCTTCATACCCAGCGCCGCAATGGCGGTGACCAGGCAGCCCCGGGAGAGTCCGATGAGCCAGTCCCGCGCGCTCTCCGGCACCAGCCCGTAACTGCCGACGACCACCAGCACCACGAACACGATCAGGAACACCGGCAGGGTGGAGCGCAGCGTGCCGCCGGCGCTCCCGGAACGGCGGTGGGTCGCCGCCAGGATCAGGAACACCACCGGCACCAGCATGGAGACCCGCAGCAGCTTGGTGAAGGTGGCCACGTCGCCCGCCTCTTGGGACACCATATAGCCCGCCCCCACCACCTGGGCCACATCGTGGATGGTGCCGCCCAGGAAGATGCCGGCCGAGGTGTCGTCCATGGCGAAGTAGGAGACGACGATCGGATAGACGATCATCGCGATGGTACTGAGGCCCGTGACTGCGACCACCGTGAACACGGTGTCCCGTTCCAGCCGGGCATGCTTCGGCAGCACGGCGGAGATGGCGAGCGCCGCCGAAGCCCCGCAGATGGCCGTCGCGCCCGCGGTCAGCATGCCGAAGGACCTGGGCATGCGCAGCAGCATCGCCAGGACGAGGCCGATGCCGACGGTGCCGGCCACGCCGGCGACCACCAGTACCAGCGGCAGCGTGCCCAGCGCCGCGATGTCGTCGAAGGTGATGCGCAGCCCCAGCAGTGCCACGCCGATCCTGAGCACGCGCTTCGACGAAAACTCGATGCCCGCGGCCGTCCGCGTTCCCGGCTCCGAGAGGAAGTTGAACGCGATCCCGAGCAGCAGCGCGAGCAGCATGACCGGCCCGCCGTAGTGCTCGGCGATGAACTCGGCCGCCATGGCAACCGTGACGGCGATGGCCAGCCCCGGCAGAACGCCGCGGGCCGAGTCGACGAATCGCGAGGCGGTGGGGTCGGCCGGCATGGTGCCGGGGAGCCTACGGCCACCCGCCCGCGGAAGCAACCGATTGCGGTCGACCCCCTGCGCCCTATTGAGTTTTCGCAATACCCGCCCCCCGCGGACGGGCATAGAATGAAGTCGGGTGTGAGTACGGGCTGGCGCAGCTGCCGGGACGACGAACGCACCCGGCAGCCTCGACGCCGGCCACGGAAAGCGGAATGCGGAAGGAACCGAAGAGGCAGAGAACAATGGCAAACACGAACACCGACTTCGACAAGGAACTGGACCAGCTACGTTCGGACATGGCCGACCTGCGCAAGGACATGGCAGCGCTGGTCAAGACCATGAAGGAAGCCGGCGTCAGCGAGGGCCAGCACCTCTACGAGGAGGCGGCCGAACGGGCAAAGCACGCCCGCGACGAGGCCCGCAAGCGGGCCACGGACGCTTACGGCGCCATCGAGAAGGAGGTGGAGGAGCGCCCTTTGACGAGCATCCTCACCGCTTTCGGCACCGGCTTCGTCATGGGGCTGATCCTGGACCGCAGACACTGAGCGGCGCCCTCGTGGAAGGACTCCAGAGGCTGGCCGCCCGCATCGCGGAGCGCTTCCAGAGCTGGTGGCAGCACCAGGCGGTGGCCGCCGTGCTGCTGGCGGTCTGCGCCGTGATCGTGCTGGCCGCGATCGGCTTCGCCGTCACGTCAGGCTACCTGGCATTGCGTGTCGCCATGCCCGCCTGGGCGGCGGCGCTGGTCACCGCCGGCACCCTGCTGGTCCTGGCCCTGATCGCGGGACTGGTCGCGAACAGCTACGCGCGGCGGCCGCTGCGCCGGCCCGACGGCCCCCATGCCGGACAGCCGCATGCCCGACCGGACGAGCCCTCTCCGGTGGAACTCGCGTCCCGCATGGGGCGCAGCCTCGGCGAGAATCTCAGCCGGCGCGGCGTGCGCTCCACCGATGTGGTGATCGCCGCCCTTGTGGCGGGTGTCGCACTGGGCGTGGCGCCGGCGCTACGGGAGCGTTTAGGCAGCAAGGACGACGACGAGGAGAGGCGGCCGGGACGGCGGCGGCGCTGACGGCCGGATGACCGGCGGCGCAACACAACCCGCGCGGTGGATGACCGTGTTCGGGACTGTGCTGCTAACAGCGCTGACGGTGCTGTCGGCGTCATCGCCGGGCTGTTCTCCTTCGTCCCCTACATCGGCCCCATCGCCTCCATCGTTCCCGCGCTGTTGATCGCCCTGACCGAGTCCCTGCCCATTGCGCTGTGGGTCACGGTGGTCTACGTGGCCGTGCAGTTCATCGAGGGCGATTTCCTCACGCCACTGATCCAGCGGCGCGCCGTCTCGCTGCCACCTGCGGTACTCTTGCTGGCACAGTTCGCGCTGGGGTTGTTCTACGGCCTGTTCGGGGTGCTGCTGGCCACGCCGCTCGCCATCGTGGTGATCGTGGTGGTGCAGATGCTCTGGGTGCAGGGCTTGGTCGGGGAGCCGATCCGGGTGCTCGGCGACCACAGCCCGCCGGCGCGCTGACGACATCGCAGCAGGAGGACGAACTTCATGGGGAGACGCGCCGCGCTCCGCGCCGCACTCGCGCTCTGGCTGGCGGCGACGACTGCGGCCGCCGCTGGCGATAGCCGTAACAATAACGGTAACGGCAACAGCAGCGAGGGCGCCGTTTCACCGGTCACCACCTCGGACTGGCGGGAGGCCGTGGTCAGCGTCACCGACCTCGACCGCACCGCCCGCTTCTTCCTGGAGATCGGCGGCTACGAGGCGAAATGGCGCGGGGCCCTCGGCGAAGGCGCCATCGCCGCCTGGGGTCTGCCGGAGACGGCGACCGGGGAGGCACTGCTCATCGGCCCGCCGGGCTACGACAGCGGCCTCGTCCGGCTGGTGCGCTTCGACAACGCCGGGCCGAGGGTGCCGATGCGCCCGGGGTCCCGCGCCTGGGACACCGGCTGCTACTTCAGCCTCATGGTCCGCATGAAGGACATGGAGGCCGTCTACGCGGATGCCATACGCCTCGGCTGGTGGACGGAAACCCCGATCACCTATCTCGAGTGGGGCGCGTCGAAACTGAACGTGGTCATCTACCGGGGTCCGGACGGGGTCCAGGTGCAGGGGTACGAGCGCCTGGCGCCGCCCCTGCCCGGGGCCATCCCCGAGTTCGAGCGCATGACCGGGCCCTTCAACGTGATGCAGATGGTGCACGACCGGGACGCCGCATACCGCTTCTTCACGGAGGTTCTCGGCTTCGCCACCTTCTTCAACGGCCCGCCCTACGTCGCCGATGAACCCACGCCGATGCCGCTGGGCATCCCGGTGAACCTGACGACGAAGATCCCCTACCGGGCCGCGATAGTCTTTCCCACGCCGGGCGAATTCGGCCGCATCGAGATGATCGAGATCATGGGGCTGGACGGCCGGGATTACGCCGACCGCTGCCATGCGCCCAACCTCGGCATCCTGGCCGTGCGCTTTCCGGTGGAGGACGTCGACTCAGCGCTGGCGACGATCGAGGCCCGAGGATGGACGATCGCCGCGCCGATCCGGAAACTAGCGCTGGAACCCTGGGGCGCCGTGCGTCTGTTCGACGTGAAGACGCCGGACGGCGCTGTCGTCCAGTTCTTCGACAGGGCGCCGGAATAGCGGTCACGACGCCTCGGCGCGCACACCCGGGCAGGAGGAGGGAGACCGGACCATGACCCTGATACGAACCATCATCGCCACGCTGTTTCTGCTGCTGCTCGCCGACGCGGCCCTGGCCCACGAAGCGGAAGGCTTCGCCGGCGGCTTCGTCAGCGGTCTTCTGCATCCGCTGTTCGGCTGGGATCACGTCGTCGCCATGATCGCCGTCGGCCTGTGGGGCGCGTTCCTGGGCGTGCCGGCCATCTGGCTGCTGCCGGTGGTATTCCCACTGGTGATGGCCGTCGGCGGCGCGGCGGGCGTGGCGGGCATGCCCTTGCCCGCCGTGGAAGCGGGTATCGCGGCATCGGCTCTCGTCCTGGGCGCCATGGTCGCCCTGGCCGCGCGGCCGCCGCTGTGGGCCGCCGCCGCCATCGTCGGCGTCTTCGCCGTATTCCACGGCCATGCCCACGGCACCGAGCTGCCGCACGCGGCCGGCCCGCTGGCCTACAGCGCCGGCTTCGTCATCTCGACCGGCCTGCTGCATCTCTCCGGCATCGCCCTCGGCCTCGCCGCGCGCTGGCGCGCCGGCCGCGTCGCCATACGGGCCGGCGGCGGAGCGATCGCGCTCGCGGGGGTGGGCTTCCTGACCGGCGTGCTGTGATACCGAAGGCGGCCCTGCTCCTCGCAGCGGCTCTGGGCGTCCTGCCGGCCACGGCCCATGCCCACAGCCCCGTCGAGGGGATGAACGAGTTCTATAATGGCGTGCTGCATCCGCTGCTGGTGCCGGCCCACGTACTGCTCATACTCGCCACCGGCCTGTTCCTCGGGCAGCGGGGGCCGCGGGAGAACCGGCTCGCCCTGCCCGCCTTCCTCCTGGCCGCCGCGGCGGGACTGGCCCTGGCCGGATCCCCCATGGCTCCCGATACCGTCCGGGCGTTACTGCTGGCCGGCACGATGGCCATCGGGCTGCTGATTGCCGTCGGCCGCAGGGCGCCGCTGCCGCTCTATCCGGCCGCGGGCGCCTTCGCGGGCCTCTTCCTCGGGCTCGACTCCACGCCCGAGGCGCTGGAGGGCCGGGAGCGGATAGTGGCGCTGGTCGGCACCGGCGTCGGCCTCAACCTCTGGCTGATCTACGCCTGCGGAATCGCGGATTTCTTCAGCAAGAAGCCCTGGCAGCGCATCGGGCTGAGGATCCTGGGCTCATGGGTGGCGGCCAGCTCCCTACTGGTGCTGGCACTGACCGCCTCGTCTCGCTGACCCCCGCCCGGCAACCGAGGGTCCGGAACCGTGAAGTGACTCGCGGCGGCGGACGCGGGTCGGAGCTAACGTTCACCTGGTCGATGGAATAGGACGCGCCGATGCAGAGTCTATGGTTGCCCGCGTGGCTGTATCGCCTGCTTCCGCTGCTCTATCTCGCCGGCGGCGGCCTGATGTTTCACCTGTTCGGCGACGAGACCATGGGACGATTCAGCGGGCTCCTGCTGTGTGCCGCCGGGCTTCTGATCTGGGGTCTGCGACTGTATGCGCGGAGAGCGGCTGCCCGGCGAGACCCCCGAGCGTGAGGGCGCGGCGTACGATCAGCCGAACAGCCCTTCCACGAATGTCGCCCAACCTGCGGAGCCCGCAATGACGAGCTTCGCAAGCATCGCGGCCGCGAAGAGCGCGACGCCGGCGAGAGTCGCCCAGTGCGTCCGACGGCGCGTGCGGATGTCGTAGACGATCAACGCCGCCAGCAGCGCCAGCTCGATCACGAGAATCATCGGGGCGGGAAGCCCGGCCGTGGCGACCAGCCGCGCGACGGCCGGATCCATGATCAGTATCCCCGCAAGCAACATGAATCGCTTGTGCGCAGCGGCGTTGTGTCGATTGACGAAGGCGAGCGCGAACGCGGCCGTGAAATTCACGATATCGGTGAACGGGAACATCACCGATGCCGCCGGCGGCAGGCCGGCGATGCTCCAGTCCGGGCGGGCGTAGGCACCGCCGATGACGGCGAACCCGAGCACGACGATGGCCAGCGCGAGGATGAGACTCGCCGCCCCGATGCGCCGGTGCAGCCGCGGGTTGCCGGCACCGATCAGCCGCGCCTGGGCGATGAACAGCACGAACCAGCCGGCGAATATGGCGCCGTGAACATGCAGCAGGACCGGCATGGCAGCCGGCCCGCCCGGGCGCGAAAGCGCGGGCGGCACGAAGCCGGCTATCACCAGCGCGAGGAGCACGAGACCCATCACCGGGAAGAAGACTTCGCCACGTCGGGCGTTCGCAGTCGTCACAACGCACCGGTACCGTGGGCGGCCGGCACGTCGCGGCGAAGCTTCCATTCGGAGAGATTACGATTGACCATGAAACGACTCCCGGCGCCGCCGCAGGCGCGGAACGGCCGCAGTATAGCCGACGCGATTCCCCGGTTGCCGCGGCAGACCAGTCCCCGCAAACTGCACGAATGAACACGGCTCTCCACCGTACCGGGTTACCGGCACTCGGCTCGGGCATGACCCGGCTCGTAACGCGTTCGCGCGCCCCTGGCCGGTGATCGGGCGTGCCCTCTTGCTCGGACTCGTGCTGATGACGGCTGCGGGGACACCGTCCGACGGCGAAGACACGGCCCGGCAGGGCCGGCTGGTGACGGACTTCACCCGTGCGAGTGCCGATCTGGGCTGGTACGTCGTGAACGACAACGTCATGGGCGGACGCAGCGAGGGCGGGTTCGAGCTGCAGCCGGGGGAGCTGCGCTTCTCGGGTAGCACCAATACCCGGGGCGGCGGTTTCAGCTCGATCCGCACCGGGCCGCTGCAGCTGGACCTGTCTCGGTATGACGCGATCCGCCTTCGCGTGAGGGGGGACGGTCGCCGCTACACGTGGCGCCTGACGACGGACGCCCGCCATTACGGCCGGCCGGTCGCCTACTGGGCCGACTTCGATACGGTTGCGGGCGACTGGCATACCGTCGACGTGCCGTTTTCGCGTTTCGTGCCGAGATTCCGCGGCACCGAGCTGGCCGGACCGCCGCTCGACATGAGCGCCATTGCCGGCATGGGCCTGATGATCTACGACAAGCACGACGGACCGTTCGAGCTGCAACTCGCGACCATTCATGCCGTAGCCGGCCACTGAGCATCGACGAGGTCGCCGGGGCGCGCGCAGGCCTCGGCATTCGGCGGCAGAAGGGCGTGGCGGCAAACGCCCGGCGTGAGTTCGGCACCGCTGCGGTGCATTCGGTTGTTGCATTGCACCACCTGCAGGCGGAACTCGAGCCTGCAGGTCCGTCGAACAAGCGATTGGTCGGGCCGCGTGCCTGGCATATTTCTTGCTTAAGTTTTTCGTTGCCCTGCCCACGGTCGACCCGGGCGAGAGGGCGTCGCTTTCGCGTGCACGACAGATCATGCGCTTGCCGTCCCTGAATCACCTGCGAACCTTTCAGCTGGCAGCTCGCCATCTCAGCTTCAAGAATGCTGCCGAAGAGTTGTTCGTGACTCCCTCGGCTGTCAGCCATCAGGTCCGCGCGCTCGAGAGCCGGCTCGGCGTGACGCTGTTCAACCGCAGGACCCGGTCGCTGGAGCTCACGGACGCCGGGCAAGCGTACTTCTCCACGCTCGACACGCTGTTCGCGCGGCTGGAATCGGAGACCGATCAGCTCCGTGACCGCTACGGTCGCGACATCCTGCGGCTCTCGCTGCCGCCGTTCTTCGCCAGCGAAGCGCTGCTGCCCGCGATCGCCTCCTACCAGGAACAGCATCCCGCCACGGATATCCGCATCGTGACCCAGCCCAGCAGCATGGACGTACACCCGGCGGAGGCGGACATCTCGATCCTGGTGGGGAACGGCCAGTGGCAGGGTCTGGAGGCGCACCGCCTGTTCGCCCACCGCTTCGTCGTGGCGTGCGCACCGTCACTGCTCGCCGAGATCGGCCTGCGGTCAGCCGACCAGCTCGACGGACAGACACTGATCGTGCACGAAGGCAGACGCAACGCGTGGGACCGCTGGAGCGACTCGGTCGGCGTCCCCCGGATCCGTCCGGGCAAGCTGATCCGCCTGGACTCCATGTCGGCCATCGCCCGCGCCGCCGAGAAGGGACTCGGCATCGCGCTGGTGTCCTGGCCTCTCGGCAAGGCCTGGTTCGACTCCGGCGGCCTGACCCGTGTCTTCGAGGAGGAATTCGACACTGGCGACAGCTTCTTCCTCGTCCTCAGACCGGAAGAGAGCGCCCGTCAGGAGGTGCAGAACCTGAAGACCTGGCTGCTGGACAACTTCTACACGGACGAGTGAGCAGGATTCGTCCGCCGACGAGAATTGACCGTTTGTCGCCGCCGCTGCAGCGCCATAGCCTGACTCGCGTCCCTGGAACAACCGTCGTGAAGGAGCTGCCCGATGAATCGTATGTTGCCGAGAGCCGTGCTGGCGGTCGCTTTAACGGCCGCTGGGGCCGGGCTGGCGAACGCCGGTGCAACGGAACGAGACGCGGTCGAGGCCTGTACCGCCAGGCTGATCGAGGGCATCGGCGAGCTGCAGGGCGCGCCGCCGGCCTACGAGATCGCCGGCCGTCACGGCACCGATGAGGACTTCACCAGCGAACTCTTCCGGTCACCGGCCGGGGCGCGGAATTACCGCTACACGCTCGAAGTCACCGGCAAGGCGGGCGGCCCTGTCCTCTGGAAGGGCGAATGCGTTGTCGACAGCCGCGCCAGAGTCAGATGGCTGCGCATCACCGACACGACGGCGCGCTAGGCCGGAGACCCGGCCCTGCACCCCCATGATCCATCGCTCAGCGAAAATCCCGGGTCCGGCGTGCTGCGGATTCTCTCCCCCGAAATCCGCAGCCGCCGACCCTGGGTACCCGAGCCACGCAGCTCCCGATCACGCGCCGCATCCGTTGGCGGCACCGCGCTAGCGCCCGGCCGTGGTCTATACCGACGTCTACTTCCTGGGCGCCGCGGGGGCAATGGGAGCTCTCCTCCTCGCGACGTCGGTCCTCTGGATTCGGCACCGGTATCCGCTCCGGCGCGGCAGCCGGGGAGACGGCCCGCCCGCGCAGCACGGCCATCCCCGGACGGACACCCCGGCACGAGAGCAGATTCCGTAATCTGACGATTTCCGACGACGGAAATGCGAATGATTCCAATTACGGCAGTAAATCGTCGCCCCTGAGGCGGGGCAATCCCGCTTGTCGCCTGGCCGCAACGGATTGCTATCAGTTAAATACCTTATTTACAGGTAGTTAGCACGTATACCAAAGTCCTGTTGTGCCGCCGATTCAACCTTTCTATATTGGCGGCTGCATGTTTCCCGACTGTACCGGAATGGTATGGGGACGGGCATGTGCGACGCGCGGCGCGCGGTGTTTTTGAGGGGGAGACGAAGGCTCTGGTACGGCCCTCGTCTCAGCGCGCCGCAAACCAGGTAGCCGCGACAGAGGTGAAAGCCGTTGCCGCTGCTGCCGGAAAACACAGGAGACTGGCATGGGTACAAAGAATCATCGCATCGGCGCTTTCGCCGCCGCTCTGTCCATGACGATTTTCCTGGGAGCGGTCCAGCCCGCCCAGGCCGAATGGAAAATCGAGTCGGAAGACGGCAACAGCAGCATCAAGTTCGGTTTTCTGGCGCAGATGCGCGGAGAATTCATCGATCCAGACGTCGGCAACAGCCAGAAAGATCTGTTTTTCCGGCGGCTGCGCCTGCTCGCAGGCGGCAAGATCAACGATCAGTGGTCGTTCTTCTTCGAGACCGACACACCGAACCTCGGCAAGGGCGACAGCGACGACTTCTTCATGCAGGACTTCGTCGTCACCTACAAACCGAACAGCGACGCGTTCATGCTCGACTTCGGTCAGCTGCTGGGTGCAGTGACATACAACTCGAGCCAGTCCGCCGTTTCCCTTATGGCGACCGATTACGGTTCGACGAGCTTCGTCTGGGCCGGTGCGCTCGACACGAAAGTCGGCCGCGATTACGGCGTCAGGGCACGCGGTTACGTCTTCGACGATCACCTGGAGTACCGGGCATCCATACTGCAGGGTAACCGGGGCGCGGATTCGAGCAATTCGCTCAGGTTCCTCGGTCGCCTGATGTACAACGTGTACGGCGCCCAGAAGGGGCTGTTCTACACCGGCACCACCCTGGGCACGAAGCGGCTGCTGTCGTTCGGCGTGAGCTATGATACCCAGGAGGATTACCAGACGACGAGCTTCGACGCTTTCTGGGATCAGCCGGTGGGTGGCGGAAACGCCTTCACGTTACAGGCGAGCCTGAGCAACATTGACGGCGACGACTTCCTGCCGTCACTGCCCGAGCAGGACAACATCATGGTGGAAGCCGGCTTCTACTTCTCTTCCATGAAGCTCCTGCCGTTCGTCCAGTACACCAGCCGGGACTTCGACTCGGCAGCGCTCGATGACGTCGACAAGACCATGATCGGCATCGGATATTTCTTCCGCGGTCACGGTGGCAACGTGAAGCTCTCGTACGCCAACGTCGATTCCGACAACGGCGTCGACCAAGACGAGATCTGGCTGAACCTGCAGGCGTTCAGCTTCTGATCTGACAGCGCCGACCAGAACGGCGGGCGCCGGCACACCGCGGGCGCCCGCCGTCACTCCGACAGCCGCGGCGGCTCCGATCAACAGAGCAGATCCCGCAGCCTGATGCTCGCGCGCCCGCCGCGCTCCGCCACCATCGCCAGCAGCAGTTCCGCCGTGGCGATGGCGTCGCCCAGTGCATCGTGCTGTGCGTATTGAGGCAGCGAGTAGGCCCTTCTGAGATCACCGAGACGGAGCGACTGTTTCTCGTCCAGGTGATGCCGTCGGCTGTGCACCCTGCGCTCCAGCGCCAGCGTGTCGACCACCGGCACGAGCAGCGGACCGCCGAAGTGTCGTCGGCATATCCGATCCAGCAATGCCTTGTCGAGACCGGCGTAATGCACGACGAGCACCCGCCGGCGCAGAACCCGGAGCAGACGCTCCATGACGTGGCGGGCGTCCTCACCGGCCTCGCACAGCGTGTCGGTGAGGCCGTGTACGGCGGCGCTCTCGCCCACCTCGCCGGGCGGGCGAACGATGGCCGATTGCGCGGTGGCCATCTCGACCCGGCCACGACGGATCACCACCCAGCCGATACTCAGCATCTCGGCGCTGCGGGCGTCCACCCCCGTGGTCTCGATGTCCAGGCACGCAAACTCCGTCTCGGCGAAGGTTGCGGCGGTGCGTGGTATCGGCGAACGCAAAAGCCGCTTGTAGGCCGTGTCTTCCGCCCGTCTCGCGGCCCGCCAGCGCTGCAGCCTCAGCGCCAGACGCCTCATGCCAGGTGGAATCGGTTCAGGAGCGCGGCCTGACTGGTACGAATCTGGGAGAACGCCGCCTTCAGGTTCTGGCGCGCCAGCGGCGAGAGCTCCGACGGCGAGAGGTAATTGTCCGGCTCCTCGCCGCGGCTCATCTGCCTGCTCTGATGCTCGAGCCGGAGCTCTTCGATGAGGTCGAGGGCGTCGATCAGACTCTCGGCATCCGACTGACTCAGCTCCCCCTGGTCGGCCGCCGCCTGCAGGCGGTTGCGCGTACTCACACGCATACGTCCCGCGGCGAGACTGCGGATACGCGCGGTTTCCACGATGGGTATGATGCCGTGCAGCTTCAGATTCAGCGTGTTCTTGTGCTCGCCCGACTTCTCCAGCACAAACTGACGGAAGAAACCGAGCGGCGGCTGGAAGTTCATGGCGTTCTTCGCCATCAGCGCGAGAAACAGTTCGTTCTTCTTCGCCGCTTCCCTGATGCTCTCCCTGATCGGCTCTACGAGTTCGGCATCGCCATCCACCGTGCGAAGGTCGAAGAAGATATTGGCATGCATGAGAGCCTTCTCCTCCGGCACGGTGATCCACTGGCGGAATTGCTCCTTCCAGCGGCTCACCGTGATCCGCCACGAGGGATTGCTCGCCATGACCTCTCCCGGGCAGTAGACCCAGCCGCAGCGATCGAGCCCTGCATTGACGAACTCCGCGAGCCGTTCGAAATAGGCCTCCGCGCGGCTGTCCGCACCGTCCTCCAGCACGAGCGCATTGTCCTGGTCGCTGCGCGCCGACTGCTCGTGCCGCGCCTGGGAGCCGAGCGCGATCCACGCATACCGGCAGGGCGGCGGACCGAGTTCGTCGCGGACCATACTGATCAGCTGCCGCGTCACGCTGTCCGTGATCGCCGTGATGAACTTCCCAAGCTGCTCGGCCGCGACGTCCCCCTGGACCTGTCCGGCGATCAGGCCCGGCAGCCGGGAACAGACCTCGACCAGCCCGTCGACCGTGTGTTGCCGCCCGATGTCGCCGACGAGGTAGAGCGGATGCTCGGTCTCGAGACGCATGAAATCGCTGCGGGCCACCATACCGATCAGCTCGTCGTCGTCGGTAATCGGCAGATGGTGGATGACGTTCTGCATCATCACGAGCGCCGCCTCGTAGGGGTGCGCGTCGGCGTCCAGCGAAATCGGCGATCGGGTCATGATCTCCGCTACGGGACGGTCCGGAGCATGGTCCTCGGCGACCACCCGGGTGCGGAAATCGCGATCGGTGACGATCCCCGTCATGCTGCCCTGTTCGGTGATGAGCATGGCCGATACCCGCTCTTCGACCATTTTCCGTGCCGTCTCGCGGATGGTCGCATCGGCGGAGATCGTAACCGGCCGGCGGCCGACGAGCTGGCGCACGGTCCGCGTCTCGGTGCCGCGCACCGGACCGGCGCCGGGTCGCGTGGTCAGCCGGTCGGACAAAGCACGGATGAACCAGGTATCGAAGTCCGGATTCCCGCGTCGCAGCGCCGCGAACGCATTACCGGCCAGGTGATAGATCAGCGTATCTTCAATGGCAACCGAGTGATTGCGCGTCGGGGCGTTGTTCATAAGCGAGGGGAAACCGAAACTCTCCCCCTCGGCGAGCCGGGTGACGAGATCGTCGTTCTGATCCCGGAGTTCGACCGCACCGCTGCGCACGACGTGTAGCTCGTCGTTCATGGTGCCGATCTCGAGAATATCCTGGCCGCGCCGATAGTAGGCCACGGAGACGGCCCGGGCCGCCTGCAACAAATGCGTCTCGTCCAGCTGATCGAAGCCGGGCAGACCCGACAGGAACGCCTGTATCTCCGGGATCTCGTTCATGCACCGATTCTGCCACGATCGCGCGGCAATCGCCCGGCAATGAAGAGCCCGGAAGCCGGCCCGCATATCCGGCCGGACCCCGGGTGACGGCAGCCGGTGACCGGCTAGACCAATGTCTAATGCCTTGCATCACGGCACGCCGCAGAATAGCCGAATGTGCGACGCAAACCACGTCGTCGGCGCATCAATGAGCGGAGGTTGTCATGAGCGAGGTTCATCCGGTCAACGCCTACTACCGGAAGCACGGTTTCGTCGACGAAGAGCAGTATCGCGAAATGTATCGCCGCTCCGTCGAGGACAACGAAGGCTTCTGGCGGGAGCACGCATCGATCGTGGACTGGTCGAAGCCGTTCACGGTCGTGAAGGACGTCTCCTACGACGCGGCGGATCTGCACATCCGCTGGTTCGAGGACGGTGAGCTCAACGCCTGCTACAACTGCCTCGACCGCCACCTCGCCGACCGGCGCGACCAACCCGCCATCATCTGGGAAGGCGACGATCCCGCCGTCGACGCGACCATCACCTACGGCGAGCTCCACGCAAGGGTCTGCCGATTCGCAAACGTCCTGAAATCCATCGGTGTGAGCAAGGGTGACCGGGTCACCATTTACATGCCGATGATCCCGGAGGCTGCGATCGCCATGCTGGCGTGCGCGCGCATCGGCGCCGTCCACTCGGTCGTGTTCGGCGGATTCTCTCCGGATGCACTGGCGGGACGCATCATCGACTGCGAATCCAACGTCGTCGTGACCGCCGACGAGGGACGGCGGGGTGGACGCAGGGTGCCGCTGAAGGCGAACGTGGACGCGGCAGCCGACCGCGACGGCGTGACGACGCTGGAGAAGGTGCTGGTCGTGCGCAATACCGGCGCCGAGGTGGACTGGACCGACGGCCGCGACGTCTGGCTGCACGATGCGGAGGAGACGGTGGACGCGGACTGCGCACCGGAGCCGATGAACGCCGAGGACCCCCTGTTCATCCTCTACACGTCGGGCTCGACCGGCCAGCCCAAGGGCGCGCTGCACACCACGGGCGGCTACCTCGTCTACGCGGCGTTCACGTTCCGGTACGTATTCAACTACGAACCGGGTGACGTCTACTGGTGCACGGCCGACGTCGGCTGGGTGACGGGCCACAGCTATATCGTCTACGGGCCGCTCGCCAATGGCGCCATCACCCTGATGTTCGAGGGCGTCCCGAATTACCCCGACGCAAGCCGTCTCTGGGAGGTCTGTGACAAGCACGACGTGAACATCTGCTATACGGCGCCCACGGCCATCCGCGCCCTCATGCGCGAGGGCGACGAACCCGTCAGGAAGACCTCCAGGGAGTCGCTGAGACTACTGGGGTCGGTGGGCGAGCCGATCAACCCGGAAGCCTGGGAGTGGTATTACGAGGTCGTGGGCGACGGCCGCTGCCCCATAGTCGATACCTGGTGGCAGACCGAGACGGGCGGCATACTGATCAGCCCGCTGCCCGGCGCGACGCCGCTGAAGCCCGGTTCCGCCACACGGCCGCTGTTCGGCATACGCCCGGCGCTCGTGGACGGCGAAGGCGCGATACTGGACGGGGCCGCTTCCGGCAACCTGGTCATCCTCGACAGCTGGCCGGGGCAGATGCGCACGGTGTACGGCGACCACCAGCGTTTCATCGATACGTATTTCAGCACCTTCCCGGGACGCTACTTCACCGGCGACGGCGCCCGGCGTGACGAGGACGGCTACTACTGGATAACCGGGCGCGTGGACGACGTGCTGAACGTCTCGGGCCACCGCATGGGGACGGCCGAGATCGAGAGCGCACTCGTCGCTCACGAGGCGGTCGCCGAGGCGGCCGTGGTCGGCTATCCCCATGACATCAAGGGCCAGGGCATCTACGCTTACGTCACGCTGATGGAAGGCATCGAGCCGAGCGACGAGCTGGGGGCGGCGCTGCGTCAGTGGGTACGGAAGGAAATCGGACCGATCGCCACACCGGATCTGCTGCAGTGGGCGCCGAGCCTGCCGAAGACGCGTTCGGGCAAGATCATGCGCCGCATCCTGCGCAAGGTCGCCGAGAATGACTACGGTACGCTGGGCGACACGTCGACGCTGGCAGACCCGGCGGTGGTCGACGAACTGATAGAGAATCGCAGGAACCGATAACGACATTTGTCAACGGAGATGACGCCGGCGAGTGACAGCACCTTCATTGTCGCGGACGATCACCCGCTGTTCCGCGAGGCGATGATTCAGGCCGTCCGAAACTGCGTGGGAGAGGCACACGTGGTGGAGGCGGACAGCCTGCAGACGTTGCAATCGGCCGTCGAAGCCACGCCGGACGCCGATCTGCTGCTGCTGGACCTGAACATGCCTGGCGTCAACGGCTTCTCGGCTCTCGCGTGGATCCGCAGTACCTTCGAAACGCTCCCGACGGTGATCGTCTCCGCGACCGACGACCCCGCGGTCATACGCCGGGCTATCGCTCACGGCGCGAGCGGCTTCATCCCCAAGTCCTCGGCCATCTCGCGCATCGAATCGGCGATCAACGCCGTACTCGAAGGCGAAGTCTGGCTGCCGGACGGTGTCACCCTGGACAACGAGGCGCTCGGCGGCGAGGAGGCCGATATCGCTTCGGCGCTGGCCGATCTGACGCCGCACCAGTTCCGTGTGCTGCTGATGCTCGCCGAAGGATTGATGAACAAGCAGATCGCTTACGATCTCGGCGTCTCGGAGGCCACCATAAAGGCCCACGTCACCGCCATCCTGCGCAAGCTCAGGGTGACGAACCGCACCCAGGCGGTGCTGGCCATGCAGAAACTCACCGTCGAGGAATGAGTCCTTCGCGGACGGCCGCCGCCCGACTCAGCCGATGATGCGCGTCACCAGCGCCCGCAGCGCTGCCGGCTTGAGTGGCTTGCGTAGCAACGTGTGACCCGCGGCCTGCACCCTCTCGGCAACCTCGGATCCGTGATCGGCCGTCAGGATGATGGCGGGGATGTCCGGCCTGGTCATCGCCCGCAGCGTCTCGATGACCTGGATGCCCGTGATGCCGTCATCGAGATGATAGTCGACCAGAAGTACCGCCGGGATCTCGCCGCTGTCCTCGCGCAGCGTCCTCACCAGACGGCTCGCCTCCTCCAGATTCCCCGCCTGCAACGGGCGTGCGCCCCAGCGGGCGAGCAGCCCGTGCATCCCCTCCAGGATTTCGGGTTCGTTGTCCACGCACAGGACGTGCTGACCGTCCATCGAGGAAGCCAGACGGGGCGCGGAGCGGGCATCCGTCCGGGGCCGCGCAGCGGCCGTCCCGCGGGGCACGATGATCTCGAACCGACTGCCCACGCCGAGTTCGGAGCGCAGTTGCACGGGATGGTCGAGGAGGCGCGCGATGCGCTCCACGATCGCCAGTCCCAGGCCGAGGCCGCGTTTGGCGCGCTCGTCGCTCCCGGCCAGACGACGGAACTCCTCGAAGATCGTCTCGCGATGCTCGGGCGCGATACCGATGCCGGTATCGAAGACCTGAATGGCGACATCCGCCCCGCGGCGGCGACAACCGACCAGGACGCCGCCGACACGCGTGTAGCGCCGGGCGTTGCTGATGAAGTTCTGCAGGATACGCCTCAGCAGCGCGATGTCCGTGTGCAGCCAGAGCCGGGTGGGTACGAAGCGCAGCGTGAGACCGGCCTCCGCGAACGACTGGCCGAACTGCTCCTCCAGCGTGGCGAACAGCTCTGCGGCGGGGAAATGTTCACGCTTCGGCCGGGGTGCGCGCGTATCCAGACGGGCGATATCGAGCAGCGCACTCAGCAGGTCCTCGACGGCGATCAGTCCGCTCTCCACCCGGGAGACGAGGCGGCGCTGTTCCTCGTCCATGCCCTCGCTCTTCTCCTCCAGCAGGGCTGTGAAGAGTTTCGCTGCATTCAGGGGCTGCAGCAGATCGTGAGCCGCCGCGGCGAGGAACCGGGTCTTGGAAGCGTTCGCCGCCTCGGCCTGCGCCTTGGCGTCGGCGAGCGCCGCCATCGCGCGCTTCAGCTCGACGGTGCGATCCTCGACGCGCTGCTCCAGCATGGCCTTGGCCTCGACCAGACCCAGCTCCGCCCGTCGGCGATCCGTGATGTCCTGGAATACGGCGTAGACGCCGATCACCGCGCCCTGTGCGTCCACGTCGGGGATGTAGGTGCCGAGGGTATAGCGGCTGCGGCCATCGGCGCCGGTAATCTCGAGCTCGAAGTTCTGCTTGTCGCCGGCGAATGCGGCCTCGAGCCAGTGGGACCGTGCCACGAGCTGTGAGGCGTCCAGCACCGCGGAGAGCGGCGTGCCCATGAGTTCCTCGCGGCTCATGCCGACGTAAGCGAGATAAGCCTTGTTGGCGAATCGATAGCGCCGTCCCGCATCGACGTAGGCGATCATGGCCGGCGCATTGTCGGTATAGGTGCGCACCTGCCTCTCGCTCAAGCGCAACGCCTTCTCGGTCTCCTTGGACTCGGTGATGTCGTGGTAGGTGGTCACGTAGCCGCCGTCGGGCATCGGCTGGCCGCGGATCTCGATCACGCGACCGTCAGAGAGCTCGCTCTCGTAGCGGAACGGCGAGACGTCGCGGGTGCGACGCGCACTGTTCAGTATCTGCTCCTCCGCGCCGCTGCGCCCGGTGCGACCGCGCTCGGCGTTGTAGCGCATCAGTTCCGCCACGGGCTTGCCGACACTGAGCAGCCCGGCCGGGTAGCCCATGATCTCCTCGTAGCGTGAGTTCCAGCCGACCAGTCGCTGGGAGGCATCCACCACGCTCACGCCCTGGCTCAGATTCTCCAGTGTCGCCTCCAGCAGGCGGCGATTGAACCGTATCGCGGCCGAGGTTTCGTCGAGCAGCAACAGGACGTCGCCGATTTCCATGCCCGTGCGGCGCAGCGCCGTCGTCATGACGATACGCGCCGAAGCCGCGCCCACCGAACCGGCCAGCAGACGCTCGGTGAACTGCAGCACGGCACGGTCGGCGTCGCCGGACGCTGCACTGCCGCCGCCGCTGCGGGCGAAATCCGCGAAGGCGCGCCGGGCGTTCTCCTCGCCGACGAAGCGTCCGGCGAGCGCCTGCAGGTCGGCGACCCTGATGTCGCGCGCACCAAAGGGCGCCGCCCCGAGACCGCTGACGGCGCCGGATTCGGTGAACGCGCGTGCCTGGATCTTCTCGGCCAGCGACTGGCGCGAGGCCAGCGAAACCAGCGTGAAGATCCCCAGATTCGCGGCCAGCGACCAGAACACGCCATGGCCGAGCGGATCGGCACCGAGCTCGACGATCAACGCCTCCGGCCGGGCCCACGCCAGCCCGAGCGGACCTTCCTCCAGCAGGCTGCTGCCCCATGACCCGGCCCGCGCCAGTGACGGCACCAGCAATGTCCAGGCCCAGAGCGCGAAACCGGTAACGAGCCCGGCCATGGCGCCCGCCCGGGTGGCCCGGGGCCAGTACAGGCCGAGCAGCAGCAGGGGCGCGAACTGAGCGGCCGCGGCGAACGCGAGCAGGCCGATGGAGGCGAGTTCCGTGGACTGGTCCATCGCGCGGTAGTAACCGTAGGCCAGCAGCGCGATACCCACGATGGCGATCCGGCGCACCGCGATCAGCAGCCGCGGGTAGGCGCGCAACTCCCCCCGCCCGGTCCGGCGCAGGACCAGCGGCATGACAATCTCGTTGCTCACCATCGTCGACAAGGTGACGCTCGCCACGATCACCATGCCGGTAGCGGCAGAGAAACCGCCGAGGAACGCGAGTACGGTGAGCCAGTCGGGACCTGCCTGCATCGGCAGTGCGAGCACGTAGACGTCGCCGCCGTAGAGTCCCGGTGGCAGCAACTTCAGCCCGGCGAGCGTGATCGGCACGACGAACAGACAGAACAGCGCCAGATACAACGGGAACAACCAGCGCGCCGAGCGATTGTCCACGTCCTCGCGCAGCTCGACGACCGTGACATGGAACTGGCGCGGAAGACACAGGATGGCGGCACTCGCCAGCAGTGTCTGGGTGAGAAATCCCGCCGGCAGGCCGTCGACGGTGAACGGGTTGCCGCCGACCGGCGGCGGGCTCGGCCCGTCCGCTCCCAACAGGAAGAGCGCGAACACCCCGACCGCCGCGAAGGCCAGCAGCTTCACCACCGACTCGAAGGCGATGGCGAGGATCATGCCGTGGTGATGCTCGGCGGCATCCACACGGCGCGTGCCGAATAGAATGGCGAACAGCGCGAGCGCTCCGGCAACGAGCAGCGCGCTGTCCCACTTCCCCGGGGCGCCGTCGCTCACCGTCTCGAGTCCGGCCACGATGGCCTTGAACTGCAGGGCGATATAGGGGATGGAGCCGACGATCGCGATCACCGTCACCAGCACCGCGAGATTTCTCGCCTTGCCATAGCGCGCGGCGATGAAATCGGCGATGGAGGTGAGATTCTGCCGCTTGCTGATGGCGATGATGCGCCGGATCAGGCCGAAGCCGAACAGGAAGACGAAGGCCGGGCCGAGGTAGATGGGCAGGAAACTCCAGCCTCCCTGGGACGCGCTGCCGACCGCGCCGTAGAAGGTCCATGACGTGCAGTACACGGCGAGCGAGAGGCTGTAGACCAGCGGTCCGGTCCAGCGCCCGTAGCGCTGCACGTCCACGCGGTCGCCCCACGAGGCAATCGCGAAGAGCAGCGCCACATAGGCGACCGAAATCGCCAGCAGTAACCACCAGCTGACCAAGCCACTCATCCCCCACCGTTGGCCCGGTCCTAATACTAACGTCTTATGCCCGCGAACAGCTCCCTTTGCTAAGTTCGATGCTCGGCAAGAACAGGCGGCAATACGCCACAGGGGGAAATATGTCTGACCGCAAGGAATACTGGCGGCGGAATCTGCGACTCGTCGCGGTGTGTATGGTCATCTGGTTCATCGTCTCCTACGTGTTCGGGATCATCCTCGTGGAGCCCCTGAACAACATCCGGATCGGCGGCTACAAGCTCGGCTTCTGGTTCGCCCAGCAAGGTTCGATCTACACGTTCGTGGTGCTGATCTTCTTTTACGCCAAGCGCATGAACAAGCTGGACCGCGAGTTCAGCGTGCACGAAGACGAATAGGAGCCGGCCATGACACTGCAGACAATGACCTACCTCATCGTCGGCGCCACCTTCGCGCTGTACATCGGCATCGCCGTCTGGGCGAGGGCCGGTACCACCAAGGACTTCTATGTCGCCGGCGGCGGCGTGCACCCGATCTCCAACGGCATGGCGACGGCCGCCGACTGGATGTCCGCCGCCTCGTTCATCTCCATGGCGGGGCTGATCGCGTTCATGGGCTACGGCGGTTCCGTCTTCCTCATGGGCTGGACCGGCGGCTACGTGCTGCTCGCCATGCTCCTCGCGCCTTATCTGCGCAAGTTCGGAAAATTCACGGTGCCGGAGTTCATCGGTGACCGCTACTACTCGCGCACGGCACGCATCGTCGCCGTGATATGCCTGATCGTCGCCTCCATCACCTACGTGATCGGGCAGATGAAGGGCATCGGCGTCGCTTTTTCACGCTTCCTCGAGGTGGACTACGACCTGGGGCTGGCCATCGGCATGGGCATCGTGTTCGTCTACGCCGTCATGGGCGGGATGAAAGGCATCACCTACACCCAGATCGCCCAGTACTGCGTGCTGATCCTCGCCTATACGATCCCGGCGATCTTCATCTCGCTGAACCTCACGGGCAATCCCATCCCGCAGCTGGGACTGGGCTCGACCATGGCCGGCTCGGAGACCTTCCTGCTGGACAAGCTCGATCGCATGGTCACCGACCTCGGTTTCGACCAGTACACGACAAATGCGAGGATCAGCCTGCTGAACATGTTCATGTACACCATGTCACTCATGATCGGCACGGCCGGGCTGCCTCACGTCATCATCCGCTTCTTCACGGTGCCGAAGGTGAAGGACGCCCGCTCCTCCGCCGGCTGGGCGCTGGTGTTCATCGCCATCCTCTACACCACGGCCCCGGCCGTGGCCGCGATGGCGCGCCTGAACCTGATGGAGACGATGGAACCGGCCGAAGGTCAGTACCTGGTCTACGACGAACGTCCGAGGTGGTTCGAGAAGTGGGAGGCCACCGGCCTGCTGGACGTGACGGACAAGAACGACGACGGTCGCATCCGCTACTCGGCCGATCCCGCGGTCAACGAGCTCACCAAGGTGGACAACGACATCATGGTGCTGGCCAACCCGGAGATCGCCGGGTTGCCGAACTGGGTCATCGCCCTCGTCGCGGCGGGCGGCCTGGCAGCGGCGTTGTCCACGGCGGCGGGACTGTTGCTGGCCATCTCATCGGCCATATCCCACGACCTGCTGAAGGGTGTATTCATGCCAGAGATCACGGAACGCCAGGAACTCCTGGCCAGTCGCGTGGCCATGGCGGGTGCCATCCTCCTGGCAGGTTATCTCGGCTTCAATCCACCCGACTTCGCGGCGGGAACCGTGGCCCTGGCCTTCGGACTCGCGGCCTCCTCGATCTTCCCGGTGCTGATGATGGGCATCTTCAGCCAGCGGATGAACAAGGAGGGCGCCATCGCCGGCATGGTGAGCGGCCTCGGGGTGACACTGCTCTACGTTTTCCAGCACAAGGGGATCATGTTCATACCGGGCACCGAGTATCTCGGCGGCATGTCTGAGAACTGGTTCTTCGGCATCGAGCCGAACGCCTTCGGCGCCGTCGGTGCCATCGTCAACTTCGCCGTCGCATTCGCGGTATCGCGGTTTACGACCGAGCCACCGGAGCATATCCAGCACCTGGTAGAGGAGATCCGGGTGCCCATCGGAGCGGGGACGGCAACCGGACACTGACGTACGAGTGTCCGCAGGGAAAGGGGCTCCGCTGGGAGCCCCTTTTCTTTTATGCTTGCCCCACGCCGGAGGGGCGGAACGCAGCGGAGCGAGAGCAATCATGTGGAAGAACTGGCACGTCGTGGCCGCGATGCTGGTGGCGCCGATACTCGCCATCCTGGCCTGGTTCGCGGTGGACTGGTTCGTGGCCGAGCGGCCCCACGCGGCCCGGCCTGGCCAGGACTATCCTCTGGTCGCCAAGCCGAATTGCCGATGGCCGAGCGGCAGCTGCGACCTGGAAAACGAGACCTTCCGCCTGACGCTCATCCCGACGGCGCTCGATGCCGCGGCGCTCCGGCTGCGGATCGAGTCGCGCTTCCCCCTGAGCGCAGCCACTGTGGGACTCGCGCCGACGGCCGGCGCCTCCTCGGAACCCGTGGCGTTCTCCCCTCAGGATGAGACAGCGACGATCTGGTCGGGCACGCTGCCGGCGCCCCGGAGCGAGGGCGCCGCCCTGCAGGTCGTCGTGAACGCGGCCGGCAGCCGCTATTTCGCCGAGGTCCCCGTCGTCTTCCTGGCCGAGGAGTAGCGCTGCGCCGGCGCACAGGACCTCGACCCCCGCCCACAATCCGGCCGCCAGAAGGTAGGATAGGCTCCCTCCGCCGTCCGTCGGCGTCGATTCCGTTCTCGCAAAGGGGAGCACCCGGATGAGTCAACCCGAACCCGCCGCCGGCACACCCGGCAAGACCTTCTTCGGCCATCCCGCCGGCCTGGGCACGCTGTTCTTCACCGAACTGTGGGAGCGCTTCAGCTACTACGGGATGCGCGCGCTTCTGGTGCTGTTCATGGTCGCGAGCATCGCCGAGGGCGGCCTGGGTTTCGACGATGCGACGGCAACCGCCATCTACGGGCTGTACACCGCCGGCGTGTATCTCGCCGCGCTGCCCGGCGGCTGGCTCGCCGACCGGGTGTTCGGGCAGCAGGACTCCATCTGGTACGGTGGCATCATCATCGCGGCGGGTCACATCGTGCTCTCGCTGCCCGGCTTCGGACTCGTAGGCGAGGCCTACGGCTTCTTCTTCGGCCTGATCCTGATCGTGGTCGGCACGGGACTGTTGAAGCCGAACATCTCCAGCTGCGTCGGCGAACTCTATCCCGAGGGCGGCGCCCGCCGGGACGCCGGCTACGTGCTCTACTACATGGGTATCAACCTGGGCGCGTTCCTAGGCCCGCTGGTGTGCGGCTTCCTGCGCGTGAACATGGGCTGGCACTGGGGCTTCGCCGCCGCCGCGGTCGGCATGATCGCGGGCCTGGTGGTCTACCGGGCCACCCAGAAACACCTCGGCGACTTCGGCAAACAGCCGTTCCCGACACCGCCCGGCGACGAGCGCAAGGTGCGCAGCCTGAAGCTGGCCATCTACGTGGCGACGGCGGCGCTGTTCCTGCTCGCGGTCCTGGGCCTGGAAGGCCTGATCGCCTTCGATGCCGTCGGTCTCGCCGCGACCACGGTCTATGTGATCGTCGCCGTCGCGGTGCTGTTCTTCGGCCGCGTGCTGTTCGACCCGAAACTCACCCGGCTGGAGCGTAACCGCACGATCGTACTGGTAGCGCTGTTCATCGGCGCCGCGCTGTTCTGGTCCGGGTTCGAGCAGGCGGGCTCGTCGCTGAACCTGTTCGCCGAACGCTACACCGCGCGGGAGATGCTCGGACTCGTCATCCCGCCGGAGGTGTTCCAGTCCCTGAACCCGCTCTACATCCTGATCCTGGCGCCGTTCTTCTCCGCGCTGTGGATCAACCTGGGCCGGCGCAACCTGGACCCTTCCATCCCGCTGAAGTTCGCGCTGGGTTTCCTGCAGCTCGGCCTCGGCTTCGGCTTCATGTGGTTCGCCGCCTCGCTGATCCAGGACGGCGGCAAGGTGCTGCCCGTATGGCTGCTGATGACCTATCTCTTCCACACCACGGGGGAGCTGTGCCTGAGCCCCATCGGCTTGTCGGCCACCTCCAAGCTCGCGCCGCGCAGCTACTACAGCCAGATGATGGGCATGTGGTTCTTCGGCGCCGCGCTGGGCAATCTGCTGGCCGGGCTGCTCGCCGGCGAGTTCCGGGGCGACAACGTGGCCGAGTTCCCGGAACGCTATCGCCAGATCGTGATCTTCTGCACGGTGGTCTTCCTCGGCTTCCTGATCGCCACACCGTGGCTGAAGAAGATCGCCGCCCTCGACCGGGTGGAAGACGAGGATGCGCGCTACACCCGGGAGGACGAGCCCGGCGCCTTCGACGCCGATGTGCCCACCCACACCGACGACCGTCCCCGCTGAAGGAGGCCCCATGCTCCGCCGTTCGACCCTGCCGCTCGCCCTCGTACTGATCGCCGCCGGCTGCGGCGGCCCGCCGACCGGGGAAGACACCGCCCCCGCGCCCCGCGCCCCCGCGGCCGGGGAACGGACCGCCGCGCCGGCGGCGGAGGCGGCCGCCGAGACGCCGGCCGAGCGGCTGGACCGCCTGTTCGCCGAGTATTGGGACGCCTGGCTGGAGCTGAACCCGGTACAGGCGACATTTCTCGGCGATCACCGCTGGGACGACCGCTGGCCGGTCAGCATCTCGCCGGCGCATATCCGGGCAGAGCGGGAACTGCTCGAGCGCGGCCTCGCGGCTGCCGGGGCCATACCCGCCGACAGACTCGGCCCGGACCGCCGGCTGAGCCGGGAGCTGTTCCTCTACGAGCTGCGCGACGAGCTGGCCGGCCATGCCTTCCCCCGCGAACTCACGCCGGTCAACCAGTTCTACAACCCGGCCAACCGCCTGGCGAGGCTCGGCTCCGGCAAGGGGCCGCAGCCGTTCGAGACGGCCGCCGACTACGAGGAATTCCTGGGCCGCATCGACGGCTTCAGCGACTGGGTGGACCAGGCCATCGTCAACATGCGCAAGGGCATGGACGCCGGCATCGTGCAGCCGGCCATCCTGATGAAACGCACCCTGCCGCAGCTCGAGGCACACATGGTCGAGGAACCTGCGGAGAGTCTGTTCTACGGCCCGGTCGACGAATTCCCGGATACGGTGCCGGAGGAGGAACGGGACCGGCTGCGTGAGGCCTACGCGGCCGCGATCACGGAGCGGCTCGTGCCCGCCTACACCCGCCTGCACGCCTTCATCCGCGACGAGTACCTGCCGGCCGCGCGGGACTCCGCGGGGCTGGGCGCGCTGCCCGGCGGCGAGGACTGGTACGCCTGGCTGGTGCGCCACCACACCACCACAGACCTGACGCCGGCGGAGATCCACCGCATCGGCCTGGACGAGGTCGAGCGCATCCACGGCGAGATGATCGCGGTCAAGGAGGAGGTGGGCTTCGAGGGCGACCTGCAGGACTTCTTCGAGCACCTGAACACCGATCCCCGCTTCTACTTCGCGTCCCGGGAGGAGATGGTCGCCGCCTACGAGGCGCTGCGGGACAAGGCCGACGCGGCAGCGCCGCGGCTGTTCAGCAGCATCCCGAAGGCCGAGTACGAGATCAGGCCCGTGGAGCGCTATCGGGAACAGTCCGCCGCGAAGGGCTCCTACCAGCGCCCGTCCGCCGACGGCAGCCGTCCCGGCATCTTCTACCTGAACACCTGGCGGCCGGAGGCGCGCCCGCGCTGGGCGGCCGAGGCACTGTTCCTGCACGAGGCCGTACCCGGCCATCACTTCCAGCGCTCCTCCAACCTGGAGCTGGAAGACGTGCCGGACTTCCGCCGCCACGGCGGCGTCACGGCCTTCGCGGAAGGCTGGGGGCTGTACTCGGAATCGGCGCCGGTGGGCGAGGCCATGGGCTTCTACGAAGACCCCTACCAGCGCTTCGGTCAGCTGAACGCGGAACTGTGGCGGGCCATCCGGCTCGTGGTGGACACCGGCCTCCACGCCAAGGGCTGGAGCCGCCAGGACGTGCTGGATTACATGTACGCCAACTCGGCGGTGCTGGAGACGCGGGCAGTGTCCGAAGCCGAACGCTTCATGGCCATCCCGGGCCAGGCGCTGGCCTACAAGATCGGCCAGCTGAAGATACTGGAGCTGCGCCGACGGGCGGAGGCCGCGCTGGGCGAGGACTTCGACATCCGTGCCTTCCACGCCAAGGTGCTGGAAGAAGGCGACCTGCCGCTGGACATCCTGGAAGCCCGCATCGACGCCTGGCTGGCCGCGGAAGCCGGGAACTGATTACTGGTCGCCGATGGCCGACGGCGGCGCAGCCGTAAAGCGGATATCCGCATACCACGCAGTCATCGATCCGCCGGCATCGTCGGCGTCTGTCATGATGGCGATACCGTCCAGGCTGTCGATCTCCTCGCCGAACGCGGCGCGCCAGTCGGCGCGGACGTCGCGCGCGTGGACGACCCACTCGCCGGCCCTCGCCTCACCGGCATTCACGGCCAGCATCCGCACGTTGTCGCCGGCGTAGGCATTCGGCCAGCGCGATCCAGCGGGCTGCGCGCTGGACCAGACGTAGTTGAGCGCGCGGGTGCGCCAGAACGCGAACCCGCCGCGGCGCACCACATAGATGCGGGCCGGGTAGTCGTCGCCGGACTTTGCCGTCTCGTCGATGCCCTCGCCGTAGGTTCCCTCTACCCGCCAGCGCCAGCGCAGATACGGCGTCTCGGCCAGGTCGATCTCCGTGCGCCGGTACAGCGCACTGGCCGTGCCGTCGGCCTCGGCCCGCACCGCGACCTGCCCGTCAACCGGCACCACCTGGTAGTCCGTGTTGCCGACGAAGCTGCGCTCCTCCCAGCCGTCGAGGCCGCGGGTGAAATCGCCAGGGAAATTCTGCTGCGCGGCGACGGCCGCGCAGCCGGCCAGCCCCAGGACAAGGACCGCGACGCATCCATGCCGTGGCGTCGTTTGCCCGGGACGTGCCGGCACCCGTCAGGCCGCGCGCTCGTCCGCCCCCGCGTGCTCGGCCGCGTAATCGGCCAGCACCCGGGCGACGCAGGCCGTGACCCGCTTGCCGGTGGCGATGTGCAGGAACTCGTTCGGCCCGTGGGCATTGGACTGGGGGCCGAGCACGCCAGTCACCAGGAACTGGGTCTCGGGGTACTTCTCGCCCAGCATGTTCATGAACGGGATAGATCCGCCCTCGCCGCGGTAGCAGACGGGCTGCCCGAAGAAGGACTCCGAGGCGGCCTCCAGGCTCTGCGCGAGCCAGGGCGCCGGCACCGGCGCGGCCCAGCCGCTGCCGGGTCCCTCGATGTCGAAGACTGCTCGGGCACCGTAGGGCGGATCGGCCTCCAGGATCTCTTTCAGCCGCCGGGCCGCCGCAGCGGCGTCGACCGTGGGCGGCAAGCGCAGCGACAGCTTCAGCGTGGTGTGGGTCCGCAGGACGTTGCCCGCGCTGGCGGCCTCGGGCAGGCCTTCCGCGCCCACTATCGACAGCGCCGGACGCCAGGTGTTGTTCAGCACCAGTTCGGCGACGTCGTCGGTGACCGGGCCAGTGCCGTTCGCATACGGGAAGGTCCGCCAGATCTCGTCGCCGAGCACCTCGGCGGCGCGGCGCACCTGTTCCAGGCGCTCGCCTTCGGGCTCCGCCAGGAACTCGGGCACGTTTATCTCGCCGGTCCGGGCGTCCTCGATACGCCCGAGCAGCGCGCGGGCGATGCGGAAACTCGAAGGAACGATGCCGCTGGCCGTGCCCGAGTGCACGCCCTCGGTGAGCACGTCCACCCGCAGATCGCCGACCACGATGCCGCGCAGCGAGGTGGTCACCCAGAGCTGGTCGTAATTGCCGGCGCCGGAATCCAGGCACACGATCAGGCCCGGCGTGCCGATGCGCTCGCTCAGGTGATCGAGATAGGCGGGCAGGTCCGGGCTGCCGCTCTCCTCCGAGCCCTCGATCAGCACGATGCAGCGGGGATGCGGAATGCCCTGCCTCTGCAGCGCCTCGATGGCGGCCAGCGAGCCGTAGGCCGCGTAGCCGTCGTCGGCACCGCCGCGCCCGTAGAGCCTGCCGTCCTCGATCACCGGCTTCCAGGGTCCCAGATCGTCGCGCCAGCCGGTGAACGGCGGCTGCTTGTCCATGTGCCCGTACAGGAGCACGGTCTCCTCCGTGGCGCCCGGGATCTCCATGTAGAGCAGCGGCGTCCTGCCCTCCAGCCGCACGATCTCCCAGGTCATGCCCTCGATGTCGCGGCCCGCGCACCACTCGGCGATGTGATCCATGGCCCGGTCGATGTGACCGTTCGCCTGCCACTCGGGATCGAACAGGGGCGACAGGGCGGGGATGGTGATGTAGTCCTCCAGCGAAGGGACGATCTCGGCGTCCCACACGGAGTCGACGAATTCCGTTGTTCTCGCGGTGTCCATGATCCTCTGCCCAACCGGTCTGTTGCTGCGATGTTCGGGCCGGCAGAATATCATGCGTCACGGCACACTGCGGTTCGGAGAGGCCATGCGCCGCCTGCTGAAGTTTCTGCACACGATGAGCACCATCGGCATCACCGGCGGACTGGCCGCCTACATGCTCGTGCTCGCGACCGCGCCGCCGGTCGAGTCACTGGAGGCCTATGCGGCGATGCGCGAGAGCCTGGCCATGCTCTCCAAGTGGCTGATCCTGCCCTCGATGCTGATCGTCGTGCTGAGCGGCCTGCTGGCCATCGCCGCTCACTTCCCTTTCGCCGAGGCGCCCTGGGTGTGGGCGAAGGCGCTGGCCGGCATCCTGGTGTTCGAATCCACGCTGATGGCGATCGACGGCCCGGCCCAGCGGGCGGCGGCACTGAGCGAGAAGGCGCTGGGCGGTGAGATCGCCTCCGCCGAACTCGCCGGCCTCGTCAGCGACGAGTGGGGCGCCTGGTGGATACTGCTGGGACTGTTCACGGCCAACGTCTTACTCGCCATCTGGCGGCCGCGGTTCGGGCTGAAGGGCAAGTAGGCCGGAGAATCGGGATGGAACGGGAACGCTGGCTCCGAATCAGGGAAATCTACCGCGAGGCGCTCGACCGCCCCGAACCCGAACGCGCGGTTTTCGTGCGCGAGGCCTGCGCCGGCGACGAGGCGCTGGCCGAAGAGATACTGGCCCTGCTCGAGACCGCCGGCGGCGCGACGGAGGCCTTGGGTGACATCGTGGGCGAGGCCGCCGGCACGGCATCGGCGGGCTGGTGGAGCGGCTCCGTGGCCGGCGAGCGGATCGGACCCTACCGCCTGCTCGACGTCATCGGCGAAGGCGGCATGGGCCAGGTCTATCTCGCCGAGCGCGCCGACGATGAGTTCGAGCAGCGCGTCGCCATCAAGATGGCCAACTGGCTGCGCGCCAGCCCGCAGGTGATCGAACGCTTCCGCCTGGAGCGCCAGATCCTGGCCAACCTCGAGCACCCGAACATCGCCCGCCTGCTGGACGGCGGGCGCACCGAGGCCGGCGTGCCGTACATCGTCATGGAATACGTGGACGGCGTCTCGATCGTCGACTACGCGGCCACGCGTTCCCTGGAGCGGCGTCTCGACCTCTTCCTCGCCATCTGCGATGCGGTGCAGTACGCGCACCGCAAGCTGGTGGTGCATCGGGACATCAAGCCCTCGAACATCCTGGTGGGCGGGGACGATGTGCCGAAACTGCTCGACTTCGGCATCGCCAAACTGCTGGACCCGGCGGATAACGAGGCGCTGACCCGAGCCGAGGCCCGCATCATGACGCCGGAGTACGCGAGCCCCGAGCAGCTGAGCGGCCAGCCGGTCACGACCGCCACCGACGTCTACGGCCTCGGCATGATCCTGTACCGGCTCATGGCCGACGCGCTGCCCTTCGATCTCGGCGCGCGCACCTCTCCCGAGATCCGTGAGATCGTCTGCCACACGGAACCGGTCCTGCCCAGCCGCGCCGCGGCGGCCGCCGGCAAGCCGGAGCGGGCCAGCCGGCTCAGGGGTGACCTGGACAACGTGATCATGATGGCTCTGCGCAAGGACCCGCAGCGCCGCTATGCCACGGTCAAGGAACTCGCGGACGACATCCGCAACTACCGGGCCGATCAGCCGGTGCGCGCGCGGGGCGACGGCTGGGCCTATCGCACGGGGAAATTCCTGCGCCGCCATCGCGCGGCAGCGGCGGCGGTCGTCATCGTCGTCGGCGCCATCGCCGCACAAACGGTGTTCTACACCCAGCGGCTCGCCGAGGAACGGGATACTGCCGTGCGAGAGCGCCAGGTGGCCGAGAACACGACCGAGTTCCTGGTCGATCTGTTCGAAGTGTCGGACCCCGCCACCGCCCGGGGAGAGACGGTCACCGCCAGGGAGATCCTGGACCGGGGCGCCGTGCGCATCCGCGAGGAGCTCACCGACGAGGACGACGTGCGCGCGCGCATGCTGCAGACCATGGGCCGGGTCTACGAGCGCCTGGGGCTGTACGACGACGCCAGGGAACTCATGGAGGAGGCCGTACTGCTGAACCGCGAGTTGCTGACGCCGCAGGACCGCCGTCTCATCGACTCCCTGAACGAGCTGTCCTGGCTGCACTACCGCCGCGAGGACTGGTCCGCCGCACAGCAGCTCGCCGAGGAGGCGCTGGCGCTGCAGCACTCGGCCAGCGGCCGCGACACCCCGGAGATGGCCCGCTCCCTGAACCTCCTCGGCACGATCACGTACTACCTGGACGACTACGGCGGCTCCATCGGCTACTACCGCCGTGCCCTGGCCGTGCTGGATGCCCCGGAGTGGCGCGACAGCGACCTGCGCGGCACGACGCTCAATCACCTGGGCATCGTCTACTCGACGCTGTCCCGCTTCGACGAGGCCGAGGCCGTGTATCGGGAATCCCTGGAAATACGCCGCCGCGTACTCGGCAAAGACCACCCGGACACGGCTACCGCCTACGTCAACCTCGGCGCGCTCTATGCCAACATGAACCGCTACGACGACGCCCTGGAATACGCCAACCGCGGTCTCGAGATCGACCGCAGGACCAAGGGCGACGACCACGTGGACGTGGCCTTCGACCTGAACCTGCTCGGCAGCATCGAGCGCCAGCGAGGCAACCTGGAACGAGCTCTGGACCATGCGCTGGAGGCGGCGGCCATCTGGCGCGCCGCGGCCGGGCCGACGCACTCGCGCTACGCCCGCTCGCTGGACCAGCTCGCCGATGTCTATCGGCGGCTCGGTCGCCTCGACGAGGCGCAGGAGAGCGGGCAGCAGGCGCTGGCGATATTCCGGGACGAGTACGGCGCCGATCACACCCTGACCTCGAACGCCCACTACACCCTGGGACTGATCTATACCGACAGGGGCGACCCCGCCGCAGCCCGCGAGCACCTGCAGCGGGCCCTCGACATAAGGGTGCAGGCCTTCGGCGAGTCGCATCGGGAAGTCTGGAACGCCATGCACCGGCTGGCGAAGCTGGACCTGGACGCCGGCGATGCGGCCGCCGCGCTCGCCCGGGCCGAACAGGCCATCGCCCTGATCGAGGACGCGGGACTCACCGAGCTGGATATCTACCAGTGGCTGGGCGGGCTGCGCGAGGCGAGCCTCACGGCACTCTGACCATTATCCGATGCTCGTCTGTCGGCCGCCTGGCCGTCGTCCTGCGATCGCCTGACAATCAGCCTGACAATCAGGCCCGGCCGTCGTCCCCGGCCGGCGGCTCCACGACCCACTCCGGGTCCTCGAACTCGCCGACCACGCGGATGTCCACGTGTTCGGCCTCCGCGGCGATGATCTCCTGCACCCGCTCGTGCGGTGTGGACTCCATCGCGTCCCGCGCCTCCTTGGACTCCCAGCTGGCGATGGCGAGCAGTACGTGCGGGTCGTCGATCTTACGGTGCAGGCGCGTGCCCCTGGCGCCGGTCGCCCGCTGGATGATGCGGCTCGCGCGCACCCAGGCATCGGCGTACTGCTCGGCGGTGTAATGGGGCCTGATGTGGACCTCGAAGACGAAGATCATTGCGGCGTGCTCCGGCTGGCTGCATGCCCTCACCGTAGCGCGAGCGTCCCCGCCTGCCAACGGACCGGCGCGGCGGCAGCGGCAATGGCGACAGCCATTGCCGCCACACCGACCCGTTCAGTCGCTCAGGAGTCCGTGCCCGCAAACAGCTTCCACAGGGTCGCCTGATCCGGGAAACCCGTGGGCTCGTAGCCGATACTCGCCTGGTAGGACTGCACGGCCTCCAGGGTCGCGGCATCGTAGTTGCCGGAGGCCGGCCCGTCGTAGTGCCCGCCCTCGCTCAGGCGGGTCTGCAGCCGGGCAACCGTCTCCCGGTACAGCCGGGTGGCCTTCCCGTCCACGCGCACGTTCAGTATCGGCGAGGCCTCGCGCAGACGCTGGTCGCGCAACTGCTCCGCGATGGAACTCACCACGGTGAACAGGCGATGTTGCGGGTTGTCCTCGCAGTGCCCCTCGATGACCGTGACCAGCAGCTCCGTGGACTGGAACGTGGTGATGTCGTAGGTGGACTCGGAGAGCTGGTTGTAGGCCGTGATGTAGCCGTCGATCCAGCCGCCCATCATCACGTAGGCATCCGAAGCGGCCGCTTTCTCGGCGAGGAAGGTCGCGCAGTCGACGACGCCGGCGCCGCGCACGGCGTGACGTGCCTCGTCGTCGCCGGCGAAGGCCGGTTCCGCGGCGAGCAGCCCCAGCGACAGATACAGGATCACGAGTTTCATGCCAATGCTCCTCCGTTTGCAGGAATGGTCTCCGGTTCCGCCGCAGACCGCCGGCGATTGGCGGCCAGGGCCAGCAGCAACAGGCCCAGCAACAGCAGGCCGAGCGAACCCGGCTCGGATACGGCAGTGGCCTCGCCGACGTTCACGAGGAAAGAAGAAGCCTGGTATTCACCGAAACCGCCCAGGCCGAAATCGAGGTCGAACAGCGACAGGCGCCCGATATCGAACTCCTCCACCAGCGAGCCAAGGCCCCAGGAACGGTTGAACGTGTAGTCGCCGAGGATGCCCAGGTCCTTGCCGATGGAGATGCCGAAGGTCAGGAGGTCGATCTCGAGCAGCCCGTTGAGGTCCAGCAGCAACTCGTTCAGGAAGCCGGCGACGTTGCGCTGGCCTTCGTAGCCGAGGTAGAACGTGGGCGTCACCAGGGTCTCGCCGAGTCCGAACATGAAGTCCGGCAACGCGTTCCATTCGAGCCCGCCGACGAAGTCCACCATCTGTCCCAGGTAGTCCACAGGCCGCGAGAAGGCGAGGTCCACCATCAGCGTGGGCGTCAGCGTGAACTCCTGGCGCAGGTCCAGCGCTGGGCCGAAGTCCACGTCGACGAAGTCCCAGCTGGCGGAGCCGAAGCCCAGGTCCAGAGAACCGCCGTAGAGGTTCTGGGTGGCGCCCTGGGTGGCGACGAGGGACACCAGGTTGTCGAAGTCGAGCGTCAGGTTGATGAGGTCGTCCTGGCCGCTGGCGAACAGGCTCGTGCCGTCGGTGCCGTCGTAGCTGGCGTTCGGCTGGGGCAGGAAGAGATCCACCTCGGCGAGTCCGCCGGCCAGCGGGATGTCCTCGGCCGGCAGTCCGGTCGGCAGCGAGACGCCGCCGGCGCCGAGCACCGCCTCCAGCAACGGGTCGCCGCCGAACCACTCGATGCCGCCCTCGCCGTCCTCGTTGAACGAGACGAGCGGCAGGTCGGGGTCGACGTTCATGCTGGCATTGATGGGGACGCAGCCGCCGATGCAGGCCTCGCCGCTGATTCCGGCATAGATGTCGAAGACGAGACCCGAGGTGAGCACGATGGTCGGGAACTGACTGGTGAGGTCGTCGCCGGTGAGATCGGCGGTCGGGTTCAGGTTCACCAGCCCGCCGTTGGCGCCGGCTTCGATCGCATCCGGGATCGTCGCCGTCACGTTGTCGAAGCCCACGGCCGCGTCGACGGAACCGCTGTCGATGGTGACGCCGAACTCGAAGCCGACCCTGCCGTCCGTCGCCAGGGTGACCTCGGCGCCGACGGGCACGGCGGAGATCGGGTTCGAAATAGTCCGGGACGGCGCGTCACCGATACCCGGGATGCCGATGGCGCCGTTGATGCAGGTGTCTCGGGAAAGTCCGGTCGCGGTGCAGGTGGCGAGTGCTCCGGACCATAGCGTGTATGCCGGATTGGTGATGGTCCCACCGGTACCCGGGAAGTTGTTGATACTGCCGAAGGAAGTGCTCTCGTCCCATTCCAGGCCGAAGAAATACTCCTCGTCCAGCTGGAACGCCTCGCCCGGGCCCCACATGCTCTGGTCCTCGCTCTCGAAGCCGAGTGATCCCGGGTCGTAGATGGCGGGATCCGCCGCGGCCGTCGTGGCCAGCGCCCAGGCCGCGAGGCAGGCGGCCATCCTGTTTATTGTTGTTTTCATCGCTACGCTCTCCCTACCGTTGACGGTCGGCGGCGTCTTCCGCGCCGCCGGATCGGGGCGGCAGACCGCCCCTTATCCTGTAAAGCAGGAAACGGAGGGAAAAACGATCACGAAGGGTCGGCGGGACCTCGGGGCGCGCCGCCGGAGGCCTGCTGCCCGTCCAGTGCGGCCAGAACGTCCGCCCGTTCGGCGAACGCCTGCCGCCACGCCTCGAAGATCGCGCGCCGCGCCGGGGCGGCATCCTCGTGCAGGGCTTGCGCTTCCGCGGTCCGGCCGGCAGCGGCCAGCGCCTCGGCCAGCGCGAGCCTCAGCTCCAGGATGCCGAGGTGGTCATCGTCGAGTTGGCGGCGCTCGAACTCCAGGGCGCGCTCGAGCAGGGTGACGGCGGCGGGGGCATCACCGGCGGCGAGTTCGGTCCTGCCGAGCCAGCCGAGGGCCTCGGCAACGTACGGGTGCTCGGGCCGGCCCAGCGCATTCTTCCCGTCGACCACCGACTGCAGCCACTGGCGGGCGTCGGCGTAGTCCCCGGCGGCGAATGCCGCCCGTGCCACGGCGGTGCGCGAACGCCAGGTGCTCGGATGCTTCTCGCCCAGCGCGGCAATTCGGATCGCGAGCGCGCGTTCCATCAGCGCCCGCCCCTCGGCGAGACGGCCACGCTTCAGCGCCACGTTGCCGCTGGCGATGAGCGTGGGCGCGACATCCGGGTTGTCGGGCTCGAGCGCGGCCTGCTGAATGGCGGCGGCGCGCTCGAGCACGGCCGCGGCGAGGTCCAGCTCGCCCATCTCCTCCAGCAGGAACGCGTAACCGGTCAGGGAGAAGGCGAGTTCCGGGTGATCCGCGCCCACCGCCTCCACCTGAAGCAGAATCTGGCGCTCGAAGATCTCGCGGGCTGCGACGAACTCGCCGAGCTGGTTGCGGGTGGTCGCCAGCGAGTAGAGCGTCAGCGGGAGGACAGGGTCCGCGCGGCCGACGCTCCGGATGCGCCGCTCGATGGACTCCTCGTAGGTCTCCGCCGCCTTGCGGTAGTCCCCCATCTCGTAGAAGACGAGGCCCGTATTGTGCAGCGTGCTCGAGATGGCGGCGTCGGTCGGCGCAGGCTGCGCTTTCTGGATGCGCAGGATCTCGCGATAGAACGTGGATGCCTGCCTGAGTTCGCCGCGCCGCCAGTGGCACAGGGCGAGCGAGTTGATGCCCGGCGCGAGTGACGGATCGTCGGCATCCAGCAGCGCGTGGCGTATGTCGTAGGAGCGCTGCGCCCAGCGGCACATGGTCTCGTTGTCGCCCTCCGCATTGGCCACGGCCGAGAGCATGCTCGCGACCTGCGCCACGGGCATCGAGACGCTGCCCTGTTCGTGCTCCCGTATCGCGAGGGAGCGCTCCAGCGATTCCCGGGCACCGTCGTAGTCACCGGTGATGCGCAGGATCTTGCCCTGCACGTACAACGCCATCGCCACGTCCGGGTGGTCGGCCGGAAGCCCTGCTGCCAGCAGCGCGAGCGCCTCGTCGATCAGCGTACCGGCCTCCTCCGTGCGGCCGATTGACGAGTAGACGTCGGCGATGGTCGTGAGGAGGCGTCCCTGCACGCGCGGGGCGAGATCGGCATCGGCGCGGATACGCTCGGCACCCTGCCGGACGATGTGGTCGAGGGTGACCGTGCCGTCCTGACCGCGGTAGGGGTTGCGGGCATCGAGCAGGGAGACCAGGAAATCGGCGGTCTGCTGGGCCGTCGTGCGCTCGGCGGCGAGCTGTGCCGTGTAGAAGGTCGTGAGCCCCACCACGGCCGCCAGCAGCGTGGCGGCGATGCCCACCGGCAGCCGTTGGCGGCGCAGGAACTTGCCGGCCACGTAACCGAAACTGTCCGGACGCGCCTGCACGGGCAGGTTCGCCAGGTAGCGGCGCAGGTCGTCGGCGAGCGCGGACACGGATTCGTAACGGCGCTCCGGCTCCTTGCGCAGAGCCTTCAGCAGGATGACGTCGAGATCGCCCTTCAGCGCACGGCGCTGCCGCTCCACCCAGCGCTCGCTGCGGCCGTCCGTCCGGCGCTCGGCCTCGCGGGGCCGCTCGGAGGTCACGGCCGCACTGGGCCGCTCCGCGGGCGAGTACAGGATGGCGCGGGCGACGTCGGCGGGTCGCTCCGACGTCTCGGTGTAAGGCATCCTCCCGGTCAGCAGCCGATAGGCGAGCAGCCCGAGGCCGTAGACGTCCGCGGCAGTGGTGATCGGCTGGCCGGCGATCTGCTCGGGGCTGGCGTATAGCGGCGTCATGATGCGCTGACCAGCACAGGTGAGATCGTTGCCGGCGGCGTCCTCGTCCAGCAGCTTCGCGATGCCGAAGTCGACGAGCTTCGGCACGCCCTGCCGGTCGATGAGGATATTGCTCGGCTTGATGTCGCGGTGGATCACGAGCTTGCGATGGGCGTACTGCACGGCATCGCAGACTTTCAGCAGCAGGCGCAGGATTCCCTCGTTGTCCAGCGCGTTGTCGCGGCAGTAGTGCTCGATGCTGACACCGTCCACGTACTCCATGGCGATGTAGGGCACGCCGTCGTCCAGCATGCCGCCGTCGATCAGCCGCGCGATGTTGGGGTGTTCCAGCGAGGCGAGGATGCGGCGCTCCTCCACGAACCGGGCGGTCGCGGTCGGATCCAGGCGATGGGGCGGCAGCAGCTTTATCGCCGCCGTCTGCTCGAAGTCCGCATCGACCCGGCGCGCCAGGTAGACCGAGCCCATGCCGCCGTCTGCGATCTTGCGGCGGATGCGCCACGCCCCGATCCGGCGTCCGTCCATGGAGGCGGCAAGATCGGGCTCCAGCGAGCCGGCTACCTCGCGGATGGCACTGCCGATATCCTCGGTCTGCTCACCGTCGTAGGCGAGCAGCTGCGCGACTTCCTCGTACAGCGCCGCATCGCCCGCACAGGCCTCGCGCAGCCAGGCGTCGCGCTCCGACTCGTCGCGTTCGAGAGCGGATTCGAGCAAGGCGTTGATGCGCTGCCAGCGCTCCTGGTCGTCGGTCATGCGGGCCCCCGCGTCAGGATCCTGCCCCTTATAGCAGCTTCGGGGCCGGGAAACGGTCACGCCTGCCCGCAGGGCGGGTTCTATCCCCCGGCCGGCGCGATCATCTGAGGCGAACGACTCGCCCGTGGAGTTCACGGATGCGCTCGGAATTCGCCTGCAGTACCGGCGTCTGGCGGCGCAGCCAGAGTGCCCGCTCGTCCATGATGGAGGCCATGGTCTGCCAGCACATCATCGGATTGATGTCCCAGTCCCAGAGAATCTCCTCGAAGCGCTCCTCCGTGTCCCGGATCCCTCGGCGCGTCCGGCTCGCTTGCAGATCGTCCGGGAGATGGCTCTGCACGATCACGTCGGCGGGCCCTGAGAATTCCACGGAGAGAGGCCGGTCCGAGCCCGCCTCGTAGCGATCCAGGCTGTCGCGCAGGTCCCGCAACCAGGCGAGGCGGCCCTCCAGCGTCGCGATAGTCTGATCGACGTCCCGCTGGGGCATGCGCCAGACGCGTAGCGCCCGCGAGTAGATCTGCACAAGATCAGCGTAGTGCCACTGGTCGTAGATCTCGATGATCGCCTCCTCCCGTCAGGCGTCGTCAGCGTCCGCCTCGGCGCGGCCGACGGCATGGGAATCGTCCGAGTCGATTCCCCCGGATATCGAAGACCTCCATGCCCGGGAAACGCCGCAGCACCCGTGCGAGCGTGCCGACGGGCACGTGGCTCATGCGTCGCTCCGCGGGCACCACGAGCAGAGCCAGTCCGTTCCAGCGCCGGATCAGGTGGGGCTCGGTCGAGAAATAGCGGTTGCTGCGGCTCACGGGATAGTTCTACCGCGTGCGGCCGCCTATGGCGACGGAGCAACCTCTGGAAATGCTGTGGAAATCGTGGGGTTCGCGCGGACTGTGCATCGAACCCGTTTCCGGGTCACTAGTCCCGGACAAGGTGTAAACCATGTGGCCGGAATACACCTTGAGAGAATTGGCGCGCCCGGCAGGATTCGAACCTGCGACCTCTGCCTTCGGAGGGCAGCGCTCTATCCAGCTGAGCTACGGGCGCCTTGTCGAAGGGGCGGCAATGATACCGGTCCGGCCTCGCACGGTCCAACACTGCGAAAAGCGGCCGCCACCGGTATAATGGTGGGCTGATGAGTCCCCTGTCCGAAGCCCGGCGCCGGCGCATCCCCGGCACCTCGATACTGGAGTGATCTCTTGAGCACGCACGACCGTCGCTTCTTCGACATCTTCATGCTGATTCTCGGCATCCTGATCGCCGTCGCGGTCGGTATCTACCTGCTGGCCGAGTCCATCACGGACCGCACGCCCGGGGCCGAGTCGGAGGCCGTGTTCCAGGCCGAGGTGAAGCAGCGCATCGCGCCCATCGGCGAGGTGGTGATGCCGGGCGAGGAGGCCGCCGCGCGGGCCGAGGCAGAGACAATGACGACGCCGGAGCCGGTGGCCGCGACGCTGTCGGGCCCTCAGGTCTACAACCAGGCCTGCATCGCGTGTCACGGCGCCGGCGTGGCCGGCGCGCCGGTGGTAGGCGACGCCTCCGTCTGGCAGGCACGCATTGCCAAGGGCATGGAGACGCTCTACGACCATTCCCTCAACGGCTTCCAGGGCGATGCCGGCTACATGCCGCCGAAGGGAGGCCGCACCGACCTCTCCGATGAAGAGGTGATGGCCGCGGTCGATTACATGGTGGAAGAGAGCCGCTAGGTACGGGTCTGCCGGGTCCGCATCCCCGCGGCACCCGAAATCGTATTCCTGAAACTCACCGCCTCGGCGAGGTGATCGCTGCCGATCGCCTTGCTGCCGGACACATCCGCGATGCTGCGGGCCACCCGGATCACCCGGTGGCATGCCCGCATGGACAGCGCCATGCGGTCGGCGGCCGCCGCCAGCAGCCTGCGGCAGGCGTCGTCCAGGGGCGCATGGGCCGCGAGCTCCCGGCCGTCCAGTGCGGCGTTCAGCTTCCCCGCCCGGCCGATCTGGCGCCGGCGCGCCGCGGCGATCCGCGCGGCCACAGCCGCCGTGGGCTCGCCGGAGGACTGGCCCGATCGCAGCACCTCCGGGGGCAGCCGGGTGACCTCCACGCCGATATCGATGCGGTCCAGGAACGGGCCGGAGACGCGGCTGCGGTACATCGCAATCTGGCCGGGCGTGCAGCGGCACTCGTGGCGGGGATCACCCCGGTAGCCGCAGGGACAGGGGTTCATGGCGGCGACGAGCTGGAAGCGCGCGGGGAAATCGGTCTGGCGCCGGGCGCGGGATATGGTGATGTGACCCCGCTCGATCGGCTCCCGCAGCACTTCCAGCACCGGGCGCTGGAACTCGGGCAGCTCGTCCAGGAACAGGACCCCGTTATGGGCCCGGGAGATCTCGCCCGGCATCGGCGTGCTGCCGCCGCCCACCAGCGCCGGTGCCGAGGCCGTGTGGTGCGGCGCCCGGTAGGGCCGCCGGCCCCAGTGCTCCCCGTCAAAGGGCCGTCCTGCGACGGAGTCGACCGCCGCGGTCTCCAGCGCCTCCTCCTCGGTGGGCGGCGGCAGCAGGCCGGGCAGCCGGGAAGCCAGCATGCTCTTGCCGGTGCCCGGCGGGCCGATCAGCAGCAGGTGGTGACCGCCGGCCGCAGCCACCTCCAGCGCGCGGCGCGCCCGTGACTGCCCGATCACGTCCGCCAGGTCCTCGCAGGCGTTGTCCGCCAGCGGCGGCAGCCCCGTCTCCAGCGCCGGCAGCCGGGGTTTGCCGCGCAGGTGCGCGACGACTTCGGTCAGGCTCGACGCCGCGAACACGGTGGCCCCGCGGATCAGCGCCGCCTCGCGCGCGACGGCCGCGGGTACCACGAGCGCCCTTCCCGCAGCCGTGGCGCAGACCGCGGCCGGCAGTATCCCGGGTACGGCCCGCAGCTCTCCGTTCAGACCGAGTTCGCCGTAGAACTCGCAATCGCCGAGCGCCCGGGCCGGTAGGTGCCGGCGGGCGGCGAGGATGCCCAGCGCGATCGGCAGGTCGAAGCGGCCACCCGACTTGGGCAGGTCCGCCGGGGCGAGATTGACGGTGATGCGGCTCTGGGGGAACTCGAAGTCGCTCTCCAGGATGGCGCCCCGGACCCGGTCGCGGGCTTCGCGTACGGCCACCTCGGCCAGGCCGACGATGGAAAACCGCGGCAGGCCGCCGGACAGATGCACCTCCACGGTCACCGGGGGCGCCTCGAGGCCGTTCTGGGCCCGGCTGTGGAGCGTGGCGACTCCCATCCGCCCTCCCTGGCAGACTTACCTTGCAGATTCGACGTCGGGTGCCGGGCGCGCCGGCGCGGATTCAGTCCTGGTCGCTCTCGCTCTCGCCGTTGCCGCCCTGGGCTTCCAGCTCGGCGACCCGCTTCTCCAGTTCCTCGAGCAGTGAGCGGCTGCGGGCCAGCACGGCGGCCTGAACCTCGAACTCCTCCCGGGTCACCAGATCCATGCGGGCGAGCGCGGTGCGGAGCATCGCGCGGAAATTCTCCTCCAGGTCGCCCTGCACCGAGCGCAGACCCTGGGGTACGGCCGCCGCAAGCCGGCTGGCGAGGCTGTCTATGGTCTCTCTTTCCATACGGCACTGTTTATCTCAGCCGGCGGTGAAACGCCAGGCCCGAATCGGGTCGCTCCGTCCCGAAAGGGCGCCCCTTCTGCGTCCATGATGATGCAGGGCAGCAAAAATTCTGCACCAGAATGGGGCGAATCAGTGTATCACCAGACCGTAACCTGTTGATTTTATGAGTGGTTACAGCTTGGCACGGATTCTGCTTAGAGAAGCCCGCATTGGCACCGGCCCGGTCGGCTGCCGGGCGAACGATCACTCGACAATTACTACAAGCATCAAGCAGAGGACAGTATGAAACTCATCAACAAGACGGCTTTAGTGGCGGCCGGACTGCTCACGAGCGGTGTCGCGATGGCAGATTTCTCCGCCAACGCGGGTTGGGTCAGCGAATACCACTTCCGCGGCATCTTCCAGAAGAACTCCTCGGCCTACGGCGGCCTGGATTTCGAGCAGAACGGCTTCTACGCGGGTACCTGGGCCGCAGACGTGGGCGACGGGCTCGAGGTGGACGGCTACTTCGGCTACGGCGGCGAGTACGAGGGGTTCAGCTACGGCGTCGGCTTCACCGGCTACTACTACACCGGCGACTTCGACGACACGTACCAGGAGATCAACCTCTCCCTCGGCTACGACTGGCTCAGCGTCGAGGCGGCATTCGGCGAGTACGAAAACTTCGACGGCCCCACCCAGGACTACACCTACTACGCTATCACCGGTGAGTACGGGGGCTTCTACGGCAAGTATGGCGGCTTCAGCCAGGACTTCGAGGGCAATTACTTCGAGTTCGGCTACGGCTGGGACTTCTCCGGCGTCGATCTCTCCGTCTCGCTGATCCTGGCCGACGACGATCTCATCGGCGAGTCCGACGAGACCATCGTCTTCGGTATCGGCAAGTCCTTCGATCTCGACTGACAGGCCGGGGAGCGGCCGCCCCGGCGTGCCGCTCACGGATCATCCAAAGCAACAGGGGTACACGCAATGAAGCTGATCACAGCGATCATCAAGCCCTTCAAACTAGATGACGTCCGCCAGGCGGTGGCCGACATCGGCATACAGGGCATCACAGTAACGGAAGTGAAGGGCTTCGGCCGGCAGAGAGGCCACACCGAGCTCTATCGCGGCGCCGAGTACGTCGTCGACTTCCTGCCGAAGGCGAAGATCGAACTCGCCGTGGACGACGACATCGCCGAGCAGGTGATCGAGGCGATCACCAACACGGCCCGCACGGGCAAGATCGGCGACGGCAAGATCTTCGTCACCACCCTCGAACAGGCGATACGCATCCGCACCGGTGAGACCGGCGCGGAGGCCGTCTGACCGTATAACGATAAAGGGAGGCTCCCCCAGTGGAAGAACTCACACAGTTAAGCGGGCAGGTGACCGAACTCGCCTATGCCCTGGATACTTTCTACTTCCTGGTGATGGGCGCGCTGGTCATGTGGATGGCCGCCGGCTTCACCATGCTCGAATCGGGACTCGTCCGTGCCAAGAACACGGCAGAGATCCTGACCAAGAACGTCGGCCTGTATTCGATCGCCTGCATCATGTACATGGTGGTCGGCTACAACATCATGTACCCCGGCGATGCGGTATCCAGCTGGTTTCCGGGGATCTCCTTCTTCCTCGGCGCCGACAACACCGCGGAAGACGTGATCGCCAGCGGCGGAGACATCTACTACTCCGGCCTGTCCGACTTCTTCTTCCAGGTCGTGTTCGTGGCCACCGCCATGTCCATCGTCTCCGGCGCGGTCGCCGAGCGCATGAAGCTCTGGTCGTTCTTCGCCTTCGCGGTGGTACTGACCGGCTTCATCTATCCCCTCCAGGGCTACTGGAAGTGGGGCGGCGGCTTCCTGGATCAGGCCAACTTCCAGGACTTCGCGGGCTCGGGCGTGGTGCACATGACCGGCGCCGCCGCTGCGCTCGCCGGGGTCATCCTGCTCGGCGCGCGCAAGGGCAAGTACGGGTCGAAGGGCGAGATCAACGCCATCCCGGGCTGTAACCTGCCGCTGGCCACCCTGGGCACGCTGATCCTGTGGCTCGGCTGGTTCGGCTTCAACGGTGGTTCCGAACTGATGGTGTCGAATGTCGGTGAAGCCAACGCGGTTTCCATGATCTTCGTGAACACCAACATGGCCGCCGCGGGCGGCCTGGTGGGCGCGCTGATCCTGTCGCGGCTCTGGTTCGGCAAGGCGGATCTGACCATGGCCCTGAACGGTGCCCTGGCCGGACTCGTGGCCATCACGGCCGAACCGCTGACGCCGACGCCGGGCGTGGCCACCATCATCGGCCTCGTCGGCGGTCTGCTGGTCGTGGGTTCCATCGTGTTCCTCGACAAGCTGCGCATCGACGACCCGGTGGGCGCCATCTCGGTCCACGGCGTGGTCGGGATGTGGGGCCTGCTGGCGGTGCCGCTGACCAACGACGGCGCCACCTTCGGCGCCCAGCTGCTCGGCCTGGTGACCATCTTCGCCTGGGTATTCATCGCCAGCTTCATCGTCTGGTTCATCCTGAAGGCCACCGTCGGCATCCGGGTGAGCGAGGAGCAGGAGTACGAAGGCGTGGATCTCAGCGAGTGCGGCCTCGAGGCCTATCCCGAGTTCGTCAAGGGAGGCGGCGAATAGGAGAAACAACACAATAATCACCAAGGGTATCCGTCGGCGTCATCCGGTCCCCCTCCCGGTGCCGGCGGATACCCACCTGCAGCGGCTGTGGCACGCAGCCGATGTTGCCGGGCCCCTTCAGGGGCCCTTTTTTTTGTGCCCGCGCCGGTTTCGCGCGCGGCAGCCGGCAGCCGGACATGTCAGTGTAAACATAATGAGCGGCGGGCCCGCACGCCGGAATGGGAGTTGGTTCACTTAATGCGGAGGCCCCCGGTGCTAGACTCCTCCCATCGCTGGCTGGAACCTCACGCAACGACCAACCTGGGAAAGACGAATCTGGGACATGAATGGACTGATCCGGACAGGGCTTATCGTTCTCGGCGCCGCCTTCTTCCTGGCGACGCCGGTAGCCGCAGACGTCTACATGTGGCGCGACGCCGACGGCACCGTGCACTACGGTGACAAGCCGGGCAGCGAGGACGCGAAGAAGCTCGACATCGAGACCCGGCAGACGGACCGGGCAACGGTCGCCAGGCGCTACGAGCAGCGGCAGAGCGCCCGCACCGAGTCCAATGCGGCCATGGCGGAGCGTCGCGCCGAAGCGGGGCAGCAGGCAGCCGACGCGGCGGCCGAGCGTGAGCAGAAGGCCGCGCGCTGCGAAGAGGCGCGGGAGCGGCTGCGCAGTTACGTCAATTCCCGGCGGCTGTACCGGCTGGACGACGACGGCGAGCGACAGTACCTGGACGACGCCGAGATCGCCCAGGCCCGCGCGAAAGCCGAGGAAGCGGTCAACGAGCACTGCAACTGAGGCCCCCGCCGGTCCCGTGACGCTGGGGTAGAATCCCTGCGCAGGGGCGAGCGGAGTTCACTGTGGCGGCATTGGGCGAGGAGACCAGCGACGGCCAGTCCTACCTGCCCGACTTCTGTTCGGCCAGGGCGGTGCTCGTGGTGGTGCTCATCGCCGAGATCGTCGCCCTGATCCTTACGCTGGCAGGCACGGCCGAGGGCGAGTCTTTCCTGCTCGGTCTCTCCAAGAACTCGCTGTTCGTCCTCTGGATCGCGCTGACCAGCGCGGCGGGCCTTTGCCGGGCCCGCCGCTGGCTGGCGGGCATCAACGTCGTCACCGCGCTCAGCCTCTGCTTCGTGTTGCTCCAACTCGTGACCCTGCTGGTCTCGGAATGCGCCTGGTGGCTCGACCGCGTGTACGCCAGCGCATTCCTGCAGACCGAGAGCCACGGCTGGTTCCTGCTGCGCAATCTCGGCATCAGCGGTCTCGTCTCGGCGGTCGCGCTGCGTTATTTCTACGTGGCCGGCGAATGGCGGCGCAACGTGGAGCTGGAGGCCAGGGCGCGCATCCGGGCGCTGCAGGCGCGCATCCGGCCGCACTTCCTGTTCAACAGCATGAATACCATCGCGGCGCTGATCGGCAGCAATCCCGGCCGGGCCGAGGAGGCCGTCGAGGATCTCTCCGACCTCTTCCGCGCCACGCTCGCCGAGGCCCAGAGCATGATCCCGCTGAAGCAGGAGCTCGAGGTGGCGCGTATCTACCAGCGCATGGAGCAGCTGCGCCTCGGCGAGCGCCTGGTGGTGAACTGGGACGTAGCAGAACTTCCCATGCGCGCCCGCATCCCGGGACTGATGGTGCAGCCGCTGCTCGAGAATGCCATCTATCACGGCATCGAACCGCTGCCCGAGGGCGGCACGGTCTCGGTCAGCGGCCGCAGGGACGACGGCGACGTGGTGCTCACCATCTCCAATCCGCGGGCGCCGGGCGCAACACGCCGGGCAGGCAACCGGCTGGCGCTGGACAACATCCGTCAGCGTCTCGAACTCGCCTTCGGCCGCCGCGCCGGCGTGGACGTGGACGAGAGCGAGGAGCGCTACAGCGTGACGCTGCGCTTCCCCGCGGAGGAGCCGGAACCGTGAGGATACTGATCGTCGACGACGAGCGGCCGGCCCGCGAGCGGCTCGCCGACCAGCTCGGCGGGATGGAGCGCTGCGAGATCGCCGGCCAGGCGGCCGACGGCCGGAAGGCGCTCGAGCTCTGCGAGCGGCTGCGCCCGGACGTGGTGCTGCTGGACATCCGCATGCCGGGCATGGACGGCATCGAGGCCGCGCGGCACATGGCCCGGCTGCCCGATCCGCCGGCGGTGATCTTCACCACGGCCTACGACGAGTACGCCATCGAGGCGTTCGAGGCCGAAGCGGTCGGCTATCTGCTGAAGCCCATACGCCGCAGCAAACTGGAGCAGGCCCTGGGCCGCGCGGCGCGACTGACAGGCGGCCAGCTCTCCGGCATCGCGGACACCGGCCAACGGCGCCGCCACCTGTGCGCCCGGGTACGCGACGAGCTGCGCCTGATCCCGGTCGCCGACATCTACTACTTCCAGGCAGACCAGAAATACGTGCGCGCCTGCCACCGCCACGGCGAGGACCTGCTCGACGAATCGCTGAAGTCGCTGGAGGAGGAGTTCGCACCGGATTTCTGCCGCATCCACCGCAATTCCCTGGTCGCGCTGGAGTACCTCGAGGCGCTGGATAAGGATGCCGACGGCAAACCGGTGGTACGCTTCCGCCGCACCGGACATACCCTGCCCATCAGCAGGCGCCATGTCGGGGAGATCCGCCAACGACTCAAGGGAGGCATTCAATGAGGGTGAGAATCGCGACGAGGGAGAGTGAACTGGCACTCTGGCAGGCCCGCCATGTGGCGGAGCGCCTTGACGCGCTGCCCGAGGTCGAAGCCGTCGAGCTCGTACCGATGACCACGAAGGGCGATCGCATCCTCGACCGCACCCTCAGCAAGATCGGCGGCAAGGGCCTGTTCATCAAGGAGCTGGAAGTGGCCATGGAGGCGGGCAAGGCCGACATCGCCGTGCATTCGATGAAGGACGTACCCGGCGAGATGCCGCCCGGCTTTGCCCTGCCGGCCGTGCTCGAGCGCGAAGACCCGCGGGACGCCATGGTGGGCAGCACGCTGGACGCCCTGCCCGCCGGCGCCGTCGTCGGCACCTCGAGCCTGCGGCGCCAGTCCCAGGTGCTGGTGCGCCGGCCCGACGTGACCGTCAAACCACTGCGCGGCAACGTACAGACCCGTCTCGGCAAACTGGACGCAGGCGATTACGACGCCATCATGCTCGCCGCCGCCGGCCTGAAGCGGCTCGGACTCGACGAGCGGATCGCCGAATGCGTCGATCCCGGGGTCATACTGCCGGCCAACGGCCAGGGCATCGTCGGCATCGAATGCCACGAGGACCGCGCCGATCTGATTGAGGTGCTGCGCAAGCTCGAGCACGCCGAGGCGCGGCTGGTCGTGGCCGCCGAACGCCGGGTGGGTGTCGCCCTCGGCGCGGACTGCCATTCCCCCATCGCCGTGTACGCCACCACGGCGGGCGAGCGCATCACGATCCTCGCCCGGGTGATCGCCACCGACGGCTCGCGGATGCTGGAGGACAGCATCGAGGGTGCCGCTGTCGACGGCGAGTCCCTGGGCGCCACGCTGGCGGACCGGCTGCTCTCGGCCGGTGCCGGCGAGATCCTCGCCGCAGCGGAATCCGCGACGGCATGACCCGGCCTTCGCTGGCCGGCGCCGGTGTCCTCGTGACCCGGGCCCGCGACCAGGCGGGTCCGCTCGTCGCTGCTGTCGAGGAGGCGGGCGGCGTGGCCTGGCTGCTGCCGGCGCTCGAGATCGCACCCCTGGCCGGGCCGGAGGCCGGCGGCCGGGCGCCCGATCTGGTCGTCTTCGTCAGCCCCAATGCGGTACGCCACGGCGCCCGTTTCCTGTCGCTGCCCGACTGCCGCTGCTACGCCGCCATCGGCCCCGCCACCGCCGAGGCGATGAGCCACGCCGGCCGGGCGCCGGACCTCACGCCTGCGGGCGGCTACGACAGCGAGAGCCTGCTGGCCGCGGCCGAACTCGCCGACATGAGCGGCTGGCGCGTACTCATCGTGCGTGGCCGCGGCGGCCGGGAGCTGCTCGCCGATACCCTGCGCGAACGCGGCGCCCGGGTCGACTACGCGGAGGTCTACGAACGCCGGCTGCCGCAGCCGGACGCCGGCGAGATCGAGGCGGTCATTGCCGCCTGGCGCGAGGGCCGGCTCCGTTACGTGACCTGTCTCAGCGTCGCCACGCTTCGTAACCTGGCGGAACTGCTCGGGGAAAAGGGCGCGGCGGTACTACGGGGAGCCACACTGGTGAGCGCCAGCGATCGTGTGTTACAACTCGCCGTACGCGAAGACATCGCTGTGGACACCCTGCTTGCGCAAGGCCCGGAGCCGTCCGACCTCGTCCGGGCCATGATCTTGGCGATGGTCTTCCCCGACGGGGATACCGGACAGAGCAGATCATGACTGAGCAAGAAAAGCCCGGGTCGAAGACCGCAGCGGACGACAACGCCCGGGACGACGCCAGGAGCGACGCCAGGGACGACGTCGAGGACGAAGCCAGGGCCGGCACCCGGGAAGCGTCGGAGTCCGCGGACGACGCGGCGGAATCCGCCGCCGCAGCAGCCTCAGCCGCCTCGCACGAGGAATCCCCGGCAGTAGACGCAACCGACGCGCACGAAGGCGGAGACGCCACGGCACCCGTACCCGGCGGCAACGGTGAAGAAGGCAGCGGCGGCGGCAAGTCCGCCGCGCTGGTCGCCTGGCTCGCACTCGTACTCGCGCTCGGCGCAGCGGGCTTCAGCGGTTACCGCTGGTGGCTTGAGCGCAGCGCCGGCGCCGAGACGGCCGGCCTGGCATCGGCCGTGGACGCGCTGGAGACGGAAACGGCGGACAATGCGGAGGCCGTGTCGGAGCTCCGCGGCCGACTGTCCTCGCTGCAGCAATCGCTGCAGCAATCGGTGCAGCAGGCGCAGCAGGCGGCGCGCCAGGCCGCCGATGCGGACGAACTCGTGCGGCTGCAGCGGGAATTCCGGGAGAGCCGGGACATCGTCGAGTCCCTGCCCGGCCGCATGGAGAACCTGGAAGAGTCCATGGCCAATCTCCAGGGCGTATCGGCCGGCGCCCGTGATGCCTGGCTCGTTGCCGAGGCCGAGTACTACATGCAGCTGGCGAACGCCCAGGCGCAGCTCGCCGGCAACGCGGAGCTGGCGGCGTTCGCGCTCGAACTGGCCGATCGCCGCATCCGCGAGCTGGGCGACCCGGTCTACACGCCGGTACGCCGCGAACTCGCCGACGAGATCACTGCGCTCCGGGCCGTGGAGGACGTCGACATCGAAGGGGTCACACTGACGCTGGCGAGCCTGGCGGACGTGATCCAGTCACTGCCTCTGGACGAGGAGGTGACGCCGGAGGATCGGCCGCGGCCGGAGATCGACGAGCAGCAGAGCGGGTTCAGCCGCGCCTGGACCGCGGTGAAGAACGCCTTCTCGGACATGGTCAGCGTGCGCCGCACCAACGAACAGCTGGAGCCGCTGCTGTCGCCGGAGGCGCAGTATTTCCTGCGCACCAACATCGCGCTGCAGCTGCAGACGGCGCGCCTCGCGCTGCTGCAGGGCGAAGGCGCGATATTCCGCCAGAGCCTCGAGGACGCCCGCAGCTGGCTGGAGCGCTATTTCGACACGGACGCGAAAGCGGTAAGCGGCGCCGTCGAGACCATCGCCGAACTTGCCGACAGCCCGGTCGCTGCGGAGCTGCCCGACATCTCGGCGTCGCTGCGGCTGTTCCGCCAGCGCCAGGCCGTGGCCCAGGGAAGTGGCCAGGGAGCCGACGAGGGAGCCGAATGAAGTTCGGGGCCTGGGTCGTCGCCACGCTGATCCTGGGCGCCCTGGGCGCACATCTCCTGTTCACCGACCCGGGCTATGTGGTCATCAATATCCGCGGCTGGCTGATCGAGATGTCGGTGCCGATCCTGCTGGCCCTGATCCTCGCCACGATGCTCGCTCTCTGGCTCGGCTGGGAACTCCTGAAGGCGCCGAAGAAGCTGGGCGAGAAAGCCGGGGAATTCCGTGCCCGCCGCGCCGGCCACCAGTTCACCAGGGGCCTGATCGAGGTGGCCGAGGGCAATTTCTCCAGGGGCGAGAAGCTGCTGACCCGGCGCGTGAACCGGGCGGATGCCCCGCTGCTGAACTACCTGGCCGCCGCGCGGGCGGCCCAGCTCCAGGGCGACGGCGAACGCCGGGACAAATGGCTGCGGCTCGCCTACGAGGAGACTCCGGATGCCGCGAACGCCGTACTCCTGACCCAGGCCGAGCTGCAGCTGGCCGCAGAGGAATACGAGCAGGCGCTGGCGACGCTGCGGCGCCTGCAGGAGAACGCGCCGAACCACTCCCAGGCCCTGTTCCTGCTCGGCCGGCTCTATCGGGAGCTCGAAGACTGGGATCAGCTCGCCGACCTGCTGCCGAAGCTCAGGAAGCAGGGACGCATCCCCGCCGGCACGCTGCAGGAATGGACCCGGGAGGTGCATCGGCGCAAGCTCGAGCAGGCGGGAGACGATCCGACCCGCGTGACCGCGGTGTGGAAGAAGATACCGAAGTCGCTGCGCGACGACGATGTGCTGATCGCCGCCTACGTCGACGCCCTGGCCCGCGCGGGGGGTGAAGAGGTGGCCGAGGCCGAACTGCGGCGGCGGCTTCGCGGTCGCTGGTCGACGGAGCTGGCCCGTCTGTACGGCAAGCTGGAGACGGCCGACACCGGCCGCCAGCTTCGCCACGCCGAGAACTGGCTGAAGCAGCATGGCGAAGACGCCGCCCTGCTGCTGACCGCCGGCCGCCTGTGCATGCGCCAGGAGCTCTGGGGCAAGGCCAGGAGTTATCTGGAGACCGCGCTGGCCATCGGGCCCACGCCCGAGACCTACGAACTCTACGGCCGCCTCCTCACCCGCCTGGGCGAGGGCGAGGCCGCGGCCGACGCCTACCGCTCCGGCCTGAACATGGTGGCCGTCTCGGACCGGCTCGCACTGCCACACCTGGGCAAAGCCGGCGACGAGCGCCCCTGAGGCGACATGGGGCGGAAATGAGCCGGATATGAGCGCATAGTGACCGCCCCGCTGACGCTGATCGTAGGCGCCGGCTACACCGGCCGGCGGGTCGCCCGCCGTCTGGCGAAACGGGGCGTCGCCGTGCACTGCCTCACCGGCTCCGCTGCGTCCGCCGCCGCACTCGCCGAGGTCGGCATCGCGGCCGCGGCGCTCGACCTCGACGAGTCCGTCGCGCTGTCGCGGCTGCCGGGCGGACCGCTGCGGGTGCTCTATCTCGTCCCGCCCGCGGAGGGTGAGGGTGGCGACGATCCGCGCCTCGCGCGCTTCCTCGCGGCGCTGCCGCGGCAGCCGGAACGCTTCGTACTGGCCAGCACCAGCGGCGTGTACGGCGACTGCGGCGGCGCACTGGTGGACGAGCAGCGCCCCCCGGCACCGTCCACGGAGCGCGCCCACCGCCGGGTGGCGGCGGAGACGACGCTCAGACGCTGGGCCGACGCGCAGGGGGTGAGCTGGGTGATCCTGCGCATCGCCGGCATCTACGGCCCCGGCCGGCTGCCGCTGGAGGCGATCCGCTCGGGTCAGCCCGTGATCCGCGAGGAGGACGCCTCGCCGGGCAACCGCATCCACGTCGACGACCTGGCGCGCGTGTGCCTTGCTGCGCTGGAACCGACCGCACCGGGTGGCATCTACAACGTGGCGGACGGCAGCGGCGAGAGTTCCGGGGCATTCTTCCGGCAGGTGGCGGAGGCTGCGGGCCTGCCGGCGCCGCCCGCGGTCAGCCGGGAAGAGGCGCGGCGGCAGATGTCACCGATGCGCTACAGCTTCCTCGCCGAATCGCGTCGGCTCGACACGCGGCGTCTGCGCGAGGCGCTGGGCGTGGATCTTGCCTACGACGACCCGGCAGCGGGCATCCGGGCGAGCCTGGAGGAAGCCGGCGCGCCGCAGGAGGGCTGACGCCGGAGCCTGTCGCCCGTTCAGTCGCCGGCCGTCAGGGCCGGCTGCGGCGGGAGTTCAGCCACTCCATTAGCGGTTCCCACTGATCCCACTCCGGCCAGGCCAGATACTCGGGCAGCTCCGCGACGCCGAGCCCCCGGGTGTAGGCGCGGATGTAGTTCTGGGCCTCCCGGAACCAGGCCACGTAAGGCACCTTCAGGCTCTCCAGGTATTCGTCCAGGTCGCCGGCGATCAGGGTGTTCTCGCGTACCCGGTTGGCCACCACGCCGATGCGCGCCTTCTTGCGCTCCACCTTGCCGACGCCCAGGAGTTCGTCGATGAAGCGGTTGGCCGCCTGCATGTCGACCGTGGACGGGAGCACGGGCACGATGATGGTCTCGGCGTGATTGATGAGCGAGGTCAGTTCCGGTCCGTGGGAGCGGGCCGGTGCGTCCATCACCAGCACGTCGGCGCTGCGGGGCAGGTGCTTCAGCCCCTCCTCGAACGCGGCGAGGCCCACGATTTCCGGATAGCCTTCCGGCCGGCGCTCGAGCCAGTCCAGGCTCGAGCGCTGCGGGTCGTAGTCCGCGAGCGCGACGCTCTTGCCCTCGTTCGCATAGTAGGCGGCGAGATTGGTGGCGAGCGTACTTTTGCCGCAACCGCCCTTCGGGTTCAGCACGATGATCTGACGCATGTTGTCTCCCTGCGCTTCGTGTTGGTTTTGTGCAGTTTATGTAAAGTATCGCTGCGCCGCTAGAAAGTCCACGCGACACCGGCGCCATTGTCGCGACGAATTGACCTACAGTACGCCCATGCAGCAGCCCTTCGTGAAAATGCACGGCCTCGGTAACGACTTCATGGTGGTGCGCGACCAGCCCGATGCTGCACTGCCCGACGCCGCCGCCATCCGCCGACTGGCCCACCGCCGCGAGGGCGTGGGCTTCGACCAGCTGCTCTGGATAGAAGCGCCGCGCAGCGCCGGCACCGATGCGTGGTACCGGATATTCAACGCCGACGGCGGCGAAGTGGAGCAGTGCGGCAACGGTCTGCGCTGCATCGCGCGCCTGCTCGGCGAGGCGCCGGGCGCCCCATCGATGCTGCGCCTGGAGTGCCGTGCCGGGATATCCGAGGCGCGCATCGCCGGGCCCGGCGTCACCGCCGTCTCCATGGGCGAGCCCCGGTTCGCGCCGGCGGACATACCGATGACAATAGAGGCGGCGGTGACGAAGACGGCGGAAGCGGAAACCGGCACGTACCGGCTGGAGGCCGGCGGCCGCACCGTCGAGTTTGCGGCGCTGTCCATGGGTAATCCCCACTGCGTGCTGCTGGTCGACGACGTGGAGCGCGCACCGGTGACCGAGCTGGGGCCCGCGCTGGAGCATCACCCCGCCTTCCCCGAGCGCTGCAACGTTGGCTTCCTGGAACCCCGCGGGCGCGACCGGGCCCGCCTGCGCGTATGGGAGCGCGGGGTCGGCGAGACCCGGGCCTGCGGCAGCGGCGCCTGCGCCGCGATGGTGGCCGGCCGACGTCGCGGCCTGTTCGGCGACGAGGTGCGCGTCGGCCTGCCGGGCGGCGATCTCGTGGTAAGCTGGCGCGGCCCCGGTGAGGTCGTCTGGCTGACCGGCCCGGCCGAGTACTCCTTCGAGGGAACCGTCGCCCTATGAGCACACAGCGCAAACCAGAGCCCATGGTGGACAGTGCCAACGAAGAGGCCGTGGAGGACTATCTCCTGCACCATCCCGAATTCTTCGAGAACCATCCCCGCCTGCTCGACACACTGCGCGTGCCCCATGCGGCGGGCGGCGGCGCCGTCTCGCTGGTGGAACGCCAGGTGGCGACGCTCAGGCAGAAGAACCTCAAACTCGAGCGCAAGCTGCGCGAACTCCTGGAGGTGGCACGCGCCAACGACCGGCTGGCCGGCCGTATCCACACGCTGGCGATCGCGCTCATGGCCGCGGACAGCCGGGAGGAGACCCTGGCCTGCATCGCGCGGGAACTGCGCACGGGCTTCGGGGCGGATCACGCCGTGATGGTGCTGTTCGGCGACCCGGCGGACTACGCGGGCGTCGGCGAACGGCGTTTCCTGCACGTCATCGGTCGGGACGACCCTCGGCTGGGCCCGTTCGAGACGTTTCTGTCGGCCGCCCGCGCCCGCTGCGGCCGGGTGCGCGACAGCCAGCGTGAATTCCTGTTCGGCGCCGCCGCCGACGAGGTGGGCAGCATGGCGCTGCTGCCCCTCGGCGAGGGGGCCGGGCTCGGTTTCATCGGCATTGGCAGCGTCGATGCGGACCATTTCCACCCGGCCATGAGCATCGACTTCCTCACCCGCATCGGCGAGCTCGTGGCCGCGGCCGTGAGGCGTTACTGACCGGTCGGCCCCTTGTCGCCGGAAGAACGCCAGCGCACCGACGCCTTCCTCGAGCACCTCGCCTTCGAGAAGCGCTGCTCCGCGCATACCGTGGCCGGTTACCGCCGGGACCTGGCGGCCCTGGTCGAGTATTGCGAGCGCGCCGGCCACGGCGGCTGGCGCGATCTCACGACCCACGATATCCGCGCCTTCGCCGCCGCCTGCCACCGACGCGGACTCTCGCCCCGCTCCATCCAGCGGCGGCTGTCCGCCGTGCGCAGCTTCTTCCGCTACCTGATCCGGGAGAGGGTGCTGAAGCGCAACCCGGCCGCCGACGTCAGCGCGCCGAAGGCGGGCAAGCGCCTGCCGGGCACGCTGGACGCCGACCAGATGGCGCGGCTGCTGGAGTTTCCCGGCGACGACCCGCTCACCGTGCGGGATCGGGCCATGCTCGAGCTCCTGTACTCGTCGGGGCTGCGGCTGGCGGAGCTGGTGGCCCTGGACCTGCACGACGTGGACGCATCGGACGCCACGGTCACGGTGACCGGCAAGGGCGCCAAAACCCGCATCGTGCCGGTGGGCCGCCGCGCGCTCGAGGCACTCGCGGAATGGCAGCGGATCCGGGTGCGGATGGCCGGCCACGAGGAGCGCGCGCTGTTCGTCAGCCGCCGCGGCACCCGGCTGGCGCCCCGCTCCGTGCAGGAACGCATCGTCCACTGGGCGAAGCGCCAGGGCATGGACCGGAGCGTCTATCCGCACCTGTTCCGCCATTCGTTCGCCTCCCACCTGCTGGAGTCGAGCGGCGACCTGCGCGCAGTGCAGGAACTGCTGGGCCATGCGGACGTGTCCACGACGCAGATCTACACCCACCTTGATTTCCAGCACCTGGCCCAGATATACGACCGGACCCATCCCAGGGCGCGCAACAACCGCAAATAGCCGGCGCCCGCAACAGCGAAGGCAGATCCATGGAGCAGTACAGAGGCACAACCATCGTCTCGGTGAGGCGCGGTGGCCGCGTGGCCATCGGCGGCGACGGCCAGGTCAGCATGGGCGACACCGTCATGAAGGGCAACGCCCGCAAGGTGCGCGCCCTCGCCGACGGCAGCGTGATCGCCGGCTTCGCGGGCGGCACGGCGGATGCCTTCACCCTGTTCGAGTATTTCGAGCGCAAGCTGCAGCAATACGGCAACCTGACCCGCGCCGCCATCGAGCTGGCCAAGGACTGGCGCACCGACCGGATGCTGCGCCGGCTCGAAGCACTGTTGTGCGTCGCCGACCGGGACACCTCGCTGATCATCTCGGGCAACGGCGACGTGATCGAACCCGAGTTCGACCTCATGGCGATCGGCTCGGGCGGACCCTACGCCCAGTCGGCCGCCCGGGCGCTGCTGGAAAATACGGATCTGGGCGCCCGGGAGATCGTGGAGAAGTCGCTCGAGATCGCCGGCGACGTCTGCGTCTACACCAATCGTTTCATCACCATCGAGGAACTCCCCGGCGACGCACGAGCCGGGGCCGAATGACATGTCTATGACCCCCAGGGAGATCGTCCAGGAGCTGGACAAGCACATCGTCGGCCAGGACAACGCCAAGCGGGCCGTGGCCATCGCGCTCAGGAACCGCTGGCGCCGGGTGCAGGTGCCCGAGCCGCTCAGGAGCGAGATCACGCCGAAGAACATCCTCATGATCGGCGCCACCGGCGTCGGCAAGACCGAGATCGCGCGCCGCCTGGCACGCCTCGCCCGGGCACCGTTCATCAAGGTGGAGGCCACCAAGTTCACCGAGGTGGGCTATGTCGGCCGAGAGGTGGACTCCATCGTCCGCGACCTGATGGACGTCTCCATAAAAATGACCCGGGAGGCCGAGATGGCCAAGGTGCGACACCGCGCCGAGGACGCCGCCGAGGAGCGGGTGCTGGATGCCCTGCTGCCGCCGCCGCACCGCGGGGTGGGTTTCGCCGCGGAGCAGCAGCAGCCCCCGGAGGCCAGCGACACGCGGCAGAAATTCCGCAAGAAATTGCGCGAGGGCGACCTGGACGAGCGCGAGATCGAGGTGGAAACCCAGGCCATGCCGGCGGGCGTCGAGATCATGGCGCCGCCGGGCATGGAAGAGATGACCAGCCAGCTGCAGAGCCTGTTCCAGAATCTCGGCCAGGGCCGGCGCACGTCCCGCAAGCTGAAGGTCCGTGAAGCGCTGAAGATCCTCACCGAAGAAGAGGCGGCGAGGCTGCTGGACGACGAGGAGGTGAAGGCCCGCGCGCTGGAGGCCGTGGAGCAGCACGGCATCGTCTTCATCGACGAGCTGGACAAGGTGGCCAAGCGCTCCGAGAGCATGGGCGCCGACGTGTCCCGGGAAGGCGTGCAGCGCGACCTGCTGCCGCTGGTGGAGGGCTGCACGGTCAACACCAAGTACGGCATGGTGCGCACCGATCACATCCTGTTCATCGCCTCCGGCGCCTTCCACGTTGCGAAGCCCTCCGACCTGATCCCGGAGCTGCAGGGACGTTTCCCCATCCGGGTCGAGCTCGATTCGCTGAAGGCGCCCGACTTCGTGCGCATCCTCACCGAGCCGGATGCGTCCCTCACCCGCCAGTACCGCGCGCTGCTCGACACGGAGGGCGTGGAGCTGGAGTTCACCGAGGAGGGCGTGGAGCGCATCGCGGACGTGGCCTTCCGCGTGAACGAGAACACCGAGAACATCGGCGCCCGCCGCCTGCACACGGTGATGGAGCGGCTGCTGGAGGCGATCTCCTACGAGGCGGCGGACAGGAGCGGCCACACGCTCTCGGTCACGGCGGAGTACGTGGACGAGCATCTCGGCGAACTGGTCCAGGACGAGGACCTCAGTCGCTACATTCTCTGAGAGGTCAACCCGATGGAAGACGCACCCACCGAGCTACGCCTGCGCCGGCAATCCCGACTGCTGACGGTCAGCTTCGCCGACGGCGCGAGTTTCGGCCTGCCGTTCGAGTACCTGCGCGTGTACTCGCCGTCGGCGGAGGTGCGGGGCCACGGCCCGGGTCAGGAAACGCTGCAGACGGGCAAGGAGAACGTGCAGATCACCACGGTCCAGCCCGTCGGCCATTACGCAGTTCGACTGGTCTTCGACGACGGTCACGATACCGGCCTGTACCGCTGGGGTTTCCTGCGGGAACTGGGCGAGAACAGGTCGGAACTCTGGCAGGACTACCTCGACCGGCTCGAGGCCGCGGGGTATGCTCGCAATCCCGCTGAGTGACCGCCCGCCCCGCCATGAGCAAAGAGAAGACCAGCGACAGCGAGACCCATTTCGGCTACCGCCGGGTGGCGGCCGACCAGAAGGCCGACCTCGTCCGCGGCGTCTTCGATTCCGTGGCCGAGCGCTACGACCTCATGAACGACCTCATGTCCGGCGGCATCCACCGGCTGTGGAAACGGCGGACCGTGAGCGAGGCCGCCGCCCGTCCCGGCCAGTGCGCACTGGACCTGGCCGGCGGCACCGGCGATCTGGCGATGAGCTTCGCCCGGCAGGTAGGGGAGACGGGGCACGTGGTGCTGGCGGACATCAACGCGGCGATGCTGCGCCAGGGTCGCCGGCGCATGCTCGACGCCGGCATCATCGGCAACGTGAGCATGGCCCAGGTGGACGCGGAGAACCTGCCGTTCGCCGACGACAGCTTCGACCTGGTCACCATCGCCTTCGGGCTGCGCAACGTCACGCACAAGGAGGCGGCGCTGGCCTCCATGTTCCGTGTGCTGAAGCCCGGCGGCAAAATGCTGATCCTGGAATTCTCCCGGCCGGCCGACGCCCTGCAGCCGCTCTACGACCTGTATTCCTTCCGCGTCCTGCCGCTGCTGGGCCGCATGGTGGCGGGCGACGCGGACAGCTACCAGTACCTGGCCGAGTCCATCCGCATGCATCCCGACCAGGAGACACTGCTGGGCATGATGGGTGACGCAGGATTCGAGCGCTGCCGCTACGTCAATCTCACCGGGGGCATCGCCGCCCTGCACATCGGTTACCACCTCTGAGGCCCGTTCGCCGTGGATCCCCTGGAAACCCTGTTCCGGCCGGCGCTCACCCTGGTGAACGCCCAGATCGCCCAGAGCACGCCGGCACGGGACCTGTGCGAGGAACTCGACGGCCGGGTGATCGCGGTGCGGGTGCGGGATTCGTTCCTGGCGCTCTATGTCCGGGTCACGGCCGCCGGCCTGGAGCTGCACACCGACTACGTGGATGATCCGGACACGGTCATCACGGGCTCGCTGCTGGCGCTGCCCCGGCTGCTCGCCGGCGGCGCCGCCGAGGCGATCCGCAGCGGCAGCATCGAGATCGACGGCGACACCGAGACGGCCACCCGCTTCCGCGAGCTGCTCCGCTTCGCGCGGCCGGACGTGGAGGAACGGCTCTCGGGCGTGCTGGGCGACGCCGGCGCACGCCAGGCCGGCGAGCTGGTGCGCAGTATCGGGCTCTGGGGCCGACAGGTGGCCGACACCCTGACCCGCAACGTCTCCGAGTACGTAACCGAGGAACGGGGCGACCTGCCCTCCCGGGGCGAGGTCGAGGCCTTCTACGCAGAGGTCGACCGGCTGCGCGACGACGTGGCGCGGCTCGACGCCCGCATCCGGGCACTTTCCGCAGACGATCGCCGATGATGCGGCCCCGACTGCTGCTTCGCCTGGTCGCCATCCAGCGGGTGCTGGTGCGCTACGGCCTGGACGAGCTGATCGTCGCCACTCACCTGCTGCGCCCCATGCGCTTCGTGTTCCGGCTGCTGCCGGGCCGGGCGGTCGTGGACGAACCGCTGGGCGTGCGCATCCGCCTGGCGCTGCAGGAGCTGGGGCCCATCTTCGTGAAGTTCGGACAGGCCATCTCCACCCGGCGGGACCTGCTGCCGGTGGAGGTCGCCGACGAGCTCGCCAAGCTGCAGGACCAGGTACCTCCCTTCTCCTCCGAGCTTGCGCTGGAGATCGTCGAGAAGGCCTACGGCAAGCCCGCCCTGGAGGTCTTCGGCAGCTTCGAGGAGCAGGCGCTCGCGGCCGCCTCCATCGCCCAGGTGCACGCCGCGACGCTGAAGGACGGCACCGAGGTGGTGGTGAAGATGCTGCGCCCGGACATGCGCGAGGTGATCGAGCGCGACCTGGAGGTGATGTACTTCATGGCCGGCCTCGCGCACCGCTATTGGCGGGAGGCGCGGCGCCTGCGCCCGGTGGAAGTGGTGCGCGAGTACGAGAAGACCATCATCGACGAGCTGGACCTCATGCGCGAGGCCGCCAACGCGGCCCAGCTGAAGCGCAACTTCGCCGGCTCGGACCTGCTGCATGTGCCGGAGATCTACTTCGACTACTGCCACGTCAACGTCATCGTGATGGAGCGCATCTACGGCATCCCCATCAGCAACATGCGGGCACTCAGGGAGGCCGGGGCGGACATCAAGCGGCTGGCCGAGAAGGGCGTGGAGATCTTCTTTACCCAGGTGTTCCGGCACAACTTTTTCCACGCCGACATGCACCCGGGCAACATCTTCATCCAGGTGCACGACCCGAAGGACCCGCAGTACGCCGCCGTCGACTTCGGCATCGTCGGCACCCTGAACCCGGTCGACCAGCGCTACCTCGCCGAGAACTTCCTCGCCTTCTTCGAGCAGGACTACCACAAGGTGGCGAGGCTGCACATCGACTCGGGCTGGGTGCCGCCGGACACCCGGGTGGACGAACTGGAATCCGCCGTGCGAACGGTCTGCGAGCCCATTTTCAGCAAGCCGCTGGACGAGATATCCTTCGCGCAGGTGCTGATGCGGCTGTTCGAGACGGCGCGGCGCTTCGACATGCAGGTGCAGCCGCAGCTGATCCTGTTGCAGAAGACGTTGCTGAACATCGAGGGGCTGGGGCGCGAACTCTACCCCCAGCTGGACCTGTGGGAGACCGCCTATCCCATCATGCGCCAGTGGATGACGGACCGGCTGGGCGGCCGCGCGATGCTGGACGATATACGCGACCATCTGCCGGAGCTGCGCGAGACGCTTCGGGAGCTGCCGCACTGGCTCAGGACCATCGCCGAACAGTCCGCCTCCGGCGATCTGCGCGTGCGCTTCGACGCGCCGGAACTGCGCGATCTGCGCGACTCGATGGCGCGCCAGCAGCGCCAGCGCTTCGCGCTGGCCGTAGCCGCGGCTGCCTTCATCGGCGGCATCGTGCTGCTGACGACGGGTCAGGCCCCGTGGCTCGGCTGGAGCGCCCTCGGCGCTGCCGCACTGGCCGGCCTGGCCGGGCGGCCGGGCGCGGGCTAGCGCGCGGCCCGATCAGTACGCGCTGGCGGCGCGGGCCTCATAGTCCTCGAGGCGGGAGCGCGCCACCGCCGCGTCCCGATGCAGCGAGGCGATCTCGGACTCCAGCTCGCCCTCGCGTCGGGACATCTCCTTGGTCTCCATCAGTAACCGCACCCGTTCCTCGGCCGTGGCCTCGCCGGCGATCAGGCGGGCGGAGTTCGCCGCCATGTCGGCCCGCAGCTCCTCCAGCTCGTTCCCGCGGGCATCGATGCGGCTCTCGATACGCGATACCTCGGAGCGCAGCTCGTAGAGTTCGCGCCCCTCGACGTAACCGGCCATAAAGTCGGGCTCGAGGTCGGGCGGGCACACGCCGCCGTAACCGCCGCCGGAGGCGCCCACCCGGTAGCCGACGCCCGGCCGGCAGTATTCGAGCAGGCCGGCCTGGCGACCGCGTTCGTAATCGTGGAAGTCCGGCGTGATGCCGGCGCTGGCGCAGGCCTTGCGGTGACGGCCGATGGTGTCGGCCGGGGCACCCCGGGCGCCGTCCTCGTAGCCGATGGCTTCCCAGTCGGCGACGAGGCATTCCTCGGCGCTCATGCTCGCGCAGCCGGCGAGCGCGATGGCGGCCGCCGCCAAGATCAGCCGTTTCAGTCCCATGATGCGTCCCTTCCCCGGTGGCAGGAAAGGTGACGGTACCGCCGCCGGAAGGGCCCGCGCCCGGACCCGGTTCACAGAACGGGGCAGTCGCAGAACCTTCTGTTTTTACATAAGATTCAGGGCTCGGCCGGATCCCGGTCCTGTGGTCGGCCACAGCTCCAGCAGACGGCAAACTGGTACTCGTTCTCCTCGCCGCAGCGGCGGCAGCGCCAGCGGGGGCCGTCGTCCGCCTCGGCCCGGCGGGCCTCGCGGATGATCTCCTCCGCCCGCGCGGCCTCGAAGTCGTTGCGCACCCAGAGTTCCGGCCAGATCTCCGCATAGGGGATCTCGCCCATGACCGAGCCCATGTTCTCGTTCTTCAGGAAGCAGTCGATGCCCTCGCCCTCGAGCAGGTTGCGGTAGTGAGCGACGGTCACCAGGGATTCGGCCGCGTAGACCTTCTTCACCGGCTCACCCGGGGCCGGCCCTCAGCGATTCCAGGAACGCCGCTGGGTCGTCGTCCCGCTCCAGCACCTCCACCAGTGCGGAGCCGACGATGACACCGTCGGCATGCCGGCCGACTTCGGCCACCTGCTCCGCCGTGCGGATGCCGAAGCCGGCGCAAACGGGCAGGTCCGAGGCGTCACGCACCCGGTCCAGGTAGGCGCTGGTGTCCGCGGGCAGGGCGGCACCGCCGCCGGTGATCCCGCGCATGGTCACGGCATAGACGAATCCCCGGCTCGCGTCGCACAGCCGGGCCAGCCTGGCCTCCGGCGTCGCCGGCGTGACCAGTTGCACCAGCGCAAGGCCCGACTCGTCCAGCGGCGCCCCGAACTCCCGGCTCTCCTCCCAGGGCAGGTCCGGCACGATGAAGCCGGCCACCCCGGCTTCGATCGAACGGCTGGCGACGCGCTCGTAGCCGTAGGCCAGCAGCGGGTTCAAGTAGGACATGAGGATGACCGGCGCATCGATGCGGTCCCTGGCCTCCTCCAGGCGGTCGAAGATCCAGGTGAGGCTGACGCCCTGTTCCAGCGCACCGCGGCTGGAGCGCTGGATGGTCATGCCGTCGGCCATCGGGTCGGAGAAGGGCACGCCCACCTCCACGACATCGCCGACGGCAGCGATCGTGGCGAGATCATCCGCGAACCGGTCGGCTTTCGGGTAGCCCGCGGTCAGGAACGGGACCAGTCCGACGCGCCCTGCCGCGGTCGCCTCCCGGAGCGCCCGGGTAATGGTCTCATGAGGCTGCATCGCGGCTTCCTCCGATCGGATACTGGGTGAGCGTGGGCATGTCCTTGTCTCCCCGACCGGAATTGCCGATCAGGATGCGGGCGCCGGGATGGCTTGCCGCCCACTTGCGGGCCGCGGCAAAGGCGTGGGCAGTCTCGAGCGCCGTGAGGATGCCTTCCGCGGCACAGAGTTCGGCCAGCGCATCCAGCGCCTCGTCGTCGCTGGCGTTTTCATATTCCACCCGGCCGATCGCCTGCAGGAAGGCGTGCTCGGGCCCCACGCCGGAGTAGTCGAGGCCCGCGGACACCGAGTGGGTCTCCTGCACCTGGCCGTTCTCGTCCTGCAGGATCATCGTGTAGCAGCCCTGCAGCACGCCGGGCCGTCCCGTGGACAGGGTGGCCGAGTTCTCGCCCAGTCCGGTGCCCTTGCCGCCGGCCTCTACGCCGATCAGCCGCACGTCCTCATCGCCGATGAAGGGATGGAACAGGCCGATGGCGTTGGAGCCGCCGCCGACGCAGGCGAAGACAGCGTCGGGGAGCCCGCCGATCTCGATCATCTGCCGGCGCGCCTCCTGGCCGATGACCGCCTGCAGCTCGCGCACCAGGTAGGGGTAAGGATGCGGCCCCACCGCGGAGCCGAGCAGGTAGTAGATGCCCTCCGGATCCGACACCCAGTGCCTGAGCGCCTCGTCGATGGCGGCGCGCAGCGTCTGGTCGCCGCTCTCCACCGGGCACACCTCGGCGCCGAGCCGGCGCATGCGATCCACATTGGGGGCCTGGCGCACGATGTCCACGGCGCCCATGTAGACGCGGCAGGGCAGCCCCACCCGGGCGCAGGCGGCGGCCGAGGCCACGCCGTGCTGCCCGGCACCGGTCTCGGCGATCACCCGTTTGGCGCCGAGGCGCTTCGCCAGCAGCGCCTGGCCGATGGCGTTGTTGATCTTGTGCGCGCCCGTGTGCGCCAGGTCTTCCCGCTTCAGCCAGACCTCGGCGCCCCAGGCCTCGCCGAGCCGGCGCGCGCCGGTCAGCGCCGTCGGCCGTCCCACCCACTCCCGCAGTTCCCGCGCGTAGTCGGCCTGGAAGTCTTCCCGGGGCAGGATATCGCGGACGCCCTGCTCCAGCCGCTCCAGCGCCGGGACGAGGGTCTCCGGCACGTATCGGCCGCCAAATGGCCCGAAACGGCCGCGATCGTCGGGTAACTCTCTGTCGAGGAGTTTCCGCAGCAGGGCGGGTGCCTCGCTCGCTGCGATCAATTCGTTCGTGGCTTCGCTCATGTGGCCTCACTCATCCTGTGTCCTCATTCTCTACCCCGGTACCCGCTGATCCCACCGACGGACACGTTCCACGAAGGCGGCGATCCGCACCGGATTCTTATACCCCGGCGCCCGCTCCACGCCGCTGGACACGTCCACGCCCCAGGGCGCGACGGCGGCCAGCGCCTCCTCCACGTTGTCCGGCGACAGCCCGCCGGCCAGCACCAGCTCGGCCCGGGCGGCCAGCGCCGCGGCCACCGACCAGTCGGCCCGCTCCCCGGTGCCGCTGCGCGCGCCCTCGAAGAGGAAACGTGTGGGCATCTTCGCCGAACCGGACGCCAGGTCCTGGTCATCGTCCCTGTACACCGGCAAACGGGCGCAGGCATCGGGCAGCTCCAGCGCGGCGAAATCCCCCGCATCGGTCTGGAGCCAGTCGGGGGCGAAGCCGTCCCGCACCGCGGCCCACTCCTCGGGACCGGGATGTCGCATCACGGCCACCCGGATCACCCGCCGGTCCAGCCCCTCGCAGAGCCGCCGGGCCTCGCCGGGCAGCACCCGCCGTGGCGATTCGGCGAACACGAAACCCACCGCGTCGGCGCCCGCCTCGGCGGCCGCCTGCACGGCCTCGCGGCTGGTCAGTCCGCAGATCTTCACCCAGGTACTCACGCTCACTCGCCCAGCGCCGCCCGCCCGGCGTCGCGCATCGTGCGTACCAGCTGGCCGGGCCGCCGGTCCTGCATGAGCGCGGTACCCACCAGCGCGAGTCGGTAGCCGGCCGTCGCCAGCCGCACCGCATCGGCCGGCACCTGCAAACCGCTCTCGGCCACCGCCGGCGCCGCGTGGGGCAGCAGAGGTGCCAGTGCTTCCAGCCGGCTGTCGTCCACCTCCAGGGTGCGCAGGTCACGGCTGTTCACGCCGATGAGCAGGCGTCCGTCGTTGCCGCGCTCGTGAAAGCGGGGCTCGTCCAGCAGTCTGCCGCAGCGCTCCAGCTCGCCGGCATCGAAGCATTCCAGCAGCACGAACAGCTGCAGGTCCTCCGCCAGGTCGAGCATGTCGGCGAGCGCCTCGTCGTCGAGCAGTGCGGCGATCAGCAGCACGCCGCCCGCACCGGCCGCCCGGGCCTCCAGCAACTGGTAGGAATCCACCAGGAAATCCTTGCGCATGGCCGGGATGCCCCGCGGCGTCAGGGCGGCGGCCACCCGCTCCAGGTGGCCGAGATCACCGCCGAAGCGGGACGGCTCCGTCAGCACGGAGACCGCCGCGGCACCGCCCTCGGCGTAGATCTCCGCGCGGGCGACGTCGTCGTGGACGGCGCCTGCCAGGTCGACACCCACATTGACACCGAGGGCGCCGTCCCGGGGCGAGCGGTGCTTGATCTCGGCGATGATGTCGAAACGGTCCAGCACCAGGCCCGGGGGCGGTTCCCCGTCGGCGATGCGCTTGCGGAGCTCGTCGGCTGGAACCTCCCGCCGCGCCGCCTCGCAGCGCAGGCGGCTCGCCGCCGCCATCTCACGCAGGAAATCTGCCATGGCTCAGCCCCCGAAGCCCCGCAGACCGCTCAGTACCCGCGCCGCGCGGCCGTCATCGAGGGCGGCGGCGGCCATGGCCACGCCCTCCTCCGGCCCGGCGGCCTCGCCCGTCACCTCCAGCACCAGCGAGGCACCGAGCAGCAGCGCGTCCCGGTGGGGACCGCGGTCCTCGCCGGAAAACACGTCGCGGATGGCGGCGGCGTTCGTTTCGGCATCGCCGCCGGCCAGGTCTTCGGGGGCACAGCGTGGGAGGCCATAGTCCTCGGGCTGCCGGCGGGTCTCGGCGATGCGGCCTGGCGTGACGTCCAGCAGCAGAAACTCCCCGCAGGGGGTGGCCTCGTCCCAGCCGGGCTCGCCATGCACCACGAAGGCGCGCTCGATCTCCATGCCGGCCAGCGTCGCAGCCATGAGCTGCGCCGCCTCCTCGCTGAAGGCGCCTATGAGGTGGTAGGGCGGGGCAGCCGGGTTGGCCAGCGGCCCGAGCAGGTTGAACACCGTGCGCACGCCCATGGCGCCGCGGATGGGGGCGATGGCCTTCATGGCCGGATGGTAGTAGGGGGCGAACAGGAAGGTGAAGCCTGTCGCCTCCAGGCACTCCACCGCGGCGGCTTCGTCCAGCGGCAGCGTGAGGCCCAGAGTCTCCAGCACGTCGGCGCTGCCGCAGCGCGAGGACACCGAGCGATTGCCGTGCTTCACCACCCGGGCGCCGCAGGCGGCGGCGAGCAGGCCGGTGCCGGTGGACAGGTTCAGGCTGCCGGAGCCGTCACCGCCGGTGCCCACCGTGTCTACGGTGGGCGCGCCGGGCGGGATGCCCGGATCCCGGGCGAGTTCGCGCATGGCGGCAGCGAAGCCCCGGATCTCCTCCGCGGTCTCGCCCTTCGCGCGCAGCCCGGCCAGCAGGGCGCCGGCGAGCGCCTGGGGATAAGCATCCTCCGCCAGCGCGTGCATCAGCCCGTGCGCCTCCTGCTCCGAGAGGTGCTCGCCTTCGAGCAGGCGCTCCAGCAATCGGCTGCCCTCGCTCAACGCTCCGCTCCCGGCCGCCGTTCGATGAAATTGCGCATGAGGTGGTCGCCCTCCGGTGTCAGCACGCTCTCGGGATGGAACTGCACGCCCTCCAGCGGCAGCTCCCGGTGGCGCACGCCCATGATCTCGTCCTGCTCGGTGCGCGCCGTCACGATCAACGCGTCGGGAACGGTCTCCGCTTCGGCGCACAGGGAATGATAGCGGCCGGCCTCGAACGGCTGGGAGAGGCCGCGGTAGACGCCCTGGCCGTCGTGGCTGACCGCCGAGGTCTTGCCGTGCATCAGACGACCCGCGCGTACGATGCGGCCGCCGAAATGCTGCACCAGGCACTGATGGCCCAGACACACGCCGAGCACGGGCACGCGGCGCTCGAAGGCGGCGATCATGGCCAGCGAGACGCCGGCATCCTCCGGTCGGCCCGGCCCCGGGGAGATCACCAGGTGAGTCGGCTCGAGCGCCAGCCCTTCCTCCACGGTGATGCAGTCGTTGCGATAGACGTGCACGTCGGCGCCCAACGCCGCGAAGGCCTGCACCAGGTTGTAGGTGAAGGAATCGTAGTTGTCTATGAGCAGGATCCTCGCCGCGGCCTGCCCGCGACTGCCGTCGGCTATGCCCCTGACCAGCATGACTAGAGCCCCTCCTTCGCCATGTCCAGTGCCCGGCGGAGGATGGCGCTCTTCGCCATCACCTCCTCGTACTCGCGCGCCGGCACGCTGTCGGCCACCAGGCCCGCGCCGGCCTGGAAGCGGTACTGGCCGTCGCGGAACACCATCGTGCGGATCGTGATGGCCTGGTCCATGTCGCCGCCGTGGCCGAAATAGCCCACCGTGCCTGCGTACAGGCCGCGGCCCACCGGCTCCATGGCGTCGATGATCTCCATGGCCCGGACCTTCGGCGCACCCACCAGCGTGCCTGCCGGGAAAGCGGCGGCGAACAGATCGAACGCATCCCGGTCCTCCGCCAGCGTTCCCTGCACGCCGCTCACGATGTGCATGACGTGGCTGTAGCGCTCGATGGAGAGGTACGGATCCACGTGTACACTGCCGGCCTCGGCGACGCGGCCGAGATCGTTACGGGCGAGGTCCACCAGCATCACGTGTTCGGCGATCTCCTTGGGGTCGGCCAGCAGCCGCTGCTCGTTGGCCCGGTCTTCGGCCGTGGTCGCTCCGCGCGGCAGGGTGCCGGCGATGGGTCGGAGAGAGGCCCGCCGCCCGTTCAGCCGCACCAGCGCCTCCGGCGAGGAGCCCACCACCTGCAGGTCGCCGAGATCCACGAAGAAGAGATAGGGAGAGGGGTTCAGCAGCCGCAGCGCGCGGTAGGCCTCGAAGGGCGAGACCGTGCTGGCGCCCGAGAAGCACACCGACAGGACGATCTGGTAGATATCGCCGGCCGCAATGTGCTCCTTGGCCTGCTCCACCGCCGCCATGTAATCCTCCGGCGAGACGCTGGCGGTGGCATCCTCCACCCGGCCGCCGGCCTCCTGGGCGTCCTGCGGCACGGCACCCCGCAGCCGGCCGATCACCTCCGTGCGCAGCGCCCGCCGCTCGGACTCGGAGCCCGCGTGCAACAGGGCGGCCCGACGGGTGAGGTGATCGAACACCAGCAGGGACTCCGGCGCCACGTAGGCGGCCAGCGGCATGCCCTCCTGGACCGGCGGACCGTCCGGCAGACGCTCGAACCAGCGCACCAGGTCGTAGCCGGAGACGCCGACCAGTCCGCCGGTGAACGGCAGCTCTTCGGCCTCCGGCGCAAGCCGGGGCACGCCGGCCAGCGCCTGGCGCAGGCCGTCGAGCAGTTCATCCCGGCCCCGGGGCAGCGGCCGCGACTCGCCGTCCACCCGGAAACCGTCGGCATCCAGCCGCACCTCGCGGCCCGGCCCGAAACCGAGGAAGGAATAGCGCGCCAGACGCTCTCCGCCCTCCACGCTCTCGAGCAGGAAACGCGGGCCGAGATCCGCCAGCTTCAGCCAGGCCGATACCGGCGTGTCCAGATCGGCGGTTATGTCGAAGGGGCCCTGCATGTCTGTCCCGGTCTCCCTTGGATTGGTCTCGTGTCAAAAAAAAACCCATCCCCACGGTGCTGCGGAGATGGGTTTTCGGTTGTCCTGTCTGGTGAACGCTAGCCGGCTACCCTCTCCCGGAGAGGCCGCCACCACCAGATGCCGATTGCGTTCGGAGCGTTCATGACCGTCGGGAGTATCCACGGCCCCCGGCGGAGGGTCAAGCGCCACGGGCTCCGCACTGGCCTCACAGGCCGTAGAGCAGCGGCAGCACCAGGGAGAAGCCGAGCCACATGATCAGCGTCAGCGGGATGCCCACCCGCAGGAAATCCGAGAACTTGTAGCCGCCGGCACTCAGGATCAGCAGGTTGGTCTGGTAGCCGATCGGCGTGGCATAGCTCATGTTGGCACCGAACAGCACCGCAAGCACGAAAGGCAGCGGATCCGCGTTCAGCTGCTGGGCGATGCTGATGGCGATGGGCGTGCCGATCACCGCCGCGGCATTGTTGCTGACCACGTTGGTCAGCACGGTCATGATCAGCATGAACGCGCTCAGGATGAACGGTATCGGCATGGCGTCGGTGATGTCCACGAACTCGTGGGCGAGGTAATAGGCCATGCCGGTCTGCATCAGCGCGCCGCCGAGCCCGAGGCTCGCGACGATGATCAGGACGACCGGGCGGCTCAGCGCATCGCTGGTGTCGCGCCAGGTGAGGCAGTTCGAGGCCAGCATCAGGCCGACGCCCGCCAGCGCGCTCACCGAGATCGGCAGCAGCCCGAACGCGGCGGTCAGTACCACGAAGGCCATGATGGCGAGCGCCCGCTTGGCCCGATGGGTGTGCGGCAGCGAGGTGGTGCCGTCCAGCACGAGCATGCTGCCGCTCGCTTTCAGCGTCTCGATCGCCTTGCGCGGGCCCTGCACCAGCAGCACGTCGCCGGCGCGCAGGCGCACCGAGCCGATGTCGGAGGTCAGCCGCGAAGCCGGCATGCGCGCCCGGTGCAGCGCCAGCGGCAGCAGGCCGCTGGACTGGGCGAAACGCGAATCCGCCAGCGTGCGGTGATGCAGCGGCGAGCCGCGGGTGACCACCACCTCGGCCAGCTGTTGTCCCTTCGAGTCGTCTCCCGTCTGCTCCTTGCCGCCCATCCCGTGCAGGGTGGCCCCCAGCTCCCGCTCGTACTCCTTCAGGTTGTCCGGCGTGTCCTTCACGAACAGCCGGTCGCCGGGCTGCAGCTTCACCGAGGGCAGCTTGGCGACGAACAGGGACTCGCTGCGCCGGATGCGGTCGACCCGCATGCGCCCGCCTGTGCGCGCCAGCACCTCCGAGAGGGTCTTGCCGGCGGCGAAGCTGTCCTCGTCCACGTGCAGCTGGGCGCTGAAGACCCGCGGCGACGTGTCCTCCAGGGGCGGCACGCGCTCCGGCACGAGCCGCGGGCCCGCCAGCCACAGGAACAGGATGCCGACGGCGCCGACGATGGCCACCGGCAGCGCGAAATCGAACATGTCCAGCCGGGCCTGGCCCAGATCGGCGGCAATGCCGACCACCAGCAGGTTGGTCGAGGTGCCGATGGTCGTGGACATGCCGCCGAGGATGGTGGCGAAGCCCATCGGCATCAGCACGCCGGACACCGGCACCTTCGAGCGCAGCGAGGCCGCCACCAGGATGGGGAGCAGCAGCACGACGATGGGCGTGTTGTTCAGGAAGGCGCTCAGCACGGCACCGGCCACCAGGGTGAGCAGCAGCGCGATCATCGGCCGGGCCTTCCAGGCCGCGGCTATCGCGCTCGCCAGCGGCTGCAGCGCGCCCGTGGTCTCCAGGCCCTTGCCCACGATCATGAGGGCGCACACCGCCACCAGCGCCTCGTTGCCGAAGGCGCCGAAGAAATCCGCCGGACCGAGCAGCCGCTCGCCGTCGGACGTGTACGGGAAGATCTGGAACAGCAGTATGAGCGCGACCAGGATGCCGAGGCTCGAGCTCTCCAGAGGAATGTTGTCGCGCGTGAACAGGATCAGCGCGATCACGGTCAGTACGAGGACCGCTATGCCGTGGGCATCGGGCGTGAGTGTTTCCAAACCGTCCTCGCAACGTCAACCAGCAATGCGGCCGCCCCGTCGGGGGATCGCCGAGTATACGGGACCGCCCCCACGGCCGGACCGGGGAGTTTCTCACATCCGCTCCGCGGGCAGGACCACCCCGCGGACGGAAGCTGACACGCGGCAGCATGGCGGCGCCGGCGGGATTTGGGCCTCGATCGGGTTTCTGCTATGGTCGCGGCGAGTCCGCCGCGGCGCATCACCGCTGCCCGGCCGGCGCCTGGCCACCCTTGCAGGGCCACCCTTGTGGCCGCCCCTTCAGGAGTCCGCCCATGAGCTTCAAGCAGCTGCTGGAAACCTGGCAGAAGACGCCCCGTGTCATCCGGACCGAGAAGGAGTATGCGGTCCGCCTGCCGCTGGAGGACGCGGCCCGGCTGCACGCCCTGGAGGAGTTGTTCGGGGGCCCCGAACTGGAGCAGATCATCACCGACCTGCTGGGTGCGGCCCTCGACGAGCTGGAGGCCGCGATGCCCTACGAGCCCGGCGAACGCGTCATCCGCGAGGACGAGCAGGGCGACCCCATCTACGAGGACGCCGGCCTGACGCCGCGCTTCATCGAACTCGCCCGCAAGCATCTGCGCGCCCTGGAGAGCGCCGGCAGCGACTGAGCCGAACGGCTCGCCCGCACCCATGTCCCGCAGCACCGACGACGCCTGGGGCGCTCCCGGCGTCGGCGTATTCCGTTACAGCCGCCGGGCGATCGAACTCGTCTGGAGCACCTCCCGCCCGCTGACCGTCTGGCTGGGGCTGGCCACCGTGGCGGCCGGCCTGCTGCCGGCGGCGGTCGCCTGGGTGGGCCAGCAGATCGTGGACTCCGTGGTGGCGGCGATGCAGTCCGGTGGCGGCTACCGCGAGGCGCTCACCTGGGTGGCAGTGGAAGGCGGGCTGCTGGTGCTCACGGCCGCCAGCCAGCGCTCCATCTCGCTCTGCCAGTCCCTGCTGCGCGCCCGACTGGCGCAGCGGGTGAACACCATGATCCTGGAGAAGGCCCTGACGCTGTCGCTGGACCAGTTCGAGGATTCCGAGTTCTACGACAAGCTCACCCGGGCCCGGCGCGAGGCCTCCAGCCGGCCGCTGAGCCTCGTGAACCGCACGTTCTCGCTGGCGCAGAACGGCATCTCCCTGGTCAGCTACGCCGTGCTGCTGGTCCAGTTCTCGCCCTGGGCGGTGTTGCTCCTGGTGCTGGCCGGACTGCCGGCGTTTGTGGCCGAGACCAAGTTCTCCGGCGACGCATTCCGCCTGTTCCGCTGGCGCTCGCCGGAGTCGCGCATGCAGATGTACCTGGAGACCGTGCTGGCCCGGGAGGACCACGCCAAGGAGGTGAAGCTGTTCCGCCTGGGCCCGCTGCTGCTCGATCGCTACCGGGACATCTTCCGGCGCTTGTACCGCGAGGACCGGCGCCTCACCATCCGCCGCGAGACCTGGGGCTTCTTCCTCGGCCTCATCGGCACGGCGGCGTTCTACGGCGCCTACGCCTGGATCGCCGTAAGCACCGTGGACGGCAGCATCACCCTCGGCCAGATGACCATGTACCTGCTGCTGTTCAAGCAGGGGCAGAGCGCGGTCGCCGCCAGCCTCACCGCCATGGGCGGCATGTACGAGGACAACCTCTACCTCTCCAACCTGTACGAGTACCTGGAGCAGCCGGGCACCGTCGCCGGGGGCGAGCGCACGGCGGGGGAGGCGCCCGGCGACGGCATCCGCCTCGAGGGCGTGGGCTTCACCTACCCCGGCAACGAGACCGCGGCGCTCACGGGCATCGACCTGCACATCGCCCCCGGGCAGAGCCTGGCCCTGGTCGGCGAGAACGGCGCCGGCAAGACGACGCTGATCAAGCTCATGACCGGCCTGTACCGGCCCACCGAGGGGCGCATCCTGCTGGACGGCACACCGCTCGCCGAGTGGGACCCGGACGCGCTTACCCGCCGCTTCGGCGTGATCTTCCAGGACTTCGCCCGTTACCAGTTCACGGTGGGCGAGAACATCGGCGCCGGCGACGTGGATCATTTCGTGGACGAAGAGCGCTGGCGCGAGGCGGCGGGCCTCGGGCTCGCCGACGCCTTCATCGAGCGGCTGCCGGCCGGCTACTCGAGCCAGCTCGGCAAGTGGTTCCGGGACGGCCAGGAACTGTCCACGGGCCAGTGGCAGAAGATCGCGCTGGCCCGGGCGTTCATGGACCGTGGCGCCGACATCCTCATCATGGACGAGCCCACCGCCTCCATGGACGCGGCCGCCGAGGCCGCCATGTTCGAGCATTTCCAGGAGCTCGCGGCCGGGCGCATCACCATACTGATCTCCCACCGTTTCTCCACGGTGCGCCGCGCGGACCGTATCCTCGTAATCCAGCACGGCCGCGTCACCGAGGCCGGCAGCCACGAAGAGCTGATGGCGCTGGGCGGGCACTACGCTACACTGTTCTCCCTGCAGGCCGAGGGCTATCTGTGAGCCGCCGCCGGCCGGAGATGACACCGTTGCACGGAGCCGAATACATGCCGAGGTTTGGGAGAGCGCTGCTGGCGGCACTGGCCCTCGCGCTGGTGGCGGGCTGCGGCGAGAAGCGCACCGACGCACCGTCCGAGCCGCCGCTCGGTGCCTGGCGTGCCTGGCTAGAGCTGCCCGGCGGCCGTGCGCCCTTCGGCCTGGAGCTGGGCCGCGACGGCGCCGGCCACCGCGCCACGCTGATCAACGGGCAGGAACGGGTGCGCGTGCCCGAGGTCGCCGTCGCCGACGGCCGGATCACGCTCACGTTCCCGGCCTACAACAACCGCATCGAGGCGGAGTGGGCAGAGGGTCGGCTGACCGGCACGCTCACCCTGGTGAAACGCTATGGCAAGGAACAGCGCATCCCCTTCGCTGCCGTGCCCGGCACCGCGGCATCCAGCCAGCCCCACGCCACGGCGGAAGTGGACGTCTCCGGGCGCTGGGAGGTGAGCTTCACAGAGCCTGACGGCAACCAGCATCCGGCCGTCGGCGAGTTCGCCCAGCGCGGCAACCGGCTGTTCGGCACGTTCCTCACCGAGACCGGCGACTACCGCTACCTGGAAGGCACGGTGCGCGGGCGCGAGGTGACCCTGTCCAAGTTCGACGGCGCCCACGCGTTCCTGTTCAAGGCAGTGGAAGAAGAGGGCCGCCTGACCGGCCGCTTCTGGTCCGGCACCGAGTGGCAGGAGACATGGTCGGCCGTGCGCAACCCGCGGGCTACGCTGGCGGACGCCCGGCGGCTCACCTTCCTGAAACCCGGCTACGAGCGCTTCACCTTTACCTTCCCGGATACGGACGGCAAGCCGGTCTCGCTGGACGACGAGCGCTTTCGCGGCAAGGTTGTGGTGGTGACGCTGGCGGGCAGCTGGTGCCCGAACTGCCACGACGAGGCCGCGTTCATGGCGCCGCTCTACAAGCGGCTGCGCGGCCAGGGTCTGGAGGTGGTCGCACTGATGTACGAGCACCTGGAGGACTTCGATGCGGCCGCAGCCCAGGTGGAGAAGTTCCGGCGGAAGTTCGGCATCGAGTACACCACGCTGATCGCGGGCATCTCGGACAAGACGGAGGCGGGCAAGACCCTGCCGGCGCTGAACCACGTGCTCGCTTTCCCCACCACCATCTTCATCGGCCGGGGCGGGCGCGTGCGCCAGATTCATACCGGCTTCCAGGGCCCGGGCACGGGCGAGCATTACGAGCAGCTGACCCGGGAGATGACCACCTTCATCGAGGACCTGCTGGCCGAGCCCGTGCCGGCAGACCGGGACGCAGCCTGAGGAGGGCCACATGCCATCGTTCGACGTCGTCTCCGAAGTGGACATGCACGAGGTTACCAACGCGGTGGACCAGGCCAACCGGGAGGTCGCCAACCGCTTCGACTTCAAGGGCACCGGCGCGAAGTTCGAGCAGGAGGAGTCGGCCATCCGCCTGCGCGCGCAGGTGGAATTCCAGCTGCAGCAGATGATGGACATCCTGCGCCAGAAACTCGCCAGGCGCGGTATCGACGTCGCCTGCCTGGAGGCGGGCGAGGTCGAGGAGAGCGGCAGCGAGGCGCGCCAGACCGTGACGCTGCGCCAGGGCATCGACTCGGCGCTGGCGAAGAAGATCGTCCGGCTCATCAAGGACTCGAAGATGAAAGTGCAGGCCTCCCTCCAGGGGGATAAGGTCCGCATCAACGGCAAGAAGAGAGACGACCTGCAGGCGGCGATCGCGCTGCTGAAGGAGGCCGACATCGACCTGCCGCTCCAGTACGAGAACTTCCGCGACTGACCCGCCCGTGAGCGAACCAGCCGACAGCGGCAAGGGGGGGCTGCGCCGCAGCGAGATCGTCTTCGCCCGCAAGGACCGGGCGCTGCGCGACGACGTGCGTACCCTCGGCCGGCTGATCGGCGAACTGCTCCGCGAGCAGGGCGGTGAGTCGCTGTACGAGCTGGTGGAGAGCGCCCGGCGCATCTCCATCCGCCGCCGCGAGGGCGACCGGGAAGCCGCCGCCGAACTCACGGACCTGGTGCAGGCGCTGCCGCCGGACACCGCACGGGACGTGATCCGCGCCTTCTCCACCTACTTCGAGCTGGTCAACACCGCGGAAAAGGTGCACCGCATCCGGCGACGCCGGGACTACCTGCGCGACGAGGACACCTTCCAGCCCGGCGGCCTGGAGTATGCCCTGCGGGATCTGCACGACGCCGGCGTCAGCAACGCGGATCTCGACACGCTGCTGCATCGTCTGCGCATCCAGCCGGTGTTCACGGCCCACCCCACCGAGCCCACCCGGCGTACCATCCTGCGCAAGGAGCAGAACATCGTCCGCCATCTGGTGGACATGCTGAACCCCACGCTGACGCCCCAGGAGGAGCGCACCGCGCTCGCCTCGATCCGCGCCGAGGTCACCACCATCTGGCAGACCGAGGAGCACCCCTCCGAGAGCATGACCGTCGCCGACGAGCTGGAGCACGTGCTGTTCTTCCTCACCGACGTGCTCTACCGAGTGCTGCCGCCGTTCTACGAGAGCCTGGAGGACGCCATCGGCGCCGTCTACGGGCAGGAGACGCTCGACAACGTCGAGATACCGGATCTCATTTCCTTCGCCTCCTGGGTCGGCGGCGACATGGACGGCAATCCCAACGTGGGCGCGAAGACCATCCGCGATACGCTGACCCGGCAGCGCTCCCTGATACTGGACCTCTACTACCGGGAGTGCGGCCGCCTGTCCGGCAAGCTCAGCCAGACGGTGTCCCGCGTGGGCGTGGCGCCCGCCATCCTGGAACGCATCGAGGTCTACCGGGGGCACTTCCCGCACGCCTGGCACGCAGTGCCCGCCCGCCACCGGGAGATGCCCTACCGGATGTATCTCCGCCTCGTCCAGGAACGGCTGCAGTCCACCTACGACGACAGCGCCTTCCCCTACGAATCTGCGCAGGAGTTCGAGGCGGACATCCGCCTGATCGCGACCAGCCTGCGCGCGAACCGGGGCCGCCATGCCGGGCTGTTCGCGACACGCCGGCTGCTCCGGCGCATCCGCACCTTCGGTTTCCACCTGCTGACCCTGGACGTTCGCCAGGACGCGCTGGTACACCGGGAGGTGGTGGGCCGCTGCCTGGACATCGAGGACTGGCTGGAGTGGACGCCGGAGGCGCGCGCGGACCGGATCCGCGAGGCGCTGCAGGACCGGGAGCTGCCGAAGGCCGATAGCACCGACACCCGCATCCGCAAGACCCTGGCCGTGTTCCAGGCCATCTCATTCTGCCGGCGCAAGTACGGCAGGCGGGCCATCGGTCCGTTCATCGTCAGCATGACCCAGGGCGCCGACGATGTGTTGTCCGTGCTGCTGCTGGCCCGCTGGGGCGATCTGGCGTCGAAGGGCGGCAAGGTGCCGCTGGACGTGGCACCACTGTTCGAGACCGTCGACGATCTCAGGAACGGCACCCGCATCATGCAGGAACTGCTGGCCGACGAGGTCTACCGCAAGCACCTCGCCCACCGCGGCGACGAGCAGATGATCATGGTCGGCTATTCGGACAGCAACAAGGACTCGGGCCTCGCCTCGGCGCGCTGGGCACTCTACGAGGCCCAGGCGGACCTCGTGCGCGAACTCGACAGCGAGGATTGCGACATCACGCTCTTCCACGGGCGCGGCGGCACCACGAGCCGGGGCGGCGGCAAGACTCACGCGGCTGTACTGGGCGCGCCGGCGGACACCATCCGCGGCCGCCTGCGTGTCACCGAGCAGGGCGAGATCATCAACGAGAAATACGGCCTTCGTGGCATCGCGCTACGGACGCTGGAGCAGCTGATGGCCTCGGTCTCCATCGCCACCGCCAACCCGGAGCGCACCACGCCGGAACCGGACGAGTGGCGGCAGATGATGGACACGGTGGCCGTCGAGAGCCGCAAAGTCTACCGCGGGCTCGTCTACGAGCGGCCCGGGTTCTTCGACTACTTCCGTTGCGCCACTCCCATCGACGTCATCGAGCGCATGCGCATCGGCTCGCGGCCGTCGTCGCGGCGCAAGCAGCGGGGCATCCAGGACCTGCGCGCCATCCCCTGGGTATTCGCCTGGACCCAGAGCCGGCACATCCTGCCGGGCTGGTTCGGCTTCGGGAGCGGGCTGCGGGCGGCCATCGAGATTCACGGCGAAGAGGCCTTCACCGCCATGACCGGGCAATGGTTCTACCTGCAGTCGCTGCTCGCCGACGTGGAGATGGTGCTGGCGAAATCCGACATGACCATCGCCTCGCGCTACTCGGAGCTCGCCGGCACGCTGCACGAAAAATTCTTCCCCGTGATCCGCGAGGAATTCGATTTGACCCGGGAGATGGTGCTGAAACTCACGGGCAACGCGAACCTGCTGGAGAAGGACAAGACCATGCAGCGGGCCATCATGCTGCGCAATCCCTACGTAGACCCCATGAGCCTGCTGCAAGTGGATCTCCTGGCCCGCTGGCGCGCGAAGGAGCGGGGCGACGACGAATTGTTCGCGGCGCTGCTGGCCAGCGTGAACGGCATCGCGCAAGGGCTGCAGAACACGGGGTGATCCCCGTTCTTTCCTGGCCGCCCTGCGGGGGTATCCATCTTGCTCCCGACAAAAGGTCGCGGCGATGGATACCCCCGCATGACGGCCGCCTCGCGGTGGCGTGAAGGCGCTGCCAGTCAGCAACGCCTTCTGACTGGTGCCAGGCCTACCGGCTACGGGCCCGTCAGCGGGTCGGTAAGGGTTGCGGGGTCTTCCTGTATGCGGCACGGCTTCGATGGGCATGTAGGAGGGGCTTCAGCCCCGATCAGCGCTCGGCTATCACAGGCGAATGTCGGGGCTGAAGCCCCTCCCACAGTGAGCGTCCCCGCGAGCCTTATCCACCCGATGGCGGGCCAGCGACAAAAGAAACCGGGTCGGGCCTGAAGGCCCTCCTACACGTCGTTGTAGGTGACGAACTCTTCCAGCTTCTTGCGGCGGATGTCCGGCACTCGGGCGTCCTTGCCGGGGTAGCCGGTCACCAGCAGCAGGAACGGCCGCTCGCGCTTCGGGCGCTCCAGGATCTCGTTCAGGAAGCCCATCGGGCTGGGCGTGTGCGTGAGCGTGGCCAGGCCGGCGTGGTGCAACGCCGTGATCAGCATGCCGGTGGCGAGACCCACGGACTCCTGGGGGTAGTAGTGCTTCACCCTGGTGCCGTCCTCCAGGTGACCGTATTTCTGCACGAAGACGGCGATCAGGTAGGGCGCTTTCTCGAGAAAAGGCTTCTCTGCATCGGTGCCCAGCGGCGCCAGTGCCTGCAGCCACTCCTCTGGCGCGCGGCGCTGGTAGAACTCCCGCTCCTCGGCCTCCGCGGCCTCGCGGATGCGGCGCTTGGTCTGCGGGCCGCTGACGACGACGAAGTGCCAGGGCTGGCGGTTGGCGCCGCTGGGCGCGGTGCCGGCGGCACGCAGGCAGTCGTCGATGATCTGCCGCGGGACGGCCCGGGACGAGAAATCCCGCACGCTGCGCCGTCGCTCGAGTTCCTCGTGGAAGCGCCGCGCCCGGTCGCGCATGTCGGCGACGGGGAACTCCCGGTAGGCGGGCAGCGGGATGAATCGGGCATCGGCCATCGCTGTCTCCTCGCGCCGCCTGCGGCGCCCGTCAGGGCCCGGACCCGCCGGGCAGGGGGATCATGTCGCACTCCGGATCCGGCTCGCCGTGCTCGTTCTCGGACACGGCCCAGGCACGCACGGAGATGCCGGCCTCGTGGACGGTCTCCGGATCGCCGCTGACCAGCGGATGCCACCAGGCGAGGCCGTGGCCCTCGCTGATGCGCCGATACGCGCACGACCGGGGCAGCCAGGCCATCCCGTCCAGCGAATCCGGGCTCATCACGAGACAGTCGGGCACGCGCTCGGAGCGGTTCGCGTAGTCCGAGCAGCGGCAGTTGCCGAGTTCCAGCAGCCGGCAGGCCACCCGGGTGTAGCGCACCTCGCCGGTGTCGATGTCCTCCAGCTTGTGCAGGCAGCAGCGCCCGCAGCCGTCGCATAGCGACTCCCACTGTTCGCGGGTCATCGCCGCCAGCGGCGTCGTCTCCCAGAACGGTTTCACGCCCGTGCCCGTCCCGGCCGACCCGGAAGTACCGCTACCGCTGTCAGTGCTCCGTCCAATTCCCTGTGCCACTGGCTCCGCCTCTCGCTGGCCTCGGATCGGGCCACGGTTGCTAAACTAATCGTTTTCGCCCGGCCATCACAATGAGCAATAGCCCCAAAGCCGACGCCGTATTCCTCGACCTGGACACGATGGGTGCCGGCGACCTGGACATCGCCCCGCTGGCGGACGCGGTCGGCGGCAGCCTGGAGGTCCACGGCGCCACCGAGCCCGAAGAGGTCGGCCGCCGCATTGCAGACGCCAGACTGGTCTTCCTGAACAAGGTGAAGCTGGGCCGTGCCGAGATCGAGAGCGCGAACCGGCTGGGCTTCGTGGGTCTCACCGCCACGGGCGTGGACAACATCGACCTCGAGGCGGCTGGCGAGCGGGGCGTCGTCGTCGCGAACATCCGCGACTACTGCACCCAGTCCGTGGTGCAGCACGTCATGGGCGTCATGCTCTCGCTCACCCACCGGCTCGCCGAGTACACGGCGCTGGTCGCCGCCGGCGATTGGCAGCAGGCGGGCAATTTCTGCCTGCTCGACTATTCCATCCGGGAACTGGCCGGCAGGCGTCTCGGCATCGTCGGCTACGGCGCGCTCGGCCGCGGCGTAGCCCGCATGGGCGAGGCGCTGGGGATGGAGGTGCTGATCAGCGAACGCCCGGGCGCGGACTCCCTGCGGCGGGGCCGCCGGCCTTTCGAGGAGGTGCTCACGGAGGCCGACGTGCTCAGCCTGCATTGCCCGCTCACGGAAGATAACCGGGGAATGATCGGCGCCGGCGAACTGGACCGCATGAAGCCGGATGCGGTGCTGATCAACACCGCCCGCGGCGCGCTGGTGGACACCGGCGCACTGGCGGCGGCACTCGCCGACGGGCGCATCGCGGGCGCCGGCATCGACGTGCTGCCCCAGGAGCCGCCGGTGGACGGCGACCCGCTGCTCGACTACCGGGGCGACAACCTGATCCTCACCCCCCACATTGCCTGGGCGGCCCGGGAGTCCCGGCAGCGCGCCATCGAGGAACTCGCCGCCAACGCCCGTGCCTGGCTGGCCGGCGAATCCCGCAACCGGGTGAACTGAGTGTCGGCCGGCACTGCGCTCGTCTGGTTCCGCCGGGACCTGAGGCTTTCGGACAACCCGGCCCTTCGCCGCGCGGTGGACGAGAACGAAACCGTCGTCCCCGTCTTCATCCACGACGATGACGAGGGCGAGTGGGCGCACGGCGCCGCCTCGCGCTGGTGGCTGCATCACAGCCTGACCGCGCTGGACGAAGCGCTGCGTCGGAAGGGCAGCCGGCTGGTCATCCGCCGCGGCGAACCGCTGGCCGTGCTGCGCAAACTCGCCGGCGACACCGGAGCCGACGCGGTGTACTGGAACCGCCTCTATGACCCCCACCTCGTAGAGCGGGACAGCCGTGTGAAGGAGGGGCTGGCCGAGTCCGGCATCCGCGCCCGCAGCGAGAAGGCGGCGCTGTTGCTGGAGCCCTGGGAGATCGCCACCGGCAGCGGCGACCCCTACCGTGTATTCACGCCCTTCTGGCGGCGGGCCCGGCAGGAGCTGCCGCCGCCGGAGGCGCTGGAGGCGCCGCACACTGCGCGGCCGCCGGATTCCTGGCCCGGCTCGCTGGACCTCGCCGAACTCGGCTATCTGCCGCGCATCGACTGGGCGGGAGGCTTCCGCGAGCACTGGACTCCGGGCGAGGCCGGCGGCCGACGGCGCCTGGAGACCTTCGCCGACGGCGCGCTGCGCGACTATGACGAGACCCGGGACATCCCGGCCGTGGACGGCGTCTCCCGGCTCTCACCCCACTTCCACTTCGGCGAGATTTCCCCCCGCCATGCCTGGCACCGCATCGCGGCCCGGGCGGAGGATTATCCCGACGGCACCGAGGCCTGGCTGCGCGAACTCGGCTGGCGGGAGTTCGCCCACCACGTGCTCTACCATTTCCCGCGCACGACCAACGAGCCACTGTACGAGAAGTACCGGGACTTCCCCTGGCGGCAGGATGGCGAGGACATGCTGGAGGCCTGGCAGCGGGGCCGCACCGGCATACCCGTCGTCGATGCCGGCATGCGGGAGCTGTGGCACACCGGCTGGATGCACAACCGGGTGCGTATGATCGTCGCTTCGCTGCTGGTGAAGAACATACGCCTGCACTGGCTGGAGGGCGCACGCTGGTTCTGGGACACGCTGGTGGATGCCGATCTGGCCAACAACACCATGGGCTGGCAATGGTCGGCGGGCTGCGGCGCCGACGCCGCGCCCTATTTCCGCATCTTCAACCCGGTACGCCAGGGCGAGCGCTTCGACGGCAACGGCAGCTACGTGCGCCGCTGGGTCCCGGAACTGGAGAACCTGCCTGACCGCTACGTCCACGAGCCCTGGAAGCTGCCGGCTGACGAGGCCCGCCGCATCGGTTTCAAGCCTGGCGAAGACTACCCCCGGCCGATCGTGGACCTGAAGCAGTCCCGCAAGGAAGCCCTCGAGGCCCTCAAATCGGTGTAAGCCATGTAGGAGGGCCTTCAGGCCCGATCCCGCCTTCTTTTGACGTTGGCCCGGCATCGGGTGGACCAGAGTCGCGACCTTTTGTCGGGAGCAAGATGGATACCCCCGCAGGGCGGCCAGGAAAGAAAGAGTAATCAGGCGCGGCGCAGCGTGTTGACCGGCGGCGCGTTCACCGCACCGCGGGCGGCCAGCGTGCCGCTGATGCCCACCAGCAGCATGCCGGCGACCATCCCGGCCACCCACAGCACCGGATCCACGGTGTAGTCCAGGTCGAACAGCCGTTTTGCCGCGAGCATGCCGAGGACCGTCGCGCCGGCCGCTGCGAATATGCCGGCGAGCAGGCCGAGCGCCAGGAACTCCGAGGCGAGACCCGCCATCACCGTCCGGCGCTTCGCGCCGAAGGTGCGCAGCAGAGCGCTCTCGTAGCGGCGTTCGTCCAGGGTGGCCTGGACCGCAGCGAACAGCACGACCAGCCCGGCCAGCAGGGTGAACAGGAAGACGTACTGCACCGCCAGTGCCGCCTTGTCGATGACGCCCCGCACCTGTGCGATGAGCGCCTGGATGTCGATGACCGAGATACTGGGATGGCTGCGCACCAGCTCCAGCAGCACGCCCTTGCTGTCCGGGTCGATGTAGAAGCTGGAGATATAGGTCTTCGGGTAGCCCTCCAGCGCCCCCGGCGAGAGCACCATGAAGAAGTTGGGCTCGAAGGAATCCCACTGGATCTCGCGAATACTCGCCACTTCGGCGGTGAGGGGCTCGCCCGCCACCAGGTAGGACAGCTCGTCGCCGAGCCCCACGCCCAGCTCCTCGGCGGCATCCGCTTCCATGGACACCAGCGGCGGACCGTCGTAGCCGGGCGGCCACCAGCTGCCCGCCACCACCCGGTTGCTGGCGGAGAGCTCGCCGGTGAACGACAGGTTCTGCTCCCGCTCCGACATGCCCCGGCCCCGCTCGTCCTCGAAACTAATCTCGCCGATGGGCGTACCGTTGATGGCCGTCAGCCGGGCGCGCACCAGCGGCACGAACTCCGGCTCCTCGATGCCGGCGCCGCGGAGGATGTCGGCTACGCTCGCCCGGTCGTCCGGCTGGGTGTTGATCAGGAAGTGGTTCGGCGCGTCCTCGTCCAGGGTGGCGCGCCAGCCGGCCAGCAGGTCGTTGCGCACGAGGGTCAACAGCAGCAGGACCATCAGCCCGAGGCCGAATGCCACCACCTGTACCGCGCTGTCGCCGCCGCGGCGGGCGACGTTCGCGAGTCCGTAGCGCCAGGCGACGCCCACCCGGCCCCGCATCCGCGACAGGGCGAGCACCAGCAGACGCCCGGCCAGATAGAGCACGGCGGCTATGACCGCCGTACCGCCGAGTACCAGCACCAGCAAGGCGACGTCGCGCACCGCCCAGTAGACCAGCCCCGTCAGCGCACCGAGCGCGGCCAGCGTGGTGAGCCAGGCGGCGGGGGGCGGCGGCGTCATGTCCCGGCGCAGCACGCGCAGCGGCGGCGTGCTCTTCAGGCGCATCAGCGAAGGCAACGCGAAGCCGAGCAGCAATATCAGCGACGTACCCACCCCGAGCGCCACCGGCGTCAGCGAGGGCGCCGGCAGGTCGCTGCCGATGAGGCCGGCGAGCAGCCGCGACAGCCCGCTTTCGGCCACGAAACCTATGCCCGCGCCGACCAGGCCGGCGGCCAGCCCGATCATCAGAAGCTGCAACAGCGAGACCCGGAATATGAACGACTGGGACGCGCCCAGGCTCTTCATCAGGGCCACCGAATCCAGCCGCCGTTCCGCATAGCGCCGACCGGACATGGCCACGGCGACGGCCGACAACAGCAGGCTCACCAGCGAGGCCAGCGAGAGGAATCGCCCGGCCCGCTCGACTGCCGCGTTCAGCTCCTCGCCCGCATCGCCCCGGTCCTCGAGCCGCACCGTGTCGGGCAGCCGGTCCAGCCACTCCGCGACGAAGCGGCGCACCGCCTCCCGGTCGCCGGCGAACAGCTGCGCGTGGCTCACCCGGCTGCCGGTCTGCACCAGGCCGGTCGCGGGCACCTCGTCGAGGTTCATCAGCAGGCTGGGCGCGAGGCCGGCGAAGCCGGGCGTCTGGTCGGGGCGGTAGGTCAGCACGGCATCCACCGTCAGCGTGGACGCGCCCACCTCAACCCGGTCGCCTACCCGGGCGCCGATGCGGGCGAGCAGCGCGTCGTCGGCCCACACGGTGCCCGGCGGCGGCAGGCCGTCGACGGTGCGCTCGGCGCCGAAGATCTCGTCGGCGATGCGCACGGCGCCGCGCAGGGGATAGCCCGGCCCGACGGCCTTGATGGTCGCCAGCGCATTACGCTCGCCGGCGAACACCACGCTCGGAAAGGTCAGCGTCTCGGCCGTCTCCAGCCCCAGTTCCCGGGCGGAGGCGAGGGGTGCCTCGTCCATCTCCCGGGCCGAGCGCAGCCGGATGTCGGCGGCAAGTACCTCGGCGGCCTGCAGGGACACCGCCTGGGCGATGCGGTCGGTGAGGAACCCGATCGCCGTGAGGGAGGTCACCGCGATGGCCAGCGCGGCAGCCAGCACGATCAGCTCGCCGGAGCGCGCCTCGCGCCGGAGCGCCGTGAACGCAAACGCGACAGTCTTCATCACTGCCCGACCAGGCGTCCCGCCTCCAGCGACAGGCGGCGGTCGCAGCGCCCGGCCAGCGGCTCGTCGTGGGTGACGAGCACCAGCGTCGCCTCCGACTCGCTGTTCAGACGGAACAGCAGGTCGATGATGCGCTCGCCGGTGGCCGCGTCCAGGTTGCCGGTGGGCTCGTCGGCGAACAGTACGGCCGGATTCGTAGCGAAGGCGCGGGCGATGGCCACCCGCTGCTTCTCCCCGCCCGAGAGCTGATTCGGGTAATGGCCCTTGCGGGCGGCCAGGCCCACCTCGGCGAGGATGGCTGCGGCCCGCTCCCGGGCATCCTCGGCCCCGTCGAGCTCCATCGGCAGCATCACGTTCTCGATGGCCGTGAGCGAGGGCACCAGGTGGAACGACTGGAAGACGAAGCCCACGCGGGCGGCGCGCACCGCGGCGCGGCCGTCCTCGTCCAGCGCCGAGAGCTCCCGGCCCTCCAGCCACACCCGGCCGGACGTGGGCGTGTCCAGACCGGCGAGCAGGGCCAGCAGCGTGGACTTGCCGGCGCCCGACGGACCGACGATCGCCACCGACTCCGCACGGCCGATGGCGAAACTGACGTCGTCCAGAATGGTCAGACTTCCTTCCGGACTGGTAACCTTTTTGCTGAGATGCTCGGCGACGAGCGCCGCATTCGAATCCACTGACATGAAGAAGCTCTTCCTGACCCTGCTGCTGGTATTCGGCGTACCGGCCATTGCGGATGTTTCCCTCGCGGATATCGCCCTGGCGGACACTGCCCGGAGCCATATCGCAGACGCGCCGCCGCCCACCGTTCTGGTGCTGGGCGACAGCCTCAGCGCCGGCTACGGCCTCACGGTGGAGGAATCCTGGGTGTCGCTGCTGGCCTCGCGGCTCGCGCAGGAAGGGTACGGGCATCGGGTCGTCAACGCCAGCGTGAGCGGCGACACCACCTCCGGCGGACTGGCGCGCCTCGGCCCGGCGCTCACGCGCCACGAGCCGGAGCTGGTGATCATCGAGCTCGGCGGCAACGACGGGCTGCGCGGGCTGCCCCTGGACGTGGTGCGATCCAACTTCGAGGCCATGATCGAGCAGAGCCGGGAGGCCGGCGCCGAGGTGGTGCTGCTCGGCATGCGCATCCCGGTCAACTACGGGCCCCGCTACGCCGAGAGCTTCCATGCCCTGTACGGCGAGCTGGCCGAGACCTACGACCTGGAATGGGTGGAGTTCTTCCTGGACGGCGTTGCCCTGGATGACGGGCTCATGCAGGCCGACGGCATCCACCCCAACGCCGAGGCCCAGCCGCTGATGCTGGATAACGCCTGGCCGGCGGTCTCGGCGGCGCTGGCGGAGTGATGGCGGGCCGAAGCCCGGCACCCGCTTGCCCGCCTGTCCGGCCCCGTGTATAGGTAGTCCAATGACACATTCTCCCCGGCGCCCGCGGTGCGCCGGCCACACGAGGGGGATTCCGTGGAGAAATTCTGGCTGAAGGAGTACGCGCCGGGCGTGCCGGCGGAAGTGGACAACGGTGGCTTCCGCTCGCTCCGGGACCTGATCGAGACGAGTTTCAAGGAGTACGGCGGCCGGCCCGCCTACACCTGCATGGACGTCACCCTGAGCTACACGGACCTGGACCGCCTGTCCCGGCACATGGCGGCCTGGCTGCAGGAGCGGGCGGGACTGTCGAAGGGCGATCGCATCGCGATCATGCTGCCGAACATCCTGCAGTACCCCGTGATGCTCTGCGCGGCACTCAGGGCCGGGCTGGTGATCGTCAACGTGAACCCGCTCTACACCCCGCGGGAACTGGAGCACCAGCTCAGGGACTCCGGCGCACGGGCCATAGTGATACTGGAGAATTTCGCCACGACCCTCGAGAAGGTAATCGGCGAGACCCCCGTCGAGACGGTGGTCACGACCTCGATCGGCGACCTGTTCGGCACGCCGAAACGCCATATCGTCAATTTCGTGGTGAAACGGATCAAGAAGCAGGTACCGCCCTACGACCTGCCCGATGCCGTGTCCTTCCGCGACGCCCTCTACGGCGGCGGCAGCCTGGTTTTCCAGCCGCCGGACATCGACCTCGGCGATCTCGCCTTCCTGCAGTACACGGGCGGGACGACGGGTGTGGCCAAGGGCGCGATGCTGAGCCACCGCAACCTGGTCTACAACGTGGAGCAGTCCACCGCCTGGCTGGGCGCAAAGCTGGACCCGGACCAGGACGTCGTCGCCATTACGGCACTGCCGCTCTATCACATCTTCTCGCTGGAGGGTAACTGCCTCGGCATCATGAAACTGGGCGGCCACAACATCCTGATTCCGAACCCGCGCGACTTCCAGGGTTTCGTGAAGGAGCTGGGCAAATATCCCTTCACCTATTTCACCGGCGTCAACACCCTGTTCAGCGCGCTCCTGAACACCCCGGGCTTCGCCGAGCTCGACTTCAGCAGCCTGCAGATCACGGTGGGCGGCGGCATGGCCGTGCAGGAACCGGTGGCCCGGCGCTGGAAGGAGGTGACAGGCAATACGCTGACCCAGGCCTACGGGCTCACCGAGACGTCCCCGGCCGCGGTCATCAACCCCATCACCGACGACGCCGCGTTCAACGGCTCCATCGGCCTGCCCATCTCCTCCACGGAGGTCAGCATCCGCGACGACAAGGGCGACGAGGTACCCACCGGCGAGGTCGGCGAGATCTGCATCCGCGGGCCGCAGGTGATGGAAGGCTACTGGAACCACCCGGAGGAGACCGAGAAGGTGATGCTCGACGGAGGCTGGTTCCGGACGGGCGACATGGGCCGCATTGACGACCGCGGCTACGTCTATATCGAAGACCGCAAGAAGGACATGATCCTGGTCTCCGGCTTCAACGTGTACCCGAACGAGATCGAAGAGGTGATCGCCGACATGGACGGCGTGCTGGAGGTGGCGGCCGTCGGCCAGCCCGACGAGCGCGCCGGCGAGGTGGTGAAGGTGTTCGTGGTGCGCAAGGACCCGGCGCTGACCGAGAAGGCCATCATCGCCCACTGCCGCGAGAACCTCACGGGCTACAAGGTGCCGAAGGTAGTCGAGTTCCGTAACGAGCTGCCGAAGACCAACGTGGGCAAGATACTCCGGCGCGCGCTCCGCGACGAGGAGCACGAAGCCTAGCTCGAGACGCCGCCGGCGGCTCGGTTTTCAGCTGACGAACTGCCAGAGCGTGTAGAGGGTCAGCCCGACGAGTCCGCCCACCAGCGTGCCGTTGATGCGGATGAACTGCAGGTCGCGCCCGACGTGCAGTTCGATGCGCCGGGCGGTGGCTTCGGCGTCCCAGCCGGAGATGGTCTCGCTGATGATCGAGGAGATGTTGGTCCGGTAGCGGGTCACCATGTAGAGCATGGTGTCCCGGAACCAGCTGTCCAGCTCCTGGCGCAGCCCCGGGTTGGCCGCCAGGGTGTCTCCCGCGCCGGCCAGCGATTCGGCGATGCGCCGGCGCATGCCCGACTCCGGATCGGCCGCCTCCTCCTCCAGGAACCGGTTCACGTCGGCCACCACGCCCGAGAGATAGCGCTTCAGCGACGGGTGTTTCAGCAGCCGGTGCTTTATCTCCTCGCCGCGCTCGATCAGCGCCTCGTCGGTCTTCAGCGAGGCCACCAGCTCCTCCAGGGTACGCCGCAGACGCTGGCGGGCCTCGGTATCCGTGTCGCTGGCGGTGATGCCGGTTAGCACTTCCTCGATCTCGGCGACCATGCGGCGGTAGATCTGCTCGTCGACGAAATTTGGCAGCCACCAGGGCGTGCGCTCGCCGATGTGCTGGCGCAGCTGGAGCCGGTTCTCGTCGAGCTGGGTGCGGGCGAGGCCGACCAGGCCGTTTATCACCGTCTGGTCCGGGTCCTGCAGGAGCAGCAGATCGAGGAGCTGGCCGACCGTCGGCGTCAGCCGGGTCTCGCTGAGGGCGCGCTGGAGGTTCGACTTCACCAGGTCGCGCAGCAGCCGGTTGTCGGTGCTGGCGAGTACCCGGCCGAGGATCACCGACAGGTCCTGGGTGAGCCGGTCGGCGTTGCCGGGGGTGGCGAGCCAGCGGCCCATGCCCTGGGCGAAGTCCGCCTTCTCGAGCCGCGGTGCCAGCGCCTCGGCGGTCAGGAAATGGGTCTCCACGAAGCCGGCCAGGCTTGCGCCGATGTCGTCCTTGCGCCGGGAGATGATCGCCGTGTGAGGGATTGGAAGGCCGAGCGGATGGCGGAACAGCGCCGTGACCGCGAACCAGTCGGCCAGGGCGCCGACGGTCGCCGCCTCGGCGAAGGCTCGCACGTAGCCCAGCCACGGGTAGTGCTCTTCGCCGAAACCGGTGACGACATAAAGGACGACCATGGCCACCAGCAGGCCGGCGGCCACCCGCTTCATGCGGCGAAGGCGCTCAGCGCGCAGCGCGTCGAGACCGTCTGACAGCGTCGCTTCCATGGCTCTTCTGCGCCCGGGTGCGGGGCCGCGGTATCCCTGCCGCGGCGGCGCTCCCGTCAGGATTCCGCGTTCAGCGGAGCGGGTTCAATGGGACTCGTTCAATGGTATTGGGGACTCAGCCTGTGCACGGCCTCGAGCATGGCACTGACGTGCTCCGGATCGATGTCCGGGTGGATGCCGTGGCCCAGGTTGAACACGTGGCCGGGGCCCTTGCCGTAGCTGGCGAGGACGCCGGCGACTGCCTCGGCGATCGCCTCTGGCCCGGCGTAGAGGATGGACGGATCCAGGTTGCCCTGCAGCGCCACCTTGTCGCCGGTATAGCGGCGCGCATCGGCGAGGTCCGTGGTCCAGTCCACGCCGAGGCCGTCGCAGCCGGTCTCCGCCATGTCGGCGAGCAGCGGGCCGGCGTTCTTCGTGAACAGCACAACGGGAACGCGGCGGCCATCCTGCTCGCGCTCGAGCCCGTCCATCACCCGCTGCATCGCCGCCAGCGAGAAACGCCGGTAGGTATCCGGCGTCAGCACGCCGCCCCAGGTATCGAAGATCATCACCGCCTGGGCACCGGCCCGGATCTGGGCATTCAGGTAGTCCCGGGTGGTGTCGGCCAGTTTGTTCAGCAGCAGCTCCGTCAGGTCGGGACGGTCGTAGAGCAGGCCCTTGATGCGGGCGAAGTTCTTGCTGCTGCCGCCCTCGACCATGTAGGTGGCCACCGTCCAGGGGCTGCCGGAGAAACCGATCAGCGGCACCCGGCCGGCCAGTTCCCGGCGGATCACCCGGACGGCGTCGATGACGTAGCCGAGTTTCTCCTCGACGTCGGGCACCGCCAGCTGCTCGATCTGGGCCGGCGTGCGCACCGGGTGCTCGAACTTCGGTCCCTCGCCGGCTTCGAAGTACAGGCCGCAGCCCATCGCGTCCGGTACCGTGAGGATGTCGGAGAACAGGATGGCGGCATCCAGCGGGTAGCGCTCCAGCGGCTGCAGCGTCACCTCGCAGGCAAGCTCCGGGTTTGAGCACAGGGCCATGAAATCCCCGGCCTGCGCCCGGGTGGCGCGGTATTCGGGCAGGTAACGGCCCGCCTGGCGCATCATCCACACCGGCGTGCGCGGCACGGGCTCGCGCAGCAGGGCGCGCAGCAACAGATCGTTCTCGAGTTCGCTCATCAATCTACTCCGCCGGGAACAGGCCGGCGATGGTGGTCTGTATGGCTTCCGCGGCAGCCCGCGGGGAATCGGCGTCCCGGATGGGACGGCCGACGACGATGTGATCGGCGCCGTTGGCGAAGGCCTGCTCGACGCTGACCACCCGCTTCTGGTCGTCCGCGGGGCGGTTGTCGACCGGCCGGATGCCGGGCGTCACCACCAGCAGCCGATTGTCCACGTGTTCGCGCAGGCGCGGCACCTCCAGCCCGGAGGAGATCACCCCGTCGCAGCCGGCCTCGAAGGCGCGCCGGGCCCGGGACAGCACCAGCTCCTCCACGTCGCAGTCGAAGCCGAGATCGTCCAGGTCGCCGCGGTCCAGACTGGTCAGCACCGTCACCGCCAGTACCTTCAGGGAGCCCTTGTTCTCGGCCGCGGCCTCCATGATGGACTGGTTGCCGTGCACCGTGGCGAAGGTGGCGCCGCGGGCCGCGAGGTTGCGCACCGCCGCCCCCACCGTCGCCGGCACGTCGAACAGCTTCACGTCGAGGAAGACCTTCTTGTCCCGCTCGATCAGCCAGTCGGCCAGCTCGAAGTAGCCGCCGCTCATGGCGAGTTCGAGGCCGATCTTGTAGAACGAGACACTGTCGCCGAGTTCTTCCGCGAGCCGCCGGGCGGCGCCGACGTCCGGCACATCGAGTGCGAATATCAGTCTGTCCCTGGCTGCCATGTTTACGATGCTCTGCTCGGTCACGGTGTCCCCTCGGCTGCGGGCGTGCATTCTATCACCGCTCCGAGCGGCCGGGGACGCGGCTCAGGTATTGCCGACGGCGGGGTCGGTGAGCCGCTCGTGCTCCGCGATGGCGTAGCGGTCGGTCATGCCGGCGACGTAGTCCGCCACCACCCGGGCGCGGGCGGCGTCGCCATGCTCCCGGCCGGCGCAGCGCGCCGCAGTGGCGAACTCGGCGGGCATGAGCCGCGGCTCGTCCATGTAGGCGGCGAACAGGGCCTCGACGACCCGTCGTGCCTTCAGCGTCATGCCCAGCACCCGGTGATGGCGGTACAGGTTCGCGTGCAGGAATCGCTTCAGCGACAGGTGCTGCTCCCGGATCTCGTCGCCGAAGGCCACCAGCGGCCCCTCGTGGTTGCGCACCTCGTCGATGGAGCGGGGGTTCGCGGAACGCAGCCGCCCGGCGGTCTCCCGGATGAGGTCGGTGACCACCCGGTTGATCATGCGCCGGATCACCTCGTGGATCAGGCGCCGGCCGTCCAGACCGGGATAGCGTGCCAGCACTTCGTCATGCTGCGCGGCGAACAGCGGCTCCGCCCGCAGCATGTCCACGCCCAGCAGGCCGGCGCGCAGGCCGTCGTCCACGTCGTGGTTGTTATAGGCGATCTCGTCGGCGAGATTCGCGAGCTGGGCTTCCAGGCCCGGCTGACGGCGCTCCAGGAAGCGCCGCCCGAGTTCCCCGAGGTCCCGGGCGTGGCGGGCGGAGCAGTGCTTCAGTATGCCCTCCCGCGTCTCGTACATGAGGTTCAGGCCGGCGAACTCCGCGTACTTCTCCTCCAGTTCATCGACCACGCGCAGCGACTGCAGATTGTGCTCGAAACCGCCGTAGTCGCGCATGCACTCGTTCAGCGCATCCTGCCCCGCGTGGCCGAATGGCGTGTGGCCGAGATCGTGGGCCAGGCAGATGGCCTCGGCCAGGGTCTCGTTGAGCCCGAGCGTATGAGCCACGCTGCGGGCGATCTGGGCGACCTCCAGCGAGTGGGTGAGCCGCGTGCGGTACAGGTCCCCCTCGTGGTTTACGAACACCTGGGTCTTGTAGACCAGGCGGCGGAAGGCGCTGGCATGGATGATGCGGTCGCGGTCGCGCTGGTACTCGCCGCGGTAGACCGGTGGCGGCTCGTCGTGGCGGCGGCCCGGGCTCTCCGACTCGCGCGCTGCCCCCGGCAGCAGGCCGTCGTCTGCCCGCTCCATGTCCACGTATTCCATCGTGCCGGACATGCCCTCAGCCTCCCTCTGTGTCGGCGGGCGCCAGCGCTTCGACCAGCGCCTGACCGGAGAAGTCCGCGGTCACGTACGCCTCGCCGATACGGCGCAGCAGCACCAGCCGCAGCCGTCCGGCCTGCACCTTCTTGTCGAGCTGCATCGCCTCGCGCAGACGCGCGGCACCCACCGGCGGCGGCGCCACTGGCAGCCCGGCCGCCGCGATCAGATCGCCGATGCGGTCGAGATCGGCCCCGGCCAGGCCGCTGGCGCGGGCCGCCATCGCCATGCCCGCCGCCACCGCCTCGCCGTGCAGCCACTCGCCGTAACCGGTGACCGATTCTATGGCGTGGCCGAAAGTATGGCCCAGATTCAGGAGCGCCCGCTGGCCCGCCTCGCGCTCGTCCGCCGCCACGATGGCGGCCTTCATCTCGCAGCAGCGGCGCACCGCCTGCTGCAGCGCCCTTTTGTCGCGGCGCCGTAGCGCCGCCATATTGTCCTCGAGCCAGCCGAAGAAGGTAGCGTCGCCCAGCAGGCCGTATTTGATGACCTCGGCGAGGCCGGCGGCCAGCTCCCGGTCCGGCAGGGTATCCAGGGTGGTGAGGTCGATCAGCACGAAGGTCGGCTGATGGAAAGCGCCGATCAGGTTCTTGCCCCGGGGGTGGTTGACGCCGGTCTTGCCGCCCACCGACGAATCCACCTGGGCCAGCAGCGTGGTCGGCACCTGGATGAAGTCCACGCCCCGCTGATAGCAGGCCGCCGCGAAACCGGCCATGTCGCCCACGACGCCGCCGCCCAGCGCCACCACGGTCGTATCCCGGTTGGCGCCCGCATCCACCATCGTGTCGATGATCGAGGCGACCTGGCCCAGATCCTTGTGCGCTTCGCCGTCCGGCAGCACGTGCACGGCGGCCAGCCGATCCCCGAGGGCGCGCCGCGCGGCATCCAGGTACAGCGGGCTCACCACGTCGTTGGTCACCACCACCGCATCCGGCCCGCGCAAGCGGGCGGCGAGCACACCGGGATCATCGAGCAGGCCCTGGCCGACGACGATCGGGTAGCTTCTGGCGCCCAGCTGCACAGTGAGCGTCTCGGGGTCTGTCACGGAAGGCGGCTCCTGATGCCGGCAGAGCGCCTAAGTTGCCGGGCGCCGGCGGCAGAATCAAGCGCCGTCGGGGCCGGTCACAGCCGGCTGCGGATGTCCGCGACCACGTGGTGGACCCGGCGGCCGTCGGTCTCGATCACCAGGTCGGCGATCTCCCGGTACAGGGGGTCGCGTTCGGCGAACAGCCGGCCGAGTGTCTCTTCCGGATCGCCTGCGGCCAGCATGGGCCGCTCGCGGCCCCGGCGGGTGCGCTCCAGTTGCTGCGCCACCGTGGCGTGGAGGTAGACCACCGTGCCCCGCGCAGCCAGATGCCGGCGGTTGTCCGGGTCTCCTACCACGCCGCCGCCGGTGGCCAGCACCAGGTCCGGCCGCGCGGTGAGTTCGTCGACGACCGCCGCTTCGCGCTTGCGGAAACCCGCCTCGCCCTCCTTCTCGAAGATGAAGGGGATGTCGACACCGGTGCGCCGCTCGATCTCGTCGTCGGTGTCCACGAATTCGAGCTTCAGGGCCCGGGCCAGCGCGCGGCCGACCGCAGACTTCCCCGCGCCCATGGGGCCTACGAGAAATATCCTGGTGCCGTCACTCAAGATTGCCGCCCGGAAAGAAGAAAGCCGGCCCGAAGGCCGGCTTTTTCGATGACTCGGTCAGAGCGTATCGGCGCAGCTGTTCGACTGGCCGAACGGGCTGGGGTTGCCCGGCGGGTTTGTGTTCTGGTCGGTCACGTCGCTCGCCGCGATCGGCAGCCGGAACTTCGACGTCTCCGTGGTCTCCGTCCCCTGGACCGTCGCCTGGGCGGTGAGGGTCACATCCACCCAGCGGGCGAACTCCTGGGGATAGATCACGTCGACAATCCCGAAGCCATTCTGATCCGTGGAGAAGGTGCCATTGCCGGTGCTCTGGGCCGCCACCGTCGCGATGTTACCCGCCTCCAGGGTACCGTTGCCGTTGTTGTCCTCACCCGGATCGAGCACGCCGTTGCGGTTGACGTCCTCGTCGGCGCAGGGCCCGGCGGTGATGACCTGGACCCACTGGCTGGCAACGCTGTCGTACTGCCAGAAGCCCTTGTAGTAGGCGTCCGACTGGATGCGCATCTGCACGGTCACGTCGGCCACGCCGGCGCCCTGCGAGTCGGTCACCTGAACCGCGTATTCCTTGCGGTACTGGGCCTGGTTCGGCTCGTTGATCTCGTTGCCGGTACCCAGCGTGATGAACACCTCCAGCTGCGCGACGGTCAGGTTGACCGATCCGCTGACCGCCGGGGTGTCCCGCACGGTGGCGGTAATGGTGACGCCGTTGCTGGCACTGGTGCTGGAGCCGGCCGTATAGGAAACGGTGGCCCGGCCCTGGGTGTTGGTGGTCGCCGAGCCGGCGGACAGCGAGCCGCCGGTGACGTCGTCGAGGCCGAAATCCACGACCTTGTTGGCCACGAGGTTGCCGGCGGCGTCCCGCACGATCGCGGTAATCGAACTCTGCTCGCTGGGCGCCACGGTGAACGGGCTCGCCTGCACCTCGATGCTGTCGGCCGTGGTGGCGACGAACTGGATCTGCACCGTCGTCTCGGTGCCGTCCGGGTTGGTGGCCGTGATCACCGCGGGACCGGCATTCGACGCCTGCAGGTCGACCGAGGCGTCGCCGTTGGCATCGGTCGTGGCCGACGCCGCGGAGAGCGTGCCGCGGGTGGTGGAGAACGTGATGCTCTCTCCGGCCTGAGCCACACCGCCGACGGTCCAGTTGACCGTGACCGTGACCGGCGTGTTCAGCGGCACCTGGGTGCCCGAGGCCGGTGCCGTGATGACGAAGGAATCGTCTGAGACGGTGAGCGTCACTTCGTCGGTGATGCCGAGCGCCGTCGCCGACAAGGTATCCGCGCCGGCGGCCGAGGCGGTGACCTGCACCTGGGCCTGGCCGAGGTTGTCCGTGACCAGCGAGTTGGAGGCCAGGGTATTGCCGTTCGAGGAGGCCACGTCCACGGTCTGGCCGGCGATGCCGTCGCCGTTGGAATCGGCCAGCACGACGCTGTAGGTGGCGCTGTCGCCCTGGGCCAGGCTGGCCGGGCCCTGCAGCGTGATGGTCGTGCCCACCACGTTCACGTCGACGCTGCCCGTCAGGCCGTTCACGTCGGCCGACACGCTGATGGTGCGGTTGGTGGGGTCACCCGCCGTACCCAGCGAGGCCGTCGCCGTGCCATTCTCCAGCGTGGTGACCTCGTTGACCGTCAGGATGCCCGAGGTGGAGGAGAACACGACCGGCTGGTCCGCCATCACCCGGTTGTCCGCGTCGCGGACCAGCGCGGTGATGGTCACCTCCGAACCGCCCGCCGAAGGCAGCTGGGGGCTGCTGGTCAGCACCGTGACGGTGGCCGGCTGCGGCGCATCCGGTCCGGCGCCGCCACCTCCGGTGCCGCCACCGCCGCCGGTGAAGGAACTGTCGGTGCCGCCGCTGGAGCAGGCGCCGAGTGCGAGCCCCATGATTGCGACCGCCAGAGCAGGCAAAGCGGGCAGAGTCGAGAGTTTTCTCATCGGTTCGATTCCCAAGCTTGAGGGCGGACGTGCGCCATCAGTAAACCACTGCGTTCTCTTCGAGGATCTTCGGCGTGACGAAGATCAGCAGTTCCGACTTGTTCGCCACGTTCTGGGTGGATCGGAACAGCGCGCCCACGCCGGGGATGTCGCCCAGCAGCGGGACCTTGTTGGCCACTTCTCGTCGCTCTGTCTCGTAGATTCCTCCGAGCACGACGGTCTGACCGTCGCGCACGAGCACCTGGGTGCGGATCTCGCGGGTGTCGATACTCGGCACGAAGCCGCCGGTGGCGCTCGCCACGAGTTCGCCGACACTGTCCGAGTTCACCTGCAGATCCATGATGATGTTGTCGTCCGGCGTGATCTGCGGGGTCACCGTCAGGCTCAGCACCGCCTTTTTGAACTGGGTGGTGGTCGCACCGCTGGAGGAGGATTCCTGGAACGGGATCTCCACGCCCTGCTCGATCAGCGCCTCTTTCTGGTTGGCGGTGATCACGCGCGGCGTCGAGACGATCTCGCCCCGGCCTTCGGCCTGCAGGGCGGAGAGTTCGAGGTCCACGATGTAATCGGAGTCCAGGATCGCCAGCGCGATCTGGCCTGCCGGGTTGCTCACCGGCAGGTTCACGTTATAGCGGTTGTTGACGCTGGGGGCTTCCACCGGGAAGGGCTGACCCGTGTCGGCCAGGTTCTCCAGTGCCGAGGCCGTGATCACGTCCGAGCCCGCGCTGGTACCTGTGACCGAGAACAGGCCGTCGCTGGAGTTCTCCTGCACGGCGGTGAGGCCGAGGCGCACGCCGAGCTCGCGGCTGAAGTCATCGTTCACGACCACGATGCGCGACTCGATCAGCACCTGGCGCACCGGGATGTCCAGCGTCTGCACCAGGCGGCGCACGTCGCGCAGACGGTCCACGGTGTCCTGCACCAGCAGCGTGTTGGTACGCTCGTCGATGGCCACCGAGCCGCGGTCGGAGAGCAGCGAATTCTCGCCCTCCTTGATCAGCGCGGCGAGATCGCTGGCCTTGGCGTAATTTACCTGCAGGAATTCGGAGAACAGCGGCTCCAGTTCCTGGATGGCCTGTTTGGCTTCGAGGTCGGCCTTCTCGCGCGCGGCGATCTCTTCCGCCGGCGCCACGATGATCACGTTGCCGTTCTGGCGCATGTCCAGACCCTTGGTGGTCAGAACGATGTCGAGCGCCTGATCCCACGGCACGCTGTTCAGTCGCAGAGTGACGTTGCCCTGGACGGTGTCGGACACCACGATGTTGCGGCCGCTGATCTCGGCCAGCAGCTGCAGCACGGCGCGGGTCTCGATGTCCTGGAAATTCAGCGTGACGCGCTCGCCCTCGTAATCCTTGTCTTCGGCGAACAGGCTGGAGACCTGCTCGTCCTCTTCGGCCACCGGATTGATCTCGATGGTGAAGACGTCGTCCGACTGATAGGCAAGCTGCTCGTAGTCGCCGTCGGCGGAGATCAGCACGCGGGCATCGGCGTTGACGCGTACCGCGTCGATGGTGGTGACGGGCGTGGCGAAGTCCTGCACATCCAGGCGGCGGATGAGCTCGCCCGGCAGTTCCGTGCCCTTGAACACGGCGACCACGCGGCCGCCTTCCTGGCGGATGTCGACCGGCGTGGACGGGTCGGTGAGGTCGATGATGACGCGGCCGCCGCCTTCACGGGTGCGGCGGAAGTCGACGTTCTCGATGGCGCGCGGCCCGCTCGCAGCCGCGGAAGAGGCCGACGGCGCACCGCTGAACGTAGTGGTCTCTGCCACCATGTCGCCGCCCTCGCCCAGGGTCAGGATGACGGTATTGCCGGACACACGGGTTTCGTAAGGCACCATGCTGTCCAGATTCAGCACCACGCGGGTGCGGCCGTTGGCTTCCGCGGTCAGCACGGTATCCAGCATGCGCAGATCCACGTCACGGCGACGGGAGCTGAGGCCGAGGGCGGTGTCGGGCAGGTCGAGCGCGATGCGCGCCGGGTTCTCGATGGTGAAGGAGAGCGGCTCCGGAGCAGGCCCCGAGAGAATCAGCCGCAGTTCCACCTGCTGCCCCGGCAGCGACTGCACCTGGATGTCCTGCAGGGTGTTACCCGGCGCGTCCTGTGCGTGGGTGCCCGCTGAGGCGAACAGCAGCACGAGGGCGGCGAGCCAGCCGAGAGGATTCCTGAGGACGTCCAGCCCGTGATTGTTTGCCGGCAGCGGCTTCGTTGTGCGAGTCATTCCAGTTTCTCCCAGTGCCATCTGCTTGGCCTCAGTCCGAAATACTGATGGTGGCATCTCTCTCCAGATACCCGCCTATGCCGTCGGAGACGATCTCTTTGACGCGGATCTCCGACTCGTTTATCTCGATGATGCGGCCGTCGTTCTGGCCCACGTAATTGCCGACGGTTACCCGGTTGATGAGTCCGTCGGCGGTCTGCACGAGGCCGTAGGTCGTGCTGCCCTGCTGCAGCGTGCCGACCATGTCGAGTGAATCCAGCGGGAACTGCTCGAGGTATTCCCGGCTGCGGTTGACGTCCGGTCTGAGACCGCCGCCGCCCGCGGAGCGCGTATCCGCCACCGGCGAATCCGGCACGAAGGGCGAGCGCAGCCCGTCCACGTCGGCCGTGTAGACATAGCTCTCGTAGGTCTGGATCTCGGGCAGCGGGTCCGGCCGGTCGCCGGGCCTCGCCTTCACCTCGTCGATGTAGGCGTTGAGGTCACCCATGCCGCCGCCGCAGCCGGCCGCGAAAGGCAGCACGATTGCCGCCAGCACGGCGAAGAGGCCGGTGGGGCGCCGCCTGTAGCCATTTACCTGGAAGCGAGGTTCCTGCCTCATCACTGGGTCTCCTCTTCCAGATAACGATAGGTCTTGGCCGTCACGTCCAGCGACAGCTGATCGAACTGCTCGTCGGTGGCCGGCTGGATCTGGATGTCGTGCAGCGTCACGATCCGCGGCAGCGCGGCCACGCTGCTGGCGAAATTCGCGAGCTCGTGATAGCTGCCTGCCAGCTGGATCTTGATGGGCTTCTCGGCATAGAAGTCTTTGCGGAGCTCGCCCTGGGGCTCGAACAGCTTCTCCTCCAGCCCCGCCGCCAGACCGGTCTGGGAGATGTCCACGATCAGGTTCGGTATCTCGGTCTCGCCGGGCAGCTGGCGCAGCATGGTGCCGAAGGACTGCTGCATCTGCGCGAGCTGGGCACGGTAGGCGTCGAAGTTGGCCGCCTTGCTCTGCTTGGTCTCGAAGGTCTGTCTGAGCTCCTGCTCGCGCGCCTCGGCGCGCTCCAGCAGCGGCACCTTGTTCTTCACCACCGTCATGTAGATGCCGAACACGGTGACCGCGACGAAAACGATGACGATGGCGCCGACGCGGAAGGCGAGAGGCCAGCGGCCGACGTCGTTGGTATCGAGATTGCGCAGTTCCTCGATGACGTTCATGCGGCCTCCTCCTCATCCTCGTCCAGCACCTTCACCTGCTTCGCCTTCAGCGTGAAGTTGAAGCGCTCGGCCTGGCCCGAGTCCACGGTGCGGATCTGCTCGAGGTCCGGGTCGGTGAGCCACTCGGAGGCGTCGATGTTGCGCATGAAGGCGGACACCCGGGTGCTCGATTGCGCGGTGCCGGTGATCTGGATCTCCCGGCCGGTCTGCTTGACGCCGGTGAGATAGACTCCCTCCGGCAGCGTGCGCACCAGTTCGTCGAACAGGTGCACGACCATCGGGCGACTGGTCTGCAATTGCTCGATGATCTCCATGCGGGCCAACAGGCGTTCCTTCTGCCGCTCCAGGCCCTCGATCTCCTTGATGGCCTTGTTCAGCTCGGCGATCTCGGTCTCGAGCCGCTGGTTGCGATCTTCCTGGTAGTCGATGCGGCTCTGGTAGAACATGTTGCCCAGCCAGATCACGAGGCCGGCCAGCAGCACCGACAGCACGATGGCGATGCCGAATTGTTGCTGGCGTTGCTTGCGCTGCTCTTCGCGCCAAGGCAGTAGGTTGATACGCGGCATCAGTCGAAGCTCCTCAATGCGAGCCCGCAGGCGATCAGCAGCGCCGTGGAATCCTTGGTGACGCCCTGGGATTTGGCTTTCGATGCGACCTTCATCTGGCCGAGCGGGTCACCGATCTCCGTCGGGATGCCCACCCGGCTCGAGATGACGTCGGCGATACCCGGTATGTTGGCGCAGCCGCCGCAGACCAGGATCATGTCGGGCTGCTCCCGGCCGCCGCCGGAGGCCAGGTAGAACTGCAGCGAGCGACTGACCTGCTGGGTCATGTCGTCGATGAAGGGGTCGAGCACCTCGGGCTGGTAGTTGCTGGGCAGACCGCCTTCCTTCTTCGCCCGGCCCGCGTCCTCCATGGACAGTCCGTAGGTCCGCATGATCTCTTCGGTGAGCTGCACGCCGCCGAAGGCGAAGTCGCGCGTGTAGATGACCTTCAGGTCGTCCAGCACACTGAACGTGGTGGCGCTGGCGCCGATGTCGACCACGGCGACCGACTGGCCGACGCCGCCGTTCGGCATCTGGTGGGTGAGGAGTTGGCAGGCGTTCTCCAGGGCGAAGGCCTCGACGTCGACCACCCGGGCAGAGAGGCCGGCGGCATCCACGGCCGCCTGGCGCTGGTCCACGTTGTCCGTCCGCGTGGCCACCAGCAGCACATCGTTCATGTCCGGGTCGTTCTCGTTCGGCCCGATCACCTCGAAATCGAAGCTGACCTCTTCCATGGGGAACGGAATGTACTGGTCGGCCTGGATCTCCACCTGCCCCTCGAGATCCTTGTCGGCCAGAGACGCCGGCATCTGGATCACCTTGGTGATGGCGGCATCGCCGCTGATGGCGATGGCCACGTCCTTGCACTTGGTGGCGGCCCGCTTCACCGCCCGCCGGATGGCACCGCCCACGGCCTGGGCGTCGACGATGTTTTTCTCGTTGATGGAATTGGGCGGGGTCGGCTCGGCCGCGTACGATTCGACGCGGTAGCGTTTGCCGCTCTGGGACAGCTCGATGAGTTTGACCGACGATGTCGTTATGTCAAGCCCCAGGAGCGGACGATTTTTCTTGCCGAATTGCACCTGTTTTCCCTTCCAAGTCCGTAGGTTACGCTGGATAAGTGGTGGGGCGCCTGAAGAAACCGAGTTAACTATATATCAACGAAATGTTAAATAAAACGACGCTGATCCCCTGCTGAATGCCCGCGTATAGTAAGGCAGGCCCCGCCGCCTATTCTGTGAACTGTGTACCGGTAGTGAGCCAGGCCCGAAAGTGGCGGGTGCAGGGAGTTTTGCTGCAACGACACGAGGCTGGCCGGGTGCGGCCTGCCGGGTATGGTTGTAGACTGTCGCCGCGAAGCATTGCGGTCTGGCCCCCCGCTGACGGTATGATCCGGTCTTCGCCCTGACCCGGACCGCCCCATGCCCCCTTGTTTAACAAGGAACGGTCCGCTTCGGCCGCAGTCACTATGCAGTAAGCCCCTGACGCTGGCAAGGACCGGAAAGCGCTTTGGCAACAAGATCTTTCACTCGCATCCTCGCCGGACTGGCCGGCACGGTGGCCATACTCGCCCTGTCGCTGACGGCGGGTGTCGTCGGTGCGTACCACTACACGCTGGCAGGCCTGCCCGAGGCGGCAACCATCCGGGACATCCCCCTGCAGATTCCGCTCAGGGTCTACAGCCGGGACGGGAGGCTGATCGCCGAGATCGGTGAGCAGCGCCGCATACCGGTGGAATACGACGAGATTCCCGGGCACGTGGTGCAGGCTTTCCTGGCCGCCGAGGACGACCGCTTTTTCGAACATCCGGGCATCGACTATCAGGGCGTGCTGCGCGCCGGCATCAATTTCCTGCTGACCGGCTCGCGCAGCCAGGGCGGCAGCACGATCACCCAGCAGCTGGCCCGGGACTACTTCCTCACCCGCGAGCGGCTGTTCACCCGCAAGATCCGCGAGGCGTTCCTGGCCTGGAAGATCGAGAAGGAATTCAGCAAGGAGGAGATCCTTGCCATGTTCCTGAACAAGATGTTCTTCGGCCAGCGGGCCTACGGCGTGGCCGCCGCCTCCCGGGTGTACTTCAACAAAACCCTCGAGGAGATCAACGCCGCGGAAGCCGCGACCCTGGCCGGCCTGCTGCAGGCGCCTTCGGCCTACAACCCGGTGCGCAGCCCGGAGAAGGCCACCTCGCGGCGGAGCTACGTGCTGCGCCGCATGCACGAGCTGGACTACCTCACCGAAGCCGAGTACGAGGCGGCCATGGAGTACCCCATGGAGTCCCGCCTGTACGGGCCGGCGGTCGAGCTGACCGCCCCCTACCTGGCCGAGATGGTGCGTCGGGAGATGCTGGAGCGCTATGGCCCCGAGATCTACTCCGGGGGCTATCGGGTGACCACCACGCTCGACTCCTCGCTGCAGACGGCCGCCGTGTACGCGGTGCGCAACGGCCTGCTGGAATACGACCGGCGCCATGGCTACCGCGGGCCGCTGGCGAGGCTCGAGCTGCCCGTGCCGGCCGGCGGCGACGGCGGCACTAATGGCCGGGGCAACGGCCAGGGCAGTGGCGGCGACGGCAGCTATTCGGGCAGCGGCTATCCGGCGCTCCCGCCGGACGTGCTGCAGACCCTGGAGGACTATCCGGAGCCCGGCGGCCTGCGCGTGGGCGTTGTGGTCGGCCTCGGCGAGGACAACAGCGCGGCCGTGGCCCTGCGGCGCGATCGCATCGTGCGGGTGCCCTGGTCGGGCATCAGCTGGGCCAAGCGCTACATCGACGACGACCGCGTGGGCTCGCCGCCGGATTCCGTCGGCGAGGTACTGGCCGTGGGCGACGTCATCCACGTGATGCCGACGGTCTCGGACAGATGGGCCCTGGCCCAGGTACCGGCCGCCCAGGGCGCGCTGGTGTCGGTGGACCCGGACGACGGCGCGGTGGTAGGCCTCGTCGGCGGTTTCGATTACGCGGCCAGCAAGTTCAACCGGGCGGTGCAGATCCGGCGCCAGCCCGGCTCCGCCTTCAAGCCGTTCATCTACTCCGCGGCGCTGGAGAACGGGTTCACCGCGGCTACCATCGTCAACGACACGCCGGTGGTATTCGAGTCCGAGGAACTGGAAGGGCCGTGGAAGCCAATCAACTACACGGGGAAGTTCTACGGGCCTGTGCGCCTGCGCGAGGCCCTTTACCGCTCGCTGAACCTGGCTTCGGTGCGGGTGCTGATCGGCACCGGGCTCGGCGACGCGGTGCCGCACATCCGCAGCTTCGGCTTCGCGAACGAGGCCGTGCCCTACAACTACTCTCTGGCGCTGGGCAGCGGTGCCGTCTCCCCGCTGGACATGGCGCTGGGCTATGCCGTGTTCGCGAACGGCGGCTACCGGGTGGAGCCCTACTTCATCGACCGCATCGAAGACAGCGAAGGCAATGTGCTGCATCGGGCCGACCCGCCGCTCGTGTGCCCGGAGTGCGAATACAGCGAGGAACTGGCGGAGACCGATGACGACCCCTTCGCCGACCCCCTCACTCGCGTCGAGCAACTGGAGGGCCGGACCCTCGACTGGCGGCCCACGGCGAACGAGGATCCCAGGCTCTACGCCGGCATCCGACTCGCCGACCGGGTGATCACGAGGGAGAATGCGTTCCTGGTGGCCGACATGATGCGCGACGTCATCCGCCGCGGCACCGGGCGGCGGGCCCGCTCGCTGGGCCGGGACGATCTGTACGGCAAGACCGGCACCTCCAACGATCGCCGCGACGCCTGGTTCGGCGGCTTCAACGCCGACCTGGTGGCCGTCACCTGGGTGGGCTTCGACGAGGACAAGCCGCTGGGGGCGGGCGAGGAGGGTTCGCGCACGGCGCTGCCCGTCTGGATCCACTTCATGGAGCGGGCGCTCGACGGCGCGCCGACCGCTCGCGTCGAGGAGCCGGAGGGCCTCGTCACGGTGCGCGTCTCGCCGGAGACCGGCCGCCCCGTGAGCTCGGACGACGGCAATTTCATCTTCGAGAAATTCCGCGTCGGCAACGAGCCGGAAGCTGGTACGATCGGCGGCGCGGACGAGATCTACAACGATACCGGCTCGAGCGGCGACATCGAGGATCCCATCTTCTGACAGCCGCCGGGTGCCGGCCCGATCGCAGGAGAGCGCCATGCCGAAGCATGACGAGTTGTGCCGGACCCGCCAGCTGCTGGCACGCGAAGCGGCCCGCATCATCGCCGACCACGGCATCGAGAACTACCGTCAGGCCAAGGTGAAGGCCGCGGAGCGGCTGGGCTTCCGCGAACGGGGCGCGCTGCCGAGCAACACCGAGATCGAATCGGCGCTGATCGAGCACCACCGGCTGTTCGGCGCCTCGGACCATTCCGAACTGCTGGACCGCCTGCGGCGCATCGCGCTGGAGGTGATGCACCGCTTCGCCGATTTCCGCCCACGCCTTGTCGGTCCCGTGCTGGCCGGCACGGCGGCTTCCCATTCCGCCATCAACCTGCATCTGTTCGCGGACTCGCCGGAGGAGGTGGCCTGGCAGCTGGAAGGCGAGCAGACCGCCTACCAGCTCTACGAACGGCGGCTGAAGAGCCGCCAGGACCGGCTGGATACCTACCCCGGTTATCGTTTCCGTTGCGCCGAGGCCACGGTGGAGGCGACGGTATTCCCCGAGAAAGGGCTCAGGCAGGCACCGATCAGCCCGGTGGACGGCCGGCCGATGCGCCGGGCGGACAAACGCAAGCTGGAGAAGCTGCTGGCCGAGGCGCCGGCCCCTATAGTCTGAACGACAGTCTGACCGGTAGTCCGACCGATAGCCCGGGCCTGCCGTCCGCGCGCCCCGCCCGGGCGCGCGGAATCAGCGCTGGTCCAGGGGCAGGTAGTCCCTGACGCCGGGGCCGGTGTAGAGCTGGCGCGGCCGGCTGATGCGCCGTCCGGGCTCGGTGATCATCTCCCGCCAGTGAGCCACCCAGCCGACCGTGCGGCCGATGGCGAACATGACCGTGAACATCGACGTGGGGATGCCGAGCGCCCGGTAGATGATGCCCGAGTAGAAGTCCACGTTCGGGTACAGATTCTTCTCGACGAAGTACTCGTCCTTCAGCGCGACCTGCTCCAGCTCTAGGGCCAGCTCGAACAGCGGGTTGTCGTCGTTGCCGAGCTTCTTCAGCACCTTGTGGCACATCTCGCGGATAATCTTCGCCCGGGGATCGAAATTCTTGTAGACCCGGTGGCCGAAGCCCATCAGACGGAAAGGATCGTCCTTGTCCTTGGCCTTGGCGACGTATTTCGGGATGTTCTTCACGTCGCCGATCTCCTCGAGCATCTCCAGCACCGCCTCGTTGGCGCCGCCGTGGGCCGGGCCCCAGAGTGCCGAGATGCCGGCCGCGACGGCCGAGTAGGGGTTCGCGCCGGAGCTGCCGGCCATGCGCACCGTGGAGGTGGAGCAGTTCTGCTCGTGGTCGGCATGCAGGATGAACAGCAGGTCCAGGGCCTCGGCGGCGACCGGGTCCACGTGATAGGGCTCGGCCGGCACCGCGAAGAACATGTTCAGCAGGTTCGAGCAGTAGTCCAGGTCGTTGCGCGGATAGATGAACGGCTGGCCGATGGAGTGCTTGTAGGCCGCGGCGGCGATGGTGGGCAGCTTGGCGATGATGCGGTGGGCGAAGATATCGCGCTGGCGCTCGTCGTGGATATTCATGGTGTCGTGGTAGAACGCCGACATGGAGCCGACGACGGCCGACAGCATCGCCATGGGGTGAGCGTCGTAACGGAAGCCCATGAAGAAGCGGGACACCGACTCGTTGAGCATGGTGTGCCGGCGGATGATCGACTCGAAGTTCTCCAGTTCGTCCTTGGTGGGCAGGTCGCCGTAGAGGAGCAGGTAGCACACCTCGATGAAGGAGGAATGCTCGGCGAGCTGCTCGACCGGATAACCGCGATAGAGCAGCACGCCCTCGGCGCCGTCGATGAACGTGATGGTGCTCTCGCAGCTGGCCGTGGAGACGAAGCCGGGGTCATAGGTGAAGACGCCGCGCTCCCCGTACAGCCTGGAGATATCGACCACGTCCGGGCCGAGGGTGCCCTCGAGTACGGGCAGCTCTGTGCCGTCGCCCTCGGGGCTGGTCAGCGTGAAGTGCTTCTTGCTCATCTTTGATTCCTGGCTGATATCGGATCGCACAAGCGGACGGACGCCGTCACGCGGCGCCCGGCGCGATCCTCATTCTTTGTGATCCCGGGTCCGTGCGGTGGGCAGGACCTGCCGCGAGATACTTGTATGGTGCCGCAGACGGAGCCGGGCCGGCAAGCGCCCGGCGCACCCGGGAAGGCGTCCCAGGAACGGACGCCGGATCCCTCAGGACATGCCGTACTTGCGGCGGAAACGGTCGACGCGGCCGCCCGAGTCCATGATCTTCTGCTTGCCCGTGTAGAACGGGTGGCAGGCGGAGCAGACTTCAACGTGCAGCTCCTCGCCGGCCGTCGAGCGGGTCACGAACTCGTTCCCGCAGCTGCAGATCACCTTGATCTCGTCGTAGCGGGGATGGATATCGGCTTTCATCGTCATTCTCCGGTCGTCTGCCCGCCGGGCGGACAGCGAAAAGGGGCGCGGAGCATACAGCGCCGGAGGGCCGCTGGCAAGTCCGCGCCGGGCCTCCGCGAAGGGCCGTCCGTTATCCACAAATCCTGTGGATAACTCTGTGGAAGGATTTTGGCTAAACGCCGCAAGCCCACGATTTTCAAGCCTCCCCGTTAGAATGTCTATTTTCTGTTCACAATAATAACGCTAATTATTTCAAAGCCTTATGGAACTCTTACAAAGTCGGGTTTCAGCTGATCGCGACTCTACAAGACAAATATAGGGATAGTCCCGACATTGTGCATAACGGTCGCCGGCCGGACCGCCGCGGAGTCACCCGGCGGCCGCCCCGGAAGAGGGCAGGAACAGGGCCTGGAGGTCGTTCAGAAAGCGCATGCCGAGGGCGCTCGGGCGCAGTCCGCCGGCGCCGTCGGCCTCCACCAGACCCCGGCGGCGCGCGGCCGCCAGCCCGGGCTCCAGAGCCTCCGCGGCGAGACCGGTGCGGGCCACGAAGTCGGGCGTCGTGAAGCCCCGGGTGAGGCGCAGCGCATTCAGCATGTACTCGAAGACGAGGTCTTCGGCGGCGACGGCAGCCGCCGCCTCCCCCGTACCTCCGGCCAGCGCGGCCTCCATCCAGGCCCGGGGGCTCGCCGGCTTCGCGTAGCGGCGCACGGTGCCGCCGGCATCCGTAATCTTGCCGTGCGCGCCGGCTCCCGCCGCCAGATAGTCGCCGAATTCCCAGTAGTTCAGGTTGTGCCGGCATTCCCTTCCCGGGCGCGCGAACGCCGACACCTCGTAGCGCCGGTAGCCGGCTGCCTCCAGCGCCTCATGGCAGCGCTCCTGCATCTCCCACGCGGTATCGGCGTCCGGCAGCGGCGGCGGGGAATGGTAGAAGCGTGTGTTCGGCTCCAGCGTCAGCTGGTAATGGGAGACGTGCGCCGGCGCCAGGGCGAGTGCCGCCGAGACGTCCGCCAGCGCGCCCTCCACGCTCTGCTGCGGGAGCGCGAACATGACGTCCAGATTCAGGTTGTCGATGCCCGCACGCCGTGCCTCGTCGACCGCAGCGCGGGTCTCGGCCGCGGTATGGATGCGTCCGAGCGCGGCGAGGGAGGCATCGTCGAAGCTCTGCGCGCCCAGCGATACCCGGTTGACCCCGGCGGCCCGGTACGCCGCGAAACTGCCCCGCTCGACCGTGCCCGGGTTGGCCTCCAGCGTGATCTCGGCGTCGGCGGCCAGCGCGAAGCGGTCCGCTACGGCGTCGAGCAGCCGGCCGATCTGCCCGCCGCTGAACAGCGAAGGCGTACCGCCGCCGATGAAAACCGCCTCGAGCGGCCGGCCGGCGGCGCGGAGCGCCTCCGCCTCGAGGTCGGCGACGAGCGCGTCGACGTAGCGCTCGCGGGGAGGATCGTCGCCGGCGCGGTGGGAATTGAAGTCGCAGTAGGGGCATTTCCGCACGCACCAGGGCAGGTGCAGGTAGAGGGTGAGGGGAATGGCCGCGCCAGCAGTGGCTGCCCTGTCCGCCCTGGGGCCGGCGCTCATCCCCCTTCTCCCGCCGCCAGGCGACGGGCCAGCTCCCGGAGCGCCCGGGCCCGGTGGCTGACGCGGTTCTTCTCGCCGGCCGGCAATTCGGCCGCACTCCTGCCGAGCTCCGGATCGTGGAAAACGGGGTCGTAGCCGAAGCCGCCCTCGCCCCGGCGCCCGGTCAGGATGCGTCCGCGCCAGACACCCTCTGCAATCACGGGTGCGGGGTCTTCGGCGTGACGCAGGAACACCATGACGCAACGGAAGGCGGCGGTGCGGTCCTCCGTGCCTTCCAGCGCGGCGAGCAGCCGGTCGATGTTCGCGGCGTCATCGGCGGGCTCGCCGGCGTAACGGGCCGAGCGGATGCCGGGGGCGCCGCCCAGCGCGTCCACCTCCAGGCCGGAATCGTCGGCGATGGCCGGCCGTCCTGCGTGCGAGGCCGCGTTGCGGGCCTTCAGGAGGGCGTTCTCCACGAAGGTAAGGCCGGTCTCCTCGACCTCGCCGATGCCGAGTTCGCCCTGGGAGACCACCTCCACCCGGAACTCCTGCAGGATGGCCCGGATCTCGGCAAGCTTGCCCCGGTTGCCCGTGGCCACCACGATACTCGAGCCCGCCTGCAGCACGGCTCCCTCCTCAGGCGGCGGCCAGCGCCTGGTTCTGCGCGGCCACCAGCTGACCGATGCCGGCGCCGGCGAGATCCAGCAGACGCTCGAGCTCGTCGCGGCGAAAGGCATGTCCCTCGGCGGTGCCCTGCACTTCGATGAAGGCGCCCGCATCGTTCATCACGATGTTCATGTCGGTCTCGGCGTCGGAATCTTCTGCATAGTCCAGGTCGAGCACGGGTTCGCCCCGGTAGATGCCCACCGAGACGGCGGCCACCTGGCCGTGCAGCGGATTCTTTGCCAGGGCGCCCTTCTTCTTCAGCCGCTCCATGGCCAGCGCCAGGGCCACGTAGCCGCCGGTGATCGAGGCGGTGCGGGTGCCCCCGTCCGCCTGCAGCACGTCGCAGTCCACGGTGACGGTGCGTTCGCCCAGCGCCGAGAGATCCGCCACGGCGCGCAGCGAGCGGCCGATCAGCCGCTGTATCTCCTGGGTGCGCCCGCCCTGCCGGCCGCGGGCGGCCTCCCTGGCCGTGCGCGTGTGCGTGGCGCGCGGCAGCATGCCGTATTCGGCGGTGATCCAGCCCCGCTGGCGGCCCCTGAGCCAGGGCGGCACGCGGTCCTCGACGCTGGCCGTGCACAGGACGCGGGTGTGGCCGCACTCGATGAGGACGGCGCCCTCGGCGTGGCGGGTGTAATCGGGGATGAATGCCACCGGACGCAGTTCATCCGGTCGGCGGCCGCTTGGTCGCATATCGCTCCTGCCTTTTCCTGATCCGGAGACTTCCGTTCCGGCGGGTTCTGTTCCGGCGCGGGGCCGGCCCGGTCAGCCGAGCCAGCGGATGGAGGCCGCCGTCGTGTTGTCGCTGTGGGGACCGTTGGCGCGGACTGCGCGCTCGCCCAGCTCGCGCAGATTCTCCACCACCGTATGGTCGGCACGGCTGGCTATCCTGGCGATGTCGCGCTCGCCGAGCCCCGACCACAGCCCGTCGGTGCAAGCTATCAGCACATCCCCGCTTTGCAAAGGCTTCTTGCGGGTGACGGTAATGCCGGGCAGGGCGTGATCGCCGCCCAGGCAGGACTCGACGAAATTGCGCATCGGGTGTTCGCGGGCCTCGCGCTCGTCGATCACGCCTTCGCGCAGCAGCACCTCCACGTGGCTGTGGTCGCGGGTGCGGCCGCGGATACGCCCGCCCCGTACCTGATAGATGCGGCTGTCGCCGACGTGCGCCCACCAGGAGGCCTGATCCTGCACCAGGCAGACCGCGCCGGTGGCGCGGGGACGGTGATCCACGTCGGTCTGCGCGCCCACCGCCACCACGGCGTCGTGGGCACGGCCCATGGCGGCATAGAGGAAACCCTGGGGATCGAAGACCGGGTGCTCCGCGGCGGCGAAGTCCTTCTGCACCGATTCCAGCGCCACCTCGGCGGCCAGCGCGCCGTCCGAGTGGCCGCCCATGCCGTCGAACACCAGCAGCATCGCGGCCCGCTCGCTCACGGCGACGGCGACCCGGTCCTGGTTGTCCCGGCGATCGCCGGTCAGCGAGATTTTCGCGTATTCGATGCGCACGTGTTCCCGGGCGGGCGCAGCGCCCGCAAGCAGCACGACTCCTGAAGAACGGTGACGGAGGGTATACCACTTGCGCCGCCCCGGGGAGGGCACGGGTCGCAGATTCGCAGATACCCCCTGTGGCAACGAGCGGTGGCAGCGCGCGCCGGGGCGCGCTTACAATGCCGGCCCTCCGTCACCGCACCCCGAGTGGAGACACCGATGTTACGCAGCATGACAGGGTTCGCCCGCAGCGAGCGCCAGACAGAGTTCGGCGATCTCGCCTGGGAGGTGCGCTCGGTCAATCATCGCTACCTGGATCTGCAGTTCCGGCTGCCGGACGTGCTGCGGGGCGCCGAGGCGGAATTCCGCCGCGCCGCCGGCGACCGGCTGGGGCGCGGCAAGGTGGACCTGAGCCTGACGCTGCGGCGCGGCGGCGGCACCCGGCGGGAGCTCGCCATCGACGCGGCGCTGGTCGGACGGATCGCCGAGGGCGTCGCGGTGGTGCGCGAGCGGTTCGGCGAGACCGGCCCGGTGGACCCCATGGAAGTGCTGCGCTGGCCCGGTGTCATCGAGGAGCCGGCGGTGGAGCAGGATGCGCTGCTCGCCGAGAGCCTGTCCCTGCTGGACGAGGCGCTGGCGACCCTGGACGAAATGCGCCGCGCGGAAGGCGCCCGGCTGGCCGAGACGCTGCGCAGCCGCACGGAAGACGTGGCCCGCATCGCCGCCGCCGTGCGGACCCGGCGCCCGGAGGTGCTGGCCGGCATCGAGCAGAAGCTGCGGGAGCGCCTCGCCCGCCTGGACGTGGAGGCCGAGCCCGGCCGCCTGGAGACGGAACTGGCCATCATCGCCCAGAAGATGGACGTAGACGAGGAGCTGGACCGGCTGGACAGCCACGTCGAGGAGATGCGCAGCGCCCTCGAACGGGACGAACCCGTGGGACGGCGGCTCGATTTCCTGATGCAGGAATTCAACCGGGAGGCCAACACGCTCGGCTCGAAGTCCGGCGACCCCGAAACCACCCGGGCCTCGGTCGAGCTCAAGGTGCTCATCGAGCAGATGCGTGAGCAGATCCAGAACATCGAGTAGGGCCATGGCGACAAGCAGACCCGGCACAGGAGCGAGGGGAAGACTCATCGTCATCGCCGCGCCGTCCGGCGCGGGCAAGACGACGCTGGTGCACGCGCTGATCGAGCGCAACCCGGACTTCGTCTTCTCGGTGTCTTACACCACCCGGCCGAAGCGGCCGAACGAGGAGCACGGCCGGGACTACTTCTTCGTCAGCGAGGAGGAATTCCGGCGCCTGGACCGGCAGGGAGAGTTCCTGGAGAGTGCCCGGGTGTTCGACAACTACTACGGCACCAGCCGCAGCCAGGTGGAGAGCGAACTCGCGAAGGGCCGCAACGTGGTGCTGGAGATCGACTGGCAGGGTGCCCGGCAGGTGCGCGCGGCCATGCCCGAGTGCCGCAGCATCTTCATCCTGCCGCCCTCGGTGGAGGCGCTGGAGCAGCGGCTGCGCAGCCGCCGCACCGACTCCGAGGACGTGATCCGGCGGCGTCTCCGGGACTCCCTCAGCGACCTGTCCCACTGGGACGAGTTCGACTACGTGGTGATCAACGACGACCTGGAGCGCGCCATCGACGAGCTGGAGGGCATCGCCACCGGGCGTTACCGCCGCAATCGGGTGGGCGCCGAGACCACCCGGAAAAAGCTCGCCCACCTACTGGTTTAGGAGCGGCTCCTTACAGTACACTGACGGGTCCGGAGCCTGATTCTTCCCGCGGTCCGCACCGTTCAACATTATCGTTCAGTATTATTCGAGAGGGGCTTGAGTAGCCAATGGCCAGAATTACCGTCGAGGACTGCCTCGAGAACATCGACAACATTTTCGAACTCGTGCTGGTCGCGTCCAAGCGCGCCCGGCGCATCGCCAACGGCGCCGATCCCTACGTGGAGCTGGAGAACGACAAGCCCACGGTGGTCGCTCTGCGCGAGATCGCCGAGGGCCACGTGACCCCGGCAATACTCGACGAGGCGGACCAGCCCGCGGAGGATCTGCTGCGCGCCGAATCCGGCTCCGAGGACCTCATGCCCATGCGAGGGCTGTCGCTCGGCGAGTAAGCGCTGACAATACCGGTGCCGCCCGCCGGCACCGACCGGTTCACCCCCATGGATTACGCCGCCTCGATCCGCTCCAAACTGCCGAAGACGCGGCGCTCCACGGGTCTCAAGCAGCTCCTCCAGAAACTCGAGAACTACATGACGGACGACCAGATCGCGCTGGTCGTCAAGGCGTACGAGTTCGGGGCCGAGGCCCACGCCGGGCAGCTGCGCCAGTCCGGTGAGCCCTACATCTCCCACCCGGTCGCCGTCGCCGGCATCCTGGCGGACATGCGCATGGACGCCAAGGGCATCGCCGCGGCGATCCTGCACGACGTGATCGAGGACACGCCGGCGGCAAAGGAGCAGCTGGACAGCGAGTTCGGCACGGATATCGCCGCCCTCGTCGACGGCGTCACCAAGCTGGACCAGCTGCAGTTCCGCAGCCGTCTGGAGGCCCAGGCCGAGAGCTTCCGTAAGATGCTGCTGGCGATGGTCGAGGACATCCGGGTCATCCTGGTGAAGCTCGCCGACCGCCTGCACAACATGCGCACGCTGGACTCCCTGCCCCGGGAGAAGCAGACCCGCATCGCGCGGGAGACGCTGGAGATCTACGCCCCCATCGCCAACCGGCTGGGCATCAATACGCTGAAGGTCGAGCTGGAGGACCTGGGCTTTCGCTACACGCGGCCCTACCGCTACCGGGTGCTGGAGCGGGCGCTGAAGAAGGCCCAGGGCAACCAGCGCCAGATCGTGAAGAAGATCAGCGACACCCTCGAGAAGGAGCTGGCGCGCCACGAGGTCGCGGCCAGCGTCGCCGGGCGGCAGAAGCATCTCTATTCCATCTACCGCAAGATGCTGGTGAAGGGGCGCACGCTCGGCGAGATCGTGGACGTCTACGGCTTCCGCATCGTCGTCGAGGACGTCGATGACTGCTACCGGGCGCTCGGCCTGGTGCACAAGGTCTACAAGCCGATGCCGGGCCGCTTCAAGGACTACGTCGCCATACCGAGAGTGAACGGCTATCAGTCCCTGCACACCACCTGCTTCGGCCCGCGCGGCCTGCCGCTGGAGGTGCAGATCCGCACCCGGGAGATGGATCTGGTGGCGGAGAGCGGTATCGCCTCGCACTGGCGCTACAAGGCCGAGGACAAGTCCGCCGCGTCGCCCCAGCTGAGGGCACGTGAGTGGCTCTCGAACCTGGTGGAGCTGCAGCAGGACGACAGCTCGGAGGAGTTCCTGGAGAGCGTGAAGGTGGACCTGTTTCCCGACAAGGTCTACGTATTCACGCCCAAGGGCGACATCCGCCGGCTGCCCCGGGGCGCCACCGCGGTGGACTTCGCCTACGCCGTGCACACGGACATCGGCAACCGCTGCGTCGCCGCCAAGATCGACCGGCGCCTGGTGCCGCTGAGGACGCCGCTGTCCAACGGCCAGACCGTAGAGATCATCACCAACAAGGGCGCCCGGCCGAACCCGAACTGGGTCAACTTCGTGGTCACCGCGAAGGCGCGTTCCGCCATCCGCCACTACCTGAAGAACCTGCGCCGGGGCGAGGCCGCGGAGCTCGGCAAGCGCCTGCTCGAGCAGGCGCTGAAGGAACAGAAGAGCTCGCTGCGCAAAGTGGACAAGAAGGCGATGACCGAGGTGCTGGAAGCCTTCGGCCTGAACAACAAGATAGAGCTCTACGAGCAGCTTGGCCTCGGCGAGCGGCTGTCGCCGATCGTCGCCCGTCTGCTGCTGGGCGTGGACGCCGGCGAGGTGCAGCCGGCGGTGCGCGAGAGCACTTCGCTCACCATCACCGGCACCGAGGGCATGGTGGTGACCTACGCGCGCTGCTGCCACCCGATCCCGGGCGATGCCATCATGGGCCACCTGTCCAGCGGCCGCGGCGTCGTCATCCACCGCAACGTCTGTCACAACCTGGCGAATTTCCGCAAACACCCGGAGAAGTGGGTGACCGTGAACTGGCGCAGCGACATCGACCAGGACTTCACGGCCCAGGTGACGCTGATCGCCGTCAACCGCATGGGAGTGCTGGCGGAGGTGGCGGCCACGATCTCGGCGGCCCAGTCCAATATCGAGCAGGTCACGGTCCGGGAAGGCGATGACGACGTCTCCGTAATGACCTTCCTGCTGCAGATCCGGGACCGCCAGCACCTGGCCGCCGTGCTGCGCAGCATCCGCAAGATGCCGAGCGTCATCAAAGTCACCCGCGACTGCGCCTGACCGGAGGAAGCATGCAGAAGAAGCACGTGGTCACACCGGCCGCACCCGCCGCCATCGGCACCTACTCGCAGGCCGTCGAGACGGGCGGCGTGGTCTATGTCTCGGGCCAGATCCCGCTGGACCCCGCCACCATGGAGCTCGTGGAGGGGGAGTTCGCCGACCGGGTGCGGCAGGTGTTCCGGAATCTGGCGGCCATCGCGGAAGCGGCGGGCGGCAGCCTCGCCGATGCCGTGAAGCTCACCATCTACCTCACCGACATGGCCAACTTCGCCACCGTGAACGAAGTGATGGCCGAGTTCTTCGACGAGCCTTACCCCGCCCGGGCCGCCGTCGGCGTGGCCGCGCTGCCGAAGGGGGCCGACGTAGAGGCGGACGCCATCCTTATTCACGGCACCGGCATGCCGTGAACCGGGATTCCGGCGTCTCCGGGAGCCCGGGCCTCGGCTCGCCGCTGACGGCGCTGAAGGGTGTCGGCCCGGCGCTGGCGGAGAAACTCGCCCGCCTCGGCGCGGATACGATCGAGGATCTCCTGTTCCTGCTGCCCCTGCGCTACGAGGACCGCACGCGGGTGACCCGCATCGGCTCGGCCAGGCACGGGGAGCGGGTGCTGGTGGCCGGCGACATCCTGCTGTCGGAGACCGTCTACCGGGGCCGTCGGTCCCTGCTGGTGCGCATCACCGACGGCAGCGGCCAGCTCACGCTGCGTTTCTTTCATTTCTCCCGCTCGCAGCAGGCGCGCCTCGCGCGCGGCTCGCGCATCGCCTGTTACGGGGAGGTCCGCCCCGGCCCGGCGGGCAAGGAGATGGTGCATCCCGAGTACCGGCTGCTGGGCGCGGAGGAACCGGTACCGGTGGAGGACCGGCTGACGCCGGTGTACCCGACCACCGAGGGCGTGCAGCAGGGCCGCCTGCGGCGCCTCGTCGCGGAGGCACTGGACCTGATGCGCCGCGAGGCGCCAACGGAGCTGATTCCGCGCCGGGTGCTGGAACGCACGGACCTGCCGACGCTGACGGAGGCGGTGGAGTACCTGCACCGGCCGCCGCGGGGCGTGGACCTGGCGGAACTCGCCGGCGGCGGCCATCCCTGCCAGCAGCGCCTGGCTTTCGAGGAGCTGCTGGCTCACCACCTGAGCCTGAGGCGGCTGCGCCATCGCATCCGCGACGAGCTGGCGCCGGCGCTGACGGACGGCGACGGCCTGGCGCGGCGGTTCCTGGACAGCCTGCCGTTCCGCCTGACCGCCGCCCAGGAACGAGTGCTGGCAGAGATATCGGCAGACATCGCCCGGCCCCACCCCATGCTGCGCCTGGTGCAGGGCGACGTCGGCTCGGGCAAGACGGTGGTCGCAGCCGCTGCCTGCCTGAAGGCCATCGCGGCCGGATGCCAGGCGGCGCTCATGGCGCCGACGGAGCTGCTCGCCGAGCAGCACTACAAGAGCTTCAGCGCCTGGCTCGAGCCGCTGGGCATCCGGCCGGTCTGGCTCACCGGCAGCCTCCGTTCCGCGGTGCGGCGCGAGGCGCTGGCCGTCATCGCCGATGGCAGCGCTGCAATGGTCATCGGCACCCATGCCCTGTTCCAGGAATCGGTCGCCTTCGACAATCTCGCACTGGTGGTGATCGACGAACAGCACCGCTTCGGCGTGCACCAGCGGCTCGCGCTGCGGCAGAAGGGCGAGCAGGGAGTGACCCGTCCGCACCAGCTGGTGATGACGGCCACGCCCATCCCGCGGACGCTCGCCATGACCGCGTACGCCGATCTCGACACCTCCGTCATCGACGAGCTGCCACCGGGCCGCCGGCCCGTGACCACCGTGGTGCTGCCGGAAACGCGTCGCGAGGAAGTCATCGAGCGGGTGCGGCGTGCCTGTGCCGAGGGCCGCCAGGCTTACTGGGTCTGCCCGCTGGTGGAGGAGAGCGAGCAGCTCGATTACCAGGCGGCCGAGGCCAGTTACCGGATGCTGGGCGAGGCGCTGCCCGACATACCCGTGGGTCTGGTGCACGGCCGCATGAAGCCGGCCGAAAAGGAGGCGGCAATGCAGGCGTTCAAGGCCGGCGAACTCAGGCTGCTGGTGGCCACCACCGTGATCGAGGTGGGCGTGGACGTGCCGAACGCCAGTCTGATGATCGTGGAGAACGCCGAACGCATGGGCCTGTCCCAGCTCCACCAGCTGCGAGGGCGGGTCGGACGGGGCAGTCGCGAGAGCACCTGCCTGCTTATGTACAGGCCGCCGCTGTCGGAGATGGCGCGCCGGCGCCTGGCCGTGCTGCGCGAGACCGGCGACGGCTTCGTCGTGGCCGAGGAAGACCTGAAGCTCCGCGGACCCGGCGAGGTGCTGGGCACCCGGCAAACCGGCGCAATGCAGCTGCGCATCGCCGATCTCAGCCGCGACGCCGCTCTCATGCCCAAGGTGCAGCTCGCCGCCGCGGCCGTCTCGCCGGCGGACGCCGAGGCCGTCATCCAGCGCTGGCTGGGCGGCGCCAGCCGCTACGGCAGCGTCTGACGTCGCCGGGACCGCCGCGCTGCACTGTCACGGAGCGCGATCTCGTCTACACTCTGCACTCCATGCTTCCCGGTAACGAACAAGCCTCGGGCGACGGCCGCTGGTCCGACACCATCCCGGCCTCGGTGCCCGCCGGCCTGACCGGCTGGCTGGCCGACCACGGCCTGTTGACGCCCCGCATCCGGTCGTTCCAGCCGGCGAGCTTCCGCCTCGCGGTGCACGCCGAGCGTCACCGCCGGCTCTACGGGGACGAACGGGCACTGCTCGACGGCGACGCCGGAGAGGCCCTGGTACGCGAGATCAGCATGGGCGGTGCCGCCGGCGAACTGGTGGTGGCCTCGAGCATCATCCCGGCAGCAACGCTGGAGCGTTTCCCGAGCCTGGCCGCCCTCGGCGAGCGCCCCCTCGGCGAGGCACTGGCGCGCCTGGACGAGGTGAGCCGGGAGCCGTTCCGCTACGCCGTCTTCGAGCCGGGCGACCGCGGCTATCCCGCGCTGCCCGAGCGCATGCCGGCCGGGCGGCTGTTCGCGCGGCGCTCGGTCATCCGCGTGGCCGGTGCGCCGATCCTGGTCGTCGAGTATTTCCCCGCCAGCCTCGCGGCACCGGAGGGCGCGGCGCTGTGAGGACGGGAGCCGCTTCCCGCGGGCAGGCCCGGGCAGCGGACGGCACCCGGCCCGGCTTCCTCCCGGTGCTGCTCTCCCAGCTCGGGATCTACGCCCGGCTCATGCGGCTGGACCGGCCGATCGGCTTCTATCTGCTGATGTGGCCCACGCTGTGGGCGCTGTGGGTGGCCGGAGACGGTCGGCCGGACGAGGGCATCTTCGCCATCTTCATGGCCGGCGTCGTGGTCACCCGCTGCGCCGGCTGCATCATCAACGACATCGCCGACCGGGGCTTCGACCCCTACGTGACCCGCACCCGGGAGCGGCCGCTGGCCACGGGCAGGGTCAGCGTCGTCGAGGCGGCCCTGCTGTTCGTCGGCCTGGGCCTGATCGCCATCGGCCTGGTGACGCTGCTGAATCCGCTCTCCCGGGTGGTGGCCGCCGCCGCGGCGGTGCTGATGATCGTCTACCCGTTCGTCAAGCGCATCCTGTCGGTGCCCCAGCTCGTGCTTGGGGCGGCCTTCGCCATGGCCATTCCGCTGGCGTTCGCCGCGCAGACAGGCGAGATACCGGAGATCGCCTGGCTGATGTTCGCCGTCACCGTGATCTGGGCCATCATCTACGACACGATGTACGCCATGGTCGACCGACCGGACGACCTGCAGGTGGGCATCAAGTCCACCGCGATCCTGTTCGGCGACGCCGACCGGTTCATGATCGGCGCGCTGCAGGGCCTCATGCTGCTGGGGCTCGTGCTGATGGGCGCCCGCCTCTCCATGGGCCTGTGGTACTTCCTGGGCGTGACGCTGGCCGCCGGCTTCATGGCCTGGCACCAGTACCTGATCCGCGACCGGGATATCGCCGACTGTTTCCGCGCCTTCCTGAATAATCACTACATCGGCATGATGGTGTTCATCGGCATCGCGCTGGATTACCTGTTCCGCTGAGCGGCCCTCGCCGCGGCCACTACGCTGACCCGGGCGCAGCCGCCTGCCCTTAACAGGGCGGCGATCTCGCGCGTGGTCGCGCCGGTGGTGACGACGTCGTCCACGATCACGGCGTGCCCGAAGTCCGCCGGGCGCCGCAGCCGGAAGGCGCCGGCCACGTTGCGGCGCCGCGCCCGGGCGCTCAGGGACGACTGTTCCCGGGTGGGACGCATGCGGACCACCACGTCGTCGGCCAGGCGGCAGCCGAGGCTTCGGGCCAGCGGCCGTGCGATCTCCAGCGCCTGGTTGTAGCCCCTGGCGGCCAGCCGCCGACGGTGCAGCGGCACGGGGATCAGCACCGCCGCCGGGCCGGGCCTGGACGACGGGTCCGCCTCCAGCGCTGCGGCGACGAGCCCGGCGAGCAGCGGCCCGTGCCAGAGGCGGGCGTTGAACTTCAGCTCGGTGAGCAACCAGTCCGCCGGGAAGGCGTAATGCAGCGGCGCCAGCGTCAGGTCCATCGGCGGCGGGTGCCGCCGGCATGCGAGGCACAGGGTGCCCGCGCTCAACGGTTCGGCGCAACGGCGGCAGGCGCCGGCGATGCGGGGCAGATCGCCGTGACAGCCTGCGCAGAGATCCGTCGCGGCCCATCGTCCGCCGTGTCGGTCGCCGCCCCGGCAACAGACGGGCTCGCCGCACAGCGCGCAGCGCGGCGGGAACAGGAGACGCGCCAGGGAGTCGAGTGCGGCGCGGCAGCGTGTCATGGTGCAGGTCATGGCGCTCGTCACGGCCGGAGCTTGCGGGCCCGTGGCCACGGCTGCAGCCGGGTTTTCTGCCGGTAGCCGCCGGTTTTGCCGTAAGCTTCCCGGGCTCATGCGCACGCCCGACCGACCAGCCGCCCCCGCGCTTCGCCGACGGGAGATACGCCGCCGCACAGAAGCCAGCGTGGCCGGGGCGGACGACTTCCTGTCGGCCCGTACCCGTGAGGAACTGCTCTCCCGCCTGAACCTCACCGCCATCCGCCCGCGGCGGGTGCTGGACGCCGGCGCGGCCACCGGCCGTGCGTCGGCGGAACTCGCGCGCCGCTATCGTGGCTGCCGCATAGTCTCGCTGGACCTCTCGCCGGCCCGGCTCACCGCGGCCCGAAGGAGCCACGGCCGCTTCGCCCGCCGCGACGAGGTGGCCGGCGATGCCGCCTGTCTGCCCTTCCGCGACCGGGTCTTCGACATGGTGTTCGCCAACCTCCTGCTGCCCTGGTTCGCCGATCCGGCGCCGGTGGTGGCGGAGACCGCCCGGGTGCTGCGTCCGGAGGGTCTGCTGACCTTCGCCAGCCTGGGTCCGGACAGCTTCCGGGAGCTGCGCGAAGCCTGGCGGGCGGTGGACGAGGGCGAACACGTGCTGGCGTTCCCGGACATGCACGACCTCGGCGACGCGCTGGTGCGCGCCGGCCTGCGCGACCCTGTGCTGGACGTCGAGCATCTCACCGTGACCTACGCGGAGCCTGCAGCGCTGTGGCGGGACCTGACCGCGGCGGGCGCCCGCAACACGCTGGCCGGCCGCAGCCGCGGGCTGGCGACGCCCGCACGCTTCCGCCGCCTCGCGGACGCCTGGGGACGAAAGCGGCGGGAGGACGGCCGCCTGCCGCTGACGCTCGAACTCGTCTACGGCCATTGCTGGGGCGGCAGCGGACTGCCGGGGGCCGATGCCGACGGTGCGGTGCGCATCAGCCCGCAACAGATAATGAGACGCACGTGAGACGTCATGACCCCGTCTCTTGCACGCCGGACGGGCGCCCCGATAATCGAAACAAGAGGGAAGTTCGGGGAGGTCGGCGATCGCTTGCCGCAATTCCCTGATTTATCAACATTAATTCGACATGGAAAGCCACTTGCGCAGTTGCACCCGGAAAGCCGTTTCTTTAGACTCGCCAGTCCGCGGTCCGGCGGGTCCGGACCGATGTACCGGGAACCAGGGAATTTCAGGATCAGCCGCAGGATCTGTTCAGTTGCACCGCTTCGAACTGAAGCCGAACTGTTCTCTGGATTCCCGCACGGCAACGCTCTTTTTCGTCTCGATCCTGGTGGTCTCCATGACGGTCGCCGGCGGATTCGCGGCGATGGGTTACTGGCCGGTGCTGCCGATGGCCGGGCTGGAGCTTTCCGCCCTCGGCGCGGCGCTCTGGCTGAGCATGAAGCGCGGACGCGACCGTGATCTGATCGATGTCGGGCCGGACGAGGTCGTCGTCAGCCGCCTGCGGGGCCGGGAACGGCGTGACCAGCGCTTCCTGCGCGCGTGGACGCGGGTGCGCTATGCCGCAGGCCGCAGCGCCGGGGCGCCCGGCCGGCTCGAGATCGGCGCCCACGGGCGGTGGTGCGCGGTCGGGGAATTCCTGACCGACGCCGAGCGCAGGGGGCTCGGCGACCGACTGAACAGACTACTGGCGGAGCCGGCCTTGTCGGCAACGGACGACCGAGGGACGCTGCGGGCACCGCACGCGTGACAGGACGAACACACCGGCCGCGGCCGGCAGGATAACAGACCGATGATGCGAAAAATCTCCCTCTTCTTGCTGACCCTGTCCGCTTCGGCGACGGCGCTGGCCGAGTCGAAGATCAACATGCCCCAGGGCGTCACGGAGGTCAGCCGCGACATCTACAGCCTGCACATGCTGATCTTCCTGGTCTGCTGCGCCATCGCGGTCTTCGTGTTCGGCTGGATGATCATCGCGCTGGTCCTGCACCGGAAGTCCCGGGGCGTCGAACCGGCGAAGTTTTCCCACTCCACGAAGGCGGAGATCATCTGGACGATCATCCCCATCGGCATCCTGATCGGCATGGCCATCCCGTCGGCCGAGACGCTGGTGAAGATCGAGGACAGCCGCAACCCGGACATCACGGTGAAGGTCACCGGCTACCAGTGGAAGTGGCACTACGAGTACCTGGACGAAGGCGTGGAGTTCTATTCGAACCTCGCGCGCTCGAGCAACGAGGCGCGGCGCCTCGGCTCCGGCATCGACGTGAATACGGTGCCGAACTACCTGCTCGAGGTGGACAATCCCATGGTGGTGCCGGTCGGCGCCAAGGTGCGGCTGCTGATCACCTCCAACGACGTCATCCACGCCTGGTGGATGAAGGACTTCGGCATCAAGAAGGACGCCATCCCGGGCTTCATCAACGAGGCCTGGTTCCGGGCGGAGGAGCCCGGCGTGTACCGCGGCCAGTGCGCCGAACTCTGCGGCAAGGATCACGGCTTCATGCCGATCGTCGTGGAGGTGCTCGACCAGGCCGAGTACGAGGGCTGGGTCGCCGCCCGCCAGGAAGAGCAGGGCGTGACCCCGAAGCTGGCCGCGGCGGCGGCCGAGTGACCGCGGCCATCGGCGCCGGCAGCAGGACAGACAGGAACGAGCGCCGGGGCCCGAGCGGAGCCCCGGCAGGAAACCAGGAGCCATCCGTATGAGCAGTGCAACCGACGCGCTACACCACGACGACCACCATCACGGCCCGGAGATGACCGGCATCCGGCGGTGGCTGTTCACCACGAACCACAAGGACATCGGCACGATGTACCTGGTGTTCAGCCTGCTCATGTTCTTCGTGGGCGGCGCCATGGCGCTCGTCGTCCGGGCGGAGCTGGGCCAGCCGGGTCTGCAGTTCGTCAACCCGGGCTTCTACAACCAGATGGTCACGATGCACGCGCTGATCATGATCTTCGGCGCGGTGATGCCGGCCTTCGTCGGCCTGGCCAACTGGATGATCCCCATGATGGTCGGCGCGCCCGACATGGCGCTGCCGCGCATGAACAACTGGTCGTTCTGGATCCTGCCGGCGGCCTTCCTGATCCTGCTCTCCACGCTGTTCGTGCCGGGCGGCGCGCCGGCCAGCGGCTGGACCATGTACCCGCCGCTCGTGCTGCAGACCGGCGATGCGTTCCCGCTGCTGATCTTCTCGGTCCACCTGATGGGCATCTCCTCCATCATGGGCGCGATCAACATCATCGTGACCATCATGAACATGCGCGCACCCGGCATGACGCTGCTGAAGATGCCCATGTTCGTCTGGTCCTGGCTGATCACCGCTTACCTTCTGATCGCCGTGATGCCGGTACTCGCCGGCGCCGTCACGATGCTGCTGACCGATCAGTTCTTCGGCACCAGCTTCTTCCGTGCGGCCGGCGGCGGCGACCCGGTGATGTTCCAGCACATCTTCTGGTTCTTCGGTCATCCCGAGGTGTACATCATGATCCTGCCGGCCTTCGGCATCATCTCGGAGATCATCCCGACGTTCTCGCGGAAACCGCTGTTCGGCTACGACTCCATGGTCTATGCCACGGCCAGTATCGCGTTTCTGTCCTTCATCGTCTGGGCACATCACATGTTCACCGTCGGCATGCCGCTCACCGGGCAGCTGTTCTTCATGTTCTCGACGATGCTGATCGCGGTGCCGACGGGCGTGAAGATTTTCAACTGGACGTCGACGATGTGGCGGGGCTCGATGACCTTCGAAACGCCGATGCTGTTCGCCATCGCCTTTCTGTTCCTGTTCACCATCGGCGGCTTCTCGGGTCTGATGCTCGCCATCGTGCCGGCGGACTTCCAGTACCACGACTCCTACTTCGTGGTGGCGCATTTCCACTACGTGCTGGTGCCGGGCGCCATCTTCGCCATCATGGCGGCGGCCTACTACTGGCTGCCGAAGTGGACCGGGCACATGTACAACGAGACGCTGGGCAAGTGGCACTTCTGGCTCACGACCATCTTCGTGAACATGACCTTCTTCCCGATGCACTTCGTGGGCCTGGCCGGCATGCCGCGACGCATCCCCGACTACGCCACCCAGTTCGCCGATTTCAACCTGCTGGCGACGGTCGGGGCCTTCGGGTTCGGCCTCTCCCAGCTGCTGTTCGTCTGGATCGTCGTCTCCTGTGTGCGGGGCGGCAAGCCGGCCACGGCGGAGGTGTGGGACAATCCCAAGGGCCTGGAGTGGACCGTGCCCTCGCCGGCGCCGTATCACACCTTCGATCAGGCGCCGGAGGTCAAGTAAGCGCTCGTGGATGAACGCAAGCCGGAACAGCGCCGCAAGGCACTACGCAACGCCATCATCCTGGCGGTGGTGGCGGTGGGGTTCTACGCCGGCTTCATATTCGTCGAGTATCTGCGCAGCCAGGGAGGCAGCTAGCCCGTGACGGAAGACAGCGGCAAACAGAACCACAAACAGAGCCACAAGGGGCTGTCCTGGCAGCTCCTGGTGATGACCATCGCCATGTTCGGCTTCGGCTTCGCGCTGGTGCCGCTGTACGACGTGTTCTGCGAGATCACCGGTCTCGGCGGCCGCACGAACGCGGAGGCCGTGACGGTCACCGAGCAGCCGGACGAGAACCGCCTCATCACGGTGGAGTTCGTCGCCACGGTCAACCAGCAGGGGCCGTGGGAGTTCGAGCCGACCGTCACGAAGATGCAGGTGCACCCGGGCAAGCTCTACGACACCACGTTCTTCGCGAAGAACCTGCAGGACCACGGCACCGTCGGCCGGGCCGTGCCCAGCGTGTCGCCGCCGGTGGCGGCGCGGCATTTCACGAAGACGGAGTGCTTCTGCTTTACCAATCAGCCCTTCGAGGCTCACCAGGGCAGGGACATGCCGGTGCGTTTCATCGTCGACCGGGCGCTGCCCGACCACATCGACACGGTGACGCTTTCCTATACTTTCTTCGACACCGAACAGCAGGTGGCTGCGGCGGACGACTGACCGTCAACCGCAACCCGGCTCATAACAAGACAGCCAGTCAAGACAGCGGGACATCTCCATGGCACAGACCAAAGACAGTTATTACGTACCCCACGGCAGCCACTGGCCCGTGGTGGGCTCCGTCGGCCTCTTCCTCCTCATGGTCGGGGTCTCGATGTGGCTGAACGGCTCGGACATCGGCAGCTGGATCATGTTCGCCGGCATCGCGGTCATCGTCGTGATGCTGTTCGGCTGGTTCGGCGACGTCATCGACGAGAGCGAGGGCGGCGTCTACAACGCGCAGGTGGACAAGTCGTTCCGCATGGGGATGATGTGGTTCATCTTCTCGGAAGTGATGTTCTTCGCCGCCTTCTTCGGCGCCCTGTTCTACGCCCGCTCCTTCGTGCTGCCCTGGCTGGACGGCGAGGGCAACAACTTCTTCACGAACCTGCTGCTGTGGCCCGGCTTCGAGGACACGTGGCCCACCAACGGACCTGCCGACATCGGCGGCGAGTTCCAGAAGATGGGCGCCCTGGGCCTGCCCCTGATCAATACCGCCATCCTGCTCACCTCGAGCGTGACCGTGACCATCGCCCACCACGCCATCCGCGAGGGCAACCGCGGCATGACCGCCCTGTTCCTGGCGCTGACGTTCCTGCTCGGCTACGTGTTCGTCGGGCTGCAGGCCTACGAGTACGTGCACGCCTATCAGGATCTGAACCTGACCCTCGAGTCGGGCATCTACGGTTCGACGTTCTTCATGCTCACGGGCTTCCACGGCATGCACGTCACCATCGGCGCGATCATGCTGACCGTGATCTTCCTGCGGGTGATACGGGGTCACTTCACGGCCAAGCACCACTTCGCCTTCGAGGCGACCGCGTGGTACTGGCACTTCGTGGACGTGGTCTGGCTGGGCCTCTACATCTTCGTCTATTGGCTGTAGCCGGCATGGGCCGGCGACTGTAACCGGCATTGGCCGGGAGCCGGCCGGCGTCGATCAGGCGTTGGGCGAGATCCAGCCGTTGAGCCCGGCGACGATGAGGAAGATGAAGAGAGCCACGGACAGGCCGATGCGCCAGGTGAGCGCCTTCACCAGACGGCCGGAGCCGTCCTTGTCGCTGACCAGGTAGAAGAGCCCGGAGCCGAGGCTCGCGATGATCCCGCCGAGGATCAGGATGACGAGGAGTTTCATAGCTTCGATATGTGGGCTGTCGCCGGACCCTCAAGTATAGCGGTCCGGCCGCGAGGCCGCCCGCCGGTCAGGCGATGTCGAGGAATACGGCGGAACGCCGGAGGCGCGGGCGTGTCCATGGACAGGCGATGAACCACGTCAATGACACGCGCAGGGAATTCCGGCCGGCTCTGGTGCCCACCCTGCTGACGGTGGCGCTGATGCCGGTGCTGATCGGACTCGGCGTCTGGCAGCTCTCGCGCTACGAATACAAAACGGAACTGGAGCAGGCCTATGCGGCCTCCGGCGCCGAGCCCGCGGCCGCCGACGCGGTGACCGGAGACGACCGGTACCGCTTCCGGCCGGTGACCGCTCAGGGCCGCTACGATAGCGAGCGCCAGTTCCTGGTCGACAACATGGTGAGCAGTGGCCGCAACGGGTTCTTCGTGATCACGCCCTTGCGGCTCGAGAGCGGCGGCCTGCTGCTCGTGAACCGGGGCTGGATCGCCCAGGACGCCCGCCGCCGGCCAGCCGACGACATCGCGGTGAGCGAGGAGACGCGGCGGATCGAGGGCCGGGTCGGCCGCCTGCCCGTCGCGGGTCTAGACCTCGGCGGGGGCGACGGTGCCGCCGCGGACTGGCCGTCGGTGCGGCAGTTCCCGGACATCCCGGAGCTGTCCGCGGCGCTGGCGGAACCGGTGGCGCCCTGGGTGCTGCTGCTCTCGCCGGAGTCCGCCGACGGATTCCGGCGGCAGTGGGAGCCGGGCGGAATGCCTGCGACCCGGCACCTCGGTTACGCGGTGCAGTGGTTCGCGCTGGCAGCGGCGCTGGCGGTGATCTACGTGGTGGTCAACGTCAGGCAGCGGCCGCGGGCCGCGAGTGACAACGAGTAGCTGGGCCGCCGGCCCGGGCGAGACGACGGACGAATGAAGGAACAGAATCAGAGGCGACGAGGCCGCCTGCAATTCATCCTGCTGGCGGTGATCTTTCTGGGGCCGCTGGCTCTGGCGATGTACCTGTATTACGGCGTGGATGACTGGAGTCCGCCGGGCCAGACCAACCACGGCACGCTGATCGAGCCCGTGGTGGTACTGCCCGAGGTCCCCATCGAGACGCTGGCGGGCGAGAGTATCTCGCCGGATGGATGGCGCCATCACTGGACGATGCTCTACGTGAACCCGGAGCCCTGCGGCGAGACCTGCCGGCAGGAGATCGTCAAGATCCGGCAGATCCGGCTGGCGCTGGGTGCGGAGGCCGACCGGGTGGAGCGGCTCTACCTCGCCGGCGAAGAGCCGCCGGCAGCGGACTGGCTGGAGCGCACCCAGGCCGGCCTGGTCAGCGCCAGGCTGGACGACAACCCGGCGCTGGCCGACGCGCTGCCGTCCCGGGACGCGGCGATCTATTTCATCGACCCGCTCGGCAACCTGATGATGCGCTTCTCCACCCAGGCGGACCCGGAAGACATCAAGGACGACCTGAAGAAGCTGCTGAAGATCTCGCGGATCGGATGAACCCCGGAATACCGGATCGAAGGGACAGGACCATGAACAGAGCGGCAAGAATCTATCGCGTGCTCGTCCCGGCGGCGACTGTGCTGACCCTCTGCGTGGTCGTGCTCGGCGCCTGGGTGCGCCTCACCGACGCCGGCCTCGGCTGCCCGGACTGGCCCGGCTGCTACGGCACGCTGACCGTGCCGAAGTCCGCCGAGCAGCTCGACTTCGCGGCCGGCGCCTTCCCGGAGCGCCCGGTGGATCACGGCAAAGCCTGGCGGGAGATGATCCACCGCTACTTCGCGGGCGCGCTCGGCCTCATGATATTCGCCATCGCCGCGGCGGCCTGGGCCAACCGGCGGGACCCCGCACAGCCGGTCCGCCTGCCCCTCGCGCTGGCCGGCATCATCGTCGCCCAGGCGCTGCTGGGCATGTGGACCGTGACGCTGCTTCTGAAGCCGTTCATCGTGACGCTGCACCTTCTGGGCGGCCTCACCACGCTGGGCCTGTTGTTCTGGCTGACGCTGGGCGTGTTCAGACCGGCGCCGGCCGGGCCGAGGATGCGCCCGTCGCGCCGGCTGCGCACGCTGGCACTGGCCGGGCTCGTGCTACTGGGCGTGCAGATCACCCTCGGCGGCTGGACCAGCACCAACTACGCCGCCCTGGCCTGTCCGGACTTCCCCACCTGTCAGACCCAGTGGTGGCCGGAGATGGACTTCGCCGAGGGCTTCCGGCCCTGGCACGGCCTCGGCATCGACTACGAGGGCGGCATCCTGGACAGCCCGGCCCGTACCGCCATCCATTATGTCCACCGCATCGGCGCGCTCGTGGTGACGATGGTACTCGGGGGCCTTGCGATCGCGGCGCTGGGCCGCGGCCGCCCGCCGGCACTGCGCCGGGCCGGGGCGCTCCTGCTGGGGGCTCTGGCAGTGCAGCTGGCGATCGGTATAGGTATCATTCACTATTCACTGCCGCTCTCACTCGCGACTGCTCACAACGCCGGCGCCGCGCTCCTGCTGCTGGCGCTGCTCAACTACAACCATCTGGTCCGGCATGCCGAACACTGACGCACAGACTCTCGAGAGAAGCCGCCCCGTCAACTGGCGGGATTACTACGAGCTCACCAAGCCCCGCGTGGTGGCGCTGATCGTGTTCACCGCCGTCGTCGGCATGTTCCTGGCCGTGCCGGGACTGCCGGACCCGGTCGCGCTCATCCTCGGCACGCTCGGCATCGGCCTGGCCTCCGCCGGCGCCGCCGCGGTCAACCAGATCCTGGACGCGCGCTTCGACGCGATCATGGCCCGCACCCAGCACCGGCCGCTGCCCACCGGCACGGTCTCCGAGCCCCAGGCGTTCGCCTTCGCGGGCGCGCTGTCGGCGGTTTCCATGCTCATTCTGTGGTTCGGGGTGAATCCCCTGACCGCGGTGCTGACCTTCTGCTCGCTGATCGGCTATGCGGTCATCTACACGGTGTTCCTGAAGCATGCGACGCCCCAGAACATCGTCATCGGCGGCGCCGCGGGCGCCGCGCCACCGGTGCTGGGCTGGACGGCCATCACCGGCGAGGTGCACGCTCACGCGCTGATCCTGTTCCTGATCATCTTCGTGTGGACGCCGCCCCATTTCTGGGCGCTGGCCATCGCCCGCAAGGACGAGTACGCGAAGGTGGGCATCCCGATGCTGCCGGTCTCCTACGGCGAGCAATTCACCCGGCTCTACGTGCTGCTCTATACCATCCTGCTCGTGATGGTCACGCTGCTGCCCTGGCTCACGGGCATGAGCGGTCCGCTCTATCTCGCCAGCGCGCTGGTGCTGGGTGGCGTGTTCCTCTGGTACGCCTGGCGCATGAAGGTCAGCGACGACCCGTCGCTGCCGATGCGCACCTTCTCCTGGTCCATCACCTATCTCATGGCGCTGTTCACGGCGCTGCTGGTCGACCACTACCTGTTCTGAATCCCCATCCGTTATCCTCCGCGGCATGGCCGGGGACAAAGACAGCGCCAGACTGGAACCCGACGAGGTCGTCAGCGCGGTCTATTATCCGAACAAGGCGCGCCTCGTCGCCGCCACCGTCTCGGGCAGCATAGCCGGGCTGATCGTCGGCATCGGCGTGGCAGTGCTGCTGACCGGGGACGGCGCCGGAGGGCTCCTCACGGCGGCCGCCTCCGCCGTCCTGGGCGCCGGCATCTCCCTGTTCGGTTCGGCCAGCCAGGCCCGGCTGCGATTCGGCGCCGACTGGGTGGAGGGGCCCGTGGAGGGGGGCGTCGGCTACGTCCTGATGTGGCGGCACGACATCACCGCGCTGGAGGTGGTTGATCAACACAAGCTGCGCCTGGCGCGCCACGACGGCGAGCGGCTGCTCGTCGACCTCGCCCATTACGAGTTCATGGATCAGCAGATGATCCGGATGCGGCTCACCTCGCTCGCGGGCGGGCGCACGTCCACGCCCCCGGAGGCGCTGGTACAGGAGTCGAAGCGGCATCGGCTCGGGTTCCGGCGAAAGAAGGAGCAGGGCCACACATCGGACCCCGACCGGAAGAAATGAAGCAGATCGGCTGGGAAGATTTCGAGCAGGTGGAGCTGCGCGTGGGTACGGTGACCCGGGCGGAGCCCTTCCCGGAGGCACGCAAGCCGGCCTACAAGCTCACCGTGGACTTCGGCGCCGACGTGGGCGTCAGGCGCTCCTCGGCGCAGATCACCGACCTGTATGAGCCGGACGAGCTGGTGGGCCGTCAGGTGCTGGCGGTCACCAACTTCCCGCCGAAACAGATCGGTCCGTTCATGTCGGAGTGCCTGGTGACCGGCTTCGTGCAGGCGGACGGCAGCGTGGTCCTGGCCGTGCCGGACCGCCCGGTGGCGGACGGGAGCCGTCTGGCATGAGCGGCCGCGAGAGCCGCGCGCGCATCGCCGCCCGGCTGCGCGATACCCAGCGCCGCCAGCAGCGCCGGGAAGTGCTGCTCACGGCGGCGGTTCTGATCGGCGGCGCCCTGCTGATCGCCGGCTGGAGGCTCGGCTGGTTCGCCGCGGAGATCACTCTGGAGAGCTCCGACGGCCACTGGGCCGACCGGGAAGCGCTGGACGAACGGCGGGACTACACGGACAGCGTCGCGCTGTTCATGCAGTACCGCATCGAATGCGGCGCGCCGCAGGCCGAGCTCTATCGAGCCACGGCCAGACCCTGGTGGAATCCGTTCCTCTGGCCCAGCCTGATCGCCGACGACAAGTGGTCCATCCCCTACCGGGAACCCCTGGGCACGGCGGAGCCCACGGGGATCCCCGAGGTGAGCTGTACGCCGGTCCGCGGCGCCTGGGAGCGGGCCGACCGCCAGGCCGACGCCTACCTGGAGTCGCTGTGAGCGGGCCGGCAGGAGAGAGACGGGAAACCGTCGTCATCGACGCCCGCTATTGCGGGCCGCCGGAATCGGGCAACGGCGGCTACAGCGCGGGGCTGCTGGGCACCCGCCTGTCCGGAACGCCTGAGGTGCGTCTGCACCGGCCGCCGCCCCTGGACCGGCCGCTGACGCTGCGTTGCGGCGAGGAGACCGGCGAACTCCTGGACCGCGAGACCGTTGTCGCGAGCGCGCGGCCGGGCGCGATCGAAGGCGAACTGCCACCGGCCCCGACCCTGGCGGAAGCCAGCGCGGCTGCACGGGATTATCTCGGCTTCGAGGCCCACACATTCTCCACCTGCTTCGTCTGCGGTCCGGCGCGCAGCCCGGCGGACGGCGGCCTTTGCATCTATCCCGGCCCCGTTCCGGGCACGGACCGGGTGGCGGCGCCCTGGCAGCCGGCGGATGCGCTGGCGGACGGGTCGGGCCACGTACGGCCCATCTATCTGTGGTCGGCGCTGGACTGCCCCTCCGGCTTCGGCGCGATGGGACGCAATCCGGCTCCCGTCGTCCTCGGCACCATAACGGTGCAGATCGCGGCGCCGCTGCCGGCCGGCCGGCCCTGCGTCGTGGCCGGCTGGCCCATCCGCACCTCCGGGCGCAAACACTACGCGGGATCGGCGATCTACACGGCGGACGGCGAGCCCGTGGCCCGCGCCAGCACCATCTGGATTGCCCTCTGACGAGGCCATTTGCGGGCCCCGACGGCGCCCCGCGGATGTGACAATACGGTTGCAGCGACACCCGACACTGAAAACGAACGCCCGCCTCCGCTATAGTCGGGCGTTCGTCGCGCTGCCATCGGAGTCATCATCCGCCATCCCATGCTCACCATCCCGACGCGTCCCGGCCTCAACAGGATCGTCGTCCTGAACACGAAAGGCGGCTGCGGCAAGACCACGATCGCGACCAACCTCGCCAGTCACTACGCCCTCCGGGGACCGCGGCCGGCGCTGATGGACTGTGATCCCCAGGGCTCCGCCATCCGCTGGCTGGAACGGAGGCCGGCGGAGGCGCCGCCCGTGCACGGCATCGCCGCGTACAAGCGCAACATGGCGGCGACGCAGAGCTGGCAGCTGCGCGTGCCGCAAGAGGCGGAGACGCTCATCGTGGACTCGCCGGCCGGCCTCGACCGGGACGCGCTGCGGCAGCTGACCCGGGACGCCACCAGCCTGATCATCCCGGTGATGCCCTCGGCAATCGACATCCACGCCACGGCCCGGTTCATCGGCGAGCTGCTCATCGGTGCCGGCGTCGACCGGCGGCGCCGCAATGTGGCCGTGGTCGCGAACCGCATCCGTCGCAATACCCGCAGTTTCATCAAGCTGACCCGCTTCCTGGAATCGCTGGAAATCCCCGTCATCGCCGCGCTGCGCGACGTCCAGGCGTACGTAAGGGCGGCGGAAGAGGGCATCGGCCTGTACGAGATGAAGCCCTACCGGGTCAGGAAGGATCTCGTGCACCTCGACCGCATCGTCGCCTGGCTGGACGGCTGGCGCTCCCGCGGCCCCGGCGCGGATTCGGAAGAACCCGCGCCGGGCGAGGCGCAGGCGGCTGCACCGACCGTCTGTGAACGGCCGCGATAGTCCGCACCCGGGTCCGGCACCGGCGCCGGCCACCGGTAGCACTACGTAGTGCCGCCGCGTGCGGCCCCGTGTTTCAATGGCCTTGGCGGGGATGGCAAGGAGGAATCTCGTGAAACAGATCACCGAATCGTCGAAAAGCGTCGAGCAGGCCACCGCGGATCTGCAGGAGGCGGTGAATAAACACGGCTTCGGCGTGCTGCACATCTACGATCTCAAGGCGACCCTGAAGGAAAAGGGCGCACCCATCGAGAACGAGTGCCGCGTGCTGGAAGTGTGCAATCCCCAGCAGGCGCAGAAGGTGCTGTCCAGCGACATGAGCATGAACATGGCGCTGCCCTGCCGGGTGTCCGTCTACGAGCAGGACGGCCGTACCCGCATCGGCCTGCTGAGCCCGAAGGAGATGCTGGGTCTGCTGTCGGACCGGCCGGAACTGGCGGATGTGGCCGCAGAGGTCGAGGCAGCCATGCAGCGCATGATCGAGGATGCAAAATAGGCCGGCCGCGGACGCCGCGGAGGGGCCGAAGCCGGAACCGGCCATAACCCTGCGGCGGCCGGAGCGGAGCATGGCCGGCGAGTTTCTGACCGCCGTGCGGCTCAGCCGGGACCTGCACGGACCCTGGGTGGTCGCGCCGGATTCCCTCGCCGGCTACCGGGCCTATCTCGAGCGACTGCAGCAGGACAGCAACCTGGGCTACTTCGTGATGACGGCGGACGAGCGCATCGCCGGTGTCATCAACGTCAACGAGATCGTCCGGGGCGTGTTCCGCAGCGGCTATCTGGGCTACTACGCCTTCCTCCCCTGGACGGGCCGCGGCTACATGCGGGCCGGCATGCGCAAGGTCGTCACCCGGGCGTTCCGGGTGCATCGGCTGCACCGTCTCGAGGCGAATATCCAGCCGGGCAACGAGCCGTCCAGGCGGCTGGTCGGCGCCCTCGGCTTCCGGCTCGAGGGCTACTCGCCGCGCTACCTCAAGATACGGGGGCGCTGGCGGGATCACGAGCGCTGGGCGATCACCCGCGAGGAGTGGCCGCCGGGATAGCGGGGCGGTGCTGGCGGCGGCCCGGCTCCGCGCCTATGCTGCTCCGGGGAGGGCCACCACGATGAGACTCGAGACCGAACGACTGCTGCTGAGGCTGCCGGAGGAACGCGACCTCGACGCACTCGCCCGCATGCACGCCGACGAGGCGCACATGCGCTACATGGGCGGCCCCCTCGACCGGGAAGGGACCTGGCGTCAGATCGCATGGATGCTGGGCCACTGGCAGATCCGGGGCTACGGCCTGTTCGCCGTGGAAGACCGACGGGACGGCACCTTCCTCGGTCGCGTCGGTTTCATCCACCCCGAGGGCTGGCCCGGCTTCGAGATCGGCTGGCTCATCGGGCAGGAATACGCCGGCCGCGGCTACGCCACGGAGGCGGCCGGGGCCGCGCTGGACTGGTGCTTCGACAATCTCGATCAGGACCACGTGATCAGCCTGATCCATCCCGACAACCGGCCGTCCATCCGGGTGGCCGAGAAGCTGGGCGAGCGGCCCTGGGGCGAGACGCGGATCAAGGACATGGACGTCGTCATCCACCGCCTCGAGCGCCCGGACTGGACCGGGCGCAGACGCTAGTGTCCTGTCCCGGCAGCAGGAGGAGCGCACCGATCTCCTGGTCCGGAAGCTGCCGCTGGCGGACGACGACCGTGTCGCCGACGTCGGCGCCGGGACCGGTTACTTCAGCTTCCGCATCGCGCCGGCCGTCCCCCGGGGAGAGGTCCTCGCCGTGGACATCCAGCCGGAAATGTTCGCCATCATCGAGGAGCGCGGGCGCGAGGAGGGCGTGGACAACGTCCGCGGTGTCCGCGGCAGCGTGACCGACCCGAACCTGCCCGAGGCGGCCGTCGACCTGGCCCTGATCGTCGATGCCTGCCACGAGTTCTCCCATCCGCGGGAGATGGCCGCGGGCCTGCTGCACGAGGTGGAGGCAGCGGGCTTCGAGTTCCTCCGCAACGAGGACTTCCTGCCCCAGCAGCATTTTCTGGTGTTCCGGCGTCCCCGCTGACCAGCCGCTCCGGCGACCGCCGGGGGTGTTAGGATGCGCCGTTTTTCGAGTACGGAGGAGACGTGGCGAATGCGCAACGCAACGCAGGGAATGGCGGCACTTCTTGCGATTTCGCTGACAGTGACGGCACTGCTGCCGGCAGGAGAGACCATGAGCGCCAAGACGCCCGACGACCCCTGGATCTGGCTTGAACAAGTAGAGGGCGAACGAGCACTCGCCTGGGTGGAGGGACGCAACGAGGCCTCGCTAGGCTACCTGGAGTCACGGCCCCTGTTCCGGCCGCTGAAGAAACGCAGCCTGGAGATCCTGGATTCGGCAGCGCGGATACCCGAACCGGCGCTGCGCGGCGATCTGGTCTACAACTTCTGGCAGGACGCGGACAACCGCCGCGGACTCTGGCGCCGCATGTCGCTGGACGCCTATGCCCACGGGGGCGGCGACTGGGAGGTGCTGCTGGACCTGGACACACTCGCCCGGCGCGAGGACGAGGAATGGGTCTGGAAGGGCGCGAGCTGTCTGCCGCCCGAGTACCGCCGCTGCCTCGTGCACCTGTCCAGGGGCGGCGCCGACGCCACCGTGGTGCGTGAATTCGACACCGTGACCGGGCGCTTCGTCGACGACGGCTTCCGGCTGGAGGAGGCGAAGCACGCGGTGAGCTGGGCCGACGAGGACGCCCTGTTCGTGGGGACGGATTTCGGGCCGGGCAGCCTGACCGACTCCGGCTACGCCCGCACCGCGCGGCTGTGGCGCCGCGGCGAGCCGCTGGCCGAGGCGCCGGAGATCTTCGCCGGCGAGAAGAGCGACGTGGCCGTCAGCGTCGTCCGCATCCGTGATGGCCATGACAATGGCAATGACAATAGGCACTACGACATCGCCACCCGCGCCAAAACCTTCTTCACCAGCGAACGCTATCTGTACCGCGACGGCGAGCTCACGAAGATCGACATACCGGAAGACGCCGAGCTGCACGGCATACTGGACGGGCAGATGATCGTGGAGCTGAAGAGCGCCTGGGCGCCGGCCGGCCGGGAGTATCCCCAGGGCGCGCTGCTCGCCACGGACTTCGCGGCATTCGTGGACGGCGAACGGGACTTCGAGATACTGATCGAGCCCGGCCCCTCGACGGCGATCGTCAGCGGTGCGGCGACGGGCGTGGTACGCACGCGTAATCACCTGGTGGTGAACGAGCTCGAGGACGTGGTCAGCCGGCTGACGCGCTTCAGCCGGAAGGACGGCCGCTGGACCCGCCAACGGATCGAGGCCCCGGAAGACGGCGACATCACGCTGGTGAGCGCCACGGAGACATCCGACTATTTCTTCTTCCGGTACGAGAGCTTCCTCACCCCCGACACGCTCTACCTCGCCCGCAACGGCGGCAGCAGGACCGGCGAAGTGCGCTCGCTGCCGGGCTACTTCGACACGGACGGCATGCGTGTGGAGCAGCACTTCGCCACCAGCCGCGACGGCACCCGTGTGCCTTACTTCCTGGTGCTGCCCGCCGGCTTCGAGGCGGACGGCGACACGCCCACGCTGCTGTACGGCTACGGCGGTTTCGAGGTGAGCATGGCACCCTCCTACAGCGCTGTCCTGGGCTCCAACTGGCTCGCCCGCGGCGGTGCCTACGCGTTGGCCAATATCCGCGGCGGCGGCGAATACGGCCCGCGCTGGCACCGCGCCGCGCTGCGCGAGAACCGCCGGCGCGCCTACGAAGACTTCATCGCGGTCGCCGAGGACCTGGTGGAACGGGGCATCACCGCTCCGGAGCACCTCGGTATCCGCGGCGGCTCGAACGGCGGCCTGCTGACCGGTGTCATGCTGACCCAGCGTCCCGATCTGTTCGCCGGCGTGGTCGTGCAGGTGCCGCTCCTCGACATGAAGCGCTACCACAAGCTGCTGGCGGGCGCCTCCTGGATGGGCGAATACGGCGACCCGGACACCGCCGACTGGGACTTCATCGGAGAATACTCGCCCTACCACAACCTGGATCCGGAAGCGGCCTACCCGCGGGCTTTCTTCACCACGTCCACCCGGGACGACCGGGTGCACCCGGCCCACGCACGCAAGATGGTGGCGCGGATGGAGGCGATGGGTCACGAGGTCCTGTACTACGAGAATACCGTCGGCGGCCATGCGGGAGCCGCGGACAACGCCCAGAGGGCCAGAGTGGAGGCGCTGATCTACACCTACCTGTGGGACGCGCTGGGCGGCGGCGAACGCTAATTGTGCGCGGGTTCACGTCCCGGACTCGCGCGGTTATGTAGACTCGACTGCGGTTATGACCTTCTCGCAGCAAAACGCCCAGGTCCGGAAGAAACTCACGGCCCTGCTGGAAGAGATCGTCGCGGCCGGGCACGCGGGCGAGGACGCCGGGCGGACGGTGGAACTGGACCAGGCCCGCGTGGGGCGGCTGTCGCGGATGGACGCCCTGCAGGCGCAGGCCATGTCCCGGGCGACCAGCCGGCGGCGCAGCGAGAATATCCTGCGCATCCGCGCCGCTCTGCAGCGCCTCGACGACGACGAATACGGCCGCTGCGTGCGCTGCGGCGAAGCCATCAATCCGAAGCGCCTCGAACTCGATCCGGCCACGGCGCTGTGCATCGGCTGCGCCGAAAGCACAGAGCAATCCCGGCGCTGAGCCCCCCTATTGCGGAAACTGCGACTGTTCGCCGCATCCCGGCCGGTTACCATGGACGCGAGCGGCCTTGCAGGCTGCCCGATCTTTTATGTCCAGAGAAAGTGGAGTGGCTCCCCAATGACGGAATCAGTGCCGAGGTCGCGCGACGACGACTACACCCCCGAGATGGCCGAGAAGCGGCGAGGCTTCGTCGGCGAGCGCACCGGCGTCAGGCTGAGGCACGTCGGCCAGTTCTCATTCGAGCCGTCGGTACTGCCCGGCAACATCGAGAACTTCATCGGCGTGGCCCAGGTGCCCGTCGGGCTGGCAGGCCCGCTGCTGGTGCACGGTGAGCACGCCGAGGGCGAGTTCTACATCCCCCTGGCCACCACTGAAGGTACCCTGGTGGCGAGCTACAACCGGGGCATGAAGCTGCTGCGGGCCGCGGGCGGCGTTCGCACGACGGTGCACGACGACTGCATGCAGCGGGCGCCCGCCTTCATCTTCAAGAGCGCCAGGGATGCCCGCGAGTTCGGCATCTGGATCGAGGAGAACATCGAGGCGATCCGCGAGCAGGCGGAGTCGACGAGCAGCGTCGCGAAGCTGCGTAACATCGAGCAGTACTCGGCCAGCCGGTTCCGCTATCTGCGTTTCGACTACACCACCGGTGACGCGGCCGGCCAGAACATGGTGACGCGGGCAACCCGCGCGGCCTGCGACTGGATCAAGGCCAACTATCCGGGGATCGACCACTACTACCTGGAGTCGAACTTCGCCACCGACAAGAAGAGCTCCCAGGTCAACGTGCTGCACACCCGGGGCAAGCGGGTGACCGCAGAGGCGATCATCCCGGGCGATGTGCTGAGCTCGGTGACCCACGCGCCGGCCAGCCTGGTGCTGCGGGGTCGACAGGTGGCGAATCTCGGTGCGATGCTGTCCGGGGCGAACAACAACGGCGCCCATTCCGCGAACGCCATCACGGCCATGTTCATCGCCACGGGCCAGGATGTGGCCAACGTCGCGGAGTCGAGTGCCGGCATCATCCACGCGGAACTGACGCCGGAAGGGGATTATTATTTCTCCATCACGCTGCCGTCCCTTATCGTCGCCACTCACGGCGGCGGCACGGGGCTGCCGACCCAGCGGGAGTGCCTGGAGGTACTCGGATGTTACGGCAAGGGCAAGGTGCTGAAACTGGCGGAGATCGTGGCCGCGACGGTGCTCTGCGGGGAGCTCTCGCTGGGCGGCGCCATCGTGGCAGACGAATGGGTGTCCAGTCACGAGAGTTACGGCCGCAACCGCTGAACGTGCGGCGCTGCGCCGCGATAGCCCTGCTTGCCCTTCTGCCGGCGGGTCCGGCGGCCGCGGATGACCCGGCCGCGCCCGAGCCCGCCTTCAGCTATGAACGGCCGGAGAGCCTGCCGAGCGATGAGGAGCTGGTGGCGATGGGCGCGGTGGTCGGCGAGGTCCGCGTCGACCGCCAGCAGATCTTCGACACCAGCCAGCCGGGGGAGGACCGGGCGCTCTACCGGCTGGCCAATCGCCTGCACCCGCTGACGCGGCCCTCGGTCATCACCAGCCAGCTGCTGTTCTCGAGCGGCGACCCTTACGACCCCCGCCTGCTCGCGGAATCCGAGCGGATCCTGCGCAGCAACGGCTTCCTGTTCGATGCGCTGGTGGTGCCGGTGGCCTACGAGGACGGCAAGGTGGACGTGCTGGTGCGTACCCGCGACGTATGGACGCTGGAGCCCTCGCTGTCGCTGTCGCGCTCCGGCGGCGAGAACCGCTCGCTGGTAGGGGTCGAGGACCAGAATTTCCTCGGCACCGGCGCGACCATTGCGCTGGAATTCGAGAACGACGTCGACCGGGATTCCCGCCGCGTCACCTATTCCGACCGCCAGCTTGGGCGGAACTGGATCTCGGTGGACCTGAGCTACTCGGACAACACCGACGGCTCCACCAAGGCCCTCAGCGTCTGGCGGCCGTTCTACGCCCTGGACACCCGCTGGGCCGGCGGCTTCACGGGTTTCACCGACGACCGCGAGGAATCACTGTACGAGCTCGGCGACGAGGTCGTCGACTACCGCCACGAAGAGGACCTGCTGCACGCCTGGTACGGCTGGTCGTCGGGACTCAACGACGGCTGGACGCGCCGCTGGCGCGCAGGCGTGGTCCATGACGACAACGCCTTCGGCCCGCCGGATGATCTCGTCCGGGCCGGACCGGTGCCGGAAGACCGCAAGCTCGTCTATCCCTATATCGGCGTCGAGATCATCGAGGACCGCTATACGGAGACCATGAACCACGACCAGATCGGCCGCACCGAGGACTTCTTCCTCGGCACGCGGCTGTCCGCGAGCATCGGCTGGAGCGACGAGTCGTTCGGCGCGGACCGGGACGCCTGGATCGTCTCCGGAGCCGCCAGCCGCGGCTACGGCACGCCCGCCGATCGCATGCTGCTGCTGGATGCCCGGGCATCGGCCCGGCTCGAATCCGGCAACATCGAGAACGGGCTGGTGCGGGGCTCCATCCGCTACTACCACAAGCAGTCGGAGAAACGCCTGTTCTTCATGACCCTGCACGGTGCGGTGAGCGAGAACCTGGACCTGGACAACCCGCTGCAGCTGGGCGGCGACACCGGCCTGCGCGGCTACCCGATTCGCTACCAGACCGGCGACGCGAGCGCGGTCTTCACCGTCGAGCAGCGCTACTTCACCGACTGGTACCCGTGGCGCTTCTTCCGGGTAGGCGGCGCGGTCTTCGCCGACATCGGCCGCACCTGGGGCGACAACCCGGTGGGCGGCCGCAGCCTCGGGCTGCTGAAGGACGCGGGCTTCGGCCTGCGCCTGGCGCCCACCCGGGGCGGCACCGAGAAGGTGATCCACATCGACGTCGCCTTCCCGCTGGACGGCGACGACTCCCTCGATACGGTGCAGATCAGCGTGGAAGGGAAGCGCAGCTTCTAGGACCCCCGCCTGCCGGCCCGCCGGCGCCGCAGCACGAAGCCGTAGACTGCCAGGTTGACGAGGATCACCGCGCTGCCGAGCACCAGCTGCACCGTCGGCGTCAGACCGGCGGGATAGATCAGCGGCACCACGTAGTGCTCGATGAATCCACCGCTGTAGCCCGCCTCGCCCGCGGCCGCCCGCAGGCGCTGCTCCAGCGGCGTCAGCGGACAGATGCCGCCGGTGAACTCGATGGCCGCGCCCCAGACGGCGCAGGGCAGGTGCACGGCGGCCGCCAGCGGCCAGCGCAGTGCGATGAGGCCGCCGGCCACGACGAACACGATGAATGCCGCGTGCAGCAAGAGTACGGCGTCTGCGGCCAGGTTTGCGGCCATCGGCGCTTGCCTCCCGGCGTCTTGCGTAAATCCCATAGTTACACGCCGCGCCCGCGGAGCGAAACTGGCTCGTATCGAGGCAGCCACCAGAGAGTGCCGGCGCCCGGCCGGGTTTTCCGTCCGCTCGGGCCGGCATTGGAAGGAGGGACCAGTGAACGAGTCGGCAACAGGTATCCGCGTCATCGGCGCGGGGGTCGGCAGGACGGGCACCCATTCGCTGAAACGCGCGCTCGAGCACCTGCTCGGCGGACGCTGCTACGACATGGACGAGGTCCTCGCGCACCGGGAGCACGAGACCGTTTGGAAGGCGGCCGCGGAGGGGCGCATGCCCGACTGGCGGCGTTTCCTCGGCGACTACGCCAGCACGGAGGACTGGCCGGCGGCCGCGTTCTGGCCGGAACTCGTCGAGGCGTTCCCGGATGCCTTCGTGCTCCTCTCCCATCGCCGCGCCGAGGACTGGCTCCTGAGCGCCCGGGCGACCATTTTCCAGGCGATGGAGGAGGACGAGGACACGCCGTGGGGAGACATGATCCACGCGATCATGCGCGAGCGCTTCACCGACCTGCTCGAGGACGACAACGCCTGCCTCGAAGCCTACGAGCGGCACAACGCCGCGGTGCGCGCCGCGGTAGCGCCGGAACGCCTCATCGACTGGCCCACGGGCGCCGGCTGGGAACCGCTGTGCGAGGCGCTCGGCGTCGAGGTGCCGGACATGCCGTTCCCGCACGTGAACACCACCCGTGAGTTCCGGGAGCGGGTGAGAGCGCACTGACGTCTCCCGTTGCGGTACCCTGTGCGCCGGCGTGCCGCCGCGCCGTCGCCAGCGTGTCGCAACGAGGAGAGAACATGATCACCGTCCATCACCTGGAAGACTCGCGCTCGCAGCGCGTGCTGTGGCTGCTCGAGGAACTGGGCGCCGACTACGAAATCCGCCGCTACGAGCGCGATCCCGAGACCATGCTCGGCCCCGAGTCCCTGAAGGAAGTGCACCCCCTGGGCAAATCGCCGGTGATCGAGGAAGACGGTCGCGTCGTGGCGGAGTCCGGCGCCATCATCGAATACCTGATAGCCCGCCACGGCGGCGGCCGGCTGATCCCGCCGGCGGACACCGACGAGCGACTGCGCTATACCTACTGGCTGCACTATGCCGAAGGCACGCTGATGCCGCTGTTCGTGATGGGCCTGGTATTCGAGCGCCTGTCGCAGCCGCCCATGCCGCTGCTGCTGCGCCCCGTCGGCGGCCTGATCGGCGCCGGCGTCAGGAAGTCGTTCATCGAGCCCCGCCTCGAGCAGAATCTGGGCTTCATCGAGGATGAACTGGGGCGCAGCACCTGGTTCGCCGGCGAGGAGCTCACCGGTGCGGACGTGCAGATGAGCTTCCCCCTGGAGGCCGCCGTGGCCCGGGGCGGCGTCGGCGACGCCTGTCCCCGCATCCGCGCCCTCGTCGAGCGCGTGCACGCGCGGCCGGCCTACCGCCGGGCTCTGGAGCGCGGCGGCCCCTATTCCTACGCCGACTGAGTCCGGGAGAGGATTGCCATGACCGTTATGGCCGTCTGCATCGCCCTGCTGGGGCTGCTCGTCTTCCTGCTCGGCCTGGCGGTGTCGCTGGCCCGGCAGCGCGGCAAGACCGGCGTCGGCTACCCCGACGACCCCGCCGACCCGCTGCACAAGCTGGTCCGCGCTCACGGCAACACCATCGAGTACGCGCCCATGCTGGCGCTGCTCATCTGGGTGGCCGGCACCGCCACCAGCGCGGCCTGGCTGCAGTGGATCATGATCGGGGCGACGGCCAGCCGCTACATGATCGTCGCGGGCATGTTGCTCGCGCCGTCGCTGCGCCACCCGCACCCGCTGCGATTCCTCGGCGCGCTGGGCACTTACGTCTTCGGCACGGTGCTGTGCCTCGACCTCCTCTACCGGGCGCTGGCCTGACGCGAGAGCCCCGCCCGCCCTGCATAACGGCGCCGAAAACGTTACCCTACCGGCAGTGACCCCGGGGACCGGCATCGCGCCGGCGCCTCCGGGCGCGACAATCCACGAAGCGGTGTGGCCGCGACCGCCCCGCTGATGAGAACCATGGAGAACCCTGTGAAGATTGCTGAAAACTGTGTCGTCGCCATCGACTACACGCTGACCGACGACGACAAGAACGAGCTCGACAGCTCCGCGGGCCGCGAGCCGCTGAAATACCTGCACGGTGCGCAGAACATCATCCCGGGCCTGGAGAAGGCGCTGGCCGGCAAGGCCGAGGGCGACGAGGTGCAGGTCACGGTGCAGCCGGAAGAGGCCTACGGCCCGGTGAACCCGGACCTGATCCAGAAGGCCCCGCTGAGCGCTTTCCAGGGCGTCGAGGAAGTGAAGCCCGGCATGCAGTTCCAGGCCGAGGGGCCCAACGGGCAGACCCAGATCATCACCGTGCGCGAAGTGCATGACGACGGCGTTTCCATCGACGCCAATCACCCCCTGGCCGGGCAGGTGCTGCACTTCGACGTGAAGGTCCAGGAAGTCCGCGAGGCCACCGAGGAAGAAGTGGAACACGGCCACGTGCACTGATGTCGGACGACCGGATCGATAATGTCGAGGCGAAGGTGGCCTATCTGGAGGACGCGAACGAGACCTTGAGCGGCGAGGTGGCCGCGCAGCTGCGCATGATAGAGAGGCTGGAGTCCCGGCTGGCGCTGGCTCTCGAGCGCATCGGCGAGCTCGAGTCGGGCCCGTCGGACGAGCCCCGGGGAGACGAACCGCCGCCCCACTACTGATCCGGGCGCGGGGACAGCCGGCACATGGATGCTCTGGCCGTCGTCGCCAACCTCATACTGATCGCGATCCTGATCGCGATGTTCGTGGAGGCGGTGCAACGCCGCCTCTTCGCATCTCCCTGGCTGCGCTACGGTCTCGCGGCGGCCGCGCTGCTCGTGGCCGCGGACCTGGCCGTCTACCTGCTCGAAGCCGATTTGCGGCAGGTGGTGCCGGCGTGGTTCTACCTGATCGCCACCGCAATACTTATCGCCCGCGCCGTGACCGAGGCCGTGGTGGGACTGTCCGCCGCCGACAGGCTCGGTCTGAAGCCGCTGCCGCTGGTGCGTCCGCGGACGGACGGCGAGAGGCGCAGCGCCCCGGCCGTCGTGGCTGCGGGCATCGCCGGCGGGCTCGTCATCGCGGCGTGGAGCGCAGCCCTGTTCCTCGTCACGGCACCCGGCCCGGCCGGCGGCGGCGCGATCGCTCCCTGGCAGATGCCACAGGGAACCGCCCTCGCCTGGTTCCTGACCGCCCTGGTGGTCACGTCCCTGGGCGAGGAGCTGACCTTCCGACTCGGCATCCAGAATTACTTCGGCGCGCTGTTGGGTCGCGGCGCGGCCGGCTACTGGGCCGCCATCGTCCTGTCGTCCGCGCTGTGGTCCCTAGGGCACATCGGCCGGGTGGATCCGGAGTGGGTGAAATTCGCGCAGATCTTCCCCGCCGGGCTCGCGCTCGGCTGGCTGTTCCGATACGCCGGCTTCGAGGCCTGCGTCATCGCCCACGCCGTGCTTAACCTGATAATGCCCTTCGCGACACCGAAACTGCTCGCATGAGCGCCGCCGCCGTAGCGCGGATCGTCCGCATGGCATAATCGGGACACCACGCAGACAGACGGATACGCCAGTGACCGAAAAGGATCGATTGAAGGATCACCTCCACACGCTGCACCGGGAGCTCGAAGGCTCGGAGCAGCTGGACGAGGACATGCGCAGGCTGCTGACCCAGGTGGACGAGGACATCCACCGGCTGCTCGATCAGGGCGGGGAGGCCGCCACGGAGCCGGAGGGAGCGGACGCGCTCAGCGACCAGGTGCGCGAGACGGCCACCAACTTCCAGGCCGAGCACCCGCGCACCTACCGCGTGCTGCGGGAGATAGCGGACACGCTGGCGAAACTGGGCATCTAGTACCGTGGCCAGGATGACGGCGGTGACGACCGGCCTGACGGCAGCCGTCGCGGAGCGGCGGGTGGCCGCGCTCACCGAGGCCGTGGACGCGGAACGCGGCGGCAGGGACGCCGAAAAGGACAAGCCGCCGGAGTGAGGCCGGGTCAGGCGGCCGAGAGCTGGCGGATCCGCGGCACGAATATCATCAGCAGTGCGGCCGAAAGTATGGGCAGGAGCGAGACCACCACGAACAACGGCCGGTAGGAGTGGTTCTCGATGAGCCAGCCGGCCATCGGCGCGAACAGCGCCGCGCCGAGGCTGCCGATCGCGCCGTATGCACCCCATACCGAGGCCACCCGCCCGGCGGAGAACAGATCCGAGGGCAGGGTGAAGAACACCGAGCTCTTCACCTGGATGGAGAACATGCCCAGCGATATCAGCGCGATGGCCACGTACGGCGATCCTGCGGTGGCGGCCGGCATGGCCCCCAGCATCAGAAGCGCCCCCAGCCAGATCACGAACTTGCGCGAGAAGTCGATGCTGCGCCCGTTCTTGATGATGCGGCTCGACAGCCAGCCGCCGAACCAGGCGCCGAGATCCGCCGCCACGAAAGGTATCCAGGCGAACAGACCGATCTCGCGCAGGTTGAAGCCGCGCTCGTCCGCCAGGTACAGCGGCAGCCAGAAGACGAAGAAATAGAACGGCCCATCGCTCACGAAGCGGGAGATCATGAGACCCCAGAACTCCCGGTGCTTCAGCAGCTCCGCCCAGCCCTCTCCGGCCTGCTGGGGGGCCCGCTCGGCGAGGATGAGATTTCGCTCGGCGGGGGTGATGCGGGGGTGTTCCTCCGGCAGGCGGAACCAGCGGTGCCAGAACCAGGCCCAGACCAGGCCGATGCCGCCGGGCACCAGGAACGCCCACTCCCAGCCGAAATTCTCGATCAGTCCGGCCGCCAGCGGCGGCGTGATAATGGAGCCTGCGCCGGCGCCCAGCATGAAGATGCCGACGGCCGTGGAGCGTTCGCTGGCGGGGAACCACTGGGCCACCGCCTTCAGAGCGGCCGGGAAGTTCGCGGCCTCGGTCAGGCCGAGCGTGATCCGCAGCACCAGGAAGCTCGCCACGCCGCGCCCGAGCGCGTGCAGCATGGTGGAGAGGCTCCACAGGCCGGCCGCGAGCGTGAACGACAGCCGGGTGCCCAGCCGGTCGATCACCGGTCCGGTCAGCAGCTGGCCCAGCGCATAGGCGCCGAGGAAGGCCGAGGTCAGCCAGCCGTAGTGCTGATCGCTGATCCCGAACTCGTCCCGGACCACGGGCGTGACCATGCCGAAACTCAGCCGATCGACGTAATTGATGGTCGTGATGACCGCCAGCATGATGGCGATCCGCCAGCGCACGGCCATAGCGCAACCTCGCTCTCACTCTGCGTTGCCCGCTCGCCTGCTCCTCCGGCTGCAGGACACCGGGCGGCCGATACTACCGCGGCGGTTTCTGCGGTTCATCCGCGCCCGGGTTAAACTCGCTCCGTCGATCCGACGATGGGGAGGCAAATCATGACTACCGAGCTGAAATACCTGGCGTTGGCAGCAGCCTGGAATGCGGTTATCTGGATACCCTACATCCTCAACATGATCTCGGTACGAGGACTGAAGGAGGCGGTGGGCTATCCCGATAACCCGGCGCCGATGGCGGCCTGGGCTGAGCGATTGAAAGCCGCGCACTATAACGCAGTGGAGAATCTCGTCCTTTTCGCGGCGGTGATCCTGGTGGCCGATGCCGCGGGTATCGCCAATGACGCGACGGCGGCATCCGCGGTGGTGTTCTTCTGGGCCCGGGTCGTGCACACCCTCTCGTATACTTTCGCCGTACCCTGGGTGCGCACACTGTCCTTCGCCGTTGGCTGGGCCGCCGTGCTTTGCATCCTGAGCCAGATCCTGCTCTGAATGAAGGCGCGGCGGCGGCCCGCCGCCGCACTTCCTCCGGTATAATCGCGATCCCGGCAGCCGCCAGCCGGGCGCCCCCGTTCACACTTCAACTCGCGCGACTCCATGGACGTCACCTCTATCATCGATCCGCTGAACGACGCTCAGCGGGAAGCGGTTACCGCACCCGACGAACCCGTGCTGGTTATCGCCGGCGCCGGCAGCGGCAAGACGCGGGTGCTGGTGCACCGCGCCGCCTGGCTGATCCGGGTGGGCGGCGTCGCGCCCCAGAGCCTGCTCGCGGTGACCTTCACCAACAAGGCAGCGAACGAGATGCGCAGCCGCATCGAGAGTCTGCTGGACATGCCCGCGCAGCATCTGTGGATCGGCACCTTCCATGGCCTCGCCCACCGCCTGCTGCGCCGCCACTGGCGCGAGGCCGGCCTGCCCCAGTCGTTCCAGATCATCGATTCCGACGACCAGCAGCGGCTGATCAAGCGCATGCTGCGCGGCATGGAGCTGGACGAGTCGCGCTGGGTGCCGAAAGAGGTGCAGTGGTTCATCAACAACCAGAAGGACGAGGGCCTGAGGCCCGACCACCTGGACGACGGCGGCGACCCGAACCGCCGGCGGATGATCGAGCTCTACGGGGCCTACCAGGAGCAGTGCGACCGGGCCGGCCTGGTGGATTTCGCCGAGCTGCTGCTGCGTGCCCATGAACTCTGGCGCAACGACCCGGAGCTGCTGGCCCATTACCAGCGCCGCTTCCGCCACCTGCTGGTGGACGAATTTCAGGACACGAACGCCATCCAGTACGCCTGGCTGAGGATGCTGGCCGGCACCAGCGGCATCCCCTTCGTGGTGGGCGACGACGACCAGTCCATCTACCGCTGGCGCGGCGCCCGTGTGGAGCATATCCAGCGCTTCCAGAAGGACTTCCCCGGCGCGAGGGTGGTGAAACTCGAACAGAACTACCGCTCGACCGGCACCATCCTCGAGGCCGCCAACGCCATCATCGCCAACAACGACGGCCGCATGGGCAAGAACCTGTGGACCGATGGCAGCGAAGGCGAGCCCATCCGCATCTACTCGGCCTTCAACGAGCGCGACGAGAGCGACTTCGTCGTGAACCGCATCCGCGACTGGGTGGCCCAGGGCAACGCCCGCGCCGACGCCGCCATCCTGTACCGCTCCAACGCCCAGTCCCGGGTGCTCGAAGAGGGGCTCGTGAACGCGCGAATCCCCTACCGGGTGTACGGCGGCCTGCGCTTCTTCGAGCGCGCCGAGATCAAGGACGCGCTCGCCTACCTGCGGCTCATCGCCAACCGGGACGACGACGCCTCCTTCGAGCGGGTGGTGAACACGCCCACGCGGGGCATCGGGGCGCGCAGCGTGGAGGCCATGCGCTCCTACGCCCGCGCCAACGCCTGCTCGCTGTGGCGCGCGGCGGGCGCGCTCGCCAGCGACGACGGCGTGAACGCGCGCGCTGCCAACGCCATCCGCGCCTTCCTGAACCTCATCGAGGTGCTGGACCGGGACACGAAGGGCCTGGACCTGCACGAGCAGGTGGACCACGTCATCGGCGCCAGCGGCCTCGTGGAGCACTTCCGCAAGGAGAAGAGCGAGCGCGCCATCACCCGGGTGGAGAACCTGGAGGAACTGGTGAGCGCCGCCCGGGGCTTCGACCCGGAGGCGAGCGACACCGACATGCCGCCGCTTGACGCCTTTCTCGCCCACGCGGCGCTGGAGGCGGGCGAGGGCCAGGCGGACGCCTGGGAGGACTGCGTCCAGCTGATGACCCTGCACTCGGCCAAGGGCCTGGAATTCCCGCTGGTCTTCCTCTGCGGCATGGAGGACGGGCTGTTCCCCCACCAGCGCTCCATCAACGACCCGGGCGGGCTCGAGGAGGAGCGGCGCCTGTGCTACGTCGGCACCACCCGGGCGATGCGCCAGCTCTACATCACCCATGCCGAGCAGCGGCGCCTGCACGGCACCGACAGTTTTTCGCTGCCGTCGCGCTTCATCGCCGAGATCCCGACCGAGCTCGTCGAAGAGATACGGCCCCGTGCCCAGATCAGCCGGCCCGTGGTCTCCCCGGCCAGGCGCCCGTCCCGGTCCGGCCGCGAGCCTGCCGGCGGCGAGGACGGCATCCGGCTCGGCCAGCGGGTGCGCCACGGCAAATTCGGCGAAGGCGTGGTGCTGAACTGCGAGGGTCAGGGCGCCCACGCCCGGGTGCAGGTGAACTTCGAGGGCGCCGGCACCAAGTGGCTGGTGCTCACCTATGCCAACCTGGAACTGATGTAAACTGGCCACAGGTCCGGGGGGCCGACAGCCGGCAAGAACATGAAGATACTCATACTCGGCGCAGGGCAGGTCGGATCCTCGGCCGCCTATCACCTCTCCCGGGAGGAAGCCAACGAGGTCACGGTCGTGGACCGCAGCCCGGAAGTGCTGCGCGAGCTGCAGGACCGCCTCGACATCCGCACCGTCGTGGGCCATGCCGCCTATCCGGACGTGCTCACCCGGGCCGGCGCGAGCGACGCCGACATCCTCATAGCGCTCACTGACAGCGATGAGACCAACATGATCGCCTGTCAGATCGCCTACACCCTCTATCACACGCCCACCAAGATCGCCCGCATCCGTGCGGCGGAATACATGAACGCGAAGAAGCTGTTCAGCCAGGAGTCCCTGCCGGTGGACGTGCTGATCAGCCCGGAGCAGCTCGTCTGCGAATACGTGGAGCAGCTCATCCTGTATCCGGGCGCGCTGCAGGTGCTGGAGTTCGCCGACGGCCGGGTGCGACTGGTGGGCGCCAGGGCCGACCGGGACGGGCTGCTGGTGGGCCAGCAGCTGAAGAACATGAAGGAGCACATCCCGAACACGGAGGCCCGCATCGCGGCCATCTACCGGGACGGCCACAGCGTCATGCCGGACGGCGACACGGTGATCCGCGAGGGCGACGAGGTCTTCTTCCTGGCGGCGCGCAAGGACATCCGCGTTTTCATGAGCGAGATGCGCAAGCTGGACGACCCCATCCGCCGGGTGGTCATCGCCGGCGGCGGCAACATCGGCTTCCGTCTCGCCATGGCGCTGGAGCAGACCAACCAGGTGAAGATCATCGAACGCAACCCGGAGCGGGCGCGGCGCATCTCCGAGCAGCTGGCCAAGGCCATCGTGCTGGTGGGCGACGCTGCCGACGAGGAGCTGCTGCTCGAGGAGAACATCGACTCCACCGACGTCTTCTGCGCGCTCACCAATGCGGAGGAGGCGAACATCCTGTCGGCGATGCTGGCCAAGCGGCTGGGCGCGCACAAGGTGATGGCGCTCATCAACCGGCCCTCCTACGCCGAACTGGTGGAGGCCGGCACCATCGACATCGCCATCTCGCCCCAGCAGGTCACCATCGGCTCGCTGCTGGCACACGTACGCCGCGGCGACGTGGTGAAGGTGCATTCGATGCGCCGCGGCGCCGCCGAGGCCATCGAGGCCGTCGCACACGGCTCGCCGGAGAACTCGAAGGTGGTGGGCCGCAAGATCGAGGACATCCCGATACCGCGCGGCACGACCATCGCGGCGCTGGTTCGGGACGACCAGGTGATCTTCGCCCATCACGACACCGAAGTGCAGGCCGACGACCACGTGATCCTCTTCATGACGGACCGGCGCCGCATCGAGGAAGTGGAGGAACTATTCCAGGTCGGCGTCTCCTTCGTCTGACCGGTATGGCCGTCTCTGCGAGTCACAGCCAGCGGCGGGGATCGGCGGAGCGATGAACCGGGTCGTCGTCCAGCGCATCCTCGGCCTGCTGCTGATGATGTTCAGCGTCACGATGCTGCCGCCGGTGGTCGTCTCGCTGATCTACGGCGACGGTGGCTGGCTGGCGTTCGTCGAGGGCTTCCTCCTCAACCTGGCGGCGGGCTTCTTCCTCTGGCTGCCGGTCCGCGACGCCCGGGCCGACCTCAGGCTGCGGGACGGCTTCCTGGTGGTGGCCTCTTTCTGGCTGGTGCTTGGCACGTTCGGCGCCGCACCGCTGTATTTCTCCGACGTGCCCACGATGTCGTTCACGGACGCCGTGTTCGAATCCATGTCCGGGCTGACGACCACCGGCGCGACCGTGCTGACCGGGCTCGACGCCCTGCCGCGCTCGATCCTGTGGTACCGCCAGCAGCTGCAGTGGCTGGGGGGCATGGGCATCATCGTGCTGGCGGTGGCCATCCTGCCCATGCTCGGCGTCGGCGGCATGCAGCTCTACCGGGCCGAGACGCCGGGCCCGATCAAGGACACCAAGCTCACGCCGCGCATCACCGAGACCGCGAAGGCGCTGTGGTATCTGTACCTCGGCTTCACCATCATCTGCGCGGCTTCCTACTGGGCAGCCGGCATGAGCGTGTTCGACGCGCTGTGCCACAGCTTCAGCACGGTGGCGATCGGCGGCTTCTCCACCCACGATCTCAGCATCGGCCATTTCCAGTCCACCACGATCAACCTCATCGCGGTGGTGTTCATGTTCCTGGCCGGCATCAACTTCTCGCTGCATTTCTTCGCCTGGCGCTACAGCAGCATCGTCCACTACTTCAAGGACCCCGAATTCCGGGCCTATTCGTTCATCCTGATGATGCTGGTGGCGACTATCGTCGTGGTGCTGGCGCTGCGGGGCACCTACGAAAGCCCGCTGCAGGCCGCGGAGCACGGGCTGTTCCAGGCCGTGTCCATCGCAACCACCACGGGGTTCACTACCGCCAACTATTCGGCCTGGCCCGGCGCCCTGCCCGTGCTGCTGATCTTCGCGAGCTTCATCGGCGGCTGCGCGGGCTCCACGGCCGGCGGCATGAAGGTGATCCGCTGGCTGCTCATCTACAAGCAGGGGGTGCGCGAGATCGCGCGGCTGGTGCATCCCAGTGCAGAGATCCCGGTGAAACTGGGGCCGAGAGCGGTGCAGGCGCGGGTGATCGAGGCGGTGTGGGGCTTTTTCTCGGTGTACGTGGTGGTCTTCGCCGTCATGATGATGTTGATGCTCTCCACGGGCCTGGACCAGGTGACGGCCTTCTCGGCGGTGGCGGCGGTGCTGAATAATCTGGGTCCCGGGCTGGGGGACGTCGCCAGCGGCTTCATGTCCGTACCCACGCTGGGCAAGTGGGTGGCGATCCTCGCGATGGTGATGGGGCGGCTGGAGATATTCACCCTGCTCGTGCTGGTGACGCCGATATTCTGGAGGCGCTGATGGCGGGCGATCGGCTGCAGGCATTGCAGAAGCTGCTCGACGGCGGGCGGGAGGACGCCCTGCTGCGCTATTCGCTGGGCAACGAATGGCTGGCCGCCGCCGAACCGGCGGAAGCCGTGCGCCACCTGGAGCGGGCGGTGGAACTCGACCCCGGCTATTCCGCCGCCTGGAAACTGCTGGGCCGGGCGCTCACCGATACCGGCGACGCCGGCGCGGCGGCGGCCGCCTACCGGCGCGGCATCGCCGTGGCCGAGGAGCGGGGCGACCAGCAGGCGGCGAAGGAGATGCAGGTCTTCCTGCGACGCATCGAGAAGGCGGGCGGCGCGGATGAGTGACCGGGCGGCGAAAATTGCCGCCATCGCCCGCAGGGTCGACCGGGTGAGCACGGCGAGCGGCCGCGCGGTCTCCTGGCTCACACTGGTTATGGTGCTGGTGACGTTTCTCGTCGTGGTGCTGCGCTACGTCTTCGACGCCGGCTTCATCTGGCTGCAGGAGAGCATCACGTGGATGCACGCGGCCGTGTTCATGCTGGGTGCAGCCTATACGCTCGAGCAGGACCAGCACGTGCGCGTGGACGTCTTCTACCGGGGCCTGTCCGAGCGGGGCAAGGCGGTGGTGGACATCGCCGGCGTGCTCGTGCTCCTGCTGCCCCTGATGGTGTTCTTCCTCTGGCAGTCGTGGGACTACGTCGAGACCTCGTGGCGCATCGGCGAGTCGTCCCGTGAGGCCGGCGGACTGCCGTATCCCTGGACACCGCTGCTGAAGAGCTGCCTGCTGGTGATGCCGGCGGCCGTGGCCCTGCAGGCGGTCGCGCTGTTGCTGCGCTCCGCGCTCACCCTGTCCCGCGGCTACCGGGTCCCGGCCGTGGACGGCGACAGCGAAGACATTCGAGGCTGAGCCATGGAGTGGATGCCGGCGCTGCTGTTCCTCGTCGTGATCCTGGTGCTGCTGGCCGGGTTCCCGGTGGCGTTCACCCTGGGCGGCACCGCCCTCGTCTTCGCCGGCATCGGCGCCGCGGCCGGCGTCTTCGACGCGGCCTTCCTGTCCAGCATCCCGAACCGGCTCTACGGCATCATGGGCAACGAAACCCTGGTGGCGGTGCCGCTGTTCGTGTTCATGGGCATCACGCTGGAGCGCGCCCGCATCGCCGAGGAACTGCTCGACACGCTGTCGGCGCTGTTCGGACGGGTCCGCGGCGGGCTCGGCATCTCGGTCACCCTGGTGGGCATGCTGCTGGCGGCCAGCACGGGCATCGTGGGGGCGACGGTGGTGACCATGGGGCTGCTGTCCCTGCCCACCATGCTGAAGCGGGGCTACGCGCCGTCGGTGGCCTGCGGCACCATCTGCGCCTCCGGCACGCTCGGTCAGATCATCCCTCCGTCCATCATCCTGGTGCTGCTTGGTGACGTGCTGTCGTCCGCGTATCAGGAAGCACAGCTGGCACAGGGCATCTTCTCGCCGGAGACCGTATCGGTGGGCGACCTGTTCGCGGGCGCGCTCGTGCCCGGGCTGCTGCTGGTGGCGCTGTACGTGGCCTACGTGGCGGCCGCCGCGCTGCTGCGGCCGGAGTCCATGCCTGCGCCCGAAGAGGTGACCGGCGACGGCGAACACCTGGGAGCCCGGATATTCCGGGCACTGCTGCCGCCGCTCGGGCTGATCCTCGCGGTGCTCGGTTCCATCCTGGCAGGCATCGCCACGCCCACCGAGGCCGCCGCGGTAGGCGCGATGGGCGCCATGCTGCTCGCGCTCGGCCGCCGCCAGCTGGACCTGCCACGGCTGCGGGAGATCATGGAAGGCACCGTGCGGGTGAGCAGCATGGTTTTCCTGATCCTGATCGGTGCTTCGGTGTTCTCGGTGGTGTTCCGCGGCTACGGCGGCGACGATGCCGTGGCGGAGATCCTCGGCGGCCTGCCCGGCGGCGTCTTCGGCGCCGTCCTCGTCGTGATGCTGGTGATGTTCCTGCTGGGCTTCGTGCTGGACTTCATCGAGATCACCTTCGTCGTGGTGCCCATCGTCGGACCCGTCCTGCTGGCCATGGGACTGGACCCCGTGTGGCTCGGCGTGATGATCGCGATCAACCTGCAGACCTCTTTCCTAACGCCGCCCTTCGGCTTCGCGCTGTTCTATCTGCGCGGCGTGGCGCCGGAAGAGGTACTTACGGGCCAGATCTACCGTGGCGTGATCCCGTTCGTGATCATCCAGCTCGCCACGCTGGGCGTGCTGGCGCTGTGGCCGGAACTTGTCACCTGGCTCCCCGACCGCATCTACGGCTGATAAACCACGTAGGAGGGCCTTCAGGCCCGATCCCACCTACCAGCCGGTTCACCTTTGGTTGCGTCCGGGCTGCGGGGGTCGTCCGGGCCGACTGGAGCCATGACGGCGGGAAGGAGGCCCGGCCGAAGCGAAGGAGGACAGGACGTCCGACTGAGCGTCCCCCGTAGTCCGCCCCAGTCGATGGCGGGCCAACCCCGATAGAAGGATGCCCCGGTCAGAAGAGCGGGATCGGGCCTGAAGGCCCTCCTACAGGTCTACGGGGCCGTCGCGGGCCTCCAGGTACGCGCGCTCCGTGATGCTCTGGAACACGGCGGAGCGCTCGAGGAAGGCCTCCTGGGACTCGCGGATTCTGGCAATCAGCGGGTCGCGGGCGCTCATCTCGTCGAGGAGCTCGCGGGTGATTTCCTTCAGGCGCTCGAGCACCGGCTGGGGGAAACGCTTCAGCTCGATCTCCGGGTCTTTCAGTATGGTCTGCAGCGCCTCGGCGTCCCGGTAGGCGAACTCGGCGCGCATGTCGTTGTTCACGGACTGGCTGACCACCGCGATGACGGCCTGCAGGTCGGGCGGCAGGCTGTCCCACGCGTCCTTGTTGACGATGCACTCGAGCGTCGGGCCTGGCTCGTGCCAGCCGGGGTAGTAATAGTAACGGGCGGCCTTGTTCAGGCCGAAGGCGACGTCATTGTAGGGGCCGACCCATTCAGTGGCATCGATGTTGCCGGTCTGCAGCGCGGTGAATATCTCGCCGCCGGGCAGACTGACCGGCGTGCCGCCGGCCCGGCGCAGCACTTCGCCGCCGAGGCCGGGGATGCGCATCTTCAGCCCCTCGAGGTCGGCGACCGTCTCGATGGGTTTGTTGAACCAGCCGCCCATCTGTACGCCCGTGTTGCCCGCCGCGTGGGGCACGAGGTTGAAGCGGGCGTAGGTCTCGCGCCACAGATCCATGCCGCCGCCGTAGAACAGCCAGCCGTTCATCTCGTGGGAGTTCAGCCCGAACGGGATGGAGGTGAAGAACTGGCCTGCCTCGACCTTGCCCTTCCAGTAATAGGCGGCACCGTGGCCCAGCTCCGCCGTGCCCTGGGAGACGGCGTCGAAGACCTCGAAGGGCGGCACCAGTTCCCCCGCGGCGTAGACGTGCACCTTGATGCGCCCGCCCGAGACTTCCTCGATGCGCTGCGCCACGTTGGCGGCGCCTCGACCGAGACCGGGGAAGTTGGGTGGCCAGGTCGTCACCATCTTCCAGTTCCGGGTGGGGCCGTCCGCGCACTCCGCGCCCGGCGCGGCCGACTGTTCGCCCGCGCAGCCTGCCAGACTGGCTGTGAGTGCGCCGGCGCCGATGCCGGTAACGAAATCCCGTCTCTTCATGCCGATACCCCGCTGATGTTCCGGGGAGTGTAGTCCGGGCGGGGTCGACCGCCAACATCGGGCAGGTATAAGCGAGTTTTACCACTTATTACCGGAATTGAGTAGAAAAGGAATTACTTTACCCACTACAACGATATGTAACCATTAGTGGGAATATAATTATATTTGGGGCATTGAAATCTATATTATGTGGGATGGGCGGGCGGGAAAGGAGGGCCGCGGGCCCGTCCACCTCCCTGTGGGCAGGCAGCCGCGGCGGTCCTCCTTCCCCGTGGCAAGCCGGTGGCGCGTGTGCGGCAGGGTGGCAGCGACCGGGGTAGACTGCCAGCAGCCCGGGCAGGCAGCATCCCCAGTATCTGGGGAACGCCGGGAAGAAGCCGCACATGATCGGTCTGTTGCAGAGGGTCACCGAAGCCGCCGTCCACGTGGACGGGCGGGAGGTGGCCAGCATCGGCGCGGGGCTCGCGGTGCTGGTGGGGGTGCGCCGGGACGACGACGAGCGCGACGCCGCCCGCCTGGCCGAGCGCCTGCTCGGTTACCGGGTATTCCCGGATGCCGAGGGCCGCATGAACCGGTCCCTGGCGGACACCGGCGGGGCGCTGCTGCTGGTGCCGCAGTTCACACTGGCCGCGAATACGCGCAAGGGCACCCGGGCCAGCTTCACGGGGGCGGCGCCGTCGGCGGAGGGCCGGCGCCTGTTCGACGAGCTGGCGGCGCGGGCGCGGGCCATTCACGGCGCCGTCGCCACCGGGGAATTCGGCGCCGACATGCGCGTATCGCTGGTCAACTGGGGCCCGGTCACGTTCTGGCTGGAGACCTGAGCCGCGGCCTCCGGTATCGGGGAACCTGCGCACGTTTCCCGTTGCCGAATTGACGTATCATCCACCATTCGGAGGTGGCCCCCTGGCCGCCGCACATTCACAATCCGTACACAGGACCGCCTGTGGGGTGACTAGGTAATGTTAGGGAACATCAGTATCTGGCAGCTCCTCATCGTGCTGGTGATCGTCATTGCGATCTTCGGCACGAAGAAGCTGCGCAACATGGGTTCCGACGTGGGCGAGGCCGTCCGCGGTTTCCGCAATGCGATGGACGAGTCCGACAAGGAACCCGACCAGAAGAATCTCCCGAACAGCGAGGAGAAGGACGCGGACTTCGGGACTCCCAACGAAACCCGCACGACGGAGAGCCAGTCCGGTTCCAAGACCGGTCAGTCCTGACCCTGCGCGCACGCCGTGTTCGACGTCGGTTTTTCCGAGCTCATTCTTCTGTTCATCATCGGGCTCCTGGTACTGGGGCCCGAGAAGCTGCCGCGGGTGGCGAACAAGCTCGGCGGCTGGGTGGGGCAGGCACGGCGCATGACCCGCATGCTCAAGCGGCAGATCGAGGAGGAACTCGAGTTCTCCAAGGTGCGGGAGTCGGTCAACCAGCCTCTGTCCTCCGTCATGGACAAGCCCGTCGCGAAACCCAAACCGAAACCGACCGACCTGAACTACGAGGAAGGCGAGGACGACGAGTCCGGCTTCGGCGAGACCGGCCACGCCGATGCGGAAAAGAAAGACACAGACCGGCCGGTGCCGGATCCGGCTGCCCCGCGGCCGCCGCAGGCTGACGAGGCGCCCGCCGGGGAGCCGACGGCAGCCGGCGAGCGCGGTGACGAATCCGCTAGCGAGCCCGCTGACCACGGCTCGGAGGACGACGCAGGCAGCCAGAAGACAACGACGGCGTCATGAGCACGGGCGAAGAGGGCACGGCGGCAGCGCAGGAAGAGGAGCGCCTGGAAGAGGCCACGCTGCTCTCCCACCTCGTCGAACTCCGTTCACGACTGCTGAAGGCCACGATCGCCGTCCTGGTCATATTCGTCTGCCTCGCCCCATTCGCGGCGGAGATATTCTCGCTCGTGGCAACGCCCCTGGTGAACGTGCTGCCCGAGGGCAACAGCATGATCGCCACGCGGCCGGCATCACCGTTGCTCACACCCTTCAAGTTGTCTTTCTTCATTGCGCTGTTTCTCGGCATGCCGGTCGTGCTTTACCAGACGTGGGCCTTCATCGCGCCGGGTCTTTACAAGCGGGAGAAGCGCGTCGCCGTGCCGCTGCTCGCCTCGAGTATCGTGCTCTTCTACCTGGGTATCGCATTCGCCTATTTCGTCGTCTTCCCCCTGATGTTCGGCTTCTTCACGGCCGTGGCACCCACGGACGTGGCCGTCATGACGGACATCGAGGAATATCTCAGCTTCATCATCACCATCTTCTTCGCCTTCGGCCTAGCATTCGAGGTCCCGATCGCGACGGTGCTGCTGGTCTGGGCCGGGTTCACGACACCCGAGAAACTCGGCAAGGCACGAGCCTACGTGTTCCTCGCCGCATTCGTTCTCGGCATGATCCTCACGCCGCCCGACATGATCAGCCAGACACTGCTGGCGATCCCGGTGTACCTTCTGTACGAGGCGGGGATCTTCATGTCGAAGGTCTTGGTGAAACGCAGTAGCCGCCGGGAGGAAACCGATCCGGATACCGGAGGCGAGGGCTGATGCGATGCAGGATTTCGAGAAACTCGGTGCGTTCTACGTAGGCAAGGCGGTCGACGAGGCCACCGGCAAGGTCGGCGACGAGCTGGTTCTCTACGATTCGAAGGATCTCACCACCCATGCCGTGATCATCGGCATGACCGGCAGCGGCAAGACCGGCCTCGGCATCGGCATCATCGAGGAAGCCGCCATGGACCACGTGCCGGTGATCGCCATCGACCCGAAGGGCGATCTCGGCAACCTGCTGCTGACCTTCCCCGATCTCGCCGCCGACGATTTCGAGCCCTGGGTGAATCCTTCGGAAGCGGTGAACCAGGGCCGCACGGTGCGTCAGTTCGCCGCCGACCAGGCGGCGCTGTGGAAGAAGGGCCTGGCGGACTGGGGTCAGGACGGCGAACGCATCAGGGCGCTGCGCGAGCGCACCGACATGGCCGTCTACACGCCGGGCTCCACCGCGGGCCTGCCGGTCTCGGTGCTGCGCTCCTTTGCCGCGCCCGACGCGGCATTCCGCGAGGACCGGGATCTCTACCGGGAGCGGGTGCAGGCGACCGCCACCAGCGTGTTGTCGCTGCTCGGCATCGACGCCGACCCGGTGACCAGCCGGGAACACATTCTCGTCTCCAACCTGCTGGACCACTACTGGAACGAGGGCCGGGACCTGGACGTGGCCACACTGATCGGTCTGATCCAGAATCCGCCGATCAAGCGCATCGGCGTCATGTCGCTCGACTCCTTCTACCCGCCGAAGGCGCGCTTCGAACTGGCCATGCAGCTGAACAGCCTGCTGGCCGCGCCGGGCTTCGAAGCCTGGATGGAGGGCGAGGCGCTCAGCGCCGGCCGCCTGCTCTACACGGAGAGCGGCAAGCCCCGCGTGTCGGTCATGTCGATCGCGCACCTGTCGGAGCCGGAGCGCATGTTCTTCGTGAGCATGCTGCTGAACGAACTCATCGCCTGGATGCGCGCCCAGCCGGGCACCGCCAGCCTGCGCGCCATCCTCTACATGGACGAGATCTTCGGCTACATGCCGCCGGTGGCGAATCCCCCTTCCAAGCCGCTGCTGCTGACGCTGCTGAAGCAGGCCCGCGCCTACGGCCTGGGGCTGGTGCTCTCCACCCAGAACCCGGTGGACCTCGACTACAAGGGGCTTTCCAATACGGGCACCTGGTTCATCGGCCGACTGCAGACCGAGCGCGACAAGGCCCGGGTGATGGAGGGTCTCGAGGGGGCGGCCGCCGGCGAGGAGTTCGACCGCGGCCGCATGGAGCAGACCATCGCCGGGCTGGGCAAGCGACGTTTCCTGCTGCACAACGTGCACGAGGATTCGCCGGTGGTCTTCAACACCCGCTGGGTCATGTCCTATCTGCCCGGTCCGCTCACCCGGGACCAGATCCGCCGCCTGATGGAGGGCCGGCGGCCGGCGCCGGCGCAGGACGGCGCGACCGCCGATACGGTCGCCGCCTTGACGGTGGGCGACGTGGCCTCGGCGCCGCCAGTACTGCCGCCCGCCGTGCAGCAGTACTGGCTGCCGGCCGGGGCGGAGAACCCCGGCGACATCGTCTACCGTCCCCGGGTGATCGGCGCAGCGGAGGCGGCCTACACCAGCAGCCGGTACGGGGTGGACGAAGAGCGCCGCTACCTCCTTGCGGCGGAGGCCGGGGACGGCGCCGTGGCGCTGGACTGGAACGAGGCGCAGGAGCTGCCTTTCGATGCAGACGAGCTGGAGACGCGGGGGCTGCCCGCCACCGCCTACGCCCCGCTGGGTGACGCGCTGGCGGCGACGGACAGCTATGGCGACTGGGAGCGCGACCTGAAGCGCTGGATACGCAACGAGCGGCCGGTCGTTCTGTATCGCAACCGGCAGCTCAAGCTGACCTCGGAGCCGGCCGAGAGCGAAGCCGACTTCCGCATCCGATTGCAGCAGGCCGCCAGCGAGAAGCGCGACCAGGCGGTGGCGCAACTTCGCAAACGCTACGCCTCGAAGGTGAACACGCTGGAGAACCGCCTGCTGCGAGCCAGGCAGACGCTGGAGCGCGAGAGCCAGCAAGTGGCGAAGAAGCGCATCGATACCGTGATCTCGGTGGGCACGGCCATCCTCGGCGCGGTGCTCGGCCGCAAGCGCCTGTCGACCACCACGGCGGGAAAGATAGGGACCGCCGTGAAGACGGCCGGCAGCATGGGCAAGGAGTCCGGCGACGTGGCCCGGGCGGAACAGACCGTCACGAGGGTCGAGACCGAACTCGCCGAGCTGAACGCGCAGATGGAGCAGGAGGTGGCGCAGCTCGACACCGCTTTCGACGCACAGCAGGCGGAACTCGAGGAGATTCCCGTACGGGCCGCGGCGAGCAACGTCAGGGTGCGTTTCGTCGGCTTGCTCTGGGTGCCTCACCGCCGCACGTCCGACGGCCGACTGGTACCGCTCGCCGGCTAGGCGAATATCCGCGCGCCCCGGGTCAGGCGTCCGTTTTCTCGTCCTCGTCCTCGTCCTCGGCCGCTCCGGAGAGCGCGACGTATTTCTTCAGGAAATAGTCCGTGTGGCCGGGTGGGTGGTCGGGCAGCTCGGCGAAGACTTCGTAGCCCATCTTCTGATAGAAGCCGAGCGCCTGGAAGCTGGTGGTCCCCACCTGGAAGCGGTTGACGTCGCGGTCGAGTGCGAGGCGCTCCAGCCGCATCATCAGTTCCGTGCCGACGTGGCGGCTGCGGAACTCCTCGTCCACCCACAGACGCTCGACGTAGAGCCAGCCCCAGCCGATGTAGCCGGTGGCCCCGCCGCGCACACGCCCGGTCGGGTCGCGGACGAACACGCCCACCGGCACGTGCGCGGTGGGGCCGATCTGCGAGTCGTTCCATGCGGCAAGACCGCGGCGCACCGCCTCGACGGCGGAGGCATCCGGATTCTCGACGGCCTCGAAGGCCAGGTCCGAGCGCCGTCGGCGGCGCACCAGCCAGTCCGACAGCCGGCGTCTGAGCGTGAGCTCCCCCATGGCGGTCAGAGACACTCCCCGGCGTAAGCCAGTTCGATGCCGGCGGAGTCCAGCAGGCACTCGTTGTCGTAGGTGCGCCCGTCCATGCCGCAGACCGGCTGATAGGAGGGAGGACAATTGAGACCGCTGCACGTGCCGGGCATCTCGATGCGGGCGCCGGCACGCTCGGCCTCGCAGGCATTGCCGTAGGTCACCCCGTCCGCGCCGCACACCGGCACGAACATGCCGGGGCAGGGCCGCGTGTCGCAGGCATTCAGCTCGACGATGCGCACGGATTCGGCCTCCGCCGCACAGGCGTTGGCGTAGGTGCGTCCGTCTTCGCCGCACACCGGCGCGTACACGTCCGGGCAGTTGGTCACGTCGCAGATGCCCTCGCGCTGGACGGCGACCCGCGCCAGATCGGCCTGGCAGCGGTTGCGGAAGGTCCGCCCGTTCATGCCGCACACCGGCTCGTAGACGTCCGGGCATTCCGGCTCTTCGCAGATGCCGTAGCTCACCACCCCGACGCCCGCTCGCTTCGCATAGCAGTCGTTGCTGTAGGTATTGCCGTCGGCGCCGCATACGGGGCGGAAGCGATCGGGGCACGTCTTCTGTTCGTCGCACACGCCGGCCACGGCGGAGGCATGTCCTGCCGCCTGCGCCATGCAGGCGTTGGTGTACGTCTTGCCGTCCGGGGCGCAGACCGGATCGTAGTCCCGGGGACAGACGACGTCCGCGCCGCGCCCCGGCGTGGCCGCGGCACCGGCGTCGGACGACGACTCCGCGGGCGTCTCTTCTGCCGGGTCCGCTTCCTGCGCCATCGAGCCCAGCGGTAGGGCGGCCCACAGGAGCAGTGCTGCAAGGATCGGCTTGCGCGGTCGATTCATCGTCATGGGGTTCCGGATTATAGCGCCGGCGGCCGGCCGGCCCTGTGACGGAGTTTGGACAACCGGACCGCGGCCCTGTTCAATGGCCGGGGCGGGCGCTGCCCCACCACTGCCAGGACAGCATCTTCGGCCCGCCGGGCACGTACATGCTGTCCTCCTCCTCGATGCGGAAGCCGGCCTCCCGGATCAGGGCGGGTATATCCCGGTTCAGCTGACAGCCGCCGGCAATGCGGCTCCAGGGCCGGTTGAGGCGGTCCTGCCAGCGGCGGACTTTCTCGTCCGGCGCCCGCCCGTGTTCGCAGAACAGCAGCCGCCCGCCGGGCTTCAGCACGCGGCGCATCCCGGCCAGCGCGGCCGTCGTATCGGGGATGGTGCAGAGCGTGAAGGTACAGAGCACGGTATCGACGCTGGCGTCCTCCAGGGGGATCTCCTCGCCCGGCAGGTCGATGAACTCGAACTCGGTTCGCACCGGATTCAGGCGCTTGCGGGCCAGGCGGCGCATGCCCTCGGAAGGCTCCAGCGCCCAGAGCTTCGTGACCTTGTCGAAGTCGTAGTAGGGCACGTTGAGGCCGCTGCCGAAGCCGATCTCCAGCACCCGACCCTCTGCCGCCGGCACCACTTTGCGCCGCTGACGCCGGATCGCCTTGAAGCCGCAGGCCAGATTCAGCGCATGGGGCAGGACATAGTGCTCGTAGAAGCTCACGATCCGCGCTCCATGTCGGACTCCCGTCCCGGCAGCGGGACGTAATCCCGCTCGTAGCCCCGGCTGGCGAGCCAGTCCCTCAGAGCTGTGCCGGTGCCTCGCGGCCAGGGCCGGACCTTCTCCACGGGCACCTCCCGCCAGTCGGCCAGCTCGCTCTCGTCCAGGCGGATCTCGCCGGGACCGGCGAGCACGTGGTAGGCGATGATGAGCTGGTTCATGCGATAGAAAGGGTACATGCCCACGTAACCGCCGAGTTCGGCCGCCAGCCCGGTCTCCTCGCGGACCTCGCGCAGCACCGCTTCCTCGGGCATCTCGCCGTGCTCGAGGAAGCCGGTGACCAGCCCGAACCACTTCTCCGGCCAGCCGTGGCTGCGCACGAGGATGATGTGATCGTCGCGCTGCACGATGGCCGCCACCACCGGCGCCGGGTTGTTCCAGTGCACGAAACCGCAGCCCTCCGCGGGGCACACGCCGCGCAGGCTGCCGCCGCGTTCCTCCTCCGTAAGCGGCGTCGCGCAGCGCGGGCAGTAGCGGTAATCACGCATCGTCGTCTCCCTCGCCGGGCCACTCACCCAGGCGCCGGGCCCGGTCCGACGGCGCCATCTCGGCCCGGGATGCCGCAGGGCCGCAGGCGAGGGTGCGGCGCGCCGCCTCTATGGCAGCCGCATTCGCGCCGCTGCCCGCGAAATAGCGCACCAGCGCCATGCCCCGCTCGCCGGGGGCCCGGACCACGAGCGGCCGGCCCCCCGAGGCAGACTCGTACTCGTCCACGGGGCCGGAAACGATCAGGAGTTCCATGGTGCCGGCGGTGGCCTGGCGGTCGTTCACGGTGAAAAAGTTATCGGTGTTCATGGCGTAGAGGGAGACTGACACATAGCTGTCCGGCACCTCCAGCCGGATCGACCACGGGCCCGCCGCCAGGTCGTACAGGCAGACGGAGTAGACGAGGTCCGGGCTGGGACGCACCACGGTGCGGGAGGTGGCATCGGGCCGGGGCGCGTGCACCAGTCCGGTATCGTCCGCGGACCGGGAGATGGCCTCCCATGCACCGTGCATCAGCAGACGCGGATACGCGTGGACGGCCGCCAGATGGGTGAGCGCGGCAATCAGCGCCACGCCGAGCAGCCAGCCTGGCCATCCGCCGTGCCATCCGCCTTGCCATCCACCCGCGCGCCGCTCAGTCATCCCCGTCCACCCGTTCGATCACCGGCAGGTCGGACGCGCTCGCCCGGCCCCGTGGGTTGTACAGCCGCAGCAGCAGGTCGAAGCGCTTCGCCTCGCCGAGCGGCAGCCAGTCCCCCTCACGGGGCGTCCGCGAGACCAGGAACGCAAAGCCGCCGTCCTCCCGGCGGGACACCGTCTCGCTGTTGAACGAATAAACCCCCTGCTCGTTGGGGATCAGGTAGTAGTCGGGTCCGTAGGCAGTGATGCTCCACCAGCGGGCGGGGATGGCCGCACCGCTGATCCGGTAAGTGGCATCGGCGGAAAGGGGGCGGCCGTCGCTGTCACGGGTCGCGACGTAATAGACGGCCTCCTCCCGGGTCAGACCGAGCAGCGCGTGATGGGCCACCCGCGCCCGGTCCCAGGGCCCTGCCGTCGCGCTGCCCACCAGGGGATTGTTCTCCCAGGGGCCGTAGGTGACACCCGTGACGGCGCCGCCCGAGATGGCGTACCAGGCACTGCCCAGGCCGAGCAGGAGCCCGGCGAGCACCATGGTGATGAGATAGACGGCGCGTCTCATGGGCCAAGCTTAACCCGCCGCGACGCGGGGAGCGCGCGCTCAGCCGGCATAGCCGCTCGGCCGCTTGGCGGCCTCCAGGCGCTCGCGCTCGGCGCGCTCCCGGTACATCGCCCGGTCGGCGAGCGTTGGCAGCTCCCGGTGATCCTCGCTGTCCTCGGGATAGACCGCCGCGCCCAGGCTGACGCTGATGCGGATCATCGACCGGCCCACGCTGAACGTGGTGGCGTGCACACTGTTGCGTATTCTGAGCATGATGCGCTCGGCGGTCGTCCGGTCGATCCCCGGCAAGAGCAGGATCAGCTCATCGCCGCCCAGGCGGGCCAGCGTGTCCGCCCGCCGGGTACAGCGCTGGATGGCCTTGACCACCAGGCGGATGGCGCGGTTGCCGGTCTCGTGGCCGAATTCCTCGTTGATCTTCTTCAGGTTGTCCACGTCGACGACGACGACGGCATAGCGGCCGCCCTCGCGGCTCGCGCGCTCGTGTTCATCCTGCAGGCGGCGGGTGAAGGCGTGCATGTTCAGCTGTCCGGTGAGGGCATCGCGCTCGCTCAGGTCACGGATGCGGGCCCGCCCGGCGCGGATATTGCCGGCCAGCAGCATGGTCAGCACCGCCACCAGCGCCATCGGCGCGAGCAGGGTGAACAGTGCCGCGAAGTCCTCGCGGTCGGGCGCCCCCCGGCTGACCGTCATCAGCGTGAACAGGCAGGCCACCAGAAAGACGAACAGCCACAGCGTGGTGAGGCGGCCGAAGACCAGCGCGCTGGTCACCAGGGGCAGCAGGTACAGATTGATCAGCGGGCTGTGCACGCCGCCGGTCTGCCAGCTCACCAGCGTCACGAACAGGGTCATCAGCGCCAGCTCGACGCCGATCAGCAGACGCGGCGTTCCGCGCAGGGCCGGCGTGTAGCGCAGCACCAGGATGCTGGCGGCGAAACCGGTGACGAAGGCCACGTAGAGCCCCGGGCTGCCCGGGCCACCATCCGGGAAGTCCGCGAAATAGACGTAGACCAGCGCCAGCGCCACCAGCAGCCACTCCACCTCGACCACGCTGCGCGCGAAGCCCCTGAGCTCCGCCCAGTCGAGGTCCGGCAGTTCCCGGGAAGACCGGCTCACCGGCAATGCACCCCGTCCGCGTTCACACCGGCGTGCGCAGGGGATGCGACCGGCGCAGGCGCTGTTCCACTTCCATGGCGCGCTCCTCGCCGAGCAATGCGGCCACCAGCTCCAGCGCGAAATCCATGGCCGTGCCCGCGCTGCGCGAGGTGATGATGCGCCCGTCCCGCACCACGGCGTCCGCGGCCAGCTGTACGCCTTCGTCCCGGTAGGGATCGAGGAAGCCGGGGAAGCTGGTTGCGCGGCGCCCCTGCAGCAGGCCGGCCGCCGCCAGCACCTTCGGCGCCGCACAGACGGCGGCGGTGAAACGGCCGCTGTCGGCCATGCGCCGCAGGAGCCCGGCGATGCGCTCGTCGGCCTGCAGGTTGTCCGCACCGGGCAGCCCGCCCGGCAGCACGATCATGTCGTACTCCCGGTCCAGCACGTCGTCCAGCGTCTCGTCCGGCACCAGCTGGATGCCGTGGGAGCCGTGCACGGGCCCCTGCGCCAGGCCGGCGACGGTCACCTCGGCGCCGCCCCGGCGCAGGATGTCGACGACGGTGACCGCTTCTATTTCTTCGAAGCCGTCTGCAAGCGGTACGAGGACGGTGGCCATGATCGATTCGCCTCCGATGTGCGTATGCGGACCAGTTCGCCGGGGCTCACCAGCTGGATGCCGAGCTCGGCGAGCCGCGGCAGTTCCTTCTCCAGCAGCGCCAGGGTGGCCGGGTAGGGATGACCGATGGCGAGCGCCGTGCCGTGCCGGCGCGCGAGCGCGAGCAGCCGGTCGAACTCCCGCCGTACCGTCGCCGGGTCCGGATCCGGGTCCAGGAACACGTCCCGGCGGGCGGCCGGAATGCCGGACTCCCGGGCGATGCCCAGGGCGACGCTGGCGGCGGTGGTGTAGCTGTCGATGAAGAACAGTCCCTCGCGGGCGGCGATCTCCTCCATCAGCCAGGCCATGTGGCCCGGATGCCGGGTCAGCAGGCTGCCCCGGTGGTTGTTGACGCCGGTGACGTGGGGGATGGCGGCGAGATCGGCGGCCACCCGCGAGGCAAGCTGCGCCCGCGTCGTATCGACCTGGAACAGGCCGGGCGCCGGTTCGATGTCGTCCAGCGACTGCATCGGCAGGTGCAGCATGACCTCCTTGCCCGCCGCGTGCGCCAGCCGGGCCAGCCGGGCGCCGTGGGGCGTGCCCGGCAGCACGGCGCAGGCGACGGGACCGGGCAGGCGTGTCGCGCGCTCGCCGGCCGCCCGGCCATAGCCGAGGTCGTCGATAATGATGGCGATGCGCGGCGGGGCCTGCCCGGCCGAGGCGTGGCCCAGAGCCGCATACCCGAGTAACGCCGGGATCAGCAGTCCCGCGAGACGCGTCACGGTGCCTTGCTTTGTACGATACGAGGCCGGGTGATGCGGTCGATCGCCCCCGCGAGCTGCCGGTCCGCCGCCGCATCGGGCGGCGCCAGTATGGCGGAGACCACCGGCGCCTCCGGCGGCTGCTCGATCACGATGTCGGGCTGGATACCGGTCTCGTGGATGCTGGCGCCGGAGGGCGTGAAATAGCGGGAAGTGGTCAGCTTGATCGCGTGACCATTCGACAGCGGCATCACCGTCTGCACCGAACCCTTGCCGAAGGTGTGAGTGCCGATGACGACGGCCCGATCATTGTCCTGCAGCGCGCCGGCCACGATCTCGGATGCCGAGGCCGAGCCGCCGTTCACCAGCACGACCAGTTCCGCCCCGTCCAGCACGTCGCCGCGCCGGGCGCTGTGGGAGAAACGCGCCTCCTCGCTGCGGCCCTCCGCCGAGACGATCAGGCCTTCGTCGAGGAACAGGTCGGAGACGTCCACCGCCGCATCGAGCACGCCGCCGGGGTTGTTGCGCAGATCGAGCACCAGACCGGTCAGGTCGCGGCCGTTCTCCTGTTCCAGGCCGCGCAGGGCACGTTTCAGATCCCGGCTGGTGGCTTCGCTGAACTGGGTGACCCGGACGTAACCGAGGCCGTCGTCCAGCAGGTGGGCCCGCACGCTCTCCACGTGCACGTTGGCGCGCAGCAGGGAGAAGTCCAGCGACTCCTCGCCGCGCATGACGGTCAGCTTGACCCGGGTGCCCACCTTGCCGCGCATGCGGCTGACGGTCTCGTCCAGGTTCTCGTGGTCGACCGGCAGGTCGTCGATGGCGATGATGACATCGCCCGGCAGGATGCCCGCCTGCTGGGCCGGTGTACCGTCGAAGGGGGCCACCACCTGCACCTCGCCGCCGTCCATGCTGACTTCGATGCCCACGCCGGAGTAATTACCGGTCGTGCTGATGCGGATCTCCTCGTACTGCTCCTCGTCGAGGAAGCGGGAGTGAGGGTCGAGGTCGGCCACCATGCCCCGGATGGCGGCCTCCATCAGCCGGCGGTCGTCGACGTCGTCCACGTAGTCGCGCTTGACCCGCTCCATGACCTCGGCCAGCAGCCGGGCCTGCTCCCAGGGCAGGTCCTCGTCCCCCTCGACCTGTCGGTCCGCCAGCACGCCGCCGCCCAGCGACAGGCTGAGACCCAGCATGGCGCCGACGACGAGTACCAGAATACCGCGTATTTTCAGGGACATAGAAAGCTCCAGACTCCGTTGCCGGAATCAGTGTTCGAAGATAGCACAGCCGCGGCGGGCTGGGGAGTGACGGGGTCGGCGTTCAGCCGCCCCCCGGACGGCGGCTCACCCAGTCGCCGGGATCCACGGGTTTTCGGCCCTGGCGGATTTCGAAGTACAGGGCCGGCACCGCCTGACCGCCGCTCTGGCCGACCGTGGCCAGGACGTCGCCGGGCGCCACCCAGTCGCCGGCGGACTTCAGCAGGGACTCGTTATGCCCGTACAGCGAGAGGTAGCCGTCGCCATGGTCCACGATCACCAGCAGACCGAGGCCGGGCAGCCAGTCGGCGTACGCGACACGGCCATGATAGACCGAACGCACTTCCTTGCCCGCGGGTGCCGCGATCAGCACGCCATTCCAGCGCAGGCGGCCATTGCCCCTGGGCTGGCCGTAATCCTGGATCAGGCGTCCGGCCACCGGCCAGGTCAGCCGGCCCTTCAGCCGGCCGAAAGGTTCCTCGGAGGTGATGGGATAGTCGGCCAGGATGGAGGAGAGTTCGGCGATCAGGCGGGTCAGGTCCTCCTCCTGGCGGCGCAGCCGCTCCACCTCATCGCCGCGGGCGGCGATCTCCGCCTCGATGGCGGCCACCAGCCGCTGCCGTTCGCTGCGTGACGCGGCGAGCCGGGCGAGTTCCTCCCGCTCCTCCTCCGCCAGCTCGGCGAGCCTCGCCTGCTCCTCCGCTTCCTGGCGGCGCAGCGCGGCCAGCGCGTCGACCTGACCGCGAACCTCGCGGATGTTCTCGCCCCGCACCCGGTTCAGGTAACTGTAGTAGGCCAGCAGACGGCCGAGTTCCGCCGGGTTCTCCTGGTTCAGGAGCAGCTTGATCCGTTCCTGCCGGCCGCTGGTATACGCCGCGCGTATCTGGCCGCCCAGCCGTTCCTTCTCGGCCTCGAGTTCGCCCAGGCGCTCGGCCTGCTGGCGCGCGATGTCGTCGAGACGGGCGCGGCTCTCGCGCACCCCGGCCTCGATACGCTCGAGCTTCACCCGGACCCGGCCGATAGCCGCCTCCACCTCGCCCAGCTCCGCGCTGAGTTCGTCGCGTCGGCGGTTCTGGCGCTCGATGCTACGGGTAAGCTCCGCGATGCGCTCGCGCACCTCGGCCAGTTCCTGCTCCTTGATCCGGGCGCGCTCCTCGTCGTCGGCGCCGCCCGCAATCGGCAGCACGCAGAGTAAAAGGAGGAGGGCGGCGCGGCGCATCCGCCAAGGATAGAGCGTGGACGACGGGGACGGAACCGGTCCTCATCACTGGTATACTGCGGCGCTCCCCGGCAACCGGCCCTCGCTAACCCGGCATCACGACCCGCAGCCATGGACACACTGATCGAATTCTCCGGCAATCACCCGATCCTGATGATGGGGCTCATGGCCAGCTTCTTCCTGCTGGTGTTCACGGAGATCCGGCGCAAGCGCCAGGGCCTGACCGACCTCGGCCCCCTGGATGCGGTGCGGCTGATCAACAACGACGCGGTCGTGGTGGACGTTCGCAACCCCGAGAGCTACGCCAAGGGCCACATCGTGAACGCGCGCAACATCCCCGCGGACCAGCTGGAGCGCGACCGGCTGGGCGACGCCGCGGAGCACTCGGTGCTGCTGGTGGACGACAACGGCCTCACGGCCGGAAGGGCTGCGGGGAAACTGCGCGGTGCCGGCCTGGAGAACGTGTTCAGCCTGCGGGGCGGTCTCGCCGCATGGCAGCAGGAGAACCTGCCGCTGGTGACGGGCCGCAAGAAGAAGAAGGGTGGTTGATGAGCGCAAATGGCACATCCGGCACATCCGACACACCGGCCGAGACGCCCGTGCGCGTGTACGCCACCGGCTGGTGCCCCTACTGCGTGGCGGCACGGGACCTGCTGCGCAGCAAGGGCGTGCAGTTCGAGGAGATCGATCTGACCAGCGACCCCTCGCGGCGCGCGGAGATGGAATCTCTCAGCGGGCGCTCGAGCGTGCCGCAGATCTTCATCGGCGACGAGCACGTGGGCGGTTACGACGACATGGCGGCACTGGATCGCAGCGGCCGCCTGGACCGGCTCCTGGGTATCACGGAGCACAACGAATGACGGAAAGGACGGGACACCGGTATGAGTGAACAGGGCAGCAACGAGCAGGCGGGCGGACAGGTCACCCTGCAGAAGATCTACGTGAAGGACCTGTCCTTCGAGTCGCCGAATGCGCCGCAGGTCTTCGCCGAGGACCTGAAGCCGAAGACCCAGCTGAATCTGCGCTCCGGCCACCGGGAGCTCGACAACGGCACCTACGAGGTCGTGCTCACGGTGACCGTCGAGGCGAAGGCGGAGGAGAAGACGGTCTTCCTGATGGAGATCCAGCAGGCGGGCCTGTTCGGCCTGTCCGGCATCGGCGAGGAGCACCGCGGCATGCTCCTGGGCAGCTTCTGCCCGGGCGTGCTGTACCCGTACGTGCGAGAGGCGGTGGCGAGTGTGGTCCAGCGGGGCGGATTCCCCGAGTTCCTGCTGCAGCCGATCGACTTCGACGGCCTGTATGCGCAGTCACGCCAGGAAGGCGCGACTCCGCCGGCCGAACAGCAGAACTGAGGGCGGCGCACCATGACCCGGGGGGGAGCAGCGTCATCGTCATCGCCGGCATCGGGGGGACCCGTCGCCGTCATCGGCGCCGGCTCGTGGGGCACGGCGCTGGCCATCCAGTATGCGCGCACCGGCCGCGAGACCCGCATGTGGGGGCGCGAGACCGACGAGGTGGCGCAGATGCGCGAGCGCCGCGAGAACCCGGGCTATCTGCCCGGCGCCCGTTTCCCGGAGGCGCTGCATCCGGAACCCGACCTCGCGGCCGCGCTCGACGGCGTCACGGACGTGCTGATCGTGGTGCCGAGCCACGGCCTCAGGGAAACGCTGGTGAAGGTCCGCGACGCCGCCCGCCTGCCGCTGCGGGTGTCCTGGGCCACCAAGGGCTTCGAGCTCGAGACCGGCAAGCTGCCCCATGAGGTGGCACGGGAAGTACTCGGTGAAGACGTGCCGGTGGCGGTGCTCTCGGGCCCCACGTTCGCGAAGGAAGTGGGCGCCGGCCTGCCGACCGCGCTGACCGTCGCTTCCCCGGACGCGGATTTCGCCCGCGAGATCGCCGAGAACATCTCCACCGACAATTTCCGTGCCTATACCTCCGCGGACATGGTCGGCGTCGAGGTGGGCGGAGCGGTCAAGAACGTGCTCGCCATCGGCGCCGGCCTGTCTGACGGGCTCGGCTTCGGCGCCAACACCCGCATCGCGCTCATCACCCGCGGGCTCATCGAGATGACCCGGCTGGGCGTTGCGGTGGGCGCCGAGCGGGACACTTTCATGGGGCTTGCCGGCATGGGCGACCTGGTGCTGACCTGCACCGATGACCAGTCGCGCAACCGCCGCATGGGCCTCGCGCTCGCCGCCGGCAAGACGGTGGCGGAGGCAGAAGCCGAGATCAAACAAGTCGTGGAAGGCGTGCTCGCCGCGCGCGCCGTGTGGGAGAAGGCGCAGGCACTCGGCGTGGAGATGCCGATCGCCGAGCAGATCTACCGCATCATCTACGAGCAGAAATCGCCCCAGGAGGCGGTCACCGACCTGATGCGCCGCGCGCTGAAGCCGGAGAACGTGATCTAGCGATCGGGCGCCGGGGCGCCGCTCAGTCGCCGCCGGCGAAGTCCTGCTGCCGCCAGGCCTCGAACAGCGCGACGGCGGCGGCATTCGACAGGTTCAGACTGCGATTGCCCGACACTTTCGCCATCGGCAGGCGCAGGCGGCAGGACTCGTCGAGGGAAGAAAGCACCGCGTCCGGCAATCCCCGCGTCTCCGGCCCGAACATCAGCGCGTCGCCCGGCTCGTAGCGCACGGCGTCGTAGCGGCGCGTACCCCGGGTGGAGAAGGCGAACAATCGTGGCCGGCCGAGCGCCTCCCGGCAGGCGGCAAGATCGTCGTGCACGCTCACGCTGGCGAACTCCCGATAGTCCAGCCCCGCGCGCCGCAGCCGTGGCGCGTCCAGCTCGAAACCGAGCGGGCGCACGAGGTGCAGCGCCGTGCCCGTATTGGCGCAAAGGCGTATGATATTGCCCGTATTCGGCGGTATCTCGGGCTGATACAGGATCAGGCCGAACATCGTCCGCCATTGTCCCACGCATCGTCCCGCGGACCGAACCTCGACGACATGGTTGCAGCCACCGACGCGAAGAACCCCGTGCAGGCTACGGAGAGCGCGCACCCCGTGGGGGTCCGCTTCTGCGGCCTGGAACTGGCCTCACCCATCGTGCTGCTGTCCGGTTGCGTCGGCTTCGGCGAGGAGTACACCCGGGTGGAGGGCTTCTCCAACCGGGACGTCGGCGCCGTGGTGCTGAAGGGCACGACGCCGGAGCCCCGCCTCGGCAACCCGCCCCATCGCATCTGGGAGACGCCGATGGGCATGCTGAACGCCATCGGCCTGCAGAATCCCGGCGCCGACAAGGTGGTGGACGAGATTCTGCCGACGCTGGACTTCGACGAGACCCGCTTCTTCGCCAACGTCTGCGGTTCCACCATCGAGGACTATGCCGAGGTGACGCGGCGCTTCGACGACTCGCCCATCGACGCCATCGAGATCAATATCTCCTGCCCCAACATCAAGGAGGGCGGGGTCGCCTTCGGCAATTACCCGGAGATGTCCGCGCGGGTGGTGGAGGCCTGCCGCAAGGTGACGGACAAGCCCATCATCACGAAGCTTTCGCCGAACCAGACCGACATCGCGGAGAATGCCCGCGCCTGCATCGAGGCGGGCAGCGACGCGCTGGCCGTCATCAACACCATCATGGGCATGGCCATCGACACCGAGTCTCGCACGCCGGTGATCGGCAACGTGCAGGGCGGGCTGTCAGGCCCCGCCATACGGCCCATCGCCTTGCTGAAGGTGCACCAGGTGTACCAGGTGGCGAAGCGCCACGGCGTGCCCATCATCGGCCAGGGCGGCATCCATACCGCGAAGGATGCGCTGGAGTTCCTGATCGCCGGCGCCACCACCGTCGGCATCGGCACGGCGCTGTTCTACGACCCGCTGCTCTGCCGCAAGATCAACGACGGCATCGCCGATTATCTCTCCCGCCACGGCATCCCGTCGGTGGAGGCCCTCGTCGGCTCCTTGCAGATACCGGAACGGGGCAACGCACCGGTCTGCTGAGCGGCGTCAGTCGACGCCGGCGGCCTCGAGCAGCGCTTCTGCGCTGAGCCGTTCCCGGTAGTCCGGATTCACGTAGCGGAAGCGAACGAAGCCGTCGCCGTCCACCAGGAATACGCTGGGTACCGGCAGCTGCTGATGGTCGTAGCCCGACGCGGCTGCGAGGTCGATGCCGAGGCCGCGATAGCGCTCGGCGGTCTCGTCGTCCACGCGGAACGCGATGCCCCAGTCGCGCGCGATCGCCATCGAGGCATCGGACAGAAGCCGGTAGTCCAGGTCCGGCTCTTCCAGACTGGCGCGCAGGCGGGACGGCCGGTCGGCGGAGAGGAACAATACCTCGTAGCCGGCGTCCTGCAGTTTCGGGACGGCGTCGCGCAGTTCGGCCAGGTGGCTGTTGCAGTAGGGACACCAGCCGCCCCGGTAGAAGATCAGGATCGCCGGACGGTCCAGCTCGTCCGGGTGGAACGCGTAGACGCTGCCGTCCGGTGCCGGGGCCTCGAAGGCCGGGGCTCGCTCGCCGACGTCGAGCGGGCGGACGTCGGCCGCGTCGTCGGGAACCTGCTGGGAAGCTGCCGCCACCGCCATCAGCGCGTACAGGACGAAAACGAGGGGAGTCTGGAGGCGCGTGCGGGGCTGCATGATCTTTGTCCGTGCGATTGCTGATTCACGGACGGAGACCCGCCGGGCCCGGCTTTTATTCCCGCGGTCTATTTCAGCGCGGCCGCGGGAACGGTTCCCCGGGTCAGTCCTCGATCTCCAGCGAGCGGATCTTGCGGGTGAGGGTGTTGCGCCCCCAGCCGAGCAGCCGGGCCGCCTCTTGGCGATGGCCGTTCGACTCCGCCAGCGCGGCACGGATCAGCGTGCGCTCGAACTCGGGCAGGGCCTCGTCCAGCAGCGGCGGCGCTCCCGGCGTGCGCAGCCGCTGTTCCGCCCAGCGCGCGAGGCTTACTGCCCAGTTCTGCCGGCCGGGAGCCTCCGCGCGGCTTCCGCCCAGTTCCGGCGGGATATCCGCGGGGCCGATGACGTTGCCGGGGGCGGTGACGGTCAGCCGTCGGCAGGCGTTCACCAGCTGGCGCACGTTGCCGGGCCAGTCGAAGGCGGTGAGTATCGCGAGCGCCTCGTCGCTCAGCGTCTTCGCCTCGATGCCGAGCTCCCGCGCCGCCGCGCCGAGGTAATGGGCGAGCAGCAGCGGGATATCCTCGCGGCGCTCGCGCAGCGGCGGCGTCTCGATGCGGATGACGTTCAGGCGGTGGAACAGATCCTCGCGGAACGTCCCTTCCTTTACCGCGCGTCCGAGGTCGTGGTTTGTGGCGGCGATCACACGGACATCCACCCGGATGGGAACCTGCCCGCCCACCCGGTAGAACTCGCTCTCGGCTAGCACCCGCAGAAGGCGGGTCTGCAGCGCAGCCGACATGTCGCCGATCTCGTCGAGGAACAGGGTGCCGCCGTCGGCCTGCTCGAAGCGGCCGGTGCGCCGGGAGTCGGCCCCGGTGAAGGCGCCGCGCTCGTGGCCGAACAGTTCGGACTCGAGCAGCTCCGAGGCGATGGCCGAGGTGTTCAGCGCGACGAACGGCTTGCGCGAGCGGGGGCTGTGCTGATGCAGGGCCCGGGCCACCAGCTCCTTGCCGGTACCGGACTCGCCGGTGATCAGCACTGTCATGCTGGAGCGCGCCAGCCGGCCGATGGAACGGAAGACCTCCTGCATGGCGGGGGCCTGGCCGATCAGCGTGGGGATCACCGGCTGGCTCTCGCCGTCCTCGACCTCGCGGCTCGCGCGCTCGCGGCGGGCGCGGCGGACCAGCTCCACGGCCTCGTCCACGTCGAAGGGTTTCGGCAGGTATTCGAAGGCGCCGCCCTGGTAGGCAGCGACGGCGCTGTCCAGGTCCGAGTGCGCCGTAATGACGATGACGGGCAGGTCCGGATGATCCTTGTTCAGGCGCTGCATGAGCTCCAGCCCGTCGATGCCGGGCATGCGCACGTCGGTGATGACGACGTCGGGCACGGAGTCGCCGAGAGCATCCAGAAAGTCCTCGGCCCGGTCGAAGCAGCGGGGCTCCATGCCCGACTGGGCGAGCGCCTGGTCCAGCACCCAGCGCACCGAATGATCGTCGTCGACCACCCAGACTCTGACGTGGCTGTCGTTCATGGCTTGCGCCCGTCCGGTTCGGTCAGCGGCAGCCGGATGTGGAAGACGGTGGAGCCGGGCCGGCTGGTGAACTCGATGAGCCCGCCGTGGCGGTTCACCAGTTCCTGCGCCAGCGGCAGGCCGAGGCCGGTGCCCTCGGGCCGGCTGGTAACCAGCGGATAGAACACGGAGTCCTGCAGTTCCTCGGGGATCCCCGGCCCGTCGTCCTCCACGTCGATGCTGGCGATGACTCGGTGGCGGATGTCGCCGATGGTGAAGTTGGTGATCGCCCGGGTGCGCAGCGTCACGGTGCCGGCGGGGCCGGTCGCGGCCACGGCATTGCGTACGAGATTCAGCACGGCCTGCACCATCAGGTCCCGGTCGAGCATCATCGGCGGCAGACCCGGGTCATAGTCCCGTTCCAGGCGGAGACTGCCCTCGGTCTCCGCGGAGACCAGCTGGGCCACGTGTTCCAGCACCTCGTGGATGTTGGTCTCGCGCCGGGCGACCTGGCCGCCGGGCCCGAGCAGCGAATCCACCAGGCCCGCGAGACGGTCCGCCTCACGAATGATGACGCCGGTGTATTCCTTCAGCTCCGGGCTGGCGAGCTGGCGCTCGAGCAGCTGCGCGGCGCCGCGCAGCCCGCCGAGCGGGTTCTTTATCTCGTGTGCCAGCTGGCGGATGATCTTGCGGCCGGTGAAGTGCTGCGCCAGCAGCGCGTTCTCCCGGGTAATGCGCGAGCGCCGGGTGACGTCCGAGAACTCCACGATGAGTGTGACGTCGTGGCGGATGCCGCCGTGGGGCGTGACCCGGCAGTCGGTGATGCGCTGGTCGTCGTCGCCGTTGCGCGTGGCGAAGGTGATTTCGCGCGCAAAGGTCTGGCCGGCGTCGAGCGCCCGCTGCAGCACCTCAGCGAGCTTCCGGTTGTCGCCGCACAGGCTGACCAGCGGCGTGCCCCGGGCCCGTTCGTGACTGACGCCGAGGAGATTCTCGGCCGCAGGGTTCAGGTCGACGACGCGGAATTCGTCATCCAGGAGGATGACGCTGGTTGAGAGATACTCGATGATGACGCGGGCCCCCTCGGCATCAGACCCGCCGGTGCCGATCAGGGAGGATTGATCACCGAGGTCTGCTGTACGTAGAACGTGATCTCGTTGCTCTGGATGCGCACCTGGCCGCTGGAATCCAGCACCCGTGCCCACAGAGTGTGGGTGCCCCGGTAGACCTCCGGTATCGTGAAGCTGAGGCTCCCGGGCGCGCGGCTCTCCAACACCGAGCCGTCGAACCACACCTCGATCTCGTGACCCTCCCTGAGGCCCGGTGTCAGGCTCAACGACACATCCAGTGTGGCGCCTATGTTCCAAAGTGTCTCCTCGTCAGACGGCTGCACGATCTGGAAGCTCCGGTAAGTGAAGCCCTGATCGGCATCCTCTTCGACCGGCGCGGCCCTGTCCGCCGACGGAAGCGGCGCCGGCCGGCGGAAGGTGGTGCCTCTGGCCTCCGGCAGATTGACGACCTCGGCACCCTCGACCGGGCGGTCGGTGTAGTGCACGACGCCGTCCTCGTCGACCCAGCGGTAGACCTGGGCGAGGGCGGGCTGGACGAGCAGCAGTGCGACGAAGAATACGGTAAGGCGCATGCCGCTAGCATAACCCGCACCCCCGGAGCGGGCCAGCGCCCGGGCGACATAATCGCCCGGACGCCGGGTCCTGTCAGAGGCTGTAGTACATCTCGAACTCGACCGGATGGGTCGTCATCCGGAGCAGCTGTACGTTCTCCTCCTTCAGCGCGAGATAACCGTCGATGAGGTCGTCCGTGAACACGCCGCCGGCCTTCAGGAAGTCGCGGTCCTCGTCCAGCGCGCGCAGCGCCTGCTCCAGCGAGAAGCAGACCGTCTGCAGGTTCTTCTCCTCCTCGGGCGGCAGGTCGTAGAGATCCTTGTCCGCCGGATCGCCGGGGTGGATCTTGTTCTGGATGCCGTCCAGGCCGGCCATCATCATCGCCGCAAAGGCGAAATAGGGGTTCGCCATCGAGTCCGGGAAGCGCACCTCGATGCGGCGCGCCTTCGGGTTCGCGATGTAGGGCACGCGGATGGAGGCGGAGCGGTTCCGCGCCGAGTAGGCGAGGATCGTGGGCGCCTCGAAGCCCGGGATCAGCCGCTTGTAGCTGTTCGTTGCCGGGTTGGTGAAGGCGTTCAGCGCCTTGGCGTGCTTCATGATGCCGCCGATGTAGTACAGCGCCGTCTCCGACAGGCCGCCGTAGCCGTCACCCGTGAACAGGTTCTTGCCGTCCTTCGCCAGCGACTGGTGCACGTGCATGCCGTTGCCGTTGTCGTTCACCAGCGGCTTGGGCATGAAGGTGGCCGTCTTGCCGTACCCGTGCGCCACGTTGTGCACGACGTACTTCAGAATCTGCACCTCGTCCGCCTTGCGGGTGAGCGAATTGAAGGCGACGCCGATCTCGCACTGGCCGGCCGTGGCCACCTCGTGATGATGCACCTCGGTCTTCAGGCCCATCTCCTCGAGCGCGAGGCACATTGCGCCACGGATGTCGTGCAGGCTGTCCACCGGCGGCACGGGGAAATAGCCGCCCTTCACGCCCGGGCGGTGACCCATGTTGCCTTCCGGCACGTCGCGACCCGAGTTCCAGGCACCCTCGGACGAATCGATGTGGTAGTAGGCCCCTTCCATGGCAGAGCCGAAGCGCACATCGTCGAATACGAAGAACTCGTTCTCCGGGCCGAAGAACGCGGTGTCCGCGATGCCGGTGGACTTCAGATATTCCTCGGCGCGCCTGGCGAGCGAACGGGGATCGCGCTCGTAGCCCTGCATGGTGGAGGGCTCGACGACGTCGCAGCGGAGATTCAGGGTGGTCTCTTCGCAGAAGACGTCCAGGACGGCAGTCGTCGGGTCGGGCATCAGGATCATGTCCGACTCGTTGATGCCCTTCCAGCCCGCGATGGACGAGCCGTCGAACATCTTGCCCTCCTCAAACACCTCGTCTTCCATGGTGTGGGCAGGCACGGTCACGTGCTGCTCCTTGCCCTTGGTGTCGGTGAACCGGTAATCGACGAACTTGACGTCCTTTTCTTTTATGAGGCTGAGTACTTCAGCAGGGGTCATGGGGTTTCCTCCAGAATTCCATTGGCTGTGGTTATGTGCTGTGGTTATGTGCTGTGGTTATGTTTTTCCCCGGCCCTATGCCCGGGAAGGCAACATGCGCTGATGCACCTGGACCTTGGCAGCATGCAGGATGCGTGCCAGTTTTTGGTGCATGCTAACTCCCTGAATAGATGGGATTAAAAGAAAGCGGCCGGAGAGGGTTTGCACCGTCTATGTGCAATTCTACGCCCTTTTGCACCAAAGTGGGTCAGAATCCGCACGGGCGGATTCCCGTTGGCGGCTGCGGACCCGACGGATCGGCAGGGCGCCGGCGGTCCGGTATACTGCGGCGTCTTTTGTGACCGGCATGCCGAACATGCAACCGACTGCCGACAAAGCGCCGGCTGCGCCGCCGCAGACCTTCCAGGATCTCATTCTCCGCCTGCAGCAGTTCTGGGCGGCGGAAGGCTGCGTGGTACAGCAGCCCTACGACATGGAGATGGGCGCCGGCACCTTCCACCCCGCCACCTTCCTGCGCTCCATCGGCCCGGAGCCGTGGAGCGCGGCCTACGTGCAGCCGTGCCGGCGGCCAACCGATGGCCGCTACGGGGACAACCCCTTCCGCCTGCAGCACTATTACCAGTATCAGGTGGTGATCAAACCCTCGCCGGCGGACATCCAGCACAGGTATCTGCGCTCGCTGGCCGCCCTCGGCATCGACTCCGGCGTTCACGACATCCGCTTCGTCGAGGACAACTGGGAGTCGCCTACCCTCGGGGCCTGGGGTCTCGGCTGGGAAGTCTGGCTGAACGGCATGGAGATCACCCAGTTCACCTACTTCCAGCAGGTGGGCGGCCTCGAGTGCCGGCCCGTTACCGGCGAGATCACCTACGGGCTGGAGCGCATCGCCATGTACCTGCAGCAGGTGGAGAGCATCTTCGACATCGTCTGGACCGACGGGCCGCTGGGGCGCATCACCTATCGGGACGTTTTCCACCAGAACGAGGTCGAGCAGTCCCGTTACAACTTCGAGGAGGCGAACGTGGAGTATCTGTTCGCCGCCTTCGAGCAATGCGAGCAAGAAAATGCACGGCTCATCGAGCTGAATCTGGCGCTGCCGGCCTACGAACAGGTGCTGACGGCTTCCCACGCCTTCAACCTGCTGGACGCCCGCCAGGCCATCTCCGTCACCGAGCGGCAGCACTACATCCTGCGCGTGCGCACGATGGCCCGGGCGGTAGCCGAGGCCTATTACGAGAGCCGCCGCGCACTCGGTTTCCCGATGGTCGAGACCGCGGGGCGCGGGCGCGCTCAGGGGGAGACGCCGTGAGCAGGCAGGACGGCAGCGAGCCGCGGGATCTTCTGGTCGAGATCGGCACCGAGGAGCTGCCGCCGACGGCGCTGCGCGGGCTGATGGAGGCCTTCGCCGGCGGCCTGGGCGAGGCCCTGGAGGGGGCCGGTCTGCCTCACGGTACCGTGCATCCCTACGCGAGCCCGCGCCGGCTGGCGGCGCTGGTGGAGTCCGTGCCCCTCGGACAGCCCGACGAGGAAGTGGAGATGCGCGGCCCGCCGGTGACGGTGGCATTCGACGACGACGGCAACCCCACCCGTGCGGCCCAGGCCTTCGCCGGCAAGTGCGGTGTGGCAGTGGAGGAACTGGAGCGGGTCAGCACGTCGAAGGGCGAATGGCTGGCGCACCGCTCCGTTCGCAAGGGACGGACGACCGCGGAGCTGCTCCCCGAACTGGTGCAGGCGGCCCTGGACCGGCTGCCGGTGCCGCGGCGCATGCGCTGGGGCGATGGCGACGCCGAGTTCGTGCGCCCGGTGCACTGGGTGGTGATGCTGCTCGGGGACGAGGTCGTACCCGGTCGCCTGTACGGGCTGGAGTCGGGCCGGCACAGCCGCGGCCATCGGGTACATGCCGGCGACCGCGCGATCGCGATCGCGGAGCCGGGAGCTTACGTGGAGACGCTCAGGGACGCGGGCCGGGTCGTGGTGGATTTCGATGAGCGGCGCGACTCCATCAGCCGCACCGTCAGCGAGGCCGCAGCGGCGGCGGGCGGCCAACCGGTAAGCGATGCCGCGCTGATGGACGAGGTCGCCGCACTGAACGAGTGGCCGGTGGCCGTGACTGGATCCTTCGATCCCGCCTTCCTGGAGCTGCCCCGCGAGGTGCTGGTATCCACGCTGCAGAAACACCAGCGTTACTTCCCTGTCGAGCGCGACGACGGCGCGCTGGTGGCGAGCTTCATCGCTGTTGCGAACCTGGAGAGCAGGGAACCGGAGAAGGTGCGCGAAGGCAACGAGCGGGTGGTCAAGCCCAGGCTCGCCGATGCCGCGTTCTTCTGGGAAGCGGACCGGCGCATGGCGCTGGCCACCCGGCGGGACGAGATGCAGCACGTCGTATATCAGCGAGAACTCGGCACGCTGCTCGCGAAGAGCCAGCGGGTGGCCGCCCTGGCAGGGCACCTCGCCCGCGAACTCGATGTGGCGCCGGAGCACGCCGTGCGGGCGGCGGAACTCGCGCGGGCCGACCTGCTGACGGACATGGTGGGCGAGTTCCCGGACCTGCAGGGCATCATGGGCGGGCATTACGCCCGTGCCGACGGCGAGCCGGAAGCGGTGGCGGCGGCCATCGCCGAGCAGTACCTGCCCCGCTACGCCGGCGACGCGCTGCCGGCCACCGACGCAGGGCGCATCCTCGCGCTGGCCGACCGGCTCGATACGCTGGCCGGCATCTTCGCCATCGGCCGGCGGCCGACCGGCAACCGGGATCCGTTCGGCCTGCGCCGTGGCGCGCTCGGGCTGCTGCGCATCGTCATCGAGGGCGGGCTGGAGCTGGACCTGAAGGCGGCGATCGCCGAGGCGCTGTCGTTGCAGCCGGTGGCCGAGAGCGAGGGGCAGCCGCAGCTTGCGGGCGAGATCTACGATTTCGTCATGGAGCGACTACGGGCCTGGTACGCCGAGCGCGAACCGTCGATCACGCCGGAGATGTTCCAGGCGGTGCTGACGCGCGAGCCGCGCTCGCCGCTCGATTTCGACGCCCGGCTGCGGGCGGTGGCGGCCTTCGCCCGTCACGCCAGTGCCGAGAGTCTGTCGGCGGCGAACAAACGCATCGCCAATATCCTGCGGCAGGCCAGAGGCGACGCCGGGGCGGCACCGGACGAGACGTTGCTGAAGGAGGCGGAGGAGAAGACGCTGTTCGCCGCGCTCGGCGAGGCCCGGGCCGAGGTGGAACCCCTGCTGGCGGGCCGGGAATACACCGAGGTGCTGGACCGCCTGGCGCTGCTGCGCGAACCCGTGGACGAGTTCTTCGATCACGTGCTGGTGATGGACGAGGACATCGGGGTGCGCCGCAACCGTCTGGGCCTGCTGGCGGAGCTGCGCGGACTGTTCCTCGAAGTGGCGGACATATCACGGCTGTCCAGCGGCTAGGCCCGGCAGAATGGAAGGGGTGAAGCTCGTGGTGCTGGATCGGGACGGCACGATAAACCGGGATTCGGCCGCCTACATCAAGAGCCCGGAAGAGTGGGTCCCGCTGCCCGGCAGCGCAAAGGCCATCGCGCGGCTGAACCGGGCAGGGTTCACGGTGGCGGTCGCCAGCAACCAGTCAGGGCTGGCCCGCGGGCTGTTCGACGAGGCGACGCTCGCGAGGATCCATGCCAAGATGCACGCGGTCGTCCGTGAAGCCGGCGGCGAGATCGACCGTATCGTCTGGTGCCCGCATCATCCGGACGATGGCTGCGACTGCCGCAAGCCGCGGCCGGGGCTGCTGCAACGGCTGGCGGAGCACTACGGCGTCGATCTCGGGGGCGTGCCGGTTGTCGGAGACTCCGCCCGGGACCTGGACGCCGCGCGGGCGGTCGGGGCGCGGCCGATGCTGGTGCGCACGGGCAACGGCCGGTGTACCGAGGCCGAAGGCAAGGCGGGCGACGCCCAGGTGTACGACGACCTCGCGGCGGCGGCCGCCGCACTCAGGGGGGAACGCTAGCCGTCATGCAGATGCTGCGATCGATCGTCTTCACGGTGTGGCTGTTCGTCTCCGTGCCGTTCTACGTTTTCGCGCTGCTGTTGCTGGCGCCCCTGCCGCACCGCGTGCGCTATCCGATCGCCGTGGCGTGGGTGCGGCAGGTGATGTGGGTGATGCGCCACCTGGTCGGTCTCGATTACCGCGTGGTGGGGCGCGAGAACATCCCGGACGAGGCCTCGGTGGTGCTGCTGAAGCATTCGTCGACGCTGGAGACGCTGGCCGAACTCCTGCTCTTCCCGCCACAGACGTGGGTGCTGAAGCGGGAACTGATGTTCGCGCCGTTCTTCGGCTGGGGCATCGCACTGCTGAAGCCGATCGCGATCAACCGGGGCGCCGGACGCAGCGCCGTGCGCCAGGTCATCAGCCAGGGCAGCGCGCGCCTGCGCGAGGGGATCTGGGTGATGATCTTCCCGGAGGGTACCCGCATGCCGGCCGGACAGACGCGGCGCTACGGGGTGAGCGGTGCAGCGCTGGCGGCCGCGTCAGGCAGAAAGATCGTACCCGTTGCGCACGATGCCGGGCACTACTGGCCGCGGCGCGGCTGGCTGAAGAAACCCGGCACGGTGACCTTCGTGATCGGCGAGCCGGTCGACGCAGAGGGCCGTGATCCCCGGGAGGTGAACCGGGAGATCCAGGACTGGATCGAGAAGACCATTCGCAACATCGACGACATCGCGGAGAGCGCAGCCGAAGCGGAGCGGGATGCGGGGACACGGGCGCACGGAATGAGCGGACCGGGCGGCGAGGGCAAAGGTAAACCTAAAGGTAAAGGCGACGAGGCGCGCGACCGTCGGACCGGACCGGGCGGGCGGGCGGACAAGCGCGAGCAGCAGAACGTCGCAGGAGAGACGGAAGAGACGGACGGACCGGGAGACGGCGCGACGGCATCCGGCCCGTCACGGAGCATGCAGTCGAAGCGCGCGGACGACCCGCCGCAGTCGGCGGGCTCGGCGGACAAGAAGTCCGATTCGAACCGGCCGGGCGGATCCCGCCGCGGCTGAGCCCGCTCAGACGTCCAGGTTGGACACCGCCAGCGCGTTGTCCTCGATGAACTCCCGCCTCGGCTCCACCTGGTCGCCCATAAGCGTGGTGAAGATCTCGTCCGCGCGCACGGCGTCCTCGATGCGCACCTGCATGAGGCGTCGGGTCTCCGGATTGACGGTGGTATCCCAGAGCTGGTCCGGATTCATTTCGCCCAGACCCTTGTAGCGCTGCACCGACTGGCCGCGGCGTGCCTCGGTCATGAACCACTGCACGACCTCGCCCAGGCTGGAGATTTCCTCCCGGCGCTCGCCACGCTGCACGTAGGCCCCGTCGCCGATCAGCCCCTGCATCTGCTCGCCGAGGGAAGCCATGCGGCGGTACTCCGCCGACTCGAAGAATTCCTTCGGGATGTAGCGGGTGGTGGTGAGCCCGTGCTGGGTGTGATGGATGGCGATGCGCGTGCCTTCGCCGCCGTTGTCGCCTCGTTCCAGCGTGGCCTCGTAGCTGCCGCCGTTGGCGTCCCGGCTGCTCTGAGTGGGACCTTTCGGGAGGGACTCGGAGAGTGACCGGGTCCATTCTTCCAATCGGTCAATATTCCCCAGGATCTCCTCGCCGACCCGGGGTACCTCCAGCATCGCCCGCAGCACCTTCTCGTTATAGCGCCTGGCCAGCCGGTCGATGATGGACTGCACGGTCATGTAGTCCCGCGACAGTGTCTCGAGGGCAGAGCCGGACATGGCCGGCGCCGCGTCGTTGACATGCAGCTCGGCGCCCTCGAGAGCGGAAGTCAGCAGGTACTCGGTGAGTTCCGCGTCGTCCTTGAGATAGACCTCCTGCTTGCCCCGCTTGATCTTGTACAGCGGCGGCTGGGCGATGTAGATGTGCCCCCGTTCGATCAGCTCCGGCATCTGCCGGTAGAAGAACGTCAGCAGCAGGGTGCGGATGTGCGAGCCGTCGACGTCGGCGTCCGTCATGATGATGATGCGGTGGTAACGCAGCTTGTCCGGATCGAAATCGTCGCGACCGATGCCGCAGCCGAGCGCCGTGATGAGCGTTCCCACTTCCGCGGAGGAGAGCATCTTGTCGAAACGGGCTTTCTCCACGTTCAGGATCTTGCCCTTCAGCGGCAGGATCGCCTGGGTACGGCGATCCCGGCCCTGCTTGGCTGAGCCGCCGGCGGAGTCGCCCTCCACCAGGAACAGCTCGGACAGCGCGGGGTCCTTCTCCTGGCAGTCGGCCAGCTTGCCCGGCAGACCGGCGACGTCGAGGGCGCCCTTGCGCCGGGTCATCTCCCGCGCCTTGCGCGCTGCCTCCCGGGCCCGGGCGGCATCGATGATCTTTGCGACGATGGCCTTCGCTTCCTGGGGATACTCCAGGAGGAAGTCCTCCAGCGCCTCGGCCATGGCGGATTCGACGATGCCCTTCACCTCCGAGGAGACCAGCTTGTCCTTGGTCTGCGAGGAGAACTTCGGATCCGGCACCTTTACCGAGAGGACGGCGGTCAGGCCTTCCCGGGAATCGTCGCCGGCCGGCGTGACCTTCTCCTTGCGGCCGGTCGTCTCCCGCTCGATGTAGCTGTTCAGCGTCCGCGTCAGCGCACTGCGGAACCCGGCGAGGTGCGTGCCGCCATCCCGCTGCGGGATGTTGTTGGTGTAGCAGAACATGATCTCCTGATAGGCGTCGTTCCACTGCATCGCCGCTTCCACGGTGACGCCCTCACGCTCTGCCTCGATATGGATCACGCTGTCGTGGATGGTGGTCTTGTTCCGGTTCAGGTGCTCGACGAAGGCCCGGATGCCGCCCTGGTACTCGAAGACGTCGTGCTGATCGGTGCGCTCGTCGACCAGCTCGATATGAACGCCCGAGTTCAGGAACGAGAGCTCGCGCAGTCGCTTCGCCAGGATGTCGTAACTGAACTCGATGTTGTTGAAAATCGTGTCGCTCGGGCGGAAGCGGATGATGCTGCCGCTCTTGTCCGTCTCGCCGACGACCTTCAGGGGACCGACGGGCTCGCCCATCCGGTATTCCTGGTAATGAACCTCACCGGCCCGGTAGATGGTGAGGCTGAGCTGCTCGGACAGGGCGTTCACCACCGAGACACCCACGCCGTGCAGGCCGCCCGAGACCTTGTACGAGTTGTCGTCGAACTTACCGCCGGCGTGGAGGACCGTCATGATGACCTCCGCCGCGGAGCGGCCTTCCTCCGGGTGGATGTCCACCGGGATGCCGCGTCCGTCGTCGGACACAGTCACCGATTCGTCGGCGTGGATGGTGACGATGATGTTGGTGCAGTAACCGGCCAGGGCCTCGTCGATGCTGTTATCGACGACCTCGAAGACCATGTGATGCAGACCGGTGCCGTCATCGGTGTCTCCGATGTACATACCCGGCCGTTTGCGCACGGCCTCGAGGCCCTTTAAGACCTTGATATTACTGGAATCGTAGGTATTCTGATCTGCCATTCGGCACCCTCCGGATCAAGCGTGCCATTATAGCATCCCTGAGGGGTGCACGGGTCGCGCGTGTAGCGGCGCAATCGCGCGCCGAGTGCCGGGGATCAGCCCGCAGCAGTGACCTCGCCATGTTCCACGTGGAACACCCGGGTGCCATCGGGAAGCGAGACCGCATCCTCCGTCAGGGCCGTCACGATCAGCTGGCTGTCCGTCTCGAGCACACACCCCATCAAACCGGCCAGGGAAGACCGATCCAGTTCCGCCGCGGGGTCGTCCACCAGCAGCACAGGTGGATCTCCCAACCGCTCCGCCATCAGCCGGGTCTGGGCTAGCACGAGGGCCGCACCGAACAGCTTCTGCTGGCCGCGGGATACCTGCTGCCGTGCACTACGCTCCCGATACACCAGCCGCAGATCGGCCCGGTGGGACCCGACCGTCGTCGTGCCCTGCTCCCGATCACGGCTGCGAACACCATCCAGTGCGGCCTGCAGACTACTCCCTTCGGGCCAGCCCGACCGATACTCGCACGCGACCGAACCCGCAAGGAGTCTCTTCCCGAGTTCGACGAAAGCCTCTGACAGCGCCGCCACATGCCGTCGCCGCAGATCGTCTACCGTCTCGCCGGCCGCTATCAGCTCCGGCTCCCACGCTTTCACCGACTGGTCTCCCAACCCCTCGCGCAGGGCGGCATTGCGCTGCCTCAGCGCCCTGCGGTAGCGACGCCACGCATCCAGAAAGACATGTTCCACGTGAAACACACCGTAATCGAGGAACCGACGGCGGACTTCCGGCCCGTCCGAGACCAGCCTGTGGATCTCCGGATCGATCACCTGAACCGCCAGCTTCTCCGCCAGCGCCGCCAGGCTATCGGCCGATTGACGGTCGACCCGGATCGCCAGATGCCCCCGCCCCGCCTCCACGCCGAGCCTGTGCTCCCGGTCGCCGGAATGCACCACCGCCGCCACGGTGAAGTGGCCCGCCCCATGCCGCACCAGGCCGTCGGTACGAGTTCCCCGGAATGACCGGCCCCGGCTGAGGAAGCCGATCGCCTCGAGCAGGCTGGTCTTGCCGCTCCCGTTCGGCCCGTAGATGAGGTTGTTGCGCGCCGTCAGCTCGAGCCGCGCCGACCCGATACAGCGGAAATCCGCAATATCGACCCTGATCAGGCTCACCGGGTGAAACCCCGGCAGCCGTCTACAGCCGCATCGGCATGACGACGAACTTGCTGTCGTCCCTGTCGAGATCCGTAACCAGGCAACTGCTGTTACTGTCCGTCAGCCCGAGCTTCACGGACTCCGATTCGACTGCGGCCAGCGCATCCAGCAGGTAATTCACGTTGAAGCCGATCTCGATGTCTTCCCCGCTGTACTCCACCTCGACCTCTTCCTCGGCCTCTTCCTGCTCCGGGTTATGTGCCTGGATCACCACTCCGCTGTCCTTGATGTCCAGCCGGATACCTCGATACTTCTCGTTCGAGAGGATCGCAGCCCTCTGCAGCGCGTGGCGGAGCGTACCCCGGTCCGCCGTCAGCACGTTCGGCGGGTCCTGGGGTATCACCCGCTCGTACTCCGGGAACCTCCCGTCGATGAGCTTCGAGGTGAACCGGATACCGCCCACCTGGATCCGGATGTGATTCGACCCGATATCGATCGTCAGGTCACCACTCCCATCCAGCAGCCTCTGCAACTCGATAACGCCCTTTCTCGGCACGATGACCTGCTGCGCCGGCAGGTTCTGATCCTGCACCCCCACCTCGCACAGCGCCAGGCGGTGCCCATCCGTCGCCACCGCCCGCAGGTAATGCTCCCCCGTCTCCAGCAGCATCCCGTTCAGGTAGTAGCGCACGTCTTGTTGCGCCATTGCGAAATGCGTCTTCTCGAGTAGCCGCTCGACCGCCTCCCGCGGCAGGCTGAAGCTCTGGCTGGCCTGGATATCCTCCACCGTCGGGAATTCCGCAGCGGGCAGTGATGACAGATTGAACCGGCTGCGCCCGGCCTGCACCTGAACCCGGTCGCCTTTCACGGCGACCGATACCGTCACGCCATCGGGCAGCGCCCGGCAGATATCCAGCAGCTTCCGGCCCGGCACCGTGATCTCGCCCTCACTCTCCACGTCGACGTCCGCACTCGCCACGAGCTCCACTTCCAGGTCCGTCGCCGTTACCAGCAACTGACCGTTTTTCACCACCAGCAGCATATTCGCCAGTATCGGCATCGTCTGACGCCGCTCAACCACGCCGATGATGGCCTGGAGGGGTTTCAGCAAGATCTCCCGGGGAGCAGTGAATTTCATCGATTCCACCTGTTAATAAATATTGAATATTTAGAATTTTATTATCGTTATTAGCCCGCCCGCGGACTGTGAATAACCGATAAAAAGCTTTTTAAAACAATATCTTAACCTATTTTTTCCTGCCCATAACCCGGCCGGTAACCTCATTGCCACCTGTGCACCGCCTGTGGATAAAACCACCCGCTGCGATTACCAACAAGTTATCCACATCATCCGGTCAGGGTTCTCAACAGGTTCAGATAATCCTCTTCGACCCGGCTCTCGGTCTCGCGCAGCGCCTTCACCCGCCGGCATGCATGCAGCACGGTCGTATGGTCACGCCCGCCGAAAGCATCGCCGATCTCCGGCAGGCTGTGACTGGTCAACTCCTTGGCCAGACTCATGGCGATCTGCCGCGGCCGCGTGATCGAGCGGCTGCGCCGCTTCGACAGCAGGTCCGCGACACGGATCTTGAAATACTCGGCCACGGTCTTCTGGATGTTTTCCACCGTCACCAGCTTGTCCTGCAACGCGAGCAGATCCCGCAGCGCCTCTTTCGTGAAATCGAGCGTGATGGCCCTGCCCGTGAAGCGTGAATTCGCAATGACCCGCCGCAACGCGCCTTCGAGCTCGCGGACGTTCGAGCGGATCCGCTTCGCAATGAAGAAGGCGACCTCCTCCGGCAGCACCACGCCTTCGTTCTGTGCCTTGCTCATCAGGATCGCCACCGAAGTCTCCAGCTCCGGCGGCTCGATGGCCACGGTCAGGCCCCAGCCGAAACGGGACTTCAGGCGCTCCTCCAGACCGTTGACCTCTTTCGGATACCGGTCGCAGGTGAGGATGATCTGGCGCTGCCCTTCGAGCAGCGCGTTGAAAGTGTGGAAGAACTCTTCCTGGGAGCGCTCCTTGCCGGCGAAGAACTGGATGTCGTCGATCAGCAGGGCGTCGAGAGAGCGATAGGCGCGCTTGAACTCGCTGATGGTGTTGTGCTGGAGGCCTTTCACCATGTCGCCGACGAAGCGCTCGGAATGGACATAGCACACCCGCGCCTCCGGGTTACGTGCCAGCATCAGGTTGCCCACGGCATGCATCAGGTGGGTCTTGCCGAGTCCCACTCCGCCGTAAATGAACAGCGGATTGTATGCCTTGCCGGGGTTTTCCCCCACCTGGGAGGCTGCGGCCCGCGCGAGCTGGTTGCTCTTGCCCTCGACGAAATTCTCGAACGTGAATTCCGGGTTCAGCCGGCTGTCGATGGGCTGTGGCCGCGGGCCGCCCGTGCTCCTGGCGGGCGGGGGCGCCACCGCAGCCGCCGTCGGGGCCGGCGATCCACCTCGCGAACCCACTTCGATTATGACTTTTGCATCGGCATCGGCATTGGTCACCACTTCGCTGATACGTTGCAGGAAGTGTTCCCGCAGCCACTCCACCACGAACCGGTTGGGCGCCAGCAGCCGCAGGACGTCGCCCTGCTCCACCGCCTGCAGCGGACGGATCCAGGTATTGAACTGCTGCTCCGGCAGCTCCGATCGCAGCTGACGGACGCAGCGGTTCCATAGCGTGGTGTCGGTCTGCAACGGGATCCCCGGGGTGACTGGAATAAGGGTGACTCGAATAACGGTTGTTTTTGCAGCTTTCCCGGATCGACGCGCAGCCGCGCGGAAATCCGCGGGAGGACCGTCAAGTCTATACCGCATCCCCTGCGCTAATCTAGCTGACGTCCGCCGACGAAATACGCCTGTGCAAGTTGACACGGCCACACCCCGTGCGTACCCTTCTTCGCCCCTTGTGACGGGTGCCCTCACCACCGGGATCGAAGACGATGAAACGTACCTACCAGCCCAGCAGAATCAAGAAGAAGCGCGTTCACGGTTTCCGTGCCCGCATGGCGACCAAGGCCGGTCGGCAGGTGCTGAAGCGTCGTCGGGCGAAAGGCCGCGCCCGCCTCACGCCCTGAGTCCATCCGACGGCTCATCCGGGCACGACGGCAGAGACGCCCCCCGGCAATCTTCTGCACGATCTTCTGCACGATTCCCGCGGGAAGCCCGGCTCACCACCGGTGCCGACTTCTCCCGTGTCTTCCGCCGCGCCACCCGAAGCGCCGACGCTTACTTCACCGTGCTCGCCAATTTCGGGGACCAGTCCGGCCCTCGCCTGGGCATGGCCGTCTCCCGGCGCACCGCGAAAAGCGCGGTCGCACGCAATCGCATCAAGCGGCTCATCCGCGAATCCTTCCGCCACGGGTGCGACCGACTGCCCTGCGCTGATATAGTTGTCATCAGCCGACCGCCGGCCGCCGAGGCCAGCAACAAGACGTTAACCCGAAGTCTCGAGACCCACTGGCGTCGCCTCCGTAGCCGGCGCCGGGCCGAGGGATGATCGACGCTCGCGCGCTACCGCCCGGGCGGAGCACAAGAACCGCTTAACGACTGCCTGACAAGCGCCCATGGAAAACCAACGCCTCTTCATCTGGGCTCTGTTCGGGCTCATGGCTTTCATGACCTGGACAACCTGGCAGCAGGACTATGCCCCGCGGCCGCAGCCCGCCGACCCGTCGTCGCAACAGGCAGCCGAGCGCCTGCCGCCTGACGACACGCTGAGCACGGATCTGCCCGACGTCGGCGATGTGCCGACGGTGGATAGCGCCGGCGGCGTCACCGCTCCGCGCCCCGCCGACGGCGTCGCCGAGCCGGCGGAGACCCGAGTCCGGGTGGTCACGGACGTGCTCGACGTGCTGATCTCGAGCCGCGGCGGCGACATCGTTTCCGCCGTGACGCGGCGCTATCCGGTGGAGAAGGACCGGCCCGACCAGCTGGTGCAGGTCTTGAACCCCTCGCCGAACGAACTCGCGGTGTTCCGCACCGGCCTGCGTACCGTCTCCGGCGATACGAACCAGCCCGAGCCCAACCACCGGGCCGAATTCACCGCGCCACGCAGCGAGTACCGTCTGGGTGACGGCGAGGACGCGCTCGAGGTGCCTCTCACCTGGGAGCGCGAAGACGGCCTCAGCGTCACCAAGATCTACCGCTTCGAACGTGGCAGCTACATCATCCCGATGGAGCAGCGCGTCACGAACGGTACGGCCGAGACCTGGGCCGCCGCCCCGTACGGCCAGATCGCACATCGGATGCACGCCCAGGAGCGGTCCATGTTCGACGTGGCCACCTACTCCTACGATGGACCGGTGCTCTACAACGGCGACAAGTACGAGAAGATCAAACCGGATGACCTGCAGGACGACGGGCCCGTGCAGGCCCGCGCCGAGAACGGCTGGCTGGCCGCCATCGAACATCATTTCCTGTCGGCCATCGTGCCGCCGTCCGGCGAGCAATACCGCTACGACCTGAGCGCCCGCGGCGACAACTTTCTGGCGAGCGCGATCGGCCCGGCGTACAGCTTCGCGCCCGGCGAAACCGGCAGCCTCGAGCTGACCCTGTTCGTGGGTCCGAAGATCCAGGATCAGCTGACCCAGGTCGCCGAGACGCTGAAGCTCACGGTCGACTACGGTTTCCTGACCATCCTCTCGCAGCCGCTGTTCTGGCTGCTGGACAAGGTGCACGACTTCGTCGGCAACTGGGGCTGGTCCATCATCATCGTCACGCTGCTCATCAAGCTGGTGTTCTACAAGCTGACGGAGACCAGCGGCCGCTCGATGGCCAAGATGCGCAAGCTGCAGCCGCGGCTGAAGGCCATCCAGGAACGCTACAAGGACGATCGCCAGAAACTCTCCCAGGCGATGATGGAGCTGTATAAACGGGAGAAGGTGAATCCCGCGGCAGGCTGTCTGCCCATCCTCGTACAGATGCCGTTCTTCCTGGCCTTCTACTGGGTACTGCTCGAGAGCGTGGAGATGCGCCAGGCGCCGTTCATGCTCTGGATCCAGGACCTCTCGTCGCGGGACCCGTACTTCATTCTCCCCATCCTGATGGGCGCGGCCATGTTCGGCCAGCAGAAGCTGAACCCGGCGCCGCCGGACCCGGTGCAGGCGAAGGTGATGAGCATCCTGCCCATCGTATTCACCGTGTTCTTCGCGTTCTTCCCGGCCGGGCTGGTGCTCTACTGGCTCACCAATACGCTGCTGTCGATCGCCCAGCAGTGGCAGGTCAACCGCGTGGTGGAGGCAGAGGACCGCAAGACGCGCCAGCCGAAAGCGAAGAAGAAGAACGACGACGAAGGCTGATGACCCGGTCGCCGCTCAGCGGCGCAGCCGGGTCTGCACCTGGATCTCGCCGTGCAGGCTGCGGTGCACCGGGCAGCGGTCGGCGATCTCGGTGATGCGCTCGAGTTGCTCGTCGGTGAGGTCGCCCTCGACCGTCAGTTCGCGCTCGAACCGGTCGATCTTGCCGTCCCGCTGTTCGCATTCCTCGCAGTCCTTCGCGTGGATCTTGTCGTGGCGCACGCTCACCGTCACCGACTCCAGCGGCAGCTTCTTGTGATCGGCATACATGCGGATGGTCATGCTGGTGCAGGTGGCCAGCGCGCCGCTCAGCAGATCGTAGGGCGTGGGGCCCATGTTCGTGCCGCCGTAGTCCTCGGGCTCGTCGGCGATGAGGGTGTGTCCGGACAGGCTCACGTCGCTCCTGAACCCGGACGCGCCGGTGCGGGACACCGCCTCGCGGGGGTCGGCGCCGAGCCGCAGCACCGGACGGTCGATCTCGAGATACTTCGCCGCCCAGGCGGCGAGCACCCGGCCGGCGTAGCGGGAGTCCGGCTCGTCGCTCATCAGGTGATCGGCCTGGTCCAGGCTGACGAAACTCTTCGGATGCATGGCGTTGGTGAACAGCAACGTCGCGTTCTCGATATCCACCACGGTATCCAGCGGCGAGTGCAGGATCAGCAGCGGTCGGCGCAACTCTCCCACTGCCTTCGGCAGTTCGTGCTCGCCGAGGTCCTCGAGGAACTGCCTGCGTATGCGAAAGCTGCGGCCGCCGAGGTCCACCTCGGCCTCGCCTTCCTCCTCGATGCGTGCCCGGTCGCACGCGAACAGCCGCGCCACGTGCTCCGGGTCGGCGGGCGATCCGATGGTGGCGACGGCCTGCACCGTCTCCAGTTCCGCCGCCGCCTGCAGCACTGCCGTGCCGCCGAGGCTGTGGCCGATGAGCAGGCGCGGGCTCTCGTGCTCCTCGCCGAGGTAGCGCACCGCCGCGAGCAGGTCGGAGACGTTGCTGGAGAAATTCGTGGCGGCGAAATCCCCCTCACTCTGGCCGAGCCCGGTAAAATCGAAGCGGAGTACGGCGTAGCCGTGGTCGGCGAGTACCCGCGCGATGTTCACCGCGGCTTTCGCGTTCTTGGTGCAGGTGAAGCAATGCGCGAACAGCGCCCACGCCCGCGGCCGTCCTGCCGGTTCGTCGATCAGGCCGGTCAGCGTGTCGCCGCCGTCGTTGCGGAATTTCACGGTGCGGGTTTTCATGCCGGCGTTCCTTTTCTTGCTGCCAGTGCGATGCGAGGCCAGAGTTCCCCGTGACTCCCGAGGATGACACCATTGTGGCGCTGGCGACACCGCCCGGCCGGGGCGGAGTGGGCATCGTGCGCGTCTCCGGCCCGGCCGTGCCGCAGATGCTGCAGGCGCTATTCGGCGTCGTGGCGCCGCCGCGCCGCGCCCGCCTGGTGCATCTGGCGGAGGCCGACGGCGCGCCCATCGATCACGGCCTGCTGCTCTACTTCGCCGCGCCCCATTCGTTCACCGGTGAGCACGTATTCGAATTCCAGGGCCACGGCGGCCCCGTGGTGATGCAGCTCGCCATCGAGCGCTTCATGGAACTCGGGGCCCGGCTCGCCGAGCCGGGCGAATTCTCACGGCGGGCTTTCCTCAACGACCGGCTCGATCTCGCCCAGGCGGAGGCCATCGCGGACGTCATCGCCAGCGGTTCCGCCCAGGCCGCGCGGGCCGCGCTGCGCTCGCTCGAGGGCGAGTTCTCGGCGGCTGTGCATCACCTCACCGAACTCCTGACCCGGCTGCGCATGTACGTGGAGGCGGCCATCGACTTTCCGGAGGAGGAAATCGACTTCCTGTCCGACCAGGCGCTGGCCGAGCGCGTGCAGGGCGTGGCCACGGCATTCGACGAACTCACCGCCCGGGCCGAACAGGGGCGGCTCCTCGCCGACGGCATCACCGTGGTCATCGCCGGCCGGCCGAACGCCGGCAAGTCGAGCCTGCTGAACGCGCTGGCCGGCACGGAGACGGCTATCGTGACCGACATCCCCGGCACCACGCGGGACCTGCTGCGCGAGACCATCGTCATCGACGGGCTGGCCGTCCATCTCACCGACACCGCCGGACTGCGGGCGGACGCGGATGCGGTCGAGGCCGAAGGCATCCGCCGCGCAAGGGCGACGCTGGCCACCGCGGATCATGCGCTGGTGCTGCTCGATGCGGCAGACGAAAGCGCGCCCCGGCAGGCGGTGGCGGAGGAACTGCTCGCGGAGCTGCCCGCGGAGCTCGCCCACACCGTCGTGGTCAACAAGGTGGACCTGAGCGGCGAGGCATCCGGCGTCCGCCCGGACGGCACCCTGCACGTCTCCGCGAAGACGGGCGTCGGACTGGATGCGCTGCGCGCGTATCTGCGCGCGCTCGCCGGCAGCGCCGACTTCGGCGAGGGCGCGCTGTCGGCGCGGCGCCGCCACCTCGAAGCGCTGACCGACGCACGCACGCGTTTCGACGCCGGGCGGCATCACCTCGAGACGAGCCGGGCCGGAGAACTGATGGCCGAGGAGCTGCGCCAGGCGCAGATGGCCCTCGGGCGTATCACCGGCGAGGTCACCAGCGACGACCTGTTGGGACGGATTTTCTCGAGTTTCTGCATAGGCAAGTGAGTGTGATAGAACCCGCCGAATTCCTGTTGTCCCTGGCCGAGATCGCCGTCGCGCTGGCGGGTTTCTCGGGCCTCATCGTAGCCATACGCGCCACGGCGACCGATGGCTGGCACCCGCGCGACATCTGGTCCCTGTCCTGGATGATGGGGGCGAGTGTCGGCGTACTGTTTCTCGCGCTGCTGCCGCTGTGGCTCGGCGGATTCGATCTGCCGGCGGCCGCCGCCTACCACGTTTCGGCCATCGTGGCGTGCGTCTACTGCACTGCGCTGCTGGTGCTGATGACGGCCATCGGCCGGGCGCTCACGCGGCGGGGCTATCCGCGGCGTATCCCGTTCTTTCCCACCGCGATGGTGACCCTGCTGGTCACGGCGCTGGCCGCCGTCGGCGCCGTGGCCGCCGGTGCCGTACCGACGGGGTGGACCCACGGCACCTATACAGGCGGGCTGATCGCCCTGCTGCTCGTCGCCTCGCTCGCCCTCGCCGTATTCCTCGTCCTGCTAGCGAGGTCGGTCGGGGCGCGCAGGGAGGACCGACGGGTTACCATGACCGACGGCGTCACCGCAGACGGCGCAGCGGCAGACGCACCCGCAGACAGAGGAGCTTGAGAACAGCGTGAGCACGGAGATCCATGACGTCATCATCGTCGGTGCCGGACTGTCCGGCATCGGTGCGGCCGCGCACCTGGAGCAGGAATGCCAAGGCAAGCGCTACGTGATACTGGAGGGCCGCGATCGTATGGGCGGCACCTGGGACCTGTTCCGCTACCCGGGCATCCGTTCGGACAGCGACATGCACACGCTCGGCTACGACTTCAAACCCTGGCGGGCCGAGAAGGCCATCGCCGACGGGCCGGCCATCCTCGACTACATCCGCGACACGGCCGCCGAGTACGGCATCGACGAGCACGTCCGCTACGGTCACCGGGTGCGCAGCGCGGCGTGGTCGAGCGAGGAGGCCGCGTGGACCGTGGAAGCGGAGCGGAGCGACACCGGCGAGACGGTCACGTTGCGCGGCAACTTCCTCATCATGTGTTCCGGCTATTTCAGCTACGAGCACGGTTACACGCCGGACTTCCCTGGCCGCGAGCATTTCGGCGGCGAGATCGTCCACCCCCAGGAATGGCCGGAAGACCTCGACTACGCCGGCAAGCGGATCGTGGTCATCGGCTCCGGTGCTACGGCCATGACGCTGGTGCCCGCCATGGCGAAAGATGCCGGCCACGTGGTGATGCTGCAGCGCTCTCCCACCTACGTGGTCTCCCGCCCGGACCGCGACGTCATAGCCAACTTCCTGCGCAGGATCCTGCCGGGGCGCGCTGCCTACCGGCTCACCCGCTGGAAGAACATCGCGCTGCAGCGCTGGTTCTACGGCCGCACCCGCAAGGCGCCGGAGAAGGTGAAGCGTCAGCTGCTGAAGTGGGTGCGTGCCGAACTCGGCGAAGACTTCGACGTGGAGAAGCACTTCACGCCGGACTACGACCCCTGGGACCAGCGTCTCTGCCTGGTGCCGAACAGCGACCTGTTCCGCGCGCTCCGCGCCGGGCGCGCCTCGGTGGTCACCGATACCGTCGATACCTTCACCGAGACCGGCATCCGGCTTTCCTCCGGCGAGGAACTCGACGCCGACGTCATCGTGACCGCCACCGGCCTCGACCTGGTGGTACTCGGCGGTGTGCGATTCGCCGTGGACGGCCAGCCGGTGGACTTCGCCGACACCGTGACCTATCGCGGCATGATGTATTCCGGCGTGCCGAACATGGTCTCCGTGTTCGGCTACATCAACGCCTCCTGGACCCTGCGCGCGGATCTCATCGAGCACTTCGCCTGCCGGCTCATCAACCGCCTGGATGAAACCGGCAGCCGGCAGGTGACGCCGCGGCTGCGCCCGCAGGACCGGGGCATGACCCTCAGGCCCTACGTCGAGGACTTCACGCCCGGCTACATGCTGCGCGTAATGCACCGCTTCCCGAAGCAGGGCGACCGGGAACCCTGGACCAACCCGCAGGACTACCGCCAGGACCGCAGGACTTTCCTGGAAGGCTCCCTGGAGGACGGAGCGCTCGAGTTCAAAGCGCGGGCACGGCCCCGCGACAGGGCGGCCTGAGGCGAATTCGTGTCGGGATATTTTACATAAGCCCGCAGCATTTGACCCTCGGTCGACCGCCCACCCCGCGTAACTTATTGAGCGATCGAGAAAGTGCGGTCGCTGGTATCGCTCTTGCATATCCGGTAACCGGAATACCGTCCCGTCTCTGTGCCACGAAGGGGAGCGGCACGATGGCGACCACAGAAGAACAGGTCCGCGGCAGCCATTACTGCCGCAAGGATCGGCGGGAACGCGACCCCGCCCACACACCGGGCACGACCACGAGCCAGCCGGTGCCGGAACTCGTTTTGCTGCTGGACGGGGAGGCCCGCATCGTGCGCTGGACCGGACCGCATCCCGGACCGCGCCTCGGCCAGCTGCCCCTCCGGGCAGGAATGACTATCCACGACGCACTGCATCCCGGTTGCAGCCGCCAGGCGTGCCGCCTCGCCACGGCCTTCTCGGAGGCCTGGGAGACGCACCGGTCCGGCCTGCCGGTGGAGTGGTTGTTCGCCTCGACGAGCCTGGACGGTGTGCTGAAGCTCAGGCTCCAGTCCGTTGCCTACGTCTGCGGCGCCCTGTTCGGAGAAGCCGTCACCTGCTATGAGAGTCACTCCGTTCTGTTCATGCACGACATCACGGCGGGTTACCGTGCCGCGGAACGCGACGAGAACCCGAGCTGGCGGGCGGTGCGGCAGGATGAGACGACCGCGCCGCTGGTGCAGCGCTTTTTGCCGGTCGGTTCCCCGGTGCTCGAACCGGCGCCGGACGCCCGGCTCACCGGCCTTACCGCAAGGCTGCTGGTGGCGCAGGAGGCCGAACAGAAGCGCCTCGCCGCCGAACTGCACGACGGGCTGGGTCAGTCTCTGAGTATTCTGCGTTTCGAGATCGAGGGCTGCCTGGATGGCGACGCGGATCCCGCAAAGGCAGCCGCCACCCTGGCGCGGGCGGCCGATTACGTGCGCCGCTCGCAGGAGGAACTCCGCCGCATCACCTCCAACCTGGGACCGGTGGCGCTGAAGAAGCACGGGCTCAGCGGTTCGCTGGAACTGCTCTGTCTGGAGCTGCTGGCCGCATGTCCGGACCTGGAAGTACGCTGCTCTCTCGACGGGCGAGACCACCAGGTGTCCGAACAGCTCGCCGTCGCGATCTACCGGATCGCGCAGGAGGCTCTCAACAATGTGGCGTCTCATGCGCGGGCCACGCGCGTGAAGCTCCGCTTCCGGACGCTGGACGACGCCGTGGAATTGCGTATCGTCGACGACGGAGTCGGTCTGCCGCTCAACAACGGCGATCGTAGGGAAGGCCTCGGGCTCAGCACCATGCGCGAGCGGACGGAGGCCCTCGGTGGGCGGTTCAGCCTGGTGAGCGCGCCGGGAAAGGGCTGTCAGATCCGCGTGCGCTGGGGCACGGCCGCCTTTCCTTCACTGCGATAGCAGCCCGTTCTCCAGGGCATAGGTGGTCACCGCCGAGACATTTTTGAGGCCGAGCTTGCGCATCATGTTGGCGCGGTGCTTCTCCACCGTCTTCGCGCTCAGCGACAGGTAACCGGCAATCTGCCGGGTGGTGTATCCCTCGGCCACCAGCTTCAGCACTTCCCGCTCGCGCTCGGTGAGAATCTCCCAGGAGCGGGTCCTGCTCGTTCTCTCCGGCTGTTCGCCGGCGCGTACGTAGCCCGACATGACGCGGTCGCAGATGGCCGGGCTGAGATAACTCCGCCCCGCCGCGACGTGCTTCACGGCCGTGAGCAGCTCGGCGCGCCCGTCATCTTTCAGCACGTAACCGTCGGCGCCGGCCTGCAGCGCGGCGTGTATGTGCACGTCTTCCTTGTGGAAGGTGAGCACCACCACGTGCACCTCCGGATGGCGGCGCTTGATCACGCTGATGGCGCGCGCACCGTCCGTGCGGGGCATGGAAAGATCGATGAGCACCAGGTCCGGCTCGTGCCGGTCCACCACCTGGATCGCCGCCTTACCGTCCGCGGCCGTCGCGACCACTTCGAGGCCTTCCTCGTTCCCCAGCATCGCGGTAAGGCCGTCCCGCATGATCGCGTGGTCGTCGACCACTACGATCCGGGTCGGTCCCGGCCGCTGACCTGAGGCCACTACGCTAACCACTTCGGCTACTCTCTGTCCCCCCCCGACGTGGGCACCATGATAGACCCCTGACTGCCGTCCGGCACCTGTCGCAGACAGGCGACAGCTGCGGACGGCTTCATCGCAGCAATCCGGCCGTGTAGAGCGGCAGAACCTCGCAGTCCTGGAGCGCCTGGCCGGCCGGCTCCAGCATGAAGCGGTCGCCGTTCGCGCGGATGCAGAAAGCGCCCGCGGACGTCTCGATGCGCACCTGCCCGAGTATGCCCATCGACTGCAGTTCCGTGATCAGCGCCGTGGCGGCGTCCGGGGGAATTGCATCCGTCTTCGGCACGGGTGCATCGGCCGAGCCAGGCTCATCTATTGCCGGCGCTACAGCGTGTGTCCGCAGCTCCTTCACGCTGCGGCCGAGTTGCGCCAGTGCCGCCGCTTGCGTCTCCAGTGCCGCGTTGATCCTGTCGCTGGCGGCCTGCGCCTCCAACACTCCGGGCCGCATCGTCAGTCCCGCGACGAGCCCCGCGGTCAGCATCACGATACAGGACGCCGCAATGGCAGAGTTCCGCCAGCCGCGGCCCTTGCGCCGCCGCACGGCGTCGTTGTGCCGGCGCATCTGCACGGCCCGCTCCAGCCTGGCGTTGGAGGCCTCGAGCGTCGTCTCCAGCCGCGCGAACAGGTCGCTGCGCATGCGCTCCTCGTAGCGCTCCAGTATCACGAACTCCGCCAGAAGATCCTGGCGCAGCTTTTCGTGTTGTGCCTGGATCAGCGGCTCGAGCCCATGCAGCAGGTCGATGCGTCCGATATCGTCCGTCGATGCACCGTCGCGCTCGACCGTTTGGGCACGATTGCGCGGCATCGGCACCACCTTGGCAGCGTCCGAGGCCTGCGCCTGTGTCGGCAGCAGATCCAGCCGCCGGAGTATCTCGTTCAGCTTCTTTGTCTCGCCGGTCTTGAAGAACACGTCGTCGGCACCAGCTGCCTTCGCCTGTTCGGCGAACGCGTCGGTGTCCTGGGACGTGTACATCACGATGGGCAGCTTCGCGCTGCGCGGCTGCGCCCTCAGCCGGCGGACGCACTCCAGCCCGTCGATGCCAGGCAGCAGGTGGTCCATGAAGACGACGTCGGGCAGCCCCATGCCGAGCCGTTTGACCGCCAGCTCCGCCGAGTCCGCGAGGTCTACCTCGAAGCCGAGGCGGTCCAGCAGTCCGTAGAGCACGTAACGGGCGATGCGCGAGTCGTCGACGACCAGGGCGCGTGGTCTGGTGTGGATGTCTTCTCTCTGAATGACGGCAGCCATGGTTCTCTCCAGTGTTCGGGATGATCCGGTTGGCGGAGGGGGCAGTGCGCAAGCACCACCCCCTCGTCCATCACCTACATGCCGTTGCCGTGGAGTGTGTAGTTCTCCCAGTCCTCCCTCGCTTTGGTGCCAGGGCCGACGTAAAGGGCCCGCATCATCTCGTGGTCCTCGTGCGAGAGGATGTGGCAGTGCCAGACATAGCGTCCCGGTTTGTCGAAGGTAGCTCGGATGATGGTCACCTCGCCCGGTCGTGCCGTCACCATGTCCTTCGGCGCATTCGCGTCGACGTAGGCGCCGCCGGGATTGAACGGCGCGGGATCGTAGGTCGGGTTTATCACCCGGAAGCCAGACCCGGTCAGCTTGTTGTGCTGAACGACGACCTGTTCCTCGAGGTAGGTCCCGTCGCCGACGGCCGTAGCCGCTTTTGCGTTCGGTATCACCCGCGTCTCGTCGTCTTCTGTAGCGATGGAGCCGTCGGCAAGTACATCGCCTGCCTCAATTGTGTTGGAGTCCCAAACGATCTTATGCCGGGAGACCACACCGAAGTGCACCAGGTGCAAGTGGATCGGGTGCGAGTCGCCGGTTACGTTGAAGATCTCCCATTGCTCCGTATCGCCGAGCTTCGGGTTTTCTGTCGTCGGGCTGTGCCAGGCGATGGAACCCTGCATCGGGCCGGTCAGCCCGTTGTCGACATACTCGGGCTGGTTCGGCCATTCGACAGGCATACCATCCGCATCGACAGCCGGCTCCGCAGTGCCCAACAGCGGTTGCAGGCGTCCGTACTCATCCGTGCCCTCGAACAACGCGACCTTGCGCGTCTTGTCCACGGTCTTCGGGCCGTAGTTCGTCGGGAACGCCGCGTCCCTCGCCGTGGCGTAGGCCGTCGCGCCCGCGGACGTCGGCGCGATGTCCGGATCGGCGCTGAGCGGCAGCAGGACGTCGAATGCCATGATGCGATCGGTCTGGCGATTCTCGAAGAGGTCCGCGGGATCGACGTCGTCACCGAAATCGAAACCGAACGGCGTATCACTGCCGATATTCTCCATGATGATCCGGTCGCCGGGCGTCACGCTCTTGAAGTCGAAGATGATGTCGTAGCGAGAGCCGGTCTCTATGACGAGCGTGTCGGTGGTGGTCGGGATGGAGGCGAGACCCTGGTCGCTGCCGATGACGGTGAACGGGATCGGCGCGCCAGCGCTGACAAGATCCTTTGCAGTCGGATTGGCAGCCCTGCGGAAACGCACCACCAGGAAGCGGCTATCGCAGCCGTTCAGCAGGCGCAGACGATAGTTGCGCGGCTCCACATCCATCTTCGGCCAGATTGCGCCATTGACCACGATGTGGTCGCCGAAGAACTCGGCCAGCGCCGTGGGGCCGCCGTTCTGGAAGCTGCTCAGGTCGGCGCCTTCACCATCGATGAAGTCGGCGTAGAACGGATCGCCGGGGAAGGCCGGATAAAAGAGTTCACCGGTGGCCGTGAACATCTTGTCCTGAATGGCGAGCGCGGCTTCGTATGGCCACGCCGGCAGGCTCAGCGTGTTATTCGCCCTGCCGGTGTCCCAGGCGTCCCTGATGATGTAGAAGCCGGCGAGTCCCGCGTAGACATTCAGGCGCGTGATGCCGAGAGCATGGTCGTGATACCAGACCGTGCCGGCGGGCTGGTCGTTGTCATACACGTACTCGTTCGTCACGTAGCGAGGCCCCCTGACCTGGCCGTTCGCGAGAACCGGCCCGAAGAAATACTCGGGATTGCCGTCGAATCCGGCGCGACTATGTCCGCCGTGCACATGCGCCACGATCGGTATGCCATTGTTTGCGACCGAATACTGTTTGTAATTGTCCTGCGGGGTATGCAGGCCGTATGCCCAGTGCAGGCTTTCGTCTAACGGTGAAAAGCCGAATGCGGCACCGCCGCCGGCGATCATGCTTGCGAACGTCGCGATCGGTAGCTGATTCGTACCGAGGTTGTTCTCCCAGATGACCTTCAGCGGTTCGTTGCTCGTCGCCTCGAAGGTCCTGCCGGGCCAGGACACGAACCGGTTATCCCCGTAGCCGAAGACCGGCGTGGACAGCGGGACGCCGAGGGCATCGGTGAGCCCGGTCTGCTGGATGGAGGCTCCCATCCCGACGGTAACTAGCTTCATCCCACCACGACCGCCCCTCGGACGGAACTTGAATGTCGGGCTCAGCGCGTCCGGAACCGGGGTGACGAACTTGAGCTGGGCGGCCGGGTCTGAGAGACCCGTTGCCAGTTCGACACCGTAGGCGCTCTCTATGAATCTGTGCCATGGCATGCCCGCCGCTGCAGCCGCAGCCATAGTCGCCTGAAGAAATGTTCTCCTCGTAACCATCTTGTGTCTCCTCGTATCTCGCGAGATGCGGTTGCGCCTGTCTTGTGCTTCCGTGCAGGCGTTATTGCAGAGATACAGGAACGAGGAGCCAGACAGAGGCGGGCAGAGCACCCGTACGGCAGGGCGGAATCCCTGCTTCCTGATGGGGGGAATCCCCTCGGGGGAAGTACCGATTGCGCCGCAGATTCAGCGGTCTAGATTAAGGGGGTTTGCAGGCGCTTGGTGAGTGCTGCGCCGAACGCTTAACGCGGCCTCAGAAGGGAATCGGTACGACGACGCTGATGGCCTCCGCCGTCTTTCTTCCCCGATTCCGGTACGAGTGCGCCTGATCCCCCGGGAATGCCAGTACGTCGCCTGCGCCGACGACGAATGCCTGGCCGGCCACGAGCACCGTCACCTCACCCACCAGACAGTGCAGGTACTCCTTCGTGCCGGCGATATGAGGGGTTCCCCCCATGGAGGCGCCGGCGGCGATCTCGATTCGATCGAGTTCGAGTCCGCGTGTCCGCTCCGGCAACAGCTTGCGCACGCTGACGGCACCCTGCCTGCGGCTGCGCACGGGAACATCGGCCGCTCTGAGCAGCTGGCATTCCGAGCGCGGCCGGGATAGCAGCTCCTCCAGCCCGACGCCGAGTGCGGTCGACAGCAGCGCCAGGTTGCTGAGAGAAGGGTTGGCGCCGCCGGATTCGATATTGGTCACCGTTGAGCGGGGCATGCCGGCACGCTCGGCCAGTTGCTCCTGACTCATGTTCTGCCGCCGCCGCAGGCTCCTGACGTTCGCGGCGAGGTATTTGGCTGCCCGGGACTGGCTCATGTGTTACTCCTTTGGCAATTCGCCAATGTACTGGCGTAAACGTTGGTATATTGCCATTACTTCGCCACTCTGACGGCATCACCAGTCAGACAGAGGAACAGGCCATGATCCAGGTAAACGGCATCGACCACGTCAACGTGTCCGTGCGGGACCTCGCGCGCTCCCTCCGGTTCTACACGGAGACTTTCGGGCTGGAGCTGAAGGAGGACGGCCGGGCCCGCGAGCGGCCCTTCGTCATCGTGGGCAGAGCCGGCGTCGCCTACCTGGCGCTGCACGAGAGCAAGGACGCCGGCCCCGCCGCGCATCCGGCGATCAACCACTGGGGATTCGTGGTTGGTGATCTCGACCCGGTGCTCGACCGGCTGGAGGCCGACGGGGTGAAGATCCGCTTCACCGACACCTATCCGCGCGGGGTGATCGAGTACCCCCGGTCCCGGTCCGTGTACGTCGAGGACCCGGATGGTCACGAGATCGAGCTCACCGAGGCCTTCGGCGGCGGTCTCGACTGATGCGGACGAGCCGGAGGCCGTAGCCTGAGGACGGCCTCCGGCTTGTTGCCCCGGGTGAGCCGGGGTTCTAGCGGAATCGGAACTGGACGCCTGCCGAGACCATCTCCACTTCCACGGTGTCCAGTTCGTAACGGGTCCAGTCTCCCGTTACCGAGAAATTACGAGTGAAGTCCACCCGCAGACCGGCGCCGTAGAAGAAGTTCTCGTCGCTCTCGTCGAAGCGGACGTCGTCCACGCGATTCTCGCTGTCCCAGAACAAAAAGCCGCCGCGGCCGGTGAGGATCAGGCTGTCGGTGACCGGCCAGCCGACGGTGCCCGCCACGGTGTAACCCTCGGCGTCGGCTGAGACGGGCACGAAGCTGGTGCCGATGTCTATGCGCTCATCCAGTTCGCCGAAATTCACGTAGCCGACCTCGGCGCCGAGGTAGTCGCTGAGTCGCCAGCCGCCATAGAGTCGCCAGGCGTCGGTGCTGGCGTCGAAGTCGAAGCCGTCGAAGAATTTCTCGGCGCTGACCTCGCCGAGGTCGCCGCCGACATAGAAGCCTCCGCCGGCGTTAGCGGCCGGGGTAAGTGCCAGTCCGAGCAGGCCGGCGCCGAGCCAGCCGAGGTGTCGTCTTTCCATGATGTCTTCCTCCGTCACGGGACGGCCGCAGGCCGGCCGTTAGCTTCGAGGCTAGGCCGGCCTGCCTTAACGGAGGCTGAAGGGAGCGACGGTCGGGGTCGGCGTCAGCCGAGGATGCCTTCGCGGCGATACAGCCGCATGGCGAGCCAGGTGAGCGCGATGCCCGCGATGAGCGTGCTGCCGACGGAGGTGACCACGAACAGCGGCGAGAGCGCCTCGTCCTTGATGAGGTCGGTCACCAGCAGGTGCTGGCTGAGGCTCGGTACCGCCATCCACTGCAGCGTGGGACGTACGGTGAGGAGGGCTGCGATCATGATCGGCAGCGTGGGGAGAAGCAGCACCACGGTCATGTAGCTCTGCGCCTCCTTGTAGCTCTTGGTGAAGGAGGCCACCACCGTCATGAGCGCGGCGCCGAGCAACGTGAACGGGGCGAGTATCAGGAAGGCCCGGGCGACGACGTCCGGCCCGAAGTTCGCGGTCATGCCCACCTTCTCCAGCGGCAGGAACTGCAGCGAGACGGAGAAAGCGATCAGCGCGGCGGCCAGCGACATGGACATGTAGAAGCAGGTGGCGAGGATCTTGCCGCCGATCAGCGTGCTGCGCTCGACGGGCAGCGTGAGCAGCGGCTCCAGCGAGCCCCGCTCCCGCTCGCCGGCGGTGGTGTCGATGGCGAGGTACATGCCGCCCATGAGCATCGAGAAGATCAGGAAGTAGCTCATCATGCCGAGCAGGATGGCCGAGCGCCCGGTGGGCGTGGAGACGTCGATCTCCTGCAGCTGCACGGCGCGCGTGACGGAGGGATCGATGCCACGGACCTGCAGGCGCAGCATGCCGATCTGCTGCCCCCAGGCATGCACAAGCCCGCGCGCCCGTCGGATGTCGCCGGTGGCGCGGTTGTTGGACTCGTCGATGATGAGTTCCACCCGGGCCGGGATGCCGCCGCGAAACTGTTCGCCGTAGAGCTCGGGGATGTAGAGGATCTGGTCGTGTTCGCCGGCCTTCACGGCGGCCATGGCCTCGTCCCGGCCGAGTGTGAGCTCCTCGGCGTCCACGTTGTTCCGGGTGAGGAAGTCCACCAGGTTGGGCGCACGTTCGGCGCCGGCAATGGCGAGCTCGAGCGGCTTGCCGGAGTCGGAGATGGCCTGGTCCAGCGACAGCGTCATGATGCCGAGGAAGAGCACCGGGCCGAACAGCGGGCCGAACACCAGCGCCGAGAGCAGCGTGCGCCGGTCGCGGAAGTTGTCCTTGACCTCCTTCGCGCAGACGGTGAGCAGGCGGCTCATTCCAGCCCCTCCGCAGAACCTATCGCGCTCACGAACGCATCCTCCAGGTTCTCCCGGCCGGTGCGGCTGCGGATCGCCTCCGGCGTGCCGGACAGCGCCACGCGGCCGTCGGAGATGATGACGATCTCGTCGCACAGCGCGGCCACCTCCTGCATCACGTGGCTGGAGAACAGCACGCACTTGCCCGCGTCCCGCAGCCGGCGGATGAGTTCGCGCAGCGAACGGGTGGCCATCACGTCGAGGCCGTTGGTGGGCTCGTCCAGGATGACGTTGCGGGGCTCGTGCACCATGGCCCGGGCCAGCGCCACCTTGGTGCGCTGGCCCTGGGAGAAGCCCTTGGTGCGCCGGTCGGCGAAGTCGCCGATCTCAAGCAGGTCGATCATGGATTGCACGCGGCCCGCGAGTTCCTCGCCGGCCAGCCCGTGCAGCGCGCCGTAGTAGGCGATGTTCTCGCGGGCCGTGAGCTGGGGATAGAGGCCGGAAGAGTGGGGCAGTGCGCCGAGGCGGGCGCGCGCGCCGAGGCTGTCGGCGGTGACGTCGATGCCGTCGATGCTGGCGCTGCCGCTGTCCGGTTTCAGCACGGTGTAGAGCACCCTGAGTGTCGTAGACTTGCCCGCGCCGTTGGGGCCGAGCAGGCCGGTGATTCGCCCGTCCTCGGCGGTGAAACTCACGTCCGTGACAGCCCGGACCTTGCCGAAAGACTTGGCGATGTTGTCTACGCGGATCATGGCCGGGGCCCGTTGAAGTCGAGGAAGAACGGCATGGGGCCGAGGCGGGAGACGCAGTCGGCTTCGAGGTCCTCGACACTGGCTGCGGCGACGAAATCGGCCACCAGCCGGGGCGTGCAACCGTGGGGCAGCAGTCCGTGGCCCTGTCCGGGTCCCACCACGTGGCGCGCGGTGTCGTATTGCGCGGCGGCACGGTCGCCCCAGGCCGGCGGCGTGACCGGGTCGAATTCGCCGGAGAGCAGCAGCACCGGCACGTCCGTATCCAGCGGCTCGCGGAAGTCGGGGTCGATCGGCCCCCGGGGCCAGTGGCGGCAGATCTCGCGCAGCATGTCGAGCTGCTGCTCGCCTATGAATGTCGCCCCCAGCGCCTCCCGATCGATGTCGGCCTCGGTCACGAAAGGCATGTCCTCGGCGCACACCACCGAGTGGTGCATCCCGATGGCCAGCGACTCGTACATCGACGCCTCGATCATCATGATCTGCGCGGTCAGCGGGCTCAGGTTGCCCCGGGCGCCCTCGTGGATGAGGTGGGGCAGAAGTGCGGCGCTGGCCGGGGCATAGGCCAGCAGCCTGACGGCGCCGGCCAGCTCCTGGTTGGAAAAGCGACGCTCGGCCACCTCGCCCGTAACGGGATGGTTCAGGGTGACCTCCTCGGGGCTGGCCGCCAGCCGGTCGAGCAGGGCGGCGAATTCGGATTCGACGTCCGGGAAGCGGCCGGCGCAGGCCTCACTCTGCGCGCAGCGAGCGAAGATGGCGTCCACCGCCGCCTGGGCGAACAGGGCGATGTCCGGGCCGAGGACTTCGCCGGCGGGTATCACGCCGTCGAGAACCACCGAGCGGGTCCGGTCCGGGTAGCGTCGCAGATAGTGCTGGGCCACGCGGGTGCCGTAGGAGATGCCGTAGAGGTTCAGCGCCGGGTAGCCGAGCGCCTCGCGCACGGCCTCCAGGTCGCGCACGGCGACGCTGGTGGTGTAGTAGCGCGGGTCTGCATCCAGCCCGTCGAGGCACTCGTTAACCAGCGGGCCGATCTCTTCGGGCTCAGGCACCTCTTCCAGCATGTCTTCGGATTCCGGGCACGTCAGCCGCGCGGATTCGCCGGTGCCGCGCTGATCGACCAGCAGGATCGGGCGCTCGCGGCGCAGGGCTTCGAAGGCGCCGCGGTAGGCCACGTAGAAATCGGTGGCCGCCTGTCCGGGGCCGCCGGCCAGCGGCACCACGGGATCCGATGCGGGCTCCACCGACAGGGCGGGCACCACGGCCACCCGCAGCGCGATCCGGCGCCCGTCCGGGTCGTCCGGGTTTTCGGGCCGCTCCAGCGTGCCGCAGCGGGCCTTCACCGTCGCCAGCCCCGGCCCGGCGTCCAGGCGGCAGTCCTCCAGCGCCAGCGTGCCCCCCGCGGCCGGCGCTGCCGCGGCGAGGATCGCCGCGGCGCATGATACGGACAGTGTCAGCGCGAATGTCGTCAGTCGGAAGGGCACAACCGCTCCCTGCAGTCCGCACGAAAGTGCGCAATACTGCGGCCCGGCCTGCCTGCTGTAAAGACGGTTTCCCCTTTGCTCCCGTTAGTCAGGCACTTAGAATGTGCCGCCTGCCGCCGCGTGCCAGCCTGCCCACTGCTGCCACCACGGCTACACTGACGGGACCGGCTCGCTCCGCTCGCGACTGCGGCATCTCGATTTCTGGATTTACAAGACCCTTTGCCATGGACAACGGACGTCACTACGAAGTCATCGTCATCGGCGGCGGCCACGCCGGCACCGAGGCAGCTCTCGCCGCCGCGCGCACCGGCGCTTGTACTCTGCTGGTGACCGACAATCTGGAGACGCTGGGCCAGATGAGCTGCAACCCGGCCATCGGCGGCATCGGCAAGGGCCACCTCACCCGGGAAGTGGACGCGCTGGGCGGCGCCATGGCCCGGGCCATCGACCGCGCCGGCATCCAGTTCCGCACGCTGAATGCGAGCAAGGGGCCCGCGGTGCGGGCCACACGCGCCCAGGCGGATCGTGCACTCTACCGTCAGGCGATCCGCGGCCTCCTGGAGAACCAGCGCGACCTCACCCTGTTCCAGCAGTCCGTGGACGATCTCATCGTCGAAGGCGAGCGGGTCCGCGGCATCGTCACCCGGCTCGGGCTGCGACTGTATGCCGAGACGGTGGTGCTCACCGTCGGCACCTTCCTCGGCGGCCGCATCCACATCGGCCGGGAGCATTTCGGCGGGGGCCGGGCCGGCGACGCCCCGGCGCTCCGGCTCGCCGAGCGGCTGCGGGAGCTGCCGATGCGGGTGGGCCGGCTGAAGACCGGCACGCCGCCGCGCCTGGACGGCCGCACGCTCGACTTCGGCCGCATGCAGCCGCAGCCGGGCGACGAGCCGGCGCCGGTGTTCTCCTTCCTGGGCAGCCGGGAGGAGCATCCCCGCCAGGTGCCCTGCCATATCACCCACACCTGCGAGGCCACCCACGAGATCATCCGGGCCTCGCTGGGTGAGTCCGCCATGTTCAGCGGCAACATCGAGGGGGTGGGCCCGCGCTATTGCCCGTCGGTGGAGGACAAGATCCATCGCTTCGCCGACCGCAGCTCCCACCAGATCTTCGTGGAGCCCGAGGGGCTCACCACTCACGAGGTGTACCCGAACGGCATCTCCACCAGCCTGCCGTTCGAGGTGCAGGAGCGCTTCGTGCGCAGCATTCCGGGCTTCGAGAACGCGCACATCACACGGCCGGGCTATGCCATCGAATACGACTTCTTCGATCCGCGGGATCTGAGCCCGAGTCTGGAAACCAAGGAAATTCAAGGGCTTTTCTTCGCCGGTCAGATCAACGGCACCACGGGCTACGAGGAGGCCGGTGCCCAGGGGCTGGTGGCCGGCCTGAATGCTGCACGAAAAGTGCAGCAAAAATCGCCCTGGACGCCAGGCCGGGAGGCGGCCTACATCGGCGTGCTGATCGACGACCTGAACACCCGCGGCGCCAGCGAGCCATACCGCATGTTCACCAGCCGCGCCGAGTACCGGCTGCTGCTCAGGGAGGACAATGCGGATCTGCGCCTGACCCCGGTCGGCCGGGAGATGGGCCTGGTGGACGACGAGCGCTGGCGGCGTTTCGAGGCGAAACGCGAGGCGGTGGAGCAGGAGCGTGGCCGGCTGCAGGCCTGCCTGGTCCGTCCGGCCGACGTGGCCGCCGACGAGGCCGGACGGCTGCTCGGCGGTCCGCTTTCCCGGGAGGCGCGGGCTCTCGAGCTCCTCCGTCGCCCCGAGCTCGACCATGCCGCGGTCACGGCCCTCGCCGCCGTGGGTCCGGACACCCTCGACGAGGCCCATCCGCCGGAGGAGGCGGAACAGATCCGTCTGCAGGTGGAGGTGGGCGTCAAGTACGAGGGCTACATCGAACGCCAGCAGCGGGAGATCGCCCGCCATGCCCGCCAGGAGCACCTGGCGCTGCCGGCCGATCTCGACTACGCGCACGTGCAGGGGCTGTCCAACGAGGTGCGCCAGAAACTGGCGGCGGCGCGGCCGGCGACCATCGGCCAGGCCTCCCGGCTGGACGGGATGACGCCTGCCGCCGTCTCGCTGCTGCTGATCCATATGAAGAAACGCGGCCTCAGGCGCAGCGCCTGATGGAGAAGGCCCGGCGGGAGAAGGCCATGAATGCAACCAGAGCCATGGTGGCAGCGGCGGCATTGCTGCTGGCTGCCTGCGGTGGGTCCGGCGACACGGCCGGGGAGACCCCAGACGCGAAGCCGCGCCAGGCCGCGCCCGAGACCGCCGACCCGGCTGCCGACCAGGGCCCGGACTTCCTTCGCCGCGCCATCTCGGCCGAGCCGGAATCGCTGGATCCCCATCTCGCCCGCAGCGTGCCCGCCACCAAGGTGCTCGGCGACCTGTTCGAGGGACTGCTGACCCTGGGGCCCGATGGCAGCCTGCAGGCGGGTGCGGCGTCCGGTTGGGAGTCCGGCGACGACGGCCTGACCTGGACGTTCCACCTGCGCGAGGGCCTTGCCTGGTCGAACGGCGACCCCCTGACGGCGGAGGATTTCGTCTGGAGTTTCCGCCGCCTGGTGGATCCGGCCACCGGCGCGTTCTATGCCAGCAACCTGGCGCCGCTGGCCGGCGCCCGGGCCATCATGGCCGGCGAGGCCGCCCCGGACACGCTCGGGGTGATGGCGCCGGATTCCCGCACGCTGGAGATCCGTCTGGCACACCCGCTCGGCGACCTCCTCCATCGGCTCGCCCATCCCAGCACGGCGCCGGTGCACCGCCCCTCGGTGGAGCAATGGGGCGACGACCATCCCGCGCCGACGCGCCTGGTCAGCAACGGCCCCTACCGATTGGTGGAGCGGATCATCGGCGGGCACATCGGCCTGGAGAAGAACGGGTTCTACCGGGATCCCCTGTCGGTGCCGATCGAGCGGGTGCGCTACCACCCGCTGGAAGACGAGACCGCCGAGTACAACCGCTATCGGGCCGGCGAGCTGGACGTGACCGCACGGGTGCCGGCGCCGGTATTCGCCGACGTGGGCATCGAGCGCCCGGGTGAGCTGCGGGTGGCGCCCTATCTCGGCGTCTACTACGTGGGCTTTAACCTGAACGAACCGCCGTTCGCCGATGCCCCCGGACTGCGCAAGGCCCTGTCGCTCGCCATCGACCGGGAGCGCCTCGCCGAGGCGGTCATGGGCCGCGGCGAACGGCCTGCCTGGAGCTGGGTGCCGCCGGCCGTGCAGGACTATACGCCGCCCGGTTTCGGCTACGCGCAGGCCGGCGCCGAGGCCCGGGCGGAAGAGGCGCGCCGCCTCTACCGGGAGGCGGGCTACGGCCGGGACCGGCCGCTGGCCTTCCAGCTGCGTTACAACACCAGCGACGAGAACCGCCGCATCGCCGCCGCGCTCCAGTCCATGTGGCGGGAGGTGCTCGGCGCGGAGGTCGAGCTGGTGAACCAGGAGTTCCGGGTGCTGATCGCCGAGACCCGCCGCGGCGACGTGCCCGGCATGTTTCGAGGCAGCTGGATCGCCGACTACGACGACGCGGGCAACTTCCTCTCGGTGCTGACCTCGGGCAGCAGCGCGAACCAGTTCGGCTACGCCAACCCCGCCTATGACTCGCTGGTGGCGGCCGCCATGCGCGAACAGGGCGGGGAGGAGCGCGCCTCGCTGTTCGCGAATGCCGAGAAAGTGCTGCTGGCCGATCACCCCGTCCTGCCGCTCTATTTCTACGTGAGCAAGCACCTGGTGCACCCGCGGGTGCGCGGCTGGGTGGATAATCCCCTCGACTACCATTACTCCCGTTACCTGCGCCTGCGCGAGATCGAACCCGAAGCCCCGGATCCCGGAGACTGACCTTGTTGCGGTATGCGCTGACGCGGCTCGCGAGCGCCATCCCGACACTGCTGCTGGTGGTGGCGCTGGCCTTCGTGCTGGTGCGCGCCGCGCCCGGCGGCCCCTTCGACACCGAGCGCCGCCTCAGCCCGGCGATGGAGCAGCGCCTGGCCGAGGCCTATCACCTGGACGAGCCGCTGCCGACCCAGTTCCTGCGTTATCTCGGCGGTCTGCTGCAGGGCGACCTCGGCCCCTCCTACCGCTACCGCCAGTCGGACGTGAGCGAGCTCATCGCCGACGGTTTCCCGGTTTCGCTGAAAATCGGCGGCCTCGCCATGCTGCTGGCGGTGGTGCTGGGCATCGCCGCCGGCACGCTGGCCGCGCTGCGCCAGAACCGCCTGGCCGACCACGTGGTCATGGCGCTGTCGATGACCGGCATCTCGGTGCCGAACTTTGTCGTAGCGCCGGTGCTGGTGCTGGTCTTCGCCGTCGTGCTGCGCTGGCTGCCGGCCGGCGACCTCGCCTCGCCCGCTCATTACGTGCTGCCGGTGATCGCGCTGGCGCTGCCCCAGCTCGCCTATATCGCGCGGCTGACCCGGGCCAGCATGATCGACGTGCTGAAGAGCCCCTATATCCGCACCGCCCGGGCCCAGGGGTTGTCCGAGCGCAGCATCGTGATGCAGCATGCCCTGAAGCCGACGCTGCTGCCGGTGGTCTCCTACCTGGGGCCGGCCACGGCGGCCATCCTCACCGGTTCGGTGGTCATCGAGCAGATCTTCAACCTGCCGGGACTCGGCCGCTTCTTCGTCCAGGGCGCACTGAATCGGGACTACACGCTGGTGATGGGCGTCGTCGTCTTCTACGGCGTGCTGATCGTGCTGTTCAACTTCGTGGTCGATCTCCTCTACGGCCTGCTCGACCCGCGGGTGCGTTACCGATGACCGCCTCCGCCGTGCCGGGCGGCCTCGGCCGCCACGCGCTCGCCGCGCTCGGCCGCAACCGGGCGGCCGTGGTCTCGGCCTGCCTGCTCGGCCTGATCGTGGTGCTGGTCATCGCCGGGCCGTGGCTGAGCCCCCACGACTATTACGAGACCGACTTCGACCGCATCCTGGCGCCGCCGTCGCTGGCCGGCGGCCACCTGTTCGGCACCGACGACCTGGGCCGGGATCTGTTCGTGCGCACGCTGACCGGCGGGCGCATCTCGCTCGCGGTCGGCGTCGTGGCCACGGCCGTCAGCCTGCTGATCGGCGTGGCCTGGGGGGCGGTCGCCGGCTACCTGGGCGGGCGCATCGACCACCTGATGATGCGCGTCGTCGATATCCTGTATGCCATGCCGTTCATGTTCTTCGTGATCCTGCTGATGGTGGTGTTCGGCCGCAACATCCTGCTGATCTTCGTCGCCATCGGTGCGGTGAACTGGCTGGACATGGCCCGCATCGTGCGCGGCCAGACGCTCAGCCTGCGCCAGCAGGAGTTCGTGGAGGCAGCCGAGGCGACGGGCGTGTCCACCTTCTCGATCCTGCGCCGCCACATCGTGCCGAACCTGCTCGGCGTGGTGGTCGTGTACGCGACGCTGACCATCCCCCAGGTGATCCTGGTGGAGTCCTTCCTGAGCTTCCTCGGCCTCGGCGTGCAGGAGCCCATGAGTTCCTGGGGCTCTCTGGTGCAGCAGGGTTCCCGCCTGATGGAGACCGCGCCGTGGATGCTGGTCTTCCCCGGCCTGTTCCTGGCGACGACGCTGTTCTGCTTCAACTTCCTCGGCGACGGTCTGCGCGACGCGCTGGACCCCAGGGACAGGCCCCGATGAGCGTACTTTCCGTGACCAACCTGGACGTCACGTTCGAGACCCACGCCGGCCCGGTGGCGGCGGTGCGTGACCTGCGCTTCCGCCTGGACGCCCGGGAGACGCTGGGGATCGTCGGCGAGTCCGGCTCGGGCAAGAGCCAGTCGGCGCTGGCCATCATGGGCCTGCTGGCGGAGAACGGCCGCGCCGAGGGCAGCGTGAAGCTCGACGGTGAGGAAATCCTGAACCGGCCGGCGGCAGAAATGAACCGCATCCGTGGCCGGCGCATCGCCATGGTGTTCCAGGACCCCATGACATCGCTGAACCCGCACGTCACCGTCGGGCGACAGCTGGCCCGGGTGCTGATGGAACACCGCGGCCGTTCCTACAAGGACTCGCTGAAGGAGGTCGAACAGATGCTCGATGCCGTGCGGCTGCCCGCGGCGGGCCGGCGCCTGTCGAGCTACCCCCACGAGTTCTCGGGCGGCATGCGCCAGCGCGTGATGATCGCCGGCGCACTGCTGTGCCGGCCCGAGGTGCTGATCGCCGACGAGCCCACCACCGCGCTGGACGTCACCGTGCAGGCGAGCATCCTGGCCCTGCTGCGCGAGCTGCGCGATGCCTTCGGCACGGCGCTGATCCTGATCACCCATGACCTCGGCGTGGTCGCCGGCAACTGCGATCAGGTCATCGTGATGCAGGACGGGGAGCGTCGAGAGGAAGGCGCCACGGCGGACATCTTCGCCAGTCCCCGGGATCCCTACACCCGCAAGCTGCTGGCGGCGGTGCCGCGGCTCGACGAACGCACGCCGCTGCGCCCCGCGCTGGCAGCCGACGGCGCCGATCCGCTGCTGGAGGTGCGTGGCCTGAGCGTGCGCTTCCCGCTGCCGCGCCAGCGGCTGCTCGCCCGCCGGGAGTACTTCCGGGCCGTGGAGGATGCGGACCTGACGCTGGCGCCGGCGGAGACCCTGGGTGTGGTCGGCGAGTCCGGCTGCGGCAAGTCCAGCCTGGCGCGGGCCGTGCTGCGGCTGCTGCCCGTCACCGACGGCACGGTGGCGCTGCTTGGAAGGCCGCTGGACCGGCTGGATCGTCCGGCGATGCGGGCCGTGCGCCGGGATCTGCAGCTGGTGTTCCAGGACCCGCTGGGTTCGCTGGACCCGCGCATGCCCATCGGCGAGATCGTGGCCGAGCCGCTGACCGTGCACGAGCGCGGCCTCCGCCGGGCCGAGCGGCGGGAGCGGGTAGAGGCCATGCTGGAGCGCGTGGGTCTGGGGCCGGAGACGCTGTCCCGCTATCCCCATGAACTCTCCGGCGGCCAGTGCCAGCGGGCCGGCGTCGCGCGGGCGCTGGTCACCCGGCCGCGGCTGCTGATCTGCGACGAGGCGGTCAGTGCCCTCGACGTCTCGGTACAGGCCGGCATCATCGACCTGCTGCTGTCGCTGCAGCAGGAGATGGGCCTGGGCATCCTGTTCATCGCCCACGACCTCGCCGTGGTGCGGCGGGTCAGCCATCGGGTGATGGTGATGTATCTTGGCCGGATCGTGGAGCGCAACCGGGCCGGCGAGCTCTACGCGCGACCGCGCCACCCCTACACCCGGGCGCTGCTCGATGCAGTGCCGGTGCCGGACCCCGCCGTGGAGCGCCGCCGGGCATCGCCGCTGGCGGCCCGGGACCTGCCGGTGCCCTGGAATCCGCCGGCGGGCTGCGCCTACCGCACCCGCTGTCCCTGGGCCGTGGAGCGCTGCGCCGCGGAGCAACCGCCGCTGCTGTCAGTGGGTGGCGGCGAGGTCGCCTGCCACCGGGCGGAAGAACTCGACCTGTCTCTCGGCACGCCTCTTACCAGGCAAGGGGAATCGGCAGCGGCAGACCGTTGACGGTCAGCAGGCCGTTGCCGTACTCCGCCTGCATGCGGTAGTCCCCGCCGTCGGGCACCAGCATGCCGGCCGCGATCAGCGTCTCCAGCTGCCCGGCGGCGTCGGGGGCGATGCTGCGCACCTGCTCCACCACGCTGACCGGGATGCGCAGCTCCAGGGTACCCGTCAGCCGCCCCAGGAGCTCCCGCGGCTCCAGCGGCGGGCCGGTATCGCCCCCGGCGGCCAGGGCGAGGTAGCTCGTGAGCCGCACCTCGCCGTCCGGCAGCGCGATGCCGAGCTTGCGCAGGTCGAATACCGGTCCCTCCGCCACCAGCCGGGACAAGTCCGCCTCCATCAGCCGGTATGCCTCCCCGGGCGGTATGTGCGAACCCGCTCCCTCGAGTGTCTGGATGGTTTCCGAGAGGGATGCCAGGCTGGGCTCATGCAGGTTCTGCATCGCCAGCTCCAGGCTGAGGGAGACCGGGCCGGGCCCGCCGCCCTCGATGCGGCCCACCTGGAGTTCCGTGGTGCCGGAGAGGAGTTCGCCCTGCAGCTCGCCGTCGGAGGTGAGCCGGATGTCCTGCAGCGAGACGCCCCCGTCGTCACCGGTGACGGCGACCGTGTCGATGGTCACGGCCGCCGGGCCCACCGGGATGCCGTTGGCGGAGTAGCGCTGGACACTGTCGCCCTCGATGTCGACGATGCGCACCCGCACGGTCCCGCCGCCGGCTCCGTCCCGGGCCACGAGCTCGAAGCCGCCGATGCGCCCGCGGGTGTGGATGCGGCGGCCGTCGGCGCTGATGTCGGCATCCAGGCTCGCTGCCTCCCAGCTGATGCGCCCGTCGGCTTCCGGCAGTTCCCGGGAGCCGGCCTGCAGGCGGAACTCCGCATGCGTGCTGCCGTCCAGCGCCATGCTGGTCACCAGCCGTCCGGGCAGCGGCACCGCATCACGGTCGCTGCCCGGGTCCAGGCTGAACGTGGACACCGCCCGGGAGAGCCCCGGCCGGAACGGCGCGTCGGCGCCGCGCGGCAGCGGTCCGTGCTCGATACGGGTGTCGATCACGATGGCCGGCTCGTCGGCGAACACTTCGCCGCCGGCCAGTTCCCGCAGGGCCTCGGTGGTCCGGGGGTCCGTGATGACGATGCGGTGACGGCTGTCGCTGGAGAACCAGCGGCGGCGGTATTCTTCCGTGACTATGGCCATGCCGGGCCGTTTGTCCGCGCCCGCATCCAGCCGCTGCTCGAGCTTGCGCTCGGTGAACGAGCCCAGGAACCAGGGCGCCGCCAGCAGCACGGCGAAGAGTCCGAGTACCAGAAAGAACAGGAATTTCTTCACGGCCGCTCCGGGCGCGGGGGCAGAGGCTGCCGATGCTATCACAGCGTCCGCACGGGCCAGGCGGGGCAGCGGGCCCCGACAGGTGGACGGATATTCGCTAGAAATCGGCGATGACACTCACTACCATAGCGGCCTTGTTCCGACCCCCAGCCAACACACGGGTATCAGCGTGCTCACACTGACCTTCAAGCGTGCGGCCCTGCTCGCCGCAGCCCTGCTCCCCCTTTCCGTCCCCTTCAGCGCCGGCGCCGCCGGCGATGCGGAGCGGGGCGAGGCGCTCGCCTATACCTGCCTCGGTTGCCACGGCATCGAGGGCTACCGCAACGCGTATCCCTCCTTCCGCGTGCCGAAGCTGGGCGGCCAGCACCCGGAGTACATCGTGGCGGCGCTGAAGGCCTACAAGGCCGGCGAGCGGCCCCACGACACCATGAAGGCCCAGGCCAGTTCGTTCTCCGAGCAGGAGATGCAGGATATCGCCGCGTACTTCGCCACCTGGGGCGAGGCAAAGGCCGAGCCGCAGCCGGACGCGCCGGAGGGAGCGCCGGAGAAGCTCTCCACCTGCGTGGCCTGCCACAGCGCCAACGGCATCAGCCAGTCGCCGGAGTGGCCGAATCTGGCCGGCCAGCACGAGAGCTATCTCGCCCACGCGCTCGAGCAGTACAAGGACGGCACGCGGGTGAACGCGGTCATGGCGGGTATCGTCACCTCGCTGACGCCGCAGGACATGCGCGCCCTGTCGGCCTACTTCGCCGAGCAGAAGGGCCTGTTCACCACCGTAGACGACTAGAGTCCGGGGGCAGAGCACCGGGCGGCGCCGGACCGTAGCCGGCTAACCGGACAGGGAACGGCGGAAATCCCGCGCCTGTCCGCGAATTTCTCCCAGCTCGTCTTCGCTCCAGCGGTCCAGATTCTTCAGGATCATGTTCATGCGGCCCGTCTGCCGCAGTCGCTCCCGGTTGCGCGCGAGGAAGTCCCAGTACAGCAGCGTGTAGGGACAGGCGTCATCGCCGGTGCGCCTGCCGGGGTCGTAGCGGCAGCCGCTGCAGTAGTTGCTCATGCGCTTTATGTACGCGCCGCCGGCCGCGTAGGGCTTGGAGCCGACGATGCCGCCGTCCCCGTGCAGGGCCATGCCCAGCGTGTTGGGCAGCTCCACCCACTCCACCGCGTCCACGTAGACCGCGAGGTACCAGTCGCAGACCTCCGACGGCCGCAGCCCCGCGAGCAGAGCGAAGTTGCCGATCACCATCAGCCGCTGGATGTGGTGGGCGTAGCCGTTTGCGAGGGTGTCGCCGATGCTCTGCGCCAGGCAGTTCATCTCCGTGTCGCCGGTCCAGAATAAATCCGGCAGCGGCTGCTCGTGGTCGAAGTGATTGAGGGAGCGGTAGGCCGGCATCTCCAGCCAGTAGACCCCGCGGATGAACTCCCGCCAGCCGAGAATCTGGCGCACGAAGCCCTCCACCGCGTTCAGCGGCGCCCGGCCCTCCCGCCAGGCATCCACGGCCGCGTCTATCGCCTCCCGTGGGTCGAGCAGCTTCAGATTCAGGCTGGACGAGAGGAGGGAGTGGTACAGGAACGGCTCGTCCTGCCACATGGCGTCCTGATAGCGGCCGAACAGCGGCAGGCGGTCCTCGGCGAAAGACGCGAGCGCCTCGCGCGCCTGCCCGCGGGTGACCGGCCAGCGGAAATTCTCAGTGCTGCCCGGGTGGTCGGGGAAATGCCGCTCCACGGCGTCCAGCACGTCGCGGGTCACCGCGTCCGGTTCGAAGCCGGCCCGCTCCGGGAGTTTGCCCGGCCCGTCGCGCCCGAAGGAGTCCCGGTTGTCGGCGTCGTAGTTCCACTCACCGCCCACCGGCTCGTCGCCGTCCATCAGCACGCCGTGGCGCCGGCGCATCTGCCGATAGAAATATTCCATCACGAGGCGCTTGCGGCCGTCCGCCCATGCGGCGAACTCCTCGCGCGTGCAGAGGAAATGGCGGTCGACGAGCCATTCCACCGGCAGCTCGAGCGAGCCGCACACGGTGTCCACGGCATGGCGCACCCGCCACTCGCCGGGCTCGACCGCCAACAGGCGCCGGGGCCCGTAGCGCTCCGCCGCCGCCTCGATGGCGGCCGAGAGGCTGGCCACGCCCTCGTCGATGTCCCGGTAGCAGACCCGCCAGCCGGACTCGCGCAGGCCGGCGGCGTAGTGGCGCATGGCTGCGAAGAACACGGCGATGCGGTGCTTGTGGCTGGGCACGGCGGCGGCCTCGCCCGCCGTCTCGGCCATCAGGATCATGTCCTCGGCCGGGTCGGCCCGCGCGATGGCGGCATTGCGTTCGTCCAGCTGGTCGCCGAGCACCAGCACCAGGTCGCGGCAGTTGCGGTCCGTCATCGCCTTCTCCGTGAATACGGGCACCACTCTAACCCGGGTGGCGGCACGGTACAGAGGGCGTAGAATTGGTCAGCGCCTGCGCAAAGAGGCGGATCCCCGCCCGGCAGCCCGCTCGCGGCGGGCCGTCGTACCGATCCGGTTTTCCGCGCCACTCGTACGAGCCAATATTCCAAGCCATCATTCCGGGAGCGACCATGGACAGATTCAGGGCCTACCGCATCGACAAGCAGGACGACGGGATTACCGCCGGGTTCGAGGAGATCGGCCTCGACGACCTGGGCGAGGGCGACGTGGTGGTGAAGGTCGGCTGGTCCACCATCAATTACAAGGACGCGCTGGCGGCGACGGGCACGAGCCCCATCCTCCGCCGTTACCCGCTGGTGGGCGGCATCGATCTCGCCGGCGTGGTGGAGAGTTCGGACGACGAACGTTTCCCGGCCGGCACCCCGGTGCTCGTGAACGGCTGCGGGCTCGGCGAGAGCCACGACGGCGGCTATGCCGAATACGCCCGGGTGAAAGGCGACTGGGTGGTGCCCATACCCGACGGCATGGACGCCCGGGAGGCCATGATGATCGGCACCGCGGGCTACACCGCCGCGCTGGCCATCCACCGCATGGAGCAGAACGGCCAGGCGCCGGAGAACGGGCCGGTGGCGGTGACCGGCGCCACCGGCGGCGTGGGCAGCATCGCCATCGACATGCTGGGGGGCCGCGGCTACGAGGTGGCGGCGGTCACCGGCAAGGCCGACGAGCGCGGCTATCTCGAGTCCATCGGCGCCGCCGAGGTGCTGCTGCGCGACGAGATCGATCTCGGCAAGCGCCCGCTGGAGAAGGCCCGCTGGGCCGGTGCCGTCGACAACCTGGGCGGCGAGCTGCTGACCTGGCTCACCCGCACCGCCGACTACGGCGCCAACATCGCCAGCATTGGCCTGGCCGCCAGCCCGAAGCTGGAGACCACCGTGCTGCCGTTCATCCTGCGCGCGGTCTGTCTGCTCGGCATCAACTCTGTGGACACGCCGCGGCCCCTGAGACTCGACGTCTGGAAACGTATCGGCACGGATCTGAAACCCCGCCACCTGCACGACATCGGCCACCGGGAGATCGGCTTCGAGGATCTGCCGGGCGCTTTCGACGACTACATCGCCGGCCGGGTGACGGGCCGTACGATAGTCCGCATAGGGGACGCGTAGGCCGAAAATAGTCCACCTGGTTTATTTGGGAAAGCCCTCGGCGCTGGTTTAGAATTCCGGCCCCGCCCGGGGCCCCGGGAAAGGTCAGCACTGGAGAATTCGGGATGCAGAAGGAATCGGCCGGCGCCAGGTTCTGGCAGGCGCTGGAGGATGAGCGGCCCCTGCAGGTGGTCGGTACCATCAATGCCTACAGCGCCCTGCTGGCCGGCGAAGCCGGCTTCCGCGCCATCTACCTCTCGGGCGCCGGCGTGGCCAATGCCTCCTTCGGCCTGCCGGATCTCGCCATGACCACGCTGAACGACGTCTGCGAGGACGTGCGCCGCATCAGCTACGCCAGCGACCTGCCGCTGCTGGTGGACGCGGACACCGGCTGGGGCAGCGCCTTCATGATCGGCCGCACCATGCGCGAGCTGATCCGCGCCGGCGCCGCCGGCTGCCACATCGAGGACCAGGTGGCGGCCAAGCGCTGCGGCCACCGCCCGGGCAAGGCCCTGGTGGAGGCCGGCGAGATGGCGGACCGCATCAAGGCTGCCGTCGACGGGCGCACCGACGATCGCTTCGCGATCATGGCCCGCACCGACGCCCACGCCGTGGAGGGTCAGCAGGCCGCGCTGGACCGGGCCGCCCGCTACGTGGAGGCCGGCGCCGATATGATCTTCGCCGAGGCGCTGACCACCCTGAACGAGTACCGCCAGTTCACCGCCGCCATCAACGTGCCGGTGCTGGCCAACATGACTGAATTCGGCAAGACGCCGCTGTTCACCACGGACGAGCTCGGCGAGGCCGGCGTGGCGATGGCGCTGTACCCGCTGTCTGCCTTCCGCGCGATGAGCGCAGCGGCCATGCACGTGTACCGCACGCTGCGCTCGAAGGGCACCCAGGAAGCGGCCGTGGAACGCATGCAGACGCGGGCGGAACTCTATGACGTGCTCGGCTACCACGAGTACGAGGAGAAGCTCGACGAGCTCTTCGCCGAGAGCGGGCTCAAGAAGAAGTGACGAGTCCGCGACTACCGGAACGACGACACAACGATACGGGGACCGAAGACTATGGCAGCTAACAAGAAGACCGGCGGTCTCGCCGGTGTGGTGGCGGGCAAGACGGCGCTCTGCACGGTGGGCAAGGAAGGCGCCGGACTCACCTACCGCGGCTACGACATCGACGACCTCGCCCACAAAGCGAACTTTGAGGAGGTCGCCCACCTGCTGATGCACGGCAAGCTGCCGAACCGCAGCGAGCTGGACGCCTACGTGAAGAAGCTGAAGGGTCTGCGTGGACTGCCCGATGAGCTGAAGACGGTCTTGGAGATGATCCCCGCCAGCGCCCATCCCATGGACGTGCTGCGCACCGGCGTGTCCGTGCTCGGCAACCTGGAACCCGAGGGCGACGTGTCCAGCCAGGCCGACGTAGCCGACCGGCTGGTGGCCGTGCTGCCCTCGATCCTCCTGTACTGGCACCGCTTCCACGCCGACGGCGTGAAGATCGACACCGAGACCGACGACGACAGCGTCGCCGGCCACTTCCTGCACCTGCTGCACGACGAGCCGCCGAGCGAGCTGCACCGGAAAACGCTCGATACCTCGCTGATCCTCTACGCCGAGCACGAGTTCAACGCGTCCACGTTCACGGCCCGGGTCATCACGGCCACGCTCTCGGATTTCCACAGCGCGGTCACCGGCGCCATCGGCGCGCTGCGCGGCCCGCTGCACGGCGGCGCAAACGAGGCCGCGATGGAGCTGATCGAGAAGTTCTCCTCGCCGGAGGAGGCCACCGCGGGCATCAAAAAGATGCTGGAGCGCAAGGACAAGATCATGGGCTTCGGCCACCGCGTGTATACGGAGTCCGATCCGCGCAACACGATCAACAAGAAGATGTCGAAGCGCCTCTCCGAGGAGACCGGCGATACCCATCTCTACGCCGTGTCCGAGGCCATCGAGAAGGTCATGTGGGACGAGAAGCGGCTGTTCGCCAACGCGGATTTCTTCTCCGCGAGCGCCTATCACTTCATGGGCATCCCCACTTATCTGTTCACGCCCATTTTCGTGTGCTCGCGCATCACGGGCTGGGCCGCCCACATCATGGAGCAGCGTGCCGACAACAAGCTGATCCGGCCGGGCGCCGACTACGTGGGCCCCGATCTGCGGCCGTTCACGCCCATCGACGAGAGAGACTGACAGGAGACCTCCATGTCCGCCGATATCCGCTCTGCCAAGCGGCCTGATCCCGATCGGGTCCTGGTCGACATCGCCGATTACGTCACCGGTTACGAGATCGACAGCGATGCCGCCTACGAGACCGCCCACTACTGCCTGCTGGATACGCTGGCCTGCGGCTTCCAGGCGCTGGACTATCCTGCGTGCACCAAGCTGCTCGGCCCGGTCGTGCCCGGTGCGACCCTGAAGGGCGGCGCCCGCGTGCCCGGCACCGATTACGAGCTGGACCCGGTGCAGGCCGCCTTCAATATCGGCGCCATGATCCGCTGGCTCGATTTCAACGACACCTGGCTCGCGGCCGAGTGGGGCCATCCGTCGGACAACCTGGGCGGCATCCTCGCCACCGCGGACTACCTCAGCCGCCAGGCGCGCAAGGACGGCAGGAAGCCGCTCACCATGCGCGACGTGCTGACGGCCATGATCAAGGCCCACGAGATCCAGGGCGTGCTGGCGCTGGAGAACAGCTTCAACCGGGTGGGCCTGGACCACGTGCTGCTGGTACGCATCGCCTCCACCGGCGTGGTGACGAAGATGCTCGGCGGCGATCGCGAACACGTCATCAACGCGGTCTCCAACGCCTGGATCGACGGCGGCGCGCTGCGCACCTACCGCCACGCGCCGAACACCGGCTCGAGGAAGAGCTGGGCCGCCGGCGACGCCACCAGCCGGGCCGTGCGCCACGCCCTCATCGCGCTCACGGGCGAGATGGGCTACCCGTCCGCCCTGTCGGCGAAGACCTGGGGCTTCAACGATGTGCTGTTCAAGGGCAAGGAGTTCACCTTCCCGCAGGGCTACGGCAGCTACGTCATGGAGAACGTGCTGTTCAAGATCTCCTACCCGGCGGAGTTCCATGCGCAGACGGCGGTGGAAGCCGGCATGACGCTGCACGAGGAGGTCCGCGACCGCGTCGACGAGGTCGAGCGGATCGTGATCGAGACCCAGGAGCCGGGCGTGCGCATCATCGACAAGACCGGTCCTCTGGACAACCCGGCCGACCGGGACCACTGCATCCAGTACATGACCGCCATCCCACTCATCTTCGGCCGGCTCACCGCGGCCGACTACGAGGACGACGTGGCAAGCGACCCGCGGGTGGACGCGCTGCGGGATGCGATGGTGGTCACCGAGAACGAGCAGTTCACGAAGGACTACTACGACCCGGACAAGCGCTACATCGGCAACGCGGTGCAGGTGTTCTTCAAGGACGGCTCGAAGACGGAGCGGGTGGAGGTGGAATACCCCATCGGCCACCGCAAGCGCCGCGAGGAGGGCATCCCGGTGCTGATGCAGAAGTTCCGCAAGAGCCTGCAGAAGAAGCTCGCCGGCGACCAGTGGAAGCAGCTCTCCGAACTCTCCGCCGACAAGGACAAGCTGGCCGGTACGCCGGTCGACGAGTTCGTCGCCCTGCTGGTCAAATAAGATGTAGGAGGGCCTTCAGGCCCGATTCTCCACCAGGTCGGGCCTGAAGGCCCTCCTACATGCCCCTCCTACCCGCCTGTTGACTTGTCTTGTTGCGCGGCCGGACAATGTTTCTGAACGCGCGCAGGAGGCTGCGCGCACGCACGACTGCCTCGAGTATTCAGGGAGAATCCTAATGAGCAGGACCATCGCAGTCTTCACCGCAACATTCATCGCGCTCCTCGGCACCGGCCAGGCGCTGGCCGGAGACAACGTCGGTGAGGTCTACATCACGCCGTCCATCGTCTACATGGACGACGACGCGGCCCGCAATGTGGATGACGACGTCACCGGCGGCCAGCTGACCATCGGCTATGCCTGGAACCGGTTCTTCAACATCGAGGGCTTCATCAACGTGGGCCAGCTCGACGGCGCGCAGGACTTCGATCAGTGGGAGGTCGGCGCTAACCTGCTGGGCGTGTTCAACCGCGAGGGTATCTTCTCGCCCTACCTGCTCGCGGGCATCAGCCAGACCGAGACGGACGAGCCGTTCGGCGGCACCAACAACGAGGCGGCCAGCAATCTGGGCGCCGGCTTCATGCTGGACCTGGGCGACACGCCCGCCACGCTGCGCGCCGAATGGCGTTACCGCACGGAGCTCGCCGGCTACGAGTTCGAGGACCAGATCGCCACGCTCGGCATCCAGTTCCCGATCGCCGGCGGCAAGCCCCGGGTGGTGGACACCGACGGCGACGGCGTGCCCGACGATGTCGATCGCTGCCCCGGCACGCCCATCGGCACGCCCGTGGACCGGTTCGGCTGCGAGCTCGACTCCGACGGCGACGGCGTAGTGGACAGCATCGACGAATGCCCGAACACGACACCCGGCGCCGCCGTGGACGCGCGGGGCTGTGAGCGTGACAGCGACGGCGACGGCGTCGTCGACAGCCGCGACCAGTGCCCGGGCACCCCGGCAGGCGCTCCCGTGGACGAGGTCGGCTGCGAGCTCGACAGCGACGGCGACGGCGTGGTCGACCGCCTCGATGAGTGCCCGAACACGGCGGCCGGCGTGCCGGTGGACACCCGCGGCTGCGAGATCAAGGACGTCATCCGGCTGCAGGGAGTCCAGTTCGAGCTGAATTCCGACCGGCTGCGGCCGGGCGCCGAGAACGTGCTCGACGACGCGGCCGAGACGCTGAAGCGCAACCCGGGTCTCGAGGTGGAGGTCGCCGGCCACACCGACAGCCAGGGCGCGGCCGGATACAACCAGGGCCTGTCCGAGCGCCGCGCGCGCACGGTCATGGATTACCTGATCGGCCGCGGCGTGGACGAGGAGATGCTGAGCTATCGCGGCTACGGCGAGTCCCAGCCCATCGCGGACAACGCGACGGCAGCGGGCCGTGCCGAGAACCGCCGCGTGGAGCTGCGGATCCTCGACCGCTGAGGGTGACAATGGGTGGCGGGCGGGCCCGAGGCTCGCCCGCCCACCCCCGCTGTAGGAGGGCCTTCAGGCCCGATGGGATTCTCTTGATGTAGGCCCGCCCCAGCCGCTGACGGGCCGTAGCCGTGCGGTCTGGCACCCATTAGTTACCGCATCTGACTGGCAGCTCCTGCACGCCACCGCGAGCATGGCCGTCATGCGGGGGTATCCATCGCCGCGACCTTTTGTCGGGAGCAAGATGGATACCCCCGCAGGGCGGCCACAATAGGAGGAGTTACCCGTCCGCCAGGCTCGTGCTGCGAGTGATCGTCTCCCACTTGTGCTGCCCGCCGCGCCACCAGCGGAACAGCCCCTGCAGCCGCCAGACGGCGTTCAGCTGGCGGTAGCCGAAGTTCTCCAGCACGGCCACCAGGTACAGCAGCAGCAGGTCCCGGGTGCGCGCGTACATGTGGAAGGAGAGTTCTTCCAGCATGATGGCGCTGGTGGACAGCAGGATGCCCAGCCCGATGGCCAGCGCCAGGAAGATGGCGGCCTCGGGCCAGGCCAGCCAGCCCATGAACGCACTGACGATGATGAAGACGTAGCCCGTTACCTCGATGATCGGACCGAACAGCTCGAAGATCAGGTAGAAGGGAATCGCGAGCCAGGACACGGCGCCGCCGCGCGGGTTGACGATCAGCGAGCGGTTCAGGAACAGGCACTGGCCGAGACCGTGCTGCCAGCGCACGCGCTGGCTCTTGAGATCCTTCAGCTTCTCCGGCGCATCGGTCCAGCACACCGGGTCCGGGATGAAGGTGATGCGGTAGGGCCGGCGCTTCTCCTTCATCAGGCGATGCAGCCGCACGATGATCTCCATGTCCTCGCCGACGGCTTTCGGATTGAAGCCGCCCACTTCCACGAGGGTCTCCTTGTGGAAGACGCCGAAGGCCCCCGAGACGATCAGCAGCGCATTCAGCGGCGACCAGCCCATGCGGCCGAACAGGAACGCCCGCAGATATTCCACCACCTGAACCAGGGCCAGCGGATTGCGCGGCAGCCCCACTTTCTCCAGAAAGCCCTGCCGCACCGTGCAGCCGTTGGCGATGCGCACAGTGCCGCCCACGGCCACCGTGCGCGAGTCCTCCAGGAACGGGCGCACCACCCGGCGCAGGCTGTCGGTCTGCAGGATGGAGTCGGCGTCGACGACGCACACCAGCGGATAGCGGCAGGCGTTGACGCCGGCGTTGATGGCGTCGGCCTTGCTGCCCCCGTTCTCCTTGTCCACCACCCGGAGATTGCGGTAGCGCGCCGAGCGGTAGATGCTGCGCACCGGCTGGCAGTCGATGCGCGCACGGTACGCCTCCGGAAACGGCTGCAGGCCGAAGCCCTCGATGAGCTTCTCGAGCGTGTCGTCGCTGGAGCCGTCGTTTACCACCACCAGCTCGAAGTCCGGGTACTCCAGCTGCAGCAGTGCCTTCACCGAGGTAATGATGGAGGCGGACTCGTTGTAGGCGGGCACCACCACGCTGATGGGAATGTCGAGGGCGGAAAACACGCCCTCTGCCTCGAACTGGTCCGCCGTCTGCAGATAGCGGCGGATGCCCATCGTCGCGATGACGTTCTGGGCCAGGTAGCCCAGGTTGATGCCCACGAAGTAGACCAGGAAGATCCACTGCGCACCCAGGACGACGTCGGCGGCGGTCATGCCAGTCCGGCCTCGGCCATGGCCTGCTCCAGCATGTCCCGGGCATAACGGTCGGCCTGGCGCTCACGCAGGTCGCGCAGCGCGTTCGGGCCCAGGAACGGCAGACGCACCAGGGCCTGCGCGGCGCGGTAGCGCACCCACCACTCCGGGTCGTCCAGCAGCGAGGCGAGCAGCGAGACGTGCTCCATCTGGCCGACCCGTCCCAGCACCTTGGCCACCTGCATGCGCACGTACCACGCGTCGTGCCGCGCCAGGCTCGGCAGCCTCGGCACGCCCGCATGGCCGCTCACCTGTTTCAGCGCCCCCGTCAGTACGCCGGGATGATTCGTGGTTCGGATGAGCTCGTCGCACAGGGCATCCACGATCTCGGCCTCGGCCAGCGGGCCGAACTGCAGCAGGTAGATCTTCTCGTCCTCGTCGCCGGAGCGGATCGCGCGGTACAGCGGCTCGCTGACCAGCTCGCTGCCGGCCTTGCGCAGGATCCGCGAGACACGCGTGCGCGGCCAGTCGCGGCGTTGCGGGATCATCGGCACCAGCTGCTCGACGGCCCGAGCCGGATCGATCTCCGCCAGCGCCACGGCTGCGGTGACTGACAGGGCGGTGTTGGGGCTCGCCACCAATGCGGTGATCGCGCCCCAGCTGTCCGCGTCGCGCAGGTGGCCGAGCGTCTGCACGCCGAGCAGGCGGGCGCTGAGCCGGCGGCTGCGCAGGAGTTCCCTTGCGATGCGTGCGAAGCCGAGCCGGTCGGCGAGGATGATCAGGTTGTCCGCCGCGCTGCCCTCGACGGTGTCCCGTGCCCGGTTCCACTCCTCGAGCAGGTCGGTGCGTTGACGGCGCCGCACCCGTGGCAGCAGCTCGTTCTCGGCGTGCCGGCGCGAGAGGATCGCCGTGGCGAAGATGCCGCGCCAGCGGGATACCAGGTGGCCTCGCCGCCGGGCGCCGACGACCGTCGCGAACCGCAGACCGAGCGTGTAGACGAACAGCACGACCGTGGCGATGCCGGCCGCCACCGTGGACCACAGCGCCGCCCTGACCTCGGTGTCATAGGCCGTATCGAACAGCCAGGCCAGCATAGCGCCTCCGGTAAATGTCTCCCTGTGCGTGGGTGCCGAGCCACCAGTCGAGCGTGATCCTCGTTGTGAGTGCGTGGCGGCCGGTCAGCGTGAGGCTGTCGACGTCCGTCTCCAGGATCTGTCCGGGTGCGATCACCTCGGCCTCCTCGCCCGTCGCGGCCACCAGCCCGAACGACAGCCCCTCCCGCGGGTACCAGCCGAGCGACACGACGTGGGACAGCGAGGTGGTGGCTCCGTGCAGCCGCGAAGCATTCAGCCGGTAGGCGGCCCGGTAGTCGCCGAAGTAGCGCTCCGCCTCGGCCGACCACGTGGTTACGGTCGTCGTCTCGTAGCGGCGATGGCGGAAAGCGGCGGCGGCGTTCCAGCCGTCGCCGAGCGTTCTGAGGACACGGCCGTAGAAACCGGTCTCCGGCAGGAAGTCGGCATCGCCCCCCAGCGCCAGCTCGGCCTGCAGCGTCCAGTCCTCGCCGGCCTGCCAGAGTCCGCCCAGGCCGAGTTCCACGTCCGAGCGGTCGTAGCGTTCGTAGCGCGACACGCTGGCGTGGTAGTCGCCACGTTCGGCGGTCTCGCCGTCCAGGCGCAGGAACTGCTGCTGCCAGCCCGGCAGGCCGTTGGTGAGATCCTCGTAGCCCGCGCCCGCGGTGAGGAAATAGCGCGTCGCCACGTCCCACGTGCCGGAGGTCTCGTTCCGGGCGAGACGCCGCTCCAGCTGCCGCACCGCCTCGTAATCCGGGGCCAGCCGGGCGGCGCGGCGAGCGGCTTCCAGGGCCTCGGCATCGCGCCCGAGCTGGGCCAGCGTCAGCGCGCGGCCGTAGACGTAGTCGACGTTGTCGGGATAGGCGTCCAGCAGGGCTTCGTACTCCGCGAGCGCGCCTTCCGGCTCCCCCGACCAGCGCAGCACCTGGGCGAGGCGGAAGCGCAGCGCCGGGTCGCCCGGGCGCTCCGCCAGCGCTTCCCGCAGCAGTGCCCGTGCCGCCGGCCAGTCCCGCTCCTCGATGGCGGCGTCGGCGGCGCTGGCCGGGTCGGTCGGGCTGGCCCGGTCGGCCGCAACGGGTCCGGCTGCGGCCAGCAGCATGGCGAGGAGTCCGGCCCGGGCCACCTGTACCGCGGCCCGGCTCATGCCGACAGCCTCTCGCGGGTGGCGATCAGCCGGCGGATCCGGGCCAGCAGTTCCTGGGGCCGGAACGGCTTCGTGACATAGTCGTTCGCGCCCTGGTCCAGCGCCCGGGTCACGTCCATCTCGAGCACCTTGCCCGAGAGCACGAGGATCGGAACGTCGCACCAGTCCGGGTCCTCGCGGGCGTCCAGGATGATCTGGTAACCGGAGACGTAGGGCAGCATCAGGTCCAGCACGATGACGTCCACCGGCGGCACATTGCGCATGACCTCCTGGGCATCCCGCCCGTTCGGCGCGACCAGCACCTCGTAGCCGGAGCGGTGCAGCAGAAATTCGAGCATATAGGCGGTGTGCTCGTTGTCCTCGACCACGAGGACACGACGCGCCGGTCGGACACTGGGCTCGGGATTGTTGCTCAAGGCGGCCTGCAGGAGGGTTTCACATAATCAATGTGGGAAGTGTAGGCACCGTGGCTTTTCACGGCGTGATCTGTGTCGCAGAACGCCGCTTCGCCCGGCGCCCCCAGGGCCCGTCGCGCCGGCCCTTCAGCCGCTATAATCCCCGGCCCCCACGGGTGGTGCGACGGGACTATGGCGGAGAAGACGGGTACCGGGCCGGCAGCGGCGGATCTGGAAGAGGCGATAGGCGACGGCGCAGCCGCTCTCGGCCAGGCGCTGCCCGCGGGTGCCGCGGCGAGGCTCGCCCGGCTGCTGCTCCTGCTGGCGAAATGGTCGCGGGCCTACAACCTCACCGCCGTGCGCCGGCCCGAGGACATGGTGACCGAGCACGTGCTGGATGCGCTCAGCATTCGTCCCTGGCTGGGCGGCCACCGCATCGCCGACGTGGGCACCGGCGCCGGGCTGCCGGGCCTGGTGCTGGCCATTGTCGAGCCGGAACGCCGCTTCACCCTGCTGGACGCCAGCGGCAAGAAGCTGCGCTTCGTGCGCCACGCCGTGGCGGAACTCGGCCTCGCCAACGTGGAGGTGGTGCAGGCGCGGGTGGAAGACTATGCGCCGGAGGCCGGCTTTGATACCGTGCTTTGCAGAGCGTTCGCGCCGCTGCCACGGTTCGTCGAGTCGAGCGCCCACCTCATCACCGGACACGGCAAGCTCCTGGCGCAGAAGGGCCTCTCGCCCGACGGCGAACTGGGCGCGTTGCCGCCGGGCTGGGCGGCGGAATCGGAGCCGGTGACGGTGCCCGGTCTCGCCAAGACCCGGCACGTGGTCAGCCTGAGAAGAACAGAGAAGGCGGCATGACGAGAATCATCGCGGTAGCGAATCAGAAGGGCGGCGTCGGCAAGACGACCACGGCCGTGAATCTGGCGGCCTCGCTGGCGGCCACCCACCGGCGTGTGCTGCTGGTGGACATGGACCCTCAGGGCAACGCCACCATGGGCTGCGGCGTCAACAAGATGGAGCTGGAGGCCAGCACCTGTGACGTGCTGCTGGGCGAGGCGAGCGCCGCGGACACCATCGTCTCCGTGCCCACCGGCAACTTCGCGCTGCTGCCCGGCAACGAGGACCTGACCCTGGCCGAGGTGCAGCTGCTGCAGGAGATCGGCCGGGAGATGAAGCTTGCGAAGGCGCTGGAGCCGGTTGCGGGGCTCTACGACTTCCTGCTGATCGACTGCCCGCCGTCGATCAACATGCTGACCATCAACGCGCTGACCGCCGCCGACGGCGTGCTGATCCCCATGCAGTGCGAGTACTACGCGCTGGAAGGTCTGAGCGCGCTGCTGAACACCATCGAGCAGATCCGCGACAGCGTGAATTCGCGGCTCGAGATGCACGGGCTGCTACGGACCATGTTCGACCCGCGCAACAATCTGGCCAACGAGGTCTCCGCCCAGCTCATCGAGCACTTCGGCGACAAGGTCTATCGCACCGTCATCCCGCGCAACGTGCGCCTCGCCGAGGCGCCGAGCTACGGGCTGCCCGTGCTCTATCACGACAAATACTCCCGCGGAGCCCTGGCCTACCTGGCCCTCGCCGGCGAGATCCTGCGCCGGGAGGGCGAGCCGGTGCCGCGGGTGCGCACGGCCTGACGCGGCGGCGGGCGCGGGCGAACCTGCTACAATTCCGCTCCCCGCGCCGGGGCGCGAGGGCGGCGCCGCGGCCGCGGCGGGCGAGACGAGAGAATCCGCGAGACCCCACATGGTGACCAAGAAGAAGAGGCTGGGACGAGGACTGGATGCGCTGCTGTCCCAGTCGTCCGCGCGTGCCGCCGAGAGCGGTGAGCGGTCGGCCGCCGGCGAATCCGACACGCTGCGCGAGGTGCCCGTGGATCTCCTGCAGCGCGGCCGTTACCAGCCGCGCACGGACATGCGCCAGGAGTCGCTGGAGGAACTGGCCGATTCCATCCGTGCCCAGGGCGTGGTGCAGCCGATCGTGGTGCGGCCGATAGGTACGACGGGGGGTACGACGGGGGGTACGACCGGCGGCACTCGTGGCGAGACGCGCTACGAGATCGTGGCCGGCGAACGGCGCTGGCGCGCGGCCCAGCTTGCCGGCCTGGCCACCATCCCGGCCGTGGTCCGGCAGATCCCGGACGAGGCGGCCGTGGCCATGGCCCTCATCGAGAACATCCAGCGCGAGGACCTCAACCCGCTGGAAGAGGCCATGGCGCTGTCGCGCCTGATCGCCGAATTCGACATGACCCACCAGCAGGCCGCCGAGGCGGTGGGCCGCTCCCGCGCCGCGGTCAGCAACCTGCTGCGGCTGCTGGAGCTCGGTGAAGAAGTGAAGAAGCTGGTGGAGGCCCGGCAGCTGGAGATGGGCCACGCCCGCGCGCTGCTGGCGCTCACCGACCCGGCCGCGCAGCTGGAGGCCGCCCGCCGGGTGGCGAAGGGCCAGCTCTCCGTGCGAGCCACCGAACAGCTGGTGCAGAAGCTGAACGCGCCGCGGAAGAAGCCGTCGGCGGGCAAGTCGAAGAAGACGGTGGATCCGGACATCCGCCGGCTGGAATCCGAAGTGGCGGAGCGCCTCGGCGCCCGGGTGGAGCTCGAGCACGCCGCGGGCGGCAAGGGCCGGCTCGTGATCCGCTACAACAGCCTCGACGAGCTCGAGGGCATCCTCGAGCACATCCGCTGACGCTGAGCCTCTTTCGCTCGGGTCTCCGGGCGCCGAAGCCGGGCGCCGGCTCTCAGGCGGCCGATGCCGCCGCCACCGCCGGGTAGCAGCTGCGGATGATCTCCGGCATGACGGCCGCCGAGATCAGGAAGCCCTGCATCTTGTCGCAGCGGATCTCGCGCAGAAACGCCAGCGTCTCCTCGTCCTCCACTCCTTCGGCGCACACGGTGATGCCGGAGCTGTGCGCCAGGCCCGTGATCGCCGCCAGCGCCTTGCGCGACATCTCGTTGGCCCGGGCGTGGGCCAGCATGCTGGCGTCGATCTTGATCTCGTCGAGCTCCAGCGCGCCGAACGCCTTCAGCGAGGAGGCCGCGGCGCCGAAGTCGTCCAGCGAGATACGGAAGCCCTGTTGCCGGAGCGCAGAGACCACGCGGCGCCCGGCGAAGTCCGGGTCGGCCACGGCCGATTCGGCGATCTCCAGCGTAACGTCGGCACAGGCGAGCCCGTACTGCTCGACGATCTGGGCGTAGCGCCAGGGCAGTGCCGGGTCGGCGAGCTCCGCCGGCGCCAGGTTGATGCAGCCCTTGAGCGCCAGGCCCCGCTCGCGCCACCTGCGCAGGTTCCTGAGCATATTCCTCAGCACCAGCTCGTCCAGCTCGGCGATGCGGCCCAGCCGCTCGGCCGCCGGCAGGAAGGCACCGGGCCCCAGCAGGCCGTGCTCCGGATGGCGCCAGCGGATCAGCGCCTCCGCCTCCGTGGTGCGCCATTCGCCGCTCTCATCGACCCGCTCCACCTTGGGCTGGAACTGCACGACGAACTCGCGCCGGACCACCGCCGCCTCCAGCGCTTCCGCCGTGATCCGGGGCCCGGGTATTCCGCCTTTGTCTGCCATTGATTACCTCCGGGGTCATTGCGGCGCGACCGTCGGCGCCGCAGACTCACTGTCGAGGATCGACTATACGGCTGCGGCGCGAGGGTTCCGTGCGCCAGTTCGCAGACCGCCGCGCCGCGCCAGGCCGCCGGCCGGGCGGCTCTGCCGGAGCCGGCGGGCGATGTTGCGCAGCAGCAGGACGCTATCTATAATGCTCAGGTTTGCACAGGATCGTTTCCAAAGACCTGTCCACGCCACGTACCCAGGCACATACCCAGGGGTTAGTGGCGTTTTTATTGTCGGCTTCATCCAGCAACGAGGTCCGCTTCGCGTGAGCGCCCCGGGCGATGGTCGCGATCCTCGGCACCTGGTGCTGAAGATACTGCTGGCACAGACAGGCCTGACGCTGTTCCTGACCGCGGCGGTCTGGATCGGTTACGGGACGGTCCCGGGCTATTCGCTGCTGATCGGCGGCTTGATCTGCATTCTGCCGAATGCATTCCTCGCCGCGCGGATACTGAAAGCGGATCTCGAGGGGCTCATGCGCGGCGCGTGGCTCGGCGAGATGGGCAAGTTCGCTCTGACCGTGCTCCTGTTCGGCGTGGTCTTTGCGCTGGTGAGGCCGCTCTCCTATGTCGCGGTGCTCGCCGGATTCATACTGGCACAACTGGTGATTCTGATTGCGCCCGCGCTCGAGGGCGGCGCGCGCAAGACACATTCTGACGGATAGCGAGAGCGGCACGGGAATGGCAGGCGAAACCCACGGAGCGGCGGAACGGACCGCCAGCGAATACATCTCGCATCACCTGCAGAACCTGCAGGTGTGCCGGGTCGACGGCGAGTGGGTGTGGAACAAGTGCGGCAGCACGTTCATGGCCATCAACGTCGACTCCATCGTGGTCGCCGTGCTTCTCGGTCTCGCCTTCGTCTGGCTGTTCCGCAAGGTGGCCAGCGCCGCCACCAGCGGCGTGCCCGGCAAGCTGCAGGCATTCATCGAGCTCATCGTCGACTTCGTGGACGGCTCCGTGAAGGACGCCTTCCACGGTAAGAGCGACGTTATCGCGCCCCTCGCGTTGACCGTGTTCATCTGGGTGTTCCTGATGAACCTGATGGACCTGGTGCCGGTGGACTGGCTCCCCTGGTCTGCCGAACAGATCGGTATCCCCTATCTGAAGGTGGTCCCCACCACCGATGTGAACGTGACCTTCGGGCTGTCGCTGTCGGTGTTCGCCCTGATCGTGTTCTACAGCATCAAGGTCAAGGGCTTCGGCGGGTTCATCGGCGAGCTGACGCTACACCCGATCAAGCCGCCGTCGAAGGGGCTCGGCCTCATCGGCGCGCCGTTCATCATCGCGTTCAACTTCATCCTCGAGAGCGTGTCGCTGCTGGCCAAGCCGCTCTCGCTCTCGCTGCGACTCTTCGGCAACCTCTACGCCGGCGAGCTGATATTCATCCTCATCGCGCTGGTCGGGCTGTGGCAGCTGCCGCTGCACTTCGCCTGGGCGGTGTTCCATATCCTCGTGATCATCCTGCAGGCCTTCATCTTCATGATGCTCACGATCGTTTACCTGAGCCTTGCTCACGAGCACCACTGATTCTGTATTGAGTCTTTCTTATCAACGATTCCTTTTAACTGACCTGATCCTGAGACGGAGAAACTGATGGACTTTGTAATTGGCATGACGGCGATTGCGGTGGCAATCATGATCGGCTTCGGCGCCATCGGCGTCGCCATCGGCATGGGCCTGCTGGGCGGCCGCTTCCTCGAGAGCTCTGCCCGCCAGCCGGAACTGGCACCGATGCTGCAGACGAAGATGTTCCTGGTCGTCGCCCTGCTCGACGCCGTCGCGATGATCGGCGTGGGTGTCGCGCTCCTGTTCGCCTTCGCGAATCCCTTCGTCGGTCAGCTGCAGGCGACCCTCGGCTGAGCATCCGGCCTTTGACGGGCCGCATGCAGGCGCGTGCCTGCATGACCAGCGGCCCGCAGCCGGCATGCCCAGGAAAGATTGAGGAGATACGCAGGTGAATATCAACCTGACACTGATCGGCCAGTCCGTCGCGTTCCTGTTCTTCGTGTGGTTCTGCATGAAGTTCATCTGGCCGCACCTCATGAACGCCATCGAGGAGCGGCAGAAGACTATCGCCGACGGCCTCGCGGCGGCCGAACGCGGTCAGCAGAGTCTCGAGACGGCCGAAGCGAAGGTCGACGAGCTCGTGCGTGAGGCCCGGGAACGGGCCCAGGAGATCGTGGATCAGGCGAACGCACGGGCCAACCAGATCGTCGCGGAAGGCAAGGCAGAGGGCGAGCGCGAGCGCGAGCGTCAGCTGGCGGCGGCGCGCGCGGAGATCCAGCAGGAGACCCACAAGGCGCGGGAGGAACTCCGCGGCCAGGTCTCGGCAATCGCCGTGGCCAGCGCCGAGAAGATCCTGCAGCGCGAGATCGACAGCGCCAGTCACGAGGACATCCTGAACAAGCTGGCCTCCCAGCTGTAGGGGCGAACGATGGCGGACAAGCACACCCTGGCAAGACCCTACGCCGATGCGCTGTTCGAACTGGCGCGCCAGGACGGCACACTGGACGAGTGGTCTTCTGCGCTCGGCGTGGCGGCGACCGTAGCGGCCGACGATGGCGTGGCCGAGGTGATGCACGACCCGCGCTATTCCGATACGCAGCGGATCGAGTTCCTGACCGGCCTGTTCGCCGAGATGCCCGGGGCGAAGATGCTTGCGGGCGGCGAGACGAAGGGCACGAACCTGCTCCGGCTGCTGGTGGATTACGACCGCATCGAGGTGCTGCCGGAGATAGCCGGGCACTTCGACGAGCTGAAGGCGGAACTGGAGAACACCATCGATGTGACCGTGACCGCCGCCTCGCCGCTTACCGACGAGCTGTCGGCGCGCATCCGCAAGGCGCTCGAGGAGAAACTGGGCCGGGAGGTGACACTCTCCACGGCGGTGGACGAAGAACTCATCGGCGGCGCAGTGATACGCGCCGGCGACTTTGTCATTGATGGCTCGATACGTTCGCGGCTCACGAAGCTCGCCAACGTACTGGGCAGCTAAGAGGAACGAGACATGGCACTCAAGGCTTCTGAAATCAGTGAACTGATTAAAGAGCGCATACAGAATTTCGAGTCCGCCGCCGAGGCGCGCGACGTCGGCACGGTCATCGGCCTGAACGACGGCATCACCCGCATCTACGGCCTCACGGATGCGAAATACGGTGAGATGCTCGAATTCCCCGGCGACACGTTCGGCCTGGCGCTGAACCTCGAGCAGGACTCGGTGGGCGCCGTGATCCTGGGCGACTACACCCACATCTCGGAAGGCGACACGGTGAAGACCACCGGCCGCATCCTCGAGGTGCCGGTGGGCGAGGCGCTGCTCGGCCGCGTCGTCGACTCGCTGGGTCGCCCCATCGACGGCAAGGGCGACATCAAGGAGTCCGGCTTCGAGCCCATCGAGAAGATCGCCCCGGGCGTCATCGAAAGGAAGTCGGTGGACCAGCCGGTGCAGACCGGCCTGAAGGCCATCGACTCCATGGTGCCGATCGGCCGCGGCCAGCGCGAGCTGATCATCGGCGACCGCCAGACCGGCAAGACTGCCATCGCGGTCGACACGATCATCAACCAGAAAGGCAAGGGCATAAAGTGCATCTACGTCGCCGTAGGCCAGAAGGTCTCGTCGGTCGCCGGCGTCGTGCGCAAGCTCGAGGAAGAGGGCGCGATGGATCACACCATCGTCGTCGCGGCCACCGCCGCCGAGTCCGCGGCCATGCAGTACATCGCCCCCTACGCCGGCTGCGCCATGGGCGAGTACTTCCGCGACCGCGGCCAGGACGCGCTGATCATCTACGACGACCTCACCAAGCAGGCCTGGGCGTATCGCCAGGTGTCGCTGCTGCTGCGCCGCCCGCCGGGCCGCGAAGCCTATCCCGGCGACGTCTTCTACCTGCACTCCCGCCTGCTGGAGCGCGCGGCGCGGGTGAATGAGGACTACGTCGAGCGCGCCACCAACGGCGAGGTGAAGGGCAAGACGGGCTCGCTGACGGCGCTGCCGATCATCGAGACCCAGGCCGGCGACGTCTCGGCCTTCGTGCCCACCAACGTGATCTCCATTACCGACGGCCAGATCTTCCTGGAGTCGGACCTGTTCAACGCAGGCGTCCGCCCGGCCATCAACGCCGGCCTGTCGGTGTCCCGTGTGGGCGGCGCGGCCCAGACCAAGATCATCAAGAAGCTCGGCGGCGGCGTGCGCCTGGCCCTGGCCCAGTACCGGGAGCTGGCGGCGTTCGCCCAGTTCGCCTCCGATCTGGACGAGACCACCCGCAAACAGCTGGCACGCGGCCAGCGCGTCACGGAGCTGATGAAGCAGAAGCAGTACTCGCCCCTGTCGGTCGGCGAGATGGGCCTGTCCCTGTACGCGGTCAACGAGGGTTACCTCGACGACGTGGCGGTGGAGAAGGTGGTGGACTTCGAGGCCGCCCTGCATGCGTTCGCCCACGCGAGCCACGCAGACCTGATCCAGAAGATCGACGAGACCGGCGCCTACGACGACGAGATCCAGGACGGACTGAAGAAGGTCCTGCAGGAGTTCAAGGAGACCGGCACCTGGTAAACGCCGGGTAATAGCGTCCCCGAGAAACCCGAGAGAGCCCGAGAGAGCAATATGGCTGGCGAGAAGGAAATACGCTCCAAGATCAAGAGCGTAAAGAACATGCAGAAGATCACCAGCGCCATGGAAATGGTCGCGGCGAGCAAGATCCGCAAGGCGCAGGCCCAGATGGAGGCCTCCCGTCCGTATGCCGAGCGTATCCGCCGGGTGGTCGGCCACCTCTCCCAGGCCAATCCGGACTACCGTCACCCGTGGCTCGAGCAGCGCGAGGTGCGCCGCGTCGGCTTCATCGTCATCTCCACCGACCGCGGCCTCTGCGGCGGCCTGAACGTGAACATGTTCAAGCGCGTCATCAAGGAGCTGCGGCACTGGTCCGAAGAGGAGGTGGAGATCGACATGGCGCTGATCGGCGCCAAGGCGGTGCAGTTCTTCCGCCGCGTCGGCGGCAACGTGGTGGCCACGGCCAGCCATCTCGGCGACTCGCCGCAGATCAACGACCTGCTCGGCTCCATCAAGGTGATGCTGGACGCCTACAGCGAGGGCCGCATCGACCGGCTGTTCCTCGTGCACAACGAGTTCGTCAGCACGATGAGCCAGAAGCCGGAAGTGAAGACCATTCTGCCGGTGAGCGAGATCGAGGGTGACAACGAGGAGCTGCAGCAGCACTGGGACTACATCTACGAGCCCGACCCGGCGGAACTGCTGGACGACGTGCTGCAGCGCTACATCGAGTCCCAGGTCTACCGCGGCGCGGTGGAGAATTTCGCCTGCGAGATGGCCGCGAAGATGATCGCCATGAAGTCCGCCACGGACAACGCCGGCGACATCATCGAGAGCCTGCAGCTGCAGTACAACAAGGCCCGCCAGGCCGCCATCACCCAGGAGATCTCGGAGATCGTGGGCGGCGCGGCAGCCGTAAGCGGCTGACGATTTTTAATGTAGGAGGGCCTTCAGGCCCGACAAAAGAATGTGGGAGGGCCTTCAGGCCCGATTCGAATGATGAGGAAATACGCATGAGCAGCGGAAAGACCGTGCAGATCATCGGCGCCGTCGTGGACGTGGAATTCCCGCGGGAGTCCATCCCGAACATCTACGACGCGCTGGAACTCGAAGACGGCGGGCTGACGCTGGAGGTACAGCAGCAGCTCGGCGACGGCGTGGTCCGCACGATCGCCATGGGCTCCAGTGAGGGCCTGCAGCGCGGCATGACGGTGAAGAACACGGGCCAGCCCATCTCGGTGCCGGTCGGCGCCGGCACGCTCGGCCGTATCATGGACGTGCTCGGCAAGCCCATCGACGACGCGGGCGAGGTCTCCACCGAGGAACTCTGGCCCATCCACCGCAAGCCGCCGGCCTACGAGGACCAGGAGGCCGCCACCCAGCTGCTGGAGACCGGCGTGAAGGTCATCGACCTCATCATGCCCATCGCCAAGGGCGGCAAGGTGGGTCTGTTCGGCGGCGCCGGCGTGGGCAAGACGGTGACGCTGCTCGAGCTCATCAACAACATCGCCAAGCAGCATTCCGGCCTGTCCGTGTTCGCGGGCGTCGGCGAGCGTACCCGCGAGGGTAACGACTTCTACTACGAGATGAAGGAAGCGGGCGTCCTCGACAAGGTGGCGCTCGTGTTCGGCCAGATGAACGAGCCGCCGGGCAACCGCCTGCGCGTGGCGCTCACCGGCCTCACCATGGCGGAGTACTTCCGCGACGAGGGCCGCGACGTCCTGATGTTCATCGACAACATCTACCGCTACACCCTGGCCGGCACCGAGGTGTCGGCGCTGCTGGGCCGCATGCCCTCCGCCGTGGGTTACCAGCCGACGCTGGCCGAGGAGATGGGCGTGCTGCAGGAGCGCATCACCTCCACCAAGACCGGTTCCATCACCTCGTTCCAGGCCGTGTACGTCCCCGCCGACGACCTCACCGACCCGTCGCCGGCCACGACCTTCGCCCACCTTGACGCCACGCTGGTGCTGTCCCGCCAGATCGCCGAGCTCGGCATCTACCCGGCCGTGGACCCCCTGGATTCCACCTCGCGTCTGCTGGACCCGAACGTGATCGGCCAGGAGCACTACGACTGCGCCCGTTCGGTACAGGCCGTGCTGCAGACCTACAAGGAGCTGCAGGACATCATCGCCATCCTCGGCATGGACGAACTCTCCGAGGAGCAGAAGCTCACCGTGAACCGGGCGCGCAAGATCCAGCGCTTCCTGTCGCAGCCGTTCTTCGTGGCCGAGACGTTCACCGGCACGCCCGGCACCTACGTCACGCTTAAGGACACCATCCGCGGTTTCCAGGGCATCGTCGACGGCGAGTACGACCACATCCCGGAGCAGGCCTTCTACATGGTCGGCACCATCGAAGAGGCCGTGGAGAACGCCAAGAAGATGCAGTAAAAGCCGCTGCATCGGCACACGAGGCTAACGAGCAATGCCAACCATCAAAGTCGACATCGTCAGCGCGGAAGGCGAGATCTATTCCGGCACCGCCGCGATGGTCTTCGCGCCGGCGTCTGAGGGCGAGGTGGGCATCGCCCCCCGCCACGCGCCGCTGCTGACGACGCTGAAGCCGGGCATGTGCCGGGTGGAGGACGAGGAAGGCGCCGAGCACAACTTCTACCTCACCGGCGGCGTGCTCGAGATCCAGCCGCACATGGTCACCATCCTTGCGGACACTGCGCTCCGCGGCGAGCAGCTCGACGAGGCCGCCGCCCTGCAGGCCAAGGAAGCCGCCGGGAAGGCGCTGGAAGGCGCCGCCGAGGAAACCGACCTGGCGCAGGCCCAGCAGGAGCTGGCGGAGGCCGAGGCCCGCTACCGCGCTGCCCAGAAGCTGAAGGGCAAGACCGGCTGAGTCCGGCTTGACCCCGTCTGCGCGCCCGCGCAGATTAAGTGCCTCTGTACGGAGGCTCCCCGGCATGCGCCACACCGCGACAGGACGACCGGCCGTCCTGAAGACCACGGCACCGAAGACCTTATCGACGATCCTCCTCGTTACGGGCGCGATCATCATCGCCATCGCGTTCGCCGGCTCGAGTGCGAGGGCCGCGGACGTGACAGTGGCGGTCGCCGGGAATTTCCTCGCGACGGTGCAGCAGCTGGAGCCCGAATTCGAGCGCCGCACGGGCCACGAGCTGCGCCTCGCCGCCGGCTCCACCGGCAGCCTGTATGCCCAGATCGCGAACGGCGCGCCCTACGACGTCTTCCTGGCTGCCGACGAGGCCCGGCCTGCCCGGGCGCTGGAGGAAGGCCACGCGGTAGCCGGCAGCGCCTTCGTCTACGCCGTCGGCACACTCGTCCTCTGGTCCGCCGACCCGGACGGTCCCCCCGGCCCCGAAGCGCTGGAAGGGCAATTCCACCATCTCGCCATCGCCAACCCCCGCACCGCACCCTACGGCGCCGCAGCCCAGGAGGTGCTGACGGCGATGGGACGCTGGGAGTCACTGCAGGGCCGTATCGCCCGCACCCAGAGCGTGGCCGGCGCCTGGTCCGCGGTGGCTTCCGGCGCCGCCGACCTCGGTTTCGTCGCGCTCTCCTCCGTCCTCACGAACGATGCCAGGGAGGGCCGCTACTGGGAGCCGCCCCAGGCCCTGTACACGCCGCTGCACCAGACCGCCGTCCTGCTGACGCGCGGCGCCGATAACCCCGGCGCGGCGGCCTTCCTCGAGTTTCTCCGCAGCGCCGACGCCCGCGCCGTCATTCGCCGCGCCGGCTACCGCATCCCCTGACATGTTGTCTCCGGCCGACTGGGAAGCCGCGCGCACCACGCTACTGCTGGCTGCCACCACCGTGGTGGTGCTGATACTCGTGGCCACGCCGCTGGCCTGGCGCCTGGCCTTCGCCCGCGGCCGCTGGGCCCGGGTGGCCGAGGCCGTGGTGGCCATGCCGCTCGTGCTGCCGCCCACGGTAATGGGGTTCTATCTGCTGGTCCTGCTCGGCCCCGCCGGCCCCATCGGCAGCTGGTGGGTGAAGCTCACCGGCGACACGCTGAGCTTTTCCTTCATCGGGCTGGTCATCGCCTCCTGCCTGCATTCGTTGCCGTTCGCCGTGCAGCCGCTGCAGAACGCGTTCGAGTCCGTGGGCCGCCGGCGACTCGAGGCCGCCGCCAGCCTGCGGGCGAGTCCGCTGGACGCCTTCTTCTCGGTGGCGCTGCCGCTGGCGCTGCGGGGCTACGTGACCGCCGCGGTGCTCACCTTCGCCCACACCCTCGGCGAATTCGGCGTCATGCTGATGGTGGGCGGCAACATCCCCGGCCGCACCCGGGTGTTGTCCATCTCCATCTTCGAGCACGTGGAGACGCTGGACCATGCGGCCGCCCACCGGCTGGCCGCGGCGCTGCTCGTCTTCTCCTTCGTGGTGCTGCTGTCGGTGTATCTCGCCAACGGCCGTTACCGGACGCGGGTGGCCTGATGCGCCTGGCCCTCGACCTCCACGTGCGCCGCGGCCGCTTCGAGCTGCGGGTGGACGAGGAGCTGGAACTGGAGGGCATCACCTCCCTGTTCGGCCCCAGCGGCGCCGGCAAGACCACCCTGCTGCAGGCAGTGGCGGGATTCCTTCCCGGCACCGGCCGCATCGAGGCGGACGGCGTCGTCTGGCAGGACGGCCGCCGCTTCCTCCCGCCCCATCGCCGGCCGGTCGGCGTCGTCTTCCAGGACGGCCGCCTGTTCCAACACCTGGATGTGGCCGGCAACCTCGACTACGCCGCCCGCCGGGCGGACCCGCGCGGCCCCTCGGTGCGCCGCGGCGAGGTGATCGCCGCCCTCGGCCTCGCCGGGCTGCTCGACCGCCGCGTGGATACGCTCTCCGGCGGCGAGACGCAGCGGGTGGCCATCGGCCGCGCCCTGCTGGCCCGCCCGCGCCTGCTTTTGATGGACGAGCCGCTGGTGGCGCTGGATCGGGAGCGCAAGGCCGTCATCCTGGCGATGATCGCGGAGCTGCCACGGCGCTTCGGTTTGCCCGTGCTGTTCGTGAGTCATCTGGTGGAGGAGATCGCCCAGATCGCCGACCGCCTCGTGGCGCTGCGAGACGGGCGCACCGCGGGCCAGGGCCCGACGGTGGCCATGCTGGAACGGCTCGGTGCCGAAGTCACCGGCCACTTCGAGGCCGGCTCCCTGCTGGAGGGCCACGTCACCCGCCACGACGAGGAACACTCGCTGACCTGCGTGGACGTCGGCGCGGGGCTGCTGTGGACGCCGGGCGCCATGCACGCCGGCGTGGGCGAGCGCGTTCGGGTGCGGCTGCGCGCCCGCGACGTGGCGTTGTCCCTGCGGCGGCTGGAGGGGGTATCCATGCGCAACCAGCTGCCGGCCACCGTGGTGCAGGTCCGCGAGGAGACCGGCCCGTACGCGGAGGTGCGGCTGGACTGCGGCGGCGCGATGGTGCGGGCGCGTATCACCCGGCTGGCGGTGCGCGACCTCGGACTCGAGCCGGGCCTGCTCGTCTACGCGCTGGTGAAAACGGTGGCTTTCGACCGCCGTCTCAAGGTCTGACGGTCGGCCGACCCAGGCCAGGGCCCCTCAGCGCAGCGACCCGGTCACGCTCGCGTAGTTCCAGGACCCCACGATGCGCGTGCGCGGCCGATGATCGGCCAGGCGCTGCCGCTGCCAGCGCTCGAACGCGGCCTGCTCCAGGTCCGGCGGCCGGCGCCAGTCGTCCCGGGCGTGGTAGTGCCAGACGTATTCGTCCAGATAGCCCGCATCCGCCACCGCCGCCAGCGTGTCCAGGTACGCGTCCCGGGCGTCCTTCATGCGGCTCTGCTCGTGCCAGGTCTCCACGAGTATCTCCCGCGCGCCCAGCTCGCAGTCCCAGGAATGGTTGCGGGCCGGGTTGTCCCCGCCGATCATGAGCTGGCAGGTGCTGCGGTCCAGGCTGTAGGCTACCCAGCTCTGCAGATCCGGGCTGTCGTCGATAAGCACCTGGGGCGGCAGGTAGAACGTGTCGCCGTCGGTGACACCGTCGCGCACGTAGATGCGGCCGTCGCAGGCGGCCAGGGCCAGCGTGGCCGCGCAAACGGCCAGCGTCACGGCGGGTCCGGGCCGTCGCGCGGCCCCTGTTTTCGGGCTACGGGTCATGTCCGTCCTCCCGGGAGGATTGATGTCCGGGCATTCTGCCACAGCCAAACTGAACGAACGCTGAGCACCGTCACGCCTGTGAACCGGGTAACATCACGGCCCCCGCGCCTGCGCTATCATTCGATTTTACGTAAACACACCCACAGACAACCCGAAACCCTTGCCACTCAGCATCGTCATACTCGCCGCCGGGCAGGGCACCCGCATGCGTTCGGACCTGCCCAAGGTCCTGCAGCCGCTGGCGGGCCGTCCGCTGCTCGCTCACGTGGTCGATACCGCCCGCGCGCTGGGCGCGGCTGATATCTGCGTGGTCTACGGCCACGGCGGCGACCGGGTGCGGGACGGCTTCCCGGAGGCCGACCTCCGCTGGGCCCTGCAGGCCGAGCAGCTGGGCACCGGGCACGCGGTCATGCAGGCGCTGCCGGACACCCCGGAGCCCAACCAGGTGCTGGTGCTGTGCGGCGACGTGCCGCTGATCCGGCCGGAGACGCTTCAGCGCCTCACCGAGGCCTGCGCCGACGGCAGCGTGGGCGTGCTCACGGTGGACGTGCCGGACCCGACGGGCTACGGGCGCATCGTCCGCGGCGCGGACGGCGACGTGCAGCGCATCGTCGAGCAGAAGGATGCCAGCGGCGCCGAACTCGACATCGCCGAGATCAACAGCGGAATCATCGTTGCTCCGGCCGCCCGGCTCTCGGGCTGGCTCGAAAACCTGAGCGCCGACAACGCCCAGGGCGAGTACTACCTGACCGACATCATCGCCAGCGCGGTGGCGGACGGCGTCGCCGTCCACGGCGTGAAGGCGGAGTCCTGGACCGAAGTCATGGGCATCAACGACAAGAGACAGCTGGCCGAGGCCGAGCGGGCGCTGCAGCGCCGCCGGGTGGAAGAGATCATGACGGCGGGTGCCACTGTGGCCGATCCGGCGCGGGTGGACATCCGCGGCACGCTCACCGTCGGCCGCGACGTCTTCATCGACGTGAATGCCGTCTTCGAGGGCGAGGTGGTGCTCGGCGACCGGGCGCGAATCGGCCTTGGCGTGGTGGTGCGCGACAGCCGCATCGGGGCGGACTCCGTCATCCATCCGCATACGGTGATCGAGGAGAGCGTCATCCACGCCGGCTGCCAGATCGGCCCGTTCGCGCGGCTGCGCCCCGGCGCCGAGTTCGCCGACGGCTCCAAGGCCGGCAACTTCGTCGAGGTGAAGAAGAGCCTGATCGGCGAGGGCAGCAAGGTGAACCATCTCACCTACATCGGCGACACCACCATCGGCCGCAAGGTCAACGTGGGCGCCGGCACCATCACCTGCAACTACGACGGCGCCAACAAGCACCGCACCGTCATCGGCGACGGCGCCTTCATCGGCTCGGGAGTGAATCTCGTGGCGCCGGTGGAAGTGGGCGCGGGCGCCACCATCGGCGCCGGCTCCACCATCAGCAAGCCGGCGCCGGCAGAGAGGCTGACGCTGGCGCGCAGCAAACAGATCACACTGGAACACTGGAAGCGGCCGCAGAAGAAAGAGTCCTGACGGGCTCGCCGCTGCAGCAAGGAGAAGCATATGTGCGGCATCGTCGGCGCCATCGCTGAACGCAACGTGGTCCCGGTCCTCGTCGAGGGCCTCAGGCGACTGGAATACCGCGGCTACGACTCTGCGGGCGTGGCCGTGCTCGAGAAGGACGGCGGCATTGGCCTGCGCCGCACCGTCGGCAAGGTGGCCGAACTCGATGCCAAGCTCGAGGCCGATCCCCTCGAGGGCCGCCTCGGCGTGGCCCACACGCGCTGGGCCACCCACGGCGGCGTCACCGAGGCCAATGCGCATCCGCACCTCTCCGGCGACCGCGTGGCGGTGATCCACAACGGCATCATCGAGAACTACCAGGAGATCAAGGAAGAACTCCAGGCCAAGGGCTACGAGTTCCTGTCCGAGACCGACACCGAGGTGGCCGCCCACCTGGTGCACGACCACCTGAAGGATGGCTGCGACCTGCCCGAGGCCGTGCGCCGCTCCGTCGCGCGTTTCACCGGCGCCTTCGCCCTGCTGGTGTTCGACGCCACCGACCCGGACCGCTTCGTGGTCAGCCGCGTGGCCAGCCCGCTCGTGATCGGCCTCGGCATCGGCGAGAACTACGTGGCCAGCGGCGTGCCCGCGCTGCTGCCGGTCACCCAGCGCTTCATCTACCTCGAGCAGGGCGACCTCGCCGAGATCAAACGCGACGCCGTGAACATCTTCGACGTGGACGGCAACGCCGTCGAGCGCAAGGTGCACGAGACCCAGTGGAGCAGCGACTCGGCGGAGAAGGGACCCTACCGCCACTTCATGCTGAAGGAGATCTTCGAGCAGCCGAGCGCGCTGGCCAACACCCTGTACGGCCGCATCGAGAGCGGCAAGGTCGTCACCGACTCCCTCGGCCCCCAGGCCGCCGAGATGCTCAACGACGTCGAGCACATCCACATCGTCGCCTGCGGCACCAGCTACCACGCCGGCTGCGTCGGCAAGTACTGGCTGGAGTCGCTGGCCGGCGTCACCTGCCAAGTGGAAATCGCCAGCGAATACCGCTACCGGCACGTGGCCGTGCCGCCCAACACGCTGTTCCTGACGCTGTCACAGTCCGGCGAGACCGCCGACACGCTGGAAGCGCTGCGCATCGCCAAGCAGTCCGGCTACGTCGGCAGCCTTACCATCTGCAACAGCGCCCACAGCTCCATGGTGCGGGAATCCGACCTCACCATGATGACCCATGCCGGCCCCGAGATCGGCGTCGCCAGCACCAAGGCCTTCACCACCCAGCTCCTCTCCATGCTGCTGGTGACCCTCATCCTCGCCCGCCAGCGCGGCATGAGCGCGGAGAAAGAAGCCGAACTCGTGCCCCACGTGATGCACACCGCGGCGGCAGTGGAGGAGGCGCTGGGCATGAGCGACACGCTGAAAGATCTCGCCGAGGACTTCGCCGAGAAGCATCACACGCTGTTCCTCGGCCGCGGCCCCATGTGGCCGATCGCCATGGAAGGCGCGCTGAAGCTGAAGGAGATCTCCTATATCCACGCCGAGGCCTATGCTGCGGGGGAACTCAAGCACGGTCCGCTGGCGCTCATCGACGAGGACATGCCGGTGGTGGTCGTCGCGCCTAACAACGAGCTACTGGATAAGCTGAAATCCAATATGCAGGTGGTGCGGGCGCGTGGCGGGCAGCTCTACGTCTTCGCCGACAAGGAGACGGGGATCCAGAGCGAGGAAGGTGTGAAGGTCATCGACATGCCGCACGCCGATCGGCTGATCGCGCCGATTGTTTATACCGTGCCGTTGCAGCTGCTGGCGTATCACGTCGCCGTGCTGAAGGGGACGGATGTAGATCAGCCGAGGAATCTGGCGAAGTCGGTGACGGTGGAGTAATTCGACGGCGGATTGTGCCGGTCCGCTCTCTCCTCGCTAAAGCGCAATCAGCCGCAGTCGGATCGCTGCGCGTTGTTATCGAGCACGTAGCCAGCTCCCGTTCTGGGATCGCGATGATCTTCGGATCGAACGCGGTTCAAAATCGAACGGCCCCCCGCCGGGAACATATCTCCCCATAACCTTGAGTCTGTTCAGGCGCTTGTGGGCCGGCGTCGCGCGATAATTTCTGATTGTGGTACTTTTCGACCACCAAGTTCTCTCCGACTCAGTGCGTCCCGCAGGCGTCGAGACTGACGTAAAAATGGATCTCAGGCGATTGAGACGGGTGAGCGAGGAGTAAATTGATGGAAGACCTCAACACATGGTTCTCGGGTCGCCCAAAGTGGCTGCAGGAAGCTGCCAGCCTTCTCCTGACGAAAGGGCGTCTAGCCGATAAGGACGTCGATACGCTTTTCGACAAGTGTTTGCGTGAGGTCGACTCGGGAGACACACCAACGGAGGCCTCGTTCCCCACGGACGCGTTCGGTCTCCAAAGCGAGTCAGCACTGCACCTGTGTTCCATCGGCAGTGTGAAAGGCATCAACGCGCTAGCACCTCGTAGTCCACTGGAATTCGGCTCGGACAACATGACTGTCGTCTACGGGGGAAACGGATCTGGGAAATCCGGCTACGTTTGGATATTGAAGCACGTATGTGGCGCCCGGAGTCCAGGAACGCTGCATCCCAACGTGTTCGCCACAGACGGCGCTCCACAGTCGGCCAACATCACGTACAAGAGCGACGGTCGCGAACGCCAGGTCTCTTGGAGTACCAATGACGGGGTTCAGGCGGACCTTCGGCCCGTGGATATCTTCGATACGGAGTGCGGCAGAATGTACTTGGAGGGCGAAAGTGAGGTCACCTATGAACCGCCCGCACTCGTGTTCTTCTCCGAACTGATCGCCGTCTGCGACGAGATCTCGCGTCGCATTGATGACAAAATTCGCAGACTCGCTTCGAAGAAGCCTCAGATGCCTGCGGAGTTAGCCGAGACAGTTCTCGGGCTCTGGTACTCGTCCCTGACCGCCGCAACTACACCTGAAGATGTCGCTGCGCACACGGAATGGTCCACCAAAGCCGACAATTACGTTACCGATCTGGAAAAGCGACTGGCAGAGAAGGCGCCCGCCGATCGGGCCAAGGAACTGCTTTCGAAAAAGAAGTACCTGGAGAAAATACTCCGTGGGATCGAGAGCCACGTTTCGACACTCTCCGATGAGAACTGCCGTCAAATCGTGAGGCTAAAGAAGGACAAGCGCATCAAACGTGAGGCCGCACAGGCCGCAGCTACCAAGGCGTTTTCCGGGGCTCCCTTGAAGGGCATCGGAACGGATGCCTGGAGTCTCTTGTGGGCCCACGCGCGCCGGTACTCCGAAGGGTACGCGTATCCTGACCAGCCATTTCCGCAGCTTGGCTCCGATGCCAAATGCGTGCTCTGCCATCAGCCATTGTCGGATGATGCCCGAAAGCGCCTCGCATCCTTCGAAGAGTTCGTCAAAGGGCAAGCCGAGGAAGATGCGAGAGTCGCGGAGACGGCCCTCGACGATGCGATGCTCGTTATCGGGGACATACCGACCGCTCAGGAAATCAAGACACAGTGCGACGCGGCAGGACTGACCTACGAAGGGGACATGCCCCCGTTGGTCACTTTGGTGGAGGCTCTCCGGCAACGCAAAGCAAAGCTGCTCGATGTAGAGTCGGAGACTGATCTGCCTGACGCTCCGGATTTCACGTCTTGGCTACAGGACAGTAAGAAGAAAGCGTCTGAATACGCTGAGGCCGCACAGAAGGCACAAGAAGACGCAACGTCCGACACGCGGCCACAACTCAAGAGCGAACTGCGTGAACTCAAAGCGCGGAAGTGGCTCTTCGAACAGCGTCTTGCCGTAAACGCAGAGATTGAGAGGCTTCAGGCCATCACGCGCTTGAACAGTGCAAAGCGGCTGACGGACACGCGCGGTCTCTCGCGCAAGAAGGGCGAGCTTGCGGAAGAACTTATCACGGAGGCGTACATACAACGATTCCACGATGAACTGGCCGCGCTTAGGGCATCACAGATCAAGATCGAACTGGTCAAGAAGCGAGTTGATCGAGGCCGCGTTCTTCATGAGTTGCGCTTGGCGAATGCCCGATCCGGCGCGCCGCGGGAGGTTCTGAGCGAAGGCGAACACCGCGTCGTATCTCTTGCTGCCTTCTTGGCGGACGTAACGGGGAAGCAACAGCCCGCGCCATTCGTGTTCGACGACCCTATTTCATCGTTGGATCAGGACTTTGAGGAGGCCGTAGTGCAGCGTTTGGTACGCTTGGCTGCGGATAGGCAAGTTATCGTGTTCACCCATCGAGTTTCTCTGCTGGTTCTATTGCAGGAATTCGCGAAGCGCGAGGGACGTGAACCTAAGGTGACCTGTGTCAGAAGCGAGCCTTGGGGTACGGGTGAGCCGGGCGACACGCCGCTGTTCGTGAAGAAGCCCGACAAGGCGCTCAATGTGCTCCTGAATGAGCATCTGGCCAAGGCTCGGAAGGTGCATGAAGCGGAAGGCGAAGCCGCCTACGCGTTATTTGCGAAGTCTATTTGCAGCGATTTCCGCATTCTTCTGGAACGCATGATCGAATGCGAGCTGTTGGCGGATGTTGTTCAAAGGTTCAGGAGGGCCATTAACACGCAAGGCAAACTGGACAAGCTGGCACGAATCACGGCCGAGGACTGCAGATTCCTCGAAGACCTGATGACGAAGTACTCCCGTTATGAACACTCGCAGCCGAATGAAGCTCCGGTCGCGCCCCCCAAGCCAGGTGAACTGAAAATGGACATAGAGGCACTGCGGGACTGGCGAGAGGCCTTTATTGCGAGGTCCTTGTGACGCGTCCGTCAAAAAGGCCTATCCAATAACTGTGTGAAGCGGACGGCTCTACGCGCCGCTGCTGACGCGTTGATGTGAAAATTGGACGAGGGTATGTCGTTCGAATCTGCCTGATATGCTCCATCTCGCACATTGGGAGTGGCTTAATTCACGGGCTACGGTCAGGTCCTCGTTCAAGCTTCCATGGGCTTGCCAGTATTGTCAGATATATACATACTCAATACATAAATCGAATCAGATGCTATCAAGCCCTCTGCGAACTTGAGAAAGCATCGGATTTGCTTCGAGGAAGCCTCTGGACTGCTCTCCTCGCTAAGCGGGTTTAGCGCAGCAGAACGCCTTGGCCGACTACGAGCACCGCTGGATAGTGATCGCCATGACCGTCAGAGCCCGCCTGTTAACGCTGGTGTATACGTTGCGCTGGGCGGATCGCATTCGCCTCATCGCCGCACGCAGGGCCACCCGAAAGGAAGCCGAATTCTATGCCAAAGGAACATGACTTCTCGAAAGCGAAGCGAGCCAGGGACGTGCCGCACCTGGCAAAGCTGCAATCGCAGGCCAGGGGCAAGACCCGGATCACGATCATGCTCGACAACGATGTGCTGATGACGTTTCGTGCGAAGGCGGAAGCGGAGGGAATCGGCTATCAGACGCTCATCAACCGGACGCTGCGGGAAGCACTGGCATCGGGTCCGGTGGACGAGGAGACTCTGCGTCGAGTATTGAGAGAGGAACTCAAAACAGGCTGAGTCGGGCCGAGATGGAACCCGGGAGCGGTTCGGGACGCAATTGTTGCGCGGGAATCGCCAAATAAAGGTACTTGGGCAGCGGAAAGAGGAATCCATTGAACTTGAAGCTTCTGATCAAGAAATCGCGTGCCCTGGCGCTTACCTGCTGTTTGGCTGCATCACTACTCGCCGCGGCTCCGACGTTCGCTGCCGCAAAAGGCAAGATTCTCTTTGTCGCTTCAAACGTCCTCGACATGGGCGATCCGGAGCAGCACGATGCGCGTAACAACCTCTGGGAGTATGCACCGCCTTACCATATCTTCGTAATGCATGGTTACGAGGTCGATTTCGTCTCGCCTCAGGGAGGCCCCGTCGAGTTCATGATGGATCCCCTGGGAATCAGCAGCTATGCCATCAAGTACGAGAACTTCTTGGGCAAGGCTGGAAACACGCTCAAACCCGGTCAGATTGATGCGGCCCAGTATCAAGCCGTGTATATCGGCGGTGGCTACGGCACATTGTTCGACGTTGCATCCGACGAAGCACTGATGAACCTCATCGGTCGCATATACGAACACGGCGGCGTCGTGGGTGGCTGCGGGCATGGCCCGGGCGGCTTTGCCAACGCCAGGCTCGAAGACGGCAGCTATCTGGTCGCAGGTAAGCGCGTGGCCGGGTTCCCGAATTCGACGGAGCGTTCCAAGTCATGGGCGAAGGAAGGCAGCCTGTTGCCGTTTCTCGTCGAGGATCAACTCCGCAAGAACGGAGCAGAGGCCCAGAATAAGGAAACGCTGGCGGACAAACATGCGGTCGTTGTCGATCAACGCATTGTCTCAAGTATGTTCTTGCCGTCAGCTGCATTGGTGGCCGAGGAGATGGTGCGGTTGCTCGAGCGGGACGATCCGTAAGCTTCCCCGACCGGGGTAAGTTACGCTCCCGACACCCTGGAACGCCTGATCGTTGGCACCAGCCCAAAAGAACCGCGGCTCGCATCATGTACGCGTAATGCAGTAGTCCCGAGTGCTCACTCGGCTTCTTGCAATCGCCGGTCCCCCAGCTGAATGCGCGGTCGGGAGTAAGCCTTCTGTACGAGCATCCTCCCGACCGCTTTTCAGTCGCGATTCCTAATTGCCCCAGCTCTTGATCCGGCTATACATGCTCACCGTGGTGATCTTGCGGATGTCGCCAACCGTGCCGACGAATTTCGCGTAGGCATCGCCTGCCAGCAGCTTGTCCAGGTAATTGTTCAGGTCAGCGATATTGGGCGCCGTGATCAGTACCACGTGGCTGTAGCCTGTGGCTCCCGCCCGCGCTTCCATGAGCCGAACCGAGCCCGGATGACCCGCCTCTTTGATCATGGTGCCGAAAGCCTCGGCATAGCGGCGAGGGTCGGAGACGGACATCACGTAGGCGGCTACGGCCCCATGTTCGCGCCAGTTACCGCCCTCACGCATACGCTCTATGTAGAGGGTCTCACCGGTGAGATCCGCGATGTCGTTCACGGCAAGCAGATAGCGCGGCCAGGCATCACTCGCCAGCCGTGTGCTCGTCATTTTCTGATAGGCATCGTGGCTCTGGTGGTCGGTGACGATCAGATGCGTGGTCGGGTTCGAGCCATTGAATTCAGTAGCCCAGAGAGAGACTTTCGCCGCTTTCATTTCGTCGGTCGCAAGAAAGCGGTCCAATGCGGCGACGAATGCCGGCGGATTCTCCACCTCGAAGCCATAGACGGCCTCCACCGGCGCGGCCGAGCCGAGCGAGCTCGCGCCGAGCAGTGCCATGGAAGTCGCGGTCAGTAACGATTTTCGTATCCAGGTTTTCATTGTTATTCCCCCGTCATTTATCCCGCCGATGGCGGATAGCCCGACAGATTGTCGGACTATCTGACATAAGACCACGCCCGTTGTGTTACCGCAACATACGGATGCGCGCCGGGCCGATCTCCGGCTCCATTCACCGCATGACGCCCCGAGTGGTGTCTGTCACTGGCTGTGCCACAATTCGGCATGAGGCGGATCTCTTGCGGGATCCTCTGGTCAAGAAAGGTAATCAGAAGGCGCCTAAAGCCATGGCCGGTTATTCAGGCACTCCGCTAAGCAAGAAACTCGGCATCAAGGCGGGAACCCGGCTGAAGGTCAGAGGTGCTCCGGCCCAATATGAAGATCTGCTGGCGCCGCTGCCGGAGGGCGCCATCGTATCTTCAAGGCTTCGCTCGCCCTTCGACATTCTTCATGTCTTCACGAAGTCCCGCAGGAAGCTGCAAACCGAACTCGAGCGCGGCATACGCGAGATACGCCAGGACGGTGCCCTGTGGGTTTCCTGGCCGAAGAAGGCATCCGGTGTCGAGACGGACGTGACCGAGGACGTCGTGCGTGAAGTCGCGCTGCCGATGGGGTTGGTGGATGTGAAGGTCTGTGCGGTCGACGAGACGTGGTCCGGGCTGAAGCTGGTAATCAGGAAGGCTCTGCGGCGGTGACCGCGCGGCGAGTTCGCGCTACGTTGCCCCCGGTTTCTCGATCCCCAGCTGCTTCATCCGGTACTTCAGCGTTGACGGATTGAGCCCCAGCAGATCCGCGGCGCCGTCCTCGCCCCAGACCCGCCAGTCCGCGGCGCGTAGCGCGGCGGTGATATTGGCCTTCTCCATCAGCCGGAACTCGGCTTCCGTGACGAAGTCGGTGCCGTCCGATGTTGATGCCGTCCCCGCCGGCAGCTCCGCCGTCTCCGGCAGCGCGAGGTCCGTTCGCACCCGCTTCCCTTTCGACGAGATCGCCGCCCGCTCGATGACGTTCTTCAGCTCCCGGATGTTGCCCGGCCAGTCGTGGCGCTCCAGCAGCCCGAGCTGTTCCCTCGTGAGCTTCAGGTTTTGGCGTCCGAGTTCCTCGCCGATCACCTTCAGGAAGTGTGCGGCCAGCGGCGCGATGTCGTCCACGCGCTCGCGCAGCGGCGGCACGTGGATGGGGAAGACGCTGAGGCGGTAGTAGAGGTCTTCCCGGAAGCGTCCCGCCTTCACCTCTGCCAGCAGGTCGCGGTTGGTGGCGGCGACCACGCGTACGTCCACCTTCTTCGTCTGGTCGTCGCCCACCCTTTCGAACTCGTTCTCCTGCAGCGCGCGCAGCAACTTGCCCTGCTGTGACAGCGGAATCTCGCCGACCTCGTCGAGGAACAGGGTGCCGCCGTCGGCGAGCTGCAGGCGCCCTACCCGGTCCCGGTGCGCCCCGGTGAACGAGCCCTTCACGTGACCGAAGAACTCGCTCTCGAACAGGTCCTTCGGGATGGAGGCGCAGTTCACCTTCACCAGCGGTTTGTCGGCGCGGCCGCTGTGGGCGTGGATGGCGCGGGCGATCATCTCCTTGCCCACGCCGGATTCGCCGAGGATGAGCACGTTCGCGGGCGTCGGCGCCACGGCCTCGAGCTGGGCAAGGGTGCGCTTCAGCGCCTCGCTCTGGCCGATGATCTCGCCGTAGTGGAAGGAGACGTTGACCTCGTCCCGCAGGTAGTCGCGTTCCTGCTCGAGCTGCTCCTTCAGCCGCTTGATCTCCTCGAAGGCCTCGCGCCGCTGTGCCTCCAGCGCCTTCCTCTCGGAGATGTCGCGGAAGATGACCACGGCGCCGGCCGGCTTGCCGTCCTTCACGATGGGCGTGCTGGTGTACTCGACCGGCACGGCGGAGCCGTCCGAGTGCCAGAAGACCTCGTCCTCCACGTGGTGCACCTGGCCGTCCTTCAGCGCGGCGTAGATGGGGCATTCCTCGCGGGGGTAGTTACGGCCGTCCGGGTAGGTGTGGTGGTGGATCTCGTGGGAGCGTTCGCCGAGGATGCGCTTCGTATCCCAGCCCACGATGCGTTCCGCCGCGGCGTTGCCGAAGGTGAGCCGGCCGTCCGCGTCCAGGCCGTACACGCCCTCGCCCGCGGATTCGAGGATGAGGGAGTGGTACGCCTCCATCTCACTGAACTTCTGCCGTAGCTGCAGCTCGTCGGTCAGGTTCTGCGTGAGCGCAAGCACGTGGCTCACCTCGCCGTCCTTCGATACAGGCACCAGCGAGGTGGTGTACTGGGCGCCGCCCTCGTCGGCGTAGCGGAAGTGCACCTCCTCACCCTGCAGTGCCCTGGCGAGTTGCGTCTCGACCCGCTCCCGGTCGTCCTCCGCGGCGAGGTCGGCGAAAGCCGTGCCGATGACGTCCTCGGGGGCCTTCGCGCCTGCCCATTCCAGGCCGACCCGGTTCGCGCCCCGGATCCGGCCCTCGCCATCGAGCTCGACGACGGCGTGGGGTGAATGATCGAAGAGCGCCTGATAGCGCTCTGCCAGCACCGGGCCGGATGATTCCCGGCTGGGACGGGTCGCCATCGCTTTCTCCCTCTCTCCACCGCAAAGATTTACGGATTGGACCATTAAATCCTGCGGTCCGCAAATTCCTGCGGTCACTCGGAATCACTAACTTATTGTTTTCCCGAGAATTCGCGAGTTGGCACGGTCGCTGCAGTAGGAGAGCCAGAAATCGACATCGTCAGTTTTTGCAGGAGACACGGCATGACCCGCCCACCGACACCGCCCTTCACCCGGGAGACGGCACTCGCGAAAGTCCAGGCCGCCCAGGATGCCTGGAACACCCGCGACCCGCAGCTCGTGGCGCAGGCCTACACCCCGGACTCCGAGTGGCGTAACCGGGACGAGTTCTTCACCGGCCGCGCCGCCATCGAGGCGTTCCTCACCCGCAAGTGGTCGCTGGAACTGCACTACCGGCTGATGAAGGAGCTGTGGTGCTACACGGGCAACCGTATCTCCGTGCGCTTCGAGTACGAGTGGCAGCACGCCGGCACCGGCCAGTGGTACCGCACCCACGGCAACGAGCACTGGGAGTTCGATGCCGACGGTTACATGCGCCGCCGCGACATGAGCGCCAACGACGTTCCCATCCTCCCCGAGCACCGACGCATCGGTGTGCAGGGCTGATCCCAAGAAACCCCACCAGAAGGAAACCAACCGATGAACGTAATGACCCGAACTCTGACCTCCCTGCTGGCCGCCTTGCTGGCTGTAATGGCCCTCTCCGCCACCGCGCACGCCCAGCTGCCGGACCCCGGCATGGACATCGTGCCCGGCGCCACCGCGCTGGTGATCACCGATCCGCAGAACGACTTCCTGAGTCCGGAAGGGGTCACCTGGGGCGTCGTCGGCAAGAACGTGAAGGAGAACGGCACGGTGGAGAACATCGACAAGCTGTTCGCCACGGCGAAGGCGGTCGACATGCCCGTCTTCATCTCGCCGCACTACTACTACCCCCACGACCACGACTGGCAGTTTGAGGGTGCGCTCGAGACGCTCATGCATTCCATCGGCATGTTCGACCGCGAGGACGCTCTGTCGCTGGTCGGCTTCGAAGGCTCGGGCGCCGACTGGCTCGCGCAGTACAAAAAGTACATCGAAGACGGCGAGACCGTGGTCACCAGCCCGCACAAGGTCTACGGCCCGGAGACCAACGACCTCGTGCTGCAGCTCCGCAAGGCGGGCATCCGCAAGGTCATCCTGGGCGGCATGTCCGCCAACCTCTGCACGGAGTCCCACATGCGCGAGCTGATCGAGCAGGGCTTCGAAGTGCTGGTGGTCCCCGACGCCACCGCCGCCGCGCAGCTGCCCGGCTGGGACGGCTACGCCGCCGCCCTCACCAACTTTCGCATGATCGCGAACCACATTGCCCCGACCGGTGAGACCGTGAAGGCCATCGAGGCCGCCTACCGGTAGGGACGATACCGCCGACCTGTAATCAATCCATAAGGAGTACGACAATGTTTATCAATCTGAAATCTGCTGCCATCGCTACCGCTGCCGCCCTGATGCTCACCACCTCTGCCTGGGCCGCCGACGAGTACAACGTCTCGACCGGCGTGACCACGGCCGGAGTGCCCCTGGGCCTGCACGGCATCGATACGGTGGCGCTGAGCACTCTCAATGCCGCCGCGGAAGGTGACGCGGCCCACACCGTCACCCATGACGGCGTGGCCTACTACTTCGCCTCCGAGGCATCGGCCGAGCGGTTCAAGACAAACCCGGAAGGCTACCTGCCCCAGTACGGCGGCTTCTGCGCGTTCGCGGTGGCCAAGGGCAAGAAGTTCGACGGCGACCCGATGTTCGCGGACATCGTCGACGGCAAGCTCTACCTGTTCGTCAACGACGCGGTCTTCCAGATGTATCTGGCGGACAAGGAGAACATCCTCAGGAAAGCCGAGGAGACCTGGCCGAAGATCCGCAGCACGGCTGTGGGCGATCTGTAATCAACCCTGCCCTCTGGCGCGGTCGGGAGTCCCGGCTCCCGGCCGCGTCTTCATTTGTGCGACATCCCCCTGCCGGACCGATCGCCGTCGAAGACCACTACACCGCGAACGCGGAGGGAGACTACTGCTCCGTCGCGGACTGGACCGGCTACAACCTCCTGAGAAGGGCGGAGCTCGAGTCCGAATACGGCACGAGGCGAGGGGACGTCGAACTTTGACGCGTCCGTCGTTCCCTGGCCCGTTGCGCGTAGACTCAGCTCTCCGTATGAAGAGGACGCGCCATGCCGAAGATCTTAATCGCCGAGTTTCCCGCGAACCGGGACAAGGTCCCGGAGGTCGAAGCGACGTTGAAGGAGGCGTTGGTCGACACGCGTGCCTTCGACGGCTGCATCCGCATCGACACGTATTTCGACGAGGCTGTCTCGCAGAGCTTCCGCGTCAGGAAACTCGAGCCGCGGGAAGTCTGACACTCCCCGATGATCCCTCGTGGGGTCACCGGAGGTATCAGAACCGGCGATCAGACTCTGCGGTGGCGTATCCGCTTGCGCGGCTCTTCCTCAGAGCGGCGCCCGTTGCGCCCATTGCGACGATAGCGCCGGTGTGCGAGGTAGCAGGCGACTGCCATCGCGATCAGCAATCCTGCTAGCGCGATCCCGTCGAGTGTGAAATAGACATCCGTGTAATCCATGGCTGTACGATACCTCAATGCTGCACTGCAGCAACTCAGGTATTATCCTCACTTGAATCCTCCGTGTCCATCCCCACGGCAAAAGATTAATTGTTTTGAAACAATCGATTAGCGACAGATTAGAGAACAAGCGGTATCCCCGGGCCATCGTCTGGGACCTCGACGGCACCCTCGTCGACAGCGTCGGCGACCTCGGCTCCGCGCTGAACGACGTGCTCCGGCAGCACGGGCTGGCTCCCCGGAGCGCAGACGCCGTCCGGGGGATGATCGGCGACGGGGTCGGCGAACTCCTGCGCCGGGGTTTCGCCGCGGCGGGCCGGCCGCTCGCGCAGGCCGAAGTGCCGCCGCTCCGGCGTGACTTCCTGGCCGTCTACGGCCGGTGCGCCACCCGGGAGACGCGGCCCATGCCCGGAGCGGCAGCGGTGCTCGCGGCCCTGTCGGCCGAGGGCTGGCGCCATGGCGTCTGCACCAACAAGCCGACCGCGATCGCCCGCGACATCCTCGAGGCACTGGAAATGAGCGGTGAAATCGACGTCGTCGTCGGCGGTGATGACTCCCTGCCGCTGAAGCCGGATCCGGCGCCGGTGCGTGCCTGCCTGGAGGCCCTGGACGTATCCCCGGCGCGGGCGTTGATGGTGGGCGACTCGCTCAACGACGTGGCTGCCGGCCGGCAGGCCGGCGTCCCCGTGATCTTCGCCCGTTACGGCTATGACCATGTGCCCGGCGGCGAAGCGGCCCCCGCCGGTCTTGCCGCTTCCGTCGACGCCCTGGAAGAGGTGCCCGCGATCGCGCGCCGACTCGTCGACGCCGGCGACCGTTCCCATCGGTGAGGCCGGGGCGTAGGATGGTGTCGTAGACCAGAACAACGGGAGAACCCGATGCCGGTCGAACTGAAGGTCCTCGGCTACGCAGCACTGCTGCAATTCGTGCAGTTCGTGTTGATGGCCGTGCCCGTCAACAAACAGCTGGGCCCCCGATACACGGGTGGCAACCGGGACGAGCAGAAACAGCCCTGGGGCGTCCCCGGACGGCTGAAACGGGCGCTCGACAACCACTTCGAAGGCCTGATTCTGTTCACAATCGCCGTCGTGGTGGTGGTGCTGGGCGAGGCGTCCACACCGGCCACCGAGGCGGCCGCCTGGACTTATCTGGTGGCCCGGGTGGCCTACGTGCCGGCGTACGCGTCCGGCGTCTTCCTGATCCGCTCGCTTATCTGGACGGTCGGCTTCGTCGCCACGCTGGTGATGCTGCTGATCGCGGTGTTCTAGCCATGAACCGTACCTTGCGAAGAATCGATCCCTGGTCGGCGGCCAAAATCTCGGCCGCCACCGCCGCGGTGTTCATGTTCGTCTACGTGCTGCTCGGCCTGCTGGTGATGACTTTCACCGACATCCAGCTGGGTGCGTCGGACGGGCCGTTCGCCACGGCCTCCGTCTGGCTGCTGCTGCTGATGCCCGTCGCCTACCTCATCGTCATCTATCTGATGACGCTGCTCATCTGCCTGATCTTCAACACCGTGGCAGGCTGGCTGGGCGGCATCCGCATCGAGCTGAGCGACGACTGACGGCGGCCGTTCTCAGCCGAAAGGCGCCACGCCGAACCAGGCCTCGTGCAGCCAGAGCACGAAGATCACGTAGACGCCGAGACCGGCGGCCACGACCAGCACGTCGTTGATCCCCTTGGCCGGCGCCGAGGGCACCGGGCGCTCGGTCCGCCGCTTGAACGAGATGCGGTCCACGACCGCCCAGATCAGGAAGCTGCCGAACAGGACGACGTCTGCCAGAGTGCCGTTCACCAGCAGATGGGCCACGGCCCACAGCTTCACCGCCACCAGCTGCGGGTGTTTGGTGGCGGCCTTGATCTTGCCCGGCAGGTAGGGCGCGAAGAACAGGACGAAGACGGGCAGCAGCAGCAACGCCGCGAGATGTTTCATCCACACCGGCGGCACGTAGAGCAGCGTCGGGTCCATGCGCGCCGCCGCATAGCCCTTGACGATGAGCACGATGCCGACGATGGAGACGACGCCGTAGAACGCCTTCCATCCCAGTTCACTCTTCGCCGCCATCCGGTTGCGGAATCCTTCCGCCACGATGGAGGAGGAGTGGATGCCGAGGAAGAGTACGAGCCCCAGAATCAATAGCGCCATAGCCGGGTTCCCCTGTTCTGCGCGTGGTATGACAGGTGGCTAGTCTACCGGCTATGGCGCGCCGCGGCTAAATTACCGCTACTGTACGGACTGATCGGTCTTGCAGGTCCTGATGCCGAACAGGGAGTAGGCCGGGCACCAGCCGATGAGGCCGGTGGCCAGCGGTACCAGCCCGATCCAGCCCCACGGAGTCTGCGGGCCGATGAATACCAGGCTGAGTAGTACCAGCCCCGCCGTCACGCGGACGGCCCGGTCGACGGTGCCTTCGTTACGGAATGCCATGACGAGCCTCCTTGAGGGGTTTGCGATGTCACGGGCACAGTGTGCTCCGCGCAGGCGTCGCGCTCAGTGACTTCGTCACAGAGGGCGGCAGAGGCCGGCGATCGGAGCGGCACCGGGATCAGCCGCAGGGCTGCTCGTCCGCTATGGCACGGAGCCCGGCTTGATCGGAGAGCGTGACCACGCCGCGGCCGAGGGTGACCAGCGCTGCGCCTTCCAGGCGTTTCAGGTGCCGGGAAATCACCTCACGGGCAGTACCGAGTTCCTCCGCAAGGCTCTGATGGGTGATCCGCACGTCGCCGTCGCCGGGGTCCAGCGTCAGCAGGAGGGCAGCCAGCCGCGCCTCGACCGGCGTCAGTGCAACGGCCTCCATGCGCTCGATCACGCCGGCGAGCCGCCGTGAGAAGCTGTCCAGCACGAAACGGCGGAATGGCGCCGATTCCTCGAGGCCCCGGTCGAAGGTCGAACGCCCCATCGCCAGCGCCGTCACCGGCGTTTCGGTGTGCGCCTCGGCGGGGTAGCGGCGGCTGCTCATCAGGCAGGAGGTGGTCAGCACACAGGTGTCGCCGGGCTCCAGGCGATACAGGGTCACGGATCGGCCGGACAAGGCGTTCAGCGTAACGCGGACCGAGCCCTGCGTGATGATGAGGAAATGCCGGCACTCGGCGCCGGCATGGAACACGGTATCGCCCGCATCGAGGCGCAGAACGGCGGCGGCACCGAACAGCGTCCGTGCGTCACGGTCTCCGAGCCCTGCCAGACCCGGTACCCGCTGTAATGCCTCGGCAACGGTCGCTTGCATGGAACCCCGCCGCCGGGCCGGCCGGCTTCATGCGAGTCAGTGTGTGGCGTCTTCGACTGCCCGGATGCGCATCTCCGCCGCCGCGCCGGCCATGATCAGCCGCTGCACCAGCGACTTGTCGCAGCCGTGGCAGCCCCCGCGGCAATAGTCCGCCGGCAGGATGCCGGAATCAAGCATCTGCCGCGCCACGTCGCCCTGCCAGCCCAGCAGCGGGCAGCCCCGCTCGTTGTCGTGGACCTCCAGGGCGGCAGCGCCGCCGGGCACGCGGGCGATGCTGAGACTGTAACGGGCCTCCCGGCCAGCCTCGGCGGCGGGCGCGGTGTCCCGGAGATCCCGGGGAGCGGGTCGATAGGCGGTGTCTGTCATCATGTCGTCCTCTCCCTTCATGCAAATGAGAATCATTCTCAATAATGAGTCTACTGGCTGCAGCCCGGCCGCGCAAGCGCTCTTGTGCGCCTTGCCCGGCTGGCCGACTTGATGGCTCGAAGGGCGCCGGAGAGAATCGGCGGACATGACCACCATCCGTTATCTCGCCTATGGCTCCAACCTGCATCCGGAGCGCCTGCGGCGGCGCACGCCCTCGGCGACGCTGCTGACTACCTGGGAACTGACCGGATGGCGGCTCAGCTTCGACAAGCGGGGTTTCGACGGCTCGGCCAAGGCCACGATCTCAGCGACGAACGACGGCAGGGATCTCGTCCATGCGGCGATCTTCGAGCTGTCCCTCGACGAGAAGCCGGCGCTGGACCGGATCGAGGGCCTGAACCGGGGCTACCATGCCCACCTCCTGTCGCTACCCGGCCTCGGCGAGGTACACACCTACAAGGCCGACACCCAGTTCCAGGACGGCTCCCTGGTGCCGTTCCGCTGGTATCGTGACCTGGTACTCCACGGCGCCCGCTTCCACGGTTTCCCGCAAGCGTACATAGAGAACATCGCGGCGGTGCCCGTCGTCGACGACCCGGACGACGACCGACAGCGCGAGCACGACGACATCCTGGCGGCCATGCGCAGGGCCATGGCCGAGGCAACCGGCAATCCAACGAGTGGCGATCCCGCCACCGACAAGGAGTGACCATGATCGTGACCACCACCCCCACGCTGGAGGGGCAGAAGATCCGTGACTATCTCGGCGTCGTCACCGGCGAGGCGATCCTCGGCGCCAACCTGTTCCGCGACCTGTTCGCCGGACTGCGCGACATCGTCGGCGGCCGCTCCGCCTCCTACGAGAAGGAGTTGCGCAAGGCCCGCGAGGTGGCCTTCGAGGAGCTGGAGGCCGCCGCGCGAGAAAAGGGTGCCAACGCCGTCATCGGCGTGGACATCGACTACGAGGTGCTCGGCGAGTCCAACGGCATGCTGATGGTGAGCGTCAGCGGCACAGCGGTGCGAATCGCCTGATGTACCGTGTCTACGGCGACTCGATCTCGGGCAACTGCTACAAGATCAAACTAGTCCTGCACGAGCTCGACCTGCCCTACGAATGGGAGGAGATCGACATCCTCTCGGGGGATACGCGCCGGCCCGGTTTCCTCGCCAGGAATCCGAACGGCAAGGTGCCTGTACTGGACGTCGAGGGACAGGGCTCTCTCGCGGAGTCGAACGCCATCCTGTTGTACCTGGCCGACGGCACGCACCTGGTCCCGACGGATCCCTACCAGCGGGCGCTTCTCTGGCAGTGGCTGTTCTTCGAGCAATACAGTCATGAGCCCTACATCGCCACGTCCCGGTTCATCGTCCGCTACCTCGGGCGGCCCGCCGACCGCGAGGAGGAACTACAGGCCCGGAGGACCCCCGGTTACCGCGCACTGGACGTGATGGAACGGCGCCTCGGTAATCACGATTTCCTCGTGGCCGACCAATACACCGTGGCGGACATCGCCCTTTTCGCCTACACGCACGTCGCGGACGAGGGCGGCTTCAGCCTGGACGCTCATCCGGCCATACGAGACTGGGTCGACCGCATCCGTGCGCGAGAGGCATTCCTGCCGATGTACTCCGCCGCCACCCGCCAGCCGGATGCCGTGTGACGGATTGGTAACGGCCGGATGATCGGCGATTGAGTCGTCTTCTGGTGCCCGCTACTATTGGCAGCGGCGGGGCGGATCATCACTGACAGGAGGCCCCGCGCCCGGTACACCCGGGGTCATCCGGCCGAGGTCCCACGCCGTTGATCCGGCTGATGTCAGCGTGTTGAGAACGGCGGTGTGTGGACGGTTTGATGAATATCTATGTGGGTAACCTCCCTTACAGCATTACGGACGACGAACTGCGGGAGGCCTTCGCCGCCTTCGGCGACGTGAAGTCAGCCAAGGTCATCATGGATCGCGAGACGGGTCGCTCCAAGGGCTTCGGTTTCGTCGAGATGGACGATGCGAAAGAAGCCGAGGAAGCGATCCGGGTGATGAACGGTCAGGACCTGAATGGCCGGCCGGCGCGGGTCAGCGAGGCCCGGCCGCGCCAGGACCGCCCATTCCGCGGCTGAGCGCGAGTCTGCGGGCCGCCGGCCTGGCGGCTCTGGTGACTCCGGCGCTCGCCGGCACCGGTTGCGCCGGTGCACCCGTCGACACCCGGAGCTACGACTGCGAGCAGGGCGGGCTCCTGTCTGTCGAGATCGCCGACGCCATGGCGCGCGTCGAGTTCGACGGCCGCCGCCATACCCTGGCGGCGGTGGAGACAGACGAGGGCCGCCGCTGGCGCGACGGCGACGTCCTGCTCTGGATACGCGACGGCGAGGCATCCGTCACCGTCGGCGATCAGGTCGTGGTCTGGGGCTGCCGGCGGCGCTGACCTGCAGGCGGCGACGGGCTGCGACAGCACCTGCGCAGCGTCTTTACAAAGGCCGCCGTTTCACTAGGATGAGCAGTCGCCCGGCAGCCGACGGCCGCCGCCACCACCCGAGCAACACCGGTAGACCGACATGATCATCGTCCTCTCTCCCGCCAAGACCCTGGACTTCGAATCGCCGCTGGCGACGGACAAGCACACGACGCCGCGCTTCCAGAGCGAGGCGCGCCAGCTGGTGGAGATCCTGCGCGGCAAGTCCGGGAAAGAGATCGCCTCGCTGATGAACCTGTCGCCGAAGCTGACGACGCTGAACGTGCAGCGCTATCGGGACTTCTCCGACCGCGCCACCGCGAAGAACGCACGCCCGGCGCTGCTCGCGTTCAAGGGCGACGTGTATCAGGGCCTGCAGGCGGAGCGCTTCGACGCCCGCGACCTGAACTATGCGCAGGATCATCTGCGTATCCTGTCCGGGCTTTACGGCGTGCTGCGCCCGCTCGATCTCATGCAGCCCTATCGGCTGGAGATGGGCACCTCGCTCGCCAGCGAGGCGGGCAAAGACCTCTACGCCTTCTGGGGCGAGCGCATCACCCGCGCGCTGAACGAGGAGCTGGCCGGCCAGAAGCCGAAGGCGCTGATCAATCTGGCGTCCAACGAGTACTTCGGCGCGGTGAACGGGGACCTGCTGGACGGGCGCATCGTGTCGCCGGTGTTCAAGGACCGCGCGAAGAGCGGCGACTACCGGGTGCTGAGTTTTTTCGCCAAGCGGGCGCGGGGCATGATGGCCGCCTGGATCATCCGCGAGCGGGTCGACACGCTGAAGGGCCTGAAGGACTTCGCGGAGGAAGGCTACCGCTACAGCGAAGAGCAATCCGAGCCGGACCGGCCGGTGTTCCTGCGCGCGAAGAACTGATCCGCGCCCGAGCCGCCGCCCGGTGATGGTGATACCGGTGCGTCAGCCGGTCGCCGTATTGTCCAGCCGTATGCGGGCGAGACGCGTCCCGGTCTCCTCCACCATCTCGCGCATGGTGCGCAGACTGGACTGCTCGCCGACGAACGCGGGCGGCTTGCGCCGCAGCAGCTGCCAGTGGCCGGACTCCAGGATCTGCTCGAGGAAGGTGAAGTTCGCCTCGATGGCGAGCATGTAGGGATTCTGGCCTTCGAACAGCGCCTCGAGGTATCGGTATACACCGCCGAAGGTGTTCTCCAGCCGGGGCAGCGCCGCATACTCGAAAAACCCCGGCGTCTGGCGGAGCAGGTCTTCGCCGGACTCGTAGCGCACCATGAACTCGCCGGGCCGTGCGTTCTCGATGGCCACGCCGCCGACGACGAACTCGCTGTACAGGCGGTCGCGGCATTTCTCCAGGTAGCAGCGGTCGGCCATCTGGGCGACCAGGTCGGCCGTGCCGAGGAGGTGACCCAGCAGGGTGTCCTTCGGATCCTCCATCTCGATCGCTTCCGGCGCGATCTCGTAGCCGGTGAAGTGCACCAGCTTGCTCGCGGCCGGCGCCAGGTGGTCGAGCCCGATGCCGGGCAGATAGCGGCGCAGGAAATCGGCGCTCCGGCTGACGTGATAGAGAGTGAACTCGGCGCCGTTGCGGTATTCCCGGTCCCGTAGTTCGTGGCGGATGTAGCCGGCGTCGTGGAACAGGGAAGTGATGATGCCGAGCAATGCCCGCTCGGGGCCGAGGCCCTCGCCGACGTTGCGCGCCGACTCGTAGCCCGCGATGAGGCGCGCCATGGCCAGCGTCATGTCCAGCGTGTGCTGGATGTCGTGATAGCTGGTGTCGCAGCCCAGGTAGCCGGGCATGCGGCCGGTGAACAGCCGTTCGAAGTCGTAGAACGCGAGCCAGATCTTGTCGAGGCCGGCGTCCGGGTAGGTCTGCTCGAGCAGTTCCCGCACCGCGTCGCGCACGGCGGCGGGATTGCTCACCTGCACCGTGTTGGTGACATCGAAGTCGTTGCGCCGGTCCTGCAGCATATTCTTGTACTTCTCGGCGCCGTCGGCGCCCCCCGCGCTGCGGCCCGCCTGCAGAGTCCGACCGTGAGTCCCGGCATCCGGATTCACGATTCTCCCCCCGTCCGCGGCAGCGGACCATCGTGTCTTGTGCCTGCAGCATACACGCCGCCCCCGGCCGCAAGCGGCCGGTTTGACCTAAGACGGCAGATCGCGCGCGCCCTCATTCCTCGAACTCCGCCCAGACGGGGGCATGATCCGAAGGGCGCTCCCAGCCGCGCGGTTCCGGGTCGACGGCGCTGGCGACGCAGCGCTCGGCCATGGCGTGGCTGCCGAGTATGAGGTCGATGCGCAGCCCCCGGTTGCGGCGAAATGCCGCCGCCCGGTAGTCCCACCAGCTGAACGCCTCCTCCGGCTGGTCGAACTGGCGGAACAGATCCACCAGGCCGAGTTCGGTGAGGCGCTTCAGTGCGGCGTGCTCGGGCTCGCTGAACAACACCCGCCCGCGCCAGAGCTCAGGGTCGTGCACGTCCCGGTCCTCCGGGGCAATGTTGAAGTCGCCGAGCACGACCAGCCGCCCGTGGGACTTCAGCTCGTCGGCGAGATAGTCCCGCAGTCGGCCGAGCCATTCCAGCTTGTACTGGTACTTGTCCGAGTCCACTGCCTGGCCGTTGGGAACATAGAGGTTGACGACGCGGACGCCGCCGATCGTGGCCGCCAGCACCCGCCGCTGGGGGTCTTCGGAGCCCGGCAACGCGCGTACCGGATCGGACGGCGGCCGGCGCGAGAGCAGTGCCACGCCGTTATAGGTACGCTGGCCGTTGGAGATGCCGTGGTAGCCGGCCGCCTGCAGCGCCTCCGCCGGAAAGTCCTCGTCCGGCTGCTTGATCTCCTGCAGTGCCAGCACGTCGGGCTTCGCCTCCGCCACCCAGGCGAGCACCTGGGGCAGGCGGACCTTCAGGGAGTTCACATTCCAGGTGGCGACCTTCACGCTGCCCGGCTGATCCCGCTGCTCGCGAGCAGCGCTTCGAGACTCGGGCCCCTGCCGCGGAACTCGACGAAGGCATCCATGATGTCCCGGCTGCCGCCCACCTCCAGGATGCTGGTGCGGAAGCTCTGCGCCGTGCCGCGGTCGAAGATGCCCGCCTCCTCGAAGGCGCTGAAAGCGTCCGCCGCCAGCACCTCGGCCCACTTGTAGCTGTAGTAGCCTGCAGCATAGCCGCCGGCGAAGATGTGCGCGAAACCGTTCGCGAAGCGATTCCAGGCCGGCGGCCGCACCAGCGTCACCCGGTCGCGTACTTCGTCCAGGATTTGCGCCGCGCGCGAGCCCTGCGCGGGGTCGTACTCGGCGTGCAGGCGGAAGTCGAACAGGGCGAACTCCAACTGGCGCAGCATCTGCAGGCCGGCATTGAAGTTGCGGCTGCCGCGCAGGCGCTCGAACATCTCCTCCGGCAGGGGCTCGCCGGTGTCGACATGTCCGGACGCGTGCGCCAGCACTTCGTAGTGCCAGGCGAAGTTCTCCATGAACTGGCTCGGCAGCTCCACCGCATCCCAGGGCACGCCGTTGATGCCGGCGATGCTGGGGTAGTCCACCCGGGTGAGCAGGTGGTGCAGCATGTGGCCGAACTCGTGGAAGAGCGTGAGCACGTCGCTGTGGGTCAGCAGCGACGGCTCATCGCCGTGGGGCGGCGTGAAGTTGCACACCAGGTAGCCCACCGGCGCGGCTCTCTCGCCGCCGATGCCCTTGCGCACGACGCACTCGTCTATCCAGGCGCCGCCGCGCTTGCCCGTGCGGGCGTAGAGATCGGCGTAGAAGCCGCCCACGGACGTGCCGTCGGCATCGCGCACCTCGTAATAGTTCACGCTGTCGTGCCAGACGGGAACGCCCTCGCGTACGGCGATTTCCAGCCCGTAGAGCTCCCCTGCCAGGCGGAACAGACCTTCGACGACCCTGGGCGCCGGCAGGTACCGGCGGAGCTCCTCGTCGGAGATGGCGTGGCGCTCCTGCTTCAGTTTCTCGGAGTAGTAGGCGAGGTCCCAGGGCCGGATCGAGCGGCCGGCGAAGTCCTCCACCGCGGCCACCTCGTCCTTCGCTGCAGGCAGGCTGCGCTCGGCCAGCTCGGAGAGGAACGCGAGCACATCGTCCACGCCCGGCGCCATCTTGCTGGCCAGCGAGTACTCCGCGTAGTTGTCGAAGCCGGTGAGGGCGGCCGCCTCGTGGCGCAGCGCCAGGATCTCCTCGATGAGCGGCGCGTTGTCGTGGGCGGGATCGTGGGGGCCGGTATCGGAGGCCCGCGTGACCCAGGCCTCGTAATAGGTGCGGCGCAGATCCTCGTCGTCGGCGTGGGTGAGCACCGCCTGATAGGTGGGCTGATCCAGGTTGAACTTCCAGCCGTCGAGCCCGGCATCCTCCGCCGCCGCGCGGGCGCGCTGACGCGCGCCTGCAGGCAGACCGGCCAGCTGTGCCTCGTCCTCGACGTGCAGGCTCCAGGCGTCGGTCGAGTCCTGCAGATTCTGCTCGAAGCGGGTCGCCGCCTTCGCCATGGCCTGGCGGATCTCGCGGAAGCGCCGCTTGTCGTCCTCGGGCAGCCCGACGCCGCCGAGCCGGAAGTCACGGAGCGCGTGTTCCAGCAACTTCGCGAGCCCGGGATCCGCGTCCGCCGGCAGGCGCCCGGCCAGGTCCTGGAAGCGCCGGTACAGGGTCTCGTTCTGGGCCAGCTCCGTGGCGTACTCGGTCAGCAGGGGCAACGCCTCGCCGTACGCCTTCCGCCAGTCGGCGTTGGCGGTCACCATGTGCAGGTGGCTCACCGGCGACCAGAGCCGCGACAGCCGGTGGCTCATCTCTTCCAGGGGGACCACCAGCGCCTCCGGCGTGGGAGACTCGTCGGCCAGCAGTTCCTGCAGGCGCCGCCGGTTCTCCTCGAGCACCGTCCTGACGGCAGGCAGCACGTGCGACGGCTCCAGCTCGGGGAACGGCGGAAGTTCCGTGTTTTCAAGCAACGGATTGGACATGGGGTTGGACATGGGCAAACCCGACCTCGGTCTTGCATTTCCCTGACCGGCCCGCATGTTAGCATGCGCGTCCCGTCCGGAGTCGCGCCGATAGCCGGGTTTCGCGCGGGAAAATGGACGATCAACGGATCACAATAACCGGAGACTGACGGTGGCACACCACTTCGATCTGATCGCGATCGGCGGCGGCAGCGGCGGACTGGCCCACGCACAACGCGCTGCCGAATACGGCGCACGGGCGGCGGTGGTCGAAAGCGGTCGCCTGGGCGGCACCTGCGTCAACGTGGGCTGCGTGCCGAAGAAGGTCATGTGGTACGCGTCCGCCATGTCCCATCACGTGGAGCAGGCGAAGGACTACGGCTTCGACGTCGCCGTCAACGGCCACGACTGGCCCGGGCTGAAGGCCGCCCGGGACGCCTACGTGGCCAGGCTGAACAAGATCTACGCAGGCAATCTCGACAAGCGCCACGTGACCCACATCGCCGGCCGCGCGAAGTTCGTCGACGAGCATACCGTGGAGGTGGACGGCGAGCGTTTCACCGCCGATCACATCACGATTGCCACGGGCGGCTACCCCATCGTGCCCGATCTCCCCGGCGCGGAACTCGGCATCACTTCCGACGGCTTCTTCGAACTGGAGGAGAAGCCGGAGCGGGTCGCGGTCGTCGGCAGCGGCTACATCGGCGTGGAACTCGCCGGCATGCTGAATTCCCTGGGTGCCGACGTGACCCAGTTCGTCCGCTACGACGGCGTGCTGCGGAGCTTCGACGAGATGCTGCGCAGCGAGGTCATGCAGGCGATGGACGACGACGGCATCATCATCGAGCGCCACTTCATCCCGAAGGGTCTGGAGCAGACCGACAACGGCCTGCGCCTGCTGAGCGAGGACGGCCGGCACTTCGACGGCTACGACTGCCTGATCTGGGCCGTGGGCCGGGCGCCGGCGACGGACGGACTGGAACCGTCGGCGGCGGGAGTGGAGACGGATGCGCGCGGCTTCATCCCGGTGGACGAGTACCAGGTCACCAGCGTGCCGAACATCTACGCCATCGGCGACGTCACCGGCGCGGCGGCGCTGACGCCCGTGGCCATCGCCGCCGGCCGCCGGCTCGCCGACCGGGTGTTTGGCGGCATGACCGACCGGCACCTGGACTACTCGAGCATCCCCACGGTGGTGTTCAGCCATCCGCCCATGGGCACGGTCGGGCTGACCGAGCACGAGGCGCTGGAGCGCTACGGCGACGACGTGGGCTGTTTCACCAGCCGGTTCAATCCCATGCTGTACGCGCTCAGCGAGTTCAAGCGGCCGAGTTCCATGAAGCTGGTGACGGTGGGCGACGACGAGCGCATCGTCGGCTGCCACATCTTCGGCGACGGCGCCGACGAGATGCTCCAGGGCTTCGCGGTGGCCATCCGCATGGGCGCGAAGAAGAAGGACTTCGACGATACCGTCGCCATCCACCCGACCAGCGCGGAAGAGCTGGTCACCATGCGCTGAGTCTCAGCGCGGCAGACGCTTGAGGACGCTTCGCGTGTCCGGCCGGACACCGCGCCAGATGTAGAACGACTCCGCTGCCTGCTCCACCAGCATGCCCCAGCCGACGATGGAGCGCCGGGCGCCCTGCGCCCGCGCCCAGTGCGTGAACGGCGTGTCGCCGGTGCCGTACGACAGGTCGTAGCAGATCGTCTCCGCGGTGACGATGCCGGCCGGGAACGGCAGCGCCTCGCCGCGCAGCCCGGCCGAGGTGGCATTGATCACCAGGTCGTAGTCGACGTCCTGCACGATGTCGTCGAAGCGGCAGGCCTCGACGGCTCCCATGCTGCCGAAATGGTTCGCCAGTGCCTGCGCCTTGGACACCGTCCGGTTGGCCAGTGTGATGGTGGTGGGCTGCTCCTCCAGCAGCGGCGCCATGATGCCGCGGGTGGCGCCCCCGGCGCCGAGGATGAGTATGCGCGCGCCCTCGATGGCCACCCGGTGATTTCTGCGCAGGTCGCGCACCAGGCCGACGCCGTCGGTGTTGTCGCCGCGGATGGTCTCCCGGCTGATGCTCAGGGTGTTCACGGCCCCGGCCATGCTGGCCGCATCGGACAACTCGTCCACCAGCCGGACCGCCTCGCTCTTGTGGGGCACGGTGATGTTCAGGCCGCGCCCGCCCTGGCGCTGGAAGGAGCGGATGGCGCTCTCCAGCTCGGCGGGCGGCACCTCCAGCAGCTCGTACGTCAGGTGCTGGCCGGTCTGCTGAGCGAAGACCCGGTGGATGATCGGCGAGCGGCTGTGGCTGACGGGATAACCCACCACGCCGTAGCGGTCCGGCTCGTTCTGTTCGCTCACGTCCCTGTTTTTCCCCGCTCCGTCCCGTACTTCCGGCTCAGTCGTCGGCCAGCCAGCGCGCAGCCTCCGGCGCAAAATAGGTGAGGATGGCGCTGGCGCCGGCCCGCTTTATCGACAGCAGCGCTTCCATGACGGTCTCGCGCTCGTCCAGCCAGCCGTTGGCGGACGCCGCCTTCAGCATGGCGTATTCGCCGCTCACCTGATACGCCATGGTCGGCACGCCGTACTCGTCGTGCACGCGGCGGATGATGTCGAGATAAGGCAGCGCCGGTTTCACCATGACCATGTCGGCGCCCTCGGCGATGTCCATGCCCACCTCGCGCAACGCCTCGTCGCTGTTCGCCGGGTCCATCTGGTAGCTGTGCTTGCCGCCGCCGCCCAGGTTGGACGCGGAGCGGACGGCGTCGCGGAAGGGTCCGTAATAGCTGGAGGCGTACTTGGCCGCGTAGGCCAGGATCATCGTGTGCACGTGGCCGCCGTCCTCCAGCGCCGTGCGGATGGCGCCGATGCGCCCGTCCATCATGTCCGATGGCGCGACTACATCCGCGCCCGCCTTGGCGTGGGAGACGGCCTGGCGCACCAGCATGTCCACGGTCTCGTCGTTCAGCACGTAGCCACTGTCGTCGATGATGCCGTCCTGGCCGTGGGTGGTGTAGGGGTCGAGTGCCACGTCGGTCATGACGCCGAGATCCGGATAGCGTTTCTTGATGGCCCGCACCGCCTGCTGTGCCAGGCCGTCCGGGTCGGCACAGACGGCACCGTCCGGAGTCTTCGCCGCCGGGTCGATGATGGGGAACAGCGCTACCATGGGGATGCCGAGCGCGTGTACCACGGAGAGGTGCTCCAGCAGCAGGTCGACGGAACGCCGCTCGATGCCCGGCATGGACGGCACGGTCTCGCGGCGGCCTTCGCCCTCGAGCACGAAGACGGGATAGATGAAGTCGCTCGGCGCCAGCCGGTTCTCGGCCACCAGCGAGCGCACCCAGCCGGTACGGCGGGTGCGGCGGAGTCGGGTGGCGGGGAACCTTGTGTCCGGGCGGCTGCTCATATTTACTCTCGGGTCACTCGGGAAAAATCGGATTCTCCCCCGATTCGGTTGGCGTGTCCAAGGAGGGGGAGGAGTGGTGAAATAAATGCCGAGGACCGCAGGTCTGTATCCATGACGGGAATATCAGAGGACAGCCGGCGCCGGCACCGCTTCGAGCGGCTGGTGGGCGAACTCCGCCGGGACATGTACCGCTACGCGTTCTGGCTCAGCCGGGACGGCGCACTGGCGGAGGACGTGGTGCAGGAAGCGATGGTGCGAGCCTGGCGCAATCTGGACAGCCTGCGCGACGACGGCGCGGCGAAGCAGTGGCTGCTGACGATAGTGAGGCGCGAGAACGCGCGGCAGTTCGAAAGGAAACGACTGGAGACGGTGGATGTGGACGATCTCGGCGGCAGGGAAGAAGGCATGCTGGCGCACTCGCACGATACCGACGTCGATGACCTTCGGGCTGAGCTCCTCGAGCTCCCCGACGAATACCGGGAGCCGCTCGTGCTGCAGGTGCTGATGGGGTACACCACGGGCGAAATCGCCGAGGTGATGGAGTTGAAGCAGGCCACCGTGCTCACCCGGCTGCACCGGGCGCGCAACCAGCTGAAGGAGAGGTTCGCGGCCGATGGCCCGGACTCGGACGAGTGACGAACATGCGTTGTCAGGAATTCAGAGAGCGGCTCGACAGCGACCCCGGGGCGGATTTCCCTGGCCGGTCCGCCCATGCCTCCGGGTGCCCGGAATGCGCCCGTTACGCCGCCGAGTCCGCCGTGTTCGAGCGGCGCCTCGCGGCCGCCCTCGCCGTTGACGTGCCGGATTTCCTCATCGATCTCCCGGAAGAAGACGGACATGCCGGCGGCCGGGCCGACAAGGTGGTCTCGCTGGACCAGCGGCGCGGGAGGCGCGCCGCCCGCTGGCGCGCGCTGCCCGCCTGGGCCGGCGTTGCCGCCGCGCTGGCGCTGGCCGTGACCCTGGCGCTGCAGTTCGGCAGCGGACCGCGGGGGCTCGATTCCTCCGCGCTCGCCGCCGAGGTGATCGCGCATATGGACCATGAACCCTATTCCCGCGTCGTCACGGACGAGGCGGTGGCGGGCAACGAACTCAGCCGGGTGTTGACACCCGCCGTGTCCCGCCTTGACGCCGGCCGGGTCGGGCTGGTGACCTATGCGCAGACCTGCCCGATCAACGGCCGCGACGTCCCGCACCTGGTGGTCCAGGGCGCGGACGGGCCGGTCACGCTGCTGCTGATGGCCGGCGAGAAGCTGGATGCGCCCGTGCCGCTCGAGGGAGACGGTTTCCACGGCGTCATCCTGCCCGTCGGCGAGGGCAGCATCGCCGTCGTCGGCGAGAAGGGCCAGTCGGTGGACGACGTGACGGAGAACATCCGCAGCGCCGTGGACTGGCAGATCTGAGCCCGGCCGACCGGAGCCGGGCAGATCCGGTCAGGCGACAAAGCGTTTTCATCCTGCCGGGGCGGTTGCAACGCCCCCAGGGAATCAAGGGCCCGCTACGGGCCGATACGACAGCGAGGAGAGAGATCATGAATGACAAGCACATGAAGAAGCCTATTGCGATTGCGGTCGGTGCGGCACTCGCCGCTACTTTCGGCGCCGTGGGCGTGGCCCAGGCCCAGAGTGACCAGGGCGCCGGCAGCCCGTTCCAGATGACGTCCCTGTCCAGCGGCTACGAGGCCACCGGTGGCCACGGCGAAGGCAAGTGCGGCGAAGGCAAGTGCGGCGGCGACAAGGAAGGCGACAAGGGCGGTGAAGGCGCCTGCGGCGAAGGCAAGTGCGGCGGCGACAAGGGCGGTGAAGGCACCTGTGGCGGCGACAAGGGCGGTGAAGGCTCCTGCGGCGGTGACAAGGGTGGTGAAGGCTCCTGCGGCGGCGACAAGGGTGGCGAAGGCTCCTGTGGCGGTGACAAGGGCGGCGAAGGCTCCTGCGGCGGCTCCGTCTGACAGCCTGAGCGCATCCGTCAACTCACGGAAGAAGGCTCGCGGCTACGGCCGCGGGCCTTTTTTCGTCTTCGGGGAGCGATTCGCCGCTGGCTGTCTTCCCCGTCCGGGAGCGACAATGGCCGCACCGCCGACAGCAGGGGGATGACGCGATGAGCGAGGATCCGGTGCGCTGCGCCTGGTCACTGGGCGTGAATCAGGCCTACATCGATTATCACGATACGGAGTGGGGCGTGCCCGTGCGCGACGACCGGCGCCAGTTCGAGTTCCTGGTGCTGGAGGGCGCCCAGGCGGGGCTGTCCTGGTCTACCGTGCTGAACAAGCGGGAGGGTTACCGGCGCGCCTTCGCAGATTTCGATGCAGAGAAGGTCGCCCGTTTCAGCGAGGCGAGGATCGCGAAGATCCTGGCCGATCCGTCGGTGATCCGGAACCGCCTGAAGGTGCGCTCGGCCGTGACCAACGCCCGCGCCTTCCTGGCTGTGCAGGAGGAGTTCGACGGCTTCTGCAATTACATCTGGCGCTTCGTGGACGGCGCGCCGAAGCAGAACCACTGGCAGAGCGACGCCGAGGTGCCGGCCACCTCGCCGGAGTCCGATGCGTTGTCGAAAGACCTGAAACGGCGGGGCTTCCGCTTCGTCGGCTCCACGATTGTCTACGCCCACATGCAGGCCACCGGCATGGTGAACGATCACGTGGCGGATTGCTTCCGCCACGCCGAGTGCGCACGGCTGGCGGAGTGACCCCGGTTCCCCGTATCGGGCCTGGTCAGTTCCGGATATTCAGGCCGGTCAGTTCCGGATATTCACAATAGTGAGCGCCGTCAACCCGCTCGGCGTCACGTGTGAGATCGCGCCGAGATAGCGCCGGTCCGCGGCCAGCCCGGACCAGGTCACCTGCAGCGTCTCGGTGCTGCCGGCGGTGACGCTCGAGGGCGCCGAGACGGTCATGTTGCCCGCATCGTCCACCAGCCCGAACGCCCAGGCGAAGAGCTGGTAGTTCGCGCCGGGACCGCCGGCCACCTGGTCGGTCTCGAAGCCGTGGATCAGCACCGCGTAGCGGCCGGCGGGCGGCGTCACCAGGCTGAACTCCTCGGCCGAGGTCTCCGAGCCGCTTTCGCCGATGCGCGTGCAGATGTCGTTCGGGCAGTAGTAGACGTACATGTCCAGATCGTCGTCGCCGTCGGTGGCCTCGTCGAACAGCGCGAAGCGCAGATACGCCTGATTCGCCGGCACGTCGATCACGTGGCTGGTCACACCGTTGCCGTCGCGGAAGCTGAATGTCTTGGTGGGGTCGTTGTCCACGAAACCGTCGATCACCAGCGCCTCGTTCAGCCCGTGCACGCCGGCGCGGTAGCTGCCCGTATAGCCGAAGTCCACGTCGAAGCCGAGCGTGCCGCTGCCGCCGGCATCACGCACCTCCTCCGGTGCCGACAGCGATACCGGCCGGATGGCCAGCGGGGTGCGCACGGCCGTCTCGCCGGCCCGCCAGCTCATGGCGCCGAAGTACCAGAGGTCGAGCCCGGTGCCGATGAACTCCATGTCCACGGTGTAGGTGGCGGTCTCGCCCGGGTTCAGCGACAGCGTCGCCGGAGACACGGATACCACGGTGCCCGGCGGCGGCTCGATCTCCGCCTGCCAGGTGCCCCCCGCGTCGCCGGCGGCCGTCACGCTACGGGTGATGCTGCGCCGGCCGGTCAGCTGCTCGATGGCGATGGAGGCCTGGTTGAACTGGGTCGCGTCGAAGCTCCTGCCGGCGGCGGCCAGCTCGTCGCAGCGTGACGGGTCCGGGAGGGGCTCCTCCAGGCCGCAGCCGAAGGCGTCGTAATCGTCGGCGCCGGCGTCGAAGAGCAGCCCGGGTTTGCCGGCTGCGTTCGGCTGCAGGTGGCCCGCGCCGAAGTCGAACGGATTGGCCGGGGTCTCGCCGTCCTGCTGCACCACGTCCTGGTAGGCGCTGGTCATCATGGCCGAGCGCAGCGCCGCCGGCGACCAGTTCGGGTTGGCCTCCAGCAGCAGCGCGGCGACACCGGCCACGTGAGGGGTGGACATGGACGTGCCGGAGAGATAGCCGAAGAACTCGCCCTGCTCCGCGTTGGCGGCATCCGGGGTGAAGCCCGCGAGTATGCTGACCCCCGGCGCCGTCAGGTCGGGCTTCAGTATGTCCGGCGCGCCGCTGGCCGGCCCCCGCGACGAGAAGCCGGCCATGATGTTGCCGGCCTCGGTCTCGGTGAGGAACAGCCCTGCCGCGAGCCGCACGTCGACGATCTCCTCGTCCACGTTGATGGCGTCGAACAGGAGCCGTCCGTCCGCCTGGCCGATCATGACGGCCGGGATGTCCACCGAATCGGCCGTGCCGGTCATGACGAAGGGCTCGCCGGCGTTGTTGAATACCAGGGCGCCGATGGCGCCGGCGTCCTCAACGTTGCGGATCTTGGTCTCGAAGCTGCAACCGCCGCGCGCGAGCAGCGCGATCCTGTCGGCGAGTTCGTCCCCGTTCACCGGCGCCTGGCAGGCATCGTAGGTGGTGCCGTTACCGCCCCCCGTGTCGGTGGCCAGGCTGTCGTCGTCGACGATCACGAGTTCCTCTTCCACGCTGCCGGTGTCTTCCAGCTGCGGGGTGAAGCTCGCCTCGCGGGAGGCGTACTTGCCGGCCAGCGAAGGCGGTGAGATCACCTCCATGGCCTCGCTGAAACTCACGCCGGGGCGCGTGGAGGCCGCCACCGTAGTGACCCACGGCGAGCTGCCCGGCGAACCGATGGTGCGCAGGCCCGGCCCCTCGTTGCCCGCGGCCACCGCGGTGAAGATACCGGCCTTGGCGGCGGCCAGCAGGGCGATGTCGTCGGGGCCGCTCACCGTCGCCAGCGAATTACCCACCGAGTAGTTGATAATGTCCACGCCGTCCGCCACGGCCGCGTCCACGGCCCGGGCGAGGTCGGAGGTATTGCAGCTGGCCCGGGTGTCGCCCGGCCTCAGCCAGCAGGCCTTGTAGATCGCCACCCGGGCTTTCGGCGCCATGCCGCGGATGCGTGCGAGTTCGGTGCCGGCCACGGACGCCGTCACCGGGTTTCCGGCGGCGATGGTCGCGATGTGGGTGCCGTGGCCGTCGGCGTCCCGTGGCGAGAGGAACTCGCCGGGGTCCAGGTCGCCCGTCTCCAGGGCCCCGTCGACGAAGAAGCGGGCGCCGATGAGCTTGTTGTTGCACACCGTCTCCGCGAACTGCTCGCCGGACTGGCAGATGCCGTTCCAGTTCTCCGGCGGGTCGAACAGCTGCACGTCGTCGCGAACTTCGAAGCGTCGGCATAACCAGAGGCCGAGGAAGGTATCCGCGAACGAGGTGCGGCACAGCCGCGGCCTGTCCGCCTCCCGGGTGTCCTTCAGGCTCGGGTGGTCGGGCGTGATGCCGCTGTCGATGACGCCGATGACCACGCCCTCGCCCTCTAGCCCCAGCGCGCCGGTTAGCCCGTCCGTGTTGTCGAACAGGCCGAGAAAGCTCGGCGACTCGTTGGTGGCCAGCGGCCGGATCTCGTCCTCCCAGACCCCGGCCACCTCCGGCATGTGGCGCAGCCGGTCGGCCTGGGCCGGCGTCAGGGCGGCGGCGAAACCGCTGAAGCCGTAGCGATAGTCATAGACGGTCCGCGCACCGGGGGCGGCCTTCGCAAGCAGACTCGTCTGCGCCTGGTTGCTGCCGGCCACCCAGGCCTTCACCGCCGCCGAATCCCGGCTGAAGCCGGTGGACTGCATCACCTTCATGGAGGCGGGGCGGCCGGGCGCGGCCGCCTTCGCGTAATGCTCCGCGGCGCCGGGACGGCGCAGCTGCACGATGTACACCTTGCGCCCGTCCGCGCGGACGCCGATCTCGTCGGCCAGCACCAGGCTGCCCGCGGCGCCCTCGGCATGGCGCAGGGACGCAGCCTCCGCCGTCGTGCCGAGGCAGATTACGGTCAGAAGCAGCCAGGTCAATGGCAGCCAGGCCGGATGCAGGTTTCTGTTCACCGCTCGCTCGCCCCGGGAGGATCGATAGTCTGTCGCCACAGTGAGGAGGCTCGGACGACGTTAGCATAGCGCCGAATCGGCGGGCGAGCACGCCCGCGGTGCCGCCGCCGACGGTGCCTAGTCCCGGGCGAAGATGCGGGACGGGTCGGCGAAGCTTTTGAACTCTAGCGCGTTGCCGGCCGGGTCGCGCAGGAACATCGTGCGCTGCTCGCCCGGCTGGTCGCGGAAACGCACCCGCGGCTCGATCAGGAAGCGGACGCCGGCGGCCGTGAGCCGGTCGGCCAGGGCCTGCCAGTCGGGCGGAGCCAGGATGACGCCGAAATGGCGCACGGGGACTTCGTCGCCGTCCACGGCATTGGCTGCCTCCTCGCCGGTGTCCCCTGCCAGGTGCAGGGTGACCTGGTGGCCGAAGAAGTCGAGGTCGAGCCAGCGCTCGTCCTCCCGGCCGGTGGCGCAGCCGAGCAGCTCCACGTAGAAGCCGCGGGCGCGCTCCAGGTCGTCGACCGGCACGGCCAGGTGGAAGGGCGCGGGATCGGCGGCGGCGTTCACGAGGCGCCCAGCCAGTCGGTGGGCTTCAGGAAGCGTTCGGTCAGCTCGGCTTCCGGGCTGCCCGGCTCGGGCCGGTAGTCGTACTGCCAGCGCACGAGCGGCGGCAGGGACATCAGGATGGACTCGGTGCGGCCGCCGGACTGCAGTCCGAACAGCGTGCCCCGGTCGTAGACCAGATTGAACTCCACGTAACGTCCGCGGCGATAGAGCTGAAACTGGCGCTCGCGTTCACCCCAGGCGGTATTCCGGCGCCGCTCGACGATGGGCAGATATCCCGGCAGGAAGTGGTCGCCCACGCTTCTCATGAAATCGAAGCAGCGCTCGAAGCCCCACTCGTTCAGGTCGTCGAAGAACAGCCCGCCCACGCCGCGGGTCTCGCCCCGATGGCGGAGATAGAAGTACTCGTCGCACCAGTCCTTGAAACGCGGGTAGGTGCCCTCGGGGAAACCCTCGCAGGCGTCACGGGCCGTGTGGTGCCAGTGTTCCACGTCCTCCAGGCAGGGATAGTAGGGAGTGAGGTCGAAGCCGCCGCCGAACCACCAGACCGGTTCGCTGTCCGGCTTCTCCGCCGCGAACACCCGCACGTTGGCGTGGGTGGTGGGCACGTACGGATTCTCGGGGTGCAGCACCAGCGAGACGCCCATCGCCTGGAATCCACGCCCGGCCAGCTCCGGCCGGCTCTTCGAGGCGCTGGGCGGCAGATTGTCGCCGTAGACGTGAGAGAAGTTGACGCCGGCCTGCTCGAGCAGGCTGCCGCCTGCGGTCACCCGCGTCTCGCCGCCCCCGCCGCCTTCCCGCTTCCAGGAGTCGCGGTGGAAGCGGGCGGTGCCGTCCACTTCCTCCAGGGTATCGGTGATCCGCCGCTGCAGGCCGAGCAGGTAATCTTTGACGGCCGCCAGTTTGTCGCCGAAGTCACTCATCGCCATATGCGCGGGCTGTCTCATCATCGCGGAGCGACGCATTGTACGGGATGGCCCCGCGGGATGGGTACGGCAGGCGGGCGTCTCAGTCGGCGGACTTCTTCTTCGCTGTCTTCTTCGTCTTCTTCCTGGCCGACGTCTTCTTCCTGGCCGTGCTCTTCTTCTTCGCTGCCTTCTTCGTGTCGGCGGCGGCCGTTGCCGTCTTCTTCTTCGCCTTCTTGCGGCCGCGACCACGGGCCGGCGCGGCTGCCAGCAGCTCCTTGCATTCCTCCAGCGTCAGCGACGCCGGTTCCCGGTCCTTCGGCACCTTGGCATTCTTGTTCTTGTCGGTGACATACGGACCGTAGCGCCCCTTGAGCACCTGGATGCCCTCGTCGGGGAAGTCCTGGATGGTGCGTTCGGCATCCGCCTTCTTCTTCTCGCGGACGAGTTCCAGCGCTCGTTCCAGGTTGATGGTGAACGGATCGTCGTCGCCGCGGATGGAGACGAACTTGTTGCCGTAACGCACGTACGGGCCGAAGCGGCCGATGCTCGCGGACACCGGCTCGCCCTCCGGCGTCTCGCCGAGCTTGCGCGGCAGCTTGAACAGCTCCAGCGCTGCGTCGAGATCGATCTCGTTCATCTTCTGGCCCGGCATGAGACCGGCGAACTTCGGTTTTTCCTCGTCGTCCTTGGTGCCGATCTGGACGAAGGGCCCGAAGCGGCCCATGCGCACGGTCACCGGCTTGCCGGACTTGGGATCCGTGCCGAGCTCCCGCGCCTGGGCCACCTGCTCGCGGGTGACGTTCTGGTCCTTCTCTTCCACCAGCTCGGCGAACGGCGTCCAGAATTCCTCCAGCAGCGGCACCCAGTCCCGATCGCCCCGGGAGATGGCGTCGAGGTCGTCCTCCATGCGTGCCGTGAAATCGTAGTCCACGTACTGGGTGAAGTGCTCGGTGAGGAAGCCGTTGACGATGCGGCCGATGTCCGTGGGCACGAACTGGCGGCCCTCCATATCGACGTATTCACGGTTCTTCAGCGTCGTGATGATGTTGGCGTAGGTCGAGGGACGGCCGATACCGAGCTCCTCGAGCGACTTCACGAGGCTCGCCTCCGTGTAGCGCGGCGGCGGCTCGGTGAAGTGCTGTTCCGGACGTATCTCCTCCAGCTTCAGCCGGTCGCCCTCGGCCAGGTCGGGCAGGCGCCGGTCGCTGTCGTCCGCCGCGGCGTCGTCGCGGCCCTCCTGGTAGACGGCGATGAAGCCGGGCTTGACCAGCACGGAGCCCGTGGCGCGGAAGCGGCCGGTGGCCTCGCCCTCCGGCTCGTCGGCGGGCACCATCTCGGCCGTAACCGTATCGAACACCGCGGGCACCATCTGGCTGGCCACCGTGCGCGTCCAGATCAGCCGGTAGAGCTTCAGCTGGTCGGCTTCCAGCTTGCCCTCCAGTTCATCCGGCGTGCGGCTGACCGAAGTGGGGCGGATGGCCTCGTGGGCCTCCTGGGCGTTCTTGGACTTGTTCTTGTACTGGCGCGGGCTGTCCGGCACGTTGTCATTCCCGTAGCGCTCGGCGATTACGCTGCGGGTCTCGTCCACCGCCACCTGGGCCAGCGTGACCGAGTCCGTTCGCATGTAGGTGATCAGGCCCACGTTGCCGTCCGCGCTGCCGATGTCCACGCCCTCGTAGAGCCGCTGGGCGACGCGCATGGTGCGCTGGGTGTTGAAGCCGAGCTTGCGCGAGGCCTCCTGCTGCAGCGTCGAGGTGGTGAACGGCGCGGCCGGGTTACGGCGCCGCTGCTTGCGCTCCACCTTGACCGTGCGCAGCACGCCGTCGGCGGCCTGCCGCAGCGCGGCGTCCACGGCCATGGCCGTGTCCTCGTCGCCGAAGCTGAACTGCTCCACCTTCTCGCCCTTCCAGGCGACCAGCCGCGCCGGGAAGGCCTGGCCTTCCTTGCTGACGTCGGCCTCGATGGTCCAGTACTCCTGCGACACGAAGCGCTCGCGTTCCTCCTCGCGCTCGACGATGAGTCTGAGCGCCGGGCTCTGTACCCGGCCGGCGGAGAGGTTCGGCTGTACCTTCTTCCACAGCAGCGGAGAGAGATTGAAGCCCACCAGGTAGTCCAGCGCGCGCCGTGCCTGCTGAGCGTTCACCAGCTCGCTGGAGAGGCCGCGGGGATGCCGGATGGCGTCCTGGATGGCCTGCTTCGTGATCTCGTAGAAGACGACGCGGTGCACGTCCTTGTTGTCCAGGGCGCCCTTGTCCTTCAGCAGCTCGTACAGGTGCCAGGCGATGGCCTCGCCCTCGCGGTCCGGGTCTGTGGCGAGTATCAGGGAATCCGCCTTCTTCAGCGCACGGACGATGGCGTTGACGTGCTTCTCGTTACGCTCGATCACCCGGTACTTCATCTCGAAGCCGTGCTCGGTATCGACGGCGCCCTCCTTCGGCACGAGGTCGCGTACGTGGCCGTACGAGGCCAGGACGTCGTAGTCCTTGCCCAGGTACTTTTCGATGGTCTTCGCCTTGGCCGGCGATTCCACGATGACGAGGTTCTTGCTCATCCGTTCCCGTGCGTCCGTTGTCGCCGGGCGCGTTCCTGTCGCCCGGCCAGAAATGAAAAACCGCGGACTCTGCCGCGGCGTGCTGTCTGACGCGGCCAGTCTGCCGCCTCAGATTGCCCCGATCAATGGATCGTCCCCGAGTCCTCGTCGAAGACCAGATCCTCCATGCGCGCGTAGGCGAGCTCCTGGCCGGGCTGGCTGAACAGTACCATCAGCACCACCCACTTGATCTGCTCCACGTCGATGTCGGCCGAATCGAGAGCGAGCAGACGGTCGATCACCAGTTCGCGCTGAGGCGGCGAGAGGATGCCCACCTGCTCCAGGTACACGAGGTAACCGCGGCATGCCGCATCCAGCCGCGAGAGTTCGACCCCGTTGAAGATGCGGGTGCCGTTCTCCGTCTGCGGGTTCGGGGACAGGAGGTCGTTGTTCGTTCCCAGACCGTCCAGCCAGTCGAGGGCGTGCTCGATCTCGGCGTCGTGGAAGCCGGCCCGGGCGAGTTCCTCGCGGAGTTCGTTCTGATCCGCTTCGGGTTCTTCCTCTGTATCGATGTAGGTCTCGAACAGATACATCAATACGTCGAGGACGTTCTCTTTCATTCGGGTAGGCGCTCCTGTCTGACCCTCGAGAACTTCCCGCCAGGCAGCGTTTCGACTTCGCCCTCGAGTTCCAGGATCAGGAGCATGGAGGAAAGCTGATCGATCGTCAATCCGGACCGTTCGATCAACGTATCCATGTCCACGGGCTCCCACGCGAGGGCCTCGAGCAGTTTGTCGTAATCCCCGTCGCGCTCGGATTCGGCGGCCTCGGCGGCCGCGGAATCCCCGCCGGAAGGGGATTTCCCGAGGCGTGTGCCGAGCGCACCCGCGAGCGGTGCGAGCTCGGCGAAGATGTCGTCGGCGGACTCCACCAGCCGCGCGCCGTCACGGATCAGCCGGTGGCAGCCGCGGGCGAGTGCGTTATGTATTGAGCCCGGTATGGCGAAAACTTCGCGGCCCTGTTCGGCGGCCAGGCGGGCGGTGATCAGCGAGCCGCTGCGCTGCGCCGCCTCCACCACGAGCGTGCCCAGGCTCATGCCGCTGATGATCCGGTTGCGTCGCGGGAAGTGCCATGCTTCCGGCGGCGAGCCCAGCGGAAACTCGCTCACCAGGGCGCCCTGCCCGGCAATGCGGTGCGCGAGTTCCCGGTTGGCGGCGGGATAGACCCGGTCGATGCCCGTGCCCAGCACGGCGATGGTGCTGCCGCCCGCCGACAGGGCGCCTTCGTGGGCTGCGGCGTCGATGCCCGAGGCGAGTCCGCTGGTGATGGTGAGACCGCTGGCGGCGAGATGGGCGGCGAACTCGAATGCGGTGCGCTCGCCGCCGCGGGTGGGATTGCGGCTGCCGACCACCGCCAGCTGGGGCATGGACAGCAGCCCGGGATCGCCGTTGACGTAGAGGACGAGCGGCGCGCCCGTGGCCTCGGCGAGCAGCGCCGGATAGTCCGGCGAATGGCGGCTGACCAGACGATGCCCGGGCTCGGCGAGCCAGCCGGCGATGCGCTCCATCCGCTCCGCCGGCGGCACGAGCAGCGCCTCGAGCGTCTCGGCATCGAGACCGCGGGAGGCAAGCGCGGCGCGTCCGGCCGCCACCACCCGGCCGGCCGAGCCGAAGCTCTCGACGAGCGCGGCCGCCTCGGCCGCGCCCAGCCCGGGCGCCTCGGCGAGACGCACCCAGGCTTCTGTCTCTTCGTCCATGTCCGGCTCCGCTGTGCCGGCACGTCAAAAAGAAAACGGCCGGCGCCCTCACGGACGCCGGCCGTTGCCGTGTCAGGCGTCAGGAGGGGTTACGTACTATATCGTGCACCCGCATCTCGCTCTCCGCCGTCATGACGAGGGCGTAGGCGATGCGGTCGTACACCTTGAACACCATCACGGTGCCCGCCGGCTCGTCCGGCAGCTTCACCTTCTCGCCGCCGAGCAGCCCGAATCCGCCCGTGCTGGCGTAGCGGTCGCGCACCGTCTCGCCGGCCGTCAGCACGCTGAGCACGTCGCCGGGCGCCAGCCCGTTGCGGGCGCCGCGGTTGATCACGATGACCTGGTACTGCCCGATCAGCGAAATACCATCTACTACCGAGATGATGCGGCCGTCTATGTCCGTTTCCGGCGGCTTCGGGAAGAAATTCAGCGGGATCTCGATTTCCTGGCGCATCAGGCGATCGCCGGACAGCGCCTCCCGGCTGGTCTTCAGAAGATGCACGGTGGAGGGATCGCCGGTGCGGTCCACCTGGCCCTGACCCACGTAGATGGCCTGATAGCCCACCACCTTGTCGTCGTCCGGGTCCACCAGCGGCTCGTCGACGTGCAGCACGCTGTAGCGCGAGCCCACGCCCTCGATGTCGCCGCGCACGTAGACGTCGTTGCCCGCGCCGGCGATCAGATGATCGCCCCGGCTGGCCAGGATGTAGGGCAGCGCGTCCGCCTCGTCCTTCTCCAGCACCGCGCCGCGGGTGAGGAAGGCGGCGATCTGCTCGTACGGGATGGTGGTGATGGCCTGGTCCAGCGGGGTGGCGCGAATCTGCGGGCTCAGCCGCTCGGCCTGGATGCCGCGTTCCAGCATGATGCGCGGACGGCCGTCGATGTAGACCAGCGACAGCACGTCGCCGGGATAGATGAGGTGCGGGTTCTCGACCTGGGGATTCACCTGCCAGATCTCCGGCCAGAACCACGGGTCGCGCAGGAACATCTCGGAGATGTCCCACAGGGTGTCGCCCTTCTTCACCACGTAGCGCTCCGGGGCATTCGGCGCCAGCGGCACTTCCTGCGGCGGAGGCGGCGGCGCAGGTTCGGCCCGCCGTTCGACTGCCTCGGCGTCCGCGCTGCGGCGCGGCTCCAGCGAGACGGGGCCGGACGACTCCGCACTCGCCGCCGGGGTCACCGGGGCGAGCGGCGCGTCGGCGTCGTCGGCGAAGGGGTTCAGGCTGCAACCGGCTGTTGTCGCAAGCGTCGATGCAACAAAAAGCACTCCGCACAGTCTCACCATGGACTGGGTATTCCGCTCTGCAAGGGGCATGGTTGGGCTTGCTCCATCCTGTGGGAATCGGGGCTGCCGGCTGTCACGGCGTTGGTATACTATGGCGTCCCGACGCGCGACCAACTGCCAAGTGCGTCACAGAATCGCCCCGGGCCGCCGCGCCCGCCTGACATAACGTCTTGATTGTCCGTTATGTATCCCAATAAAGTCAAAACACTAGATGGTTTTTATGGCAGTTCACGCGAGATATTGAGAAGGCACCGATGGCTATCCTGAACATACTCGAATTCCCCGATCCGCGCCTGCGCACTAAGGCGCAGCCCGTCGAGCGCGTGGACGACGAACTCAGGCAGCTGATCGACGACATGTTCGAGACCATGTACGCGGCCCCCGGCATCGGGCTGGCGGCGACCCAGGTGGACGTGCACAAGCGTCTGCTGGTGGCGGACGTCTCGGCGGAGAAGGATCAGCCCCACGTCCTGATCAACCCCGAGATCCTCGAGAAGGACGGCGTCGAGATGACCGAGGAGGGCTGCCTGTCGGTGCCCGGTTTCTACGAGCCGGTGGAGCGGGCCGAGCGCATCCGCGTACGCGCGCTGGACCGTGACGGGGCTAGCTACGAGATGGAGGCCGAGGGGCTGCTCGCCGTCTGCATTCAGCACGAGATGGATCACCTGGAAGGCAAGCTGTTCGTGGACTACCTGTCGGAGATGAAGCGCCAGCGGATCCGCAAGCGGCTGCTCAAAGGGCGCCGCAACGCCGCGCAGCCTGCCGGGGAGCGGGCTGCCAGCCCAGTCTGAGCGTCGGATCTTCTCCCGTGACCGGTGAGGGCGTTGCGGGGGATAAGGCCCATGCGGCCCGTGCGTCCAACACACCCCGCCTGATCTTCGCCGGCACACCCGGGTTCGCCCTGGCCTCGCTGCAGGCGCTCTGCGGCGCCGGCCACCGCCCCGTGGCCGTGCTGACCCAGCCGGACCGCCCGGCGGGCCGGGGCCGACGCCTCACCCCGAGTCCAGTCAAGGCATGGGCCGTCGCGGAAGGGCTGCCGGTGCTGCAGCCTGCCACGCTGAAGGACGCCGCAGCCGTCGCCGAACTCGCGGCCCTCGCGCCCGACGCGCTGATCGTGGCCGCCTACGGGCTCATCCTGCCGGCCGACGTGCTCGAACTGCCGCCGGCCGGCTGCATCAACGTCCATGCCTCCCTGCTGCCCCGCTGGCGCGGTGCCTCGCCGATCCAGGCGGCGGTGCTGGCCGGCGACCCGGTCTCCGGCGTCAGCCTGATGCGCATGGAGCCCGGCCTCGACACCGGTCCGGTCTACGCCCGGGCCGAGGCGCCGGTGGGTCCCCGGGAGACCGCGGGGGAGCTGCACGACCGGCTGGCCGCGCTCGGCGCCGGACTGCTGACCGAGAGGCTGCCCGACATCCTCGCGGGCCGGCTGCAGCCCGAACCCCAGGACGATGCGGCGGCGACCTACGCGCCGCGCATCCGCCGGGAGGACGCGCTCATCGACTGGTCCTGGCCGGCCGAGCGCATCGACCGCGCGGTGCGGGCCTACGATCCCTGGCCGGTCTGCCATACCCGGCTGGAGGACGAATTGCTGCGCTGCTGGCGGGCCGAGCCGCTGCCCGCCGGCGACCAGCCGCCGGCCGAGCCCGGTGTCATCCGCGCCGCCGGCGCCGACGGCATCGACGTGGCCACGGGCGATGGTGTGCTGCGCCTGCTGGAGGTCCAGCTCCCGGGCCGCCGCCGCATCGCCGCCAGGGACTTCGCGAACCAGCGCCTCGCCAACCGGCGCGGCCTGGCCGGCCTGAGACTTGGCTAGCCGTGCCAGCCCCAGGGCGGCCGCGGCGAGGGCGCTCGCCGCCGTCGCGGATCGAGGCCGCTCCCTCGATGACGCGCTGGCTGCGGAAACCGCCGCCTGCCGGGACGGCGACCGCGCGCTGGCTGCCGAGATGGCCCACGGCGCCGTCCGCTGGCACTACACGCTCCGTGCCCTGACCGGGCGCCTGCTCGAGCGGCCGCTGCCGAAGCGGGAGCGGCCGGTGGCCGCACTGATCGAGGTCGGGCTGTATCAGCTCTGGCGCATGCGGGTGCCGGACCACGCGGCGGTGGGCGAGACGGTGGCCGCCTGCCGCGAACTGGGCCGGCCGCGGATGCGCGGACTGGTGAATGCGGTGCTGCGCCGCTTCCAGCGCGAGCGCGACAGCCTGCTGGAGGCCGTCCTGGCAAGCCCCGACGACGACGCCGAGGTTGACCCCGAGGCCGTCTGGTCCCATCCCCGCTGGCTGCTGGACGCGCTGGCCGCCGACTGGCCGGAGGACTGGCAAGCGATAGTACGGGCCAATAACGAGCGGGCGCCGATGTGGGTGCGCGTCAACCAGCATCGCACCGATCCTGCCGGCTGGTGCCGGCGGCTGCCGGACGGCGTCGAGGCCGTGCCGCTGCCGGGCGTGCCGTCCGCCCTGCGGCTGTCGCGCCCGCTCCCGGTCGATGAGCTGCCGGGCTTCGCCGACGGCGAGGTCAGCGTGCAGGACGGGGCGGCCCAGCTTGCCGCCCCGTTGCTGGGCGCCGCGCCCGGCATGCGTGTCCTGGACGCCTGTGCCGCGCCCGGCGGCAAGACATTGCACATCCTGGAGAGCGTGCGCGGGGATGCATCGGTGACGGCCCTCGACGCGGATGCCGGCCGGCTGGAGCGGGTCCGCGAGGCGCTGGCACGGGGCGGCTACTCCGCCGGGCTCCTCTGCGGCGATGCCGCCGAACCGGCCGCGTGGTGGGACGGCGAGCCCTACGACCGGATCCTCGTCGACGCGCCCTGCAGCGCCACCGGCGTCATCCGGCGCCACCCGGACATCAAGCTGCTGCGCCGCCCCGCCGACGTCGAGCGGCTGGCGGCGCGCCAGCTGGCCATGCTCCGAGCCTTGTGGCCGCTGCTGGCGCCCGGCGGCCGGCTGCTCTACGCCACCTGCTCCGTGCTGCGCGCGGAGAACTCGGGGGCCGTCGCCGCGTTCGCCGCCGCAGAACCCGGCGCGGGCGTCGGAAAACCGTTGCCCGATGACAACATCCGCGATCTAATGCAAGCTGACGGGGCTGGTTTCCAGCTATTTCCGGGGCGAAACGGGCTGGATGGATTCTTTTACTGTTGTATCGAAAAGCCGACATGAGCCTGCCGAGCGCACCAGCGGATGGGACTGTGGGCCGCCTCTGGGCGCTGCTCGTCCTCCTCGCTTGCCTGGCCTGGCAGCCGGCTTCCGGCCAGGAGGGCGGCACCGTCGCCGTGCGTTCGGCGGATTCGAACCTGGTAGACGGCGTCTACCGGGTGGGCGCCCGCCTGCAGTACGTGCTGTCGGACGAGGCGCTGGACGCACTGGACAGCGGCGTCCCGATCAATGTCGAGCTGCAGTTCCAGGTGATCCAGGAGCGGCGTTTCTGGCTGGACGACGTCACCGCGGAACTCGCGGTGAATTACCAGCTCCTCTATAACGCGCTCAGCCGCCGTTACGTGGTCCGCAATCTGAATACGGGCGAGCAGGACTCCTACGCGACGCTGTATTCGGCGCTGAACAACCTCGGCCGCATCACGTCGCTGCCGGTGATCGACGCTGCCCTGCTCCGTGACGACAAGGACTATCGCATTCGCATGCGGGCCGTGGTGGACGTCAAGGATTATCCCGCCGCGCTGCGGCTGATCGCGTTCTGGCGGGAAGACTGGCGGATCACCAGCGACTGGTACGAATGGCAGCTCGAACGCTGAGGAGATTCCTCTTCACCCTGCTGGCGGGCGTCGGCCTGCTGCTGGCGCTCACTGCCCTGCTCCTCCTTACCCAGACCTCCCAGAGTTCGGAGCAGTTCGACCGGCTCTCCGGCATCACCCTGCTGGTGAACGCGGTGGGCGTCGTCATCCTGATCGTGCTGCTGATCGGCAACCTGGCGCGCCTCGTGCAGGACCTGCGCCACCACGTGCCGGGCGCCAAGCTGAAGGGCCGCATGGTGGCCATGTTCATAGGGCTGGCCGTCCTGCCGCTGCTGCTCGTCTACTACTTCTCCGCCCAGTTTCTGAACCGTGGCATAGACAGCTGGTTCACCGAGGACGTGGAGCAGGGACTGGAGGACGCGCTGGACCTCTCCCGGGCGGCACTCAGCATCCAGATGCGCACGAATCTGGATCTCACGCTGCGCTACGCGGAGCGTGCGGAGCTCATGAGCGAGGGCGCGCTGGTGAGCGAGCTCGCCCGCATGCGCCGGGATACCGGCGCGCTGGAGGTGACGATGTTCGGCCCCAACAGCCGTATCGTCGCCACCAGCTTCGACCGCTCCCGGCTCGCAGTGCCCACGCCGCCGTCGGACGAGATGCTGCTGCAGATCAGTCAGAACCGGCCCTACGTCAGCCTCGATCCGCTGGAGGAAGGGGGCTACCAGATCCGTACCGCGGCGCCGGTGGTCGGCGACGCCCGCATCGGCGAGCGCTACGTGCTGCAGGCGCTCTATCCGGTGACCCAGCGGCTGTCCGCGATGGCGGACAACGTGGGCGATTCGTACACGGACTACAAGCGCCAGCTCTATCTGCGCGAGCCCCTGAAGCGCACGCTGACCCTGACCCTGACGGTGGTGCTGCTGGTCTCGCTGCTGGCCTCGATCTACGGCGCATTCTTCTTCTCCCGCCGACTGGTAGCGCCCATCCAGCAGCTGGTGGCCGGCACGCGGGCCGTGGCGGCGGGAGACTTCGACACCCAGCTCCCGACTCCGTCCCGGGACGAGATCGGCTTCCTCGTCAATTCCTTCAACGACATGACCCGCCGGCTGGCGGCAGCCCGGGAGACCGCCCGGGACAGCCAGGCGCAGGTGGAGGCCGAGCGCGCCAACCTCGAGGTCATCCTCGCGCGGCTGTCCACGGGTGTCGTGTCGCTGGAGCCGGACCTGCGCATCCGCACGGCCAACCAGGCGGCCGGCGCCATCCTCGGCGTGGATTTCGAGAGCCGCATCGGCGAGCTGCTGCCGGAGGTGGCCGAAGGACGCCCGCTGCTGGAGCAGTTCGTGGACGTGGCCCGTGTGCATCTAGCCGCCGGGGAGACCGAGTGGCGGGAGCAGATCGTGCTGCGCGGCGAAGTCGGCAGGCGCGTCCTCACCTGTGCCTGCACGGCGCTGCCGGCCGAGGACGGCCACACCGCCGGTTTCGTCGTCGTGTTCGACGATATCACCGCGCTCTTGCAGGCCCAGCGGGACGCTGCCTGGGGCGAGGTGGCGCGACGCCTCGCGCACGAGATCAAGAACCCGCTGACTCCCATTCAGCTGTCCGCCGAGCGGCTGCGGCAGAAGTACCTCAAGGAGATGCCGCCGGGCGAGGCGCAGATACTCGACCGAGCCACGCACACGATCGTGCAGCAGGTGGAGGCGATGAAGGAGATGGTGAACGCCTTCTCCGAGTATGCCCGCGCGCCGGACATGGATATGACCCGGTTCGACCTCAACAAGCTGGTGCGCGAGGTGATCGATCTCTACCGCGCCCAGGATACGGCCGTGGACATCACGCTGGACCTGGACACCGGGCTGCCGCTCGTCGATGCGGACGCAGGGCGGGTGCGCCAGATCCTGCACAACCTGGCCCGCAACGCCGTCGAGGCACTGGAAGGGCAGGAAGACGGCAGAATCGATATCATTACCCGGGCGGAAGAGGACAACGGGGCGAAGCTGGCCACCATCACGGTCGAGGATAACGGGCCGGGCTTCCAGGCGGGACCGGTGGAACAGGTGTTCGATCCCTACGTCACGTCCAAACCGAAAGGCACGGGTCTCGGACTCGCCATCGTGAAGAAGCTGGTGGAAGAGCACGCCGGCAGCATCCGGGCGGAGAACCGCCACCGCGGCGGTGCGAGGATACGCATCTCGCTCCCTGTGGACGAGGCGAGCCGCGAGCTGATGCTCGCGTCCATGCCGCGGCGGGGCGAGCGCGGTGACAAACGGAGAGAGAGGGCATGAGTGGCGAACACATACTCGTCGTCGACGACGAGTCCGACATCCGGTCACTGATCCGGGAGATCCTCTCGGACGAGGGTTACGAGGTCACCGCGGCCGCCGACGCCGCCGAGGCGCGCGAGGCGCGCAAGGCGGACCAGCACGACCTGGTGCTGCTGGATGTCTGGATGCCGGACACCGACGGCATCACGCTCCTGAAGGAGTGGACCCAGCAGCCCGAGACCCGCCAGTGTCCGGTGGTGATCATGTCCGGCCACGGCACAGTGGATACCGCCGTGGAGGCCACCCGGCTCGGCGCGTTCGACTACATCGAGAAACCGCTCTCGCTGTCGAAGCTGCTGCACACCGTGGAGCGCGCGCTGGAGTCGGGCAGGAAGAGCGAGCCGCAGCAGATGCGCCGGCTGCTCTCTCCGCTGGCGCCGGTGGGCAAGAGCGAAGCCATGCGCGACCTGCGCGAGCAGGCCCGCAAGCTCGCCGCGCACGACGCCCCGATGGTGCTGATCGGCGAGTCCGGTTCCGGCCGCGAGGCGTTCGCCCGCTACGTCCACTCCGTCGGCCCCCGCGCCGCCGCCGAATACGTGAGCGTGGCCGGCGGCTCGCTCACCGACGACAACGCCGAGGTACAGCTCTACGGCAGCGAGGAGGACGGCGAGGTCCGCGAGGGGCTGCTCGACCGCGCGGGGGGCGGCATCCTGTTCGTGAACGAACTGGGCGACGCCAGCACGGCCGCCCAGACGCTGCTGGCGGGCGCACTCGAGCAGGGCAGCTACATGCGCAGGGGCGGGCGCGAGACGGTGCCGCTGACCGCCCGCATCATGGCGTCGCTGCCGCAGGACTACGAGCGGCTGCTGGACCGCGGCACGCTGCGCCGCGACCTGCTCACCCACCTGAACGTGCTCACCCTGCGGGTGCCGCCGCTGCGCGAATACGCCGAGGACGTACCGGAGCTGCTGCGCTACTACGCCGAGAAACTGGTGGACGCGGAGGGGCTGCCATTCCGGCGCTTCGGCGTCGCGGCACAGAACCGGCTGCGCAACTACCCCTGGCCGGACAACGTACGGGAGCTGAAGAACCTCGTGCACCGGGTGCTCATCAACGGCGGCGACGAGGAGGTGTCGCTGTCAGAGATCGAGAGCGAGCTGAAGGCCGAGGCGCCGGACGACGAGCCGCTGGTGAAGCAGGACCTGCTGGCGCTGCCGCTGCGCGAAGCGCGCGAGGCCTTCGAGCGCGCCTATCTCACCCAGCAGCTGATCCTGTGCAACGGCAAGGTGGGCAAGCTCGCCCAGCGCGTCGGCATGGAGCGCACCCATCTCTATCGCAAGCTGCGCGCGCTGGGCGTGGACTTCCGCCAGACCGGCGGCGGCGACGACTGAGCGTCAGCGTCCTTCCGCGAAGTCCACGAACCCCTGCATGAAATCCCGCAGGCGCTCGCGGGTCTTCTCGTCCGTGAGCCGATCGTCTTCGATCAGTTCGTGAACCCGTGACACCATGATGCGCGGCCCCGGCCAGATCTGCATGCCCAGCGTTCGCAGCACGGGCAGCCAGGCGGCCTGGGCGAGCACCGTGCCGAAGCCGCCCGGCGAGGCGCCGATCAGCGCAACCGGACGGCCGCCGAAGATGCGGCCGATCTCCTGCGGCGGCCGCGACAGCCAGTCCACGGCGTTCTTGGCGACCCCGGGAATGGAGTTGTTGTACTCGGGACTCGCGATGACGAGGCCGTCCGAGTCCGCGATGCGTTCCTGCAGCCGCGTGACCGCTTCCGGTATGCCTTCCTCTGCCTCGCGGTCGGCGTCATAGAGCGGGATGTCCGCTATCGACTGCACGTCCAGGCTGCTGCCCGCGGGAACGAGTTCGCTGGCGGCCTCCAGCAACGCCCGGTTGAACGACTCGCGCCGCAGGCTGCCGGCGAATCCTGTCAGTCTTGCCATGCTTTCTCCTCCTCGTCCTCTTCGGCTACAACGGACGCCGGTTCCGCAGGATGGACTCTCGGGGCCGGCCGCTCGACCGGCAACAGGCGTCCGTCCGGCTCGAAGCGCACGCCCGGGTTGCCGAAGTCCTGCCGCGACAGCCGGGCCATCAGTTCCAGCGCCTCGCCCGCCGGGTCGATGGCGGGACCCGACGGCCGTATCTGGCGCGTGGACACCACGCTGCCCTCGACGAACTCGCCGTTGCCGTCCAGGGTGGTGACGAGTATCGGTGCGACGCCCTTCAGGCCGGCCACGCTGATGCCGTAGTAGGTGGCGAAGTTGCCGAGACTGTAGGCGATGATGCGTCCACGGTAGCGCTCCAGTGCGCGCACCACGTGCGGGCCGTGGCCGAAGACGAGATCGGCGCCGGCATCCACCATCGCCCGCCCGAAGGCGACCACGTCGCCGCGGGGCTCGCCGTAGTACTCCTCCTCCGCGAACGGCAGGCGCAGCGCGTCGATGCCCTCCGCGCCGCCGTGGAACGAGACGATGACCACGTCGTGCCCGGCGGCCAGGTCGGCCACCATGGCGGTGGCCGCCTGCTCGTTCAGCATCGGATTCGCGCCGCGGGTGCCCGAGAAGGCGACGAAGCCCACGCGGATGCCGCCCACGTCCATGCTGGCGGTGGTGCCCTCCCGGCCGGAGTGGCGGATGCCCGCCGCATCCAGAGCGGCCATGCTCGCGTCCCGGCCTTCCTCGCCGAAGTCCCGGGCGTGGTTGTTGGCGAGGCTGAGCGCGTCGAAGCCCGCGTCCCGGTACACGCCGGCGTAGCGGGTGGGGGAGCGGAACAGCCAGCAGGCCGACGGGTCCTTGCACTGCTTGGCGGGCTCCCCGCCGTCGAGCAGCACGCCCTCGAGGTTGCCGATGGCGAGATCGGCCTGCCGCAGCACCGGCGCCACGCCGTCGAGGAAGCCGAGGGCGTCGTCGTCGGGCAGCCGGTTGTCGGGATAGTCGGTGCCGATCATCATGTCGCCGACGGTGGCCACCGTGATGCGCAGCGTCGACAGGTCCGGTCCGGGCGGTGGTCCCGGCGGCGGCTCCGGTGTTGCCGGCGGGGACGGGGCGGCCGGCGCGGCGGCTGGCGCTTCCTGCCGCCCCGCATCGCCCGGGGTCTCCGACTGCGGTGCCGTCGCGCAGCCGGCAAGACCGGCGCACACCAGCGCCGCGACGATTACCCCACGGGGCCTCATTGCTGCGGCACGCGGATCATGAGCACCTCGATTTTCGCCTCCCGCAGCCGGCGGCGCAGGTCGTCGAGCTCGTCCATGTCGGAGACCGGGCCGATGCGCACCCGGTGATAGGTGCGGTCGTCGATGGCGACGCGCTGGATGCGCGACGGGATGCCCTGCAGCGCGAGCCGCGCCTTCATGCGGTCGGCATCCTCGAAGGCGCTGAACGAGCCGGCCTGCAGCACGTAGGTGCCGGGCTCTGTGGGGAGATCCGGCCGGTTATCCGGGCGGGCGTGGGGTTCCTCCTCGGGCACCACCACCTCGAAGCGCGGCAGCATCTCGTAGAAGTCGAAGCGGGACTCGCTGGCCGCCGGCGTCTCCACCCGTTTCGGTTCCGGCTGGTGCGCCTTCTCCTCCTCGCGGAGGCTCGCGGCCTCCCGCGGCCGGGGCTCCGCCGCGGGCTCGTCCCGGTCGCTCATCCAGACGGCGGCCGCCACCGACAGGCCGATGGCCAGCCCGAACAGCATCCACAGCCAGCCGGGCGCCTGCTGCGTGCTGCTGCGGCTGCTGTTGCTCCGGGAGCTGCGGCGCTTCGTCTGCCGGCGTCGCTGTGCCATCGCTACATCGCGTCGGGCGCGGAGACGCCCAGCAGGCCGAGGCCGTTGGCGATGACCTGCCGCGCGGCCAGCACCAGCGTGAGGCGCGCATTCCTCAGCGACTCGTCGTCGACGATGAAGGTGTGGGCGTTGTAGTAGGTGTGGAACTCGTTGGCGAGGTCGCGCAGGTAGAACACCAGCGTCTGCGGCGCGCGCTTGTCCGCGGCCGCCTCGATCACCTCGGGGAAGCGGGTGAGCGTGGCGACGAGCGCGCTCTCCTGCTCCTCGGTCAGCCGGTCCAGAGAGGCCAGCCCCTGCTCCCGGTCCCAGGCGAGCCCCTTGTCCTCCAGCTGGCGCATGACGCTCGCCACCCGGGCGTGTGCGTACTGGATGTAGTAGACCGGGTTCTCGTTGGAGCGGGACTTCGCCAGCTCCAGGTCGAAGTCCAGGTGCTGGTCGTTGGAGCGCATCACGTAGAACAGGCGCGCGGCGTCGTTGCCCACCTCCTCGCGCAGCTCGCGCAGGGTCACGAACTCGCCGGAGCGGGTGGACATCTGCATCTTCTCGCCGCCCCGGTAGAGCGCGACGAACTGCACCAGGCGCACCTCGAGCGAGTCGCCGGGCTCGCCCATCGCCTCCAGGCCGGCGCGCACCCGGGCGATATAGCCGTGGTGGTCGGCGCCCAGCACGTCCAGCAGCAGGTCGTTGCCGCGCCGGCGCTTGCCGTAGTGGTAGGCAATGTCGCTCGCGAAGTAGGTCTTCTTGCCGTTGTCGCGCACCACCACCCGGTCCTTCTCGTCGCCGTAGTCGGTGGCGCGGAACCAGACGGCGCCGTCGCGCTCGTAGAGCATGCCGCGACCGCGCAGCCGCTCGAGCGCCTCGTCGATGACGCCCTCCTCGGTGAGGCTGGCCTCGGAGAACCACGTGTCGAATTCCACGCCGAAGCCCGCGAGGTCGTCACGGATGTCGTCCAGGATGCTCGCGAGCGCATGCCGCCGCACGGTGTCGAAGCCGTCGTCGCCGAGCAGCGTCTGGGCGCGGGCGATCAGCGCGTCGATGCGCGCCTCCTTGTCGCCGTCCGGCGCGTCGTCGGGCAGGTCGCGCAGCACCTCCGCCGCGCCCGCCATGTAGCCCCCCGCAGGCAGCTCCCGGGCGATGTCGATGATGTAGTCGCCGCGATAGCCGGCGGCCGGGAACGGCAGCGTCTCGCCGTGCAGCCCCAGATAGCGCAGCCAGACGCTGACGGCGAGGATCTCCATCTGCCGGCCGGCGTCGTTCACGTAGTACTCGCGGTGCACCGGGTAGCCTGCGGCCTCCAGCAGATTGGCCACCGTGGCGCCGTAGCTCGCGTGGCGGCCGTGGCCGACGTGCAGGGGGCCGGTGGGGTTGGCGGAGACGAACTCCACCATGACCCGGGGCGTCTCGCGCTTCTCCCGGCGCCCGTAGCAGCGGCCCTCGGCGAGTACGCGGCCGATCTCGCGTCTGAGCGCCGTCTGACTCAGGCGGAAGTTGATGAAGCCCGGGCCGGCCACGGAGACTTCCTCCACCAGTTCGGACTCGGGCAGGCCGGCGATGATGTCGGCGGCGAGCTCCCGGGGGCTGCGGCCCAGGCTCTTGGCGAGCCGCAGTGCGACGTTGGTGGCGAAGTCGCCGTGGCGCGGATCGCGGGCGCGCTCGACGTCCGCGCTGACGCTCGCGAGCTCCACCTCGTCGGCGATCTCCGGCCGCGAGGCGAGTGCCGCTTCTACCAGTCTGGCGATGGTTTCTTTCAAGTCCTGTCCCCGGGAAACGGGCGAGAAAAAGCAGGGCGCAATACTACCCGTTCACGGGGCGGTCCCGCACCCGGCGCCGCTCAGAAAAGCTCGATGGGATCGACGTCCAGCGACCATCGCACGCGGCTCGCGCCTGGCGCCTGCTCCGCCTGCTCGCGCAGCCGTGCCAGCAGCCGGTGCAGCGGTGCCCGTTCCGCGCTCTGCATCAGCAGCTGGCAGCGATAGCGGCCGGCCCGGCGTGCCAGCGGCGCCGTCACCGGCCCCAGCAGGCGGACCTCCGCACCGGCGACCGCCGCGAGCGCGGATTTCATCTCGCGCAGGAATGCCATTGCCGCCTCCGGCCGGGTGGCCGAGGCCCGCAGCAGGGCGATGCGCGAATAAGGCGGCCAGCCGCTGTCGCTGCGCTCGGCCAGTGCGGCGCGGGCGAAGTCGGCATAGCCATGCTGCACGAGCCGCTGCAGCAGCGGATGCTGGGGGAAGTCGGTCTGAATCAGTACCTCGCCGGGCCGGTCGGCGCGGCCGGCGCGGCCGGCGACCTGCAGCAGGGTCTGCGCCAGCCGCTCGGCGCTGCGGAAGTCGCTGCCGAACAGCCCCTGGTCGGCGTTCAACACGCCCACGAGCGTCAGGCGCGGGAAGTGATGGCCCTTGGACAGCATCTGGGTGCCCACCAGGATCTGCGCCCGGCCGCTGCGGGCGTCGTCCAGGGCGCTCTCCATGCTGCCCTTGCGCTGGGTGCTGTCGCTGTCGATGCGGCTCACCCGGTAACCCGCGAAACGGCTGTGCACCGCTTCTTCCACCCGCTCGGTGCCTCGCCCCAGCGCCGCCACGGTGCCGCCGCACGCCGGGCAGCTCGTGTCCACCGGCCGCTCGCTGCCGCAGTGGTGGCAGCGCAGGCGCTGGTCGCCCGCGTGGAACGTCATGCGCGCATCGCAGCGCCGGCACTCGGCCACGTGGCCGCAGTCCCGGCAGAGCAGCGTCGGCGCATAGCCGCGGCGGTTGAGGTAGAGCAGCACCTGGCCCTCCTCGGCGAGGTGGCGCTCGATGGCGTCGATCAGCGGAGCGGACAGGCCGTCGATGGGCGGATGACGCCGCAGGTCCACCAGGCGCAGCGCCGGCGGCGCCGCTCCGCCGGCCCGGCGCGGCAGCTCCACCCGCCGGTACAGACCCCGTTCCACGTTGGCGAGAGAGTCCAGCGAGGGCGTCGCCGACCCGAGCACCACCGGCACGTCCTCATGCCGGGCGCGTGCCACCGCCAGGTCCCGGGCCGAATAGCGGAAGCCTTCCTGCTGCTTCAGCGACGGGTCGTGTTCCTCGTCGACGATGATCAGTCCCGGCCGCGCCAGCGGTGTGAACACGGCCGAGCGGGTGCCCACCACCACGCCGGCCGCACCGCTGCGGGCATCGCGCCAGGCGGCCAGCCTGTCGGTATCGCCGAGGCCGCTGTGCAGGATCACCGGTCGTCGGCCCAGCCGCTCGGTGAAACGGTTCACCAGCTGCGGCGTCAGACCGATCTCCGGCACCAGTACCAGCGCCTGGCGGCCCCGGGCCAGCGTGCGCTCGATCAGCGCCAGGTAGACCTCCGTCTTGCCGCTGCCGGTGACACCGTCGATCAGTGTGGCCGAGTAACCGTCCGTCGCCGTCGCCGCCGCCACTGCCGCCAGCTGGTCTTCGTTCAGGTCGACGGCGTGCGCCGGTGCCGCGTCGTCTTCGCCGCTCTCGGCAGCCGCGTCCACCTGCCGCTCGCTGCTCTCGATCAGGCCCTTGTCCTTGAGGACCTTGCGGACGCGGCGCCAGGCCGGGCAGAGCCGGTCCAGTTCCGCCGCGCCGAGTCCGCCGGACGGGGCCGCGGCCAGCGCGGCCAGCAGCTCCGCCTGGCGCGGTGCCCGCCGGGCCGCCGCCGCGGCATCGGCCGCCGCTCCTTCCGCCGTCAGGTGCCAGCGGGTCTCCGTGCGATGCAGGCTCCGGCCTTCGCGCAGCAGTGCCGGCAGCGCGGCGGCCACCACCTCGCCGACCGGGTGATGGTAGTAGCCGGCGGCGAAGTCGATCAGCCAGGCCAGGCCGGCGTCCACCACCGGCTCCTCGTCCAGTACGGCGGCGACCCGTCGCAGCCGGGAACGCGGCAGCTCGCTCTGCGACGCCGTGTCCCAGAGCAGCCCGATGCGATGGCGGCGGCCGAACGGCACCCTGAGCCGGACGCCGCGGCGCAGCGCCGCGGTGTCGACGCCGGCCGGCGGCAGATAATCGAACAGGCGGGAAAGGGGCGCCTTGATGGCGACCCTCAGCACCGCGGGGGCGGTCTCGGCGGGTTTCTGCTCGTTGCTGGACAAGTTGTGGATAAGTCTGTGGACGAAAGCTCGCAGGCCGGCCGGGCAGCCGCCCCGCCGTCCTCCGGTACGGATCGGGCGCGAGCGCCACCGGTCGCCCGATTGATGAATGAAATCAGACCCTTGAGCGGAATCGGCCGCGGCCGGGCCGGCGCCGTCGGGTTGCCATGAAACTGCAATATCCCCTGTGCAAAAGAACAGCGTCCTGCCTGTCAACCGGAGCCCTGCCGGCGCGTTAGGAGACTGTACGCGAACATAGTGTAATGCTTACGGGAGTCAAGCATGGAGGCTGTAGAGCGGGCGGTGACCGTCACTGGAGCGCTCTCATGAGCCGGGGCGCGGCCGGCAGGACGGGCGTCGCGGCGCTGGAGCGCCAATGGGACGGCCGGGCTGATCGTTGGACAGGTCGTCGTACCGGTCGTCGGGCGGAGCGAGGAGCGAGGGCACTGGAGCAGGAGCAACAACTGAACGCCTTCCTCGCCGGCGTGGAGCGGCGCGCCCTGCGTATCGCCGAGATCGGCACCGGCGACCGGGACGAGGCCATGGACCTCGTCCAGGACGCCATGATCCGGCTGGTGCGCAAGTATGCCCGACGCCCCGAGTCGGAATGGGCGCCCCTGTTCTTCCGCATCCTGACGAATCGGGTACGCGACAGCCAGCGCCGTCGGGCGGTGCGCAACCGGGTCTTCTACTGGTTCGGCGGCGACGACGAAGACGGCCGCCCCGACCCGGTGGCCGAGGCACCGGATCCGGCCTCCGGCGCGCCGGACGAACAGCTGGAGATGCGAGAGACGATGGCGGTGCTGGAGACGGCCATCCGGGCGCTGCCGGCGCGGCAGCAGGAGGCATTCATGCTGCGCAACTTCGAGGGTCTCGACGTGGCGGCTACCGCCGCGGCGATGGGCTGCTCCGAGGGCAGCGTGAAGACACATTATTCGCGTGCCGTGCATGCACTGCGGGCACGCCTGGGCGAGAGCTGGCAATGAAAGACAGGCGACACGATGACGGTCACGACCATGGCCATGACGAGCGATACGAAGGCGGCAGCGCGCTCGAGGAGCGGGCCCGACGCGCATTCGGCGACAGCGTGGAGGCGCTGGATGCGGCGACGCTCTCGCGGCTGAACCGCGCCCGCCAGACCGCGCTGGCCGGCGACGGTGTCGACCGGGTTGCGTCAGGCTGGAGACCCGTTGCCACCGCGGCCGCGGTGGCGGCGCTGGCCGTCTCGCTGTGGCTGGGACAGATGCCGGACGAACCCGTGGCGGAGGGCGAGACGGCGGTGGCGGTGGCGGCGGAAGAAGCGGAGGACCTCGAGATCGTGCTGCAGGAGGAGGACCTCGACATGCTGGCCGAGCTCGAATTCTATGACTGGGTGGACTCGGAGGAAGCCTTCCGGAGCGAGCCCGTCGGGAGCGGCAACATTGGCTGACGGGGCACGGAAACCGGGGCCGGCCGTGCTGGCGCCGCTGATCACGGTACTGGTTGCGGCAATGACGCCGGCCCATGCCGGTGAGTCGGCGCCCGACGCGGAGCAGCCGGACGACATGGCGTTCATCGAATACCTGGGCAGCTGGGAAGAGGATGACAGTGACTGGATCGCGCTCGCCGGCACGGCGCCGGAGGAGTCCGAGCGCCGGCAGCCGTCGGCGGAGCGCGAGCAGGGCGAGGAGAAAGGGACCGATGAAGACACGGGTTGATTGGGCGACGAAGGCGCAACCGGCAGGTCTGGCGGGGACGCCAACCATGCTGCGCGTCCTGCTGCTGGTGGCACTCCTGCTCGCCGGGGCGGCGACGGCGCTGGCCCAGGAGCAGCCGGAGGGGCCGGCCTGGGATGCGCTCAGCGGCGAGCAGCAGCAGGTGCTGGCCCGCTTCGAGGACCGCTGGGATGAGATGGCCGCGGAGCGGCGGCGCAGGCTGGCGAACGGCACCGAGCGCTGGCTGGATATGAGCCCCGACGAGCGGGAGGCGGCGCGGGAGCGATTCATGCGCTGGCGCGACCTCAGCGAAGAACAGCGGGCGCGCATCCGCGAGCGTTACGAGACATTCCGCGAACTGCCGCCGGAAGAGCGTGAGCGTATCCGCCGCAATTTCGAGCGCTTCCGGGACCTGCCGGAAGAGCGCCGCGAGGAGCTCCGGGAGCGGTGGCGGTCGCTCAGCCCCGAGCAGCGCCAGAACCTCCGCGAGCGCATGCGTGACCGGCGTCCGACCAGGGGACGCTGAGGAGAAGGCGACCACACTGTCATCGCGCTGTCACACCCCTCAGGTTGCATTTCCCCGGTCTTGGGGCAAACTAAGCCGGCGCCCCCGGGGGGACGTGACACATGCAGGCTATCAGCACAGAGAGCATCTTCCAGCAGGTCCTGCGCACGGACGTGGCAGGCATGCCGCTGGAATGGATCGATTACCGCGAGGCGGTCCGCCTCTATCACACGGGGCAGGTCGCCTATGCCTGCGGCACGCTGCTCTACACGCTCCACGGCGGCTACAACGCGCTGACCGGACAACGCAGCTCGGTGGACGTGAACTCGATCATCGCCACCCACGGCACCCACCAGAGCCTCGCCGCCAACCGGGAGCATTACGTACCGCCGCTCAACAACCGCACGCTGTTCCGGCGCGACGCGAACCTGTGTCTGTACTGCGGCCTGGTGTTCCAGACCCGTGAGCTGACCCGCGATCACGTCACGCCCATCTCCCAGGGCGGCAGGGATCTCTGGACCAACGTGGCCACCGCGTGCCGGCGCTGCAACAACCACAAGGGCGGGCGCACGCCGGAGCAGGCGGGCATGCAGCTCATCGCCATCCCGTTCACGCCGAGCTACGCGGAGTACATCTACCTGAAGGGCCGGCGCGTGCTGGCCGACCAGATGGAATACCTGCTGGCCCACATCCCTCGTTCCAGCCCGCTGCACGCGCGTCTGCGCGACCACCTCCAGGCCAGCGCCGCCGGCATGGCGATGCCTGCCTGAGGGCACCGGCGGGCACGTGCTCTATCTGATCGACGCCAGCGTCTACGTCTTCCGCGCCTGGTTCTCGCTGCCCGACGACATGGTCGACGGCGACGGCAATCCCGTGAACGCGCTGTTCGGCTTCGCCCGCTTTCTGGCGGACTTCGTGGAGGAGGTGCGGCCCGAGTACATTGCCGTGGCCTTCGACGAGAGCCTCGCGAGCTCCTTCCGCAACGAGATCTACCCCGCCTACAAGGCCAACCGGGATCCCGCACCGCCGGAACTCGAGCGTCAGTTCCGCCAGTGCCGCGCCTTCACCCGCGCACTCGGCCTGGCCGAATGCGCGAGCCCGCTGTACGAGGCGGACGACCTGATCGGTGCGCTGGTCGTCGACGGGCGCGCCCGCGGCCTGCCGGCTACCATCGTCAGCCGGGACAAGGACCTGGCCCAGCTCCTGTCGGCTAAAGACACGCTGTGGGACTACGCCGGCCGCCGGCGGCTCGGCTACGAGCAGATACCGGAGGCCTTCGGCGTGTGGCCTGAACAGATCGCGGACTTTCTGGCGCTGGCGGGTGACGCCGTGGACAACATCCCCGGCGTGCCGGGCGTGGGCAAGAAGACGGCGGCGGCGCTGCTCGGTCACTTCGGCAGCCTGGACGTGATCTACGCCAACCTGGACCGGGTATGCGACGTGCCGGTGCGCGGCGCGGCGAAGCTGGGCGCCCGGCTGGAGGAGCACCGCGCGGCGGCGATGCTCGCGCGACAGCTCACGGCGATCGCCTGCGATGCGCCGCTGGAGTTCCGCTCGGCCGAGGCGCGCCGGCGCACACCCGACATGGATGCGCTGCACGGCGTCTGCGACGAGGCCGGCTTCGGCACGGCGCTCAGGCGCCAGTGCGAGCGCATCGCCGCGATGAACGCCGCCGTCTGAGCCGTGACGGGGACGCTCGCCGACGCCGTCGCTGCCGCCTGCGGCATCCGCATCGACGCCGCCAGCCTGCGGCCGGTGGGCGGCGGCAGCATCAACGCGGCGGCCCGGGTGGACAGCGACGCCGGCCCCCTGTTCCTGAAGACCAACCGCGCCGACGGCTACGAAATGTTCGCCGCCGAGGCGGAGGGACTGACCGAGCTGGACGCGGCGGGCGCCGTGCGCGTGCCCCGGGTCCACGGGCTGGGCGTCGACGAAGGACGCGCCTGGCTGCTGCTGGAGTATCTCGACCTCGGCCCGGCCGATGCCGGCTGCCGGAGGCGGCTGGGGACGGCGCTGGCGGCGCTGCATCGCCACACCGCCGAACGGCACGGCTGGCACCGGGACAACACTATCGGCTCCACGCCCCAGCCGAACGGCCGGGACGACGAGTGGGTGCGGTTCCTCGCGGATAAACGCATCGGCTTCCAGCTGGGGCTGGCCGAACGCAACGGCTATGGCCGCCACCTCGGCGCCGACGGCGAGGCGCTGCTGGCCCGGCTGGCGGACTTCTTCACCGACTACACGCCGGTGCCGTCATTGCTGCACGGCGACCTCTGGGGAGGCAACTTCGCTGCGGCGGACGGCGAGCCCGTGATCTACGATCCCGCGGTCTATTACGGCGACCGGGAGACGGACATCGCCATGACCGAGCTGTTCGGCGGTTTCGGTGCCGAGTTTCACGCGGCCTACGACGAGGCCTGGCCGCTGGACGCCGGCTACGCGGTGCGCCGCGACCTCTACCAGCTTTACCACGTGCTGAACCACCTGAATCTGTTCGGCGGCGGTTATCTCTCCCAGGCCCGCGGGCTGCTCAGCCGCCTGCTCGCCGCCTAGCCCGACCCGTTGTCGGCCTAGCTGTCGGCCCCGTTGTCGGTCCAGTAGTCGGCCTTCAGCAGGGCGATGTCGGTGCCTTCCGGCGCCCGGATCGTGCCCCGGCTCTCGCCAGGCAGGTCCGGGCCGGCGCCGGGGTAGACCCCCAGGCGGTCCAGTGCCGCCTGCAGCGCCATGGCATCGGTCACCCGGTAGACGAGCAGCGGCCGGGCGAGCGCGGGCCGGGTGCCCAGCCCCAGCACCAGGCCGTCCACGGCGAGCCGGAAGCGGGGCTCCGGCTCCTCCCGGTGCGCCGCCAGCCGGGGCGCGAGCGGCGCCCAGAAATGGGCCGCGGCGAGCGCATCGCGCACCGGCAGCGCGAGTTCCAGGCACTCGCCCAGCAGCGAGGCAGCGGGCGTCTCCGGTGCCGGGGAATAGGTGCGCGCCTCCACCAGCATGACGGCCGTGCCGTCCGGGTCGCGCAGCACGGCACGGTTGAATTCGTCCTCGCCGAGCCGGGTCTCGACGAATTCGGTGCCGGCATCCTGCAGCGTGAGCACGTGCCGGCGCAGCGAATGCTGCACGAGGGTGACGACCGGGCTCGCGACCGGGTCTTCGTGCAGCCCGATGAACAGCGTGCCGTCGGTCACCACGGCGTACTTGTGCGGCCAGACCTCGCCGACGGCGAGTTCCGTGAAACCCAGTGTGCGATAGAAATGCAGGGACTCCAGGATGTCCGGCACAGCGAGGCCGAGCTCCAGGAAGCGCCCGGCCACCCTCAGTCCCCGGCCCCCATCGCCCGGGCCAGCTCGGCGCTCTTGAGCGGGTCGCGGGCGGCGAGTTCGCTCTCGGTCTCCGGCCAGCCGGAAGCGTGGCGGTAGACGAGGTCGGTCAGGCACTCGATGTGGTCGTCGCGGGCGTTCAGGCAGGGGATGTAGGAGAGCCTGCCGCCGCCGGCCTCCTCGAACAGCTCCCGGTTCTGCATGGCGATCTCCTCCAGGGTCTCGAGGCAGTCGGCCGAGAAGCCGGGACAGACCACGTCCACGCTCTCGAGCCGCTCCTCGCCCCAGGCCTGCAGGGTCTCGTCGGTATAGGGCCTGAGCCACTCCTCCCGGCCCACGCGGGACTGGAAGCTCAGCAGCCACTCGTCCGGCCCGAGACCGAGCTCCTCGGCGACCAGCCGCGCGGTCTTCTGCGACTGGCAGTGATAGGGGTCGCCACTCAGGAAATAACGCCGGGGGATACCGTGGAAGGAAAAAAGCAGCCGCTTGCCGGCGCCGTGCTCCTCCCGGTGCTCGCGGATGGAGCGGGCCAGCGCCTCGATGTAGGCCGGCTCGTCGTGATACTGGTTGATGAAGCGGAACTCGGGTATCCAGCGGCGGTTCTGCAGCACCCGGGTGACGCGGTCGAAAACGGTGGCGGTGGTGGTGCCGGAGTACTGGGGATACAGCGGCAGCACGATCAGCCGGCGCACGTTCTTCTCGCGCAGCCGCTCCAGCGCCTCGGGGATGGCCGGGGCGCCGTACGACATCGCCAGCTCGACGGCCAGCTCGCCGTCGATGCGCCGGGCGAGCCCCTCGGCCAGCCCCTTGGCGATGAGCTCGCTGTTCAGAAGCAGCGGCGAGCCCGCCTCGGTCCAGATTTTTTCGTAGGCCTCGGCGGAGCGTGCCGGCCGGATCCTGAGGATCACGAGATTCAACACCAGCCACCAGAACAGCCGCGGCGCTTCGACCACGCGGGGGTCACCGAGGAACTCGGCGAGGTAACGGCGCACGGCGGAGGTGCTCGGCTCGCCGGGCGTGCCCAGGTTGACGAGCAGCACACCGAGCGCGTCGGGTGCGGCGTGGCGGAATCCGGTCTCGCCCTGGAACTTCGGCATGACTGCTGGCTGACTGCTCTCGAATTGCGTGTGGACGACCGGCGAACGGGCGGCAAGGCCGGCTAAAGTACCAAGCCCGGGTGCGGGAGGCTATAGTCGGCGCGGTTACTGCCGTTTCGCCGGGGGAGGCCGGGCTGATGCACGAGCCGACGCAAGACGACACCACGGGCGCTGCGACGGAGCCGCCCGACAGGCTGGAGCTGACCCGCGACGTGCTGGTCTTCCAGGCCAAGCTGGCGCTGGACGGCCTGCTCGATTTTCTGCTGATACCGGTCTCCTTCGCGGCGGCGCTGGTCAGCTTCTTCGAGCCGCGCCGGGAGCGCGATGCCTTCTACCGGGTGGTGGCCGCCGGTGCCCGGGCGGACCGCTGGATCAACCTGTTCGGCGCCGGGGAGCGCCACGCGCGGGCCGCCGACGCCGGTGCCGAAGGGGAGGCCGGCATGGACGTGGTCGTGGCCCGCATCGAGGACTACCTGAAGCGCGAATACGAGGAAGGCAGGATGCCGGGACCGGCGCGCAGCACCATCGACCGGGTCGTTTCCCGCCTGCGCGAAGACAGCGACGGAGGAGCCGATGAGAAAAATACCGGAGGCGATCCGCCGCGCCCGTGAGCAGTGGAGCCATGCCGGCCGCGGGCGTCCGCCCGGGGCGCCGGAGCCCGGCCCGGGCCAGGAGTCCGTCTGGGACTACCCGCGCCCGCCGGCGCTGCGGCCCTGCCCGCGCCGGGTGCGGGTGGAGTTCGCCGGCGTCGTCGTCGCCGACAGCACCGGTGCGATGAAGGTCTGCGAGACGGCCAGCCCGCCCACCTATTACCTGCCGCCGGCAGACGTGCGCGAGGACCTGCTCGTGCCCGTGGGCAAACGGACCCTCTGCGAATGGAAGGGCCAGGCCCGTTACTGGTCGCTGGCGGTCGGCGAGCGGGTGGCCGAGGCGGCGGTGTGGGCGTACGCGGATGCCTGGCCCGGCTTCGAGGCCGTCGCCGGCTGGTACGCGTTCATGCCGGGCGCGATGGACGCCTGCTACGTGGGCGACGATCGCGTGACGGCGCAGGCCGGCGGCTTCTACGGCGGCTGGATCACTCCGGACATCGTCGGGCCGTTCAAGGGCGAGCCCGGCACCGGACACTGGTAGCAAGGGCCCGGGAGGCGAGATGGAGACATTCCGTATCCGCGTGGCGGACGAGGTCCTGGACGACCTCGGCGAACGGCTCGGCCGCACCCGCTGGCCGGCCACGATCCCGGGCAGCGGCTGGGACTACGGTACCGACACGGATTATCTGCGCGGCCTGTGCGAGTACTGGCGCGACGACTACGACTGGCGTGCGGGCGAGGCGGTGCTGAACGGCTTCGATCAGCAGGTGGTCGACGTCGACGGCCTCGCACTGCACTGCATCCACCAGCGCTCTCCCCATGCAGACGCCCTGCCGCTGGTGCTCACCCACGGCTGGCCGGACACGGTCTGGCTGTTCCACCGCATCATCGGGCCGCTGACCCGGCCGGAGGAACACGGCGGTGACGCGGCCGACGCCTTCCACGTGATCTGCCCTTCCATGCCGGGCTACGGCTGGTCGGAGGCGCCGGCGGAGCCGGGCTGGCACGTCCGCCGCATCGCCGAGGCCGAAGCCGCGCTCATGCACAAGCTCGGCTACGAGCGCTACGGCGTGCAGGGCGGCGACTGGGGTTCGCTGATTTCGCCCTGGATGGCGCTCGCGGATCCGGACGGGGTCTGCGGCGTGCACCTGAACATGGTGGCCGCCGCGCCGCCGCGGGACCGGGAGCCCACGGAGGAGGATCTCGCCGCCCTGAAACGGGGCCGCGCCCACCAGCGCACGGGCATGGGCTATGCGCAGATCCAGGGCACCCGGCCGCAGACCCTCGGCGTCGCGCTGAACGACTCGCCGGCGGGGCTTGCCGCCTGGATCGTCGAGAAATACCGGGAATGGTCCGACTGCGGCGGCGACGTGGAGAGCGTCTTCCCCCGCGACGTGCTGCTCACCGGCATCACCGCCTACTGGGTGACGGGCTCCATCACCTCGTCCATCCGCCTGTACTACGAGTCCATGCGTGCCGGCCTGTTCGGCCCGCCGACGGACTACGTGGCGACGCCCACCGGCGTCGCGGTCTTCCCGAAAGAGATCTTCTCACCGCCGCGCAGCTGGGCGGAGCGGCACTACAACATCACGCACTGGACCGAGTACCCGGCGGGCGGCCACTTCGCGGCACTGGAGCGGCCGGACGACCTGGTGGCCGATATCCGCGCGTTCTTCCGCGATCTGCGCCAGTCATCCTCGCGCGACCGGCGCTAGCCCTGGTCCCGGTTCTTCCGCGCCACGTCGCGGCCGCTGATCAGGTCCTCGATGGTGGGCGTCGGGTGGTCCGGCCCCATGAGTCCCTCCTTCATGCGGCCGACGTAGTCGTGGTAGGCGCGCATGGCCTGGCGGCCGAATATCCACATGATGGGCAGGTTCGCCACCAGCATGACGCCGGTGCCAACGCCGGTCAGATTGTCGAGCTGGGCGTCGGTCTTGATGATGCCGAGCGTGGCCACGATGATCAGGGCGCAGAACACCACCTTGTAGGCCAGCACGCTCTTCTCGCCGGCGAGATAGACCATGGCCTGCTCGCCGTAGTAGCTCCAGGAGATCATGGTGGAGATGGCGAACAGCCAGGCCGCCAGGCTGACCAGCCACTTGCCGAGGCCGGGCTGCACCTGGTCGAAGGCCTTGCCGGTGAGCACCGCGGCCATGAAGACCTGGTGGAAGCCGTTGTCGAGGATCTCGGGTTTCGTCGTGCCCTCGTAGGGATTCCAGTCGATCACCAGGACGCCGTCCCGCTCGACGATGATGCCGGTAATCTCGTGGCGGTCGAAGCCGGTCTTCGGGTTCTCGTCTGCGATCACCACCATCGTGACCGCATCGCCGGGCGTGAAGTCGTCGACGGGCGGCTGCCGGCTCTCGAACTCCCACACGTTGCCCGCCCGCGTGACTTCCAGCGGCGTATCCCAGGTGATGTCAGGCGCCCGGTTCCACACGCCGGTGGAGAGGATGATTAGTGCCGTGAACGTGCACACCACGATCGTGTCGATGAACGGCTCGAGCCCTGCGACGATGCCCTCGCGCACCGGCTCGTCGGTCTTGGCCGCCGAGTGGGCGATGGGCGAGGAGCCCTGCCCGGCCTCGTTCGAGAACAGCGCGCGCTTCATGCCGAACAGGAACGCGGCCCCGGCGGTGCCGCCGATGAACGCGCCGCTGGCCTCGGTGGGGGCGAAGGCCGATTTCACGATGAGGCTGAACATGGCCGGTATCTCGCCGGCGTTGACCACGAGGACGTAGATGCCGCAGAGGAGATAGAGCACCACCATGAACGGCACCAGCAGGCCCGCCACCCGGCCGATGCGCTTGATGCCGCCGATGATCACCAGCGCGACGATGACCGCGAGGATCACGCCGGTGATCCAGCTGGGCACGCCGAAGTATTCGTAGGTGATCAGGCCCACGTTGAAGGCCTGGAACATGTTGCCGCCGGTGGCGGTGGAGATCAGCAGCGTCACGCAGAAGATCGTGCCGATGGTGCCGCCGAGCCAGGCGAGCTTCGGGTTCATGAGCGCGATGCCCTTGCTCGCCACCCACATCGGCCCGCCGTGGGGATTGTCCTCGTCTTCCGTGTTGCGGTAGAGCATGGACAGCGTGACTTCGGTGAGCTTGATGGCCATGCCGAAGAAGCCGACAACCCACATCCAGAACACCGCGCCCGGTCCGCCCAGGCTGATGGCCAGCGCGACGCCGCCGATGTTGCCGAGGCCCACGGTGGCCGACAGGGCGGCCGACAGGGCCTGAAAGTGGTTGATGGCGCCGGGGTCGTCCGGGTCGTCCCAGGCGCCGCGCACCACGGCGGTGCCGTGGGTCAGCGCACGATATTGGGAGAAGCCGCTCCAGATCGTGAACAGGATGCCGGTACCCAGCAGCGCGAACAGCGTCGTGTCGTGCCACAGGATGCCGTTCAGCGTACTCAACAGGTCGGTGAAGCCGCCCATGTTTCCTCTCTCCCAGTCCGAGTCAGCCGCGGGCGGCCCAGAGACGGCCGGCCGCTCCCCCGAGGGCGCCGCGCTGCCCCCCGGCCGCGCAATCCTCCGCACCGCTGCGCAATGAACCGCGGTCGGCGCGCGACAAGCGGCCGACTATAGCAGACGGGCCCTGCCGGGCCCGATCGCCCCGGTTCAGGCGGCTTCGAGGATGGCGGTCACGCCCATGCCGCCCGCGGTGCACACCGAGATCAGGCCCCGGCCCGCCGCTTTGCGTGCGAGCAGCTTCGCCAGCGTCCCGACGATGCGGGCCCCGGTGGCCGCGAACGGATGGCCGATGGCGATGCTGCCGCCCACCACGTTCAGCTTGCTGCGGTCGATGGAGCCCAGCGGTTCGTCCCGGCCCAGCCGTTCGCGACAGAACTCCGTGGACTCCCAGGCTTTCAGCGTCGACAGCGTCTGTGCCGCGAAGGCTTCGTGGATCTCGTAGAAGTCGAAGTCCTGCAGGCCGAGATCGGCGGCCGCCAGCATCTCTGAGACGGCGTAGGCGGGGGCCATCAGGAGCCCCTCCTTGTCCACGAAGTCCACGGCGGCCACACGGGAGTGGGTAAGCCAGGCCTGCACCGGCAGGCCCCGTTCCCGGGCCCACTCCTCCGAGGCCAGCAGCACGGAGGCCGAGCCGTCGGTCAGCGGCGTGCTGTTGCCCGCGGTCATGGTGCCGTTGCCGGAGCGGTCGAAGGACGGTTTCAGCTTGCCGAGTTTCTCCAGGCTGGTATCCGGGCGGATGTTGTTGTCCCTGTCGAGGCCCTGGAACGGCACCACGAGGTCTTCGTAGAAGCCCTGCTCGTAGGCGGCGTGGGCCCGCTGGTGGCTCGCCAGTGCGAGCTCGTCCTGTTCCTCGCGGGTGAGGTTCCACTCCTTCGCGGTGAGCTCGGTGCTCTCGCCCATGGACAGGCCGGTGCGCGGTTCCGCGACGCCGGGCAGCTGCGGCTTGAAGTGGCTCGGGCGCAGTCGCAGCCAGGGCTTCAGGCGTGCGCCGAGCGAGCGGCCGCGGAAGCTCTCCAGCAGGATCTGCCGGTACTCGTCCGGATAGACGATGGGCGCGTCGCTCACGGTGTCGACGCCGGCGCCGATGCCGGCCTCGATCTGGCCGAGCGCAATCTTGTTGGCGATCTGTACGCAGCCGGACAGACTGGTGCCGCAGGCGCGCTGCAGGTCGAAGGCCGGGGTCTCCGGTGCCAGGCCCGACCCGAGCACCGACTCCCGGGCCAGGTTGTAGTCCCGCGAGTGCTTGATGACGGCGCCGAGAGAGACGTCGCCGAGGCGCTGGCCGCCCAGCTCGTAGCGCTCCACGAGCGAGCGCAGCGTGGCGGTCATCATGTCCTGGTTGGAGCAGCGGGCGTAAGCGCCATGGGCCCGGGCGAAGGGGATGCGCACGCCGCCGATGATGGCGGCCCGGCGCGACAGTCCGTCGTTCAGCATGGTTTCCTCCCGTGCCGTTGTCCTCACTGACTCAGACGATACCCCAGCCGATGGTTTGGCGACAGGACGGCTGTGCTACGCTCCAACGCCTCGCCCGCGGAATCCCCGCCGGGGAGAATTCGGCAGGGAAGCTCGGCCAGGAAATTTCGGCCATGGAGACTCCAGTAGCAGCCCCCGGCCGCCTGCGGGCCGCCGTGCCGGAAGCGGGCAGGCTCGTCCGGCTGGCCGGACCGCTGATCGGCAACAACCTCGCCATCGCCGGCATGCAGTTCGCCGACGCCGTCATGGCCGGCCGGCTCGGCTCCCGCGACCTGGCGGCGGTAGCCGTGGGTGGCAGCGTCTGGATGGTCGTGTTCCTGTTCGCCATGGGCACCCTCATGGCCATCTCGCCGCTGGTGTCCGAGCGCTACGGGGCGGGCAAGCATCGCCTGATCGGCCGTTACGTCCGCCAGGGCCTCACTCTCGCGCTTTATTTCGGCCTGGGCATCGTCGTGCTGCTGTGGGTGATCGCCCGGCCGGCGCTGGAGCTGATCGGCATCGACCCCAGTTTCCGCAGTCTCACCGGCGACTACGTGGAGGCCATCGCGCTGGGCGCGCCGGGTCTCTGCCTGTATCTGGTGTTGCGCTTCACCTCCGAGGCCATCGGCTGGACCCGCCCCATCATGTACGTCTCGCTGCTGGCACTGGTGGTGAACGTCATCGGCAACTATGCGCTGATGTGGGGCAACTTCGGCTTCCCGGCCATGGGCGCAAAGGGCTGCGGCCTCGCCAGCGCCATCGCCATGTGGTTCCTGCTGGTGGCGATGGCGGCCCATGTGCTCCTGAGCGAGCGTTACCGGCCGTTCGCCATCTTCGCCAGGCTGCCCCGGCCGCGCTGGCGGCTGCAACGCCAGGTGCTGCGGGTGGGCCTCCCCATCGCCGTCACCATCGTCGCCGAGGCGGGACTGTTCGCGGCCATCTCGTTGCTGATGGGGACGCTGTCGGCGAACGTCGCCGCGGCCCACCAGATCGCGGTCAACTTCGCCTCCACGATGTTCATGATCCCGCTGGCGCTGAACTCGGCGACCACCGTGCGGGTGGGGCAGGCACTGGGCCGGCGCGAACTCGCGACCGCGCGCTTCCGCGGCTGGGTAGGCATCTGGCTCTGCGGCGTGTGCATGGGCGTCTCGGCGCTCGGCCTGCTGCTGTTCCGCGAATCCGTGGTGGACATCTACACCTCCGATCCGGAGGTCTCCGCCATCGCCGTCACGCTGCTGTTCGTGGCCGCCGTATTCCAGGTCTCCGACGGCATCCAGGTGGGCGCGGCCGGCGCACTGCGCGGCTACCAGGACACCCGCATCCCGATGTTCCTGACCACGCTGGCGTACTGGATCATCGCCTTCCCGCTGGCGCTGCTGGCGGCGAAGCGCTACGCGCTGCAGCCGGAGCTGATCTGGGGCGGTTTCGTGGTCGGGCTGACGCTGGCGGCCATCCTGCTGGTGTGGCGCTACAACATCATCTCGCGCCGCGCGACCTGGCGCCGCGCCTGACTCCATGTAGGAGGGCCTTCAGGCCCGACCCGGCTTTCTATTGGCGCAGGCCCGCCATCGGGTGGGTAAGGGTGGCGGCGACGCTCAGTCGGGCGTGAACGCCCTCCTACCCGGTGCTCTGGCCGAAGGTGGGCGCGTCGCCTTCCAGATACTCCTGCTCCTCCGGCGTGTTCTCCCGGCCGACGATGGCGTTGCGGTGGGGGAAGCGGCCGAAGCGCTCGATGATGTCGTGGTGCAGTTCCGCGAAGTCGGCGAATGTGCGGAAGGTCTCGCGCAGCGTCGGTGATACCTTGTTCGCCAGCGCCGTGAAGACCATGACCGATTTCTTCTGTACCCGCAGGCTCTCGGCATGCTGCATCGGCATGTACAGGAACACGCGCTCGATGTCGGTGAGTTGCCGGTCGGCCTGCTGCACGATGCCTTCCACGCACAGCTTCAGGGCGAGTTTGTCGTGGGAGAAGGCCCTGGCCGTGTTGCGATAGATGTTGCGGCGGAACTGGTCGATGGCGAGGACGAGCGCCAGCCGGCCGCGGGGCGTTGCGGCCCAGTGCATGAGCTTCATCTCCGAGGCCTCGTGTATCTCGTCAGCGAATTCGTGGCGGAGACGGATATCGAGCTCCGGGTCCTCGCCGAACCACACGTCGAGCCGGGCATCGATCTGGGGCGCCGTCAGTTCTCGCTCCTCGAACCACAGGTCCAGTATCCTGTCGATGCGCTCGTTGTCCTCGCTGGTCGGTTCCGTCATCGTGCTCACCCCGGACGCTTTACATAACAGAGAATACTGCATTAGGGGCGCAGCGTGGCCCTCGCGGCTCGCCGCCGCGCTGTGCTGGCTGCTGGCCCTCGCGGCCTGCGGCGGAGAACCGGTCACGCCGGAAGCCGAGATCCGCGCGCTGATCGAGGGAGCGGCGGATGCGGCCGGAGACGGCGACGTGGGCGCCGTCGCGGAGGCGCTGCATGCGGATTACCGCGACATGCGCGGCAACGATCGCACCGGCATCGTCAGGCTGCTGCGGCTGCAGCTGCTGCGCGGTGGCAGCGTGGTGGTGCTGCCGGACATCGAACAGATAGACGTCCACGGCGCGGACGCCGCCAGCGTCCGCATGACCGTGCGCTTCGCCGGTGCCGATCTCCGCCGCCTGTCGCTGGACGGCGGCGCGCGCCGGGTCGAACTGGATCTGGTTCGCGAGGAGGCCTGGCGGGTGATCTCCGCCCGCTGGGCGCGGGTGGACGAAGCGCTGCGCTGAACCGGCGGATGTCGCCCGGCGACCGGCATGTTGCTACAGTGGTCGCCGGCGGGCACTGCTGCCGGCCAGCTGAAAAGGGAGAGACCATGAACAGGAAGACGTTGTTGATGCTGATGGCCGCGGCGCCGCTGGCGCTGGCCGCCTGCGGCGGTGCCGACGACGCCGAAGAGGCTCGGGAAGACGCCGCTGCGGCGATGGACGAGGCCGCGGAGGAGACCGGAGAGGCCGTCGACAAGACCATCGATGCCGCCCGGGAGAAGGGCGAGCAGATGGTCGAGGACGCGAAGGCCGCCGGCGAGGAGGCGAAGGAAGCCGCGGGCGAGGCCTACGAGGACGCCAAGGCCGCGGGCGAGGAAGCCGTCGAGACGACCAAAGAGAAGACCGGCGAGATGATGGACGAGGCCGGCGATGAACTCGACAAGGCCAGGGAGAAGGCCGAAGAAACCATGAATTGAGGGGAGGCCTCCGTCTCATGCGGGCCGACGATGCCGTGCCCGTACGATCTTTAGGGATGAAGAGAGCCCGCTCATGTTGAGACAGGGATTGCGCCCGGCGGCAGGCATGCTCGTGGTTGCCGCCTGCCTGACGGCGGGTGGCTGCGCCACGGCCCGCTTCGACGCGGAGCCGCCGACGGTGCGCCTGGACAGCGTCCGGCTCGTGGATGCGAACTGGTCCGGCCAGAACTTCGTGCTGGTTTTCGCTGCGGAAAACCCGAACGGTTTCCCGCTGCCCGTGCGCTCGGTGGATTATGCGGTGCAGCTGGCGGGCCAGCGCTTCGCGACCGGTTCGGCCACCGAAGGCTTCACCCTCCCGGCCCGTGGCGCCGGAACGTTCAGTATCGAGGTCCACACGGACCTCCTCGGCAGCGCCAGCATGCTCTCCGCACTGATCTTCCGCGAGGGACGGCGCGAGATCGATTACGAGCTGGCCGGGGAGCTCCGCGTGGACATGCCGTTTGCCAGGCCACTGCGGTTCCGCGAGGCCGGCCGGGTGGATCTCGCGCGCCGGTGAGTAGCGAAGGCGCTTGGTTGCGCGCGTAACCGATGAGCCCGTGGCTGGCTGACCGGCAGGGAAAGCAAGGTCGGCCGCGACCCGCTATAATAGCGGGCTGTCCGGGCACGGTTACTCACCAATAAGCCACTGATTCCCCGTGCCCGCCCGTGGTGGTGTCCCGCGGTCGAACCGGCGTCCGCATTGCCGATTGACCGTCACGCGTCCGCCTGATGTAAATTAATCGACTGCGACTGTCGATTTTGTCGAGATTGTCGATTACGGGCGCGACCCGGTCGCGGCGCCGGAACGGTCCGGCGCGGACCCGAGCCCCCATCACCAGAAACCCGGTCCGGAGCGCATCTCTCACGGTGCCGGCTCCGGACCCTTGCGCCAGGTGTAGCCATGACCAAGCCGACCGAAGGATCGCTCTACGATCCCGCCTTCGAGCGGGACAGCTGCGGGTTCGGGCTGATCGCCAACCTCGACGACGAGCCGAGCGCGTGGGTCGTGGAGACCGCCGTGGGGGCGCTCAAGCGCCTCACCCACCGCGGTGCGGTGGCGGCGGACGGCAAGACCGGCGACGGCTGCGGCCTGCTGCTGAAGAGGCCGGACCGTTTCCTGCGGGGCGTCGCCGCCGACGCCGGCATCGAACTGTCCCAGCGTTATGCCGCGGGCACGGTCTTCCTGCACCGCGACGCCGATCTGCGCGAGCGCGGTCGGCAACGGCTGGAGGAGGAAGTGACACGCGCTGGCCTGGTACCGGCCGGCTGGCGCGACGTGCCGGTGGACACCTCCGTCTGCGGCGACGAGGCGCTGCGCACGCTGCCGCACATCGCGCAGCTGTTCGTCAACGCGCCCGCCGGCATGGCGCGGGCGGCATTCAACCGCAAGCTGTTCATCGCCCGGCGTCGCGCGGAGAACGCGCTGGCCGACACCGACGACTGCTTCTATGTGGCGAGCCTCTGCGCCAACACGATCTCGTACAAGGGCATGGTGATGCCGGCGGCACTGCCGGTCTTCTACCCGGACCTGCGCGATCCGCGCATGGAGACCTCGGTGGCCGTATTCCACCAGCGCTTCTCCACCAACACCTGGCCCCAGTGGCGGCTCGCCCAGCCGTTCCGGCTGCTCGCCCACAACGGCGAGATCAACACCATCCGCGGCAACCGCAACTGGGCGCGTGCGCGGGCGGCCAACTTCACCTCCGAGAAGCTGCCCGACGTCTCCGACCTGATGCCGCTGGTCTCGCTGTCCGGTTCCGACTCCTCCAGCCTGGACAACATGCTGGAGGTGATGCTGGCCGGCGGCATGGACGTGCTGCAGGCCATGCGCATCCTGATCCCGCCCGCCTGGCAGGGCATGGACGACATGGACCCGGACGTGCAGGCGTTCTACGAGTTCTTCGGCTGCCACATGGAAGCCTGGGACGGGCCGGCCGGCATCGTGCTGACCGACGGGCGCTATGCGGCCTGCACGCTGGACAGGAACGGCCTCAGGCCCGCCCGCTACGTGCTCACCCGCGACCGCCACCTCACCGTGGCATCCGAGGTGGGCGTGTACGAGTACGACGCAGCGAACGTCGTCAGGAAGGGCCGCCTCGGTCCCGGCGAGATGCTGGCCGTGGATCTCGAGACCGGCGAACTGCTCGACACCCACCGCATTCACGACATGCTGAAGACGCGCGCGCCGTACAAGCGCTGGCTGAAGCAGGGAGTGCGCTACCTGGACTCCGAGCTGGTGGACGTGCACATGGCGGCGGAGCCCTTCGACACCCGCACGCTGGCCCGCTACCAGAAGATGTTCAACCTCACCGCCGAGGAGCGGAACGAGGTCATCCGCGTGCTGGCCGAGGCCCAGGCGGAGGCAGTGGGCTCCATGGGCGACGACACGCCCATGCCCGTGCTGTCGCGGCAGGTGCGGCCGCTGTTCGACTTCTTCCGCCAGCAGTTCGCCCAGGTGACCAACCCGCCCATCGATTCGCTGCGCGAGCGCATCGTGATGTCGCTGCAGACGAACATCGGCCGGGAGTGCAACCTGTTCGAGCTCGGCCCCGAGCACGGCCACCAGGTCATCATGAACTCGCCGGTGCTGTCCCAGCGCAAGCTGCGCCAGCTCGTGAGCGAGGACATGTTCGCCGACTCCACCGAATTCATCGACCTGAACTATCCCCAGGACACGCCGCTGGCCGAAGCGCTGGACGACATCTGCGCGAAGGCCGCCGACGCCGTGCGCGGCGGCAAGCTGCTGGTGATGCTGTCGGACCGCTACATCCAGCGTGACCACATGCCGGTGCACTCGCTGCTGGCCACCGGCGCGGTGCACCATCACCTGGTGCGCCTGGGGCTGCGCTGCGACTGCAACATCATCGTGGAGACCGGCTACGCCCGCGACCCGCATCACTTCGCCTGCCTGATCGGCTACGGTGCGACGGCGGTATACCCCTACCTCGCCTACCAGTGCCTGCACGACATGGTGCGCCGGGGCCACGTGGACACCCGCCGGGAGAGCGCCCAGCAGCTCGGCCGCAGCTACCGCCGCGGCATCCGCAAGGGCCTGTTCAAGATCATGTCCAAGATGGGCATCTCGGCCATCTCGAGCTACCGGGGCGCCCAGCTGTTCGAGATCGTGGGCCTCGGCGATGAGGTGGTGGAGCGCTGCTTCCGCGGCACCGTCAGCCGTGTGCAGGGCGCGAACTTCGCCGACCTGCACGAGGACCAGACCCGGCTTTCGGAGCTCGCCTTCAACGACCTCGCCCCGGTGAATCAGGGCGGTCTGCTGCGCTACGTGCACGGCGGCGAATACCATGCCTACAACCCGGACGTGGTGGCCACGCTGCAGGCGGCCGTACGTACCGGCGACTACGAGCGCTACCGCAGGTACGCGCGCCTGGTGAACGAGCGGCCGGCGGCGGCGTTCCGCGATCTCATGCGGCTGAAGCCGACCGACAATCCGCTGACGGTGGACGAGGTGGAGCCGGAGGAGAAGATCCTGCCCCGCTTCGACAGCGCCGGCATGTCCCTCGGCGCGCTTTCGCCGGAGGCCCACGAGGCGCTGGCCATCGCCATGAATCGCCTCGGCGCCCGCTCGAATTCGGGCGAGGGCGGCGAGGACCCGGACCGCTACGGCACCGAGCGCATGTCCAAGATCAAGCAGGTGGCCTCGGGCCGCTTCGGCGTCACGGCGGAATACCTGGTGAACGCCGAGGTGCTGCAGATCAAGATCGCCCAGGGCGCGAAGCCCGGCGAGGGCGGCCAGCTGCCCGGCCACAAGGTGAACGAGATGATCGCCCGGCTGCGCTACGCCAAGCCCGGCGTCGGTCTCATCTCGCCGCCGCCCCATCACGACATCTACTCCATCGAGGACCTGGCCCAGCTCATCTTCGACCTGAAGCAGGTGAACCCGCAGGCGCTGGTATCGGTGAAGCTGGTGTCCGAGCCCGGTGTGGGCACGGTCGCCGCGGGCGTGGCCAAGGCCTACGCTGACCTGATCACCATCTCGGGCTACGACGGCGGCACCGGCGCGAGCCCGCTGACTTCGGTGAAGTACGCCGGCAGCCCGTGGGAACTGGGCCTGTCGGAAACCCACCAGGTGCTGCGCGCCAACGATCTGCGACACCGCGTGCGGCTGCAGACCGACGGCGGCCTGAAGACCGGCCTGGATGTGGTGAAGGCGGCCATCCTGGGCGCCGAGAGCTTCGGCTTCGGCACCGCGCCGATGGTGGCGCTGGGCTGCAAGTACCTGCGGGTCTGTCACCTGAACAACTGCGCCACCGGCATCGCCACCCAGAACGAGACGCTGCGCTCCAAGTACTTCATCGGCCTGCCCGACATGGTGGAGAACTTCTTCCGCTTCGTCGCGCGGGAAACCCGGGAGGTGCTGGCCTCCATCGGCGCGCACAGCCTGGAGGAGGTGATCGGGCGCACCGAGCTGCTGGAACTGCTGCCCGGCGAGACGCCCCGCCAGCGCCGCCTCGACCTCTCGCCCATACTCTCGGATGCCGGGCTGGCTGAGGACAAGGCGCGCTTCTGCATCGATCCGCGCAACGAGCCGTTCGACAAGGGCGAGCTGGCCGAACAGATGGTGGCCGACGTGCTGCCGGCCATCGAGTCGCTCTCCGGCGGCACGTTCCGCTACGAGATCCGCAACTTCAACCGTTCCATCGGCGCGCGGCTCGCCGGCGAGATCGCCCGGCGCCACGGCAACCTGGGCATGGCCGATGCGCCCATCGAGATCGAGCTGGAAGGCACCGCCGGCCAGAGCTTCGGCTGCTGGAACGTGGCCGGGCTGAATCTCACGCTGCAGGGCGACGCCAACGACTACGTGGGCAAGGGCATGACCGGCGGGCGCATCGTGCTGCGGCCGGCTCCGGGCGCCGGCTTCGTCGCGCGGGATACCGTGATCATCGGCAACACCTGCCTGTACGGCGCCACCGGCGGTGCCCTGTACGCCGCCGGCGTGGCGGGCGAGCGTTTCGCCGTGCGCAACTCCGGCGCCACGGCCATCGTGGAGGGCTCCGGCGACCATTGCTGCGAGTACATGACCGGCGGCGTCGTGGTGGTGCTCGGGCGCACGGGCGTGAACTTCGGCGCCGGCATGACCGGCGGCTTCGCTTACGTGCTGGACGAGGAGCGGGACTTCGTGGACCGCTACAACCACGAGCTGATCGACATCCACCGCATCACGCCGGAGAGCATGGAGGCGCACCTGCATCATCTGCGCGAGCTCATCGAGCGGCACGTCCGCTACACGGGCAGCGAGTGGGGCCAGGAGCTGCTGGAGGATTTCCGCACCTGGCTGCCGAAGTTCTGGGTGGTGAAGCCGAAGGCCGCTGAGCTCGGCTCGCTGATCGAATCGCTGCGCGAGGCGGCCTGAGGAAGGGTCATGGTAGAACGTCCGCTGCAATTCATGGAGATACCGCGCCGGGACCCGGACAAGCTGCCGGCCGAGGAGCGCATCACCAACTACCGGGAGATCTACGGCCAGTACACCGCCGAGGAGGCCGCCGACCAGGCCGGGCGCTGCATCAACTGCGGCAACCCCTACTGCGAGTGGAAGTGCCCGGTGCACAACTACATCCCGAACTGGCTGAAGCTGATCGACGAGGGCAACATCCTGGCGGCCGCCGAGCTCAGTCACCAGACCAATTCCCTGCCCGAAGTCTGCGGCCGGGTCTGCCCCCAGGACCGCCTGTGCGAGGGCGCCTGCACGCTGAACGACGGCCTCGGCGCCGTCGCCATCGGCAACATCGAGAAGTACATCACCGACGAGGCGCTGAAACTCGGCTGGCGCCCGGATCTCTCCCACGTCGAGCCCACCGGCAAGCGGGTGGCCATCGTGGGCGCGGGGCCGGCGGGTCTCGCCGCCGCCGACGTGCTCGCCCGCAACGGCGTCGCATCCGTGGTCTACGACGCCTACTCCGAGATCGGCGGCCTGCTGACCTTCGGTATCCCGCCGTTCAAGCTGGAGAAGGAAGTCGTGCGCAAGCGCCGCGAGATCCTGGAGGGCATGGGCGTCGAGTTCGTGCTGGAGACCCGCATCGGCGAGGACGTCCCGTTCGAGAAGCTGCTGGCCGACTACGACGCCGTGTTCCTCGGCATGGGCGCTTACACGTACGTGCGCGGCGGCTTCCCGGGCGAGGATCTGCCCGGCGTCCACGAGGCGCTGCCCTACCTCGTGTCGAACGTTTACCGGGAACTCGGCATGGGCCGGCGCTCGGAACCGCGCATCAGCATGGCCGGCAAGCGCGTGGTGGTGCTCGGCGGCGGCGACACCGGCATGGACTGCAACCGCACCGCCATCCGCCAGGGCGCGGCCAGCGTCACCTGCGCCTACCGGCGCGACGAGGAGAACATGCCGGGTTCCCGCCGCGAGGTGGTGAACAGCCGCGAGGAAGGCGTGACCTTCCTGTTCAATCAGCAACCCATCGAGATCGTGGGCGGCGACCAGGTCACCGGCGTGAAGCTGATCGAGACCCGCCTCGGCGAACCCGGGCCGGGCGGACGCCGCCGTCCCGAACCCGTGCCCGGCACCGAGCACATCCTGCCGGCGGACGCCGTGATCATCGCCTTCGGCTTCCGGCCGTCTCCGGCGGACTGGTTCGACGACTTCGAGATCCGTACCCGCCCGAACGGCCGGGTGTGGCTGAACGGCAGCCGCCATCCGTTCCAGACCTCCAACCCGAAGGTCTTCGCCGGCGGCGACATGGTGCGGGGCTCCGACCTGGTGGTCACCGCGGTGTTCGAGGGCCGGGAGGCGGCCAAGGGCATCGTCGACTACCTGTCTTCCGCCTGAGCCGTCAGCGGTATCTCCACCGCGAATACGACGCCGCTGCCGTCCGCCAGGTTGGCGGCGGCGATGCGTCCGCCGTGGGACTCGGCGATGAGGCGGGCGATGTAGAGACCCAGCCCCAGGTGGCTCGCCGTCCGGTCCGGCCGCACCGACACCAGCGAGTCGAAGATGCTCTCGCGCATGTGTTCGGGCAGCGGCGGGCCCGGGTTCTCCACGGTCAGCGTCACGCTGCCGCCGGCGGCAGCGACGCGGATGCCGATGCCGGCGCCGGGCTCGCTGAATTCCACGGCGTTGGCGACGAGCTTGTCCAGCATCTGCACCAGCAGTTCCGGCACGCCGGTGACCGGCGCTGCACCGGCGCTGCGGTCGAACCGGAATTCGCGCTCCGGGTAGGCCAGCGCGTAGCCTTCCGCCGCGGAGGCGGCCACTTCCGCCAGATCGAAGAACTCCGTCTCCGCGCCGGTCACCGCCTGCTCGGTGCGGCTGGCCTCGCTCATGGCGTTGAGGATGGCCTGCAGGCGGCGTGATCCCTCCCGCGCACGCACGGCATAGTCCTCCTGCTCTGGTGCGAGGCCCACGTCTTCCAGGTTATCCAGCGATGACGTCACCACCGCCAGCGGCGTGCGCAGCTCGTGGGAGAGCCGCGCGCCCAGCGTGCGCAGATACTCGTTGGTCTCCTGCACGCGGGCTAGCAGGCGCGAGAAGCTGCGCGAGAGGTCGCCGAGTTCGTCGCGGGCCGAGGCGCTGGGCAGTCCCGCGCGGATCTGACCGCTCGCGCCCATGGCCCGGTCGGCGGCCCGGCTGAGCCGGGTGATGCGCACCGACAGCCAGGTGGCATAGCCCAGCAGGGCGGCGGCCACCGCCAGCGTGGCGATGAGGGTCAGCGAGGTCAGCCGGGCCAGCGCCCGGTTGGTGAGGGTGAGGATGGCCGCGCTGGACTCCTTCATGACCACCGCGCCGATCACCCGGCCCTCGTGGCGCACCGGCGTCGCCGCGCTGACGACCGCCTGGCCGCTGCTTCTTGCGCGGCGCCACACGCTCTCCGGCGTGCCGTCCAGCGCGGCCCCGACCCAGGGCAGGGAGACGCGGCCGGTGGCGGGCTCGGGCGGCAGCGGCGGCACCGTCTCCCCGAGCAGCCGGCGGTACAGGCGCGTGGCGGCCGTGGGTTCCTCCGCGCGCCGGTCGCTGGCCAGGCCGCCGGCTTCGGCGAGACGCCAGCCCGCGGCGTCGGCCACGGCCAGCTCCAGGCCCGGCCGGGCATAGTTGCGCAGGAGCCCGGCAAGGGCGGGGGAAGGCGCGGCGAGCCGCCCCGGCCGGCCCGGCTCGTGGGTGGCCGCGAGCAGCCGTGAGCCGTCCGCGTCCAGCACGCGCACGCCCAGCCGGTTGCCCGCCAGTTCCCGCGGCAGGCGCACTTCCAGGTTGAAGCCGTCGGTGGTCGGCGTCCACCAGCCCTGCACCCGCGGCTCGGTCCGCTCTCCTTCGCCACGGATCTGCCGCGTCGCGGCCAGCGGGCCGGGCGCCACCGGCGAGAAGCGCCAGACCGGTGCGTCGGGCGCCAGCGCCAGTTCGATGCGCTTGCCGGCGGCGTCGCCGGCGGCGGTCACGTCCAGGAAGACATAGAGATGGCGCGCATTGCCGCCCACCAGCAGCCGCGCCGCGTCGCCGACCGCCACCGGTTCCGCTCCGCCCGGCGTCACCCAGTCGTCGGCGAACCCGTCCAGCACGGGCGTGCCCTCGATGGCGTGGGCATAGAGGGTGAGCGCGCCGGGCACCTCCGCCGACTCCGGGAACAGCGCGGGACGGTCCGCCAGCAGCGCGGCCAGGCTCTGGCCCGTGTCCAGCAGCAGCGTCTGCTGGCCCTGTCGCAGTGCCTCCTCCGTCTCGCGCAGGTACTGGCAGCCGGCCCAGGGCAGGGTCAGCGTGATGAGCCCTATGAGAGCGAGCTGCGATCGGAGGCCCATGGCGGAATCCTGGCCGGTGCCGATGCTGCCCGGCCGTCAGGCGGCGAGCCAGCGGTAGCCCACGCCGTAGACCGTATCGATGGCGCCGAACTCCGGGTCCAGCGACTGGAACTTCCGCCGGATGCGCTTGATGTGGGACGTGATGGTGTTGTCGTCCAGCACGACGCTGGCCGCGTCCATGAGCTGCTGACGGTTGCGCACGTGGCCCGGATAGCGGGCCAGCGCATGCACCAGCCAGAACTCGGTGAGCGTGAGCGGCACGGGCCGGCCCCGCCAGCGCACGGCCAGCCGGTCCACGTCGATCTCCAGCTCGCCGCGGCGGATGACGGTCTCGTCGCCGCCGCCGCTCACCGCCTCCAGGCGTCGGAACAGCGCGGCCACCCGGGCCAGCAGGTGGGGCAGGCTGATGTCCTTGGTGAGGTAGTCGTCGGCGCCGAGACGCAGGCCGGATATGGCGTCCAGCTCACTGTCCCGGGCCGTGAGGAACAGGATGGGGACGGCGGCGGACATGCCCCGCAGCTCCCGGCACAGCTCGAAGCCGCCCTCCACGTCGTCAGCCAGGTTCACGTCGATGATCACCAGGTCCGGCAGGCGCGCGTGGAAGGACTCCAGCGCCGAGTGTCGGTCGCCCCAGCCCTCCACCTCGTAGCCCTCCCGACGGAACGCGGCCGCGTAGTTCTCGCGGATGGCGGGCTCGTCCTCGACGATGGCGATGCGTCTTTTCACCGGCGGCTCCGTGGGATTGGCGACGGGGTCGCGACCGGCCTCGTGACGACCGTCGCGACAGGGGGAACGCCACAATTTGCCACATTCCGTCCGCGATGTGCCATGGAGCCGGCCGCGGCCCGCCCCGTTGCCCTGCTGCAATCGATGCCATGGGAAGTGAACAGGTATCCGGAGGAGGCAGGCCGATGAGACGCTCGGACACAGACAAGGCTACGGTGTGGCGGACGCAGGCGGCGGAGCCGGCGCCAGCGGCCGCCATTGCCATGGCGCTGGCAGGGATGCTGGCAAGGGCGGTGGCGACGGCGGCAGCGCTCGCCTGCCTGTTCCTGATCGCGGGGGTGGCCGCCGCGTCGCCCCTGGAGTGGCAGGGCGACGGCCGGGCGAGTGCCGCGCCCCATCTTTCTTCGTCGGTGCATCTGGAGGTGAGCGGACTGATCGCCCGGGTGCGGCTCACCCAGCGCTTCCGCAACGACCGGGACGGCTGGGTGGAGGGCGTCTATACCTTCCCTCTGCCCGCCGGTGCCGCCGTCGACGAACTCACCATGCGCTACGGCAGTACCGTGATAGAGGGCGAGATCCGGGAGAAGGCCGAGGCCGAGCGCGTGTATCGCGAGGCAAGGGAGGCCGGCCGTCGCACCGTGCTCGTGGACCGCCAGCGCCCGAACCTGTTCACCACCCGGCTGGCCAACGTGGGTCCGGGCGAGACCGTGGAGATCGAGATCGCCTGGCAGCAGGCCGTCGCCTACGACGACGGCGAGTACGGCCTGCATCTGCCATTGACGCTCACCCCGCGCTACATCCCGGGTCGTGCGCTCGAGCCCGGCGAGGGAGATCGCGACGGCGGCACCGATCAGGTGCCCGATGCCGGGGCCATCAGCCCGCCCATTGCCCCGACGATGGCCGCACGCTCCGACGGCCACCGCCTCACGCTGGAGGGCGTCATCGACGCCGGCGTGGAACTGGCCGCGGTCACCGGCCGCTACCATCGGCTGCGGACGGCCCGGGAATACCGGGCCTGGCGCATCGCCTTCGACGGTCGCGACGTGCCCATGGACCGGGATCTGGAGATCGCCTGGCGTCCCGTGCCCGGCGCCATGCCCGCCGCGACGCTCTTCCGCGGCACCGGCGAGGCGGGCGCCCGGACCTGGCTGCTGTTCTTCCAGCCGCCTCACGGCGAGGAGCCCCGCGGCGCTCCGCGACCGCCGCGGGAGCTGGTCTTCGTCGTCGACACCTCGGGTTCCATGCACGGCGCCTCGCTGGAGCAGGCGAAGGCGGCCCTGTCGATGGCGCTGTCGCGGCTGCGGCCGGAGGATCGGTTCAACGTCATCGAGTTCAACAGCCGCACCCGGGCCTTCTTCCCGGCGCCGGTGCCCGGCGAACGGCTGTGGAGGGAAGAGGCGCTGGCGCTGGTGGCGGACCTTGCGGCCGAAGGCGGCACCGAGATGGAGCCGGCGCTCGCCGCCGCTCTGCGTCCCGGGAGCTCGGGACGACTGCGCCAGATCGTCTTCATCACGGACGGCAGCGTCGGCAACGAACCGGCGCTGCTGGAGCTGATCCGCGCCCGGCTGGGCGCGTCAAGGCTGTTCACGGTGGCGATCGGTTCCGCGCCGAACCGGTGGTTCATGCGCAAGGCCGCCGAGGCGGGCCGGGGCTCGGCGCTGGTGATCGGCGACGCCGGCGAGGTAAGCGGGCGCATGGAGCGGCTGTTCCGCCGGCTCGAGCGCCCGGCCCTCACCGACATCACCGTGGACTGGCCGGCCGGCGCGGCCGCCGAGGTCTATCCCGCGCCGGTGCCCGACCTTTATCACGGCGAGCCGCTGATGGTGAGCGCGCGCTTCGAGCGGCCGCCGCCGCCGGGCGCCATGGTCACGGTGAGCGGCCGACAGGGGGACGGTTACTGGATGCGCCAGCTGGTGTTCGACGAGGCGCGGGCCTATCCCGGCATCGGCAAGCTCTGGGCGCGGGCGCGCATCGAGTCGCTGGAGGATGCGCGCCGCGCCGGCGCGCCGGAGGACCGCATCCGCGCCGAGATCGTGAGGACCGCGCTGGATCATCACCTGGTCAGCGGCTACACCAGTCTGGTGGCCGTGGACCGCAGCCCGTCGCGACCGCTCGGCTCCGGGCTGACCGAAGGCAGGGTTCCCTCCCTGCTGCCCCGGGGCCAGACGGCGGCCGTGTACAACCTGCCCGCCACCGGCACGGCCGCCCCGCTGCGCCGTGCGATCGGCCTCGTCTGCCTGCTCCTCGGCCTCGGCCTGCTCGTCGGGCTGCGCGTGCAGGACGTCAGGCGCTGCCGTGCGGCCTGAGCGCCTCGCCGTGGCCGCGGTGCTCGCCATCGGACTCTGGCAGCTGGGCGCGGGCGCCTGGCTGCCGCTGAAAGCCTGGGCGGCCCAGAGCCTGCTGCGCGAGGCCTGGGAGGAGACCCGGCAAGGGGCGCAGGCGGCACGCCCCTGGCCCTGGGCCGATACCTTTCCTGTGGCCCGGCTGGCCGCGATCGGCGGCATGGTGGACCTCGTCGTGCTGTCCGGCGGCAGCGGCCGCACACTCGCCTTCGGCCCCGGTCACCTGGAGGCCAGCGCGGCGCCGGGCGCGGTTGGCAACACCGTCCTGGTGGGCCACCGCGACACCCACTTCCGCTTCCTGGCCGAACTGGAGCCCGGTGACGAGCTGGAGCTGGAGATCGCCGACGGCCGCCGGTTGCGCTACCGGGTGACCGGCAGCGAGGTCCTGGACGCGCGCACGGACGGCATCGGTCTCGACCATCCGGCCGACCGGCTGACGCTGGTGACCTGTTATCCGTTCGACGCGGTGCGCCCGGGCGGCCCGCTGCGCTACCTGGTCACGGCAGAGAGGACGGCTGGCGGCCCAGCCACACCCGCAGCAGCCCGGCCGCGCTGATGGCGTCCGTGATCTCGCCGGCCATCACCATGCGCACCGCGTCCGCGAGCGGCAGCCGCCGGATCGCGAGCTTCTCGGTCTCGTCGAAGGCGGGCTCCCCTGCGGAGAGTTCTTCGGCGAGGAACACGAAACCGGACTCGTCCGTGATGGAGTTGCTGGTGTGCAGTCGCATCACCTCCTGCCAGCGCTCCGCGGTCAGGCCCGTCTCTTCCTGCAGCTCGCGCTGCGCCGCCTGCAGCGGTTCCTCGCCGCTGCAGCCGCCCATGGGGATCTCCCAGGACCACTCGCCCAGGGTGTAGCGCTGCTGGCCCACCAGCCAGGTATCGCCTTCGTCGGAGAGGGGCACGATGCCGATGGCCCGGTTCTTGAAATGGACGTGGCCGTAGCGGTTGTGCCCGCCGTTCGGGTTGACGACGTCGTCCTCGAACACCGTGATCCAGTCGTTCTCGTACACCGTCCGCGAGGTGAGTCGTTTCCAGGTCAAGACGAATCCTCCTGCTCGAGGAGCGCTTGCAGACGTGCCATGTCGCCGGCGATGCGCCGGCGCAGGGGGCCCTTCATGAAGGGTGCCAGCAGCCGCGCCCGGAGTCCCTGAAAACGGAACCGGCAGTGCACCGTCCAGACGGTCTCACCCTGCGCGGGACTCCCGAACCAGTGGCGGATGCGGCTGACGGCCTGTCCGCCCCGATAGGTGAACTCCAGCAACTCCGGCTCGCTGGAATCCGTGACGGTCTCCTCCAGCCGCACCTCCCTGCCGTTCTCGTCGTAGACCAGCTCGCAGACGCTGCCCGGCTCGCCGCGGCGCCCGCTGAGCGTGCGCACGTCCTTCAGCGTCGGCTGCCACGCGGGCAGGCTCCCGGGATCGGCGACCGCGGCCCGGACGGCGGGGATGTCACGGCGGATACGGCGGCTCAGTTCGATGTTCACGGGGTTCTCGGGGCACCGGGAGGCGGGAGGATAACAGCCGCCGCTGCCCGCGGCACTGCCATCGGTTACAGTAGCCGCCCCTGCGCGTTGGCGATCCTCTCATGCGGCAGCAGACAGCGAAGCTCACCGAAGGTCCGGTCGGCGGCCACCTGGTGGCGATGACGCTGCCGATGATGATCGGCATTTCGGCCACCATGGGCGTCTACCTGGTGGACACCTGGTTCGTGGGCCAGCTCGGGCCTGATCCGCTGGCCGCCATCGCGTTCACGTTCCCGGTGGTCTTCACGCTTTCATCGGTGGCCATCGGGCTCGGCGCGGGCACCTCCTCCGTGCTGGCCCGGGCCATCGGCGCCCATGACCCGGAGCAGGCCCGGCGCATCGCCACCGACGCCCTGGTGCTCGCCTTCCTGATCACGCTGGTGCTGGCGTTGATCGGGGCGTTCACCATCGAACCGCTGTTCCGCCTGCTGGGCGCCCCGGCGGACATGATCCCGATGATCCGCGACTACATGCTGGTGTGGTACGCCGGCATGGTGTTCGTGGTGGTGCCGATGGTGGGCATGGCCTCGCTGCGGGCGACGGGCGATGCGCGCATACCGGGCATGCTGATGATCGCCTCGGCGCTGCTTACGGCGGCGCTGGATCCGCTGCTGATCTTCGGCCTCGGTCCGTTCCCGCGTATGGAGCTTACCGGCGCGGCGGTGGCGGGGCTGATCGGCCGCGCCGCGGCTTTCGTGGGCGCCATCTGGGTGCTGCATTTCCGGCTCGGCCTGCTGACGCTGGATTGGCCCGGTCTTCCTGCCATTCGGGCCTCGTGGCGGCGCATCCTCCATGTCGGCCTGCCCGCGGCCGGTACCAACGCCATCATCCCTGTCAGCATCGGCGTGGTGACGGCCATGCTCGCCGACTACGGGCCGGAGGTGGTGGCGGGCTTCGGTGTGGCCAGCCGGGTCGAGGGCATGACGCTGATCACCTTCTTCGCCATGTCGGCCATCATCGGTCCCGTCGTCGGCCAGAACCTCTCGGCACGGAAGCCGGAGCGCCTGATCGAGGCGCTGTCCCTGTGCACCCGCTTCTGCCTCGGACTCGGCCTGGTGCTGGCGCTCGCGCTGGCCGTGTTCGGCCGGCCGCTGGCGGCGCTGTTCAGCGAGGAGCCCCGGGTGGTGACGGTGGCGGCCACCTATTTCCTGATCGTGCCGATCAGCTACGGCACGGCCGGCATGGTCATGGTGATGAACGCCTCGTTCAACGGCATGGGGCGGCCGCTGCCCGCGGTGGTGGTTTCCGTCATGCGCATGGTGGTCATCTATCTGCCGCTGGCGTGGGCGGGTTCAGCCCTGGCCGGTTACGCTGGCATCTTCGCCGCCTATGCCGCCGCCAACGTCATCTGCGGCATCGGCGCGTGGCGCTGGGCGGTGCGCGAGGTGGAGCGGCAGAAGGCGGACATGCTGCGAACCCCTGCCTGAGGGCGGCGGGTGGATCGCGCTGCGGTGCCGGTTCCGAGACGGCCATCTATCGCCATCTATCGCCACCTATCAGGCCGACCGGTCGTCGTAGCGCTGCGGCGTTGGCCACGGGTTTGCGACCACGCGGCGGTAGTACCAGTGCATGCCGATCCCCCGCGCGCCCATGAAGGCGACGAATGCGAACCACAGGCCGTGATTGCCCCAGGGCTGGGTGAGAAACCAGACCGGCACGAAGACGCCGAAGGCGGAGAGCACCATGATGTTGCGCATCTCCCGCGCCCGCGTGGCGCCGACGAAGACGCCGTCATAGAGGAAGCTCCACACCGAGACCACCGGGGAGGCCACCATCCAGGGCAGGTAGGTCAGGGCCCCCCGCACCACCTCCGGCAGTTCGGTGAGCAGGCGAATGATGGCGGGCCCGACGAGTGCGTAGAACAGCGAGAACGCCACCGCCACCGCCAGCGACCAGACCAGGCTGAGACGCACGGCCCTGCGCAGGTTTTCGCGGCTGCGCTCGCCCATGGCCTTCCCCACCAGGGCCTCGGCGGCGTGGGCCAGGCCGTCCAGGGCGTAGGAGAGCAGATACTGCAGGTTCAGCAGGATGGCGTTGGCGGCGAGCAGCACGTCGCCGAGGCGGGCGCTGCGGGCCGTCAGGAAACCCAGCGCGAATATCAGCGCCATCGTGCGCAGGAACAGGTTGCCGTTCACCGAGAAGAACGGCCCGTACCTGCCGATGCGGGTGAGCGCGGTTCGCTCGAAGCGGCCGGGCCAGCGCTTCAGTTCCCGCGCGACGAACGCGAGACCCACGGCCAGGCCCGTGAACTCCGCCACCACCGAGGCCAGCGCCACACCCTCGGTCTTCATGCCGAGCCCGACCACGAACACCAGGTCGAGCACGATGTTGATGAGGTTGATCACCAGCACGATGGCCAGCGGCACGCGGGCGTTCTGCAGGCCGATGAACCAGCCGACGATGGCGTAGTTGGCCAGCGTCGCCGGCGCGCTCCAAATGCGCACGTCGAAATACACGCGGGCGAACTCCGCCACCTCGGGGCCGGGTCCGAGCAGCGCCAGCGCGATGCTGCCGGCCGGCTGCTGCAGCGCGATCAGGACGAAGGCGATGGCCAGCGCGACGATGACCGCCTGGCCGATGCTGGTGCGCACGGCGGCACCGTCGCGGGCGCCGCAGGCCTGGGCGGCGAGTCCCGTCGTGCCCATGCGCAGGAAGTTCACGCCGGTGTAGAGGAAGCTGAAGATGGTGGCACCGACGGCCACCGCGCCGAGATACCAGGGCTCCTCGAGATGGCCCATCACGGCGGTGTCCACCATGCCGAGCAGCGGCACCGAGATGTTGGACAGGATCAGCGGCGCGGCGATGCGCCAGACGTCCCCGTGTGTGGGACCAGGGGTGGCAGGGCTCGCCGGGCCGGCGCCCGGCGCGTGCCCCTCAGAAGGCATTGATGCCGGTGAGTTCCTTGCCGATGATGAGCTGGTGGACGGTCTCGGTGCCCTCGTAGGTGATCACGCTCTCGAGATTCAGCATGTGGCGGATGGGCACGTACTCGGCGCTGATGCCGCTGCCGCCGAGGATGTCGCGGGCGTCCCGGGCGATGTCGAGCGCCATGCGCACATTGTTCCATTTGGCCAGCGACACCTGACTCGGTTGCAGCCGGCCGTTGTCCTTCAGCCGGCCGAGGCGGAGCGACAGCAGCTGCGCGGTGGTGATGCGCCGCGCCATGTCGGCCATGCGGATCTGGATGGTCTGGGTATGGTTCAGCGGCCGGCCGAACATCTCGCGGTCGGCCGTGTAGGCGAGCACTTCGGCGAGACAGGCCTGGGCGGCGCCGATGGCGCCCCAGGTAATGCCGTAGCGGGCCTGGGTCAGGCAGGACAGCGGCCCCTTCAGGCCCTTCACGCCCGGCAGCATGGCGGAGGCCGGCACCCGGACGTCGTCCAGGAACAGCGCGCCGGTGGAGGAGGCGCGCAGGGAGAACTTGTCGTGGATCTCCCGGGCCTCGAAGCCGGGCGTGTCCGTCTCGACGATGAAGCCGCGCACGCCCTCCGGCGTCATCGCCCAGATCACCGCCACGTCGGCGATGGGGGCGTTGGTGATCCACATCTTCGCGCCGTTCAACACCCAGTCGTCGCCGTCGCGCTTTGCGTGGGTCTTCATGTTGCCGGGGTCCGAGCCGCCCTGGGGCTCGGTGAGCCCGAAGCAGCCGATGGCCTCGGCAGACGCCAGCGCGGGCAGCCAGCGTTCCTTCTGCTCGTCGCTGCCGAAGGCGTGGATGGGATACATCACCAGGCTGGACTGCACCGAGACGAAGCTCCTCAAGCCGCTGTCGCCCCGCTCCAGCTGCTGGCAGATCAGGCCGTAGGAGACGCCGTTCAGGCCGGCGCAGCCGTAACCCTCTATGGAGCTGCCGAGCAGCCCCAGTTCGGCCACCTCCGGGATCAGGTCCCCCGGGAAGAGGTGTTTCTCGAAGCACTCCCTGATGACCGGCAGCACCCGGTCGTCGACGAAGCGGGCCACGGAGTCCCGCACCATGCGCTCCTCGTCGCCGAGTTCGGCGTCGACGTCGTAGAGATCGAGGGGGTCCAGCCGGTTGCGGCCGGCGCCTGAGCTGACGGGTTGTGTGCTGGCCACTGCCGGGCCTCCTGGGTGTGGGATTCGAACGGGCGAAGCGGCGGCGCTTCGGGGCGGTCTGCAAGTATAACAACGGCCACGGGAGGCCGCGCCGTCCGTCTCAGTACGGTATACCCAGGCGCCGGAAGGCGCCGGCCATCATCCAGACCGGCCCGATCATGAGGTAGTGCAGGTCCTCGAGCACCCGCAGCCGGCCGCCCTCCAGCAGGTGTCCGACGGCCTGCAGCACCAGTGCGGCCAGGAACAGCGTGAGCGAGGTCTGCCAGAGCGCGGGCGAGAGTCCTTCCAGCCGTCCCAGGATGCCGGTGGCGGCCAGCACGAACGGCAGCAGCCCGACGGCCAGCGGGATGGAGAGGATGAAATAGTAGACCACGGCCGAGAGCAGGAACGCCGTGCCCCAGTTCAGTGCCGGGGAGATATCCGTGAAGGCTGCGGGGACCGGCAGCGCCCACAGCAGGCCGGTGAGGCCGACGACCGCCAGCGGGACGGCGACGCCGTGCAGCACGCGGTTCAGCCGATGACGGTGATGACGGGAATAACGGTCCAGCCAGAAGTCGGCCGTACGCATGGGCGTCTCCTCCTGCGGCGCATTCTACATGGGCGCCGGCGCGGAGGGCGCGGTATTAATCCGGTGTTCAGGTTGAACGCGTATACTGTGCAACGGTCGGAAATCTCTGTCCGCCGGAGGTGGTTCCGGACCGGGGATCGCATCGTCGGTGCGATCGAAGAGGACAGTCAAAGAGGAAAACCAAAGAGAGGTCAACCATGGAATCCAGGAAACTGCTGGTGCTCACCGCCGTCACGATGACGACCTTCACGCTGGGCGCCTGCACGACGCTCGACCCCTACACCCGCGAAGAGAAGACGGCCAGCGCCACCAAGGGCGCAGCGATCGGTGCGGCGGCCGGCGCGGTCATCGGCCTCATCTCCGGGGACGACGCCGTGGAGCGTCGCCAGCGCGCGCTGATCGGCGCCGGCATCGGCGCGCTGGCGGGCGGTTCCGTCGGCTATTACATGGACCGCCAGGAGGCGGAACTGCGCGCCGAACTCGAAGGCACCGGCGTGAGCGTCACCCGCATGGGCGAGAACATCACGCTCAACATGCCGGGCAACGTGACCTTCGCCACGGACAGCGCGGATCTGAATCCCGCCTTCTTCGACGTGCTGAACTCCGTCGCCAAGGTCCTCGACAAGTACGAGAAGACGGTGGTGGAAGTCGCCGGCCACACGGACAGCACGGGCACCAACGAGTACAACCAGCGCCTGTCCGAGCGTCGGGCCGCATCGGTGGCGCGCTTCCTCCAGTCCCAGGGCGTGATGGATCAGCGCATCATCACGGTGGGCATGGGTGAGAGCCGGCCGGTCGCCGACAACTCGACGGCGGAAGGCCGCCAGGCCAATCGCCGGGTGGAGCTGACGCTGGTGCCCGTCACCGCCTGACGGCGTGCCCGCCAGACGACGGAAGAAGGGCCGGTCGGGTGCGGAGCCCGACCGGCCTTTCGACAAGCGCAGGCACGACGAATGGGTGGAGGGCAACGGCCGGGTGGTGCGCCTCCTCGGTGACGACGACGAGTATGGCCCCCACCAGCGCTTCGTGGTGAGGACGCCCGCCGGCCAGTCGCTGCTGATTGCGCACAATCTCGAGATGGCCCCGCGGGTGCCGCTGGGAATGGCCGACCGGATCGGTTTCCGCGGCCTGTACGAGTGGAACGACCTGGGTGGCACCGTGCACTGGACCCACCACGATCCCCGCGGCCTGGAGGAGGGCGGCTGGGTGGAATACCGGCGCCGTCGTTATTGCTAGTCGGTGGGTGACAGGCCGCTCACGCCAACGAAAAACGGCGCCCGCAGGCGCCGTCTTCGCTGGTCTCGTTAACCGTCCGGGCCCGGCGATAGGCCTCAGACCCCCATGCGGGTCTTCAGCTTCTTGATGGCCGCGCTCTCGATCTGACGGATGCGCTCGGCGGAGACGCCGTAGTGGTCCGCGAGATCCTGCAGGGTCATCTTCTCCTCGCTGAGCCAGCGGCTCTCGAGGATGTGCCGGCTGCGCTCGTCGAGCGCGTTCAGCGCCTCCACAAGACGGCCCGAGGTCTCCTGCTCCCAGTCCTCGCCTTCCACGAGCACCGCCGGATCGGCATCCGGGCTCGGCAGATAGTGGGCGGGCGTGTAGGCCTCCTCGTCGTCCACCGGCAGGTCGAACGTGCTGTCACGGGCTGCCAGCCGTTTCTCCATCTCGGTGACTTCGGCGGTGCTGACGCCCAGGTCCTCCGCCACCGCTGCGGTCTCCTCCGCCGACAGCCAGGCGAGGTTCTTCTTGGAGCGGCGCAGATTGAAGAACAGCTTGCGCTGGGCCTTGGTGGTGGCCACCTTGACCACACGCCAGTTGCGCAGCACGAACTCGTGGATTTCCGCGCGGATCCAGTGCACGGCGAACGACACGAGGCGCACGCCCACGTCGGGGTCGAAGCGCTTCACCGCCTTCATCAGGCCGACGTTGCCTTCCTGGATCAGGTCGTTCAGCGCCAGGCCGTAACCCATGTAGCCCTTCGCGATGTGCACCACGAAGCGCAGGTGCGCCAGCACCAGCGAACGGGCGGCGTCCAGGTCTTCATCGTCCCGGAAACGCCGCGCGAGCGCCTGCTCCTCGTCCTTGCTGAGCACAGGTACGGAGCCGACGGCCTGGATGTAGGCGTCGAGGCTGCCCACCGGACCGGCGAGCATCATTTCCTGTTCTCTGCGAGCCAAAGCTGTCGTCATTTCCTTATTCCCTACCTTTCCCGGTCAGGACTTGCATTCAAAATATTAGCACTCACATCTCTGGAGTGCTAAACGACTGGCGCCCGATCCTGCGCTTCCCGACGGGATATTCGCGTTCCGCCGTCCGCCGGATGCTGCGGGACTTGTTTTCCCGTGCCCGCCGGCACCATCTCACGGCCAGAATCATAGCACATTATTGAATACTTATTCAAGAATAGGTAACATCATGACTGAACGGGGGTTTTAAGGGCGGAGACCATGCCACGACCACCATCTTTCGACCGGACGGAGGTCATCGAGCGGGCCACGGAGGTTTTCTGGCAGCGCGGCTACCGGGGCACCTCCGTCAGCGACCTGGTCCAGGCCACCGGTCTGAAGCCCGGCAGCCTGTACGCCGCGTTCGGCAGCAAGAAGGGCATGTTCCTGGAAGTGCTGAAGGCCTACCAGGCCGATTCCGCCGAGCGCCTCCGCGAGTCCCTGCGTGAGGCCGATTCACCCCTGGAGGCGATCCGGCAGTTCTTCCTGGCGCTGGTCGACGAGACCCTCGACGACCCGAGGCACCGCGGCTGCCTGATGGTGAACGCAATGCTCGAGTATTCCCACCACGACCCGGAGGTCCAGGGGGAACTCGTGGGCGGTCTGCGTCGTATCGAGACGCTGTTCGGCCGGGCGCTCAGGCGCGCGAGCGAGACCGGCGAGCTCGACCCCAGGCTCGACGCCGATGCCACCGCCGCATTCCTCGTCAACAACCTGTGGGGCATCCGCGTGATCTGCCGGGGCCGTCCCTCCCGCGAGGCGGTGGAGGGCATCGTGCGCACGGTGCTCGCCGCGCTGGCCGCCTCCGCCGATCAGCGGGGCTCGATGCGCCGCATGTGACGGGCGGCGGCGAACCAGGAGCCGAACCAGCCGAGGAACGCCCCCGTGCCGAGCACGGTCAGGCTCTCCCGCCAGTCCAGCCCGCTCAGCCGGAAACCGCTGCCGTAGAGGCCGGCCAGCCGCGCTACCCCGTCCGAGGTCAGCCACAGCGAGACCGCGACCAGGACGAGCGCCAGCAGGCCCCCGCCGATGCCGTACAAGAGGCCCGAGTAGAGGAACGGGCGGCGGATGAATCCGGCGCTGGCGCCGATCAGTTTGGTCACTACGATCTCGTCCCGGCGGTTCTGGATGTCCAGCCTGATGGTATTGCCGATGACGATGATCACCGCCGCGCCCAGCAGCAGCGCGGTGATCAGGATCACCCGCCGGATCAGGTCCAGCGTGGCGTTGAAGCGCTGCACCCACGCCGTGTCGAGCTGCACCAGGTCGGTCTCGGGCAGGTTTGCGAGTTCCTCGCGCAGCAACTCGATGAGTGAGTCGTTGCCGGCGACGGCGGGGCGCACCACCAGCGTGTGAGGCAGCGGGTTGTCGTCGAGCGCATCCAGCGCGTCGCCGAAGCCGGATCCCGCCTTGAAATCGGCCAGCGCCTCGGTGGCGCTGATGAACTCCACGCGCTCCACGTCGGCCCGACTTTCGATGATGCCGGCGAGCCGGCGGGCATCGTCCTCGGCGGTGCCCATGTCCAGGTACACCGAGAAGTCCACCGCACTCTCCCAGCCGCCGGAGAGCTGCGCGGCGTTTTTCACGCCCAGGTGCAGGCCGGCGGGCAGCGCCAGCGTGATGGCGATCACCAGCACCGTCAGCAGCGTCGACAGGGGCTGTGCGGCCAGCCGCCCGAGCGCGGCCACCGCCGTCTCCCCGTGCCGGGCCAGCCACGTGCCGGGCCCGCCCGTGCGCCGCTCAGCCGTTGCCGCCATTGCCGCGCGTCTCCTTGAGCCAGGCCGGGCCGTCCGGTTCCTCGTCGCCGGTTTCGCCGGCCAGCATGCCGTTGTCCAGGACGATACGCCGGTGGCCCATGCCGCCGATCAGGTGCAGGTCGTGGGAGGCGATCATCAGCGTCACGCCCACGTCGTTGAAGCGCTCGAACAGGCGCATGATCTCCAGCGAGAGTTCCGGATCCAGGTTGCCGGTGGGTTCGTCGGCGATCAGCAGCGTTGGCCGGCCCACGATGGCCCGGGCGATGCCCACCCGCTGCTGCTCGCCGCTGGACAGGGTCTCCGGCATCTGCTTCTCGCGGCGCAGCAGTCCCACCTGATCCAGTGCGGCACGCACCCGACGGCCGATCTCGCGCTTGCCGGTGCCGGTGATGATCAGCGGCAGCGCCACGTTCTCGAATACGTTACGGTCGAACAGCAGCTTGTGGTCCTGGAAAACCATGCCGATGTCGCGCCGGTAGCGGGGGATGCGGCGGCGGCCCACCTTGGCGAGGTCCTGGTTGTTCACCACGATGCGGCCCCGGGTGGGCCGCTCGATGAGCGCGATCAGCTTCAGCAGCGTGCTCTTGCCCGCGCCGGAATGCCCGGTGACGAAGACCATCTCGCCGGCGTCCACGTCCAGCGTGAGGCGCTGCAGCGCATCGTGGCCGGCATAGCGCTTGGTGATGTTCTCCAGGTGAATCACTGCGCTGCGCCGCCTCCCAGGTCCAGCAGGGCGTCCACGAATTCCTCGGCATCGAAGGGCTGCAGATCGTCCATGCCCTCGCCGACGCCGATGTAGCGGATGGGGATGCCGAGGCGGTTGGCGATGCCGAGTACCACGCCCCCCTTGGCACTGCCGTCGAGCTTGGTGACCGTGATGCCCGTGACCTTCACGGCGGCGCTGAATTTCTCCGCCTGGGACAGCGCGTTCTGGCCGAGCCCGGCGTCGAGCACCAGCATCACCTCGTGAGGCGCGGTCTCGTCCTGGCGGCCCAGCACCCGGGCGATCTTGCCGAGTTCGTCCATGAGGCCGCCCTGACTCTGCAGCCGGCCGGCGGTATCGGCGATCAGCACGTCGGTGCCGCGGGCCTTCGCCGCCGCCCAGGCGTCGTAGGCCACGGCCGCCGGGTCTGCGCCGGTCTGCTGCGCCACCACCGGCACGCCGTTGCGCTTGCCCCAGGCCTGCAGCTGCTCGACGGCGGCGGCCCGGAAGGTATCGCCCGCCGCCAGCATCACCGCGAGGCCCTGGTCGCCGAGACGCTTCGCGATCTTGCCGATGCTGGTTGTCTTGCCGGCGCCGTTCACCCCGACCATCAGCAGCACCCACGGACGCGGCGCGTCCGGCACCTCCAGCGGCACCTCCACCGGGCGCAGTATGTCCAGCATGGCATCGCGCAGGCCGCGCAGCAGCGCCTCCAGGTCCTTCAACTCCTTGCGGGCGAGCTTCCTCCGCAGGGAGTCGATGATCTGCATGCTGGTCTCGACGCCGACGTCGGCCATCACCAGCCGGGTCTCGAGCTCCTCCAGCGCGTCCTCGTCGATCCTGCCGCCGGGGAACAGGTTCGCGAGGTCGTAGGTGAGCCAGGAGTCGCCCCGGTTCAGCCGCTCCCGCAGCCGCTTGAGGAAGCCCTTGCGGCCGGCCTTGTCTGCAGCGTCTTTCATGTGCCTCGTTGTCAGTGCATGCCGCCGCGGTATCCTGTCCGCGGACCCCCGCCCGGAGCGCGACATCTTAGCAGCACACCTCCATCTCCGGATGCCCCGCAGCGGTTGCGGCCATGGCGCGGCGGCCTGAGCGCGGCGACCGGCGTCCGCCGGGCAGCGTCCGCATCATCGGCGGGCGCTGGCGCGGCCGCCGCCTGCCCGTCGCCGAGGCCGAAGGACTCAGGCCGACCACCGACCGCATCCGCGAGACGCTGTTCAACTGGCTGCGGCCGCAGCTCGCCGGCAGCCGGGTGGCGGATCTGTTCGCCGGCACCGGCATCCTGGGCATCGAGGCCCTGTCCCGGGGCGCCGCCTCCGCCCTGTTCGTCGAGCGCGACCGCCGCCTCGCCCGCGCCATCGAGAACAGCCTGAATACGCTGGTAGCCGGCGGCTGCCGGGTGCTGGCCGCGGATGCCTACCGTCTGCTGGCCGGCGGCGAGCCGGAGCCGTTCGACGTCGTGTTCCTCGACCCGCCCTACGGTCACGGCCGGCTCGACGAATTGTGTACACTTCTCGCAGGCCGCGGCTGGCTGGCCGACGACGCTCTGGTGTACTTGGAGCACGACCGCCGCTCGCCGCCCCGGCTGCCGCCGGGCCTCGAGACCCGGCGGGAGAAGACCGCCGGCAATGTGAGATTCGTGCTGCTCGGCAGGACCGAGCCGACTGGGGGAGCGCTATGAGCATCGCCGCCATGTACCCGGGGACTTTCGATCCCGTCACGCGCGGCCACGAGGACCTGGTGCGTCGGGCGTCGCGGATATTCGACCGCATCGTCGTGGCCATCGCCGCCAACCCGGGCAAGCGGCCCATGTTCGACCTGGACGAGCGTGTGGCGCTGGCGGAGGCCGTCCTGGCCGACATCCCCGGCGTCGAGGTGATGGGTTACGAGGGACTCACCATCGATTTCGCCCGCCAGCACGACCTGGGCGCCATCATCCGCGGCCTGCGCGCCGTCTCCGATTTCGAGTACGAGTTCCAGCTCGCGAACATGAACCGCCATCTCACCGACGAGGTGGAGACCGTGTTCCTGACGCCTACGGAGCGCTACACCTACATATCTTCCAGCCTGGTGCGCGAGATCGCCATGCTGGGCGGCGACGTGGGCGAGTTCGTCTCGCCGGTGGTGGAGAAGGCCCTGCTCGAGCGCAGGCCCGCCAACTAGAATCTTCCGGCCGGTCGCCGTCGACGCTATCGCTGGCAGCGCGGGCAGTAGTAGCTGGAACGCTGACCGATCACCCGCTGCCTGACCGGTTCGCCGCAGTCCGGGCACGGCTCGCCGGCCCGCCCGTAGACCGACAGGCTCTGCCGGAAATAGCCCGGCTCGCCGTCGCCGCCGTAGAAGTCCCTGAGCGTGGTGCCGCCCGCGGCAATGGCCTCGGACAGAACGGACTTCACGGCATCAGCCAGGCGGTCCAGCCGCTGTCGCGAGATGCGGCCCGCGGGACGGGACGGGTGGATGCCCGCCCGGTACAGTGCCTCGCTGGCGTAGATGTTGCCGACGCCGACGACCACACGGGCGTCCATCAGGGCCGTCTTCACGGCCGCCCGCCTGCCGGCGAAGGCCCGCCGCAGCCAGGCGCCGTCGAACGCCTCTTCCAGCGGTTCCGGCCCCAGCCGCGCCAGCAACGGATGTTGGGTCCCGTGCGGCACCCAGTGCAGGGAGCCGAAACGCCGCGGGTCGTGGAAACGCAGCCGGTGACCGTCGTCCAGGACCAGCTCCAGATGATCGTGGGTACGCAGCGGCGCCTCCGCGGGCACGATGCGCAGGCTGCCGGACATGCCCAGGTGCAGCATCAGGCTCCCGCTCTCCAGCCGGATCAGCAGGTACTTGGCGCGTCGGTCCACGGCCGTGATGCGCTGCCCTTGCGCCCTAGCCGCGATGTCCGGCGCCACGGGCCAGCGCAGCCTGGGGTCGCGCACACTGAGCGCGGCGATACGCCGGCCGGCCAGATGGGGCTCCACGCCGCGTCGGGTGGTCTCGACTTCGGGCAATTCGGGCATGGCGGACAGAGGGACCTGCCCCCCCACGGGCGGGGCGCGGTCCACGCTCCAGCGGTGCTGAATCGGGGCGGTCATGTTATTGAAATTCACCCGCGAAGGCACCAAATCCTGCGAAGGCGGTCCAAACCGTTTCCGCGTGTTTGCCCCGAGTGTGAACCGCTCCTTTTTCGCCGGCAGGGGGTCCGTTATAGTGGGCGTCCCGTCACGGCATTCCGACAGGTATACCGACGAATGGAATTACTACTGAATTACGCCTACGGCCTGCTGGGCCTCTCTTTCTGGGGCTACGTGCTCGCCGGTTTCGTCATGGTGCAGATCACCATGATGGCGGTGACGCTGTATCTGCATCGCGACCAGGCTCACCGGTCGCTGGACCTGCATCCCGCGCTGCGCCATTTCTTCCGCTTCTGGATCTGGATGACTTCGGGCATGCTCACCCGCGAATGGGTGGCCGTGCACCGCAAGCACCACGCCTTCTGCGAGACGGAGGGCGACCCCCACAGCCCGAAGGTCTTCGGCCTGAAGAAGGTGCTGCTGGAGGGGGCGGAGCTCTACCGGGAAGAGACCGGCAACGAGGAGACCATCCGCAAGTACGGGCGCGGCTGCCCGGACGACTGGATGGAGCGCAACGTCTACACGCGCTTCCCCTACGGCGGGATCATCCTGCTGATCGTGCTCGACCTGCTGCTTTTCGGCGTGCCGGGCATCATCCTGATCGCCACTTCGCTGGTTTCCATGCCGCTGTTCGCCGCCGGCGTCATCAACGGCGTGGGCCATCACTCCGGCTACCGCAATTTCGAGTGTGACGACGCCGCCACGAACATCGTGCCCTGGGGGCTGCTGCTCGGCGGCGAGGAACTGCACAACAACCACCACGCTTTTCCGACCTCGGCCAAGTTCTCGGTGCGGCCCTGGGAATTCGACATCGGCTGGATGTACATCACGATCTTCCGCTCCCTCGGGCTGGCGAAGGTGAAGAAAGTGGCACCGAAGCCCGTGGTGGCGGAGCCTGCGGAGAACGTCGACATCGAGACGCTGCGCGCCGTGATCGTCAACCGCATGCACGTGCTGCGGGACTATACCCGGCAGGTGACCCTGCCCGAGTTCCGCCGCCAGAAGGGCGACGACCCGCTCTGGCGCCGGGCGAAGCGGCTGGTGGTGCGCCAGCCGGCGCTGCTGGACGAGGCGGCGCAGGACCGGCTGCAGTCGCTGCTCGCGCGCAATCCGCGGCTGGCCACGGTGTATCAGTTCCGTGAGCGTCTGCGCGAACTGTGGAGCGGAGCGACGAACGTCAGCAACGACAAGCTGGTGGCGCAGCTGCGTCAGTGGTGCAACGAGGCGGAGGCGAGCGGCATCAAGGCGCTGCAGGACTTCGCCCGCACGCTCCGCGGCTATGCCATGGCGCCGCAACCCGCCTGACCGCAGACGCGGCAGACAGGCACAAAAAACCCGCCGACCGGCGGGTTTTTTGTATCCGGTGCGGGAAGCCGCCTACTTTATCTTGGCTTCCTTGTACGTCACGTGCTTGCGGACGACCGGATCGAACTTCTTTGTTTCCATCTTCTCCGGATGCAGGCGCTTGTTCTTCGTCGTGGTGTAGAAATGGCCCGTGCCGGCCGAAGAGACGAGGCGGATCTTCTCACGCATGGCTATAACCCTCCGGTCTGGCCCTAGACCTTCTGGCCCTGGGCGCGGAGCTCGGCGACCACGTCGTCGATGCCCCGCTTGTCGATGATGCGCATGCCCTTGCTGGAGACGCGCAGCTTCACGAATCGCTGCTCGCTTTCCAGCCAGAAGCGATGGGTGTGCAGGTTCGGCAGAAAGCGCCGGCGGGTCTTGTTATGGGCATGGGAGACGTTGTTGCCGCTCATGGGCCGCTTCCCAGTCACCTGGCAAACCTTGGACATGGCCTCAAGTTCCTGAAATCACGAAAAATACGCCGGCGCGGGGCCGGCGGAAGGGCGGTATTTATACCAGCAGGCGCCGCTTTAGGCAAGAGAAACCGGGCCTTACAGCAGGCCGCGGCTCGCGAGAGAGGTGGCCAGGCCGTCGCCCACCACCAGGTGGTCCAGCATGCGGATGTCCACCAGGTCCAGGGCGGCCTTCAGCCGCCGGGTGATGGATTCGTCCGCCTGACTCGGCTCGGCGACGCCGGAGGGGTGATTGTGGGCCAGGATCACCGCGGCGGCGTTCAGCGCCAGGGCCCGCCGCACGACCTCCCGCGGGTACACGCTGGTGCCGTCCACCGTGCCGCGGAACATCTCCTCGAAGCGGATGACCCGATGGCGGTTGTCCAGGAACAGGCAGCAGAACACTTCCTGGGGCTGGTCGCGCAGGCGTGCGATGAGGTATTCGCAGGTGTCCGCGGGCCCGCTGATCGTGCGCCCGGGCTTCACCTTCTCGCCGAAGTAGCGCCGGGCGAGTTCCGCGGCCGCCTTGAGGCGGGCGGTGCGGGCCGCGCCCAGCCCGGGCATCGTGGTCAGCGCCCCGCACTCCGCGTGCAGCAGCGCGCGCAGCCCGCCGTGCGCGCCGAGCAGCCGACGGGCCAGAGCCACGGCATCGACGCCCGGCCCGCCGCCGCCGAGTACCACGGCCAGCAGTTCGGCGTTGGTCAGCGTTTCCGCACCGTCGGCCAGCAGTTTCTCCCTGGGCCGCTCCTCCTGCGGCCAGTCCCGGATTCCCACGGCAGTTCTCCTCCCTACCCCGTAGCCGAGCGCCATCTTCGGCGGCGACGGCTGCCGCTGCGCGTCCCGTTTATGGACGCGGGCGGCACTTAGGGCGGACGCCGCCGGTAGCCACGCACCCGGACGGCAGGCTAAGCTCGGTCCGTCGACCGGAGGTTCTCGGCCATGAAGCAGATTCTGTTGGGCGTCACCGGCGGCATCGCCGCCTACAAGTCGCCGGAGATCGTGCGCCGGCTCACCGCCCGCGGACTCGAGGTCCAGGTGGTGATGACGGCCGGCGCGCAGCAGTTCGTCACGCCGCTCACTTTCCAGGCGGTCTCCGGCAGGCCGGTGCGTACGGACCTCTGGGACCTCGAGGCCGAGGCGGCCATGGGGCACATCGAGCTCGCGCGCTGGGCCGACCTGGTCCTCGTGGCGCCGGCCACGGCGGACTTCATGGCTCGGCTCGCCCACGGCCAGGCGCCCGATCTGCTCTCCACACTGTGCCTGGCCACCGAGGCCCCCATCGTGCTCGCGCCGGCGATGAACCGCCTGATGTGGGCCAACGACGCCACTCAGCAGAACCGCCAGACGCTGCTCGGCCGCGGCATCCGCCTGCTCGGTCCCGCCGAGGGCGACCAGGCCTGCGGCGAGACGGGACCCGGCCGTATGCTCGAGCCGGCCGACATTGTGGCGGCGCTGCCGTTCGAGCAACCCGCCGGACCGCTGAGCGACGTGAGCATCCTGATCAGCGCCGGACCCACCCGCGAGCCGCTGGATCCGGTGCGCTTCCTGTCGAACCGCAGCTCCGGCAAGATGGGCTTTGCGCTGGCGGAGGCGGCTGCCGCGGCCGGCGCCCGCGTCCGGCTGGTGGCCGGGCCGGTGGCGCTGGACACCCCGCCCTGGGTGGAGCGCCACGACGTCGAGACGGCCGAGGAGATGCTCGGCAAGGTGCGGGAGCTGCTGCCCCGGACCGATATCTACGTGGGCGCGGCGGCCATTGCGGACTACCAGGCGGCCCAACGCAGCGAACAGAAGATGAAGAAGACCGGCGAACGCATGCAGCTGGATCTCGTGCGCGCGCCGGACACGCTGGCCGAGGTGGCACGGGCGGAGGGTCGGCCCTTCACCGTCGGCTTCGCCGCCGAGACCGAGAACTTGGAGGAGAACGCCCGCGGCAAACTCACCGGCAAGGGGCTGGACATGATCGTGGCCAACCGCGTGGGCGGCGAACTGGGCTTCGACACGGACGAGAACGCGGTGACGGTCTTCTGGAACGGCGGTGAGCGCGAGTTCGCTCGCACCGACAAGAAGCGGCTGGCGCGGGGGCTGATGGCGCTGATCATGAATCGCTATCAGAACATGTTCGGCGAGACCCAGCCGGGGCGCATCACCCCCGTGCGCAAGGCCGGTTCGTAAGATCGGTTTTGTGAGACCTGTTCGGTGAGACGAGTCGAGCTGAAGATCCTGGACGATCGCCTCGGCGGCGAGTTCCCGCTGCCTCATTACGCCACCGACGGTTCGGCAGGGCTGGACATGCGAGCCTGCCTCGACCAGCCGCTGACGCTGGGTCCGGGCGAGACGGAGCTGCTGCCGACCGGGCTGGCCATCCACATCGGCGATCCCGGCCTGGCGGCGGTATTGCTGCCGCGCTCCGGCCTCGGCCACAAGTACGGCATCGTGCTCGGCAACCTGACGGGGCTGATCGACTCCGACTACCAGGGCCAGGTCTACGTCTCCTGCTGGAATCGCGGCAGGGAGCCCTATGTCATCGAGCCCGGCGACCGCATCGCCCAGATGGTGTTCGTGCCCGTGGAGCAGGTGGCGTTCGACATCGTGGACGAGTTCCACGAGAGCGAGAGGGGAGAGGGGGGATTCGGCCACTCGGGCCGCAGCTGAGCCTGCGTCAGTATCCCTTCAGGGCGCGGAAGCGCGAGATGTCCTGGGCAAACTTCTGCTCGAGCTGGTCCGCTTCCCGGCGGTGCTCGGCCAGCTGCGCTTCCTGGCGGTTGATGCGGTCCTTCGTGTCGGAGAGATCCTCGGCCAGGTCCGGCGGGATGATCTCGGCGTCGGGTTCCATGGTGTAGGGCTTGTAGTTGCTGGCCTCCTCCTGCAGCGAGACCATGCGCCGGCGCAGGTTGCGCAGGTAGAGTTCGGCCACCTTCTGCTGCGCCCGCAGCAATTCCAGCCGCCGGTCGCGGTGCATCTCCAGCTCTTCCACCGAGAGATAGGTGGAGAGCAGCACCTTGTCCGCCCGCCGGCGCTTCTCCTTCTCGGCTTCCATCTCGCGCCGCTTTGCCTCCAGCGCGAGTTCCTCGGGCGTCTTCTTGCCCTCGATCACCCCGACGGTCACGCCCTGTTCGTTGAGGATGCGCTTCTTCTGGTCACGGTATTCCGGCGGCACCTTGTCACCGTAATGGGTGACGCCCTCGTCGTCGGTCCAGCTATAGGTGCGCCTCTCCTCGCCGGCGCCCGTGAGGAGGACGACCGCGAGTGTCGCGAGTGCTATGGGAGCTGCCTTGGTCATGTCCGTATTACATATTATCGTGCCGAGACCGGACCGGAACTGGTTCGCGGTTTTGGCACATCCCTGACCGGCCGCTGCGGGCGGTTCCCTGTCAGCTCTGATCCGGTTCTACACCATACTGGCGCTGGTAGTCCATGACTGCGCGCAGGTGCTTGCGCTGACCCGGCGTCTCCTCGAGATGGGTGATCAGGTCCGACAGCGTGATGAGGCTCAGCACCGGTACCTTCAGCACGCGCTCCACCTCCTGCACGGCGGAGCGCTCGCCCGTGCCGCGCTCCTGGCGGTCCAGCGAGATCACCACGCCCGCGAGCGTCGCCCCGCTGTCGCGGATGATCTCGACCGCCTCGCGGATGGCCGTGCCCGCCGTGATGACGTCGTCCACGATGAGCACCCGGCCCTCCAGCGGCGCGCCGATGGTGTTGCCGCCCTCGCCGTGGCTCTTCGCTTCCTTGCGGTTGAAGCAGTAGGGCACGTCGATGTCGTGGTGCTCGGCCAGCGCCGCGGCCGCCAGCGTGGCCAGCGGGATACCCTTGTAGGCGGGCCCGAACAGCAGGTCGAACTCCACGTCCGAGTTCGCGATAGCCGAGGCGTAGCAGCGCCCCAGCTTGGCCGCGGCATAGCCGGTGTTGAACAGGCCGGCATTGAAGAAATACGGGCTCATTCGGCCGGACTTCAGCTTGAAAGAGCCGAACTTCAGCACTTCCAGCTCGAGCGCCAGCTCAAGGAATTCTCTCTGCCAGGACCGCATACTGCCTTCCCCGGAGGGGCTCTTGATATCATTCGCGCCGTGCCGGCGGGGTCTCTGCGACCCTGCCTCCAAGTATGACACAGCCGGGGCGGCCGCTGCCGCGCCGGCGCGCCGACGGGAGTGATGCATTGTTCCGGGTCATGAGTCTGAATGCCAACGGTATCCGCGCCGCCGCGAGGAAGGGTTTCTTCGACTGGCTGCCGCGGCGCAACCCGGACGTCGTCTGCATCCAGGAGACCAAGGCCCAGCTGCACCAGCTGGAGGACGAGGTGTTCCACCCGGCCGGCTATCACTGTTACTACGAGGACGCCGAGAAGAAAGGTTACAGCGGTGTTGCGATCTACTCGCGCCACGAGCCGAAGCGCATCGTCCGCGGCCTCGGCATCGAGGAGTTCGACCGCGAGGGCCGCTACCTCGAAGTGCAGCTCGAGGGCGTGGCGGTGGCTTCGGTGTACCTGCCGTCCGGCTCCTCCGGCGACGAGCGCCAGGCGGCAAAGTACCGCTTCCTGGATCACTTCCTGCCCCACCTGCAACGCCTCCGGCGCCGGCGCAATGAATACATCCTGTGCGGCGACTGGAACATCGCCCACCGGGAGATCGACCTCAGGAACTGGCGCTCCAACCGGAAGAACTCCGGCTTCCTGCCCGAGGAGCGGGCCTGGCTCGACCACGTGTTCGACCGGGTGAAACTGGTCGACGCGTTCCGGGTGGTGAACCCCAACGAGGGCGAGTACACCTGGTGGTCGAACCGGGGACGGGCCTGGGAGAAGAACGTGGGGTGGCGCATCGACTATCACGTGATCACCCCCGGGCTCGCGCCGCGCATCCGCCAGGCCGACGTCTACCGGGAGGAGCGCTTCTCCGACCACGCCCCGCTGACCATCGACTACGAGCTGGATCTTGCCGGCTGAGCGCGAGTCCGCCGCCGACGTGCCGGGCCGCCATGCGCCGGGCACCGGCTGGCGCGACTCCGCCGCCGCCTACCTCAGGCCGCGGGTCGTCGCCATGCTGTTCCTCGGCTTCTCGGCCGGGCTGCCGTTCCTGCTGGTGTTCTCCACGCTGGGGGCCTGGCTGACCCAGGCGGGCACCAGCCGCACGGCCATCGGCTATTTCGCCTGGATCGGCATCACCTATTCGGTGAAATTCCTGTGGTCGCCGCTGATCGACCGGCTGTCCATCCCCGTCGCGACGCGGCTCCTGGGCAAGCGGCGCAGCTGGATGCTGGCCGGCCAGATCGGCATCGCGGCGGGCCTCGTCGGCATGGCATTCACCGACCCGGCGGTGAACCTCACGCAGATGGCCTGGCTCGCCCTGCTGGTCGCCTTTTCCTCGGCCACCCAGGACGTCTCCATCGACGCCTGGCGCATCGAGGCCGTGGACGAGCGCATGCAGGGCCCGATGGCCGGCGCCTACCAGACGGGCTACCGGCTCGCCCTGCTGGCCTCCGGCGCCGGCGCGCTGTTCATCGCGAGTGACGCCTCGTGGCCGGCCGCCTACCTGACCATGGCCGCGCTGGTGGGAGTGGGTATCGTCACGGTGCTCGCCATCGGCGAGCCGGAGGTGGACCCGGAGGTGGTGCGTGCGCGCGAGCGGGATTACCTGGAGACGATCGCCCGGATGGTGCCGGAGACGCGCAGCATGGGCGCGGCCGGGCGCTGGTTCTTCGGCGCCGTGGTCTGCCCGTTCCTCGACTTCTTCAGGAAGGCCGGCCTGTTCAGCCTGGTGATCCTGGCATTCATCTCCGTTTACCGCATCAGCGACCTCGTCATGGGCAGCATGGCCAACCCCTTCTACCTGGACCTCGGCTTCACGCTGGAGCAGATCGCGGCCATCGCCAAGGTCTTCGGCATCGGCATGACCATACTGGGTGCGGCCATCGGCGGCGCGCTGGTGGTGCGCTACGGCGCCGTGAAGATGCTGTTGCCCGGCGCGGTGCTGGTGTCGGTGACCAACCTGCTGTTCGCCTGGCTCGCCACACTCGGGCCGGAGCTGGGCATGCTGGTGGTCACGATCTCGGCGGACAACCTCTCGGCGGGATTCGCGGGTTCCGTGTTCATCGCCTACCTGTCGAACCTCACCAGCCCGGGCTACACCGCCACCCAGTACGCCCTGTTCTCCTCGCTCATGACCCTGCTGGGCAAGTTCCTGAGCGGTTTCTCGGGCATCGTCGTCGATACCTGGGACTACCCGGCGTTCTTCCTTTATGCAGCGGTGATGGGCGTACCGGCCATCGTGCTGGCGATCGTCATCGCGAGGCGTGAGCGTCGCACGTAGGAGGGCCTACAGGCCCGACGCTCAGGCCCAACCATCAGGCCGGATCCACCTGTGTCTCGCCGATCAGCTGATCCCGCAGCTCCTTGCGATAGCGCCGGCTCACCGGGACGGTGTCGCCGGTCACCAGTTCCAGTTCCCCGTCGCCACTCTCGAGTGGCACGATACCTGCGATGCGATCCAGATTGACTACCGCGCTGCGGTGTACACGCCGGAAACCCCGGGCAGCAAGCCGTTCGGCGATGTGGGTCATCGTCTCCCGCAGCGGATAGACCCGTTTGCCCACATGAAGGTTGACGTAGTTGCCGCTCCCTTCGATCCAGTCGATGTCTCCGACGCGGACGAGAAACTCCCTGCCCAGCTTCTTCACGAGGAAGCGATCCGTGACCGGCAGCGCTTGCGACTCCTCCGGGCCCTCGGCTACGAATCCCGCTTCGCCTTGCAGCCGCCGCAGGATGAAGCGATACAGGTAGAGGAGTATCAGGAGTAGCGCGTAGGCGCGAAAGTCCTTGAGATATTCGTAGCCGAACTCGGCCCACCAATTGTCCCAGCGGTAGCTCTCGCCGTTATCGACCGCGCGATAGATGGCGACACGGGCCCAGTACATGAGGCTGACGTGAAGGAGCGAGAAAACCACCGAGAATCCTGCGTGGGCGGCCAGTGCCGGCAGCCAGTTTCCGGGACGTATCGGCACGAGGCGATCGAACAGGAGCACGAGCGGTATCAGCGTTGCGACCGCCGCGTGGCTCGTAGCCTCCCAGACGAGAAGCTCCCAGCCCCGATCAGGGAGTCCCAGGCGCGCGCTGTCGTAAAGCACGATGCCCAGGTTGGCGCAGAACATGACGAGTATGGCGAGCGCCCAGAGCCCCACCTCCCAATAGCGTCGCTGTGCCATGTAGCGTTCAAGGGTCACGGTCACCATTGTCCGGTAAAAGCCTGCGCAATCCCATGGCCACGCCCGGGGTGGCCCCCGCCGTTCGTCCCCGCCATCCGCCGTTCGTCACAAAATCGGGTCGGATCGTCACTCCCGTCTCCTGTTTGCCCCGGCGTCGTCGCACCCTTATCCCGCTTTCTGATTCACGAGGAGTCCGGCATGTCCAGCAATGACCATGGCGCAGTCGTTCCCGCAGCGCGTCTCGCCCGTCGCCACGACGTCGATGCCTTACGGGTCCTGGCCTTCAGTCTTCTGATCATCTACCACGTCGGCATGTTCTACGTGGCCGACTGGAACTGGCACGTGAAGTCCGGTTACCAGGCGGAGGGGTTGCAATTGCCGATGATGTTCGTCAATCAGTGGCGTATGCCGCTGATTTTCCTGATATCCGGACTGGCACTCAGTTTCGTCTGGGGTAAATACTCGCCATTGCGTCTTGCCCGAAGGCGACTCTGGCGCCTGGGGCTGCCGCTGGCCTTCGGCATGGCCGTGATCGTCGCGCCCCAGGCCTATCTCGAGGCGGTCTCGAAGGGAGCCATCGAACCCGGTTTCTGGCGCTTCATGGGCATGTATCTGACGTTCGGTGATGTCCCGGCCGAGGCGTACGAGGGCGCTGCCGAAATCACCTGGACGTGGAATCATCTGTGGTACCTGCCCTATCTGCTGTTCTACACGCTCCTGTTACTGCCGATCGCCATACTGCTCGACGGGCCGGGCCGGAAACTGGTTCGCGGCTTCCGAGGCCTGCGCGGCATCTGGGTGATCGTGATACCGGTTCTGCCGCTGATCGGCCTGGGCTACCTGGTATTCCCCCGATTCCCCTATGTCAGCCATGCGCTGATCGACGACGGTTACGCCCACGTGATGTACGGGACGTATTTTCTGTACGGTTTCCTGCTAGGCCGGGATAGCGGCATCTGGATGGAGCTTGCCAGGCTTCGTCGCGTGAACCTGCTGCTGGGGCTGATCCTGTTCCCCACTTTCCATGTCGTCGCCAATGCCTTCGACGGGGATACCGAGCGTGGGTTGTTCCCGATCGCGCTCTCCGTCACCTATCTGAATCGTTGGGTATGGATCGCCGCCATACTCGGCTGGGGGCATGCATGGCTCAATCGGCCCATGCGATGGCTTCCGTATGCGACCGAGGCCGTCTACCCCTGGTATATCCTCCACCAAACCATCACGGTGATCGCGGGCTACCGCCTTTCGAAACTGGATCTGGGTCCGGTCGTCGAGCCGATGCTGCTGCTCGCGGTGACGGTCGCCGGCTGCTATGTGCTCCACGAGTTCGTGATCCGTCGCTCGGTTCTGCTGCGGCCGTTGTTCGGGCTGGTGACAAGGAATCCGAGACAGCTGCCATCGCCGGGAGGCGTGGCAGATCGGGCCTGAAGGCCCTCCTACATGACCGGTCAGTGCGTGCGGCGGCTGGCGGTGGGCGGCGTGCCGTTCGACGGGCGCTGCGAGGGCGAGCCGTGGTGCAGCACCATCCGCCAGCCGTCGGTCGTGAGGCGGTAGGCGTTGGTGGCGATCACCGGCGTCGTGCCTCCGCCCTGCACCTCGAAGTGTTCCTTCACCACGTGCAGCGCGGCCTCCTGCCAGTTGCTGCGATGCAGCTGCTCGCTCAGGATGCGGGTGGGCCCCATGTTGCGGAATATCTGCTCCCAGCTGCGGATGATGGCGTCGTAGCCGGTCAGCGGCGCGCTCAGCGGGTGGATGCAGGTGACATCGGAGTCCCTGCACCAGATCTCGCGCATGGCCTCCAGGTCGCAGAACGAGAACGCGCGATAGAATGCGGCTTCGGCATCGTCGGCGGTAGGGAATCCCATGCAGACAGTCCGATGGATGGTTCAACGGCCCAGCATAACGGCCCGATGAGCCCAAGAGAAGTCAGGAAGGAGGTCTGCCGGCTCGACGAGCTGGCGGATCCGGGCAGCCGCGGCTTCTCGGTGGGAGGGGGCGACTGGCCGTTCAGGGGGTTCGTGGTGCGCCGCGGCGACGAGGTCTGGGCCTACCGGAACTACTGCGTGCATGCCGGCCACCCGCTGGACTGGCAGCCGCACCGGTTCCTCACCGGGGACGGCGGTCATATCATCTGTGCGTCACACGGTGCGACGTTCGAGCTGGACAGCGGGGTGTGTGTGGCGGGTCCGTGCCCGGGCAAGTCGCTGTACCGCCTGCCGGTGGAGGTGGAGCAGGGGTGCGTCGTGGTCACCGTGCCGGATCCGGCCGCTCACTCCACGTAATCCAGACTCCCCAGCCAGTCCCTCCGCCCGGCGCCCTCGCCTTCGGCCTCGTCGTCGTCGAAGTCCATGTCCAGGGAGCCGGACGTGTCTTCCGGCGGGTCGACGGGCTCCAGGATGAGATCCGGCCAGGTCTCCAGGTCGATCTCCCCAAGGGTGCCATCGAAGTACTGGATCTCCAGCGTGCCGTCGGCATCGTCGATGGCGACGATCTCGAACAGTCTGCCGTTCGGCCGGCGGTACCAGTGGCCGATGGCAGGGAATTCGGTAGCCATGTCGTGCAACCTCCACCGCTGCCTTGTATGATCGCGCCTCTCCGGGGAAGGCGCCCTCTCACACGATACCTGAATCATACTCAGACCATTCCGGCGGCGCTGCAATCAGGATGGTCCACAAGGCGCGCAGGCGTGATCGAGCAGCTGCTCAAGAATTTCGTGGTCATGTTCGTCGTCATCGAGCCGGTGACGCTGATACCCGTGTTCGGCGCGCTGACGCGCGGCGGCGCGCCCGGATTCCGGCGGCGCATGGCGGTGAAGGCGGTGAGCATCTCCGCGCTCATCTTCCTCGGTTTCGCACTGGCCGGCGAACAGCTGCTGAAGATACTCGGCATCAGCGTCGATGCGTTCCGCATCGGCGGCGGCCTCCTGCTGTTCATGGTCTCGGTAGACATGGTGTTCGCCAGGGAATCCGGACTGCGTTCGGCCACCATCCGTGAGCAGGAGGAGGCCCGCTACCGGGACGACATCTCCGTATTCCCGCTGGCGTTCCCGCTGATCGCCGGCCCCGGCGCGCTGGCCACCCTGCTGCTGCTCCTGGGTGACGCGGAGGACGACATCGTGAGCGTCGCCCTGCTGTTGGCGGTGGTGTTCGTCGTGCTGGCCATCACCCTGGTGATGATGCTGCTCACCAATCCCATCATGCGCGTCCTGGGCGTGACCGGAGCCAACGTGGTCAGCCGGCTGCTCGGCGTGGTGCTGGTGGCGCTCGCCGTCCAGTACGTGGTGGACGGCATACTGGCCTTCGTCTAGCGTCCGGCGTCGCCCGCTACCGCAGCCGGTATATCCAATCGCAGATTCCGTGGCCGAGCCGCAGGCCGCGGTGCTCGAACTTCGTACGCGGCCGGGCGAGCGGACGGTCGCCCTCGTGCTCGCGCCGCTCCACAAGCTCGAAACGCTGGTCGGTGGCCACTACCTCGTCGATGTGCTCGGCATAGCTGGCCCAGTCGGTGGCGATGTGCAGCGTGCCGCCGGGCGCGAGCACCCGGGCGGCGAGATCCAGGAAGCGGGGCGCGACGATACGCCGTTTGTGGTGGCGCTTCTTCGGCCACGGGTCCGGGAAGTAGAGGTTCAGACGCGCGATGCTGCCCTCCGGTATCGCTTCCATGATCTCGAGCGCATCGCCGCACAGGAGCCGCAGGTTGTCGATGCCGCGGCGCTCGATGCCGAGCAGGCAGTGCCCGATGCCCGGCTCGTGTACCTCGATGCCGTAGTAGCGTGTCTCGGGGTCGTCCTCCGCCTGGTCGAGCAGGCTCTCGCCGTTGCCGAAGCCCACCTCCAGCACCAGACGCGCGCCGCCGCGGAAGGCTGCAGCGACGGCGGCCGGCTCTTCGGCGTCGATGCCGTAGCGAGGCCAGAGTTCCCGCCAGGCCCGCTCCTGCGCCCGGGTCATGCGTCCGGCCCGCCGCACGAAGCTGCGCACCTTCCGTTCCGGCTGTGTATCTGCTCTGTTGCTCATGTCTTCCCGCATCCTGCCTGCGGATGTCCATATTTTGTCAAACACGCTTCGGCATCGGCTTGTTACGGCCATGTCGAATCTCCCTGCGCAACGTATCTCAGTCATCTCAGGGAGAGAAACAATGAGAAAGACTACTGCAACGGCCTCCTTGCTGGCAGCAGCGTTCCTGCTGGCCGGCTGCGAGGGAGACGACGGTACCGACGGCGTCGACGGCCAGGACGGATTCAATTCGCTCGTGGCCACCCGGGAAATCCCGAAGGGCGATGCCGACTGCCCCGGCGGCGGTCTCGCGCTGGACAGCGGCCTCGATACGAACCGCAACGACGAGCTGGACCCCTCCGAGGTCACGGCGACGGAGCTGCTGGAATGCGCAACCGCCCCCCAGCTGCGCGCACTGCACGCCTCGCCCGATGCGCCGGCAGTGAATATCCTCGTGAATGGTCAGGCTGCGCTCAGCGAAGTGGACTATACGGAGGGTTCGGGCTTCCTGCCGGTGGCGGAGACCACCACCGTCCAGGTGGAGGCGATCATCCCCGGCGGTAACGCAATTGTGATCGACGAGACGCTGGAACTCGACTTCGCCACCGACTACACGGTCATCGCCGTCGGCGACGTGGCCGCTCCCATTGGGCCGCTGGTGATCGCGAATCCCACCGACCAGCCCCTGACCCCGGGCAGCTTCTTCGCCCAGGTCGTGCATGCTGCGCCGGATGCACCGCCGGTCGACGTCTACGTGACGACGCCGGGCGCAAATCTCGCCGCCAGCGCGCCGATCGCCGCGACGCCGCTGGCCTACCAGGACGTGAGCGACCGCCTGGAGGTGCCTGCCGGTACTTATCAGGTCCGCGTCACGCTGGCGGGCGACCCGGGGACGGTCGTGTTCGATTCCGGTGAACTGGATGTCGCCGCGGATGCGGAGCTTCTGATCGCCGCGGTGGAGAACACGGGTCCGGGCGCCACGCCCATTCAGCTCGTCGTGCTGGACGGCACCGGTGCCGCCGACCTGCCGGACGCGAACACGCCGGCGGCGGTGACCGCGGTGCACGCGTCGCCGGATGCCCCGCCGGTGGACATCCTGGCGGATGACACCTCCACCGCCAACGACGAGGCGCTGCCCCTCGCAGTGGACTATGCGTTCACCGAGTTCTGCGAGATCGGCGCGGTCCCGGCCCCGGGCGAGTACACCGTGAGCGTCGTTGCGAACGCCGACAACTCCGTGGTAGCCACGGACTTCCCGTTCACCGCCGAGCAGGGCGCCGAGGCGACCGCCATCGTGACAGGATTCCTGTCTTCCGGCACGCCGGCCATCCAGCCGCTGGCGCTCGCCACCGACACGCGCAGCGTGATCACGGAGGCGAAGCTGCGGGTGATCCACGGCTCGCCGAGCACCGGCGACGTGGACCTGTATCTGCTGGCGGACGGCACGGACCTGAACGACGCTTCGGTCACGCCGAGTTTCGCTGACGTCCCCTTCGGCGCGGACACCGGCATCCTGTCCATCGCGCCCGGCATCTACGACGTCTACGTGACGCCGGCCGGTGACAAGAGCGTGGTGGCCATCGAGATCCCGGACGCCACGTTCAGCGGCGGCGAGGTGATCGACGTGATCGCCCGCGACCCCGCCACCGACGGCAGCGAAGGCGCGCTGCCGCTGCCGCTGGTCATCGACTACGCGGCGGTGCCGGCCTGCGCCACCTGAGGCACGGCTGCAAGGGACGCTGACAGGTCAGGGACGACCCCGCGGCCCCCGGAGCTTCGCTCCGGGGGCCGTTTTCTTTTTCAGCGGCGGATGGTCCAGGCGCGACGCGACCGATTTCAAAGGCCGCCCCGCGAATGCTATGGTGGCGCGATAACCAACAGGGAGAAGCAGATGGAAGTTTTCGAGAGATGGGAGTCGGATATCCGCGGCTATTGCCGCACCTACCCGACGGTATTCAAGTCCGCCTCCAACGCGCGGCAGGTGGACGAGAACGGCAAGTCCTACATCGACTTCTTCGCCGGCGCCGGGGTGCTGAACTTCGGCCATAACAACCCGAACATGAAGCAGGCGCTGATCGACTACATCCAGTCCGACGGCGTCGCCCACAGCCTCGATCTCTACACCACCGCCAAGCGGAACTTCATCGAGAAATTCGTCGGCACCATCCTCGAGCCGCGGGGCTGGGACTACAAGCTGCAGTTCATGGGCCCCACCGGCACCAACGCGGTGGAGCTCGCCCTGAAGCTCGCGCGCAAGGTAACGGGCCGGCGCAGCGTGGTGGCCTACACCCACGGTTTTCACGGCATGACGCTGGGCTCGCTGGCCTGCACGTCGAACTCCTACTTCCGCAACGCGGCCGGCGTGCCGCTGGAGCACGTGGTGCACCAGCCCTTCGGCTGCCGGAAGACCTGCCTGGGCTGCGAACTCGGCTGCGGCCTGGAGTCCGTGGACCGGCTGCGGGCCCTGTTCGAGAACCCCTCCAGCGGCTGGGAGCCGCCGGCCGCCTTCCTGGTGGAGGCCATCCAGGCCGAGGGCGGCGTGAAGGTGGCCAGCCGGGAATGGCTGCAGGCCACCCAGCAGCTGGCTAAGGATCTCGGTGCCCTGTTCATCATCGACGACATCCAGGCGGGCTGCGGGCGCACCGGAAATTACTTCAGCTTCGACGGCATGGGCCTGGACCCGGACATCATCACGCTGGCGAAAGGCATCGGCGGCTTCGGCACGCCGCTGGCGATGAACCTGGCCAAGCCGGAACACGACAAGCACTGGAAGCCGGGCGAGCACACGGGCACCTTCCGCGGCCAGGGCCTGTCCTTCGTTGCCGGCGTCGAGGGCCTGAAGTACTTCGACGACGACAGGTTCCTCAAAGAGGTGCGCGAGAAGGGCAAGCACATCCGCGATCACGTGGAGAAGCTCTGCGCCTCGCTGAAGGGCACCACGATGCAGGCCCGGGGCGAGGGCATGATGCAGGCGCTCGACACCGGCGACCCGGAGCTCGCGAAGGCCATCACGGCCAAGTGCTTCGAGGCCGGGCTGATCATCACCCAGTGCGGCGTCGGCGGTCGGGTCCTGAAGATCATCCCGCCGCTCACGATCCCGCAGGAAGACCTGCAGGAGGGCCTGGACATCCTTTCCGAGGCCGTGGCGCAGACCGTGGAGGTGAAGGCCGCATGAGACAGCGCGACGATATGACGTTCCCGTTCGAGGAGTACGAACGCCGTCTGAGGGAACTGCGCGAGCGTATGCAGGCACGCCTCCTGGACGCGGTGGTCATCACCGACCCGGAGAACCTGATGTACCTCACGGACTATCAGACCACCGGGTACTCGTTCTTCCAGGCGCTGGTGGTCCCGCTCGAGGACGAGCCGTTCATGATCACCCGGGGCATGGAAGAGTCGAACATCCATGCCCGCACCTGGGTGGAGCGCACGCGGCCCTATCCCGATACCGGCGACGCAATCCAGATGCTGGTGGAGTCTCTGCGCGAGTTCGGGCTGAACGGCAAGGACATCGGCTACGAGCGAAACAGCTATTTCTTCCCGGCCTATCATCAGGACAGCATCCACACCACGTTCACGGACGGACGGCTGCTGGACTGCTTCGGCATCGTGGAGCAGGGCCGCATCACAAAGTCCGGATACGAGATCGAGGTGATGAAGAAGGCCGCTGCCGCCACGGAGGCCGGCATGCAGGCCGGTTACGAGGCGGTCGAGGCGGGTGCCACCGAGAACGAGATCGGCGCGGCCGTCTCGGCTGCCATGTTCCGGGCAGGCGGCGAGCCGCCGGCGGTGATGCCCTACGTGACGTCCGGACCGCGCACCATGATCGGCCACGCCACCTGGGAAGGCCGCACGGTGCAGCCGGGCGAGCACGTGTTCCTGGAGGTCGGCGGCTGCTACCGGCGCTACCACACGGCGATGATGCGCACGGTGCTGCTCGGCGACATGACGGCGTCGCTGCTGCAGGCGCAGGAACGCATGAAGCTCGCGCTGCGCGAGGTGAAGAACATCATCCGGCCGGGCCTGACGGTGTCCGACGCGGACAACCTGATCCGCGCCATCATCCAGGACAACCAGGTGGGTGCCAACCTCATCACGCGCTCGGGCTACTCCATCGGCATTGCCTTCCCGCCGAGCTGGGACGAGGGCTACATCTGCAGCCTGCGTCAGGGCAGCAGCACCATCCTGGAAGAGGGTATGTGCTTCCACATCATCCCCTGGATGTGGGGCGTGGACGGCGACAAGACCGTGGGCATTTCCGACACCATCTACGTCACAGACAAGAGCTGCCAGTCGTTCTTCACCCTCGACCAGGACTTCATCGTCAAGGGCGAACAGACGCTGATGGGCAAGCGCGTCGGCTCCAGCGACAAGCTGATCGCCATTCCCGCGCGCGACGATCCCGACAAGTCCGGTACGTCCGACAAGGTGTCCTGAGCGTCGCCCGGACTCGTCTGCCCATACCCGACTACCCATACCCGTCTACCCATATCCGCCAGAGCAGGAGCTTCCCTACATGCTGACCGCCATCGATCCCACGACCGGTACCGTGATCCGCGAGGTGAAGCCGGCCTCGCCCGATCAGGTCGAGGACGTCCTCGCCGGAGCTGCCGCCGCCTTCCCGGGCTGGCGCGACACCGGCTTCGACGAGCGCGCCGAGCTGTTGCGCGCCGTTGCCGCCGAGATGCGCCGGGACGTGGACGCCCTGGGCGCACTCATGACCGAGGAGATGGGCAAGCCGGTGCGCGAGGCCCGCGGCGAGGTGGAGAAGGCGGCCTGGTGCGCCGAGCACTACGCCGAGCACGCGGAGTCCTACCTGTCGGCCGACGTCATAGAATCCGACGCCAGTCGCAGCTACGTGCAGTATCTGCCTCTCGGCACCATCCTGGGCGTGCTGCCCTGGAACGCGCCGTTCTGGCTCGCCTTCCGTTTCGCCGCGCCGGCGCTGATGGCCGGCAACACCTGCGCGATGAAGCACGATCCCCACGTCCCGGGCTGCGCGCAGGCCATCGAGGACGTCTTCGCCCGTGTGGGTGCGCCGGAAGGCGTGTTCCAGAACCTGCCGATAGAGACGCCCGCGGTGGAGGGCGTGATCCGCGACGAGCGCATCAAGGGCGTGTCCTTCACCGGTTCCGAGCGCGGCGGGGCGGCCGTCGCTTCCGCGGCGGCGTCGGAGATCAAGCGCTCGGTGCTGGAGCTGGGCGGCTCGGACCCCGCCATCGTGCTGGCGGATGCCGACCTCGAAAAGGCGGCGGACACCATCACCCTGTCACGCATCATCAATGCCGGGCAGAGCTGCATCGCGGCGAAGCGAACCATCGTCGAGGCGCCCGTGTACGACCGCATGGTGGAACTGCTGCAGGATCGCCTGGCGAAACTGAAGGTGGGCGACCCGCGGGAGGAATCCACCGACGTGGGCCCGATCGCACGGGACGACCTGCGTGCCAATCTGCACCGTCAGGTGCGGGCGACCGTCGACGCCGGCGCCACCTGCCGACTCGGCGGCGAGCTGCCGCAAGGCGATGGCTTTTTCTACCCGGTGACGCTGCTCATCGACGTCACGCAGGACATGACCGGCGCGTGCGAGGAGACCTTCGGCCCGGTGGCGGTGGTGATGAAGGCGACGGACGCCGACGAGGCACTGGCCATCGCCAACGACACTCCCTACGGACTGGCGGCCGCGGTGTGGACGGACGCCGCCCGCGGCGAAGCCATGGCCCGCCGGCTCTACACCGGCCAGGTAGCCGTCAACGGCATCGTGAAGACCGACCCCCGCCTGCCGAGCGGCGGCGTCGGCCGCTCAGGCTACGGCCGCGAACTCGGTCCCCACGGCATCCACGAGTTCGTCAACGCGCAGCAGGTCTGGATCGCATAAAGGTGCCGGACCGAACTTTTGCAACTTTTGAAACTTATGAGAGTTTCAGAAGTTCCTGGTCCGATTCCGACCGGCCGAAGCCGTCGTCCCGCGCTTGACCGGCAGCAGACGCCACAGGCCGGGAGCGGGTCCCGGCACGCGCTCGTAGCTGCCATCCGCATCCGCGGCCAGCGGGGCAAACAGACGGCCGATGTCCTCGATCACCGCCGGATTGCGCAGGTGATAGACATGTCCGCTCAGGCTGTACAGACCGGTCCCCGACACGTCCACTAGCTGCACTTTCGCGGACAGCGCGCCCCCTGCACTGGCCTCCTCGTCGGCAATCCCCAGCCGCGCTGAAGTATTCACCACAGTGGACAGGCGCAGCGCCAGGTCATTTTCCGAGGCGTAGATCGTCACCCGCTCTGCCTTCCGTTCCAGCGCCGGCCGCAGCTCGGCGAATCGCGACCGCGCAATATCGGGAGCGACCAGCACGACCTGGCCGAACGCACCGCCGTCGTCGTCCATCCGTGACAGCACCTCCACCGTCGCCCGCGCGCCGAGGCTGTGCCCCAGTATGCTCACGCCGGCGCTGCCGTGCCGGGCGGCCAGCCCCTCGAGCACTGCGCGGAGATCCGGCAGGCTCCAGGCGAGATCACCCGCATCGCTTGCATAGGTCACGTACTTGCGATCGGCGGGCCAGCTGAACAGCAGCAGCCGGCCGTCCAGCCCAAGCCGCTTCTGCAGCAGCGCGGCGTGGCGGCAGCTGCGCCCGAAATCCTCGTTGAAGCCGTGGATATAAACGACCACCCCGGCGCGGCCGACATCCCCGACAGCCGACTTCACGTCGCCAGTGGCCGCCGGCGTCACGCCGAGCAGGCGGCCGTCGTGGTCTTCGGCGTCCCGGATCGCCACCCGGCAACGTCCGGCCGTCACCGGTCCGCGGTCGCCGCCGTAATAGTCCCGTCCGTCGCTGCCCGTCTCGAGCTGCCGATTTGTTACGAAAGCCACCTCCGCGGTCGCGACGGCGTCCGCCGCTGCCGCGGCACCCGGCGACGGACCCACGGGCACCGGGCTCGCGCAGGCCGCGAGCAGCAGGGCACTCGCGCAGAGTGCGGGTCGTCCGTAGCGGTGATACAGGGAGCACATGAAGCCGTCAGTATAACCGCCGCTGGGCGACGCCGCCGTCCTGCACCATAATGAGGATCGTACCGCCTGGCCGGGAGCGCCCCGTGAAACGCCGTACTCCTTACAACGACGCCAAGGCGAGGCGCACCGAACGGGCCTACCTCTCAGCCGAGATCGCACGGCAGCGTGAGCGCACCCTCGAGGCACTCGCCCCGTCGCCCGGTGAATGCATCGTCGACGTCGGCTGCGGCCCCGGCCTGCTGTCCCGAGCCATCGCGGAAGGCGTCGGCCCGGACGGCATGGTACTCGGCCTCGATCTCAGCGGCCCCATGCTCGACCTTGCCCGGGCACGTTGTGCCGGCGTCCCCCAGGTCGGTCTGGCCGCCGCCGATGCCGTGCGACTGCCCGTGGCCTCCGGCGTTGCGGATGCAGTCGCAGCCACCCAGGTCCTGCTCTACGTCGAGCGACCGGAGACCGCCATCACCGAGATGCGCCGGGTCCTCCGTCCGGGTGGCCGCGTCGTGATCGTGGAGACGGACTGGCAGACCGCTGTCGTCACGGCAGAGGACGCAGCCCTGACGCGACGGATGTTCGACGGCTGGGACCGCGCCGTACCGAGTCCGCGGCTGCCGCAACGGCTGCTGCCGCTGCTGCGGGATGCGGGTTTCGACGCCGTCCGCGTCCGGGCCGTGCCGGTCCTGTCCACCCGCTACGATGCGGTCGGCTACGCCGGCACCATGCTCGACCAGTGCGCGGCCGCCGCCGTGTCGGGGGGGCGGACGAGCGAACAGGAAGCCCGCGACTGGCGAGCGGGTATCGAACAGCGCGCGGAGGCAGGCGACTTCCTGTTCTGCGTCACCCGTTTCCTGTTCACCGCGGAGTGCCGGTGAGCCAGGGCCGCAGTTGTCCGTAATCGCATCGGCCGCTAGGCTTCCCGCCGTCCCGTCACGCAACCAGCGATTTCGTCATGTCCGGTAAGCACCTCTTCGTAATCACGACCCTGTTCGTATCCCTGCTGGCCGCCCGCGCCGTGGCGGCCGATGTCGTCTGGATGAAAAACGGTGATCGCATCACCGGCGACATCAAGCGCGTCTGGGACAACGAGCTCTTTCTGGAGACCGCCTACGCGGACGAATTCGCGCTGTCGCTGGACGCCGTCGCCCGCATCGAGTCTGACGAAGACCTGGAGATCGAGCTGCGCGACCACAGCGAGATCACCGGCCGCTTCGCCACCGACGAATCCGGCGGCATGATCCTCGTAACCGGCTCGGGTACCCGGCCGTTCGCGCCGATGGACATAGAGGAACTGACGGAGCCGGAGGACGAGTTCAATTGGGACGCCCGCTCCGATTTCTCCTACAGCGCCACCCGCGGCAATACGGAGACCAGCGACTTCCTCTGGCAGCTGGATGGCGGCGTGAAGATAGGCGATCATCGACACCGGCTGGACTTCCGCCTGGACCGGAAAGACCAGGACGGCCTGACCACGAAGGAGCAGTACACCGCCAGCTACCTCTACAGCTGGTTCTTCTCCGACGGCTGGTTCCTCTCCTCGGGCATCGGCTACGAGCGCGACCCCATCCGTCAGCTCACGTATCGCTACACGCCCGGCGGCGGCGTGGGCTTCCAGTTCTACGAGGACGCCTACCGTCTGTTCGAGATCTCGCTCTCCGCGATCGGCGTTCGGGAGCGGCTCGCGGGCGAGACCGACGAATCGACCGCCGCGCGCTGGCAGCTGCGCTACCGCCGCGACCTCCTCGGCGGGGATCTCGAGTTCTTCCACGATCATCGCTACTGGGTCTATCTGACCGGACGCACCAACCAGGTGGCGGACACTTCGACAGGCATCCGCTGGGACGTCTGGGGCGATATCTATATGAACGTGCAGGTGGACTGGGACTGGGAGTCCAATCCTGCCGCCGGCAACGAGCAGGAGGACGTCACCTACGCTCTCGGCATCGGCATCGAGCTGGACTAGTTGCGCCGGATTTCCAGGTCCTCGCGGGTCAGATTGTTCCGCAGGCGGTCGGGATAGTCCGGCGGCAGACTCCAGAGAAGCTCCAGATCCGTCTTGCCGAGCGCGCGTTCGTCCGGGCCCAGATCGCTGCGCACGGCAAGGATCATGTCGGTGCTTGCCCAGGGGTGGTCGAACCAGTAGCGATGCCCGGTGATGTCGAAGCCGCGCCCTTCCCGGCCTCGCGAGACATCGACGACCTCGAGGCGATCGGCCGCCAGTACGGTCTCCATCTGCTCCGGAGTCAGGTCGTTGTTGCGCTGGCCGATACGCGTGCCGCCACGCATGAAGGTCCGCGCCATCTCCAGGGCGCTGTCCCTGGAGGACACGGTGACGACGACACGGTTCGCCAGATCGTCTATCGCGGGCAAGGCTTCGAGGAACTCCTCGCTCGGTACATCCGCGGCCGCGAAGTACACCGTGCCGATGCGGAAACGCTCATGCAGATCCTGTCCTTCATCAGCGTGCCGCGCATGCAGTTCCCGCAGCGCCGTATTCACGACCCTCCCCCCGGCGCTCCAGCAGACGATGTGGATACGCCGGGCCGACGATTCCGCGGCCAGCAGTTCCAGCAGGGAGGTCAGGGCCGGCGCTGCGCTATAGGCACGCCGGACGTCGCTGCCGGTCCCGTAGGCGAGAATGTTCTGGCGCGTGGGCCAGGAGAACGCCAGCGATGTCATGTCGCGGCCCATGAAGTGGTCCAGCTGGGCCGCGAACGCGTTGGCGTTGTAGAAGTTCACCTTGGCGCCATGGACGTAGATCAGCAGGTCGCGGTCGCGAGCCGACTCGATGGATGAATTGAGGTCGGTCATCAGCCAGGCCGCGGCACCGCCGACGTCGCGTATCCCGCCGGCATCGCCGGGAACGAAGTGGCCGATCTCCACCAGCCCGGCGATGGAAAGGTCGACCATCTCCGGCCGTTCGGCACTGCGCGAATACTCGTTCAGTTCGGACCAGGAGAGATTGGGGCCGCCGAAACCGATCAGCGTCATCCCCACGGATACCGCATCGCTCTCGGCATTGCCGTAGTCGATGCGTTGCAGGTCGTCTTCACGTTCGCGTGTGGTCGCGTAATAGACACGGCGAGGATTCCAGCGCTGATGCTCGGGTATGTGGTCGAGCGGTCCGACGCCGAGTTCCGTGAATAACACCGGAGTCGGCATGAGCGGCTGGACCGGCGGACCCGCACATCCCGCGGCGGCGGCGGCGACGACGAGCAGGAAGGTACGGGCTTTCGGAATCCGGCGCATGGCGTGCCTCCTCGCGAATCTGCGCGGCAATATAGCCATCCATCACAGCCGCGACAACACGGTGCCGGACAGGCCGGCTATGCGGTGGCATGCCACCGATGGCGCGGCGCATGAGTTTTCCGGTAGGCTTCCCTGGCGCCGCACGGACTGGGCCGCCCGGATGCCAATAACAACAGGAATGTGAACAAGATGTTTCGAAGTCTGCCGGGCGCGACGGGGAAAGTCGCGACGCTCTTTCTCACCGCTCTTGTGCTGACCGCCTGCGACAAGTCGCCGCCGGCAGAGCAGGCCGAGATCGCTCGACCCGCGCAGATCGTCACCGTCGGCGCCACGGACCTCGGCTCCGGCCTGCGTTTCCCCGGCCGCGTCCGCGCGGTCAAGCGCGCGGAGCTCGCCTTCGACGTGGCCGGCAAGATCGTCGACTTCCCCGTCACCGAAGGCCAGACGCTGAAGGCAGGCCAGCTCATCGCCGCGCTCGATCCCGAGGCATTTCAGCTGCAGCTCTCGGCGGCCCAGGCGGAGTACGACAAGGCCCGCGCTGATTACGAACGCGTGGAGAAGGTCTGGCAGGAAACCCAGGCCGTCGCCCGGGCCGAAGTCGACCAGAAACGCACCGCCATGGAGGTGGCGCGCTCCCGTTATGCGGCCGCCCGCAAGGAGTTCGAGGACACCCGCCTCACGGCGCCTTTCGACGGCGTCGTCGCCCGCCGCTACGTGGAGAACTTTCAGGCGGTGCAGGCCAAGGAGCCGGTGGCCAGCCTGCAGGACCTGGCGGAGCTGGAGGTGGTGATTCACGTGCCCGAGCGCATCGTGCAGGGCGCGCCGCGGCGCGTAGCCGGCGAGGTCGTGTTCGAGGGCATGCCCGGACAGCGCTTCCCGGTGACGCTGAAGTCGTTCTCCTCCGAGGCCGACGCCCAGACGCAGACCTACGAGGTGGTGCTGTCGCTGACCCGGCCCCAGGGCGTGACCATCCTGCCGGGCATGGCGGCCGAGGTCTTACCGGCGGTGTCCGCCGGCGAGGGCGAGCAGGCGCTGCTCGTGCCCATGAAGGCGATCTTCGCGGGTCCTGACGGCGACTCCCGGGTCTGGGTGGTGGATCCCGACACCTCCCGCGTGAGCCAGCGCGTGATCGAGATCGGCGAGGTCACGGGCGAGGGCGCCGTCGTGACGGCCGGGCTCGCATCCGGCGAGCGCATCGTCACTGCCGGCGTCAATCACCTGCGCGACGCCATGCTGGTTCGGCCCCTCTGAGGGCCGGAGCTCCGCCGTGGATCTCGCCGACTACACCCTGCGCAAGAGCACCATCGCCTGGGTCGGCTGCGCGCTGCTGCTGATCGGTGGGTATCTGTCCTACCTCGGCCTCGCCCGCTACGAGGACCCGGAGTTCATCATCCGCACGGCCGTGATCTCGACGGCCTACCCCGGCGCGCTGCCCATCGAGGTGGCTGACGAGGTGACCGACGTCATCGAGAGCGCGGTGCAGCAGCTGCAGGAGGTCGAGGAGGTCACCTCGGTCTCGCGCATGGGCAACTCCCTTGTGAAGGTGGAGATGAAGCTCGCATTCGCGAAGACCCGCGCCGAACTCGAACAGGTCTGGGACAAGCTGCGACGCAAGGTCAACGGTGCCCAGTCGCGTCTGCCGCCGGGCGCGGGCCCCTCCTTCGTAAACGACGACTTCGGCGACGTCTTCTCGCTGTTCTTCGCCGTCACCGGCGAGGGCTATTCGCTGACCCGGATCCGCGACTATGTGGACCAGCTCGAGCGCGAGCTGCTGCTCGTACCGGGCGTCGCCCGGGTGGCGACGCTGGGCGCCCCGAAGGAAGCCATCTTCGTCGAGATCGCCTCCACGAAGGCCACGCAGCTGGGCATACCGCTGCAGGATATCTACCACGTGCTGCAGGCGCAGAACGTCATCATGCCCGCCGGCGATACCCTGGTGGGCGAGCAGCGCATCGTGATCGCGCCGGTGGCGCCGGTGGACTCCGTCGAGGCGATCAGCAGCATCACGCTGGGCTCTTCCAGCGGCGAGCAGATCATCACGCTCGGCGACGTGGCCAGCGTCACCCGCGGCGTCGTCGAACCGGCGAGCGCCTACGTGCGTTACGACGGCCGGCCGGCCATCGGGCTCGGCATCTCCAACGTGGCCGGCGGCAACGTGGTGCAGATGGGTGACGCCGTGAAGGCGCGGCTGGCCGAGCTGGAGTCGCTCAGGCCGGTGGGCATGGAACTCAAGGTCATCTCCTACCAGTCCGACTCTGTGCGCGAGGCAGTCGACGGGTTCGTGAACAATCTGATCGCGGCACTCGTGATCGTCATCGGCGTGCTTGTGGTCTTCATGGGGCTGCGCAGCGGGCTGATCGTCGGCGCCGTCCTTCTGTTCACGGTGGCGGGCACCCTGATCGCGATGAACCTGGACGGCATCGCCATGCAGCGCATCTCGCTGGGCGCGCTCATCATCGCGCTGGGCATGCTGGTGGACAACGCCATCGTGGTCACCGACGGCATACTGGTGCGGTTGCAGCGGCGCGAAGACCCGCGCGAGGCCGCCTCCGCGGTGGTGCGCTCCACCCAGTGGCCGCTGCTCGGCGGCACCGCCGTGGGCATCCTGGCCTTCAGCGCCATCGGTCTGTCGCCGAGCGACATGGGCGAATACGCCGGCTCGCTGTTCTGGGTGATCCTCTATTCCATGCTGCTCTCCTGGCTGCTGGCGGTGACCATCACGCCGCTGCTGTGCGTGCGTTTCCTGCGGGTGAAGCCGAAGGACCCGGCAGCCGATGCCGGCGAGGGCGGCATACTCGGCCGTTACCGCGGCGTGCTCACGACGGTGCTGCGTCAGCGGGCGGCTTCCGGGGTCACGCTGATCGTTCTGCTGGCCGGAGCCGTCATCGGCTGCGGCTACGTGCCGCCCGGCTTCATGCCCGATTCGGCGCGGCCCCAGTTCGTGGTGGACATGTACCTGCCCCAGGGCACGGACATCGAGGTCACGGCCGCAGAAATGAAGGCGGCCGGCGAATACGTGCGGACGAAGCCGGGCGTCACCAATGTCACCGGCTTCATCGGCCAGGGCGGGCTCCGCTTCATGCTGAGCTACACGCCCGAGGATCCGAGCTCGAGCTACGGCCAGCTGCTCGTGGACGTCGAGAATAGTTCGGTGATCCCGGGACTGGTGGGCGAACTCCAGGACGAACTCACCGCGCGCCACCCGGATGCCGACGTCAAGGTCTGGAAGTTCATGCTCGGCCGCGGCGGCGGCAAGAAGATCGAGGCCGCGTTCCGCGGCCCGGATCCGGACGTCCTCAGACGGCTCGCCGACCAGGCGAAGGCCATCATGGCGGGGGATCCGGAGACGATGGCGGTGCAGGACGACTGGCGCCAGCGCGTGCCCGTGTTGCGTCCGGTGGTCGACGAGGTGGCGGCCCGCCGTGCGGGCGTCAGCACCACCGAGGTCAGCGCCGCCCTGCAGCGGGTCTATACGGGCGAGACCGTGGGCGTCTATCGCCAGGGCGACGACCTCATTCCCATCGTCTCACGGGCGCCGCTGGCCGAGCGTGCCGGCCCCGACGAGCTGGACAATGTGCAGGTGTACAGCCCGGCCGCCGGGCGTTATCTGCCCGTGGGTCAACTGGTGCGCGACGTCGAGATCGAGTGGGTGGACGCCATAATCCGGCGGGTGGACCGGTTTCCCACCATCAAGGCCCAGGCCGACCCGCTGCCCGGCAAGCTCTGGGCGCCGGTGCTGGAACGGCTGCGCCCCCAGGTCGAGGCCATCGAGCTGCCGCCCGGTTACGCCCTGGAGTGGCACGGCGAATACAAGGCCTCCCAGGAAGCCAACGCGGGCCTGGCCGCATCCGCGCCGTTCGGTTTCGCGGCCATGATCCTGGCCGTGGTGGTGATGTTCAACGCCTTCCGCCAGCCGCTGGTGATCTGGCTGACGGCGCCGCTGGCGCTGATCGGCGTCACCATCGGCCTGCTGCTGTTCCAGACGCCGTTCGAGTTCATGGCCATCCTCGGCTTCCTGAGCCTGATCGGTATGCTGGTGAAAAACTCCATCGTGCTGGTGGACCAGGCGGATGCCGAGATCGCGGGCGGCAAACCAGGCCAGCAGGCGGTGCTCGATGCCGCCGTGGCCCGTGCCCGGCCGGTATTCCTCGGCGCGCTCACGACCATACTCGGCGTGGCGCCGCTGCTGGCCGATCCGTTTTTCAAGAGCATGGCCGTCACCATCATGTTCGGCCTGGCGTTCGCGACGCTGCTCACGCTGGTGGTGGTGCCGCTGCTCTATGCGGTGCTGTTCCGGATCCGGGAGCCGTCCGCGGCCTGACGCCGCGGCACTGCCCGGGCGTTGACGCGCCCGGGCAGCCGTCGCACGGGCGGAAAGCCGTGCCGGCTCAGCCGGTCGTCTCTCCTTCGAGCGCATCCCAGGTGGTATCGACGAACTCGTCCACCACGCCGTCGCCGTCTTCGTCGATCTCGAGGCGCACCACGCCCTCGCTTACGATCACGATGCGTACCCGGCTGTCGTCCGCGCCGGTGATCAGAATCTCGCCCGTGTACGGAGGGTTATCACCGGTTGCCTGGATTGGCACCACCGTCTCGTAATCCACCGTGCCGCCCAGCGCGCTGCTGCCCATGCGGCCGAAGACCTCTGCCAGGAACGTCTGCGGCGCGACTCCCGTGTCGACCGTAAGTGTGTGATCGTAGTCCTCGAAGGTCACGCTCAGGCCGGTCTCCGACAACATGAGCTCGCTGCCGGACAGCGCCGTGAGAATCACCGGGAAGTCGAGGCTGTCCACGGTAAGCGTCAGGTCGCCGTCGGCGGTCGCGGCGCCGGAATCGTCGGTTACCACGAGGCCGGTCAGCACCATGTCCAGGGTGACGAGGAAGACATTGGTCAGCGGATCGCCCTCGATCGCGGCGATCGTGAGTTCGATCCCTCCGTTGATGACGTAGCCTTCGTTGTCGTCACAGTTCTCGAACAATGCGGTGATCGTGTCTCCCACCGTCAGCGTGTTCGGATCCGCCACGTCACCGGACAGCGTGATGGTGCCGCCCGCGGCGCAGAACTCGACGACGTCGCTGAATGGCACCTCGGAGCGGCTCTCCTCGCTGCCTGCTTTCTGCAGCATGAGCGTTGCGTCGTCTGTCGAGGCGAGCAGCGGGTCGCTGATCTCGCTTACGTCGAACATCATCATGACGCCGGTGATCGTCGCGGTGGACACCGCTTCGCCGTTATCGACCGTAATCGTCAGCGTCGGGCCGGTGTCGGGGGGAGGCGTGATGCTGCCACCCCCGCCACCACCGCCGCCGGTGGCAATCGTCGTGACGATGCCAAAGGCGACAAATGCGAGTACCGCGACCCTGCGGTACCAGCGCGTTTGCAGCGTTTTCATCTCGATACCTCCACAATCAGGGCCGCGACGCCCGCAGCGAGGCAGCCCAGAGCGGTTGCCAGGAGATCGCCGACGTCGAAACGGCCGTAAACGACGTACGCCTGGACCGGCCCCGGCAGGGGTCCCTCGGTCAGGAGGCGATGCGTCGCCAGGATCAGGCGCTCGGCGGGGGAGGATTGCAGCCACTCCATGATGGCGGCGATCAGGAACCAGCCGAAGGCGCCGTAGACGGATGCGCGGGGGCGCGGCCGCAGCATGAGGATGATGAGCAGCGCGACACCGTAGGCATGGAAAAGGGAGGGGAGCCAGGCAGCTGAAGGGCCGAATAGCCCCTCGAGCGCCGGCTGCCGGTCGGCCAGGGGCTCGAGGAAAAGCACGGTGCCCCAGTCACGGTCGACGAGGTACACGAGAACCCCCAGCAGCAGCGATACACCGGCCGAGGCTGCCAGCGCCATGGTGCCGGCTCTGTCTCGTTCCAGGCACTTCAGACCGACAGTGACGTCAGCCATTACCGTATTGCGGAAACAGCCTGCTCCGATGTTCGGAGTAGGCCCGCCCTCCTGCTAACAGGTTAGTCCTGCGGCCTTCTTGCGCAATCGGGATAAGTACGCAACGGGCATCGTCCGGCATGTACGGCCGTATCCGCCTTGCCGGCCCTTGTTGGTCCGCGGTCTGTCGGGCCTGAAGGCCCTCCTACGTTAGTTCTGGCGCAGCAGGAGCGTGGCGCCGGTCTCCGGCAGGGCCAGCCGCCACTCTCGCGTCGGAATCTCCCGCTGGTCGCCCAGGGTGACGGTCGCGCGTATCGAGCGGCTGAGGGCATTGGCGTTCAGCCGCTGGTAGTAGGCGAGGTTACCGGCATAGAAGGGCAGGACGTCCTCCAGCACGCCGTCGGTATCGAGGGCTGCCGCGAAGGCCTCGTAGAAGCGTGCCACCGCCTCGGCCACCGGCGTGTCCCCGGCCAGCTGCTCCGACGGTGCGATGGTCCACGTGCGGTCGGCCTGCAACACGCAGGCGCCGGCGAAGGCCTCGGCTCGATCCTCCGGCCATTCGTCGGGGGCGATCAGGCTCAGCACCCATTCGCCTTCCGCCAGGTACAGATAGTTGGTGACGCCGACCGCCGGCTTGTAGCGAAACTTCGCCGACAGCACCAGCAGCGAGGTGAACAACTCCGCCAGCACCTGATTGCGCGGCTTGGCGACGACGCCCCTGGGGGCGCTCGCGTACCAGTCCAGCAGGAAGCCGTTCGCGCTCTTGCCGTCCGGGTTGGCCGGCCGCAGGGATACCGCGGTGCCGGCGTCGGCGGAGTCCTTGCGATGTGATTCTTCGTCCATGCGTGACCGGCATTCGGGGGTGGCAACACGTTGTTCGAGCGCGTGCTCCGGACGGATTCCGGCGCCGCCCGGTATCGATTATACGGGAGCGCGAGGGCGCCCCGGATCGGTACAACGGTCCCGGCCCGCCGCCGGATCCGGTTCCGTTCCGCGATGTGCAACTCTAGAATGGCCGGACTCTTCAGTGGAAGTCCCGCCATGCGTCAGTTCACGATCGGTTTCTGTGCCCTCCTGTTGCCCTTCGCCGCCTTCGCAGACGAGGGTATGTGGACGCTCGACAACTTCCCGGCGGCCCAGGTGGAAGAGAAGTACGGTGTGGTTGTCGACGACGCCTGGCTCGAGCGGGCACAGCTCGCGACGACCCGCCTGGAGAACGGCTGCACCGGCTCGTTCGTCTCTCCTGACGGGCTGATCCTGACCAACAACCACTGCATCTGGGGGTGCGTTCGCAACCTCAGCACCGACGAGCGCAACCTGTCCGACGAGGGTTTCCTGGCCACCGAACGCGGCGAGGAATTGCAGTGCCCCGGCCAGCAGGTCTCGGTGCTCGTCGACTACGAGGAAGTCACCGAACAGGTATCGGAGTCGATCGAGGGTCTGTCCGAGACCGAAGCCAACGAGACGCGCAAGGCCATGCTCACCCGGCTCGAATCCGCCTGCGAGTCGGCTTCCGAGGGCGCGCTGCGCTGCGAGGCCGTCACCCTGTACAACGGCGGCCAGTATTTCATCTACGCCTATCGGCGCTATGACGATGTGCGGCTGGTGTTCGCCCCCGAACTCGATATCGCCGCCTTCGGTGGCGACCCCGACAACTTCAATTTCCCCCGCTGGTCGTTCGACATGTCATTCCTTCGCGCCTACGAAGATGGCGAGCCGGCGTCGACACCGGACTACCTGACGTGGCGCCGCGGCGGTCCCGAGGCCGGGGACCCCGTCTTCGTCACCGGGCATCCGGGCAGCACGTCCCGTCAGCTGACCATCACCGAGCTCAGGATGCTGCGCGACGTCGTCTACCCGATCTGGCTGCTGCGTTACTCCGAACTCCGCGGCCGCATGCTCGCCTGGCAGCACACCAGTCCGGAGGCCGAGCGTGCCGTGCAGCAGAACATCCTGCTGGTGGAAAACGGCATCAAGGTGCTGCGCAACCGGCTGTTCGCCCTGCTGAACGATGAGATGATGGCGGAGAAGGCCGCCGGCGAGCGCAAGCTGCGGGAAGCGGTGGCGGCGAATCCCGAGTACGAGGCCGAATACGGCGCTGCGTGGGAGCTTATCGCCGACGCCGTCGCGGCGCGTCGCAACATCTACGAGGAGCATCTGTTCATCGAGAACGCCGCCGGGCTAATGGGCGACCTGTTCGGTTATGCGAAGACCATCGTCCGCGGTACGGTCGAGCGCGAGAAGCCGAACGAGCAGCGGATCCGGGCCTACACGGAGGCCGCGCTGCCGCAGGTGGAGCAGAGGCTGCTGGCCGAGCGGCCCGTCAGCAAGCCCTACGACGAGCTGCGCCTCACGTTCTCGCTCGAGAAGATGCGCGAATGGCTCGGGCCGGACAGCTCCTACGTGAAGACCATCCTCGCCAACGAGTCACCGGATGCGCTGGCGGAATACCTCGTGGAAAACACGCGCCTTGACGAGGCCGCGTTCCGGCGCGAACTCTGGGAGGGTGGCATCGAGGCCGTCAGGGCGAGCGACGACCCGCTGATCCGGCTCGCTCTCGCCATCGAACCGGCCGCCCGGGAGCTTCGCGAAGCCTACGAGCAGCGCGTCGAAGCGCCGCTTACCCGCGGCCGGGAGATGATCGCGGATGCGCGATTCAGGATCTACGGCACAGGGATCTACCCGGATGCCACGTTCACGCTGCGCGTGAGCTACGGCGCGGTCGAGGGCTGGGAAGAGAAGGGCGAATACGTGGCCCCGTTTACGAAGACGCGCCGGCTGTTCGAGCGGGCCACCGGAGAGCGACCGTTCCTGGTGCCGGAGAGTTGGCGGAAGGCGCGCGAGGCACTGGATCCCCGGACGCCGTTCAATTTCGTCAGCACTACGGATACCACCGGCGGCAATTCCGGCAGCCCGGTCATCGCGGCGGACGGCGCGCTGGTCGGTGTCGCCTTCGACGGCAACATCCACTCGATCGCGGGCGAGTTCTGGTTCGATCCGGACCTGAACCGGTCCGTCGCCGTCGATACGGCCATCATGCTGGAGGCGCTCGACAAAGTGTACGGCGCCGGGCACCTGCTCCAGGAACTCACCGTCGTCGAGTGACCCGGCGGTCGATCGCAGCTATTGGGATTGTCGGGCGGGGGCAGTAGACTAGCGGCAACCCCCCGGGCGGGTGTAGTTCAATGGTAGAACATCAGCTTCCCAAGCTGAGAATGAGGGTTCGATTCCCTTCACCCGCTCCAGTCTCCGGACCGCCCCAGGGATTCTGATCTAACCCTTCGACCTGCGCTCCCGTAGCGCATCCGCGTCTTCTGTCCGCGCCAGCACCACGACCTGATCGCCCTTCTTCACCTCCAGTTCCGGCTTCGCGAAGATCAGCTCCTCGTCCCGGTAGAGGCAGATGACCCGGCTGTCGCCCGGCAGGTCCAGGCTTTCGATGCTGCCTGCCTCGTCTTCCCCGAGCACGAAGGAGATCAGCCTTGCATCCGCACCCAGCGTGGCGGAGAGTTCCAGGGGGTTGCGGCCTTCCATCACGTCGGCCAGATGCCGGGCCACCGTCACCTCCGGCACGATGGTATCCACCAGTCCGAGTTCCAGGCAGACGTGCTCGAATTCCTCGTTCTCGATGCGCGTTACGACCCGGCTGAACCCCAGCGAGCGGCCGACGAGGCTGGCGATGATGTTGGTCTGGTCGTTGGTGGTGAGGCAGAACAGGAAGTCGGTGTTCTCCGGGTCGGCTTCCTTCAGGATGGCCGGGCGGCTGCCGTCGCCGTGCAGCACCCCGCAGTCGAGGTCGTCGAGCGACTCGATCACCTCCCTGTCCTGTTCGATGATGACCACTTCGTGGTTGCGGTTGAGCAGCACCCGGACAGCGGCCAGCGTCGCCGGGCCTGCTCCTACGAATACGGCTCTCATTGTGTTGCGTACCTCCTGCCGATCCAGGTGTGCGGGGCGAGCACCACCAGGATGGCGATGAACTCCAGGCGCCCGGCCAGCATGTCGAAGGCGAGCACCGCCTTCAGCAGGCCGGGCAGGTCGCTGGATGTGATGCCGGTGCTGAGGCCCACCGTGCCCGTGGCGGAGACCACCTCGAACAGGGCGTCCAGCGGGGCGTGGCCGTACAGCAGGAACGGCACGACCGAGGCCACGACCACTATCAGGAACAGCGTCGGCACCGCCAGGATGTGCAGGACCTCGCCGGGTTCCAGCCGCCGACCGCCCACGCGGGGTTCGACGACCGCGTGGGGCGGCAGCGCCATGCGCTGTATCAGCAGCTGGATCACCCGCAGCACCACGAGCAGCCGCAGCAGCTTGATGCCGCCGGCGGTGGAACCCACGCTGCCGCCCAGAGCCATGCTGACGATGCTGGTCCACTTGGCCGCGTCCGGCAGTGTGGCCGGATCCACCGGCGTGAAACCGGAGGTGGTCTGCGCCGAGATACCGAGCAGGAAGCCCTGTCTTGCCGCAATGCCGGTATCCAGCCCGCTCGCGGCGAGGATCAGGCTCAGTGCCGCGCCGACCACGAGCGCCGCCAGCACCAGCGCGCGGAGTTCGGCATCGGCGAGCACGCCGCGCCATTCGCCACGGGCGGCGCGCAGGTACAGCGGCAGGCTGACGGCGGCGAGCAGGGTGATCAGGCTCAGCACCCAGGCCGACCAGCGGCCGTCGAAGCCGGCCAGGCTCCCGTCCAGGGAAGAGAATCCGCCGGTCGATACGCCGGACAGCACGTGCACCAGTGCGGTGTACGGGCGGCCCTCCGCGGCCCAGAGGACGAGCCAGGCCGCCACGGTCATGAGGGCATAGAGCACCAGCAGGCGGCGGGCATGCCAGATCATGGACGGTATGTCGGATTCACGCGCGCCGGTCGGCTCCAGCAGCCGGCGCGCCGCGATCCCGCGCGGTACCAGCATCACCACGCACAGCGCGGCGAAGCCGAGACCGCCGTACCACTGCATCCAGGACCGGGTCAGCAGCAGGACCGGTGATTGTCCGGCCGGCTCGGGGATCACGGAGAGACCCGTGGTCGTCACCGCCGAGACCGCCTCGAACCAGGCATCGGTCGGCGTCAGACCGAAGGTGGTGAACGGCCAGATCATCACGGCCGGAGTCAGGATGAAGGCACCGGCCACCAGCACCAGCGCCTCGTTCGGCTGGATCTCGGCGGGCGCCCGGATACGGTGGCAGAGGAATCCGGCGGCGCCGAGGGCAAGGGCCGTGATGCCGAGGGTGGCGGCGGCGCGGTGATCCGCTCCGGCGAGGGCCGCTGCGGCCGGGATCGCGGTGAGCAGGGCGATGGTGACGGCGAGCAGGCCGCCATAACGCACCAGCACCCGCGGCCGGACCGCGTGCCGGAGCGTCGTCAGCCTGTTCCGGTGTGCCATGGTGTCCGGCGAGCCAGTTTTCTGCACCCCGACTCTGGCACGGGCGGCGCCACCCGGGAATCAGGGAAACTACCCGGCCGCCGCCGGGTTTTGTGTTTGCCGCCGCAGCCGGGATAATCGGTGGCCATGCGATTCGCGCGCTTCCGCATCGACGACACCATTGTTATTGCCGCGGCTGCCGAAGATGGCGCCTGGGTGCCGGTCGGCGACCTCGCGCCAGACGCGCCGGGCGACATGCTCGCCCTGCTCGACCGTTGGCCGCAGCTGAAGGTGCGCGCGGAGGAGGCGCTGGCCAGCGGCGAATGGCAGCCGCTGCCGGCGAGCGCCGAACCGCTGCTGCCGTTCCGTCCGGCCTCGTTGCGGGACTTCATGCTGTCCGAGACCCACGCGGTGGAGGCGGCGCGCGGCTACCTGCGGCGATTCAAGCCGGGGCTGCTGAAGATGGTGAACGGATACGAGAAGCTCACCGGCAGGACCTTCCCGGCACTGAAGCCGAAGCCGCTCTGGTACCGCCAGCCGGTCTACTACCTGACCAACCACCTGAACGTGGTCACCGACGGCGCCACTGTCGACTGGCCGGACTACACCGACGCGCTGGACTACGAACTGGAACTGGCCTTCGTCATCACGAAGCCGCTGCTGAACGCGACGCGGGAAGAAGCGGAAGCGGCCATCGGCGGCTTCCTGATCCTGAACGACTTCAGCGCGAGGGACGTGCAGCTCGACGAGATGAAGAGCGGCTTCGGCCCGCAGAAGTGCAAGCACTTCGTAAATGCGCTGTCGGCCAGCGTGGCCACCGCTGACGACATCCTGCCCCGCATCGACACCGTGAAGGGGGAGGTCCGGATCAACGGCGAGCGCATCGTCGAGAGCCGCAACGCGGATCTGCAGCACGGCGTCGCCGATATCCTGGTGCACGTCTCCCGTGCAGAGCGGCTGCACCCGGGCGAGGTATTCGGGCTCGGCACAATGCCCGGCGGCTGCGCCATGGAGAACGGCCGCTGGCTCGCCCCCGGCGACGAGATCGAACTTGCCATCGAGGGGATCGGCACGCTGGCGAACCGGGTGGGTGGCCGGGGCGGCTGATCAGTCCCCGGCGTGGCTCACCGGCTCGCGCTCGGTCAGCCCCAGCAGCTTCAGCGCGAAGGCATACTCGTGGGCCCTTTCCTCCAGCTTCTCGAAGCGCGCGGCCGAGCCACGATGGCCGGCCTCCATGTTCATGCGCAGGAAGAACGGCCCGCCCTTCGCCTCGTCACGCAGCCGCGCCACCCACTTGGCCGGCTCCCAGTAGGTGACCCGATAATCGGCGATGCCGCCCGTAGCCAGCACGGGCGGATACGGGACGTCGTCGCGGATGTTGTCGTAGGGCGAGTAGGCGGCGATGGTTGCGTACGCCTCCCGCTCGGCGACCGGGTTGCCCCATTCCGACCACTCCGGCGGTGTCAGGGGCAGCGTCTCGTCCGAGATCGTGTTCAGCACGTCCACGAAGGGCACCGCCGCCAGTACGCCGCCGAACAGGTCGGGGCGCAGGTTCAGCGCGGCGCCGACCAGCAGGCCGCCGGCGGAGCCGCCGTAGATGACGGTCTCGTTCCTGCGGCCGTAGCCGCGCTCCTGCAGCGCTTCGGCGACGTCGACGAAATCCGTGAACGTATTCATCTTCTTGCCGAGCTTGCCGTCCAGGTACCACTGCCTGCCTTTGGCCGCGCCTCCCCGGATGTGAGCGATGGCATAGACGATGCCGCGGTCCACCAGCGACAGCGTGCTGGTGGAGAAGTTCGCCGGCATGGTCAGGCCGTAGCTGCCGTAGCCGTAGAGCACCAGCGGCGCGCTGCCGTCGGTGGGCGTGTTCGCCAGACGGAGGATGGTGACCGGCACCTCCGCGCCGTCCCTCGCCTCGATGAAGATGCGCTCCACCGCGTAGAGTTCCGGGCTATGGCCGCTCGGCACCTCCTGGGTCTTCCTGAGCGTGCGCTCCCGGGTGAACATGTCGAAGTCCCAGACCTGTTCCGGCGTGGCGGGGGATTCGTAACTGAAGCGCGCGGTCTTCGCGTAGAACTCGTAGCCCTCTTCCAGGCCGAGGGAATAGGCCGCCTCGTCGAAGTCGACGGGATAGCTCACCTCGCCCTCGTAGTCCGTGATGACGATGCGGGGCAGGGCGTTCTCCCGCTCAAGGCGCACCAGCCGGTCGGCGAAAGCGACGAAGTCCACCAGGTAGGTGCCGGGGCGGTGGGGCAGCCAGTCCTCCCAGTTGTGCCGGCCCGGGTCGGTGATGGGCGTGCGCGCGATCTTGAAGTCCACGGCGCCGTCCGCGTTGGTGTGCAGGTAGAAGTACTCGCCGTGATGCTCGGGATCATAGATCTCGTCGTCCCGCCGCGGGGCGATCAGTACAGGCTCCGTGCCCGGCGGTGCGTTGGCGCGCAGGAAACGGGCCTCGCTGGAGGTCACCTTCGAGGAGGTGATGAAGATGTACTCGCCGCTCAGGCTCTTCGAGACGTCGAGGAAGAAGCTGTCGTCCGGTTCCTCGTAGACCAGCCGGTCGTCGGCCGGGTCGTTGCCGAGCACGTGATGCTTCACCCGCTTCGGGCGCTGATGGTCGTCCCGCTCGATGTAGTAGAAGGAGCGCGAGTCAGCAGACCAGACGGCGCCGCCGTCGGTGGAGGTAATGGTCTCGTCGAACTCCTCGCCCGTGACGATGTTGCGCACGCGGATGTCGTAGTACTCCGATCCGGTGCGGTCCGCGCTGTAGGCGATCCACTGATGGTCAGGGCTGTGCTCGACGCTGCCGATGTCGAAGAAGTCCTCACCTTCGCCTTCCCGGTCGCCATCGTAGAGCACCGTCTCTTCGCCGCCTTCGCGGGGCGTGCGCACGAACACCGGGTACTGCCCGCCGTCCCGGAAACGCACGGAATACGCCCACGGGCCGTCGGGCAGGGGCACGGAGCTGTCGTCCTCCTTGATGCGACCGCGCATCTCCGCGACGAGGGTCTCGCGCAGCCCGGCCAGATCCGCCGTGGCGTCCTCGTAGTGGCGGTTCTCCGCCTCCAGGTGGCTGCGGATATCGGCACTCAGCTTCGAAGGCTCGCGCAGCACCTCCTGCCAGTTCGCATCCCGCAGCCAGGCGTAGGCGTCCGTGCGGGTGACGCCGTGCTGCTCGATGGTCGCCGGACGCTTCTCGGCGGCCGGCGGCGGGCTGTCGGGGCTGATGCGGAAAGCGGGTCGGGTGGAAGTCATGGTGCTCCGGGGTTCATCGTTGTCGTGGCGGGCATCGGTCTCGCGCGCCTCATTACCGCAGCCGGCTGCCAGCATGGCGAACAGGAAGGCAAACAGCGCGGAATTCGGGCGGACCATGGGTTGGCGGGCTCGCGGTTCACGGGGCGGGAGATTCTAACCGATTCCCCATTCTATTGGCGTTGGCCCGTCCCAGCCGCCGACGGGCCCGTAGCCGTGAGGTCTGGCACTCATCAGTCACGGTATCTGATTAGCGGATCCTCCCGGCCACCGCGAGCACGGCCGTCATGCGGGGGTATCCATCGCCACGACCTTTTGTCGGGAGCAAGATGGATACCCCCGCAGGGCGGCCAGGAAAGAAGGGAATCGGGCCTGAAGGCCCTCCCACAGCGGATCGGGCCTCAAGGCCCTCCTACCTTGATTCTTGAACGGCGTCACAGACACGGCGCGGGCATCAGGCCAATCTCCGTCGTTATGTTCAGCCGGGCCGCGGCCCGCATCGAGGAGGCGGGGATATGGAATCCCAGAAAGGTCTCACCGCACTGGAATTGCTGATCGTGGTCGCGATCATCGCGATGCTGGCCGCGGTGGCCGTGCCGCGCTTCTCGCTGCTGGACCGGGAGGCCCGGGAGCAGGCCGTGGTCTCGCTCGCCGACGGGGTGAGGAGTTCGGCCGAGATCACCCACCGGGTGTGGTCGGCCGCGGGCCGGCCCGAGACACTGACGTTCCAGGGCGAGGAACTTCGCTTCGTGCATGGTTATCCGGCCGAGCAGGCGATCGCCGATGCCGTGATCGGGCCCGGCGGCTTCCGGCAGAACAACGGCGTGTGGGTGCACGAGGATGCTCGCTCGGCGCTTGACTGCGGCGTGGTCTATCTGCCGCCTACGGCGGACGGCGTGCCGGCGACGGTGAACGCCTACACGGCAGGCTGCTGACTCCGGGAAGTCTCTTGCCGGGAAGACCCTAGACGCGTCGCGCGGCGACGGTCTCGTCGCGCAGGAACATCGACGCCTTCTCGGGGTGCATCGGGCGGCTGAACAGGAAGCCCTGTACCAGGTCGCAGTTGCACTCGCGCAGGAAGTCCAGCTGCTCGGCGGTCTCCACCCCTTCCGCCGCCACCTCGATATCCAGCCCGCGGGCCATGGCGATTGCGGCGCGCACGAGACGCTGGTGATCCTCGTTGTCCTGCAGGTCCGCGATGAGGCTGCGGTCGATCACGAAGGTATCCACCACGCCGCTGTCCAGCGAACGGAACGAGATATCCTGGGTGCCGAATCGGTCCAGGGAAATGCGCACGCCGAGCGCATTCAGCTCGGCCATGATGTGCGCAGGCATGCGGCGGCCGTGATTCATGCCCGCGGCCATGATTTCCAGTTCCAGGCAGCCCGGATCCAGGTTGGTGTCTTCCAGCGCCTTCGCCACCGATTCGACGATGCGTCCTCGCGCGAGCTGTGCCGGCGAGAGATTCACCGCCACCGTGAGGTCCGGCAGGTCGAACTGGGTCTGCCAGGCCTTCAGCTGCGCGGCGGCGTTGGCGACAATCCATTCGCCCACCGAGTGGATGAGCCCGCTGGACTCGAGGATGGGCAGGAAGCGCTCGGGCGCCAGCAGGCCGAAGCGGGGATGCTGCCAGCGCAGCAGCGCCTCGAAGCCGATGAGCCGGCCGTTGCGCACGTCGATGCGCGGTTGGTAGTGCAGCAACAGCTCCCGGCGCACTAGGGCGTGACGCAGCCCCACCTCCAGCTCTTCCCGCTCCGCGATCTTGTGGTTCAGCGCGGCGGAGTGGAACTGGAAGCGTCCGCCGCCGTGGCTCTTGGCCTGGCTGGTTGCCAGCGCGGCCGCCTTCACCAGCTCGGCGGCGTTGTTGCCCGCCTCCGGATACAGGGCGATGCCGATGCTGGGCGTCAGATAGACCTCGTTGCCGCCGACGAAGTACTGCTCCTCCAGCGCCAGCACGAGCTTCTGCCCCACTGTGGCAGCGTCCTGGGGCGAGTCCACGTCCTCGATGCAGATCACGAACTGGTCGGCGTTCCAGCGTCCCACGAGGTCGCTCACCCGCAGTTCCCGCACCAGCCTCAGGGCGACCTCCTGCAGCAGGCGGTCGCCGGTGTCGTGACCCAGCGTGTCGTTGACCGACCGGAAGCGGTCGAGGTCGATGAACAGAATGCCCAGCTCTCGTTTGTGCCGGGAGGCGCGACTGATGGCCCGGCCTAGCTGCTCGCCGAACAGACCGCGGCCGGCCAATTCCGTGAGCGGGTCGTACAGGGAGGTCCGTTCCTGGTGCCTGGCACGTTGCCGGCGGTCGGTCACGTCGCGGAAGGAAACCACCGCCCCCACACGCCGGCCGGCGGCATCAGTGAGTGCGCGCCCGCTGAGGCTCAGCAGCATCGGCGGCTGGCCCTCGGTCTCGTACAACGCTTCCATGTCGCTGAACTTCTCGCCGGCGAGCGCCCGCGGCAGAGGCCGGGCCTCCACCGGCAACGGCGTCTCCACGCCCGGCGCATTGGCACAGAACTGCCGATGCCAGGCCAGGGTCGGCCGTTCCCGCGGACCCAGGCCGAGCATGCTGCGGCCGGCGGGGTTGATGGAGATCACCACGCCGTGTTCGTCGATCACGATAACGCCGTCGTTGATGCCGTGCAGGATGGTGCGCATCGCGTCTTCCGGCCGCTGCATGCGACGGACGAACTGGTGCCGGTCGAGCGCGTAGTGCAGGGCCTCGACGAGCGTGCCCGGGGTGATCTCGTCCAGGCACAGATAATCCTGGGCGCCGTGCTGCACGGCCGACATGCCCCGGTGCTCGTTCACCCGCGCGGTTACGGCGATCACCGGCAGGCCCGGCAGCTCCGCCATCGCAGACGCCGGGCGCAGGCGCTGACGACCGGCCTCGGTGAGGCCGACGTCGAGCACTACTATGTCCGGATTGATGCGGGCGACCTCGTCGCGGATGCCGGACGGGTCGCTCGCCTGATGGATGCCGTCGATGGCATCGAGCTGGCGCAGCATCTGCAGGATGTTGCCGCCGGGGAGGGAGTAGTCGCCGATATAGAGTACGCGGAGCTGACGAGCGAGGGGCTCCGGGGTGTCGCCCGACCTGTGGGCTTCGCTCATGCTCCCTCCCTGTGCGCGGGTGCTTTCGGGTTATCGTTTATGACCACCGGCATCGCAGGATCATAGCAAAAGAGCCGCCGGGTGCCGATGGGCGTGATTTTTTTCGCGACGGCTTCAAACCCCCGGCCACGGCGCTGCATCGAAGGATCAAACGACGGATGAAAGGAGCCATGGAGATTGATTGGGCGATTGACCGCGCCAGCCATCGAATTCCCGGTTGCCCGACCGCTCGGGGAAGAGCCGCCCGTGACCGCTGAACCGGCCGATCTGGCCGTCCGCCGCGCCCGCAAGGGCGACCGCCGGGCCTTCGAGCAGCTCTACCGCACCCACGTCGGCCAGGTATACGGCCTGTGCCTGCGCATGACGGGCCAGCCGGCCGAGGCCGAGGACTGTGCGCAGGAGGCGTTCATCCAGGCCTGGCGCAAGCTCGCCCAGTTCCGCGGCGACGCGGCGTTCGGGACATGGCTGCACCGCATCGCGGTGAACGCGGTGCTGGCGAGACGGCGCAGGATGCGGCCGGAGGACTCGCTGGACGACGGCGCGGAGTCCGGCGCGGTCGCCGAGAGCCCGGCCGACCAGCGGGACCTGGAAGCCGCCGTCGCCACGCTGCCGGAGGGTGCGCGCCACGTCTTCGTGCTGCTGACCGTATACGGCTACACCCATGAGGAAGCGGGCGAGATGCTGGGCATCGCCAGCGGCACCTGCAAGGCACAACTGCACCGGGCCCGCCGGCTGCTCGCCGAGCGGCTGAGCGACGGCCCGACGCCTACAGAGGACCAGACCAGTGACTGAAGAACAGCGGAGACGGGAAGAGGCGGAGCTGGATCGCCATATCGCCGCGCTGCCTAAGGCGGTGGAGCCCGGGCGCGACCTGTGGCCCGGCATCGAGGCCCGGCTGGAAGAGGCGGACGCGCGTCCCGGCCCGCGCCGCTGGTGGTGGGGTGCCGTGGCCGCGGCGCTCGGCACGGCCGCATTGCTGCCCCTGCTGCTCGTTCGTGACGGGCCGGTGGGGGAAGACCCGGTGCCCATGGCCACCGTGCCAGCCGAATCGCCGGCGACGGTCAACCGCGGCCTGGATACCGCGGGCCAGCAGCTCAGGCTGCGCAAAGCCGCCGTGACGTCGGTGGAGCCGGGCCCCGAGTACCGCGCGGCCCGTGCGGAACTCCTGAGCCTGCTCGAAGCGCGCCTCGCGCAGCTCGCGCCGGAAGACCGCGAGATCGTGGTGCGCAACATCGAGACCATCAGGAGCGCCCTGGAGGAGATCGACACCGCCCTGCAGGACAACCCGGACGACCCACTGCTGCAGGAACTGATGCTGCAGACCTATCAGAGAGAACTGGATGTGATGGCACGGGTGAACGGCCTTGCCGGCCCGGCCAGGAGGAGGACCGACCTATGAATGCGCAGACCATGATCGCGAAGACACTGACAATGCTGCTGCTGGCCGCGCTGCCGCTGGCGGCGCAGGCCGATCGGCAGTACGAGCGCACCGTGGCCCTGGACGGCGCGAAGGAAGTGCGCATCAGCAATACCGCCGGCTCCATCGAGGTGGAGGGCTCGGACCGCCAGGACATCCGCATCACCGGCGTCCTGGAGGACGACGTGGAGGAAGTGCTGATCGAGCGGCAGGGCAGCGCGATCGCCATCGAGGTGAAGGTGCAGGACAGGCTCCGCTCGTATCGCCGGGCCTCGGCCGAGCTGCGCATCGAGATGCCGGCGGCCATGGGTCTGAGCGTGGTGGGCACCAGCGCGGATATCGAGGCCGAGGGCGTGCGCGGCGAGCAGCGGCTGAAGAGCGTCAGCGGTGACGTGAGCACCGAGGTCTGGGGCGAGCCGGTGACCGCGGAGACCGTCAGCGGCGACGTCCGCGTGGAAGGCCACGGCGAGGTGTCCCGCGCGAGGCTGGCGGCCGTCAGCGGCGACCTGGTGGTCGAGGAGCTGGCCGGCGAACTCGACGCCCAGTCGGTGAGCGGCGACGTGATCGTGAGCGACAGCCGGGTGAGCCGTGCCCGCTTCGAGACCACCTCCGGCGACGTGATCGCCACCGTGAGTCTGGAGCGCGACGGCAGCTTCGAGGCGGAGAGCGTCAGCGGCGACATCGAGCTGGACGTCGCGGGCGAGCCCGACGCCGAGATCGACGTGACCAGCTTCAGCGGCAGCATCGACAACTGCTTCGGCCCGAAGCCCGAGCGCCAGAGCCGCTACGCCCCGGGCTCCGAGCTGCGCTTCACGGCCGGCGAGGGCCGCGGCGAGATCCGCCTGCAGACCCTCAGCGGCGACATAGACCTCTGCAAGATGTAGGAGGGGATTTATCCCCGATCCCGATCCCGACCCCGATCCCCTCCCCACCCAATCCCCCGACCCGCCTCTGCCTGCCGGGTCGGGGGTTTGCTAATCTAGACGTCTCACCCGCGCTGCGAAGGATCTGCAATGGGGCGCTTCCTGAAATTCCTCCTCATCGGCATTGCCGCCGTCGTCGGCCTCCTCGTCGTGGTCGTGCTGGCAGTGGCGCTGCTGTTCGACCCGAACGACTACAAGGACGAGATCTCGGCGCAGGTGGAGGCCGCCACCGGGCGCTCGCTGACGCTGGAGGGCGACCTCGAGCTCGGCCTGTTCCCCTGGCTGAGCGTCGATACCGGGCGCATCGTGCTCGGCAATGCAGAGGGATTCGGCCCCGAGCCCTTCGCCGAACTGGATGAAGCCAGCGTCGCCATCCGGCTGTGGCCGCTCATCACGGGAAGCATCGAGGCCGGCCGGGCCTCCGTGGACGGGCTCGTGCTCAATCTGCGCATCGCCGGTGACGGCACCACCAACTGGGACGACCTGGCCGCCGCCGGCGAAGAGCCTGCCGAAGCGCCCGCCGCCGAAGACGAGCGCACGGGCCTCGGCCAGCTGCGGGTCGCCGGCGTCAGCCTCACCGGTGCGACCATCGACTGGCAGGACGAGGCGGTGGGAGTCCATTACCGGGTCACCGAACTCGGGCTGAACACCGGCGCCATAGAGCCCGGCCTGCCCTTCGACGTCGACGGCGGCTTCGTGCTGGCCACCCTGCCCGAGGGCCCGGGTGGCGAGTTCGAACTCGCGACCGTCGTCACTGCGGACCTCGCGGGCGGGCGCATCGTGCTGGACGGCCTGCTGCTGGACGGCCGCCTCGATCCCGGCGCGGAGCTCGAGGCCTTCGATTTCGGCGTGTCCGCGCGGCGCCTGGCCTATGCGACGGAGCAGCAGGCGCTGCAACTCGACGGCGGCGCGCTGGAGGTAGCCTCCCTGCGCGTCGACGCTGAGCTCACCGGCACCGTCGGCGACGCGCTGCAGCTCTCGGGCCGCATCGAGGCGCCCCGCTTCTCGCCGAAGGACCTGGCCGACACACTGGGCACGCCGCTGCCGCCCACCGCCGACCCGGCCGTGCTGCAGCTCGTCTCCTTCGCCGCCGACGTCGCCCTCACCGACGACAGCGTCGCCCTCTCCGCCATGACCGCCCGCCTCGACGACACCGAACTGAAGGGCGACTTTTCGATGCGCGGCTTCGAGGCGCCGTCCTATCGCTTCGCGCTGGAGGGCGACCGCATCGACCTGGACCGCTACCTGGCGCCGCCCGCCGACGACGCGCCGGCCGAGGCCGACACCGCCGCCCTGGATGCCACCGAGATCCCGGTGGACGTCATCCGCTCGCTGGACGCCGAGGGCACGCTGAAGTTCGCGGAGGTGGTGCTGGGCGGCCTCACCTTCCGCACGATCGAGCTCGGCGTCAGCGCCGGGGACGGCCGGGTGCGGCTGCACCCCATCGCCGCCCGCGTGCTGGAGGGCGGCTACAACGGGGATGTGCGCATCGACGCCAGCGGCAGCAAGCCGCGCCTGTCGGTGGACGAGCGGGTGGAGGGCGTGCAGCTCGCCGCCCTCGGCCGCGAACTCTACGAGACGGACAAGCTGAGCGGCAGTCTGCAGGGCCGGTTCACGCTGGCCGGCAGCGGGGCCAACCTGGCCGAGATCCGGCAGGACCTGGGCGGCGACGTCGGCTTCGAACTCAGCGACGGCGCGTTCGAGGGCACGGATCTCTGGTACCAGATCCGCCGGGCGCGGGCCGTATTCCGGCGCGAGACGCCGCCGCAGCCGTCCGCGGAACCCCGCACGCCGTTCTCCACCATCCGCGGCACCGGCAAGGTGGCCGACGGCGTACTCACGAACGACGACCTGTTCGCCGAGCTGCCGTTTCTGCGCGTCACCGGCGCGGGCACGGTGGACCTGGCCGCCGCCACTCTGGACTACGGCGTGCGCGCACGGGTACTCGAGCGTCCCGACTTCATCGCCGGAGCCAGCGAGGAAGAGCTGGATGAATACACCGAGGCGGTCATCCCGATCCGTATCACCGGCAGCCTGGCTGACCCGTCCGTGCGCCCGGACGTCGAGGACATGCTGCGCCAGGAGGTGAAAGGCCGCATCGAGGAAGAGAAGGAGCGCCTGCAGAAAAAACTGCTGGAGCGCCTCGGCATCGAGCCGGAAGAAGAGGCGGCGCCCGCCGACGGCGAGAACCTGACTCCGCAAGACGAGCAGCCCGCCGAAGAGGAAGAGTCGGTCGAGGACCAGCTCAAGAAGAAACTGAAAGACCTGCTCGGTGAGCGCTGAGGACCGAAGCCCGGCGGCCCTCGCCATCGTCCTTCTGGCAGCCTCGGTCGCGCTGGCCGCCGCGCCCGCCCTCGGCGCGGACCTGCTGGACGTGAGCGTGGAGAAAGACGGCGAGCGTTACACCATGGCCTCGCGCACCTACTTCGAGGCGCCGCCCGAGGCCGTGTTCCGGGTGCTGTCCGACTACGACCGCTTCGAGCGCATCTCCAGCATCTTCGAAGACGTTCGCTTCATCGCTCCCGCCAGCGACGGCACCCCCCGCGCGTTCACCCTGGTGAAGGGCTGCGTGCTGTTCTTCTGCAAGACCATCGAGCGCATCGAGGAGCTGCACTTCACGCCCCACAGCCGGATCGTCGCCGAGGTGGAGCCCGAGCACAGCGACTTCGCCTACGGCCGCACCGAGTGGCGGTTCATCCCGTCCGGCTCCGGCACCGAGGTGCACTACCGCATGGAGATGGAGCCCGGCTTCTGGGTGCCGCCGCTGATAGGGCCGTACATCATGAAGCGCTCCTTCCGCAGCGACGCCGTCGAGGCGCTGAATCGCATCGAAGCACTGGCACAGGGTCGGGAGCCGCCGTCGTGACGCCCTTCGCCGAGAGGCTGCTCGACTGGTACGACCGCCACGGCCGCCACGACCTGCCCTGGCAGCACGATCCAGTGCCCTACCGGGTCTGGGTCTCGGAGATCATGCTGCAGCAGACCCAGGTGAAGACGGTCATCCCGTACTTCGAGCGCTTCATGGAGCGGTTCCCGACGGTGGAGGCGCTCGCGGCCGCCTCGGTCGACGACGTGCTGGCGCTCTGGTCCGGCCTCGGCTACTACGCCCGGGCGCGCAATCTGCACCGCGCCGCGCGGGAGGTCGCGTCCGATCACGGCGGCGAGTTCCCGCGCGAGCCGGAGGCGCTGGAGGCCCTGCCCGGCATCGGCCGCTCCACGGCCGGCGCCATCCTCGCGCTCTCCTTCGGCGAGCGCCACCCGATCCTGGACGGCAACGTCAAGCGCGTGCTGGCCCGCTACCACGCGGTGGATGGCTGGCCGGGACGCACGACGGTGGCGAAGGAGCTCTGGCAGCTGGCGGAGCGGCACACGCCATCGCAGCGTGTGGACGACTACACCCAGGCCATCATGGATCTCGGCGCGACGCTCTGTACCCGCAGCCGCCCGGCCTGCGAGCGCTGCCCGCAGGGGGCGGATTGTCGGGCACTGGCGCTGGGCCGGCAGGCGGACTTCCCGGGCCGCAGGCCGCCGCAGAAATCGCGCCGGCTCCGCACCGCCGAGTTCGCGCTGGCCTGGGACGGCAGCGCGGTGCTGCTGGAGCGCCGCCCCGATGCCGGCATCTGGGGGGGTCTCTGGAGCCTGCCGGAGATCGGTGACGAGGAGACGGCGGAGGACTGGTGCCGGCGGCGGCTGGGGGCGGAACCCCCCGCCGTGGAGCGCTGGGAGGCTGTCGAACACAGCTTCACCCATTATGATCTGCGCATGCGGCCGGTCCTCATCCGGCTGGACGAACGGCCGGGCGCAGCACGCGACGCGGACGACGAGCGCTGGGTGGATGTGCCGGGCGACGGACAGTTGGGGTTGCCGGCCCCTGTACGGCGGCTGCTGGACAGACTGGGCGACCTCGGCGGCTGAACCGTCGCCGGAGAGAAGTGGAAGGGAAGGATGGACGAACAACTCGAAAAACAGCTGGGACAGCAGCTGGACTTGGTCCAGCAGGTCTACGAACTGGTGGTCAACTTCATGGTGACCTACTCGTTCCGCCTCGTCGGCGCGGTGCTGGTCATCATCGTCGGCATCCTGGTGGCGCGATGGGTGGGCCGCATCGTGCTGCGCGCGCAGGAGCGCCACGAGGTCGACGTGACGCTGCGCCAGTTCATCGCCAGCACGGTGCGCATCACGGTCATCGCGCTGTTCGCGATCATCGCCATGAACCAGCTCGGCGTGAGCATCACCCCGCTGATCGCCGCCATCGGCGGCCTGGCCGTCGGCGTCAGCTTCGCGCTGCAGGGGCCGGTGGCCAACTACGGCGCCGGGCTGGTGATCATCCTCACGCGCATGTACCGGGTGGGCGACACCGTGACCATCCAGGACTGCTCCGGCCTGGTCGAAGACATCTCGCTGGCTACCACCGTGCTGCTCACCGAGGACGGCGAGCGCATCGTCATCCCGAACCGGCAGATCACCGGCGAGATCCACACCAACTCCTTCGCCAACCGCGTGGTCGAGGGCCGGGTGGGTATTGCCTACAGCGAGGATCCCGAGCGGGCCATCGGCATCATCGCCGATGCGCTGGCCGGCGTGGACGGCGTCTCGAGCGAGGTTTCACCGCAGATCGGCATCGCGGGCTTCGGCGACTCCTCCATCGATCTCGACTACCGCTACTGGGCGCCCACCAACCGCTATTTCGGGGTCATGCACGAGGCCAATATGGCCGTGTATCAGGCCCTGAAGCGCAAAGGCGTCAGCATCCCGTTCCCGCAGCGCGAAGTGCGGTTGCTCGGCGAGGGCACGGCCGCCGGCTGAGGTGGCCCGGCCGCGCGCCGGATCGATTTTGGGTCCGCGTCGGGCGCTCTGGTATAAAGCGTTCATCTTTCCGGAACCCATCGAACGAGGCATCCAATGAGCCGTACGGTCAACTGCGTCGTGCTCGGCCAGGAAGCGGAGGGGCTGGACTACGCCCCCTATCCCGGCGAACTCGGCAAACGCATCTACCAGAACGTCTCCAAGCAGGCCTGGCAGCGCTGGCTCGCCCACCAGACCATGCTGATCAACGAATACCGCCTGACCCCCATCGAGCCGAAGGCGCGGGAATTCCTGGAGAAGGAGATGGAGAAGTTCTTCTTCGGGGAGGGGTCGCAGGCGCCGGAGGGCTACGTCCCGAAAGAATAATGGGGGAGGGCCTTCAGGCCCGATTGGGGTATGGTTCACTCAAGCGCGGATCGGGGCTAAAGCCCCTCCCACATGCCGCCGGCGGCCAGGAAAGAAAGCCGATCAGACGGCGGTGCAGTACTGGACGCTGAACAGGTCGTCCGCGTCGGTCCAGACCCGATCCACCCGGAAGCCGGCCAGTTCCGCCATCTGCGCGAAGGTCTCCGGCCGGTACTTGTGCGAGCACTCGGAGAGGATGTACTCGCCGGCGGCCATGGGGATGGCCGCGTCGCCCACGTGGATGGTCTGGTCGCGCTCGCTGACCAGGTGCATCTCGATACGGTCCAGCTGCTCGTTGTAGATGGCGCGGTGGCGGAAGGCGGCGAGGTCGAAGTCTGCGCCGAAGCGCCGGTTGAGGTGCGCCAGCATGTTCAGGTTGAACCGCTCGGTGTAGCCGGCGGCGTCGTTGTAGGCGCGCTCCAGCACCGCCTTGTCTTTCACCAGGTCCACACCGATCAGCAGCGCGCCGCCGTCCCGCGCCTCCTCGCGCATGACCTTCATCAGCGACACCGCGGAATCGGGCCAGAAGTTGCCGATGGTGGAGCCGGGGAAGAACACCAGGTTGCGCTCCGGCATGATCTTCGGCGATGGCAGGTCGAAAGGCTTGGTGAAGTCGGCGGCCACCGGCAGGATCTCGAGCTCCGGGTAGTCGGCGGCCAGGATGTCGGCGGACTTCACCAGGAACTCTTTCGAGACGTCCACCGGCACGTAGGCGGCCACGTCGTGCAGGTGGCTGAGCAGGATGCGAATCTTGATGCTGGCGCCGGAGCCGAATTCGATCACCGAGGCGCGCGGCCCGACCGCATCCGCGATCTCGCCGATGTTGTCGCGCATGATGCCGATCTCGGTCTGCGTGGGGTAGTACTCCGGCTGTTCGCAGATGGCGTCGAACAGCTCCGAGCCGCGCTCGTCGTAGAAATACTTCGGGGAGATCAGTTTCTGCGGCCGGGAGAGCCCCTCGATAAGCTCCGCCAGTTCCAGGTTTTCGGACAGATCCTGTTCCGTCAGGTCTTCCGCCCGCGCTGCGTCGGTGCTCACAAGGTGATCCTTCGTTGTGCTCAGCCGGCGTCCCTCGCCAGCCGGAATCCGAGGAACTGCCAGCGCGCGTCGGGATAGAAGAAGCTCCTGTAGCTGGCGCGGATGTGGTCGCTGGCGGTGGCGCAGGAGCCGCCGCGCACGACCATCTGGTTGCACATGAACTTGCCGTTGTACTCGCCGAGGGAGCCGGCCAGCGGCCGGAAGCCCGGGTACGCGGTGTAGGGCGAGGCGGTCCACTCCCAGACGTCGCCGAACAGCTGGTGCAGGCCTTCGCCGTCATCGCGGTCGGCCACCGGGTGCCAGTAGCCCGAATCCATCAGGTTGCCCTTTACCTCGGCGCCGGCCGCCGCCGTCTCCCACTCTGCTTCGGTGGGCAGCCGGGCGCCGGCCCAGCTGGCGAAGGCGTCGGCCTCGTAGTAGCTGACGTGGGTGACCGGCGCATCCGGGTCGATCTCCCGCTCGCCGCCCAGCGTGAACTCGCTCTCGAGGTCGCGGGACCAGTACAGCGGGCGCTTCCAGCCCTGCTCGTGCACCAGCGACCAGCCGTCCGAGAGCCAGAGATCCGCGTGATGGTAGCCGCCGTCCTCGATGAACTCGCGGTACTCGCGGTTGGTGATCAGGCGGGAGCCGAGTTCGTGGGGGTGCAGCAGTTCGGTATGGCGCGGCGTCTCGTTGTCGAAGCAGAAGCCCCGGCCCGTGGCGCCGATCTCGTGCTGACCCTCACGTCCCGGCACCCAACGCATCCCGTCCGCCGCTGCCGCGGGCGGCTTCTTCAGCTCGTCGCTCAGCGCCGGCTTCATCGGGTTGCAGGAGAACACGTGCTTGATGTCGGTGAGTATCAGCTCCTGGTGCTGCTGCTCGTGATGCAGGCCGAGCGTTACCAGAAATGCGAGTTCTCCCTCCCCGCCCCTTTTCGCCAGCAGCCGGTTCATGCCCTCGTCCACGTGCCGGCGGTAGTTCATGATCTCGCGCACCGTCGGGCGGGACAGCAGTCCCCGCTCGGGACGGCGGTGCATCTGGCCGACCGTGTAGTAATAGGAGTTGAAGAGATAGTCGTAGGCGTCGTGGAAGGGCACGTAGTCCGGCACATATTCCTGCAGCACGAAGCGCTCGAAGAACCAGCTGGTGTGGGCCAGGTGCCACTTCGTGGGACTCACGTCGGCCATGGACTGCACCACGAAGTCCTCCGGCGCCAGCGTGTCGCACAGCGAAAGGCTCTGCGCCCGGACCCGGGAGTAGTGCAGCGGCAATGATTCCTGCCCGTAATCGGGGCGGATATCGTCCGGTACGGAGGCCATCGGTCGCTCCTCGGGGGCCAGTCTTAAGGGTAGGCGGCGCTCCCGAGGGTGTCAAAAACACGCGACGCAGGACAGTCTCCGCAGCGAGTGTTACAGCTGTGTGCAACAAGCCGGCCTGTCCGGCCGGCCTGTCCGTCATCCGGCTAGCGCCAGTGCATTGTGACCGATGCGCGGACGGTGCGGGGCTCCAGCGGGTGGAAATGAAGGTCGCCAACCGGCGCGATCTCGCCGGCCAGCCGAGATTCGTAGAAATAGGCGATGTCGTCGTCTTCCGAGTCGAGCAGATTGAACGCGTCGAGCCTGAGTTCCACCGTGCCGCGCCGCCAGGCCACGCCGGCGTTCAACAGCAGCGAGTCTTCGCTGCGCACGGAGCCGTCCTCCACCAGCGGCGCGTCGTCCAGGTAGCGCACCCGGGCGCTCGCACTGAAGCCGTTGGCCCAGGCCGCGTTCAGTCCCAGCGTGAAGGTGGAGCCGACCGCACCGGGAATCTCCCGGCCGCCGCCCTGGTCGCGCTTGAACTCGGCATCCGTGGCCGTCCAGGCGGCGTTCACCGCCAGCCACTCGTTGGCCTGCCAGAACGCGGACGCCTCCACGCCGAGGCGCTCGGTGGCGTCGTTCGGCTCGGTGGTGCCGGCATCGCCCACGTATACCAGCTCCGAGTCGAGCTCCAGCCAGAAGCCGACCAGCGTGGCGTTGAAGCGCGTGCCCCGCTCGAAGCGCAGGCCGACTTCGCCGCCCTCGGATTCCACCAGCACGTCGACGGGGTCCACCGGGTCGCCGCTCGCGGGATCGATAACGATGGTGGCGCCGCGCACGTCGTTGGAATGGAAGCCGCGGCCCCAGCTGGCGTAGGCCTCGAGAGCGTCCGACATACGCCAGGCCAGCCCGAGCTTCGGGCTCACCAGCGAGTCGTCGCCGGAGCCGCTGTTCACCGCGCGAAAGGCGACCACCTGCCAGTCATAGTAGTCGGCACGCAGCCCCAGGATGGCGCGCACGGAGCGGGTGAGCTCGACGTCGGCCTCGCCCCAGACGCCGGCGGCCAGTTCCTCCACGGCGTCCTGGCGGACCACGTCCGTTCGCACCCGCGCGGCCGTGCCGTACAGGCCCACCTCGTCGATGTCGTCGTAGCGCAGGTCGGCGCCGTAGCGGAACTCCACCAGCCGGCGGCCGAAGTCCACGCTCCTGCCGCCTTCGAGGCTCGCGCCGTAGAGAGTGCGGTCGTCGCGCTGTTCGAACTCGTCGCCCTGCGCGGGGTCGTCCAGGAAATAGGTGAAGTTCGAGTACAGGGTGAAGTCGTAGTCGACGACATACGCGCGGGCCTCCCAGGTGCCGAAGTCCAGTGAACCGGTCAGGGCGTAGCGCCCGGTCTGACCGCCCAGGTCCGGGTCGAGAAAGCCGAGGCGGTCGATCAGGCCGGACTCGACCGCGCGCAGCGGGATCTGGTCGGTAGCATCCCACTCGCTGTCGTAGGCCTGCAGGTTCAGCTCCGCCCGGGCGCCGGCCACATCGAAGGCATAGGCGAGGTAGGCCTTGTATTGCTCGAGGTTCTCCTCCAGCTCCCAGGGTCCGTCGTAGACGGTGGCGTCGAATGCGGTGGTGAGCGTACCGCCGCCCACGTCGCTGCTGCCGGCCGCGAGCGCCCGTCCGTAGCCGTGCTCGCCCGCCGTGAGGCCCGCCAGCGTCTCCGGCAGTTCGTCGTAGAACGTGAACTCCACGCTGCCGGCCGACGAGAAATCACCCGTTTCGGCTGCATACGGACCTTTTCGATAGCGAGTGGTGGCGACCAGCTCCGGGATCAGGAAATTGAGGTCGAGGTAGCCCTGGCCGTGGCCATGGGTGGGCATGTTCAGCGGCACTCCCCCGGCGCTCACCGAGAAATCCGTTCCGTGGTCCAGGTTGAAGCCGCGCAGGAAGTACTGGTTGGCCTTGCCGCTGCCGGAATGCTGGGTAGCCACCATGCCGGGCACCGCCTCCACCAGCTCGCCCACGCGCAGCAAAGGAGGCAGCTGGATGTCGTCGTAGCCCACCAGCCCTTCGGAGGCGGTGTCGGCGGTGCCGATCAGCTCCCGGGACCGTCCGTAGACCACGATCTCCTCGAGGGCAGTCTCCGCGACGGCGCCGTGACTCGACGAGCTATCCGGCCAGGCGGCGGGGGAGACAGCCACGGCCAGTGCGGCGAGGGACGCCGCCAGGGGTATTCTCATCGGGTGCTCCCTCTTTGAAACGGGTGGGCCGGTCGCGGAGACCGTTTTCATTCGAGATCTTATTGGTAGCACGCAAGGAATATTCGTGCTACACGGAAAACCCGTAGTCAGGTTTCGTCGCGGCGCTCGCCGCCTGCCCTCAGAAGTCTGCGGCGGTGAGGGTCAGTCGCCCGTGGCGGACACCTTTGGTCGCGATCAGCGCGTCGGCCAGCGCCCGCACACGGCCCGCCGCGCCGCGCAGCACGATCACCTCCATGCAGTACTCGTGGGTCAGATGCACGTGCAGCGTGGCGATGACCGCGTGGTGCGCCTCGTGCTGCATGGCCGTGAGCCGGTCGCCGAGGCGGCGCTGGCTGTGGGAATACACCAGCGTGACCGTGCCGACCACGGCGGTTTCGTCGTCGGTCTCCACGTCTTCCCGGCCGATCTCGCTCCGGATCATGTCCCGGAACGCCTCCGAACGGCTGGGATAGCCGCGGTCTTCGATCAGGCGGTCGAATTCCTCGAGGAGATCGGCCTCGATGGCCACCCCGATGCGCTTCAGGTCGGACATGGAGATAGCCTAAGCCGCGGCCCGACGGCCGGCAAGCGATGGCCGGGCGCGCGTCCCTTGACTACCCGCCGCCGGCCCGTTGTAATACCCCGCTCGCTATCCCGGGACGCGCCGGGTCATCTGCGTAGGAGGGCCTTCAGGCCCGACCCCGCGAACGTCCCGCCCGAAATGGCCAGGTAGCTCAGTTGGTAGAGCAGCGGATTGAAAATCCGCGTGTCGGTGGTTCGATTCCGCCCCTGGCCACCAGTCTTTTCAAGGTGCATTCCGATCACACGGTGTACACCTTATTCCGGACCCAGAGCACACCTCTCCAGCATCCGGCGTTCAGCGCGCCTAATGATGACGACGATGCCAGTGAATTCGTCCGCCGCCTGACATCCAAAGCGCTGATAGGCAATGCCGATATGCACGTGAAGAACTGGTCGGTGATCTACCCCGACCGCCGTACCGCGCGGCTCGCCCCCGCCTCCCCGAAAGCCTCGCCCTGGATACGGCTCGTGTGAAACGGTGTCGGGCACCGACTTCGAGTCCTGTGGCTGACTCGCCAGCATGTCTCTCGTATCATGCAACTGCCGCGGCAGCTAGCTGCCGTTCGCTTGATGCTGGCACCCGTATTCTTGAGGCAGCGACTTGTACGATTCGTTAATTCTGTTCATCGGCCTGGTGGTCCTCATCAAGAGTGCGGACTTTCTGGTTGCCGGCGCTTCTTCTGTGGCAGCCCGGTTCGGAATCTCTTCCCTGGTGATCGGCCTCACCATCGTGTCGTTCGGCACGTCATTGCCCGAGATGCTGGTGACCATGGTTTCCGGTTTGCGCAACAACGCGGACCTCGCCATCGCGAACGTCATCGGCAGCAACATAGCGAACGTTTTGCTCGTTCTTGGGGTTGCGGCGATCGTGCGTCCGCTTCCCGTGCAAGATTCGACCGTGGTGTCGGAAATACCGTTCTCATTGACGGCAGCACTTCTGGTCGGATTTCTCGCCAATGCCGCCTTATTTTCTCCCATCCACGAATTGAGCATCAGCAGGCTGGATGGCGCGATACTGCTGTTTTTCTTCGTGCTGTTCATGCTCTACGTCTACAAAATGTCTCGCGAACAGGCAGCGGACACGGTCGAGGCAAGCGCCGCCGAGGGGACTACCCGTGCCTCGATCTATATCGCAGCCGGAATAGTCGGTTTGTATTTTGGCGGTGGCTGGGTCGTCGATGGCGCTGTCGGCATCGCACAGTGGCTGGGTGTCGATGACGCGCTGATCGGCCTGACCGTCATCGCGATAGGCACATCCAGTCCGGAGCTGGTGGCATCGGCGGTCGCCGCCTACAGAAACCAGTCCGATATCGCGGTGGGCAACGTCGTCGGGTCGAACATCTTCAATTTGCTATGGGTGCTGGGACTGACGTCCAGCGTCGTCGAATTGCCGTTCGAGGTCATCAGCAATACAGACCTGGTGATGGTAATTGCCTCGAGCGCGATGATTATCCTTGCCCTGGCGATCAGCCGTAACAGTACCATCCTGCGTTCCCACGGAATTGTGTTTGTCACGTTGTACGCGGCGTACCTCGTCTACGTCCTAAGCCGCTGAGGCGGAGCTTAATGCCCGGCAGCCGCGGAGATCTGTAGCAGCCCGACCTGAAGAGTATCGCCGCGACCGCTTGCTATACTGAGAACCTCTAGCGGCAGCCTACAGGCGAGCCTGAAATGTCGGCACCGGCAGATGACACGGAGCGCCTGGAGAAGGCGGCGCAGCAGCGGATCCTCGCCGCGATCGATGCTCGGCAAATAGCCGACTTCACGGCCCTGCCCAATCGGGAACGGCGTCTGTCCGCCGCGTTCCTGCAACGCCTGATCTCCGGTTCCCACGACACTGGCGGAGAGCTGTGCTGCCCGCTGCGGATCCGCGGTGCGGAGATCATCGGCCTGATGCGAGCGCCTGCCGCGGGTGGGAGCGGAGGCAGGGCCGCACTAGAGTTCCGGCAATGCACTTTCGATTCACCGGTGGATCTGAGCGGCGCCGAGTTTCTCGTCCTGCGTTTCGTCGATTGCCGACTGCCGGCCTTCATCGGTGCAAGCCTGAGTGTGAGAGCCGACCTCGATCTGTCGGGATCGCAGTTCACGGGCGTGAGTGACTATGAATCGGAATTGAGCCAGGTAGGAACCAGTGCGATTCACCTCAACAACGCGCGCATCGGCGGCAAGCTGGTCCTCTCGTCTACGCACCGGTCGCGCTCCAAGGCTTCCCGGACGATTCGGCTCGAGGGTGCGCGCATCGAGGGAGACGTGAGCTTTGCGGGCGCCTTGCTTGACGGCTCCGGCGACGCGGCGCTCAGCGCCCGTTCGATCATGGTGGGCGGTAACGTCGATCTGGGGTCGGCAGCGGGGCACCGCTGCGAGGCGAGGGGGGAGGTCGGGTTCGCCGCGGCCCAGATCACCGGCGACCTCAGGTGTGAAGGTGCGCGGTTCGAGAATCCCGACGGGCGCGCCCTGCACTGCGAAGACCTCAGGGTGGAGTCGGTATTCCTGACGTCGGGTGATGGGGGAGCCCTTCCGTTCGAGGCGCGGGGCCGGCTCAACTTCCTCACGGCGGTGATCGGCGGCAGTTTCTTCCTGACCAATGCGAGGCTGGTGCCGGGTCCGGACTACGGCGGGTTGCTTCGCACCGGTAGCCCGGTAGCGATAAATCTGCAGCAGGCAAGAGTCTCCAACGCCCTCGCGTTCAGCAACATCGGCGCACTCGGTGACGGGGCGGCGCCCGCATCACCGGATGAGAAACCCGTGCCGGTGAGCGGCTGCTTCCTGTTGGGCGGCATACAAGTTAGTACGATACTCGACGACACGGACACCGGCTGGCCGGCACCGGGTTATCTGATGCTGGACGGTGCGACCTACGAGCGTATCCGCCACGTCGGGGACGGTGACCTGACGGCCAAACGCATCGCGTGGCTCAGACGGCAGTATCCCCACGGCATCCCGAGTAAACGGAGGTTCCGGCCACAACCATACGAACAGCTGAGCCGCGTACTGCGGCAGCACGGGTTGACGCGGGAGGCCAATGCGATCGCGGTGGAGAAGATCCGTGTGCGGCTGCAGGCTCGTGTCGACCGCCCCTGGGCCCGGGCGTTCCCAAACCTGCTGATGCTGGTCAGTCAGCATGGCTACTCCTCGAGTCGCGCGGTATTGTCGTTCCTGGTGTTCGTGGTGCTCGGCTCAGCACTGTATGCCACCGCCCTGTTCGGTTTCGGGCAGCCGTTTGTTCCGGTCGAAAGCGATCCGGCGCCCGCCGTCTATGGCCTGCCGTTCGGTCTGGCCGAGGCTACCGCGGAACGCGGTTGCCCGGGGCTCGATGTACTGCACTATGCGCTCGATTCGGCGCTCCCCGTCATCGACCTCGCCCAGGACACGCGCTGTCGCTTCACGCCCGAAGGGCCGTTGCGCTGGTTCTGGCTGCTGCTTCACAGCCTCTATGTGATCGGTGGTGCGGCCCTGTCTGCGGTTGTCGTCCTGACGCTCACCGGCGTGTTGCGACAGGACTGACGTCCGGTGGAGAGTGCCAGCAAAGGCTCCCCGGCTCGATACATCAGCGTGTCTCACTGCCGCTTCCGCAGCCAGTCCACGATGATTTCTGCCTCTCCCTGCCAGGCCTTCGTTCCGTCCCGCCACGCGTAGGCGTCCTCGATGGTGGCGTAGCGGTTGCCGCTGTGGCCGATATTCTCGCGCTCGACGAAAGTTGCCGTGCCCGGTCGCTTACGGTTCACCGTATTGGCGATCAGCTCGTGCCCGTGGCGGCTTTCGAACTGGTCGAATGCGTTGAAGATCACCAGTACCGGAGCATCCAGCTCCGCCCATGCAGCGAGGAAGTTGTGTCCCGCTGCCTGTTGGTGCCAGGCGAACGGCCGCCCGTAGTGGTCCGTATCCCCCATGCCCAGGACGTCCTCGCGGACTGCGGCCATCTCGCTGCTGTCCCTGGCGACCTCGTCGGGATGACGCTTGTTCACGAGATACTCGTAATGGAATCCGGCCCGGCGCAGCATCTCGCCGTGGATGTCGGCCGGGGCCACGGCATCGGGGCGTCGCTCGAGATAGATGCGGTCGAAGTTCAGCATGCGTTCAAGATAGGTGACCGCCCCGCCTCCCTGGACCACGATGCCGGCGATATCGAACCCGGCCTCCTGCAGGCGGATTGCAACCAGAGGTGCCGTCGTCGAACCCAGGCTGGAGCCGTAGAGATAGACCTGGTCCGCGTCGATGAACTCGTCCTGTAGCAGACGCGTGAAGGCCTCGGTGTAATGTGCCAGCTCCGTATCGTAATCCAGCTCCCGGCAGGCCGGGCCGGTGCCATCCAGCGCCGATCGCTCGACGCGCACGAGGGCGAGGCCGGAATCACGAGCCAGAGCGGCGAGCAGCTCGGAGGAGTTCGAGCCGGGCCGGTACGCCACCGAATCGCAGGATACCCACTGGGTGAAAAGCAGCGGATGCCGCGGCTCGGTGTCCCCGGCCGGCCGGCTGATGATCGCCGTCAGGCGTGAGCCGTCGGCCACCTCGACCACGCGGTAGTGCGAGGCGACGCCCGGTATCGACTCTTCGGCCTGAGCGGTGAGTGCGGCGCCGGCGAGGGTCAGGTACAGGATCAGGATAAGTCGTGTCATGGCGGGTCTCCGGAAACAGTCAGGAGACCGAAGGCTAGCCGGCAGCCGGCTGGGCGGTCTTGCCGGATTCTCGAAGAATCCTTGCCGATTTCCGGATTCGGTGCCTTTCAGAACGTCTGCGAAGCGCCGCTGGCCGTATTCCGCCGGTATTCTGTCGGCGTCATGCCGATACGCGCCTTGAACGCACGGTTGAATGCGCCGATGGAGCCGTAGCCGACATTCATCGCGATGGTCAGCACCGGGAGTCGGGCCTGCTCGGGGCTTGCCAGTTCCTCGCAGGCCTCCCGGATGCGCTGTGCATGCAGGAAGTCATTGAAATTGCGAAAGCCCATGCCGCGGTTTATTACCTTGCGCAGCACGTGCTCCCGGGTGCCGAGATGCTCGGCCAGCCTGCCGATGGTGAGGCCTTCCTGCAGGAATACCCGGTCGGACTCCAGCGCCGCTTCGAGCCTTGCGAGAGCGGCGGATTCCGCCCGATTGAGCGCAACTGTCGCAGTCGTGCGCGCCGGGTCGAGCCAGCTCTCGTTGCGCGGCCGTACCAGGAACCCGGCAGCGGTCAGGCAGGCGGCGGCCACCAGCGTCATATTGGCCCACGCTGCCAGCAGCGGTGTGGAGACTCCCTGTAACAGGTTGTAGGACTGCACGCCCAGCGTCGCCGTGAGATAAGAGCCGGTCGCGATCATGAATCCGAGCCGCAGTCGCCGCCTGCGTTCGACGAGGTCGACGGCCAGGTCGCGCCAGGCCTCGCGGAGACCCAGGAGGATGAACAGCAGTAGGATCGCCTCGAAGCCGTAACCGGCGAGTATCTCCCATCCGTTCGCCGTACCCGCGCGAAAATCCGCGAGGAATACCGTCTGCTGCCACGTGCCGGCGACCGCGACGGCGCCGGCGATCGCGGCCTGCCGAATGCCGAGTCGTGCTTCGTCGTTGAACAAGGCCCGGGCAAAGAGCCAGAACCACACGGCTTTCGTGACGCAGAGTGCCGTCAGCAGGTAGCCCCAGCCGCCGAGCGCGGCGCCGCCGCCGGGCACCGAGGTCACGAAGAAAGCGGCTACGGCGAGGCAGAAGAACGCGGCCGGGAGCGCCGCCGGTCGTTGTCTGGCAGACGCGAACAGGAGCGAAGCCAGCAGGATCGCGGTCATAACAGCGACGGTTCTGAGAACGGTATCGAATGGATCAGGCATCGCGCTCACCGGTTAGAGGTGTCCGATGATAATTCGATCGTTCGACGCCGCAAGAGTTTCCGCCACGGACACGACAGTTTTCAGAGCACCCGGAAGTCTAAGGCTGATCGTTGAGGCAGCGGGCACAGATACCGCTTCACTCACTAACGCTACTGATCAGGCCCTCGTAGACCTGCTCTCCGAACGTATTGCGCAGTTCGCGGAGCGAGCGTCTCGGCGCCCCGTGAGCTGTGACGCCAAGTGAATTGGGGTCGTTGTAGTGCCACACCAAATTGCGATGGCACAGCTTGCGTCTCAGCGGCTGGTCTTGGTGCAAAGCGACCGTTAAGTTCGTCTGAGGTATGATTTCCGGGGTCGACCCAAAGCAACCGTTGGGCTATCGAGGCCTTTAGCGGCTGGAAATGATCCATTGCGGTCGTCTCCCTGACCTAAACCTAATGCCAACCGGTCCGCCGACAAATACTTGGCCAACTCTTCCGCGACAAACAATCCAACAGCTTAGCTTGAGTCTGCTTACAGTTTTTGAGCAAATATGTCCGCCTGCCAGATTGCGATCTGATCTGGAGTCAGGTCAGGATATCTCGCTGACAAATTCGACTTCACATATTCGACGTCTTCCGGCCAACATCTGAGGTTGTCTGTCTCGACGGTGAACCCCTCAAAAAGATCAACGAACTCTTGGAGTCTCAGGCGATTCTGGTAGTTCAGATATGTTGAGGTCATCAAGTTCCACGTCCTGTCACTGAGTGTAAGATAGTAAAAGCGAGGGACGCGCTTGTCGGTTATATGATGAAAGTCGTGCATATGTACGCGATGACAATTCATGCCACCAGTTCTCAACAGACGCCGCGACTGAGCCACGATCTTCTCCAGATTTTTTGGCGGAATCCGTTGAAGCGTTGAATAGCTGTAGAACAGATCGACGCTTTCTTCTGGCGCTTGTGTATAAGAAAAGTCCATAGTCACGCGATACTCTATAGACAGCGACTCCAGCAGCTTCTCAAATGGCTTATCAAGCGAGTTCTGAAGCTGTTCAGCACGACTCCTTAGCGTTTCAGAGCAGATTCCATTCCAGCCATTTAGAACGTCCAAATTCTGGAGAATTTCGATTGCTGCTTGGCGGAACAGTTCGCTTCTTAGCCAAGGCCGAGAATCATAAGTCAAGACTCTCTCGGCTCCGCCTAGATAAAATATGATTAGATCGCATCCCGACCAGCCGGTGCCTTGCTCGACTACAACCTTTGGTGGTTCAATACTGTGTGCGGTGAATCGCTCGATCTGACTTTGAAGACGCTCTAAGTAAACACCCTCTGGGCTCCTGCCGCTCCAATGTCCCAACCGCTTCTTGATGTTCTCCTGGGCTACGAAGCCATACGGTATCAGGCCGATGATTTTCTGCGTGACATGTTTTGCGAAGTACTTAGCTTTCGCTGGCCCGCTAAATCTGGTGTCCATGTTGGCGCCAAACTCCTCCTCGGAAACGCAGCCATTCCCATGACAACGCGTTGCGTATGTGAAATCCGCTATTCTAAGTGCTCATAATCTATCGTCCAACTGCTGGACAGTTGGATCACTCTCAATGCACGGCCGCTTCTGGCCGAATTCGGCAGTTCCAATCAGAAAGGTCGGCCTGGTCACCCGGTCCGTTATTGGGGAGATAGCGGACGCGCCCACGTAGGAGTGCCCGCGCTCGCTGGTTCTCGGAAATCGACCCTGCCAGGGATTGGATACGAAGGTGTATTCCGCACGCGTGCCTGAAGTCGGGTCCGGATCCGAAGGATCAACGCCGGGACGCCCGCTCCAGCAGATCTTCCGCCGCCGCCTTCGCGGCAGCATCCGTGCCTGCGACACTCATGGCCTTTCTTGCAGTGGCAGCGGCCTGCCGCAGATCGTCCCGGGCGAGGTGGGTCTCACCGAGTTCCAGCCACAGGTAGGGATTACGCGGTTCGATTCGAATGGCACGCTCGATGTCCGCGAGCGCACGCGAATAATCGCCGCCTGCCCGGGACGCCCGGCTGCTCGCCACGAGTTCCCGCACCGCCTCTCCGGAACCGCTCCCGGTATCAGGTTCCACCGGCTCCCGGGGGACGCTGGCAGGGTCGCCGGCCGCGGGGCTGGGCGAAGTATCGAACGGCAAGTCGGTACAGGCCGACAGACCGAAGAGCAGCACGACCAGCAGACGTCGCATGGTGATCAGTTCCCCAGTGATTCGAATACGTCGCGCATTCGGTCGCCGATCTCGCCGAGCACATTGCTGCAGCCGGGTTGCCGTCGCAGCCGCGTGCCTTCGGGTACGAGGATCTGCACGGCGTCTCCGCAGCGGCGACGGGACTTCAGGCCGGTATCGTAGTCGATCCAAACGGGCTGGAGGTCCGCCGAGTACGCCGGCTCGTAACTCGCCGTTGACGGCATGGCCGCCATCAGCGGTGCCCAGACGGACAATGCGCCGGATGCGCCGGTGAGTCCCGTCGGTTCGTTGTCATCGCGACCCACCCAGACGACGGCCAGGTGGTCGCCGCTGAAGCCCGCGAACCAGCTGTCGCGATACTCGTCCGATGTGCCGGTCTTGCCCGCAACCACGAGGTCTTCGGGGAGCGACGCCTTCGACGACCGCCCGGTGCCGCGCTGCATGACCTCGACCAGTCCCCGATTCAGCTGGTGCACGGCATTCGGGTCGGCGGCCTGCTCGACTTCGAGCGCGGTCCGGGTCACCGGCTGTCCCTTCGTATCGACTACCGAGCGCACTGCGGTCAGCGGTGTGCGGAAGCCGTCGTTCGCCAACGTGCTGTAAAGGGCGGCCACTTCGAACGGTGCGAGATCCACGGACCCCAGCAGCAACGACGGATAGGCGGGTGGTCGTTCCTCGATGCCGAATGCCGCGAGTGTCTCGACCACCGCGTCGACACCGGTCGCGATTCCGAGCCGCACCGTCGCCTGATTGTAGGACGCCGCGAGCGCCTGCAGCAGTGACACCTCACCATGCGACTCGCGAGAGAAATTCTCCGGCGACCACGTGCGCCCGTTCTCCATGACCACGTCGATCGGTGCATCCTGGACGGTGCTCGCGAGCGTGTACTCGCCCGACTGCAGCGCTGCGAGATAGACGAACGGTTTTATTAGCGAACCCACGGGTCTTCTGGCGTCGAGCGCGCGGTTGAAGCCGTCAGTGGCCACCTCGCGACCACCGACCATCGCGAGCACCGCACCGGTCGCCGGTTGCGTCACGACAACGGCGCCTTCGAGAACGGCAGCCTCTTCGTCCTCCGGCTGAAGGCTTTCGAGGCCCTCCACCAGCTGCTGCTCGGCGAGCCGCTGCACCCGGGGGTCCAGGCTGGTGAATACCCGCAAGCCGCTCGTCGCGATGCTCTCCTCCGAGTACTCTGTGGCGAGCTGGCGTCGAACCAGGTCCATGTACGCGGGCTGGTAGCGTGACCCCACGCGGGATCGCGCCGTAACACCCAGTTCCCGGTTGATCGCCTCGCCGGCGGTCTGACGTTCGACGATCCCGAGCTCGGCAAGCGTTCTCAATACCAGGGTACGACGCTCTAACGCACGCTCCGGGTGGCGCCTCGGGTCATAGTACGACGGTCCTTTGACCAGGGCTACGAGCAGCGCCGTCTCGTGCAGTTCGAGCTGCGACAGATACTTGCCGAAATAGAATTCGCTCGCGAGTCCGAATCCATGAATGGCGCGCGCACCCTGCTGTCCGAGATAGATCTCGTTTACGTAGGCGTGCAGCAGCGTCTCCTTGTCGTAGCGCAGCTCCAGCGCCATGGCCATCACGGCCTCCCGGTACTTGCGGCGGAAGGTTCTGCGGCTGTCCAGGAAATAGCTCTTCACCAGTTGCTGCGTCAACGTGCTGCCACCCTGGCGGATCTCGCCGCTGCGCAGGTTCACCCATGCGGCGCGAAGGATCGCACTGAGATCGAGGCCGAAGTGATGATCGAACTTGCGGTCCTCGACGGCTTTGAGCGCATCGACGAGGAGGGGCGGGATCGCGTCCGGTTCGACCAGCAACCGGTCCTCGTGATGGGTGGCGAAGATACTGCCGAGGCGCATCGGTTCGAGCCGCAGCAACGCAATGCGCCGGCCATCGGCGTTCTCCAGTGCGCGCACCCGACCATCACCGAAATCGACGGTGTAGCGTTCCGCCGGGTCGAGGCTGTCCCAGAAGCGGAAGGGCCGGGTCCAGAGCGTCACCCGGCCGGGCTCGACGCCGTACTGTCCGGGACGCGCCACGACCTCGACCTGCTGGAAGCCGAGGCGATCGAGCGCGGCGGCCAGGCCGGGGGCATCGAGGCGCAGGCCGGCATACAGCTCCAGCGGAGCGGCGTAGACGCCGGCGGGGATATCCCAGCGGCGATCCTCGAACTCGCGGATCGCGCCGATACCGATCACGAGCATGTGGATCACGAGCAGGCTCAGCAGGACGGCGGTGATCGACCGCCCGGGCGCCCGCAGGAAGACTCTCTTCAGCTGTTGCATATGCGACGGTCGTCGCCCTGGTCACGAACGGCGCCCAGCATGCCACTATTCGGGCAGCAATCAAGGGCGTTGTCGCGAAACCGCAGCCGGCGCAGTCGGGCTGACGGTAAAGGCAGGCAACTCAATGCCTTTTCCGGCCGGTTGCCCAGGCGTCAGCCACGCAACCCGGCGCTCACACTTTCGAGAAGGCCCTCGTACACCTGCTCGCCGAGGGTATTGCGCAATGCGCGCGGCGCATGCACTGCCTGCCCGTCATGCCTGGAGCCGAGCCGCCGCAGTTCTCCCCACTGCTTCCCCAGATGCGCCCGTACCTCGGCGGTCCGGCAATGGCAGAGAAACTCCTGAAGAGCATCGACACATCGCCGCGACGGGGGACGATTCGCGCTTGCCGTGTGCTGCTCGGTGATCAGCCGATAGTCGGTACCTCCGTACGCTGCGACTGCCCTGATCTCCGCCGTCGACAGGGCCTTGCCCGAAGTGACGTCGTAGAGCCCGACGATGAACACGGTTCCGATCGGTCCCTGACGAGCCACGGCCGAGGGAGACATGGAGCGCAGGCAGTTCCGCATCCTGGAGCCATGCGTGCGAAGCTCGCGATCGGTGGTCAGCGCGGTCACGCGCGTAGCGCCATCCGTGGAAACGTAATCCTCCGGGATCAGGGGCATCAGTATCTCGCGGGCCCGCATCTGCCGGACCCTGTCGCCGGCTCGTGTCCGCGTGAGCTCTTCTGCGAACAGCGTTGCAACATCCCGCAGACCCTGATCCGCCACCTGCAGAACGATCCTGTCGACCGCCTCGGTGATGACCTTGTCGTCACCGTCCCGGGTGGTAGCCCGCGCAGCGCTGATCTCCTCGCGCACGGTACCGGCGAGCGCCGCGCGGAATCGTGTGATCTGCTCGAGGTCATTCCATCGGGGTAGCCAGCGGTCGAGCGTCTGCCTGTCCCCGCGCCTCGACAGGCGAACGCATACCCGCAGCCACTTCAGTGCCGCCGCCGATTCCCAGACCGGCCGAAGAAACAGGCGCTGCCCGGTGGCAACGACCCGATTGAATTCCTCCCACTCTGCCGGATCGTCCCGGGGCAGATCCTGGGGATGCAGGGCATTGAGCGCCACCATCAATCCCCGGGCATCTCTCGCCCATTGCAGACCCACGATGCCCCAGTCCCTGCCGACGAGGTGCCGCACTACACCCGGTCGCACCTCCCAGCGTGCCGCCAAGCCCTTTATCAGCGGCGCACCCGTATCGACGAATGCACGCAGGTCTTCCCCGGAACTCGCCGGCTCCGCGACGACGGCCGTCAGCAGCAGGCTGGGAAACGTGCCGGCGAACTGCAGGCGGTATCGTTGATACTGGCTGTGCACGAGATAGTTGTAGACCCGCAGGTCGAAGCGCGGGCCGGTGGTCGCGATCGGAAGCGCCTCTGGGTCCATCAGCCTGTGGAAGTCCCGCAGCGCCTCGCCGAGACCGTGCCGCAACTGCGCCCGGGCGGTCCACTCGGCCTGCGCGAGCCCGGCCTCGGGGATGCGCCCGCCCGAACGTGTCGCGGCCGGCCCCCTGACCCAACAGAATGCGACCTTCTCGATCTCCCACAGCCGGTCGTCGATCCGACGGACGGGCGGAGGTGCCATGGAAAGCGATCGGACGCCGAGCTCTTTACGGAGCAGGGACTCGACCGATCTCTTCGTGAAAGCATGGTTCGAGACACGGGCGAGGCACGCGCCCGCCGCCCGCAGGCGCTCGTCCGTCCAGCCTTCTTTTTCGAGGACCAGCATCCAGATAGTCGCGTCCTCCAGCCTCATGAGCGCCGCGCTCTTGATGTGGTCGAGGGCCGGCGGCCCGATGAGAAATTCCGGCCTCGGGAATACGACGAGTTCGGTTATCGGACCCAACCCGTCCATGGATGTGTGAATGAGTTTGCTGATTGGTTCCACCGGTTCTCCCTCGAGGCTGACAGGACAAAGGGGTGCCTTGCGGCACACCCGTCCACGCGTGCAATGGACAACAGGAGGCCGTCGTCACGCGCGCATGCGGTGACGTATTTGAGGCAGTCCAGGGACTATCCGAAGTTACCCGAAAAGACGTCGGCGGCAAAAGGTATTTCCGCAGCTTCCGGCAACCCTTTGATTCCACGATCGCCGCCTCTCCATCCGGGCCGACCGGCGCCGGCTTCGTGCGCTGGGACCATGCCGGCACCGCTCACGTGCTGGTTGGGCTGCGAGAAACGGTTGCGTCAGCGCTCCGGCGGGAGTGTCGCGACAGCGGCGATGCGCGCCGCGCAGAACTTGAACTCCGGAATCTTGCCGAACGGGTCGAGCGCCGGATTCGTGAGCGCATTGGCCGGCGCTTCCGCATAGCAGAATGGCACGAATACGACGCCTTCGGGCACGGCGGGGTCTGCCCGGGCGGTCAGTTCGATATGCCCCCGACGGGTCTCGATGCGCACCCGGGCGCCCGGCGCCAGACCGAGACGCTGCAACGCGGCCGGCGACAGGCTGGCGACGGCTTCGGGCTCGAGCGCATCGAGCACGTACGAGCGGCGCGTCAGTGCACCCGTGTGCCAGTGCTCGAGCTGCCGCCCGGTGGTCAGGATGAGCGGATAGTCCTCGTCCGGCGTCTCATCGGGCGCTATGAGCTCCGTAGGCACGAGACGCGCACGGCCGCTCGCGGTCGGGAATGCATCCTCGAAGACCACCGCCCTGCCGGCCGCATCCGGCGCCGTGCAGGGATAGGTCACGGCGCTCTCGTCGGCGAGTCGCTGCCAGGAGATGTTATCGAGCGATCCCATGACCGACTGCATCTCGGCGTGTACCGCCGCCGGCCCGTCGTAGTCCCAGGCCAGGCCGATGCGGCGGGCTATATGCTGGATGATCCAGAGGTCCTGTCGCGCATCGCCGGGCGGGTCCAGTGCGCGCCGTCCCATCTGTATCTGGCGGTTGGTATTGGTGACGGTGCCGTCTTTCTCCGGCCAGGCGGAGGCGGGCAGTACCACGTCGGCGTGGAAGGCGGTCTCGGTGAGGAACAGGTCCTGCACCACCAGGTGCTCGAGTTCCGCGAGCGCCGCCCGTGCGCTGTCGGTATCGGGGTCCGACATGGCGGGATTCTCGCCCATGATGTACATGCCCCTCACCCGGCCGTCGTGGATGGCATGCATGATCTCGACCACCGTCAGCCCGGCCGCCGGTTCGAGCGGCGTGCCCCAGACGTCCTGGAATCGCCGGCGCACGTCCTCGTCGCCGACCGGCTGATAGTCGGGGTAGACCATGGGTATCAGGCCGGCGTCCGATGCGCCCTGTACGTTGTTCTGGCCCCGCAGGGGGTGGAGTCCGGTCCCCGGCCGGCCGACGTTACCGGTGATCATGGCCAGCGCGATCAGACAACGCGCGTTGTCGGTCCCGTGCACGTGCTGGGAGATGCCCATGCCCCAGAAGATGATGGCGCGTTCCGCCTTCGCATAGGTGCGCGCGACGAGCCGGATGGTGTCGGCGTCGATGCCGCAGACGGGGGCCATCGATTCCGGCGTGAACCCCTGGATACTCCGCCGCAGGTCGGCGAAGCCCTCGGTGCGGTTCTCGACGAAGGACCGGTCGTAGAGTCCTTCTTCGATGATGACGTTGAGCATCGCGTTCAGCAGCGCCACGTCGGTGCCGGGCAGGCACTGCAGCATGTGCGTGGCGTGACGCTTCAGCGCCTGGCCGCGGGGGTCCATGACGATCAGCGTGCGCTCTTTCGCCGCCTGCTTGAAGAAGGTGGCCGCGACGGGGTGGTTTTCCGTGGGATTCGCGCCGGTGACCAGAATCACGTCGGCATCGGCGCAGGCGTTGAAAGGGGCGGTCACCGCGGCCGAGCCGATGCCCTCCATGAGGGCTGCAACCGACGAGGCGTGGCACAGGCGGGTGCAGTGGTCGACATTGTTGGTGCCGAATCCGGTCCGCACCAGTTTCTGGAACAGGTAGGCCTCCTCGTTCGAGCACTTCGCCGAGCCGAAACCGGCCAGCGCGCCGCTGCCGTCCCGGTCGCGGATGCGGACGAAACCTGCGGCCGCCCGATCGAGCGCCTCTTCCCAGCTTGCCGTCCGGAAGTGAGTCCGGGGATCCGCCGGATCGACTTCGCAGTCTGCGGCTTTGGGCGCATCGTCACGGCGGATCAACGGCCGGGTCAGCCGGTGCGGATGGCTCACGTAATCGAAACCGAACCGGCCCTTCACACAGAGTCGGCTGGCATTGGCCGGGCCGTCGCGACCCCGCACCGCGCGGATGGAGTTATTCGCCACCTGGTAGGTGATCTGGCAGCCGACGCCGCAATAGGGGCAGACGCTGTGCACCTCCTCGACCGACTCGCGGCGGGCCACACCACGCTCGTCGACCAGCGACGCCTCGACCAGCGCGCCTGTCGGACAGGCCTGCACGCACTCTCCGCAGGCGACGCAGGTGCTGTCGCCCATGGGATCGTCGAAGTCGAACACGACCCTGGATGCGATGCCCCGATTGGCCATGCCGATGACGTCGTTGACCTGTACCTCCCGGCATGCGCGTACGCAGAGCGTGCAGTGTATGCAGGCATCGAGACCCACACGCATGGCGGGGTGGCTCGTGTCCGGCTCGGGCGCCCTGCGGCGCGGGTAACGACTGGCATGGACGCCCATGGAATCCGCCCAATGCCAGAAGCGGGAATCAGGATCCGGCGAGCGGTCCCGCGCCGGCTGATCGGCCAGCAACAATTCCAGTACGCCCTTGCGGGCGGCGCGGGCACGGGCGCTGTCCGTCGATACGTGCATGCCGTCCGACGCTAGCCTCGCGCACGAGGCGGAGAGCACGCGTTCTCCCTCCACCTCCACCATGCACAGACGGCAGTTGCCGTCGGGCCGGTAACCGGGCATGTCCGCGTGGCAGAGATGAGGGATCACGGTGCCGTGGCGTTTCGCGACCGACCAGATGGTCTCGCCGTCGCGTGCCTCGACCGGCATGCCGTCGAGAGTGAACCGGACAGGAGCACTCATTCGAGTTCCTCCGGAAAATACTCGAGCACGCAACGCAACGGATTGGGGGCCGCCTGGCCCAGGCCGCAGATGGACGCATCCGCCATGGTCTGGGCCAACGCGCCCAGCAGCGGCTCGTCCCATACCGGCCGGCTCATGAGTGCCGCCGCCTTTTCGGTGCCGACCCGGCACGGCGTGCACTGGCCGCAGCTCTCGTCCTCGAAGAAACGCATGAGGTTCAGCGCCGCGGCCCTGACGTCGTCGTGATCGGACAGGACGATCAGGGCATGGGAGCCGATGAAGCAGCCGTGCTCCTCCAGGCGGCCGAAATCGAGCGGCAGGTAATCCAGTCGCGCGGGCAGGATGCCGCCCGACGCGCCACCCGGCAGGTAGGCCTTCAGCGTGTGCCCTTCCTGCATGCCGCCGCAATACTCGTCAATGAGTTCGCGCACGCTGATGCCGGCCGGCGCCTGCTTGACGCCCGGTTCGCGCACCCGCCCCGATACGGAATAGCTGCGCAGCCCGACGCCGCCGTTGCGGCCGTGGCCGGCGGCCCACTCGCCGCCCTGTTCCAGGATGTCCCGCACCCAGTAGAGGGTCTCGACGTTCTGCACCAGCGTCGGGCGCCCGAACAGGCCGGTCTCGGCGACGTAGGGCGGGCGAAGCCTCGGCAGCCCGCGCTTGCCCTCGATGGACTCGATCATGGCGGACTCTTCGCCGCAGATGTAGGCGCCGGCACCGCGCCGCAGGTGCACGCTCGTGTGACGCGTCCACCCGGCGGTTTCCAGTTGCGGGAGTTCGGCGAGCAGGATCGTGCGGACCGCGGGATACTCGTCGCGCAGGTAGATGTAGACGGCCTCCGCCTCGACCGCCCATGCCCCGATCAGTACACCCTCCAGGAATCGCAGCGGGTCGCGCTCAAGATAATAGCGGTCTTTGAAAGTCCCCGGCTCGCCCTCGTCGGCGTTCACGGCCATGAGTCGCGGCGCCGGCGCGGAGTGCACGATGTGCCACTTCCGGGCGGTCGGGAAGCCGGCGCCGCCGAGACCGCGCAACGCGCCCCGCTCGAGTTCCGCGAGCACCGTCTCGCGCTCCATGTCGCCGTCCAGGCAGCGCTCCAGCAGGTCGAATCCGCCCGAGCGCCGATAGGCCGCGAGGCCCACGTAGTCGGGCAGGTCCGGCTCGGTCCGGCCGCTGCGCGCCGCCTCGAGCACGCTCCCGGCGTCGGCATCGTCGATCTGGCGCCGGCCGACTACGGCCACCGGCGCGTGATCGCAGCGTCCGACGCACGGGGCACGCAGCACGCGGACGTTCGCCGGCGCATCACGCTGCAGGGCCTCGTGCAGTGCGCTCGCTCCCATGATCTCGCAGGTCAGGCTGTCACAGACCCGGATGGTGACGGGGGGAGGCGGCTCCTGGCCGTCGTCCAGTACATCGAAATGGGCGTAGAACGTCGCCACTTCGTAGACCTCAGCCAGCGGCAGGTTCATGTGTTCGGCCAACGCCGCCAGGTGCGCGGGCGACAGACAGCCGTAACGATCCTGGACGCGGTGGAGATGCTCGATCAGCAGGTCGCGGCGACGGGACTGTCCGTCGAGCAGGGCGCGTATCTCGGCAAGGGCGTGCGCATCGACCTGCCGGCCTCGCGGTACGTGGCGGCCACGGCCCCGGCCGGAACCGGGGTGATGCCGACGGCTGCTCTTCGAGTCGTCTGAGCGCATTTATCCTCCCGGGAGGCGGGTCGCGGACGGCGCCTCTCGCTGCGGGTACCCGCCGGTGCCGTCACGGTTGCCGTCACCGATGCCGTCACCGATCGCGTCATCATAGCGCACGCTCGCCGCCGGAGCGGAGGCCGCCACGGGTCTGCGCGGCTGAAATCTCCGAGCGGTTCTGTCAAGCTGGTCGGCAAGCCACACGGAGACCGAACGACGCCAATGACCCGGCAAGGTAAACAGCTCGATATCGTCCTGTTGAGTGGCGATCCCGCCCTGCCCTACAGGCACGGCATCGATGGCCGGCTCAGCCCGGACGACGTCGCGGCGGCCGAGCGGGCGCTCGCGGCCGTGGACGGTCTCGACGGCTACAGCGCCAGGCACGTCTGTGACCACGAGGAGCTGATCGATCGCCTGCGGCGGGAGCCGCCCGATCTCGTGCTGAATTTCTGCGATACCGGCTACCGGAACGAGCTCGCCAACGAGGCCAATATCCCGGCCCTGCTGGAGCTGCTGGAGATCCCTTACACGGGTGCCGCCCCCGCTGCCATGCATCTGTGCGGCGACAAGGCCATCGTGCGGCTGCTCGCCGCTGCCAACGGCATCCCCGTGCCCAACGAGACGCTGGTCGATCTGCATGCCGACCCGCTGGTCCGGCCCGACCTGTACCCGGCGATCATCAAGCCCAACGGCGGTTGCGGCAGCATCGGCGTCACCCGCGATGCGGTGGTCAACGACGCCGCCGAGGCGGACGCCTATCTGCGCTGGCTGGCCGAGGAGACCGACTGGGGCCAGGCGTTGATCCAGGACTTTCTCACGGGCGCGGAGTATACGATCGGGCTGGTCGGCAATCCGGGGCAGGGATTCACCGTCCTGCCGCCGCTGGAAATCGACTACAGTGGTCTCGATCCGTCGCTGCCGCCGATCCTCACCTACGGCTCGAAGTCGGATCCGGACTCGCCCTACTGGCAGACGCTGCAGTTCAGACGCGCCGAGTTCGACGACGAGACCCTGGCCCGTCTGGTGGAATACAGCGCGTGGCTGTTCGAGCGCCTCGGTTTCCGTGACTACGCCCGCATCGACTTCCGCGCGGGCGCCGACGGCGTGCCGCGCCTGCTGGACCCCAACTTCAACCCGACCTGGGCCGACGACGGCAAGATGGCCCTGATGGCGAGCTGGGCGGGGTACGACTACCCTGAGCTGCTGCGCATGATTCTCACTGCGGCGCGGGGACGGTACGGGCTGTAGGCCACGGGTCTTTCCGGGTCTTTCCTTCGACGATCGCGGTCCGCGGGGAGTCGAATCACAGGAGTCCGCGCGGGATAACCTCGTCCCATTCACGGTGGAATATGATTTCGCCGCCCTCGTAGGCCTCCAGGACCGCCTCCATCCGGAAATTCTCCCGGTCGGCCGAGAGCGCGGTGCGGCATTCGATGCGGATCCGCCAGTCGGCGCGCCGGAAGATCGTCTTCTGCTCCAGTTCCGCTCGCGCGGTCAGCGGCTCGTATTCGTTGATGCGGAAGGTCTTGCGCACGGTGTAGCCGACGGTCAGGTCGATGTCCTCGATGCGGGCCAGGGCGGCACCGCCGAAGTCGCCGCCGTCGCCGAAGGTGGTATAGACGGTCTCCTCGTTGGTGAGGTCGAGCTCGATCATGCGCTGGGCCTCGGCCCATTCCAGCGGGGTGTGGTCCGCCCGGGGCCCTCGCTCCGGCGGCTCGAAGGCGGGCAGATCCTCGTCGCCGGGGCGCGGCGGGCGCACCGGCAGCTCGAGTTGGCTGGCGCCGGTGAACACCGTCAGTTCCACGGGCTCGGGCGCCGGCCAGATCATGGGCCAGTAGGTGCTGGATACGGCCACCCGCATGGTGTGACCGCGCGCGAAGGAATAGGCGATGTCGTTCAGCCGGATCGCCACCCGGTAGCGCCGACCCGGCTCCAGGGGCTCCGGGTGCTCGTGACCGTTGCGATGCGTCAGGTTGAGCACGCCGAAGCTGACGCGCCCGGAGGCCCCGTCCGGCGCCACGTCGTTCAGTCTCACGATGACGTTCGCGACCGGTCGGTCGACCGCGAGCTCCAGGGTGACCACCGGCGAGCCGAGGATCTCCAGGGTCTCGAGCAGCGGATCGGAATCGAATACCAGTGACTTGCCGTCGTCGGGGCGCTGGTCGAGGGGCGCGTCCCCGTCGGCGCCGAATCCGTAGAAGTCGCCGCCGCGCAGGCCGGTGGTCTGCGGCGAGATGAGTCGCACGCGGTCCTCGATGTCCGGATGCTCACCCAGCGACAGCACGTTGAGATACCAGTGGCGCGGCTCGATCCGTGGCGAGGGCCAGTCGTCCTCGGCCACCCAGCGGCCGGGACGCTCGTCGTGGAAGGGCGCAGGCGGCACCCACTCCTCCATCCAGGCCCGCACCGGCGGCTCGTCCATGATGCCGTTGTCTTCGTCCTTCAGCCAGTAGTCCCACCAGCGGACGGCTTCCTGGAAAAAGCCGATGCGCGGCCCCGGCGTCGCCGCGTGCGGGAAGGCGTGAGGCCAGGGGCCTATCAGCGCTTTCTTCGGCGCATTCAGGCCCGCCATCAGGCGCGGGATGGCGTTGACGTAGCCGTCAGCCCAGCCGCCCACCGCGTAGACGGCGCATTCGATGGCGTCGTAGTCCTCGCACACCGAGCCGTGCTTCCAGTAGTCGTCGCGGTTCGGGTGCTGCATCCAGACAGCGGGGAAGGGCCGGTTCTTCTCCAGCCGCTGCAGCCACTTGTCGCGCCAGCCCTCGCCGCTGACCTCGGGATCGGGCGGACAGGCGTTCAGGGAGAAAAAGGCCGAGCCCCAGGTGAGATTCTCGTTCAGCAGGCAACCGCCCTTGTAATGGGCGTCGTCCGCGTAGCGGTCGTCGGTGGAGCACATGGTGATGATGGCCTTCAGCGCCGGCGGGCGCCGGGCCGCCACCTGCAGCGAATTGAAGCCGGACCAGGACAGCCCGATCATGCCGACGTTGCCGCTGCACCAGGACTGGTTCGTTATCCACTCGATGGCGTCGACGGCGTCGTCCTGCTCCTGCTCGAGGTATTCGTCCCGGAGGATGCCGTCGGAGTCGCCGGTACCGCGCACATCCAGGCGGATGCCCGCGTAGCCGTGTCCGGCGAAATAGTGGTGCAGTGGCTCGTCGCGCAAGCGGGTGAAGTCGCGCTTGCGGTAGGGCATGTACTCGAGGATCGCCGGTACAGGCGCCTCCCCGGCGTCGCTCGGCATCCAGATGCGCGCCGCCAGGCGGACACCGTCACGCATGGGGATCCAGACGTTCTCGAAGACCCGGACCGACTCGGGGAATTCCTCGACGATTTTCAAAATGCGGCGATATCTGCTGCCCGGGACATCAGCCGGCGGCCCGGACCTGCTTGTGCGCCTGCAGTTCGTCGACGTGCATGTCGAGCAGTCGCTCCGTGGTCTTCACCAGGGTGCGCGCCACCTTGCAGGTGGCCTCCAGCGAGACGGACTCGTTCGGCGCGTGCGCCTGTTCGATCTCGCCCGGACCATAGACGACCGTGGGCACGTTGGCGTGGCGTACCCAGCCCGACATGTCGCAGCCGTAAGGGGCGGCGGCGATCGGGGTGGTCGTGCGGAATTCCTCCTCGGCCGCCTCGGCGAGCGCGGTCACCAGGGGGTGGTCCTGTTTCGTCTCCGCGGAACCGAAGCCCGACGCCAGTCGACTGATCCTGGGAGGGTTCTGGCTCAGCCAGGCGTCGTCCTTGATGTGCTCCATGATGGCCTTGCGGAAACGTTCCTCGGCCTCGTCGATGGTCTCGTCCAGAGCGACGCCCACGCGCACCTGCGCCTCGAGCGAGTCCATGACGCTCGACGACCACAGCCCGCCGTGGATGGTCCCGACGTTGGTTGCGTAGGGCAGCGGATGCACCTTCATCAGCGGGTGCTCGACGGCTTCGTTCAGCTTCCTCTCGTCCTCGCGCATGGCCTCGTAGACGGTGATGAAATGGTCCAGGGCGCTCTCGCCCTGCAGGCGCTTGCTCGCATGCGCCGACTTTCCGGGCACGTTGATTTTCAGCGACATGGCGCCGGCGTGAGCAATGACCAGCTCCGGCACCCCGTTGGCGCCGAGTGTCGGTTCCGGGATGATGCAGGCGTCGGCGTCCCAGCCACCGCGGATGGCGGCCAGCGTACCGAGCCCGCTGTCCTCCTCGGCCGGCACGGCGGCGAAGATGATCCGCCCCGGGAAATTGCGGCCGCTCTCGGCGAACGCCTCGAATACGGCCATGGCGGCGATCAGACCGGCCTTCATGTCGGAGGCGCCGCAGCCGTAGATGCGGTCGCCCCGCGCCACACCCGAGAACGGCTCGTCGTTCCAGTTGGCGTAATCGCCGGGCGGCACCACGTCCACGTGTCCGGTCAGGAGCACGGACGGTCCGGGCTGCTCCCCGCGCAGCACGCCGACCACCACGGGCGCCCACGCGCGCTCTACCTCGTGGCCCGGGTAGCGGGGATCACGCTGCAGCGAAGCGATGCCGTCGTTCCAGTAGTCGATCTCGGCATCGAATTGCTGCAGCCAGTTCGCGATGTGCGATACCACCGCATCCTCCTGGCCCGTGACGGAGGGAATGCGGATCAGGGAGACCAGATTCTCCCGGATACGGTCTTCGTCGATGAAAGAAGTGCGTCTGGCCATATCTATGCCTCACTGTATCTTCTTGATACGTCACAGTATCAGATCAGCCCAAGTACCGTCGCAAACGCCCCCCGGGCAGCGGGACGACTCGCACTGATCAGTCGCCGAGTCCGGCGTTCGCGATCTCCGCGCTCATCGCCGACAGATCCGGCGCCTGCGCCACCCGTATCAGCTCCGCACGCATGCCCTCACGCCGCTCCGGCGTCTGTCGGCGCCAGTCGACCAGGTTGCGCAGCAAACCGGCGGCCAGCGGCGGGTTGTCGTGATCGATGGCGAGGACGCAGTCGGCCAGCAGCCGGTAACCCGCGCCGTCCGGCCGATGAAAACGGAGCGTGTTCTCGGTACAGAATGTCTCGATCAGGGCGCGTACCCGGTTCGGCTGGCCCAGGGAGAAAACCGGATCGCACATCAGCCGCTGTACCCGTGACAGAGTGTCGGCACGCGAGGATCGCGCCTGCAGCGCGAGCCACTGGTCCATCACCAGCGGCTCGTGCCCCCAGCGCTCCCGGAACTCTGCCAGCCAGTCATCGACCTGCGGATCCTCGCCGTCGGCCAGCAGTGTCAGGGCGGCGAGCCGCTCGCTCATGTTCCCGGCCTCGCGCCATTGGCGCCGGCAGTGCCTCTGCGCCTCGGTGTCGCCGGTTGCAAGCCAGTACCCCAGGCAGACATCGCTGAGTCTGCGCCAGCCGGCTTCGCGCACGGTGGGCGGGCCGGGACGGCCGCTGCCGGGCGGCCGGACCATGGTCCGCCACGCATCGCCCTGGCGCTCGCCGAGCCAGCGCTGCAGCGCGTCGCGGGCGACGTGTATGGTTTCGTAATCCGGCTCGATCTCCGCCAGCGTCAGTGCCTTCTCGCCGGGCAATGCCAGCAGACCGGCCGCCAGACCCGGATCGTCCGGGGCCTGCGCGACGATACGCGAGAAAGCGCCGAGCAGCGCGGCGGGCTCCTCCGGCGTACCGCGGACGGCCGCCTGTACGTGCCGCGCGGTCAGACGCTCGATCGCGTCCCGGCGCGCACAGGCGTCATCGTCGAAACAGGCGATGGTCTCGAGGTCCGCTTCGGAGTAGTCGTACCCGATGCGCACGGGTGCAGAAAAGCCGCGCAGCAGGGAAGGCACGGGCGGCTCCCCGATGCCTTCGAAGCGGAACGTGTGAGTGATCTCGTGCAGCTCGAGCACCGTCGAGTCACGCTCCGCGCTCGGCTCGCCCTGCAGCCGCAGGGGCAGCCGTCGGCCTTCCCGGCTCAGCAGCGCCAGCGCGACCGGCAGGTGCAGTGCCCCGCCGGCGACCGCCGCGCCCGTCTGGGTCACGGTCAGGGCCGCGCAGGCAGACGCCGGATCATGGTCGAGGCGGACCCTGAGAACCGGCGTTCCGGCCCGGTCGTACCAGCTCGCGAACTGACTCAGGTCCCGGCCGGACACGGCTTCCATACAGGCCAGGAAGTCCTCGATGGTGGCGGCGGCGCCGTCGTGGCGCTCGAAAAAGCGGTCCGTGCCGCGGCGGAACACAGCCTCGCCGAGCAGCAGGACGAGCATTCGGATAACTTCGGCGCCCTTGCTGTAGACGGTATCGGTGTAGAAATTGTCGATGCGCCGGTAGGAGGAGGGACGCACCGGATGCGCCAGCGGGCCGGCGTCCTCTGCGAACTGCCGGGTGCGCATGATCGCCGCGTCCTCCAGGCGGCGCACCTCGCCCCAGCCCTGGTCGGCGACGAACTGCTGCTCCCGGAACACGGTGAAGCCTTCCTTGAGCGCGAGCTGGAACCAGTCGCGGCAAGTGACCCGGTTGCCGCTCCAGTTGTGCAGGTATTCATGGGCGACCAGCGCCTCGATGTCGCGATAGTCGCGGTCGGTCGCGGTCTCGGGATCGGCGAGTACATAGCGGTCGTTGAAGATGTTCAGTCCCTTGTTCTCCATGGCACCCATCGTGTAGGTGCTGACCGCCACCGCGTTGAACACCTCGAGGTCGTACTCGCGACCGTAGTGCGCCTCGTCCCAGGCCATGGCGCGGCCGAGCGTGTCGAGCGCATGCCCGCAGCGCTCGCGATTACCGGGCTCGACGTAGACGGTGACGGCGACCTCGCGTGCCGAGGCCGTCTCGACGCGCTCGCTCCGGCTCTGCAGGTCGCCTGCGACAAGCGCGAACAGATAGCTCGGCATCGGGTAGGGGTTGTGCCAGACGACGCGGTGGCGCCCGTCTGCGAGGTCTTCGTGCGCGACCGGATTGCCGTTCGCCAGCAGCACCGGATAGCGCCGGGCCTCCGCTATGAGGGTGGTCGTGAACACCGCCAGCACGTCGGGCCGGTCCGGGAAGAAAGTGATGCGGCGGAATGCCTCGGGTTCGCACTGGGTGCAGAGCATGTCGCCGGCGCAGTACAGGCCCATCAGCTCGGCGTTCCGGTCCGGGTGGATCACGACGGTCGTCGTGAGCTGCAGATGGTCCGCCGTGCCGGGGATCGTCAGGCCCGACGCGTCCTGACTGAACGCGCCCGCCGGCAGCCGCCTGCCGTCCAGTGTGACGGACTCCAGCGTGAGTTCCTCGCCGTCGAGCCGCAGCGGCGCGGCGCTATCGGTAGCGTCCGGATTACGCCGCAGCGACAGCGTGCTGGTGACCCGCGTCGCTGCCGGGTCCAGCTCGAGGACCAGATCGGCGCGATCCGCCAGGAAGGCCGGCGGGCGGTAGTCGTCGCGGCGCACGGTATCGCTCACCGGGCGCAGTCAACGAGCCGACGCTGCGGCGGTATCATGCATACACATGAGTGAGCGCGAAGACGATACTGTTCAGCCGCCGCAGCCCGTTCTGCGGCGCGGCCGGGTGACGCTGCGGCCGAGCACGCGGGCCGACTGCGAGTTCGTCGTGTCGGTGGAGTCGCACCCGGAGAACGCTCGCTTCGTCGGACAATGGCCGCCGCAACGCCACCTGGAATGCATGGCGAGCCCGGACAGCCTGCACTGGGTCGTCGAGTCCGACGGCCGCCCCATCGGCTACGCGGTGCTCGAGGATGCCGACGACCCCAATCGGAGTCTGCTGCTGCGCCGCATCGCCATAGCGGGCAAGGGGCGCGGCCACGGCAGCGCGGCGCTGCGGCTGGTAGCGCGCTACTGTTTCGAGGTGCTCCATTTTCACCGGCTGTGGCTCTATGTGGCCGTGGACAATCGGCGGGCCTACCGCTGGTACCTGAAGCACGGCTTCGTGGAGGAAGGCGTCGCGAGGGACTGCGAGCGCCGCGGCGACGACTACGTGTCGATGCACGTGCTCTCGATACTCGAGGATGAGTACCACGACACCCTCGGCCGGCGCCGCAGCCCGGCGGGTGATGCCCGGCCCTGATTCCACCGTGATCGTGATCACGGCATTCGGACGAATGAGATGCCGCGACGGTGTCCTGCCGACGCGCTGCGGGTCGGTTCCCGGGCGCTGCGCTCACACCAGGATGTTGCCCCAGCTGTTCGGCAGCACGTCCTCGAAACGCAGGTCCAGCACGTCCATGATATTGCGGAACTTCACGTGCAGCTCCTGCTGGTCTTCCGCGCCGATGAAGATATCTCCGATCTCGTAGCTGTAGCTGTCCTGGCCGCGCAGGTCGGAGAGCCGCGTGCCCTCGTCGACCCCGATGTGGATCAGCAGCTCCGGATAGATGCGTTGCAGGGCGGCGATCTGCGCTTTGGATGGCGCATGGGTCACCACCGTGTCTCCGAACACGCGCGGCATGAACTTGCCTGCCATCGGGTAGCGGCCCTCGTTGCGCGGGAAGTCCGGTTTCCTCCCCAGCGCGATGTCGATGGCCACCTCGTGGTGCGAGGCGCCGGTGGCGATCCGGAATATCGGGCAATGGGACTTCGAGATGCGGGGGTTGATCTCCAGCAGCCAGATCCTGTCTTCGTACTCGTCCCAGAAGAACTCCATGTTGAACGGCGTGTTGTCGAGCTCGATGCCTCTGAGGATCGTGTCGGCATGCTGTTTCATGCGCGACTGTACGCCCTCCGGCAATTGCGAGGGATACTGGTAGCTGAAGAAGCTCACCTGGTTCGAGGTCCTCAGCGAATCGACGACGGCGTAGACGTGGGTCTCGCCGTTGTAGACGTAACCCTCCAGTGTGCACAGTCGGCCGCCGATGATGGCCTCGGCGATGCAGGTGGAGCCGTCGCCGCGATCGGGCAGGGCCCCGCGATTGTTGCTGTACTGCAGGATGTTGTTGAACGGCTCCGAGAAGATCGAGATGTTGTCCCGTATGGTCTGCATGGCCACGCGATACTGGTCCTCGTTCTCGATGCGAAACCCGAGATAGGAAGAGAACGAGACGCTCGGCTTCAGCCAGAACGGGTATTCCATGTCCAGATCGCCCACCGGATCGTCGCTGAAGGGATCCAGACCCTGGTAGTCGGGCGTGCACTCCGGCAGCACCTCTTCGCCGGCGCGCCGGTTCCAGTACTTGTGCTCGCAGTAGAGCACGCTCTCCAGTGTCGGCGTCGGCAGGTCGTATTCGCGCCGGAGTATCGGCAGCATGGAGGTGGTGGGGAAATCCCAGTGGCCTATGATGCCGTCGACACCGGGCGCTTCCTTCAGCGTCTTGCGTGCCTCGGCCATGATCTCGTCCATAGGGTAGGACTCGGGCAAGACCATGGTGTCGTAATCGACGAGACCGTGGAACTCGTATTCGCTTGCGTCGCGCACCGTCTGCAGTTCCTTCAGATTGACGTCATCGAGTCCGATTACGAAGATGTGTTTGGTCATGCGCGCCTCCTCGCGTGGTGCGATTCCCGTCGTTTGTTTCCCTTATTCAGCATACATGGCCTGTGGCGCGCTCGCCGCCCGGCGGCCGCGCACCCGGAACAAGCCGGTTGCCGGCACTATTGCCAAAGGTCCGGTTCGGGGCGCAGAATCGCCCACCTTTTTCATTAGGGACAGGTGACGCTTCGGCGTGTATGTCGCATCCGTGTCTGTCGTGCGGCGCCTGCTGTGCCCACTTTCGAGCTTCCTTCCACTGGCTGGAGACCGACGCGGCCGCGGGCGGCCTGACGCCTGCCGAACTGACCGTTCCCGTCTCGAGGCACCTGGTGGCGATGCGCGGCATCGACCGCGATCCGCCGCGCTGCATCGCCCTGGAAGGGCGCATCGGCGAGGCGGTCCTGTGCGCCATCTACGAGCAGCGCGCCTCGCCATGCAGGGGGTTCCAGGCATCGTGGGCCGACGGGCGGCACAACGAGCGCTGCGACCGGGCGCGTGCCGTCCACGGATTGCTGCCGCTGCGGCCGCCATTACCGCCGCCGGCGTTGGGTGAGGCAGCCGCTTGCGACAGCGACATGGCCGTCCCCGCGGCGGCTGGCACCGCCGACGCGTCTGCGATGCCGGGTCTCCCGCCGTAACGACGATGAAACCGGCCGCGGCGTGAGCGCCGTACGGTACGTTCAGGCTGGAGAAGCCCGCAACGACCGCCGCAGACTGAGACCGGGAGGACGCGTCAGTCTCGTCCCACGAATATGTCCAGGGGCAGTATTGCGGTCACGCCGACGTTCGGCACGTCGACGAGCTGGCCGATACGCATGTCAACCGCGACGCTGGCGATCATGTAGGCCTGTGTCCGGTCATAACCGTACTCCGCGACGATGTAGTCGATCATGGCGGCAAGTGCGTTTCGCGCCGCCAGATTGAGATCGGCCGACAGATTGCTCAGATCCGCGATCTTCGGCGACTGCAGATAAACGAGGTCCGCAGGCACGCTGTCCGGCTCCTTGAGGGGGAAGCCGGTGACCGCGTAGAAGCGCTCCGAGGGTATCCCGAGTACCGCCGACGGCCCCTCGTAATGCGGGCCGCGGGACAGGTCCGGCGGGTCATCGACGATACGGGTCGTGACCGTCATCCTGCCGCCCATCTCGATGGCCGTGCCCGCCACCTCGCCATCGCCCTGGGCATAGTGGAAATCGCCCACCGCAAGGCCGCAGCCGTCGACGAGACACGGCAGATAAACCGTACTGCCCACGGTGATGTAGCGGATGTCCATGTTACCGCCGTGTTCCCGAGGCGGGATGGTGCGCAGGCACTCCGACGGCTTCGTTCCCTCGGGCCCGCACAGCGAGGCGGGCGCGGCCTCATCCGGGTCCGGATTCATCACGGCACCGCCGGATTGGAGCAGCTTTGTCTCGCGCGCCAGCGCCTCGGCGAGCAACGCCTCGCCGGGCAGCGTCGTCACGACGCCCGGAAAACTCGCGTTCGGAATACGCACGCCCGGCAGTGCATCGCTGAGGGCGTATTCATCGTTAATGCGCCAGATGATGAAACGCGGGTCCGTGCCGAACTGGTCGCCTGCGAAACCGAATGGTCCGGCCGTGGTCCAGCCGACGTCGTCGGGTTCGAGTGCCTCGATGGTCACCGCCAGCACGTCGCCGGCTTTGGCGCCTTTGATAGAAACCGGCCCGGTCAGCGCGTGGACGATGCCGACTCCCTCCCGGGGAGTGCCACCGGCGCTGGAAAACTCGTCCGGATCCAGCGTGAGATCGAAGGCGTCGCGGCTGTTGAATACGATACGTTCACCGGGCTCCGCGCTGGCAACCATCGGGATATCCGGATGCAGGCGGTTCATACACGCCGGATCCTCGGCGCAGCCCACGCTGCGATCGCCTACGTCGATCTCGGCGGCGACGTTCGTAACTGCTGCCAGGCTCGACAGCAGCCCGACGGACAAACAAAACGAAAGACCCGATTTCATAGGCACGCCCCCCGTCAGGCATCCTTCTGGCGTTCGATTTCCACTGCGAGCATGATGCGGTCGAGTTCGCTCTCTATCGACTCGATCCGCCGCTCCAGCGCCGCCAGATTTTCCGCGGCCGCCGCGTCCGGCCCGTCATCCGACAACGACGACCGGAGGGCAGCCGCCTCGTTGCGCAGTGCGGTCCGCTTCTGTTCCAGTTGGCGCAGCCGGGTGCTTCCTCCCGGTTGCGGATAGTCGTCGTCTTTCATCGAGCCCGGTCCCTCATTGAGCGATCATGCAACAGATTGCCGGCAGCGGCCTTTGTCAGTCGCTGGACGATCCGGCGGCATCGTCCAGTTCGGCTGCGCGGCGATAGGCATGACGATCGGTGATCCGGGCGGCATAGCGCTCGAAGCTCTCTCGCTTCGGAATGGTCCCGAATTGCATTCCCCACGCAATATGGGCGCCGACGTAGACGTCCGCCGCGGTGAAAGCCTCACCGGCAATGTAGGTGGTGCCGCTCACCGCCGTCTCCAGCGTTTCCAGCGTGTTCTGGAGATTCCCGTAGCCGGCCATCATCTGTTTCTCCGCCGGTACCTCGAAGCCGAGCGAGGCGTTCACGATCGCGGCTTCCAGCGGTCCTGCGGCGAAGAACAGCCAGCGATAATAGGGGCCGCGCTTGGAAACAGGCGGGGCCAGTCCCGCGTCCGGAAAGGTATCTGCAAGATAGGCGCAGATGGCTGCGCATTCGGTGACGATAGTGTCACCATGTCGGATCGCAGGTACCTTGCCCATCGGGTTGATCGCCAGATATTCCGCCGACTTCATCGTGGTGCCGTATTCGAGGATCTCGGTCGCGTAGTCGACACCGACCTCCTCGAGCATCCAGCGGACCATGCGGCCGCGTGACTGTGGGTTCGTGTAGAAGACGAGTTCGCTCATGGGAATCCCCCGCACGGATTGTCCGGACATCCTAACCCGTCCGTCCGGCCGCGGTCTCGGGCACTAAGAGGCCGGGAAAGGGGTTGCCGGCGGATTCAGGACGAGGCGGTCTGCACGCCGCCCGCCTCGAAATCCCGCTGCAATGCCAGTTTCAGACGCTCCGCGAGCGGTTCCCGTACCCGCTTCTTGGTGTTGCGATGCGCTTCCATGTTGAGCGTGGCGAGGGCTGCGGCCATGTCGGCGGCCCGGGTCGCGAGCTCGCCGGCCGGGACCGCCTCGTCCAGGAAACCGGCCTCGACGGCCCCTGCGGGGTCGTAGATCCTCGCCAGGTCCACGGCCTGGTCGAGGTGTACCTGCGCCAGTCTCGCGCGGGCGAGTTCCACGCCGAACCAGGGCAGCGTCATGCCGATGGCAACCTCGTTCAGACCGAGTTTGTAATCGCCTTCGGCGCCGATGCGGTAGTCGACCGACAGGCAGAGCAGCGCACCCATGGCGAGCGCATGACCGCTGACCGCCAGAACCACCGGAGTCTCGAAGGTCAGCAGGCGGCCGGCGACCTCGGCGCCCTGGTGCAGGAGTCTCGCGGCCTCCTCGCCGCCCTGACCCATGACGGAGAGATCGAAGCCCGCACAGAACTTGCCCGGCCGGCCGGTGATGATCACCACCTTGCCGGTGGCCGCCGCCCGGTCGAGGCCGGCGTTCAGGCTGTCGAGCATGTCGAAGGACAGGGCGTTGGCCTTGCCGTCGTCCATGGTCAGCAGGAAGTGGCTGTCGTTCTCGGTGGCCGTAACAAGCGCGGTCATCTTCCTCTCCCGGGGGTTGCCTCTTGGTTGCAGGTCTCAGGCATCCTGCTGCCGTTCCATCTCGGCCGCCAGGCCGATGCGCTCGAGTTTCTGCTCCGTCGCTTCGAGCCGATCCTCCAGTTCGGCGATGTCCCGCTCGACTCCCGCATCGCCCCCCTGTCGGACAGCGCCGCCCTGAGCGTGTCGATACGGGCGCGCAGCGCGGAGCGCTCGTCTTCCAGCCGCCGCCACTGGCTGCCGTCCGTCGGCAGCATCGGGTCGTGATCATCTTTCATCGGTCACTGGTCCGGTCTACGCTCTGCCAGTCGCCGAGCATACCGCTTTCGGGGATGGAGCGTGCCCCTGTTCCCGGGCAACCGGGCCCCGCGCGCCGCCGCGCTGCGAGGCAGCACGGGGACGAGGTGCGCTAGCGCTTGACACGACGCCTCCCTCGTTTAGTTTGGCGCCTGGCCACGGCTATCCGAGGTGAGCGAGATTTACCAGCGGTTCCTGCGCGTCTACATCGTGCCCGGCGCGGTGTTCCAGTCCGTGATGGTCGGCGGGGGCTATGGCACCGGCCGCGAGATTGTGGAGTTCTTCACGGCCTACGGCGCCATCGGCGGACTGCTCGGTCTCGGCGCCGCCTGGCTGCTGCTCGGCGCGGTGCTGGCGGTCACCTTCGAGCTGGCGCGACAGCATGCGGACTACGACTATCGCAGCTTCTTCAGGCGTCTCCTCGGACCCGGCTGGATCGCCTTCGAAGTGCTCATGGTCCTGCTGTTCCTGCTGGTGCTCGCCGTGCTCGCCTCCGCAGCGGGCAATATCCTCCGCGATAACCTCGGCATCCCGTACGGCGCCGGCCTCGCAGTCATGCTGGCGGCGGTCGGGCTGCTCACCTTTTTCGGCCGCGAGCTGATCGAGAAAGTACTGACGTTCTGGTCCGCGGTTCTGTACGCTGCCTTCATCGCCTTCTTCTTCCAGGTGTTCGGCGGCGAGGACGTGTCGCTCGCCGGGGAGCTCGTCGTGGGCGACATCCAGAGCGGATGGCTGACGAGCGGACTGAAGTACGCTCTCTACAACCTCGCCATCGCCCCGCTGCTGCTCTACGTCGTGCGCGGGATAGAGACCCGCGGCCAGGCGCTGCGCTCCGGCGCCGTCGCGGGGCTCATCGCGCTGGCTCCCGCGGTGCTGGCCCACCTCGCATTCCTGACCGCCCGGCCCGGAGTCCTGGACGAAGCGATACCGACCTACTGGATGCTGGCGCGGCTCGGCCTGCCGGCGATGACCGTCGTGTTCAGCTTCGTCCTGTTCGGCACCTTCATCGAAACCGGGGCCGGGCTCCTGCAGGGCATAAACGACCGTATAGACGCATACCTCGCCGAGAAGCGCGGCGAGGGACTGAGCCCGCCGGCACACGCTGCGATCGCCGTCGCGGCCATACTCTTGAGTGCCGCGCTCTCGCTGATCGGCATCACGAGCCTGATCGCGCAGGGATATGGCACCATGTCCTGGGGGTTCCTGTTCGTGTACGTGCTGCCGGTGCTGACCATCGGAATCTGGCGTCTCGCGCACAGCCGCCCCTCGCCCTGAACAGAAGGAAGACCCGATGCTGCAAAGACACCTCCTGCTCCTGTCCGCCGCGTTTCTGGCTGTCGCCTGCGGGGACACTCAGCCTCCCGCTGCGCCGGATGCGACCCGCTACGATCTCCTGATAACCGACGGTACGGTCTATGACGGGCTGGGCGGCGAGCCCTACGTGGCCGACGTCGCGATTGCGGACGACCGCATCGTGGCGATCGGCAGCGATCTCGGCACGGCTGAACGGGTCATCGACGCCGGCGGACTCGCCGTGGCGCCGGGCTTCATCAACATGCTCAGCTGGGCGACCGAGTCGCTGATCGAGGACGGGCGCTCCCAGAGCGACATCCGCCAGGGCGTGACGCTGGAGGTGATGGGCGAGGGCTGGACCATGGGCCCGATCAACGAGGCCATGCGGGCCGAGGCGCTGGAACGCCAGGGCGACATCAAATTCGAGATCCCCTGGACCACGCTCGGCGAGTACCTGCAGTACCTGGAGGACAAGGGCATATCGACGAACGTGGCGTCGTTCATCGGCGCCACGACGGTACGCATCCACGAGCTGGGCTACGAGGACCGGGCACCCACCGAGGCGGAGCTGGAGCGTATGCGCGGACTGGTCCGCACGGCCATGGAGGAGGGAGCGCTCGGTGTCGGCTCCTCCCTGATCTATCCGCCCGCCTTCTACGCGGATACGGACGAACTGATCGCCCTGGCCGAAGTGGCGGCGGACTATGGTGGCCGCTACATCTCCCACATGCGCAGCGAGGGCGCGCAACTGGTGGAGGCCGTCGACGAGCTGATCACCATCGCGCGGGAGGCCGGAATCGGCGCGGAGATCTACCACCTGAAGGCGGCGGGTGCGGCCAATTTCGACAAGCTGGAGACCGTGTTCGAGCGCATCGAGAAGGCGCGCGCCGATGGCCTCGACATCACCGCCGACATGTACACGTACACCGCCGGCGCCACCGGCCTGGGCGCGTCGATGCCGCCCTGGGTGCAGGAGGGCGGCTACGAGGCCTGGGCCGAACGGCTGCAGGACCCGGAGATACGGGCCAGGCTCGTGGAGGAGATCTCCACACCGTCGGACGACTGGGAGAATCTCTATCTCATGGCGGGCGGGCCCGGGAACATGGTGCTCGCCGGCTTCAAGAACCCGGAGCTGAAGCCGCTGACCGGCAAGACGCTGGCGGAGGTGGCGGAGATGCGTGGCACGCCGCCGATCGAGACGATGATGGACCTGGTGGTCGAGGACGGCAGCCGGGTCGGCACCATCTACTTCATCATGTCCGAGGAGAACGTGAAGAAGAAGATCGCGAAGCCCTGGATGAGCTTCGGTTCGGATGCCGAGTCGCTCGCGCCGGAAGGTGCGTTCCTGCTATCCAGCACGCACCCGCGAGCGTACGGAACCTTCGCACGCCTGCTGGGCAAATACGTGCGCGAGGAGCAGGTGATTCCGCTGCGTGAGGCCATCCGGCGGCTGACCAGCCTGCCGGCGGAGAACCTGAAGATCGAGGATCGCGGCGTTCTGCAAGTGGGATACTTCGCCGACGTGGTGGTCTTCGATCCCGAAACCATCCAGGACCATGCGACCTTCGAGGAGCCGCACCAGTACTCCACCGGGGTCTCGCACGTCATCGTGAACGGTGTGCCGGTGCTGCTGGACGGCGAGCATACGGGCGCGACTCCCGGCCGCTTCGTCAAGGGGCCGGGCTACGCGGCGGCCAACTGAGGCCGTGACGAGCGGCGGCGTGTGCCGCGTCCGCTACCTCAGTGGTGATGATGGCGGTGGGTGAGATAACAGGTCACGGCAATCGCCGCGCAGAGTACCGCCAGAGAAACCGCGTTGAAGGTGAAATAGACGTCTGTGTAGTCCATGCCATGCCTCCTGCACCATCGTGGTGCCAGCGGAGCCGGCGCCGTCTTCCCGGGGGAATGGGGCAGGCCGGCTTCCGCTGATATTAGACCGCGGCCGGCCGCACGGATTCCGTGAGTTGCATCACAACGCGGCCCGGCTGATCACGGAAGGGTTCCGGGCGGCGCAGGGACCCTGCGGCCCGGCCAGGCCGCCCCGTTCATCGAGCCCTGCCTGCCCTGCTACGACCCGATCCGGATCGATCCGCGATTCGTCGAGTTCGTCGCGACGCTCAGACGTTGAGCAGCAGGTGCTCGCGCTCCCACGGGCTGATCTCGCGGTGGAACTGCCGCATCTCGGCGCGTTTGACCGCATCGAAGACCATGCAGAACTGCTCGCCCAGCACCTCGTGGATCTCGGTGGCCGCCTCGAACCGGGTCAGCGCCTCGTCGAGGGTGGTGGGGATCGGCCAGGCGTCTTCGTCCGGCTCGCCCGGCTCGGGCTCGCCGGGCTCCGTCGAGTGCAGCATTCCCAGATAGCCGCAGGCAAGGCCGACCGCAATGGCGAGGTACGGGTTGGCGTCGACGCCAACCACTCGATTCTCCATTCGGCGATTGTCGGGGCTCGAGTTCGGCACGCGCAGGCCGGTGGCCCGGTTGTCGTAGCCCCAGGCGAAATTGGTGGGCGCGCTGGATTCCTCGTCGTGGAAGCGGCGATAGCTGTTCACGTACGGTGCCATCAGCGGCATGGTCTGCGGCAGGTAGTGCTGGCTGCCGCCGATGAAGTGCCGGAACGCCGAGCTCTCGCTGCCGTCGGTGCGGCTGAACAGGTTGTTGCCGTCCGCGTCCAGGACGCTCTGGTGCACGTGCATCGCGGAGCCCGGCTCGTCGCGCATGGGTTTGGCCATGAACGTGGCGAACATGTCGTGGTTGAGGGCGGCCTCGCGGATGATGCGCTTGAAGTAGAACACCTGGTCGGCGAGCAGCAGCGGCTCGCCGTGGGTGAGGTTGATCTCCACCTGGCCGGCGCCGTCTTCCTGTATCACCGTGTCGATGGCGAGCCCCGCGTCCTCGGCGAAGCGATAGATGGTGTCGATGACCGGACCGTAGTCGTCCACGGCGGACATCGAATAGGACTGCCGGCTGGTGCGGCGGCGGCCGGTGCGGCCGAGCGGCGCCTCGATGGGCTCGTTCGGGTCCGTATTGGGCTTGATCAGGTAGAACTCGAGTTCCGGCGCCACCACCGGCGCCCAGCTCCGGTCGGCGTAGCGCTGCACCACGTTTTTCAGTACCTGCCGCGGCGCGATGGCGACCGGCACGCCGTCGCGGCTGTACAGATCGTGGATGATCTGCAGCGTCGGTTCCTTCGCCCACGGTACGGCCCGTGCCGTCGCCATGTCCGGCCGCAGCATCAGGTCGCCTTCGGCCCACTGGTTGGCGATGTCCATCTGCACGTCCAGGCCCGAGATGGTCTGGTAGAAGATGGATACCGGCAGGTAGGTGACGTAGTCGGGGCTGAACTTCTTGGCGGGCATGGCCTTGCCGCGCGACATGCCGGCGAGGTCCGGCACGATGCACTCCACCTCGTCGATGTCGCGGCCGCTGCGGTAGGCCTTGAACGCGTCGGGGAGCGCATCCCGCCAGTCAGCCTCTCTGTTGCTCATCCCGGGGTTCCTGTTGTGAGCCTTTGACAGGGTCGAAGCCTACACGAACCGCGTCGAGCAGTGCCTGCGTTCGTTCCGCGGCGTGCATGCGCGGCTCCCGCAGCGTCGGGTCGCGAGCGTCGGCGGCGAAGTTCCGGAACATGAGTCCAGGGCCGGATTGCGACGAGTCCACACGGACCGTGGTCCCCGCGTTCTCGCAGGCGCCATCGGTCCAATAGCCATCGGTCCAATAGCGATAGCTCGCCGTGCCGCCTTCCTCCTCGCCGACGAAGTTCTCCATGTGGATACGTCCGCGGCTGCCGGACAGCGTCAGGCCGATGGAGACCCTATCGGCATCGAAGCCGCAGCGCCACGTCGAGACCGTATCGTTGGCAAAATCGATCGAGCCCTCGCCGGCGATGATGACCCCGGTTGGCTCGTCGTGCCGGAGCCGGGCGCTGACCGAACGCACGGCGCTGTCCGGGGCCAGGTATTCCAGCGCGGCGCGCATGTTGTACCAGCCGAGGTCGCCGAGCGCCCCCAGGGGCTCCAGGGCCGGGTCGTAGCGGATGTCGCCGCGGTCGGTGAGGCTGATCAGGAAAGACGAGTCCAGCGATCGCGGCCGGCCCGTCAGCTCCTCCGCGCGTGCCAGTACCCGCGCCGTACGCGGATGATGGACGAAGTGAGTCGCGTCCATGAATGCCACGCCGTTCTCGCGGCATGCGGCCGTGATCCGTTGCAGCGAGCGCAGGCTCGCGAATGGCTTCTCGCCGAGCACGTGCTTGCCTGCCGCGGCGGCCGCCACGCAGATCTCTTCGCGCAGGGCCGTGGGCGTCGCGACGTAGACGGCGTCGATGCCGTCCCGCGCGAGCATCCGTTCCCAGGAATCGAAGGCCTCGCCGGCGCCGTGAGCCGTGGCGAACGCCGCGGCGGTTTCCATGCGGCGGCTGGCAACCGCGGCCAGCTCTGCCCACGGCGATCTTCCGACCACGTCGGCCATCCAGCCGGCGATATTGCCGGTGCCGACGAAACCCCAGCGCAGCGGCGGCGGATCCGCAGGCGTCGCGCGAGAGTTCATCCGAATCACTCCTGTGCTGGCCGAGGCGCTCGGCGCTGGGTCAGCCGACCCGTGCCACTACCACGGGGAAGTGGCCGTCGGCGTCCGTCCTGAGCATCGCATGGATCGCAAACGTATTCGTTATTCTCCCGCCGGCCGGCTCCTGTTCGGCCAGCCTTGCTACCGCCGCTCGTCGAGCAGGATCGCGCGATACCGATCGGCGAATTCCCCAGCTGCCGCAGCGTCGAACACCGCCCGGCGGTAACGCAGCGTCAGAGTCATGCGGTCCTCCAGAGAAACGGCGCCCACCGACACACCCATCGGCATGTGCGCCGGCGGTGAGAAATAGATGGCGCTCACCGGGCCCGCATCGCCCATGACGGGCGCCGCCGCCAGGCGACCCAGATTCGACAGCCAGCTCGTCTGCACGTGTCCCCGGCCGAGGGTCGGCGCGACCTCCCGCAGGCGGGCCTTCAGGACGGCGGGCAGGAATCGCGGGATGGAGAGCAGGTCGATCAGGGTGCCTGCCGCTCCCGCTTCCTTGAGCCTCGTCGTCTGCCGGCAGACGGTGCTCACGGCGGAATCGAAATCCCTCTGGCCGGCTTCGTCGAGTATGACGTTCACGTATGAGGAGAAGTTCGAGACCACCTCGAACCACCATTTCCGCGGCCGCAGGTTTACCGGCATCATTATCGAGATCTTGCCTGCCCTGCCGCCGGTCTCCCGGTTCCATGCCCGTATCGTAAGGGCGAGCCCCGCCAGCAGCATGTCGTTGACCGTCGCCGGCTTCCGGCGGGCCGCCAGGAATCGTGCCGTCTCTTCCGCGTTGAACGGCAGCAGGTGTACGCCGTAGCCCGGCGCATCGTCCGGATCGCCCGGCGGCGCGCCGCGGCCGTTGACGCGTACGGGCGCCGTCGTCGAGCGCATCAGGTATTCGGCGAACAGCCCGAGCCGTTCCAGGCGCTCACGCAGGCTCTGCGTCGCGGCCAGCGATCTCAGGTCGCGAACGGCGAACGGGTCCACGTCGGGCACCGGATCTTCCTCCCCGGCGTAATGGCGCACGATGGACGCCATGATCCGGAACGCGGAGAGGCCGTCCGCCACGGCGTGATTCAGGTTGATCATCAGGCGGTCGCTGCCAGACGCGCGGACCAGCAGCAGGCGGAAACCGGGCGAGACATCGAGCGGCACGCTGGTGCTCAGCAACCCGGCCCGCAGGACGGCGAGTTCCTGCTCGGTTTCTGCCTCCACAGCGCGCAGCGGCTCGACGTCCGTTTGCTCGCGGATCTCCCAGCTGTAGCTCAGCGAACCGCCGTGATAGGGCCGCAGCCGGGCGCGAGCGAGCGGATGGAGCCGCTGTGCATGCCCGATCGCCGCCAGCAGGCGCTCCTCGTCGATACGCTTCTCCAGCTGCAGCTCGAGGTGGATGCTCCAGGGGTCCTGCGGGCGCTCGATGTTGAGGAACGCGGCATCCAGGAGATTCAGTTCGGTTGTTATCATTGCTGGCCGGTGCCCCGGGGCCGGGCACGCCCGGCTCATCGATGGCGTACCATCCTGTAGCGGGATCATAACCGCTACATCCTGCAATCGCTTCCGCAACAGAAGGTCTGCTCATGTCGATCACACACAGACGACTCGGAAAACACGGCGTCCTGGTCAGTAATCTCTGTCTGGGCACGATGAATTTCGGCTGGCACACCTCGGAGAAGGACAGCTTCCGCATCATGGACCGGGCGCTCGAGCTCGGCATCAACTTCTTCGATACGGCGGACGTCTACGGCTGGGCGGTGGAGAACGGCCACACCGAGGAGATCATCGGCCGCTGGCTCGCCCAGGGCGGCGGGCGTCGGGATGCGATCGTCCTGGCCACCAAGGTCTACAACCCGGTGGACCGCAAGGCCAACCTGCCGGAGGTGAACAGCGACGGCTCCAGCCTCAGCGCCTACAAGATACGCAAGCACTGCGAGGGCAGCCTGCGGCGCCTGCAGACGGAGCACATCGATCTCTATCAGATGCACCACATCGACCGCGCCTGCCCCTGGGACGAGATCTGGCAGAGCTTCGACGCGCTGGTGGGGCAGGGCAAGGTGGTCTATGTCGGCTCCAGCAACTTCGCCGGCTGGGACATCGCCACCGCCTGCCAGGAGGCCTCGCGGCGCGGCTTCATGGGCCTGGTGAGCGAGCAGAGTACCTATCATCTGGATAACCGCATGGTGGAGCTCGAGGTGATACCCGCCTGCCGCCACTACGGGCTCGGGCTGATACCGTGGAGCCCCCTCGGCGGCGGGCTGCTCGGCGGCGCGCTGGAGAAGCACGATGCCGGCCGGCGCACCGACGAGGACTTCGCGAAGTACATCGAGAAGAAGCGCGGCCAGCTGGAACAATACGAGGGACTCTGCCGCGACATCGGCCATCCGCCCGGCGAGGTGGCGATTGCGTGGCTGCTGCACAACCCGGTGGTGACCGCACCCATCATCGGGCCGAGGACCATGGAGCAGCTGGAGAGCGCCGTGCGCGCGGCTTCCATCGAGCTGGACCAGGAGACGCTGGACAGGCTGGACGAGATCTTCCCCGGGCCGGGCGGCGAGGCGCCGGTGGCCTACGCCTGGTGAGCACCATGCTCAGCCCCGTGGCGCCGCCGCCCTCCTCAGCCGGTCGTTGATGGCCTCGCCGAGACCTTCGGCGGGTATCGGCATTACCGCTATGGTGTCCGCGCCCCCGGCGTCGAGTTCCCGCAGCATGCGATAGAGGTTGGCCGCCGCCTCCACGGGATCTCCCGCCGGCGATAGATTGAGGGTGTCCGGCGGGGTTGCCGGCCCGAAACCCAGCAGCACTTCGCCCGCCCGCGCCTCGGCCGCTTCCAGCCGGATGGAGGCTCTCGGCGCGTAGTGAGAGGCCAGCTGGCCGGGCGCGGTGACCGCCTCCCCGGCGGCTCCCGCCAGGGGCCCCGCGACCGCCTCGATGCGCTCCCGCTCGATGGCGCCCGGACGCAGCAGCCGCGGCGGCTCGCCCGGCAGCAGCGAGACGATGGCGGACTCGATACCGGCGCTGCAGGGTCCACCGTCCAGCACCAGCGTCACTCCGTCGCCGAGTTCCCGGGCGACGTCTTCCGGCCGGGTGGGACTCAGCCTGCCGGACGGGTTCGCCGACGGTGCCGAAACCGGTCCGCCGAAGGCTTCGAGCAGTGCCTGCGCCGCCGGATGGGCCGGCACCCGCAGGGCGATGGTGCCGAGACCGGCGCGGGCGAGGTCGCAGGTGCGCCCGGTCGCGGCCGCCGGCACCACCAGCGTCAGCGGGCCGGGCCAGAACGCTTCCACCAGCGCGAGCGCGCGTTCGTCCAGCTCGCCTTCCCGCGCGGCGATTCCGGCGGAGGCGACATGAGAGATGAGCGGATTGAAGCGGGGCCGGCCCTTGGCGGCGAAGATCCTGGCCACGGCCGCGGGATTGCCCGCATCGCCCGCCAGCCCGTACACCGTCTCGGTGGGCATGCCGACGAGGCCGCCGTCACGAAGTACCTGTGCCGCCCGCTCCACGGCGGCGGCGCCTCGGACGATGGGGGCTGACTGGCTCATCGGCAGGAAACTCGGCGCTTGGCACGATGCGTTGGCGGGATTCTAGCCTGCGGGCGCCTGCTGCTGCGCGCTCAGCGTGACCTCGAACTCCACGACGACCTCATTGCGTACGAAATCGGGATCCGCGAACTCGCCGGTGCCGACGTCGAAGCGCTGCCGGTCGATACGGGTACCGCCGGCCATCGTGAACCGTCCCCGTGCGATGATCGCTTCGCCGGCGGGCGTAAGCTCGTAGCGGATGGATTGTGGCGCGGTGATGCCTTTCAGCGAGAGTTCGCCATCCGCCACGTAGTCCTCGCCTTCACGGCGCACGCCGGTGCTCTGCCAGACCGCCGTCGGGTGGCGCTCGACGGCGAAGAACTCGGGGCCTTTCAGTGTCTCGTCCCGGTCCCGGTTGTCGCTGTCGGCGGACGCGAGACTGACCGTCACACGGATCTCGTGATCCGCCGTTGTGTCGCCGGCCAGGCAGTAGCGCACCGAGAATTCGCCGAAGCGGCCGGTGAAGCCGGTGTCCTCGACGGCGCCCGAGAAGGTGAGCTCGCACGAGGCCGCGTCGCCGGCGTAGCAACGAGGCTGCGCCGGAGCCGGTGCAGCCAGCAGCAGGAATGCTGCCAGGGCGGATGCCGTAAGAAACATCTTCTTCATGATGCGGCATCCTCGCCCGTTTCCTCGTCCGGATGCAAAGACTGCCGGCGCGTGACGGCAGCGTCCGGCCGAGGCTATCCGAGAGACTCGCGTACGAATCGGACCAGCGACTCGCAGCCGTCGATGAGCGGGTCCACGGCGGGTACGCCGTGCCGGCTGCGCAGCGTCTCGAGATAGCCGTCCCGCTCCCCGGGCGCCAGCCCCGAGGTGTTGACGGAGATGCCGACGCAGCGTGCCGCCGGGTTGGTCCGGCGCGCGAGGCGCTCGTGCAGGGCGATTGCCTCGTCGAGTTCAGGCAGGCGGAAGTCGGGCCAGCCGCTGACGGTCTGCCGGCCCGCCTCGTGGCAGAGCACGAAGCCGTCCGGCTGGGACCCGTGCAGCAGCCCGAGGCTCACGCCGGAGTAGGCCGGGTGGAACAGCGAGCCCTGGCCCTCGATGACGTCCCAGTGATCCGGCTCGTTATCGGGGGACAGCACCTCCGCGGCACCCGCGATGAAGTCCGCGCCGACGCAGTCGATGGGCATGCCTTCGCCGGCGATGATGATGCCGGTCTGCCCCGTGGCCCGGAATGTCGACTCGAGGCCGGCGGCCCGAAACGCCTCGTCCAGCGCGAGCGCGGTGTACTTCTTGCCGATGGCGCAGTCCGTGCCGACCGTGAGGATACGCCTGCCGCTCCGCCTGCGGCCGCTGCCCACGGGCAGGTTCGGCGGCGGCGTGCGCACGTCGATCAGGCGCGCGCCGGAGGCCTCGGCGGCGAGGACCAGGCCCTCGTTCCCCGCGAGGCGCGTATGCAGCCCGCTGACGACGTCCAGTCCCGCGGTTGCCGCCGCCTGCATCACGGCCCACCAGGAATCGGGTATCGCGCCGCCCGGCGGCGCCACGCCGATCACCAGGCTGCCGGCACCGGCGTCAGCTGCCGCATGGACGTCCATGTCCGGCACGCCGAGGTCCACGGCATCCGGCGACAGCCGCAGCTGTCCCACGACCCGGCCGCGCCGCCACTGCACTATGCCGAGGCCGGTCTTGGCGAACGTGGGCTGCTTCTCCTCCCCCACCAGTATCAGGTAGGGACTTCTCAGTTCGATCCTGCTGATCAGAGACATGGCGACTTACCTTACGCGAGTGCGGTGGCGCGCGCCGGGCCGGACTACAGCCCGAGCAGCGCGGCGAGTCCTACGCCGATGAACGTGCCGACGGCGTAGCCGAGCATGCCCACGAGGATGCCGGGAGCGACGAGGGCCTGCCAACCCTTGCTCGCGGCCAGGGCCGCGGCCGGCGCCGGGCCCAGGATGCAGGCGTTGGATGCGATCATGACTTCTGCCAGATCGAGGCGCAGCAATCGGCCGGCCACGACGAGCACGACCAGATGCACGGCCACCATCACCAGGATGAAAAGCAGTATCGGGAAGGCGGCGCCGACCACGTCGGCCAGGTTGGCGCCGGCACCGATGCAGGCGAAGAAGACATACATGAACAAAGTGCCGAGCTCGAAATCCGCGCTGACCCGGCGGACTAGCGGCTTCGCGAAGTTCGCGACGACCAGCGCGAGCACCGTCACCACCAGGATGAACAGGGATTCGATGCCGAGCAGGCTGGCGAGCCCGCCGCCGACCGCGCAGATGGCGAGGCTGAGCGCGAGTCCGGTGGCGGCGCCGGTGAGGTCGAACGGCCCGGTGTCGTGGGGGGCGGCAATCGCAGCGGACTCCGGCGGCGCGGAGGCGGTCCCGTCCATGTGCCGCGACGGCATGGCCGCGCGCACGAAGCGCAGCGCCGGCAGCAGCATGAGCGCGAGCAGGAAGAACACGGCACCGGCCGCATCCGCCGACAGGCCTGCCACGTAGATGGCGGAGTCCTTGATGCCGAGCGCCTCGGCGGTGGCGACGAAGTTGAGCGAGCCGCCGATGTAGCTAGCCGCGACGGTGCCCGCGATGCGCGGCTCGAGCTCGCCCATGTCGATCACGGCGGCGCCGACGAACGCGCCGGCCAGCGTGGCGCCGACGGCGACGCCGAAGGCCAGCAGCATGGCGCCGGATTCCGCGTAGATCGTGCGGAAGTCCGCGCGCAGCAACAGCAGCGGGATGGCGAACGGCACCAGGTAGCCGGCCACGGTGCCGTACAGCGGGGCGGAGTGGGGGATGACGCCGAGGTTGGCCAGAGCCATGGCGGCGGCGAGCAGGACCAGCGGTCCGCCCAGGTTCCGGCCCCAGGCGGTGCGCTCTGCCCACATGCCGAACGCCACCACCGCCATGATCGCGGCGCTCAGCGCGAACGTGCTGTCAGCCGCGATCAGCGGCATCACGTCCGCCCGATCGGCGTCAGGGTCGCCCGGCGCCGCCGGGCCGGCGTCACGAGTCGATCAGAAGCGCGCGCCAACGGAGATCCCGATGGTCCGCGGCCGGATCAGCGCCAGGCCGACCAGACCATTCGGCAGTGCGCCGGGCGTGTTGATGTCGTTGATGCCGTCCTCGTCGCCGAGATTGTTGCCGTAGAGCTCCACCGACCACGAGCCGAAGTCGATGCCGGCGCGGGCGTTCAGCGTGGTGTAGGCATCCGCCTCGCGCAGGGTGCCGTCGGGCAGGCGGTTACCGAAACCGGCCGTGCGGTCGCCCACGTAGCCGAGGTTGCCGCCGACGTACGCCATGGCATCGCCCAGCACCGCCCAGGTGTACTCGCCGTTCAGGCCGAAGCTCCACTCGGGTACGAACGGCAGGGGATCGCCGTCGCTGCCGCCGACCACGGGGTCGGTGTCCTGGGTGAGATAGGCGTCCGTGTAGGCGCTGTTGAAGGACACGGTGAGGCCGTCCGCCGGTCTGAGGGTGGCCGACACCTCGACGCCCTTGCTCTCCGCGGTGCCGCCGTTGGCATTCAGGCCGACGCCGTTGACGACGGCGAGCAGCTGCACGTCCTCCCAGTCCAGGAAGAAGGCGGCGGCGTCGAAGGAGAGGATGCCGCCCATCGCGTCGGCCTTGATGCCGACCTCGTAGTTGGTCAGCGTGTCCGAATCGTAGGAGCCCGGCGTCCCCGGGGGCGCGCCGGTGGGAATGATGTTGGGTCCGCCGGGCCGGTAGCCGGTGGCCACCCGGCCGTACACGGATACGATTTCGCTCACCTCGTAACGCGGCGAGAAGGACCAGGTGAACGGGCTCTCCGACGAGCTGGCGTCCTCGAAATTCACCGCTCCGCCCAGCAACGCGCCCTGCAGCGTCTGGCTGGCCTCCTGATCGTTCTCGCTGGCGCGGGCGCCGAACGAGAGCTCGAAACGCGGCGTGACGTACCAGGTGGCGTTGGCGAACACGGCGTACTCCTCGTAGTTGGAGACCACGGCGGCCTCGACCAGCGTCGGGATATCGCTGGCGGGCGTGTCCGTGCCGGCCTCCACGGCGAAGATCCGCTGTGGATCGATGCCGGAGTCCTCGTCGGTGTAATAGAAGCCGGCCAGCCACTCGAACGTATCGCTCTCGGCGGATACCAGGCGGAACTCCTGGGTGAACTTGTCGGTGCTGGTATTCTGGTCCTGAATGGCACTGAGCGGGCGGGTCGCCGCGTCACCGAAGAAAAACGTGGCTGCAGCTGCCACCGGTGCGCCCAGCAGCGCGGTGTTGGCGGCCACGTCCAGCTGGAAGTCCTGATCGAAGGTGCTGTAGCTGGTGACCGACTGCAGGGCCATGCCGCCGAGGTCCCAGTCCAGCGTCGCGCTGTAGACCCGGTACTCGATGTCGGTGAAGTCCTCGTGGTAACGGGAGCGCACGAAGTCACCGCCGACCGGCTCCAGCGTCACGGGATCCGCGTCGATGACGTTCGACGCATCGCTCTCGATGTTCTGGGCGAAGGCGGTGAGGTTCAGGGACACGTCTTCGTTGATGTTGAATAGCGCGGAGATACGTCCGCCGAAGACGTCGACGGAATTGATGTCTTCCTCGACCCGGGTCCCTTCGACCACGTTCACGGAGGGGTCGGTGAGACTGGGGATGGGGTTGTTGCCGATGGAATCGATGTAGCCGTCGTCGTGGCGGAAGAAGCCGCTGGCGCGCACGGCCACGCGGTCGGACACCGGCACGTTCACCAGGCCGGTAAAGTTGTAGCCGGTACCGCCGTCCTCGACGCTCTCCACCGACACCTCGCCGCGTGCCTCCAAGGCTTCCGGGTTCGGGTCGTTGGTCACGTACTTCATGACCCCGCCGAGCGAGCTGGCGCCGTAGAGCGTGCCCTGCGGTCCGCGCAGCACCTCGATGCGGGCCACGTCGAAGGTGTCGAAGTTGCCCGACAGGATGGCGGCATTGGCGAGCCCGCTGCTCGAGCCGAACGGCACGTCATTCACGTAGACGCCGACGGTGGTGGCGACGCCGCCGGTATTGATGCCGCGCAGGGTGATTCGGTTTACGCCGGCCGTGCTGCTCTCGAGGCTGAAGCCGGGGATCAGGGCCACGAAGTCCTCGAAGCTGTCGGCCCGTACTCGCTCCAGGAAGTCGCCGGAAAGTACCGTCACCGACATCGGGATATCCGTCAGCGCTTCGTCGCGCTTCTGGGCGGTCACGATGATCTCCTCGACCGCGCGTTCGTTCTCCTGGGCCTGTGCCGCAGGAACCGGCGCGAGCGTGGTCAGGACGGCGGCGCCGCTGATGGCCGCAATGATGGAATCGAATGTGCGCATGATGGTGTCACCCGTCGGTGTGCTGAGCCGGAACGCTCCCCCCGCGTCCGTATCAGTGGGGGCTCTTCGATGGTAACCACAGCGCTGCGCAAAGCATTAGTCAGAGACGGTCGGAAAAATGTGCAGAAACGGCGGGCCGATCAGGGCGGATTGGAGCTGCGCCACTGCCGGGGCGTGCAGCCGCACGCGCGGCGAAACGCCCGCGAGAACGCCGACGGGTCCTCGTAGCCGACGATGCTGCCGATCTCGGCGATGCTGTGCCGGTTGTCCTTCAGCAAGAAGCGGGCGGCCTCGATGCGTTTCTCGATGCAGTACTGCATGAGCGTGGTGCCGTGCATGGCCTTGAAACCGGTCTTCAGCCGCGTCTCCGAGATGCCCAGCTGCCGGGCGAGTTCCGGGATGGGCGGCGGGTTGGCGTATTCCATGCCCAGTATCCGGCGGGCCTGGCGGATCTTCTCCGCGAAAGGACGATCCAGGTCCAGGGCCCGGCGGTCGGACAGCGTGCGGCTGGTCTTCAGTATCTGCATGCCGATGCACAGGAGTTCGTCGAACTTCGCGCTGATCCACTTGCCGAGCAGCGAGCCGTTGACGGGCAGGTGGAAGCAGGACCAGATCGCCTCACGGTGCCGGTCTTCGAGGAAGAACACCCGTTGACGGGGCTTGCTGTGCTGGCCATCCAGTATTTCACGGAGCCAGCGCGGGTACTCTTCCCCCGATTCCGACAGGCGTTCCATGAGCGTGGACAGGGTGCTGTGGACCGCCACGTGGCGTATCTGCACCCCGGTCTTCGGCACGCGGTAGGTGGTCTCCTGCTGCGGTATCGCCGACACCACGAGCGCGGGGCCGAGGTCGTGGACGTTCTTGCGCTTGCCGAGAAACTCCGAGCGCTTCACCGAGGAGACGAACTGGAAGGTGATGAGGTCGCAGACCGTATTGCGTATCGCGACCGGCCGGTCCAGCACCGCCTCGTTGATCTCGATCATGCGGTCGGCGTCGATGCGGTAGCACAGCAGGCCCTCGATCCCCAGCGTGTGCGGGACGTGGATGAAATTGCCGTCGGGGGTCGATTCGAACGCCGTCAGCCGTTGTGCATCGAGGAACAGCGAGCCGAGCTGCGCATGCGACAGCTCCGCGAGGTCGAACTCCTCGCCGACTTCAACCATCTGCTCATCGCCGTAGTGCATGGGGCTCCGCAGGCAGCGGCCGGCGGGGAGCTGCCGACTCTGCATATTATGGTGGCGAAACTGCCTAACCCGCAAATGACCCTGCAGGCTATGATGCCGGGCCATACCGTATTCAGGGGGAGAGACCGATGACGATATTTGCCCGGGGTTTCGCTGCGAGCCTGCTGCTGATGGTGGCCGGCACCTGCGTCGCGGCCGAATCGCTCGCGCCAGTCGACCCGGAGGACCGGCGGCATTTCGACGCACTGGAGAAGTTCGTCGACGGTATGGTCAAGCCGTTGATGCAGGACAACAAGAGTCCATCGGGCACGGTGGCCGTCCGGCACCGGGGAGAGCTGATCTTCGCCAAGGGCTATGGTTACCAGGACGTGGAGCAGCAGATCCCCGTCGATCCGGCGACCACCCTGTTCCGTCCGGGCTCCACCTCCAAGCTGTTCACCTGGGTGGCCGTGATGCAGCTCGTCGAGCAGGGCAGGCTCGACCTCGATGCTGACGTGAACACCTATCTGGAAACTTTCCAGATCGAGGATACGTTCGACGAGCCGATCACGCTCCGCCACATCCTCACTCACACCGCCGGCTTCGAGGACGGCGGCTTCGGCTACCTGATCATCGACGACCCCGACCGCATCATGCCGCTCGCTGAATCGATGAAGCGCTACCAGCCCGAGCGGGTGAACCCGCCGGGCGCCCAGACCGCCTACTCCAACTACGCGACGGCCCTGGCCGGCCTGATCGTGGCGAACGTGTCCGGCACTTCGTTCAACGACTACGTGCGCGAGAACATCTTCGAGCCCCTCGGCATGACCCGCTCCAGCTTCGAGGAGCCGCTGCCGGAGGATCTGGCCGACGACATGGCGATCAGCTACGGCCTGGAGGCCGGCCGCTTCGTCGAGAAGCCGTTCGAGATCATCTCCAATTTCGGCCCCGCCGGCGCGATGTCCGCGACGGCGACGGACATGGTGCGCTTCGGCCAGGCGCTGCTGAACGGCGGCGAGCTGGACGGTGCACGCATACTGGAGGCCGAGACCGTCGCGCAGATGCTGGCCCCGGCCTTCAGCCACGACGACCGGCTGATGGGAATGGCCCTCGGCTTCTATGCCACGGACTACAACGGCTTTCGCGTGGTGGGACACGGCGGCGACACCCGCTGGTTCCACTCCTATCTCGGCATCGATCCGGAGAACGAACTCACCTTCTTCGTCAGTTTCGGCGCCGGCGGCGGCAGCCCAGTGCGCTCGGCGTTCGCCCCTGCGCTCTATAACGAATACTTCCCGCAGGAACACGAGAGACCCGAGCCTCCCGAGGACTTCGCCGAGCGCGCGGCGCGCTACGCGGGCACCTACGGCTTCTGGCGTACCAACTTCTCCACCATCGAGAAGGCATTCCGCATGACCAGCGTCGTGCAGGTCGCGCCGACGGAGGAAGGTACCCTCGTGGTCGCCCTCGGCGACGGCGCCAAGCAGTACGTGGAAGTGGAAGAGAACCTGTTCCGCCAGCTCAATCCCGACATCGCCCTGCTGGGAGGTGTGAGCCCGGCATTGATGGCTTTCCAGGAGAACGAGGAGGGCGAGATCACGGGTTTCGTGCTCGACGGACTGCCGTTCATGTCGCTGCGCCGGCTCTCCCTCGCCGCCACGCCGTCGTTCAACTTCACCCTGCTGGGGCTGTCGGTGCTGTTATTCCTGGGAGTCGTGGCGCGGCGCTGGTACGCCCGCTCGGTGCTACGCTCGTGGTCGCCGGAGGACCGCTCGGCCTACCTGGCGGCCTTCCGCGTCAGCGCCGTTAACCTCCTGACGCTGGTCGCGGGGGGCATCGTCCTCGCGGCGGTCGGTGACAGCCTCTTCAGCGGTATCCCGTTCCTGTTCAAGGCATGGCTGGTGCTGCCGCTCCTGGCGACGCTGGCGGGCCTGTACCTGCTGTATCGCACGGTGCAGGTCTGGTCGGGCGGCACCCTCGCGGGGGTGTGGGCCCGCATCCGTTACACGGTGGTGGCGGTGTGCGCGCTGTTCATGTGCTGGTTCTACTGGTACTGGAACATCCTCGGCTTCCAGTACTACTGAGGGCCGCGGCATGGCACACCGTACGATCTCGCGCAGCATGAACGTCACCGCGGAAGCGTGGGAATTCCGCAAACCGTTCCGCATTACCGGTCATACCTTCCGCAGCGCGGATATCGTCCATGTGACGTTGAGCGAGGGCGGGCATTCCGGTCAGGGCGAGGCTGCAGGCGTCTACTATCTGAACGAGACCGGCGAAGGCATGCGCCTGCAGATCGAGTCCGTGCGTGCCGAGATCGAGGCCGGCTGCGGTCGGCAGCGGCTGCGTGAATTGCTGCCGCCGGGCGGCGCCCGCAACGCCGTCGACTGCGCCCTCTGGGACCTGGAGGCGAAGAAGGCGGAGACGAGCATCTGGGACCTGACCGGCATCGAGCCGGGACCGACGTGCACGGTGCTCACCATCGGCATCGAAACGCCGGAGGAGATGGCGGAGTCGGCCCGGGAGCTGGACAGCCCGCGCCTGAAGGTCAAGCTGAACGACGAGATGCCGCTGGAGCGCATCCGGGCGGTGCGCGAAGCCCGGCCGGATGCCGAGATCATCGTGGACATCAACCAGGGCTGGAGCTTCGAACAACTGGTCGAGCTGGCACCCCGGTTCGGCGAGCTGGATATCGCCATGATCGAACAGCCCCTGCCCCGTGGCGGCGACGAGGCGCTGGAAGGCTACGACCCGCCGGTGCCGCTCGCCGCCGACGAGTCCTGCCTGTGCGTCAGCGAGTTCGAGCAGGCCGCGCGGCGCTACCAGATCATCAACATCAAGCTGGACAAGACCGGCGGCCTGACCGAGGCGCTGGAACTCGCGCGGCTGGCCGAGGCGCGGGACATCGACCTCATGATCGGCAACATGATGGGCACCTCGCTCGCGATCGCGCCGGCCTACGTGGTGGCGCAGCTGTGCCGCTTCATCGACCTGGACGGCGCGCTGTTCCTGACCAACGACCGGCCGCACGCCCTGTCCTACGAGCACGGCATGGTGTCGGTGCCTACGCCGGAGCTGTGGGGGTGAGGCTCGGGGTGCGGAGTCTCGCGGCCGTTGCGACGATCGTCGCGGCCGTGACGCTGGCGCTTGCGGTCCCGGCCGCAGCGCAGACCGCGGCGGAATCCGCCACGTCGGTGCTGGAGCACGCGACCCGCAGCTTCGAGGTGCCCGGCATGGCGGTCGCGGTCGTATACGACGGGGACATCCATGCCGCTGGCGAGGGCGTCACGGAGATCGGCGGTGACGAACCCGTGGATGCGGAGACCCTGTTCCGCATCGGCTCGGTCTCGAAGGCATTCACCGCCGCCGCGCTGGCAGTGCTCGCGGACGAGGGGCGTCTCGGCTGGGACGATCCCGTGATCGACCACCTGCCCGAGTTCCGCATGCACGATGCCTGGGTCACGCGGGAGTTCACCATCCGCGACCTGCTGACCCACCGCAGCGGCCTGCCCCTCGGCGCCGGCGACCTCCTCATTTTCCCCGACGGCAACGCCACGGTGGCCGAGATCGTGGGGGCGTTACGCCACTTCGAGCCTTCCAGCAGCTTCCGTTCTCAGTTCGACTACGACAACCTGCTCTACGTGGTGGCCGGCGAGGTCGTCGCCCGGGTCGCCGGCACCAGCTTCCCTGAGTTCCTGGAGAGCCGCGTGCTGGGGCCGCTGGGCATGGACGACTGCGTGGCCGCGGACGACCGCATACCGGCGGATGCCGACACGGCGACACCACACATGCAGGTGGACGGCGAGATCGTGACGACGCCGACACGCCTGACGCCGGTGGTCGCGGCGGCCGGCGGCATCGTCTGCAGCGCCCGGAGCATGGCGAACTGGATGTCTTTCCTGCTGAGCGGCGGCGAGACCCGGGACGGCGAAAGACTCGTCAGCGAAGCGCAGTTCCGCGAACTGACCGGCCCGGTGACGCTGCTGGGCGTCCCGCCCTACCTCGCGGAACACGCCGGCAGCTACCTCAATGCCTATGCCCTGGGCTGGGGCGTCTCCACCTTCCATGGGGAGCCGATGCTCTCCCACGGCGGCGGCGTCTGGGGCATGACCAGTTTCATCGCGATCCTTCCGGAGCGCGACCTCGCCGTGTTCGCCACCGGCAACCTGATGTCCGCCGCACCCCGTGCGGTGGTCTTTCAGATCATCGAGGAGCAGCTCGGCGAGTCTGCGCCGGGCAACGACTGGATCGAAATCATCGAGGCGCTGGCCGGCGACCGCCGGTCGGCCGCCGAAGAGGCCGTGGCCGCCGCCTGGGAGGCGAGGGACGCCGACAGCACTCCGAGCCTGCCGCCGGACCGCTACACGGGCACCTACCGGGATGACTGGTACGGCGACGTCCGCATCTACCGGGCGGAGGACGGGACGCTCTGGTTCGAGTCGCAGCGGAACGCACCGCTGCGAGGGCCGCTCGAACACTTCCAGTACGACACTTTCGTCGCGCGCTGGACCGACCGCCGCCTGATGGCCGACGCCTACGTCACTTTCACCATCGGCCCCGAAGGTGAAGTGGAGCGCATCCGCATGAAGGCGGTCTCGCCCGCCACGGATTTCTCCTACGACTTCCACGACCTCGACTTGAGACCCGTCGACGACGAGTAACGACCGGGCCGCCGGCCGACGGCTCACTTGCGGAACGGCAGCATCCTCCTCAACACGTCGTCGCGCAGCAGGAAGTGGTGACGCAGGGCCGCCCCGGCATGCACGGCGGTCACCGCCAGGAGTGCCTGGCCGAGGAACTCGTGCGCGTCCTCGAACAGGTCCTCCAGATCCTCGTCGCTCGGAGCCAGGTCCGGGATGTCGATCAGCCCGAAGAACTCCGCGCCGTAACCGGCCGCCGAGGTATAGGCCCAGCCGGTGAGTGGTATCGCCAGGATGAGCGCATACAGGGTCCAGTGGGAGGCGCCGGCCGCGATCCGCTCCCAGCGGGGCATCGTCGGCGGATGGTCCGGCGTTCTGCTGACCAGTCGCCACCCCAGCCGTATGACGGCGAGGGCCAGTACGGTCATGCCGATCGACTTGTGCTGGTTCACCAGCGCGAACTCCACGCGGACGGAATCGGTTTCGTCGATGCGCCAGGCCCAGACGAATTGCAGCAGGACGCCCGCGACCACCAGCCAGTGCAGGAGCTGGGCGACCAGTCCCCAGGCCGTCGCGGTGTTGCGCAGTGGAACTCGCATGGCAGGGACTCTACCGCAGGGCGGCGCGGAGCGGTACACCGGACTCGACTCAGCCGGCGCGCGCCGCCGGCTTCCGGCCGACAGCGCGGATTGCTACTCTGCGCGTCTTTCCCCAGGCAGTATCGAGGCAACATGTCGGACTCAGAGACTTACACGCCACCCCGCGTCTGGACGTGGGACCAGGAGAGCGGCGGCCGCTTCGCGAAGATCAACCGGCCCGTCGCAGGCCCCACCCACGAGCAGGAACTGCCGGTGGGCGAGCACCCGCTGCAGCTCTACTCGCTGGCGACGCCGAACGGCGTGAAGGTCACGGTCATGCTGGAGGAACTGCTGGCGGCCGGGCACAGCGGCGCCGAGTACGACGCTTGGCTGATCCGCATCGACGAGGGGCAGCAGTTCGGCAGCGGTTTCGTCGCGGTGAACCCCAACTCGAAGATCCCGGCGATGATGGATCACGGCACGTCGCCGCCGACCCGCGTGTTCGAGTCCGCCGCTATGCTGCTCTACCTGGCGGAGAAGTTCGGCGCCTTCCTGCCGACGGATCACCAGAAGCGCACGGAGTGCCTGAACTGGCTGTTCTGGCAGGCGGGATCCGCGCCGTTCCTGGGCGGCGGATTCGGCCATTTCTATGCCTATGCCCCGGAGAAGTACGAGTACCCCATCAACCGCTATGCGATGGAGGTGAAGCGCCAGCTGGACGTGCTGAACCGCCGGCTCGCGGACAACCGCTACCTCGCCGGCGACGAATACACCATCGCCGACATGGCGGTCTGGCCCTGGTACGGCGCGCTGGCGGCCGGCAAGCTCTACGAGGCGGGCGAGTTCCTCGACGTGCAGTCCTACGAGCACGTGCAGCGCTGGACCAGCGAGATCTACGACCGCGAGCCGGTGAAGCGGGGGCGCATGGTGAATCGGGCGTGGGGCGACCCGGCCTCTCAGCTGCACGAGCGCCACAGTGCGGAAGACTTCGAGACCCGCACCCAGGACAAGATCGGGGACCCGGACGGTGACTGAGACGACGAACCCGGCCGCCGACCTGGATATCCGCGTCATCCCGGTGACGCCGCTGCAGCAGAATACCTCCCTCCTCTGGTCGCGCCGGACGAAGGAGGGCGTGTTCGTCGATCCGGGCGGCGAGACGGAGCGGCTGCTGGCCGCGGCCGCCGAGTTCGGCGTGAAGATCGTCGCGGTCTGGCTGACTCACGGCCACATGGATCATGCCGGCGCCGCGGCGGAGATCGCCGAGCGCGAGGGCGTGCCGGTGATCGGGCCCCACGAGGACGACCAGTGGCTGCTGGACGAGATCGAGGCCCAGGGGGCACGCTACGGCATCAGCGACGGCCGCAACGTGAAGCCGGATCGCTACCTGGACGATGGCGATACGCTGGAGCTGGCCGGCGTGGAGTTCCGGGTGGTGCACTGCCCCGGCCACACGCCTGGGCACGTGGTCATCTACCAGCCCGAGGCGAAGATCGCGTTCGTGGGCGACGTTCTGTTCCGGGGTTCTATAGGGCGCACCGACTTCCCGCGCGGCGATCACGCGCAGCTCATCGCCTCCATCACGCAGAAGCTCTGGCCCCTGGGCGAGGACATGCGTTTCGTGCCCGGGCACGGGCCGGCGAGTACCTTCGGGCAGGAGCGCCGTGACAACAGTTTCGTCGCCGACCGGGTGCTGGCGGCGGGAAGCTGAGCGCCACGAATCCCACCGGCCCCGCTGCCCGCACTGTCGGACGGCTCAGTCGACCGGCTGCACCCGGATGCCCGCCGTAAGAAGCACACCGTCGACCGGCTCGCCGTCGACGCGCAATCCCGTGAACCGTACCGGCAGTCCCATGCCGTTGAACAGGTCCGCCGAGTCCTGCAGGTGGAAGTGCAGGTGGGGCTCCGTGCTGTGGCCGGTGTGTCCGCAGCGCCCGATGACCTGACCGCGGCACACCTGGTCTCCCGCCGACACCGTGATGCTGCCGCGGATCAGGTGCGCGTACAGGCCGTATTCGCCCTCGGCGTGTTCGATGAGCACGTGGTTGCCGACGAAGTTCCGCGCCAGGAAGTCGCAGATGCCCCAGCCGAGGAACGGCGCGGTGCGGACCCTGCCCTCGACCGCGACCACCCGGCCGTCGGCCGCGGCCAGGATCTCCTGCCCGTAGCAGTAGTAGTCCCCGGACCGGGTGCCGCGGCCGGTGTGGCGGCGGTACTCCTCGTCCGCCTGCACGAAGTCGAGTGCGTAGCGCTGGCCGAGCACGTCCCAGGAATGGGAGGTGGCGGGCGTCGTGCCGCCGTTGTACAGGAGCCATTCGCCGCGGAACGGCAGGCTGTAGTCCACCTTCGTCCGGTAGCCGCGGCCGTCGTCGCCGCTGCGGCGCTCGCGCGCCTGCAGCCCCAGGTTGCCGACGAGCTGGCGCACGATCTGCGCGAGCTGGAACGGGTTCAGCAGACAGAACAGATTGGATACCGTCCAGACGGCGACGAGGCCCGGCTGGCCCAGCCTGCCGACGGGGCCGGAGGTCGGGAGTTCGGTCGGATCGATCGCGGGTTCCGCCTCGTCCTCGCCGCTTTTGCCGCTCTCGCCGCGACGGCGCCAGCGATTCACCAGCCAGTAGAAGACCAGGTAGAGCCCGATGACGGCGAGCCCGGGCACCCGGTAGCCGGCGCCGTATTCGGTGACCAGCGCGACGGCCAGGGTCAGCGCAAGTGCGGTGACGATGGTCATGGTGTCAGGTCGGATACTCCCTGATCCACTGCGAGAACAGCCATTTCTCGCCGGCGGTCGGCGGCAGCCCGGCGTGCCGGGTGGCCGGGTCGGGCCGGCCGTTCCCGTCGACGTTCGAGAACAGTATGGCGTCGCCCTTCCCGCCGCGATAGGAATACCCGATCTCGGGGAAGTGGGTCTCCCCGCCCTCGAATTCCTGATTCAGATAGATGAGGAAGGTCTCCGCGCGCTGGCCCCGCTGGGCCAGCTCCAGGAGGTAGGCGGGCTCGTCCGGGTCCAGCCAGTCGTAGTGGTCGGCGAAGGTCTGGCCGGGCGCATAATGCAGCACCTTCGGTACCTCCATCGCCCGGTCGGGCCGGCCCGTGGCGGCGGCGATGCGCGCGCGCAGCACGAAGGTCAGTACGCCCGAGATCTCGATGTCGAGGTCGCACTGGGAGTTGGTGCGGCGGGAGTCCTCGGTGGTGCCGCCGGTGGTGCTGTCGTAGATGGTCGCCCGCTCGAGCCGCCGGCGGGCCCGCTCGACGAGCCAGTCGCCGACCGCGGGGGAGACGAAGGACTCGATGGTGCGGATGCGCGGCGCCTCGCGGACGGTCGTGCCCGTCGGCGGCGAGAGCCAGTCGTCCAGATCGATGGCGGCGCGCAGCGCGGCCCAGTCGTCCGTCTCCGCCGGAGTCCCGGCGGGCCCGGCGGCCAGAATGCCGAGCGAACTGCGTGCCGCGGCGGAGCCGAGTTCCGCCGCGCGCCGGAGGCGGTCGAAGGCGATGTCCCAGTTGCGTGCGCGCCAGAAGCCGGAAGCGGCGATGGTTGCGGCGAGCCAGGCGGCGTCCGGGTCGCCGGCCTCGGCGGCCTGCTCGATCAGTGCGACGCCGCGGGACGGATCTGCCGGACGGCCGCGGCCGGTGAGAAGCTCCAGGCCCACGCGGGCCGTGGCACGGGCATCGTCGCCGGATGCTGCGCTCTCGTTGCCGTCGGTATCGGGCATGGTCCGGTCGGGCCTCTCGCAGGGCTCCCCAGTCTAGGCGCGGAAAGAGATCATACGCCAGCGCCGGAACTGGGCGAAAAGACGGATCAGGAGGGTATCCGTCATGGGGCCGAGTGTGCGCCGCAGCCGGTCGAACACCACGTCGGCCGGCGTCCCGCCGTCCATGGCGCCGGCCAGCAGCACGTCGAGCACCCGGACGACGGTCTCATCCTGCAGGCCGAAGGTGTGCGGCCCCCAGGGTGTCTGCACCTCGAAGATCACGGCCACCCCCGACCCGCGCCGCTGCACCGCTTTCGGGCGGGTGAGGAAATACGGCCGCAGGTCGCCCAGCGCGCGGTAGCCGGGCTTCTTCGTCACCACGGCCTCGTCGAACACGCACGCGTCCAGGTCGGTGAGCAGCAGGCACCACAGGGCGTCTTCCGGCGTCTCCACGATGGGCTCGCCCATGACGTTGAAGGAGGTGTTGAGCAGTACCGGCACGCCCGTGCGCTCGCCGAAGCGGCGCACGAGGTCGTAATAGCGGCCGTTCGCCTCGCGGGTGACCGTCTGCACCCGGCCCGTGCCGTCGACGTGGACCACGGCCGGCACCTCGGTGCGCCGCTCCTCGCGGAATGCCATCACCCGCAGCATGAACGGACTCGCCGGGTCGGTGCCGTCGAGCTCGAACCAGTTACCGGCTTCCTCCAGCGGCAGCACCGGCGCGAACGGGCGGAAGGCCTCGCGATGCTTCACCCGGGCGTTGAGTGTCTCCTTGGCGTCGGGGCAGCGCGGGTCGCAGAGGATGCTGCGCTGGCCGAGCGCCCGGGGGCCCAGTTCAGAGGGGCCGGTGAACCAGCCGATGATGCTGCCGCCGGCGAGCAGGTCGACCGCTTCTTCCACGGCATCGGTCGTCTCGCGTTTGATGATGGCGGGCGTGTCCTCGATGGCGCGCGCGACCTCGGCTGCGCCGTAGACCGCGCCGAAGCCGTCCCGCTCCAGCGCCCGCGGCGTGTATTCGCCGGTGAGATGCCAGAGGCCATGATAGGCGGCGCCGACGGCGGGTCCCGAGTCTTCGGCAGCCGGCATGACGTAGACCCGCTCGAAACCACCTTCGCGGATCATGCGCTCGTTGGCGACGCTGTTCAGCGCGACGCCGCCGGAGTAAACCAGATTGCGGCTGCCGCAGAGATCGCGGGCCCGGGCGACGAGGTGCAGCAATGCCACCTCCAGCGCGTTCTGCACGGAAGCGGCCAGGTCTGCGCAGGCCTCCCGGTCGTCCGGCCAGCGCTGGCCGGCGGTAAACAGGCGGGGGACGTCGTCGGAAAAAAGGAAGCGGCCGTCCCGGATCTCGAAGAACTCGGCGGCGGGGATGGTCGGCTTGCCGTAGGGAGCGAGCCCCATCACCTTGCCGGCCTCCATGGGGTCGCCGAAGATCTGCTGCGCCGCTGCGGAGAAGAGACCGCCGAGGCTCGCGAAGCCCGGCATCGAGGCGCCAGCCGGCGCGGGCTTCAACCAGCGGCCGCCCTCGGCCAGGTGCTTTTCCACGGCGGTGAGCGACGTGCCCTCGGATCGATACAGCGAGGTGGTCTCGCCGCCGCTCACGCCGATGTCGACGATTGCCGCCCGCTCGTCCGCGGAGAGATCGCTGTCCGGCGATCCCATGCCGTCGACCACGAGGTTGGCGGCGTCCCCGAACCCGGACGTGGCGAAGGCGCTCGCCGCATGGCCCGCGTGGTGGGAGAGGGTGAGAACCGGGGTGCCGCGGGTATTCACGGCGAGGTCCGGATTGGCGCTGACGTCGTTCTCCGCCAGTCGGGTGTCGCTCTGCGCGCAGAGGACGACGAGGTCGAGGTCCGCCGCAGTGATGCCGCCCTGGTCGAGGCAATAACGGATGGCCAGCGACGGCCGTGCGCCCTGCAGGCGGGCCCGCTTCTTGCCGGCGAGCCGCTCCTCCTGCATGGCCGCCACGATGCGGTCCCCGTGCAGCAGACAGGCGGCGCCGTTGTGCGAGGCGCTGAGACCCAGTACCCAGGGCGAGTCCGTGTTGCGATCCCGCGCCATCGATCCCCTCAGCCGCCCGCGTTGGGCGTCCTGCGCAGCCGTTCCCGCCAGAACTCCGCGTTACGGATGCCGAGCTTCTCCGGGTCGAAGGTGTAGCGCTCGACCCCGGCCCGGCGCTGGCGTTCGTAGTCCCACAGGGCGGTCATGGCGGGGTGTGCCCGGAAAAACAGGATCAGGATGGCGACGATGTTCAGCCACGCCATGAGCCCGACGCCGATCTCGCCGAGCCCCCAGGCGAGGCTCGCCGTACGTACCGCGCCGTAGAACACCGAGGCCATCAGGGCGAGTTTCAGGATGGTGAGCTCGTAGGGAATGCGGAAGAAACGCCGCAGGTAGGCGACGTTGGTCTCCGCGATGTAGTAGTAGGCCAGCAGCGTCGTGAAGGCGAAGAAGAAGAGCGCGATGGCCACGAAGGGTTTGCCGAAGCCCGGCAGCGCACTCTCCACCGCGAGTTGCGTGAAGGTGGGCGTGTTCGGGTCGATGGCGGCGTCCACGAAATGGAAGCCGGCCAGGGGCGTGCCGTTGCCGTCGACGACGTTGTAGGAGTTGGTGATCAGGATCATGAAGGCGGTGGCCGTGCACACCAACAGGGTGTCGACGTACACGGAGAATGCCTGCACCAGCCCCTGCTGCGCCGGGTGGTCAACCTCGGAGGCAGCGGCGGCATGAGGGCCGGTTCCCTGACCCGCCTCGTTGGAGAAGATGCCGCGCTTCACGCCCCAGAATACCGCGCCGCCGGTGACGGCCTCGATGGTGAAGGCATTCTCGACGATGAGGCCCACGATGCCCGGCAGTGCCGAAGCATTCATGATCACGATGCCCACCGCGGTCACGATGTAACCGAGCGCCATGAAGGGCACCACCACCTGGGTGAAGTGGGCGATGCGCTTGACGCCGCCGAAGATGATGAAGCCCAGCACGGAGACCACGGCGACTGCGGCGCCCAGCTTCGCGTAGCTGACGGTGCCGAGCCCGGTGGTGAGTGCGGCGCCATTGCCGAAGGCCAGTTCCACGGCGTTGCCGATGGCATTCGACTGCACGCCCGGCAGCAGAAGGCCGGTGGCGATGATGGTGGTGACGGCGAACACCCAGGCATAGGACTTCAGGCCCATCGCCTTCTCGATGTAGAAGGCCGGGCCGCCGCGGTACTCGCCCTCTTCCTCTTCCTTGTAGATCTGGCCGAGCGCGGACTCGATGTACGCCGTCGCCGAACCGAGGAAGGCGACGATCCACATCCAGAGCACGGCGCCGGGCCCGCCGAAGCCGATGGCGGCCGCCACGCCGGCGATGTTGCCGGTGCCCACTCGGCCGGAGAGTGAGACCGTCAGGGCTTGGAAGGAAGAGATGCCGCGCTTCGACTCGCCGCCGGCGAACAGCAGCCGGACCATCTCGCCGAACAGCCGTACCTGCACGAAGCGGGTGAGCACCGAGAACAGCAGGCCCGCGCCCAGGCACAGGTAGACGAGCGGTGCGCTCCAGACGAATCCGTTTATGGCGTCGACGATCTGCTGCATGCGAGGTACCGGGCCTGCGGGCGAAGGCAGGATTCTATCGTGCCCGGGCACCGGCATGCCCGGCAGGGGAGAGCACACCATTGACTGGTATCAATATGTCGATTATTCTCGACATATGGAAATCAAAGCCGCCACACGATCGCTCGCCGCTCTCGCCCAGGAAAGCAGGCTCTCGACGTTCCGCCTGCTGGTGCGTGCGGGCGGTGACGGCATGCCGGCCGGTGCCATTGCCGAGGCGCTCGGCATACCCCACAACACGCTGTCGACCCATCTCTCCACGCTGGCGAACGCCGGGCTGATCCGCTCGCGGAGGGAGGGGCGCAGCATCATCTATCGCGTCGATTTCGACGGAACCCGGGCATTGCTCGGCTTCCTGCTGGAAGACTGCTGCCAGGGCGCGCCGGAGGTCTGCAACCCGGTGCTGGACAGCGTCCTGGCGGACTGCTGCAGCGCTGCCCCCTGAGGAGGAACCCAACATGAAACGCCTGCACGTCAATCTCAGCGTCGAGGACCTCGACGCCTCCGTCCGTTTCTACTCGAAGCTTTTCGCGGCCGAGCCGGGCGTGCTGAAGGCCGACTACGCCCGCTGGATGCTGGAAGACCCGCGGGTGAACTTCGCCATCAGCACCCGCCAGTCCGGCCGGGGCGTGAACCATCTGGGCATCCAGGCCGAGGACGACGGCGAACTGGAACAGGTCTACGCGCGCCTCCGGGAAGCCGGCGGCCCCGTCCTGGACGAGGGCGAGACGACCTGCTGCTATGCCCGTTCGAAGAAGCAGTGGATCAGCGATCCCCAGGGCGTGTCCTGGGAGACGTTTCTGACCCGCGGCGAGTCGGCAGTCTATGGTCACGATGGTGACGACAACGCGCAGTCGACCACGCCGCCGGCGCAGGACCACGTTCGCCGTCCCTGCTGCTGAGCGCCATGTCCGCAACGGATGCGACGAAACGGGTGCTGGTCCTCTGCACGGGTAACTCCTGCCGCTCCGTGATGGCGGAGGCGCTCATCAACCGGCTGGGCGAAGGTCGTTACCGGGCATCCAGCGCCGGCAGCCGCCCGGCGGGTTACGTGCACCCGAAGGCCATCGAAACGTTGCGCCGCCACGGCATAGATTCGGGTAAACCGGTCAGCGAATCCTGGGATGCGTATGCGGACGAGGCGTTCGACTACGTGATCACGGTCTGTGATTCGGCCGCCGCCGAGACCTGCCCCGTATTCCCGGGCGGCTACACGAAACTGCACTGGAGCACGCCGGATCCGGCGAAGGCCGAGGGTACGGACGCGGAGATCGACGCCGCCTTCGAGCAGGCCTACACGATGCTGAAAGGGCGCATCGAGCGGGAGCTGCCATGAACGCCGGTCAGACGGCTCCCCGGCGCGCCTCGAGGTGCAGGCGGACCTCGTGCGCCTTCTCCTCGGTGATCGAGTAGGTGGAGATCACCCAGATCGCGACGGCCGAGGCCGCCGCCGGGATGAAGGCATCACACAACCGCATGAGGTAGATGGCGCGGTCGGTCTGGTTGCCGCCCAGCTCCACTTCGAATCCGGTCGCATTCAGCAGGAAACCGCTCGCCGCGAGCGCCGCGGCCATGCCCAGCTTGACGACCCACCAGAAGATAGAGCCGTACATGCCCTCGCGCCGCTCGTAGGTATTGACCTCGTCGGCGTCCACCACGTCGCAGATCATGGCGGGCATCAGCGTGAACAGGCCGCCGAGTCCGAACGCCATCAGGGGGGCGGGCAGCAGCAGCAGCCACGGCACTTCCGGGTTGTAGCAGACCCACTTCAGGGCATAGCCCACCATGGATACCCCGATGGCGACGAAGAAGGCGCGCCGCTTGCCGATCCGGGTTCCCAACCAAGTGATGAAGATGATGACCAGGAACGTCGATATGGCACCGAGCGTCCCCGAGTAGCCGGCGTACTTCGAGCCCAGGCTGGTGTCGCCGCCGAAGACGTAATAGATGATGACGTAGAACTGGAACGATGCGATCAGCATGAAGCCGTTGAAGACGAGGAAGGTCGCGATGCAGAGCTTCACGAACGGTCTGAACTTCAGCGAAATGGCGAAACCGCGGAAAAAGTCGAGCATGCTGCGTACGAACGCGCTGCCGGCGATGGCGAGTTCCGCCTTGGGGTCGGCATCCCCGAGGGCAGCCTCCTTGAAGCGCTCCCGCAGGAAGATGGCGGGCAGGACGCCGACGGCGGCGACGACGATGGCGATGATGATCGCGAGGCCCGCCGCCCCCTGTGCCATGTCGTCGAACCAGGCCTCGTTCTGCATGATCCAGAGGAACCAGGGTGCCACCACGTAGGCGAGCTGGCCGATGAAATTCTGCACGCCCATCAGGCGGGTGCGCTCGTGATAGTCGGGCGTGAGTTCGTAGCCGAGCGCCACCCACGGCGTGGCGAACACCGTATAGGCGAGGTAGAAGATCAGCGAGCCGCTGAGGAAGTACCAGAAATAGAACGTATCGCTCTTGCCCTCCGGCAGCTGCCAGAGGATCGCGTAGATGATCGCGACGGCGATCGCGCCAACGAAGATGTACGGACGGCGGCGTCCCCACTTCGACTTCGTGTGGTCCGAGATGTAGCCCATCAGCGGGTCGGTGATCGCGTCGGTGAGCCGGGGCAGGGCACCGAGCAGTCCCACGAGGGCCGGATTCATGCCGAGGCCCAGGTTCAGCACGATGATCATGCCGCCGATGGCGCCGGCCAGCAGGTTATTGACGAATGCGCCGAGCCCGTAGATGAGCTTCAGCGGAAACGGGATGCGGTCCTGCGGTGCAGTCTCGTAATGTGCGGCTTCGTTCATTTTTCTTCGTGTGCCCCCCGACAGCACAAAGCCAAGCAGAATATGCTGCGTTAAATTGACAGCGCTGTCAAACAGGATCGATAATCGATCGACCATTGATTGATGATTAATCGATGATGATTGGCCCGGTGCACGGGCCCGAAAACCGTATCCCCTCACCAGGCTCCTGCGAGGTTTCCGATGACGAGCTCCAAGGCCAGGCCCGTCGACCCTGCCGACCCGATCGCCCGGCGCGTCGCCGCCCTGCTGGCGGAGATGACGCTGGACGAGAAGATCGGCCAGATGAGTCAGGTCAACGGCGGCGAGAGTTACATTCACGACTACCTCGCCGAGGCACTGCGTGCCGGGCGCGTGGGCTCGGTGCTGAACGAGGTGGACGTGGACACGGTGAACGAGCTGCAGCGGATCGCCGTCGAGGAGAGTCGGCTCGGCATCCCGCTGCTGATCGGCCGTGACGTGATCCACGGCTTCCGCACCATCTTCCCCATCCCGCTGGGCCAGGCCGCGAGCTGGAACCCGGAGCTGGTGGCCGACTGCGCGGCGGTCGCCGCCCGGGAGGCCGCGGCCGCCGGGGTCAACTGGACATTCGCTCCGATGATCGACATCGCGCGCGACCCCCGCTGGGGCCGTATTGCGGAAAGCCTCGGCGAGGATCCGCAGCTCGCGAGCACGCTCGGTGCCGCCATGGTGCAGGGCTACCAGGGGGGCGAGGAAGTGGCCGGGCTGTCTGAACCCGGGGCGATCGCCGCCTGCGCGAAGCACTTCGCCGGCTACGGAGCCGCCGAGAGCGGCCGCGACTATGCCACCGCCAACGTGCCGGAGAACGAGTTGCGCAACGTCCATCTGCGCCCCTTCCGTGCCGCGGTGGACGCCGGCGTCGCTACCCTCATGACGTCGTTCAGCGAGGTCGACGGCGTGCCGGCCACCGCGAGCGAGTTCCTGCTGGACACGGTGCTGCGCGGCGAGTGGGGCTTCGAGGGTTTCGTCGTCAGCGACTGGGACTCCATCCGGCAGCTCAGCATCCACGGCCTGACCGCGGACGATCGGGGCTCCGCCTTCGAGGCGGCACGGGCGGGGGTCGACATGGAGATGCACGGCGATGCCTACCTCTGCCACCTGGCGCAGCTGGTCGAGGATGGTGAGATCGATCCTGCCGGCATCGATGCGGCCGTCATGCGAATCCTGACGCTCAAGTTCCGGCTGGGCCTGTTCGAGAATCCCTACACCGACCCCGGCGCCTTCCCGCCCCCGGCGGACGAGGAGGCGCTGGCCACGGCGAAGCGGGCGGCCCTGCAGAGCGCGGTACTGTTGAAGAACGAGCATCAGGCCCTGCCGCTGTCGACGGCGACCACGCGCACCCTCGCCGTTATCGGCCCACTGGCCGATGCGCCCCACGACCAGATGGGGACGTGGATATTCGACGGCGACGAGGGTCTCAGCATCACGCCGCTCGAGGCCGTACGCGAGCACGCGGGCGAGGGTATCGACGTCCGCTATCTGCGGGCGATGGACACCTCGCGCAGCCGGGACACGGCCGCCTTCGACGAGGCCGCGGCGCTGGCCGCCGACGCCGATGCCGTGCTGCTGTTCCTGGGCGAGGAGGCCATCCTGTCGGGCGAGGCGCACTCCCGCGCGGACATCGGCCTGCCCGGGGCCCAGGCGGAGCTGGTCGCCCGGGTGCACGAGGCAGGCACGCCGGTGATCGCGGCGATCCTCGCCGGCCGGCCGCTGACGCTGTCCGATGTCGTGGACCGGGTCGACGCGATCCTTTACGCATGGCACCCGGGCACGATGGCCGGTCCGGCTCTGGCGGACCTCGTGTTCGGCGTGGAATCGCCGTGCGGCAAGCTGCCGGCCACCCTCCCGCGGATGGTCGGTCAGGTGCCGATCTACTACAACCAAAAGAACACCGGCAAGCCGCCCTCGCCCGAGACCGTGGTCCACATCGACGACATCGACCCGAGCGCGCCCCAGCTCTCGCTCGGTATGACGGCCTTCCATCTGGACGCCGGCTACACGCCGCTGTTCCCGTTCGGGCACGGGCTGTCCTACTCGACCTTCGACTACGAGGACATCCGCACCGACGTCGACGAGTTCGCCCCGGGCGGCTCGGTCACCGTCAGCGCGGACGTCACGAATACCGGCGACCGCTCGGCCGTGGAGGTGGCGCAGCTCTACGTCCGTGATCTCGTCGGCAATGTCACGCGGCCGGTGCGGGAGCTGAAGGGGTTCCGGCGCCTGCGGCTGGAGCCGGGCGAGCGGACCACCGTCTCCTTCGTCCTCCGGGCGGAGGATCTCGCCTTCTACGGCCGGGACATGCGGCTCCGGACCGAGCCGGGAGAGTTCCATGCCTGGATCGGCGGCAGCTCGGCGACGGAATTGCAGACCGCGTTCCGGCTGGTCGAGAGCGCCTGACGACCGGTGGCCGGCCGCTCCAGTATCTCGCTGCGCGGGTTGCGGACGTTCTGCGTCGCGGCCAGGCACGAGAGTTTCCGCAACGCCGCCGAGGAGCTCTACATCACGGCGTCCGCCGTCAGCCACCAGATAAAGAGCCTGGAACAGGAGCTCGGTGAACAGCTTTTCGAGCGCAACGCCCGCGAACTGCGGCTGACGAAGACCGGCCGCTCGCTGTACGAGGAGACCTGGCCGCTGATCGAGCAGCTGGACGCGGTGGTCGCCGCGTACAAGAAAGACACCCGGCGCCCCTCGATCCGTATGTCCGTGCAGCCGTTCTTCGCCAGCGAATATTTCGTGCCGCGGCTGAGCGAGTTCACGGCGGCGCATCCGGACATCGATATCGAGGTGGGCACGAGCGACGAGACCGCCGAGACACACCCCGCCGATGCCGACCTGTCGATCCGCCTGTTCCGCTCGCCGCCCGCGAGCGCCAGGTCGGACCTTCTCATGCCCCTTCGTCTGGTGGTGGCAGGCTCGCCGGAGTTTCGCAAGGAGCTGGCCGTGAGCCGGAAGCGCATCACCAGCGATTTCCCCGTGATCGTGCACGAGACCCACCCCACCGCCTGGGAGCGCTGGTCGCGGGCCAGCGGCATATCGCTGCCGAAGGGCAGCAAGGTCACGCGGCTGGACTCGATGATCGCGGTGGTGCGCGCCTGCGAGCGGGGCATCGGCGCGGCGCTCGTGCCCGTGCCGATCGCCGACCTCTGGTTCAAGTACGGCAGCATCGTGCGGCTGTTCGAGCAGGAACTCGTCGAGGAAGTGAGCTACTACCTCATCAGCCGCTTCGAGGACGCCGACGACCCGGCGATCGAACTCCTAAGGCACTGGATTCTCGAGAATTTCACCGAAGGCAGTTGATTTTTTCTCAACCCTGGCGTGAGTTTTCTTCGTTTGTGGACCCACCTCCATGGCCCTATCTTGTGTGGCGTCGGTCGAGCAGGCCGGCAGATCGCAAGAAGCACGTTCGCTATGGAGAGTAAGACATGCGTTTCAATGCCAAACGAACCCGTGACCCGTTCCGGTTCAGCCTGAGAGGCAGGGCGGCGATCAATCCGTACGTCATCGTGCCCACGGTGCCCGACGACAAGATCAACGAGGCCTGGGACGCCCGACTGCGGCGGCCCGTGCCGGTGGAAGCGCCGGAACACCAGCCGGGCACGATGCGCGGATTCGAGAACATCCTCGCCCGCTACTTCGCTCCCGGGCGGCAGGCCGCCTAGCGCCGGAGTCCCCTTTTACGCCACAGCCGGCGAGGCCTCTGCTCGCCGGCTGACCCTGCCCGCAAGGCCGCACAACCAGGCCCCGGCCGCCGAAGCAGTGCTATGTCGACAGGATCGGCAGGATTGTGCGTGCCCGTAGAATTGACAACGCTGTCATTTCCTGCTAATTCTGATACCCGACGATCACGATAAAACAACATCCTCACTTCGATGAGGACGATTTTCGGGGGAGCTATGAGACCTAGTAACGACGTGCCGCTGCACGTTGCGCTGCCGCCGGCAGCGCAGTCGTCCCTGCACGCATCCGCTGACAACGGGCGCGCCGCGCGCTTCTCCCGTGCCGACACGCGGACCGGCCTCGCCTCGACCCCGAATCCCCCGACGCGGATCAGCGTCAACCCACGAATCAGCCTCAAGCCTTCGGGCTTTCCGTCTTTGAGGGAGAACCTATGATGCCCGGCCCGCGAGGATTGCCACGCTTTGTTGCCGCTCTGGCCACCCTGGTGGCGCTGTCTGCCTGTACCCAGGAAGACCGTGACCAAACGCTGGAGCAGGTCGATCCGATCGACATCCCGGTGGCGGATACGACGACCCGGACCAACTTCAACATCGCTAACCCGACGCTGGAGATACCGACGACGTTTCCGGTCAGCGACGGCGATCTGCTGACCCTGGTCTGGAGCGACGAGTTCGACGGCGCAAAGCTCGACCCGGAGACCTGGTTCTTCGAATCCGGCGACGGATCCGACTTCGTCGGCGACGGTGGCATCACCGGCCTGCCGTCCGGGTGGGGCAACAACGAGCTGCAGTGGTATCTGCCGGACAATGCGCAGCTCGAGAACGGCGTCCTGAAGATCACCGCCCGCCGCGAGACCGTGGGCGATTTCGATTACACGTCGGCGAGGATCACTACGCGTGACCGCTTCGCATTCAAGTACGGCCGTATCGAGGCGAGCATCAAGTTCCCGTCCGGACAGGGCCTGTGGCCCGCATTCTGGATGCTGTCCCAGGACAGCCCGTACGGCAGCTGGGCGGCGACCGGCGAGATCGACATCGTCGAAGCCGCCAACCTGGACGGCCAGCCCGGCCCCGGCGGCGTCGGCGGCGGCAACAACATCTTCGGTACGATCCATTACGGCGGCGAGTTCCCGGCCAACCAGTTCTCGAGCGTCGACTACACGCCCTCCGAAGACGTGACCGGCGGTTTCAATACCTATGCCCTGGAGTGGGACGAGTTCGAGATCCGCTGGTATTTCAACGGCGTACTGTACGCGGTGCAGAATTCCTGGTTCTCGACGGCAGCGCCCTATCCGGCGCCCTTCGATCAGCCGTTTCACATCCTCCTGAATCTCGCGGTGGGCGGCGACCTTCCCGGCGCGCCGAACGGTTCGACGCCGTTCCCGGCGACGATGGAGGTGGACTGGGTCCGCGTGTATTCGGGCGAGGAGGTCGAGGTGGAGCCGGCCGATCCGGGCATCATTCCGGAGGTCGTGATCAGTGCCGCAGACGGCTCGGCGCCGGACCTGACGCCCACTTTCGAGACGTTCGGCTCGGGTAGCACCTTCAATCAGAATTTTGCAGGGGACAACTCCTACGCCAACGTAGTGCAGGTCACGGTCGGAGCCGGCTATGGAGGCGGTACGCTCGCACAGCTCGGCCTGACGGGACTGACGCCCGGTTTCGCGACCGGCTATGACGAGTTCCTGTTCAAGGTCAAGGGTCTCGACACGGACAACACCATCGTCGCGAAACTGGAAGAGCCTTTCCCCGGGACGTCGGTTCCCGTCACCGTAGACCTGACCGCTCCGCCCGCCGGCGTCACGGTGACCGATCTCGGTGACGGCTGGTCGCAGGTGGTCATTCCGGTGGCTGCCTACGGGGACGTCTCCACCTTCAGTCAGATCGTGTTCGAGACGCTGGTCGGGGCCTATCCCGAAGGTCACCGGTTCTTCCTCGCGGACATCGGCTTCAATATCGACGACGGTACCGGCGGCGGTGACACCGGTGGCGGTGACGGCCATGGCACGGGTACGGCCGGTGTGTTCACGGAGACGGCGACAGAATCGACCATTACGGTAACGAGCATTACCAATAGTGCCGATTTCGGCGGTAACAACACCGTCGCCGATCCCAACAGCACGGCGATCCCCGCATTCGAGGGCAGCGTCGTCCTGTCGATCGATTACCAGGACACCGGCTCTACATTCGGTGGTGTGATCCTCAATTTCGGCGGTGTCGACCTGACGGCATACGACACGCTGAATTTCACGATCGATACGACGGGGATTGCCGGGTTGGCAGACCTGACGATCCAGATCGAGCCGCCCGGTGCGGGGGCAGACGGTACCAAGGTTCTTCTGTCGGGTTATGCCCCGGTCGCCACATCGGGCAACTGGGCGACCTATGCGATCCCGTTGGCCGATTTCCCGGTGACCAACCTGGCTGCTGCCGACAACCTGGGCTTCTGGAATCCGATCGGTGGCGGTGATGAGCTCGTATTCGGCACGCTCTACGTGGATGACGTTTACTTCTCTACGGAAGGCGGGACCGGTGGCGGTGGCAACGGCGGTGGCGACGGCGGTGGCGGCGGCCCCGGTGCCGGCGACCTTGCCGTAAACGGCGGCTTCGAAGCCGGTGATCTGTCGGGCTGGGCTCTGTTCCCGGTCAGTGCGGATCCGAACGAGCAGACGGTCGTCACGACGAATCCGAAGTCGGGCACTTTCGCGGGGCGTATCAACAATACGGCGCCGGGAACCGCCTCCATCATCAAGCAGGCGAATCTGGCGCCGGTTGAAATCGGCCAGACCGCCACGGTGAGTTTCTCGGCACGGGGCAGCTTCGGGCCCGGCGGCGTCGCTTTCGCCGAGTTCTTCACCGAGCTGGACGGCGAAGGTACGTCGAGCGCCCAGATTCTCGGTGGAGGCCCTCTGGCTCTGGATGCCGATCCGAATGTATGGGCCGACTTCCAGTTCGTGGTCCCGATATCTACAGACGTCTCGGGCGGCATAACCCTGCAGTTGACGGCCACTACGGGCGGCGCAGGCAGTTTTGCAGATGTCTACTACGACGACGTCTCCATCGTGATCAATTAAACCCGGGAATCGAGTTCCTACCAGATTCTTTGCAGAGAGTTCCCTCATGCACGCATCAGCAAGCACACGTTCATTCCGCACACTGGCGCTAATCGCCTCGGCCCTCCTGCTGGCGGCTTGCGGCCAGGGTGACGGGCCCGACTCGATCAGCAATGAGCCGGTAACACCGCTGCCGCCCAGCAGCGGCGACCCCTTCGATTCCGGTCTGCTGACCAATGGGGATTTCGAGGCGGGTGTCGACCCCTGGATCGGGAATGCGGCGAACGTAGTCGATGATGGCGGAGACCTCGTCAACTTTGCCGATATAACGGCGGCGGGTCAGCCGTTCGACGTCAATCTGAGCCAGGTCGTCGCGATCACCGAGGGTGAAACCTACACATTGACGTTCGAGGCACGGTCCGATCGTGCGCGCACGATGCTGGCGGGTATCGGCCTGAATGTGGAGCCGTTCACTAACATCACACAAACCGTGAATCTGACCACGGACTGGCAGACCTTCCAATTCGATATCACGGCCACGGGATTCGGTGGCGCGGACAGTCGAGTGCTGTTCGACATGGGGGCCGATATCGGCCAGGTGCTCATCGATGACGTCTCGCTGACCGTTGCGGGTCCCGGTGGCAGCGATCCTTCCATCGATCCGGATGCGGCCCTGTTCACGAGCGCCGGCGACCCGGACCTCGTTATTCCCGACGACTATCTCGAGCGGACGACTTTCGGCTCGGGTTCGATCATCGATCCGGCCTATGCGGACGACGAGACCTACAGTCCGGTGCTCTCCGTCTTCAGCGGTACCGGCTACGGCGCCAACGTCGCCCAGGTCGGTTTCATCGGCTTCCCGGAAGGCTTCCTTACCCAATACGCGACCGTCGACTTCAAGGTCAAGGGCATGCCCGGCTTCGTGATCTTCGTGAAGCTGTTCGACGGCGTCGACGCGCTGCGCCTCAACCTCACCAGCAGCGACTATTCGGCGGAGCTGGAGAACGGCTGGTTCCAGGTTTCTATCCCGGTGGCCGATTTCAGCGGCGCCGCTGAGGCGACCGGCATCGTGATCGAGAGCGACGACACCTCGCCGACGGAGTTCCGGATGCTGCTGAACGATATCGGCTTCAGCGGCGCTGGCGACTTCGTGCCTGCCGATCCGGGCATCATCCCGGAGGTCACGCTCTACGATCGCGACGGGATGCCGGACCTCGTGATCCCGGATGATTACGCGGAGATATCCGTATTCGGCTCCGACGCGGTCATCGACGACGACTTCAGGGGCGATCTGGACTTCAGCCCCGCGCTGGCCATCACCACCGGTTTCGGCTACGACGTGTGGAATGCGCAGCTCGCCTACCTGGGTTTCGACCCCGGCTTCGCCGCAGGGTACGAGACGCTCGACTTCAAGGTGAAAGGTCTGAGCGGCGGCGTGATCCGGGTCAAGTTCCCGAATGATCCCGATCCGCCCTATCTCGACATCAATGTGACCACATCGGCGTTCGCGACGGACCTGGGGAACGGCTGGTATCAGGTGTCTGTGCCGGTCACGGAGTTCGAGGGCGTCGCCACAGCGACGGATCTTCTGTTCGAGACGATAGCGCCGGCACCTGCCGAGTCCTTCACCTACCTCCTGACCGATGTCGGCTTCAGCGGCGATGTCCCTGTCGACACAACGACTTCAGTGGACTTCGAGGGGGATACCGCGAGCCTCAGCTTCGACAATTTCGGTGGCGGTGAATCGACGGTGATCGCCAACCCGGACCAGAGCGGCATCAACACGAGCGCACAGGTCGTGCAGATGACCAGGACGTCGGAGTCGGATTTCGGCGGTAGCACGCTGGCCCTGCCGGACGGAGTCGACTGGAGTCAGGGCGAAGTCTTCAGGATGAAGGTGTGGTCGCAGCGGGAGGTGCCGGTCCTGTTCAAGGTGGAGGGTACTCCGCCCGCGGAGCAGAGCGACACCCATGACGGTGGCAGCCTCTGGCAGGAGCTCTGTTTCGACTTCACGGACAACAATGCGGGCCCGCCGGTCACCGGCATCTCGATCTTCTTCGATCTGGGTGCAGTCGGCGACGTCGCGAACGACCCGGACAACTGGACGTTCTATTACGACGATATCCAGCAGACGACCGAGCCCTGCCCCGTGCCGCCGCCCGAACCCGGCGATCACGGTCCGGGCACGGCGGGCGTGTTCACGGAGACGACCACTGAGTCGACGATCACGGTAACGAGCATTACCAACAGCATCGATTTCGGCGGCAACAACACCGTGGCCGATCCGGCGAGTACGGCGATCCCGGCGTTCGAGGGTGACGTGGTCCTTTCGATCGACTACCAGGACAGCGGTTCTACCTTCGGCGGTGCGGTTCTGAACTTCGGCGGTGTCGACCTGACGGCGTACGACACGCTGAACTTCACGATCGACACCTCGGGGATAGCCGGGTTTGCGGACCTGACGATCCAAATCGAGCCGCCGGGTGCCGGTGCCGCCGGCACCAACGTGGCGCTCTCGAGCTACACGCCGGTGGCCACCTCGGGCAACTGGGCGACCTATGCCATCCCGCTGGCGGATTTCACCGCGACGGACTTTTCCGCTGCGGCCAATCTGGGCTTCTGGAACCCCACCGATGGCAGCGGCCTCGCTTTCGGCACGCTGTACGTCGATGACGTCTACTTCTCCACCGAGGGCGGTAGCGGCACCGGCGACCACGGACCGGGCACGGCCGGCGTGTTCACCGAGACGACCACGGAATCGACCATTGCGGTAACGAGCATTACCAACAGCATCGATTTCGGCGGCAACAACACCGTGGCCGATCCGACGAGCACGGCGATCCCGGCCTTCGAGGGCGATGTCGTCCTGGCAATCGATTACCAGAACAGCGGTTCCACGTTCGGTGGCATCCTTCTGAACTTCGGCGGCGTCGACCTGACGGCGTACGACACGCTGAACTTCACGGTGGATACGTCGGGGATAGCCGGGTTTGCGGACCTGACGATCCAGATCGAGCCGCCGGGTGCCGGTGCCGCCGGCACCAACGTGGCGCTCTCGAGCTACACGCCGGTGGCGACCTCGGGCAACTGGGCGACGTACGCCATCCCGCTGGCCGATTTCACAGCGACGGACTTTTCCGCTGCGGCCAATCTCGGTTTCTGGAACCCGATCGACGGGACCAGCGGCCTGGCCTTCGGCACGCTTTACGTCGATGACGTCTACTTCTCCACCGAAGGCGGTGGCGGTGGCGGTGGCGGTGGCGGAGGTGCTACCGGCGAGCTGACGGTCAACGGCGACTTCGAGACCGGCGACCTGACCGGCTGGGAGACGTTCGCCAACGGAGGAACCATCACGACGACAGGGGACAGTTCCGGTGGCAGTTTCGCCGCCAACATGAATGTCACGATCCCCGGCAATCCGACGCTCAAGCAATCCAACCTGGCGGCGGGTGACCTGACACCCGGCCAGCAGGTCACGGTGTCCTTCGACTGGAAGGGCACGGATGCGAATGGTGGTGTCGTGGACGTGGTGCTGTTCTCCGAACTGAGTGGTGGCGGTGTCTCGCAGACGGACTCGATCCTCAGCGGCGGCGGCTTCCCCGCCGACTGGACCACGGTGGGGCCGTTGACGATCACCCTCGGACCCGACGTCAGCGGAGGGATAACCCTGCAATTCACGGCGATCTGCGGGGGCGCCGCCGGATGCGTGTCAGACATCTACATCGACAACGTCTCCATCATCAGCGGTGACGCTCCTGTCGACACAACGACTTCAGTGGACTTCGAGGGTGATACCACGAGCCTCAGCTTCGACAACTTCGGTGGCGGCGAATCGACGGTGATAGCCAATCCGGATCCGAGCGGCATCAACACCAGCGGGCAGGTCGTGCAGATGACCAAGACGTCGGCGTCTGACTTCGGCGGCAGCACACTCGCCCTGCCGGAGGGTGTCGACTGGAGTCAGGGCGAGATCTTCAGGATGAAGGTCTGGTCGCAGCGGGAGGTGCCCGTCCTGTTCAAAGTGGAGGGTACTCCCGCGGTGGAGCGGGACGACACTCACGATGGTGGCAGTGTCTGGCAGGAGCTCTGCTTCGACTTTACCGGTGACAACGCAGGCCCACCGGTCACCGGCATCTCGATCTTCTTCGACCTGGGCGCGGTCGGCGATCTGGCGAACAACCCGGACGACTGGACCTTCTACTACGACGACATCGAGCAGACGAGCGAGCCCTGCCCGGTGCCGCCGCCGCCGGCGCCGGAGTTCACGACCATCACGTTCGACGATCCGGCGACCACCTACACTCTGACCGATTTCGGTGGCACTGCCTCGACGGTGACCAACGACCCTGCGGGCGGAGCAAACCAGGTCGTGCTGACGGTGAAGTCGGATACGGCTCAGGTATGGGCGGGCACGACGGTCTCTACCCTGCCGGGCGAGGCGGTGCCGGTGATCCCGCTGGCTGCGGACAACACGCAGATGTCGGTGCGGGTGTACTCGCCGGATGCGGGCATCCCGGTGCGGCTGAAGATCGAAGATGCGTCGGATCCGGCTATCGCGGTGGAGACCGAGGCGGTGACGACGACCGTCAATGCCTGGGAGACCCTGACGTTCGATTTTGCCAATGAAGCCGCAGGCCCGCCCTTCAACCCTGCGGCGACCTACAGCAAGGTCTCTATCTTCTTCAACTTCGGCACCGACGGAGCGACGGCGGGCGAGAAGACCTATTACTTCGACGACATTGCCGTCGGACCGGGTGACGCAGCCCCGGGCGGCGGCGAGCTTCTGACCAATGGAGACTTCGAGGCGAGCGCTGCCGACAAGGCGCCGTGGGTGAATGCCGGCGGTGTCGTGACGAACAACTTCTATACGGCCGATGCGCTCGACGGCCAGCAGGTCTTCGACACGAACCT